>CAVYID010000017.1:0-64782 GCA_963768535.1 uncultured beta proteobacterium | reverse complement strand
CAGATATTGCGCATAGTGGAACGTTATGTAGAGTAGCCCGGGCAAATGCTTTGAGAGCAAGGCGTTAGCTTTGGATTACTGCACATAAAACTCTCATGATCAGCCTTCCGGCGGCCATCAGGGTCGCCTTTTGCGGAGGGCTCGATCGTGGACCAAGCCAACCATGCAGTGCCAAGCAATCCGTCTCTGGATCGACTCTTTGCGCTCGCGTCGAGCCGGCTAGAGAAGCTTCGCTATAGCCGGAGATCGCAGCGGCGCTACCACACCGTCTGGCATCGCCTCGTGGCGTTCTCTCGTCATGCGAACTTGGGAGATCAATACTCGGAGGACCTGGTCGAACGCTTTTCGGACGCGTACCGGATGCGTAGCGGCGAATGCCTCAAGCCAAACGAGCGGTGGCGACGCCACGTCGTGTTTGCCCTCAAGGTGCTTGGAGACTTTGCGCGTGAAGGGAGCTTTGAGCGCGCGCGCATCGACAAGCGAGGCATCCACGTGCCGGCGTCGATGAAGAAGCCGCTGCGCGAGTACGAAGAGTACTGCAGGGATCGACGTCATCTTCGAGCGACAACGCTTCACGTACGGATGCACGAGGTCGCGGTGTTCGCGGACTTCTTGCAGTCAAGGAATGTCACGGCGCTGAGTCAAGTGCAGGCGGCCGATGTGAGCGCGTTCGTTACGTCTCGCCATCGCCTGAAGCGTAAGACCGTCTCGCGGATCATCTCCGATGTGCGCAGCTTCCTGCAGTTTCTTCTGTTGCGAGGCATCCTGCAGCGGGACCTGAGCAACGTATTGCCGACGATCCGCGTCCCGCGAGATGCCACCATCCCGTCGGTATGGGACCCGGACCTTGTTGCCAAGCTGCTCGATGTCGTTGATCGCAGCTCCCCCAAAGGCAAGCGCGATTACGCGATCCTCTTACTCGCCTACCGGCTGGGATTGCGGTCGGGCGATATCCGAGCGCTGAGGCTCGATGATCTGAAGTGGGATGCGGCCACCATAGAGATAACCCAATCGAAGACGCTCGCGCCGCTCTGTTTGCCAATGCCCGAGGACGTTGGGGAAGCGTTGATCGACTATCTGAAGTCGGGCCGTCCTCATACGCATTACCGCGAGGTGTTCCTCAAATTGCGGTCGCCCTTCGTGCCCTTCTCCGAGAACAACCACCTCTATCACATCATCACCTACTGGAGGGAACTCGCCGGGGTCCACTTCCGGACCCCACAACGACACGGTCTGCACTCGCTACGCCATACGCTGGCCACACGACTGCTGCGTGAGCAGACGCCGGTTCACGTCATCTCCGAGATCCTCGGTCACGCGACGACGGCCTCGACGTTGATCTACGCCAAGACCGACGTGGAGGCCCTGCGCAGTGCCGCGTTGGACCCCGAGGAGGTGCCCCATGTCGAGTAGAGAATTCACCGTGCGCTTCCACAGCCCCGTTGCTGCGGTCATGGGGCAGTTCGTCCAGCAGAAACAGGCATGCGGTTACAAGTATGGTGAGGCAGCCCGGCTACTGCTTCGGTTTGATCGTTTCTTATGCGACGAAGCGCTATCGCAGTGCGAGCTACCCCGCTGCCTCAGCCGGAAGTGGCTCGCCAAGCAACGTCACGAGAGCTCGTCAACACACCGGAACCGCGTCGTGGTCGTTCGTCAGCTCGCCATCTACATGTGCCAGCTGGGCTATTGCGCCGATGTGCCAGATCGATCGCTGACTGTGAAGTGCAGCAGTGCCAGTTTCTCGCCACGCATCCTGACACACGCCGAGGTTCACGAGCTCCTTCACGCGGTCGATCAACTCACGCCGACTGCGCACGCGCCGCTGCGCCACCGCATCATGCCCGAAGTCTTCCGACTACTGTATGGCTGCGGCTTCCGGCTCGGCGAGGTGCTGCATCTGCGCCTGGCCGATGTTGACCTTGACCGCGGCATCCTGACCGTGCGCGAGGGCAAGTTTGGCAAGGATCGCCTCGTCCCTCCCGCCTTGCCGTTGGTACTGCGCCTGCAGAAGTACGCCGCGGGCTTTGGGGCTCGTCCACCCGCTCGCGTACTTCTTTCCATCGCCGAACGGTGGGCCATGGAGCCACTCGGCGGTCTATCGGCTCTACCGGGAACTGCTGCTCCGGTGCGGGATCGCGCACCCCGGTAGGGGCAAGGGGCCGCGCATCCATGATCTTCGCCACGCCTATGCCGTTCATACCCTGCTGCGCTGGTGCCGCGAGGGCGCCGACCTCGATGCCAAGCTGCCGGTGCTGGCGACCTATATGGGCCATCGGTCTCTTGCCGGAACGCAGCGCTATCTGCATCTGACGGCGGAGCTGTTCCCAGAGATCACGGTGCGCGCCAACGCCGCGTTCGGTGATGTCATCCCACGGAGGATCGAGTCATGAAGCCGACCGACCTCTCCGTGCACGTGACCAACTTCTTGACGCATTACCTGGCGGCGCAGCGCAATCTGAGCCCCAACACGATCAAGGCCTACCGCGATGTGTTCACGCTCTTGCTTCGGTTCTGTCGCGACGTGCGCGGCATCGCGCTGGAACGATTGTCTCTCGCCCACATCGATGCACCCCTGGTGGAAGCATTCCTCGATCACCTTCGCAACGACCGGAATGCCTCGATCCGCACGCAAAACCATCGCCTCGCCGCTTTGCACGCGTTCTTCCGCTATGTGCAGTCGGAAGTGCCCGAGCGCTTGCTGCAGAGCCAGCAGATCCTCGCCATCCCATTGCGGCGACATCCGCGCCCAAGCGTTGGATACCTCTCCAAGGAGCTCCTCGCCCAGATCCTGGCACAACCCGATCTGGGTACACCCTCCGGTCGCAGAGATGCCGTCCTGTTGAGCGTGCTCTACGACACCGGCGCTCGGGTGCAGGAGTTGATCGACCTCAACGCCGGCGATGTGCGCCTGGATACGCCACCACAGGTGCGGCTCATGGGCAAGGGGCGAAAGATGCGCGCCGTGCCGTTGATGGACGCAACGGTCGACATCCTGCGCGATCATCGACGCGAGAACGGCCTGGATCGCCCCGAGCACGCTGACCAGCCGCTCTTCCAGAACCGGCATGGCGAACGATTAACGCGCACAGGCGTGCGCTATCTCCTGCAGAAGTATGTCGAGCCAGTACGGCGCGATCATCCCGGCTTCACTCAGCCGGTGAGCCCGCACAGCTTGCGCCACACGAAGGGAATGCACCTGCTGCAGAGTGGCGTCCCGCTCGAGATCATCCGCGACTTCCTAGGGCATGTGGATGTGAAGACAACCGAGATTTATGCGCGGGCAAACCTTGAGATGAAACGAAAGGCACTCGAGAAGGTCGCTGACGATCAGCCCGCTCCCCAAGATCCCGTCATGGAAGCAGAACAAGACGCTGCTCGAGTGGCTGCACTCGCTGTAATGCTGAATGCTGCGGAGGTCACACATGCCATTTGTTAACCGAGGGCCGCCACATCAGGCCCGAATATTATGCTGAGCACCAACGACCAGTCTCCTTTGCTATCAAAGAGCTGGCGGGGTCACTGCACATAACAACTTACTACGCGCAATAAATGAAATGTGCTGCTGCACATTTGCGGTACCTCGGAATTGAGGTCGACGACGCGCTGGAGATCGCCGAGCAGACCGAGGTGTAATCCTGCCGAGCCGGTTGCGGCTACCGTACCCGGCGGCGGTCGCAACCTGACTGCAATCGTTCGGCTGTCGCGAGGGAGCGGCGGTCATCGACCCAAAGCTGTCGGCAATAGTGCTGAATTGCGCGGCCGAAAGCTGACATTGACAGCGATTGGCGCCGACACCCTGACACCGCAGGCACCCCGCGTGCCAGGTCCAGCGATCAGGAAAGTCAGAGCGTGAGGGAGAGCCCATCCAATGGCATCAGTAATAGTCGATCCCAAGAACGTCCATGAGTTCGCCGATGAACAGAGCTTCTACGACTGGCTCGCCCGCCATCACGACAAAGAGGACGAGGTCTGGATCAAGATCCACAAGGTGCGTTCGGGACTGGCTTCAGTGACGCCGAAACAAGCCATCGACGTAGCGCTTTGCTGGGGCTGGATCGATGGCCTGCGAAAGGGATTGGATAACAATAGTTATCTGCAGCGCTATACGCGACGGCGCAGCATAAGTGTGTGGAGCAAGATCAACGTCGGCAACGTGGCCCGGCTGATCCATGAGGGTCGGATGACTGAGCACGGGCTCGCGCAAGTGGACGCGGCCAAGGCGGACGGTCGCTGGGACCGCGCCTACGGCAGCGGCAAGGAGATGAAGATTCCTGACGACCTCCAGGCGGCCATCGACGCCGAACCCAAGGCCAGGAAGATGCTGACGAGCCTCAGCGAGCAGAACCGCTTTGCGCTCGCCTTTCGCGTCCACAACATGAAGACAGCGGCAGGACGCCAGAAGAAGATCGTGGCCTTCGTCGACATGCTCAAACGCGGCGAGACGATCTACCCGCAGAGAAGGAAGTAGGAGTGGGACGCGTCGCCCGCCTGCTGACTCGGAGGGCCCAAACAGGCGGCTCCAAAGCGGGCGATCGCAGGTGCCTGCTTGTGGCCGGACCTGGGCATCGAGGCGACGCGACCGAGCGGCCGCTGATTGGCGTGCTGCGGCCATCGACGCGCGAAGGGCCGGAGTGGATCGTAGAGCAGCCTCCAAGCGCCGGCGACAATTCGGCCGTTCCCGACCCGGAGTCGTCGACCACCGTCCTCCGAGGCGGTCATAGAAGTGGATTGACGCCGCCGTTCAAGTCGCGGCGTCGGCGCGTCGGGCCTTCGCAGGTTGGAGAGTCGGCATAGCGGTCATCGGTGGCGCTCGAGCGCAGAACTCCGCCAAGGCGGGTCTTGACACCATACCAACTGGTCGGTATGTTCCGTTCATGGAGCGCGCAATCAGTCCACATTTGCGAAAGGCGGGGGCCCGGCAGAAGCTGCTCGATGCGGCCCTTTCCCTGATCCGCGAGAAAGGCTACTCGTCCACCTCGGTCGATGAGCTCTGCGCCCATGCCGGGGTCACCAAGGGTGCGTTCTTTCATCACTTCAAGAGCAAGGATGCGCTGGCGGTCGCTGCGGCGAATCACTGGTCCGCGATCACAGGGGCCTTTTTCGAGACTGCACCCTACCACCAGCACAGCGACCCTCTCGATCGGGTCCTGGGCTACCTCGATTTCCGCAAGGCGATCCTCAAAGGGGAAATCGCCGAGTTCACCTGTCTCGTCGGAACGATGGTGCAGGAGATCTATGGCACCAACCCCGATATCCGCGAGGCGTGCGAGTCGAGCATCAGCGGGCACGCCGGAAAGGTTGAAGCGGATATCGCGCAGGCGATGAAGCGCTATCGAATTCGCGCCGCCTGGACCGCCGAGAGCCTGGCGCTGCATACACAAGCGGTTCTGCAAGGGGCCTTTGTCATGGCGAAGGCCAAAGGCAGCGCGTCTGTCGCGGCCGCGAGCATCGATCACTTGCATCGCTATATCGAGTTGTTGTTCCAACCCGCAAAGCGCAAACGAAAGGAGACATCATGAGCACGAACGATACCTATCTCGCAGTGTTCCTTGGCAGCAAGGCCAGTCCGCGGCGAGCGGCCTGGGACGCCCTTCCCGAGGGCGATCGCCGTGCGAAAAAACGAGAAGGCATGGCGGCCTGGAAGGCGTGGATCGAACTGCATCGCGCCGCCATTGTCAGCATGGGCGGACCGTTGGGGAAAACCAGGAAGGTCACGCAACGCGGGATCGACGATACGAGCAATGACATGGGCGCTTTCATGGTTGTGCGCGCGGATTCGCACGAGGCTGCCGCCAGGCTATTCGACGAGCATCCCCATTTTTCCGTCTTCCCTGGCGATTCCGTCGAGATCATGCCCGTGTTGCCCATTCCAGGCGCCTAGAGAAGATGGTGCGCGCGGGGTGGCCTGTACCTGCCGGCCCGCGTGCACTGCGTGATCGAGCGGTGATTTCGACGACCGGGGGTTCCACCCGGAAGGTAACGCATAAAAAGGGGCAACGATCGTGCGATTCATGATTTTCGTAAAGGCCACCCAGACATCCGAGACCGGTGCGATGCCGAGCCGGGAATTGATCGAGGCCATGGAAAAGTACAACCAGGAACTTATCGCCGCGGGCATCATGCACGACGGAGGAGGACTGCAGCCGTCGTCCAAAGGCGCGCGTGTAACGTTCTCCGGCAAGAACCGCAAGGTTCGCATGGGCCCCTTCTCCAATACAGCGGAACTGGTATCCGGCTACTGGATATGGAAGTGCAAGTCGTTGAAGGAGGCGATTGAATGGGTGAAGCGTGCACCCAACCCCATGCCCGAGAGCTCCGACATCGAAATCCGGCAGCTCTATGAACTGGAGGATTTCGCGCCGCCAATGGAATGATTGATCAAGGTCGGCGCTGGCGCCACCACTGCCTGTTGGCATCTCAACCTGATGGAGAAGTGACATGGCGAACCCAGCAAAGAACACGATTTGCCTTTGGTACGATGGCGACGCCGAGGACGCGGCGCGGTTTTACGCCAATACCTTTCCCGATTCGTCCGTCGGCGCGGTGCACCGCGCACCGGGAGACTTTCCGTCCGGGAAAGAAAGGCGATGTGTTGACGGTCGAGTTTACCGTGATGGGCATTCCCGTGCCTCGGGCTCAACGGCGGACCTGCGTTCAAGCACAACTGAAGCGTTCTCGTTTCAGGTCGCAACCGCTGACCAAGCCGAAACGGATCGCTACTGGAACGCGATCGTCGGCAACGGCGGCCAGGAGAGCGCGTGCGGCTGGTGCAAGGACAAATGGGGACTGTCCTGGCAGATTACGCCGATCGCCCTGACGAAGGCGATCACCGATCCCGATCCCGCTGCCGCCAAGCGCGCGTTCGATGCGATGATGCAGATGAAGAAGATCGACATCGCTGCAATCGAGGCGGCGCGCCGCGGTTGAGATCGCGTCGTCGACGCGTGCAACTCCTGCAGCAGCGGGCCGGTGCCGTCGACCTGGCGCCAGCCCGTCCGCAGGATCGCCGCGGTATCGCCGCCCTGGCGCAGGTCGTGCAGCACCGAATGGAGGAAGGGCTTCGGGTTGACGAAGTGCGCGCCGGCGCGGTAGTCGAACGGCTCCGGCACCGCGTCGGTCTCGCCCAGCGCCAGCCGCGCCGCGGGCAGCGGCAGGTCCAGCCCGCAGTGCGCGGCGAACCGCAGGTACGCCGGGAACCGCGGGTTTATCTCGATCAGCTTGTGCCGGCCGTCGCGGGCGTCGAGCTTGAGCTGCGCTTCGGCGGCGCTGCGCCACCGCCACTTGCGGAAGAACGGCCGCACCAGGTCGACGAGGTCGCGTTCCAGCGGCCCGCCTTTGGCAGTCCTCCGCCTGCAGCTCAAGGCTTCGCCGGCAAACCGGACTGCTCTCCGCTGATCTGGGCGCGGAACTGCGGCAGGCTCTGCGGGTGATTCTTCTGGATGTAGGCGATGACCTTTTCGCGGATGTCGCAGCGCAGGTCCCAGCCCTTGGAGGAATCGGCCGTGGTGGCGAGCACGCGGACTTGCATGGTCTTTTCGCTGGCGTCGGTCACCTGCAAGTTCCAGAAGCGTTTGTCCCAGAGCGGATTGGGTCTCGATGATTTCCTTGAGCGCCTTGCGCAGTTCCTCCAGCGGCATGGTGTAGTCCACCCAGAGAAACACCGAGCCGAGCAACTGCGCGGAGACACGCGTCCAGTTCTGGAAGGGCTTCTCGATGAAATAACCCAACGGCACGACCAGCCGGCGGTCGTCCCAGATGTGGATGACCACATAGGTCAAGGAGATCTCCTCCACACGGCCCCATTCGCCCTCGACAATGACCACATCGTCCAGGCGGATCGGTTGCGTCATGGCAATCTGAAAACCGGCGAACAGATTGGCAATGGTCTTTTGCGCGGCAAAGCCGAAAATGATGCCTACCACGCCCGCGGAAGCCAGAATGCTGGTGCCGAACTGCCGCACTTCCTGAAACAGCATCAAGATGGAGGCGATGGTGAAGAGCGTGATGACGAAGTAGACCAGCTTGCTGATGACGTGAACCTGGGTGTAGATCTTGCGCGCCTGCAGGTTGTCGGCGGCCTTGATGTCGAACTCGGCCAGCACGGCCTTTTCGCCGAGGTGCACCGCCTGGAACAGGATCACGGCCACCGTCACGATCAGCATGATGCTGGTGCCCTTGGCCAGCACGCCCGCATAGTCCGGTGGCAGGCCGAGGATGGGCAGGGCAAAGATGATGCCCACCACCGGCACGATGGTGCGCAGACTTTTTCCCGCCAGCGGCACCAACAGGTCATCCAGTTTGCTGTCGGATTTCCTGGTCCAGCGCGCCAGTTGTATCTCCAGCACGTGCGTGAAGCGGAAGAACAGCCAGAACAGAACCGCGAACACGCCGAGGTCGAACACCTTGTTGAAAATCTCGCGCACGACGTGCAACCCCTCGCCCGGGTTGAGTCTCAGCAGCAACGGGGTGGCGGCGAAATAGATGCCGTAGATCCAGATCAGGACGTAGAGCGGCTTGTCCAGCGCACCGAAGACATGGTGCTGCAATTCCTTCTCGTCCGGTGCGGCCGCAGCTATTTTCAGCGTGTGGCGCACGTAGCCAGCGGCCACGCCGTTCAGCACCAACACCAGCAGGACAAAGCAAAGCATCACGCCCAGATCCGCCCAGGTGACCGAACCGACAGCGATTTCGTCGATGCCTGGGCCGAAGAGTCGTTCCAGCCACCGGCTTATCAGCGTGGTCAGCGCCGTCGAGAATGCGTCGAGGAGATCCTGGCCGTTCACGGATAGGAGATTCAACCGCGCAAACCTGAATGTGGAGGAGCCGATCGGTCGAGTCAAGTGTCCATTTTGTCGCCGCGCAATTCGCAACGGCGAGATTGACGCACCCGCCCCGCGCGCCATCGGCGCCGCGGTGAGTGTCGCGTTGCCGCCGCCGGGCACCCGAACGCCGAACATGGATGCAGCCTTTGGTCTGGGTACCGCGGCGGGGTAAAATTCCACTTCGAACGACGGAATTCAACCACACGGGGACACAATGAAATTCAATTCGATGCTTGCGGGATTGGTGATCGCGCTGGGGTCGGCAGCCGGATCCGCCGATTCCCAGATCCTCCAGAATCTCGAGAACGCGATTACGGGCAACAAGCCGAGCCAGGCGGATATCTCCGCGGCCCGGCAGGAGGTACTCGAAAGTGCCTCCCAGAGCGCGCTGTCGGCACTCTATGCGATCCAGCCGAGCGCGCGCCGCGACATCGAGCGAGCGGCAGGCTACGCCGCATTCAGCACGTTCGGGATGAAACTCATGATCGCCGGCGGCACCTCGGGCAAGGGCATGGCGGTGAACAATCGCACGGGCAGCCAGACCTACATGAAGATGCTGCAGGTCCAGGGTGGCCTGGGTTTCGGGATAGGCAGGAACCAGCTCATCTTCGTCTTCACAAGCGAGCAGGCGCTCTCCAATTTCATCAATACGGGTTGGGAGTTCGGTGGTCAGGCGAACCTGTCGGCGATGGCGGGCGGCCAAGGCGGCATGTTTACCGGCGCCGCCCAAATCTCGCCGGGCGTCTTCCTCTACCAGATCACCGAGACAGGTCTCAACGCCACGCTTACCGTGGCGGGGACCAAGTTCTTCGTAGACTCCGATCTGAACTAGACGGCGCCCACACCAACTTGATGCGATCTGCTGTGTTTTCCACTTCGGGCGGATCGCGTATGCCGTCTTTCGTCTTCGTCAAATCGGCGGCAGCATCAATGACTGGCACTAAGCGCGCTCTTCATGCGTCCAATCGCTCTCGGGAGAAATCGGACTCCAGATCATGGCGATACCGATTCCGGGGATCACGTCGCCGCCGCGGCGATGCCGCGGCCGCGCGCGATCTGGGCCGGCTGCAGGCCGAGATGTTTCGCGCGGTTCGCCTGGTCGTTGATACGGGCATCCACTACAGGCGTTGGGCGCGTGAGCGGGCCGTCGCCTACATGCAGGAGAAGACCGGCATGCCCGAGGGCCAAGTGGTCACCGAGATCGAACGCTACATCGTCGAACCCGGGCAGGCCTGCGCCTACCAGGTGGGCATGCTGCGAATCCGTGCGGCGCGCGACCGGGCGCAGAAGGCGCTCGGGAGCCGGTTCGACGCCGAGACGAGGGCCTTCCACGACGTCGTGCCGGGCGGTGGGTCTCTGCCGCTTGAGATACTGGACGAGCAGGTCGACGCCTGGATCAAGACGCGTCGGTAGGAAGCGAGCGGAATTGAGAGCGCCGCCACGGTGGCCGGGGACGTTGGATTTACTATCCGTTGAGTACGTCGGGCAGACTGGCGCGGAGGGTTAGCCCGGGCACGGGCTGCACCAGGCCACGAGAAGGTCGATCGTGCAATTGAACAGCTGGTTCTTCGGGGCGCACCGCTCCTCGTAGGTCTGAAAGCACACCGGTACCGGGCCTTTCGAGCAGTAATTGTGCTGCGAGCCTGCCACTACCGGACATCCGGGATCATCTTGTGGGGCTCCGCAGTTGCCGCCGAAGGAGTTGTCCTTGCTGCAGGCAAGGGTAACTTGCACTTCGTCCGTCTGAAACGGATTCCAATTTGTCAGCAATACATCCTCTGCGCCCGGAGTTACCTCTCGGACCACCGAGAGGGCGCTGACCGATGGCGAGCCGGTTTGGGAATAGTCCATATTCCATGCGAACGGATACGGCGCTTTGCATTGATAGGTCTGCGTAGTCGTTTCCCACCCGCCCATGGAAAAGGGAGCCTGTTGCTGCATTTGACAATCCTTCACGCCGTCGCATGGATTGTCGCTGCCGACCTGGCCCGGGCCCCGGCGTGAAGGTCGCGAAATTGACCTCCGTGCCGGCAGCAGCGCGGTCGGGGCGAGTTGGCGCGATTTCTGAATTCCGGTGCCCTTGTAAGGCTCGGTCGAGCAACCGAGCGAGACGAAGAACTCTCCCTCCACGTTGGTGGCGTTTACGCCTTCGATGGTCGCCGTCCACTGGTCGACCGCGACCAGCTGAACCATGATGTGCTCGTGCTGCGCGGCGTCCCATGCCCAGAGGTTCGGATGACTGGTCGGACAGGCGAAGCGCGCCGATTTCCGTCCTCTCGATGGTACGGTGACACCCGCCGCCGTGGTGGACAAGCATGCGGGAACACCCGCACACTCGTTATGATTGGAATCGACGATTGTGTCGGTGCGGTAACTGTGGAGGTCTCGGGCGTACACATCTCCAACGATCCCCGTCACGGCAAGCGCCAATCCGATGTGGATGACGAACTCTCGCTGCATCAATTTCCGCATGAACCCCTCCCGAGGGACAGAGACCGAGGTCGCTGCATTGATTGAACCCAAGCGTTCCGCCCGCCGTCGATTTTCTGCACGCGAGGCTTCTGGGACTGAACGGCGAACACGCGTCCGTTGTTAGCGGTATGGTTCAACCAGACTGTCGCATTGCGGGAAGAATGGCAAGTCGCATCGCAACAATCTGATGCCCTGAGTGCGTCCGGCAGAGCAACTACCAGCTTCCATGGATAGGAGATTCAGCATGCAAAACCCTGCTCTTTCCCGGCTCTCTGTTCCATTCAAGGCCTATTGTTCCTCAATCAGGGCTTCGATCGGCGTGTGCGCAATGCTCCTGCTGACGGCGTGTGCAACCACCATTCCCGAGACCGACGCCGTGGCTCCGGAAATCCGACTAACCATCACGGGTTCCGGCGTGGGCCGCCAGGAAATGTCGAACCCGCCACGGGCAGCGTGGACAGGGCCGGGAGGAGCACAGTTGTTCGATTTGCAACCAGGAACTGAATACAGCTTTGTGCTATTGGTGAGCGACCAGGGCGGTGTGGAACGTGCCAACCTGCGAATGCCGCGGGAGTTTGCGCTTTCTGAAGTTGCACCCGCCGCCGTCGAGCAGACCACCACAGCGCTTGAGAAAAGCCTGACGCTCCGAGGCTCGAGGTCAGCCCCGGTAACGGGCCTGACCATTAGCGGGAAGTTTCAAACTCCTGAGCTGAGCACCATTTTGGCCATGCAGTTCTTCTGCGAAGCCGATGACTTTGGCGGTGCGTCAGGGCGCTCTAATCAACGCTTTCTGAGTGTCGACGCCGTGGTACTCAATCGGTAAGGGCTGCAACTCACCCGGTTTTCTTGCCTTGGGCGTCGTGGGGGTCGCAGAAGGCGGCAAATTCCTGCTTTGAACTGTCTCAAAACGGGGCCAAGCTCACGCTGGACCGGTTGCACGCTCGAGGACGCCTGTTCCCGCCGGACGCCTGGCGTCGCGGCTTGAGGGCGCTGGCCGATCGACCGAACATCAGCGTGAAGATTTCCACGGCAACGCCGAGCGCAGCTACCGCATCTGAGCACCCAAGGCCCGCGGGGTCTGCCCCTCGTGCAACGCCCGGCGCATCGTGGAGACGGCGGCCCAGCGGATAGCCATTGCAACGGCGCGAGGCTGATTGTGGTCGGCTCGATGGTGCGGATCGCGCATGGCTTTCGGCAGCAATGGGCTGCTCCGCGCGCTTGTCGCCGTGCTTCGGCGCGGGCCGGATTCCCGGGCGCTAAGTACGATACCGCACAGACAGTGCTTCGCCCCTCCCCCAATAGTCGTGCGTCGATTGCCGGATCCCCGATCGCGGCAGTTCAACCGCAGCCGTGAGAAAGCAAAAACCATCGAACACCATGTCCTGCAAATCCGCCCCCTTCGCCCTGATTGCAATGGCGATGCTCTCGACCGGAGTCCGCGCCGAAGACAGCGGGACGCCGATGTACTCGTTCAGCGGCTTCGGCACTCTGGGTATCGTCCACTCCAGCGAGAACCAGGCGGACTTCGTGTCCAACCAGCTGAAACCCAACGGCGCCGGCTACACGCGGAACTGGAGCCCCACGGTCGACAGCCTGCTTGGCGCGCAAGTCACCGCCACTTTCGCCCCGCAGATCTCGGCCGTCCTGCAAGTCATCTCCGAGCAGAATTACGACGGCTCCTGGACGCCTCACGTGGAGTGGGCGAACCTGAAATACGAGTTCACACCGGACTTCAGCATCCGCGGCGGTCGGATCGTACAGCCGGCGTTTCTGGTCTCCGACTATCGAAAGGTGGGCTATGCCATCCCGTGGGTACGGCCGCCGATCGAGGTCTACAGCCTGGTTCCCATCAGCAACAGCGACGGCGTGGATGCCACCTACCGCGTGCACGTCGGGGCCATGACGGCCACCCTGCAGGGCATCTTCGGCAAGACCGAGCCCACCTTCCCGACGGGTGACGTGACGGCGAAGGACCTGTGGGCCGTTTCCCTCACGGCCGTGCAGGGCGCCGCCACCGGCCACGTCACGGTTCAGCGAACCAGGGTGACCGTGGAGTCCCTGCAACCGCTGTTCGACGGTTTCAGGCAGTTCGGACCGGAAGGTGCCGCTATCGCGGACAAATACGAGTCCGACGGCACACCGTTCGACTTCTTCGGGCTCGGCGGAATGTACGATCCCGGCCAGTGGTTCGTGATGGCGGAATGGGGACACGCCAACAGCCATTCCGTGGTCGGCAACAGGACGGCGTGGTATGGGAGCGTCGGCTACCGGATTGGAGCGTTCACGCCTTATCTCATCTATGCGCAGGCCAGGTCGATCGGCAATACATCCGACCCCGGCCTGACCCTGTCGGGCTTGCCCCCCTCCCTGGTCGGGCCCGCTGCGGCTCTCAACGCCGGGCTCAACCTCGCGCTCCAGTCCATTCCCGTTCAGAACTCCTTCTCCGTCGGCACGCGCTGGGATATCGCGAAAGACGTCGACCTCAAGCTGCAGTTCGACCGGGTTCACATCGGTGCCGGCTCGCGCGGCACGCTGACCAACCTCCAACCCGGCTTTCAGCCGGGCGGCAGGCTGAGCGTGTTCAGCGCCACGTTCGATTTCGTATTCTGAGGCGACGCAGCATGTCACTGGCGAACCGCAGCGGGTCGGTCATCCTCGGCCTGGCGCTGTGCCTCTGCTGGGGCACGACGGCGGCGCAGGTGGTCGCGGTCGTGTCCTCCAAGAGCCCGGTGACGGCTCTCAGCAAGAATCAGGTCGCCGACATATTTCTGGGACGGGCGAGCCGTTTCCCGGATGGAGGACCGGCCGTGCCGATCGACCAGGCGGAGGGCTCGGTGGCGCGCGACGAGTTCTACGAGAAGATCGCCGGCAAATCCGCTCCGCAGGTCAAGGCCCACTGGGCGAAGATCATTTTCACGGGCCGGGGTCGACCGCCGGAGCAAGTGTCGAACGGCGTGGAGATGAAGAAGGCGATCACCAAGAACCCGCGAGCCATCGGCTACATCGAAAGCGACCAGGTGGACGCCAATGTAAGAGTGCTTGTGGTGGACTAGGACATCGGCGCGCCGCGCGGGAGTCCGTCTCGCTCAGACCGTCGCCGCCTCGTCGACATCGCGAACCGCGATCTCGGTCCGGGACCGCAGCAGCTTCGCCATCTGGTCCGCCGGCACCGGCTTGTTGAGGTAGAACCCCTGGGATTCGCCGCGGCGGGACCGGCGCAGGAAATCGGCCTGATCCTTCGTTTCCACGCCCTGGGCGACGACGGTGAGGCTCAGCGCGCGGCCCGCCGCGATGATCGCCTCGGCCAGGTCCTTGTCGCCGGAGGCACTCGCGACCTCGCTGATGAGCGAGCGGGCGATCTTGATCGTATCGAACGGGACCCGACTGAGTGTGGCGAGCGACGAATAACCGATGCCGAAGTCGTCGATGGCGATCCGGATTCCCATTTCCCGAAGCGTGGTCAGGATCCGCAGGGTTTTCTCGACATCGCGCATCATCAGCCTTTCGTCGATTTCGAGCTCCAGAAGGTGCGCGTCCATGCCGGTGGCGGCAAGGATCGCCGCCAGGTCGGCCAGCAGGCGTTCGTCGTAAAACTGACGCTGCGTCAGATTGACGGATGTGCATACGGGCGGAAGGCCCTCGTTCTGCCAGGCCACGTTCTGCAGACAGGCCGTCGTCAGCACCCAGTTGCCGATCGGCACGATCAGGCCCGTGTCCTCGGCGAGCGGGATGAAGCTCATCGGCGCCAGCGTGCCGAGCTCGGGATGCCGCCAGCGCAACAACGCCTCGACGCCCGTGACCCGGTCGCTGCGGACATCCCGCCTGGCTTGATAATGAAGCTCGAACTCGCCGCGCTCCAGGGCGCGCCGCAGGCCCGATTCGAGCGTGAGCCGTTCGAGCGAATTGGCGCTCAGTTCCTCGGAATAGAACTTGAAATCGTTCTTGCCCCCCTCCTTTGCCTTGTACATCGCGGTGTCGGCATTCTTGGTCAGGGTCTGCTCGTCCAGGCCGTCCTGAGGGTAGACGCTGATCCCGACGCTCGCCGTGACGCGGAATTCCTGGCCGTTGAGGATGAACGGCCTGGCGACGGCGGAGACTATCTTCTGCGCGACGACGGCGACGTATCTTTCGTCCTCCAGATCCGGAAGCAGGACGACGAACTCGTCACCCCCCATCCTGGCGACGGTATCGCTGTCGCGAAGGCAGGCCTTGAGTCTGGCCGCGACTTCCTGCAGCAGCTGATCGCCGGCCTCGTGCCCCAGGGTATCGTTGATGTTCTTGAAATGGTCGAGATCGAGAAACAGCAGCGACAGCTTCCCGGATTGACGGTGCGCCCGGCGGATGCCCTGTCCGAGAAGTTTGCCGAACAGGCTGCGATTGGCGAGCTGAGTGAGGCCGTCGTGATAGGCGAGATACTCGACGCGCGCCGCATGGGCGACATGCTCCTCCACGGCACGCTTGCGGCTCAACGCGAGCTCTCGGCTCATTCGTCCCAGCACCACGACCACCAGGATCAGCACGAGGCTGCCGGCGGTCGCCCGCCACAGGTAGGCTTGCACGATCCGGGACGCGGCCGCCGCGCTCTCGTCCGCGGACAGTCCGACGATCACCGCCAACGGGAAGCCGAAGAGCTGGCGGGCGCTCGTGTACCGGCGCACGCCGTCCCAGGTGTTGGTGGCGAGCACGACGACGCTTTCCGCCTGGTTCGTGACGGGCACCACCGTCGCGTAGTCGACGGCCTTGCCGGCAGACACCCCCTCTCCGGTGCGCCGGGCGCGGAATACGCCGTCGGTGCCGAGGATCGCGAGCACGCCGTGTTCACCCAGTTTCGACGATTCGTATCCGCTGACGAAATAGGCCGCGTCGACCGAGACGATCACAATGCCGTCGAACTGTCCATCGCGCGCTTCGAGACGGCGGCTGAATTGCAGTTTCCACTCTGCCCCGCCCTGCGCCTTTCGCGGGCGACCGATCGACATGACATCCATCTGGTGCCGCATTTCGACGAAATCCTGGTCAGCGATGCTGGTCGTGCCGGACGAGTGGGTGCTGGCCACGATGTTGCCGGTCCTGTCCGTGATGCTGACGACGAACAGCAGATCCGGCGGCAACAATGCCTTGGCCTTCAACTCCTGGAGGACGAGCTGCTTGCCCCGCAGTCGGTATGCATACTTGACGAACTTCAGGGTCTGATCGATTTCGCGCAGGGCGCGGACGACCTGTGCCTCGTAGGTGTCGGCCAGATCGCGGGTCGACGCCACCGCGGCGCGTTCGGAGTTGGCGCGCTCCACCTTGATCAGGCCGAGGGTCGCTCCCCAGATCACGGCCAGGACGAGCACCGCGATCGCCGGATACAGGATGTGCGGCGCGCTCGCATAGCTCGACCAGCGCCGCGGCCCGCGGGCGGCGGGCACCTTGGCGTCCTTCGGGACAGTTTTTCCGGCGGGCAGCTGTGCCGGGCTAGCGCCCATCACGTGACCTCTCGTATCGCACCCGCAAAGGCGGGTATCCAGATGGACATAGAGTATTCCTGCGGCATCCTAAGCGATATCCGCACAAGTACCGATGCCGGTGGCATATGCGCCCTTCGCCGCGCACACGCCGGCCCGCGTTGCCGGCTCTCTTGATCTTGGACAGGTTTGGGCGGCGTGTGGCACTCTATGCTTGCATGCAGGAGGACGCCCCATGCGCCATGAAGTGATCGTTCAGTTCGGACCGGATAAGCGCCATGCCGTGGCACTGCACGCCGATGACGCCCCGCTGGCGCCGGAAGAAGCGCGGCGCTGGCTGGATGAGGAATTCATCGCCAACGACTGCGAGCCGCTGCGCCCCAGTGGCAAGGTGTTGACGGCGGACAAGGTCCTGCTGCTGGCGGGCACGGTGGGCGACCGACGCTTCATCGACGACCCGGGCTGGGCCACGGCGTTTGCCCGAGCCACGCTTGGCGCGCTGGCGCGGCCCATCGTACGGGTGGACGTGGCCGGCGGCACCGTCACCTACTGACCGCCGGCATCGGCGGCTGCACTGGCGGCGAGTTTCTCGCGGCGCCAGTACACGTCGTCGACGCCAGGCCGAGGCGGCACCAGCGCAGCGACGCGGTCGAACCGCCTGCATGCGTGCGCCAGCGGCTGTTGCCCGGTTTTTTGCACGCCGGTCAGACGATGCCTTCACGGCCGAGGCCCTTCGACTTGCTGACAGACTTAGAGGTGAAGAAGTGATCCCAGCGGCGCGGATTTCCGGCGGTGGTGGGAGCCGGGGCGCAAATGGCTGCCGTCGTCGCTCGCGGGCGGCGGTGCTGGCGGTCGGCCTGAGCGTTCTCATGACCGGAGCGGCCGCGCAAGCGGCCGATGGCAACCGGGTCGACCCGGCCACGCCGCCAGGCCGAGTATTTTCCGGGCACCCGACGCAGGTCGAGCCCGGCCGGCACGGCGCCGCTTTTCGCTCCCGGCTCGCTCCCGCCGCCGCCGCTGCCGTCGTCTTCGCCGCCATTGGTGACTATGGTGACGGAAGCACCGCCTCGGGCGACGTGGCGAACCTGGTCGACGGCTGGACGCCGAGCTTCATCATCGCCGCCGGCGACAACCGCTACGGCGCGAGCACCTTCGACGACGTGGTCGGCAGGTTCTACTGCGGGCATCTCACCGACGCGAAAGCCGGCCCCTGGTGCAGCGGCGGGACCAGCCCGGCCAACGATTTCTTTCCGGCTCCTGGCAATCACGACTACAACGACGGCGGGGGCCTCGCCGAATACCTCGATTACTTCACACTGCCCGGGGCCGGGGTCGCCGGCAGCGGTACCTCGGGCAACGAGAGGTACTACGACTTCGTCAGAGGTCCCGTTCATTTCTTCGCGCTGGACAGCCAGGCCGCGTTGACCGATCCCGCGGACATGGCCGCCCAGAAGGCGTGGCTGCAGGCGCAGCTGGCAGCGTCGACGTCTGCCTGGAAGATCGTGTTCTTCCACCATCCGCCGTATTCGTCGGGCACGCATGGATCGTCACCCGCCATGCAGTGGCCGTTTGCCGCATGGGGCGCCGATGCCGTGATCGCGGGGCACGACCACACCTACGAGCGCATCGATGTCGGAGGGATCCCCTATTTCGTGAACGGCCTCGGCGGCAGGAGCATCTACAGTTTCGGCACGCCGGTTCCCGGCAGCCAGCTTCGCTACAACGATGATTACGGCGCCATGCGGATCTCCGCCGACGGCGCGCAGATGACTTTCGAGTTCGTCAACCTCGCCGGCGCTGTGGTGGACAGCTTCACGACCAACGGCGACCCGATCCCGCCGCCGCCTTCCGCCACGCTGGACTATCGGATCGCCTCCGGCGCCGACGACGTCGAGGAAAGCCTGGGCACCGGCTTCATGTACATCGACAGCTCCGACATCGAGCTGGGCGAGGACCCGGGGTTCAACGGCGCCCAGACCGTCGGCCTGCGCTTCCAGAACCTGTACGTTCCCCAGGGGGCGACCATCAATGCCGCCTACCTGGTGTTCACCGTCGACGAGACGAACAGCGTCGATGCGACCGACGTGGTGATTCGGGCTCAGGCGGCCGACGACGCCCCGGCATTCTCGTCCACGGCCCATGACCTCACCGACAGGGCGCTGACCGTGGCCTCGGTGCCGTGGAGCATTCCCGCATGGAACGCCGTCGGCGCGACGCAGCAGTCACCGGACCTTTCGGCGGTGCTGCAGGAGATCGTCGATCGCGGCGGGTGGAGCCCGTACAACAGCGTGGCGTTCGTCATCGGCGGGACCGGTCATCGCACGGCCGAATCCTATGAAGGCGCTCCGTCGTCGGGCGCGCTTCTGCATGTCGAGTACACGACCGAAGCGGCGCCGGGGCAGGCGCCGACGCCGCAGGGCGCACTGTCGCGCAAGGTGCACGGCGCTGCCGGCACGTTCGACCTCCCGCTGTCGCTCCAGGTCGGCTCCCCGCAAACCGAGCCGCGGAGCGCCGGCGCCGGCGGCGCTCACACGATCGTCGTGACCTTCGACAAGCCGATCAGCGGCGCCACCGCGACCGTCACCGAAGGCGCTGCCGCGGCCGGCAGTCCCTCCTTCAACGGCAACGAGGTCACCGTCGGTCTCACCGGCGTCGGCAACGCGCAGTACGTGACGATCTCGCTGACCGACGTGACGTCCACCGACGGCGGAACGGGGGGCGGCGCGGCGGTGCGCGTCGGATTCCTCGCGGGCGACGCGAACCAGAACCGGGCGGTGACGCTGTCCGACCTGCTTGGCGTCAACGCGGTCCTGACGCAGACCCTGTCGGCAGCGAACTACCTGAGGGACGTCAACGTCAGCGGCTCGCTGTCGGTGGCGGACCTGCAGTTCGTCAATTCCCGCCTGACCCAGGTGCTGCCGGTGCCGTGACGAAACGCGCCCCGGCACGACGCCGCCGACGTGCACGCGCGCGGGGAAGCAGGACACCGGCCGCGCCGGTCCCCGGCGCAACCGCTCGATCGGCCGCAGCGACTGGGTCGAGCAGCCGAGGTCGGTGCCTCGCCACCCCGGCCGCCGAAAGTGCGGATGCCAAAAGAAATAGTCGGGATGCCAAAAGTCCGGCTCTTCACTTGGCGTCGACGGCGTGATCTCATCGGGTTGTCGATGGTCTAGCGCGGCGGCCCGATGGAATTCCTGACGTGCAGTAAAACGGCAAGCGAGGTTCACAAATGAAGCGCACGATAGTCAGAGGTGGCTTGATAGCACTCTTGACATCCGTCCTGGTGGCTTGCGGCGGTGGAGGGAGTGATGGGATCAACGGAACGCCGGGGGCGCCGGGGCCCTCGACGCCGGTGACGTCGCCGGGGATCCAGGTCGACACCCTGGCGCCGGACGCGTGGGCGGCGCTGAAGATGCAGGGCGAGGTCCTCGACGCCACGTTCGGCGGCGGGGCGCCGTCGGTCACGTTCAGGGTGACCGACCTCAACGGCAACGCCATCGTCGGCCTCGACAAGATGTACTCGCTGCCCGCGGGCGCGACGCTGCCGACGCAGCGCAGCGTGAGCGCCTCGATCGCCAAGCTGGTGCCGGGCACCAACGGCGGTCCGAGCAACTGGGTGAACTACATCGTGGTGCGGATCGATACCGGCACGGGTGAGATGACCAGCCTGAGGTCGCCGAGCACCGACAGCAACGGCAAGCTGGAGTACCTGGGCGACGGGGAGTACAAGTACACGTTCGCCGTGGACATCACGCAGGTGAAGGCCTTCGTCGACGCCAGCACCGACCCGATGAAGGGCGATCTCGGCGACACGAGCTACAACCCCAGCCAGCCGCAGCGCGTGGCCGTGCAGATTTCCGGCCCGGCGCGCAACACCGGCAACAACACGCCGGACGGCTCGAACTCGCCGGTCGCGGCGGTGAACCTGGAAGAGACGGTCAACTTCATCTACGACTCGTCCGCCCCGCAGCGCGACATCGTGGCGATCGCCTCGTGCAACAACTGCCACAGCCATCTGGCGTTCCACGGTGGCGGCTCGCGGGTCGACACCCGGTATTGCGTGGTCTGCCACACCAACCAGCGCAAGTACGGGCAGACGGCGGCGACGCTGGGCACCTACGAGATCGTCTACGACGACGGCTCGAAGAAGACGGTGCCGTCGTGGAACAAGGAGCCGCGGAAGTTCCCGAACGGCGAGGCGATGCGCGACTTCCCGATCATGATCCACTCGATCCACCGCGGCGAGTTCCTGCCGGTGCGCACGGCGGCCAGCTACATCGACGAGGTCGGGTTCCCGCAGCCGATCACCAACTGCGCGAACTGCCACACCGGCGATCCGAACGGGGTCAACGGTGTCAACGCCACGCCGCAGGGTGACAACTGGAAGAACAACCCGAACCGCAAGGCCTGCGGGGCGTGCCACAACAACATCAACTTCGCGACCGGCGAGAACCACCCGGCCCCGGGCGGCGTGCGCACGGACGACAGCGCGTGCAAGTACTGCCACACGGCGCAGGCGATCTCGACCGTCTATCACACTTCGATCGACCCGAAGGGCTCGGAAGGTCGCGGCGGCTACCCGGTGAACACGGCGGATAACGTGCCGACGCCGGGCTATCCGCGCGGGCAGGGCCCGGGGATCCCGCTGGCCTCGGACACGAACCTGCCGGCCGGGGTGCCCAAGCTCGGCTTCGACATCAGCGCCGTCACCATCGCGTCGGGCAAGGTGTCGATCAAGTACCGCATCACTGTTCGACGGTGCGCCGGTGACGTTCCTGCCGGCGGGCAGCGACTATCTGCTGCCCAACGTCGACGGCACGCCGAGCCTGTACGTGAGCTACGCCACGAAGGAGGACGGCGTGGCCCAGGCGATCGACTGGACGGGCAGCTTCAACGCCACGGTGCTGGCCTGCCGCGACCAGGCGTCGAGCTGCAAGCAGACCGGTCCGGATGCCAGCGGCTATTACACCGCGACGCTGCAGACCGCGCTGCCGGCGGGCGCCACGCTGGTCACCGGCATGCTCGGCATCAACTACCAGGGCTTCGTCAAGCTGGATCATCCGGACTTCCCGCAGGGCATCCGCCTGCGCGAGCCGTACTTCCAGATCAAGACGGCGACCGGCCAGACAGCGCGGCGGGAGATCGTCGAGCCGGCCCGGTGCAACAAGTGCCACGACCAGCTGGGGGTCGAGCCGTCGTTCCACAGCGGCGCGCGCAACAACCCGGCGGGCTGTGCCACGGGTGGCTGCCACTACGAGACCAAGTCGACCGGCCACACCGGTGAAGCCAACGACTATGGCGGCGGCTGGGCGCTGTCGGCGAAGAGCATGGTGCACGCGATCCATGCGGCCTCGAAGCGGCAGTACCCGTTCAACTACGAGGCCACGCCGCAGAACCAGAAGGGCTTCGGCACCATCGCCTACCCGGGCATCCTCAACAACTGCGAGCAGTGCCACGTGCCGGGCAGCTACAACTTCGGGATCAGTGCCAACATGACGGCGGCGCCGAACCTGCTGTGGGCGACCGACGCCAATGCGGATATGCGCAACCCGACCAACGCGCCGACGATCGGCCAATCGCCGTGGATCAACATCCTGGGCAAGGGCCAGATCGACTACCGGTACGACAACCTGGTCAGTTCGCCGATCGCGGCGGCGTGCTTCGCCTGCCACGACAGCAACCAGGCGGTCACGCACATCCAGCAGAACGGCGGCCGGCTGCTCGCGCTGGTCTCGGAGATCACCGGGCAACCGCCGGGGACGCAGGCCAAGCCGGCCTCGCGTGACGGCCTGACCGCCATCAACACCGAAACCTGCCTGGTCTGCCACGGTCAGGGCAAGGTGGCCGACACCAAGGTCGTGCACCAGGTGCGGGGCGTGACGCTGAACTAGGCCTGGCCCGCGCGCCGGGGGGAGTCCATCCTCCTGCCGGCACCGGGTCGCATGCATCCCCGGCCCCGGAAACGGCAACGCTTCCGGGGCCTTTCTTTTATCCGGGCGCCGACGCGCGGCCGGAGCAGGGCGAGTCGGGGTTCGTCCGGGGGCGGGGCGCCTGCTCAGGCCGCGATGCGCCGATCCACCAGGCTGACGATCGCGGGCAGCCGGGCGTCGGCCACGAGCGGGGCGAGCTGGTCCAGGAAATCGCGCTCTTCGCGCAGGTGCCGCCGGCGTTCGATCCAGTCCTCCACCTCGAACAGGCTGCCCTCGTACGCGGCCCGGCGCAGGGTCGCCAGGTCCGCTGCGGTCACCGGTCCGACCGGCGGTTGCGCCGGGGCGGGCAACGGCGTCGCCGGCGCGCGCTCGGCCTGCCATGCGAGATTCAGCCGCTCGCCCAGCACGCGGGTGAACTCCTCCATCTGCAGGGGCTTGAGCAGAGAGGCGTCGAAAGCCCAGGGCGATGCGCGGGCCTCCGGCGGTTGTGCCGGGGTGCCGGAGAGCAGGATCACCGGCCGGTCGGGATCCGCGGCCTTGAGCCCGTCCAGGACCTGCCAGCCATCGCCGTCGAGCAGGTACTGATCGACGATTGCCGCGTCCACCCGGACGTCCCGCGCCTGCGCCAGCGCATCCCGGACACCCGCCGCCAGCACGACGTCGAAGCCCATGCTGGTCAGGAGGTCCTGCAGGAAGTTCCGGTTCTCGACCACGTCGTCGACGACCAGCACCGTGCGCACGGGACCGTCGTAGCCGAAGGGCGCGCTGATGGACGCTGGCGGCAATACGTCGGCCTCGTCCGCCACCGGCACCGTGATGGCGAACGAAAACGTCGCGCCCTCGCCGGGCGGGCTGTCGAGCACGACGTCGCTGCCCATCAGGCGCACCAGTTGGCGAACGATGGCGAGCCCCAGCCCGATGGAATCGGTGCCGGAGCGCCCGTGCTCGAACGGCAGGAAGATCCGTTCCCGGTCTTCGACGGCGACGCCGGGGCCGGTGTCACGCACCGCGAACCGCAGCAGTGCCTGACCGTCCGTGGCGTGACCGGCGACGGTCAGGGTCACGGTGCCGCCGACGGTCATCCGGCAGGCATTGGACAGCAGGTTCATCAGCACCGAGTGCAGGCGCTCGGAGTCCACGGCGGCGATCGGCACGTCGAGATCGAGGTCGAGCACGAACCGGTTGCCGTTGGCGCGGGCCAGGATCTCACCCTGGGAGGCGACCTGCCGGATCAGGGCATGCAGAAAGGCCGGCCTTGCCCGCAATTCGAGGCTGCCCTCCTCGCCCCGAGCGAATTGCAGCAGCTCCTCGATCAGCCCGAGCATGGCCTGGCCGCTCTTCTCGATCATTCCCAGGTAACGACCCACGGTGCCGCCGGGCTGTTCCCGGCGAGCCAGCGCCAGGTAGCCGCTCAGCGTCTGCAGCGGGATCCGAAGATCGTGCGATACCCGGGCAAGGAAAAGGCCCTTGGCGCGATTGGCCCGGTTGGCGGCATCGCGGGCGCTGGCAATCTCGGCCAGGCTCTTCAATTGCGCGGTGCGCAGTTCCAGCAACTTGTCCATGTGCGCCAGGATCAGCAGGGTTGCCGCCAGCATCACGGCGGGCGGCAGCAGCCAGGAGTCGGCCTGGCCGAGGCTGGGCCACCAACCCAACAGCCTGCCGAGCTGAAGCGCGATCACGACGTAGATCAGCCCGAAGCTGGCCAGCGCGAACCGGGCAGGCCCGAAGCCGCGTCGCCAGGCCGCGAACAAGAGCAGCGGCAATGCCAGCGAGTCCGCCAGCCCGATCGACTCCATCATCGGTTCTCCGTAGCGGTAGCCGGCCGCGAAGACGACGCCGAGCGCCAGCGCGGTGGCCAGCGGGAGGGCCCACAGCAATCGCCAGCCCCGGTGCAGGCGGGTCATCGGGATGAAGCCGAGGACGAACATCGCCAGCGAGCCCTGGCCCAGGGCCATCCCGACGGGCAGCGCGATCAGCGACAGCGTTGGCTGCCCGGGCCACAGCCAGACGGCGGCGAAGCCCTCGTAGGAGGACTCGAAGAGGATGAAGCTCACCATGCTCAACGCGTAGAAGCCCCAGATCCACTCCCGCATCCACAGCCCGTAGACCAGCGCCATCTGCGCGATCATCAGCAGCGCTCCGAACATCACGGCCGAGCGGATGTCGAAAACGCGCGCCTCGTGCAGCAGGGCCGGGGCCTGCCACAGCGAGACGTCGGGGATGAGCCTGGACGGACTGGCCAGGCGCAGATACAGCGTGCCGCCCCCGCTGGGCAGGGTGAGCGGAAACTGCGAGACCCGGCCGGGCAGCGGACGCTCGGCCATCGGCACCGCGAGGCCGGAGGCCTCGTGCAGCACGGCGGCGCTTCCCGCCTGCCACAGGTCGACGTGCTCCAGCATGGCCGGGCCGACACGCAGCACGCGCTCCGCCGGCGGGCCGGGGTTGTCGATCGCGACCCGCAGCCACAGCGCGCCGCGCTGGTTGCCGAAGTTGGAATCGGCGATGGGCTGGAACGGCGCTTCGCGCGCGGCGTCGAAGTCCGCAGCGCCACTCGGGTCGAGCCAGAACTGCGCCTGCGACGTCAGCGCCCAGGACGGGGCGTCGACCGGCAGCGTCGCGGCGGACAGGCCCGGCGGCAACGCCGTCAGCGCCGCCAGCGACAGCCAGGCCAGCAATCCGGCGAGGCGCACGGACCCGCGCGCGCGCGGCGGCGTTCTTCCGGTCCCTAAGCGATCTCCCGCCACACCGTCGGCTCCATGCTGGAGCCGAGTTTACGCCGGTTCCCTGTCGTCGGGCTCGCGGCGCAGTTGCCGCGGCGAGACGCCGAAACGCTCGCGGAAGGCGGTGGCGAAGTTGGCGGCGAGGGGGTAGCCGACCCGCTCGCCGACCAGGTTGATCGGCAGCGCGGATTCGACCAGCAGCCGGTGCGCTTCCTTGAGCCGGGCCTCGCGCAGGAATCCGTAGACGGTATTGCCCAGGTGGGTGCGGAAGGCATCGTTGAGCCGGCGCGGATTGGTGCCCACCTGCTGGGCCAGCGTGGCGAGCTTCGGCGCGTCGGCGAGGTGGGCCTGCAGCCGCGCCACCGCATCCGTCAGCCATGCCGGGGCGTCACCGCGGCGCGGCGAGTCCTGGTCGGGTCCGGCCAGCCGGCAGGCGAGGTCGACGTGCAGCGCAACCCGCGCCATCACTTCGGCCTCGACGAACGGCTTGGTGACGTAGTCCTGTCCGCCGACGGCGAAGCCCGCCAGCTTGGTTTCGGTTTCGGTGTGGCCGGACAGGAACAGCACGGGGATCCTGGCCGTGGCGGGGTCGGATCTGACCTGCCGGCAGACGTCGAAACCGTTGGTCGGGGGCAGGCCGATGTCCAGCAGGATCACGCTGGGACGCAATTCCCGGGCGAGACGCATGCCCTCGGTGCCGTCCGTGGCCAGCAACACCCGCGCCCCCGCCCGGTGGAGCACTTCGCCCAGCAGGCGCAGCTCCGCGGGATGGTCGTCCACCAGCAGGACGCTGATGCCGGCGGGCAGACGGGGGCCGTGGTCGACCGCCAAGGCGCCCGGCGAATCGATGCATTCGGTCTCCCGGCCGGGAGATGTGCTGGTGGCAATCATGCGTTTCTTACCTTCGGGCCCCGGTGGAACGACGTCGCGGCGGCGGACGTTTCGAACTGGTCCGATATTGCCACCGTCACCGCGCGGCGGAATCTCCTTCCGGCGCGCCATCCGGGAAAAAGTGCGGATGCCAAACGAATTAGTGCGGATGCCAATAGTTTGCTCCCTGCTCAGGCGCCATGACGTCGGCGCGCAGCCCGTCGCGCGGCACGTTATCCTTAATGCCCCGCTCCCGCCAGCCCGGGCACCGGTCCCCGTTCGCACGCCCCCGCATCCATGCCCGACAAGATCGTCATCCGCGGCGCCCGCCAGCACAACCTGAAGAACCTCGTCGCTCGAGCTGCCGCTCGCCGAGCTCATCGTCGTCACCGGCGTCTCCGGCTCCGGCAAGTCGTCGCTGGTCTTCGACACGCTGTACGCCGAGGGGCAGCGCCGCTACGTCGAGACGTTCTCGCCCTACGCGCGGCAGTTCCTCGACCGCATGGACAAGCCGCAGGTCGACCGCATCGAGGGCATTCCGCCGGCGATCGCCATCGACCAGACCAATCCGGTGCGCACGTCGCGCTCCACGGTCGGCACGATGACCGAGCTCGCCGATTACCTGAAGCTGCTGTTCGCGCGGGCGGCGACGCTCTACTGCCGCGGCTGCGGCGCGCCGCGTCCGCCGCGACACGCCGACAGTCGATCCACGACGCGACTCGCGCAGCGTGCGCGCGGCCGCCGGCGATCCGCGGCTGGTGATCACGTTCCCGGTCGCCGTGCCCGCAGAATTTCTCCGAGAGCGAGGTGCTGGCGCTGCTCGAGCGGCAGGGCTACACGCGCATCCACGCGCGGCGCGGCCAGGTGCTCGACGTCGTCGCCGACCGGCTGCGCCTGGGCAGCGCGCGAAGCGCGCGCGCGTGGTCGAGGCGTTGGAGGCCGCGCTGCGCCTGGGCCGACGGGCGCGTGGACGTCCACGCGCTGCCGCCGGACGCGCCGCGCGCGGGCCGCGGACCGGCGAGCAGCGCCGGAGCCGGCCGCGGTCTGGCGCTTCTCCACCGGGCTGCACTGCCCCGACTGCGACATCGACTACCCGGAGCCCCGCCGGCGCTGTTCTCGTTCAATTCGCCGCTGGGCGCCTGCGAGACCTGCCGCGGCTTCGGGCGCGTGATCGGCATCGACTACGGGCTGGTCATTCCCGACGAGGCGAAGACGCTGCGCGGCGGCGCGATCAAGCCCTGGCAGACCGCCAGCTTCCGCGAATGCCAGGACGAGCTCGTCGCGTACGCGAAAAAGCGCGGCGTCGCGCTCGACGTGCCGTGGCGCGACCTGGACGAGGCCGCGCGGCGCTGGGTGCGTCGACGGCGATCCCGGCTGGGTGAGCTGGGAGCGCTCCTGGCCCGGCACGTGGTACGGCATCAAGCGCTTCTTCGCCTGGCTCGAGACCAAGGCGTACAAGATGCACATCCGGGTGCTGCTGTCGAAGTACCGCGCGTACACGCCCTGCGCGGCCTGCGGCGGCGCGCGGCTGAAGCCCGACGCGCTGCTGTGGCGGCTCGGCACGCGGGGAGGGCGGCGATGCGCGCACCGGACGGGCGGCGCGTCCGGCCGCATGGCGCGGACGATGCGCCGGCGACGGCGCTGCCGCCGCCCGGTCTGACGATCCACGATCTCATGCTGCTCCCGATCGACGGCGCGCGCGAGTTCTTCGCGCGCCTCGCGCTGCCGGCCCCGCTCGACGAGGCGACCGACCTGCTGCTCGCCGAGATCCGCACGCGGCTGCGCTTACCTCGCCGAGGTCGGCCTGGGCTACCTGACGCTCGACCGCCAGTCGCGCACGCTCTCCGGCGGCGAGGTCCAGCGCATCAACCTGACCACGGCGCTCGGCACCTCGCTCGTCAACACGCTGTTCGTGCTCGACGAGCCGTCGATCGGGCTGCACCCGCGCGACATGGGCCGCGTCATCGAGGTGATGCAGCGGCTGCGCGACGCCGGCAACTCGCTGGTCGTCGTCGAACACGATCCGCAGGTCATGCTCGCCGCGGACCGCATCCTCGACATGGGCCCGGGCCCGGCGAGCGCGGCGGCGAGATCGTGTTCTTCGGCACCCCGCGCGAGCTGCTCGGCAGCGCCGGCTCGCTCACCGCCGACTACCTCGCCGGGCGCAGGCGCGCCGGCGCGGTCCGGCGCGGCGCCGGCCGCTGCGCGACGGCGCGCGCATCGAGGTGCTGGGGCGCCCGCAGCACAACCTGCAAGGGCATCGACGTCGCGATCCCGCTGCAGCGCCTGGTGTGCGTCACCGGCGTCTCGGGCTCGGGCAAGTCGACGCTGGTGCAGGACGTCCTGTACGCGGCGCTGCTGCGCGCCAAGGGCAGGCCCACCGACGCCCCGGGCGCGCACCGCGCGCTCGAAGGCGCGGACCTGATCGACGACGTCGTGCTGGTCGACCAGACGCCGATCGGCCGCACCACCCGCTCCAATCCGGCGAGCTACGTCGGCGCCTTCGACGCGATCCGCAAGCTCTTCGCGGCGGAGCCGCTGGCCCGCGAGCGCGGCTACACGGCGGGCACGTTCAGCTTCAACTCGGGCAACGGCCGCTGCCCGACCTGCGGCGGCAACGGCTTCGAGCACGTGGAGATGCAGTTCCTGTCCGACGTCTATCTGCGCTGCCCGGACTGCGACGGCAAGCGCTACCGCGCCGAGGTGCTCGAGGTGACCGCTGCGAGCGGCGCGGCTCGATCGCCGAGGTGCTGGAGATGACCGTCGGCGCAGGCGCGCGCGTTCTTCGCCGACGAGCCGCGACGTGACGCCGACGCTCGCGCCGCTGGCGGCGGTCGGGCTCGACTACCTGCGCCTCGGCCAGCCGGTGCCCACGCTGTCCGGCGGCGAAGCGCAGCGCCTGAAGCTCGCCGGATTCCTGGCGGATGCCGCCGCGCGCGCGTCGCCGCGGGCGCGCCGCGACGGCAGCGCGGCACGCGGGACGCTGTTCCTGTTCGACGAGCCGACGACCGGCTCTGCATTTCGACGACGTGGCGAAGCTGCTCGACGCCTTCGGCCGGCTGATCGCCGCCGGCCATTCGCTGGTGGTCATCGAGCACAACCTCGACGTGATCCGCGCCGCCGACTGGATCGATCGACCTCGGGTCCCGAGGGCGGCGACGCCGGCGGCGACGTGGTCGTCGCCGGCACCGTCGCCGACGTGATGGCCTGCGGCGCGTCGCACACCGGGGCCGCGCTGCGGGAGTACCTCGGCGTGCCCGGTGAGCTGCGTCGGCAGTCCTTGCCGCGCCCGGCGCATCGACATCGGAGGCGCTCGCTGCGCACGAGCCCGCGTCCGCGTCCGAGCCGCCGGCCGCGGCCGCGATCCGCATCCACAACGCGCGCGAGCACAACCTGAAGAACATCGACGTCGCGATCCCGCGCGACCGCTTCACCGTCGTCACCGGCGTCTCCGGCAGCGGCAAGAGCACGCTCGCGTTCGACATCCTGTTCGCCGAAGGGCAGCGCCGCTATCTCGAGTCGCTCAACGCCTACGCGCGGCAGTTCGTGCAGCCCGCGGCGCGCCCGGACGTCGACGCGATCTTCGGCATTCCGCCGACCGTGGCGATCGAGCAGCGCACCAGCCGCGGCGGACGCAAGAGCACGGTGGCGACGCTGACCGAGATCTACCACTTCCTGCGCCTGCTCTACGTCAAGCTCGGCACGCAGCACTGCCCGCACTGACGGCACGCCGATCGCGCCGCAGAGCGAGGACGCCATCGCCGCGCGGCTGGCACGCGACTATCGCGGGCGGCGCGTCGCGCTGCTCGCGCCGCTGGTGGTCGCGCGCAAGGGCTACTACACCGATCTCGCCCAATGGGCGGCGCGCAAGGGCTTCTCCGCGCTGCGCGTGGACGGCGCGATGCTGCCCACGCAGCCCTGGCCGCGGCTCGACCGCTTCAAGGAGCACTCGATCGAGCTGCCGGTCGCCGAGCTCGACGTCGACCGCCGCCACCGAGCCGGCGCTGCGCGCGGCGCTCGCCCGCGCGCTCGAGTTCGGCAACGGCATCGTGCACGTGCACGCGCTCCCGGCCGCCGGCAAGGCGCCGCGCGGCAGGTCGCCGCGCGGACGAGCCGGACTCGACGGCGAGCACGCCGTGTTCTCGACCCGGCGCGCCTGTCCCGCCTGCGCACCGCAGCTTCCCGACCTCGACCCGCGGCTGTTCTCGTTCAACTCGAAGCACGGCTGGTGCCCGGCCTGCTTCGGCACGGGTGCCAGGCTCAAGGGCTTCGACGCCGAGCAGACCGGCGACGAGGTCTGGTGGAACGAGTGGTACGCGGGCGCCGAGGAGGCCTGTCCCGCCTGCCGCGGCGCGCGGCTCAATCCCACGGCGCTCGCGGTGCGGTTTCGCGGGCACTCGATCGCCGAGCTCGCGCGGCTCGCGGTCGGCGAGGCCGCAGCGCTTCCTGCGTGCGCTGGAGTTCTCGGGGCGCGAGGCCGAGATCGCGCGCGACATCGTCGCCGAGCTGCGCGTCGCGGCTGCGCTTCCTCGCCGACGTGGGCCTCGGCTATCTCGCGCTCGACCGCGCGGCGCCCACGCTGTCGGGCGGCGAGGCGCAGCGCATCCGGCTGGCCGCCCAGCTCGGATCGAACCTGCGCGGCGTCTGCTACATCCTCGACGAGCCGACGATCGGGCTGCATCCGCGCGACAACCGCGTGCTGCTCGATACGCTGGCGAAGCTGCAGGCCAAGGGCAACACGCTGGTCGTCGTCGAGCACGACGAGGACACCATCCGCCGCGCCGACCACGTCATCGACCTCGGGCCCGGCGCGGGCAGCCGCGGCGGCGCGGTCGTCGCGCAAGGCACGGCCGACGACCTGATGCGGATGCCGGGCTCGGTCACCGGCCGCTTCCTCGCCGCGCCGCTGCGCCACCCGCTGCAGCCGCGCCGCGCGACCGGCGCGCGCAGCGCGGCCATCGTCGCGGCCGGCGCTGCGCCTGCACAACCTGAAGGGCGTGCGACGCGCGGTTTCCGCTCGAGCGGCTCACCGTGATCACCGGCGTCTCGGGCAGCGGCAAGAGCACGCTCGCGCGCGACGTCCTGCACGCCAACCTGCGCGCGCCTCGTCGGCGCCCAGCGCCGGCGCAGGCCGCGGCCCAGTTCGTCGGCTGCCGGCGAGCTCGACGGCTGGGACGACCTGGAGCGCGTGCTCGAGGTCGACCAGACGCCGATCGGCAAGACGCCGCGCTCGTGCCCGGCCACCTACGTCGGCTTCTGGGACGCGATCCGCCGCCTTTTCGCCGAAACGACCGAGGCGCGCATGCGCGGCTACGCCGCCGGCCGGTTCTCGTTCAACACCGCCGGCGGCCGCTGCCCGAATGCGAGGGGCAGGGCATGAAGACGCATCGAGATGAGCTTCCTGCCCGACGTGAAGGTCGCGCTGCGAAGCCTGCGGCGGCGCGCGCTTCAACGCGGAGACGCTGGCGGTGCAGTGGCGCGGCAAGTCGATCGCCGACGTGCTGGCGATGAGCGTCGACGAGGCGGTGGAGTTCTTCGCCGCGCATCGCGCCATCCACCACGCGCTGACGCTGCTGCAGGACGTGGGCCTCGGCTACCTCACGCTCGGCCAGCAGAGCCCGACGCTGTCGGGCGGCGAGGCGCAGCGCATCAAGCTCGTCACCGAGCTCGCCAAGGTGCGCGCGACCCGCTCGGGCGGCGCGCCGAGGCCGTGCCGGCAGGGCGCCGCGGCGCGCGGCGGACGGCGCGGCGCGACGCTCTACGTGCTCGACGAGCCGACGGTCGGCCTGCACATGGCCGACGTCGAGAAGCTGATCCGCGTGCTGCACCGCCTGGTCGACGGCGGGCAACACCGTCGTGGTCATCGAGCACAACCTCGACGTGATCGCGGACGCCGACTGGATCGTCGATCTCGGTCCCGGAAGGCGGCGACGCGGGCGGCCGCGTCGTCGCGCAGGGCACCGTCGACGCCATCACCGCGCGGCCGGAGGGCTCGCACACCGCCGCGTTGCTGGCGCAGTTCATGGCGAGCAGGGGGCGTGCGCCGGCCGCGTCCGGGGGCCCGTGATCCGCCGGCGTCACCGCGGCCGCGTCGACGCGCGTCGCGTGGGATCGACGACCGACCGTGGCCGCGCGCACCCGCGCCGGCCCGGGTGCGGCGCCGCTCAGAACCCGAACCAGCGCGCCGGTGTGCTCACCAGGATCGCGCGACGATCCGCGGCGCGCGGAACCTGCCGCGCCAGCATCGCCAGCGTCGGCGCGTAGTCGACGCGCCGCGGGCTGCGCAGGAACGGCCAGTCCGAGCCCCATACCAGCGCGCGCGGGCCGAACGCGCGCAGCAGCGCGGCGACGTACGGATCGGTGTCGGCGTGGGGCGGCGGCAGCGCCGAGCAGCGCATGAGGCCGGACAGCTTGACCGCGAGCCGCCCGCTGTCGGCGCCGGCGAGCAGCGCGCGAAAACCCGGTGCGTCGAGGCCGCGCTCCGGGTCCGGGCGTCCCAGGTGGTCGACGACGCAGCGCAGCGGGACCTGCGCGAGGCGCGGCGCGACGGCGGCGAACTGGTCGCCCTCGCACTGCAGCTGCAGCAGCATCCCCGCGTCGGCGAGCCGCGCCAGGAAGCGGCGGAAATCGCGCGCTTCGAGCAGGCCCGAGCCGTCTCCAACGAGGTCCACGCGCACGCCGACGACGCCGGCGTCGCGCAACGCGGCGAGCGTTCGCGCCGTGGCGCTCGTCGGCACCCGCGCGATGCCGCGCGCGCGCGAGCCGAGTTCCTCCAGCGCGGCGAGCAGGCAGCGGTTGTCGTTGCCGTAGCCGGACGTCGGGTTGACCACCACCACGCGCGCGATGCCTTCGGCGTCGAGGACACGGGCGAGATCCGCCGCCGTTCCGCATTCCGCGGGCACCGGCCGGTACGGCGCGTCGGCCGAGTACGGGAACCGCGCCGGATCGAACACGTGGACGTGCGTGTCGACGCTGCCGGCCGGGGGACGGAACGCGGCGTGCGTTCGATCGAGGGGGGCGGCGGCAGCGCCGCTGCCCGCCGCGCGCGGCACGCGGGTGCGCGCGGCGCTCATCGGTCAGGTCCCGGAGCGCCGGGCGGGGTCCCGCCAAGCGCGGCGCGCATGGCGATCACCGCGCTGCCCGGGCTGGTGAGCACGGGCACGCGGACCGCGGCGCCGACGGCCGCCTGCGCGCGGCTGGTCGAGAAGTGTGCCAGCAGCAGCACGTCGCAGTCGGAGAACCGGGGCGCCGCCTCCGCGAGGCGCCGGTCGTGCTCTTCGCCGCGCCCGGCCCGCAGCGCCTGCATCGCTTCGGGAACGCAATGCGATCGCAGCGACGCGACGATCCCGCGGGCGCGCGCCATTGCCTCGAACTCCTCCTCCATCGACGGCACGCTGGGCGCGAACGTCGCCAGCATGCCGATGCGGCGCCCGCGATCGAGCGCCTCGGCGAACATCGCCTCGTTCGGCTTCAGCACCGGCAGCGGCGTGGCCGCCTTCACGTCGTCGATGGCGGGGCCGAAGGCGGAGCAGGTGTACAGGATTCCGCCGGCGCCGGACGCGCGCGCATAGCCGGCGAGCGCCGCGATCCGCGCCCGCATCGCCGCGGTGAGTTCGCCGTCGGCCTCGCGGTCCGGCGACAGCGCGTCGTCGAGCAGGTGCTGGAGCCGCGCCTGCGGCCACAGCGCGGCGAAGGCGGCGACGACCGGCGGCATGGCGACCGTGACGGCGTGCACCAGCGCGATCCGGGGCGGCGGGCGGTCCGTCACGGTCTCGCGCCGGCGGGTGCGGCGGTCGCGGCGCGTGCACCGGCGGCCGCCGAATCGCCGGGTTCGATCCGGGTGAGGATCTCGTCGAGCTCGTGCAGCCAGCGCCGCTTGTGCGCGCGATGGATGTCCACGGCGGTCTGCGCGTCGCCGCGGCGGATCGCCTCGACCACCGCCGCGTGGTTGACGTTCGAGTACACGGGCGGCTTGCGGTGCGCGGAGGTGAGATGACGGAAGCGGTTGGCCTGCTCGAGGAAGCGCTTGGCGGTGTCGATCAGATAGCGGTTGCCGCAGGACTCGATCAGCAGCAGGTGAAAGCGGTAGTCGGCATCGTTCCAGGCGGCGATGTCGCGCGTCTCGAGCGCGCGGTCCATTTCCTCGATCGCCGCATCGAACGCCATCAGGTCCGCCGGCGGCAGGCGGCGCGCGGCGGTTCGCTCCGCCGCCTCGACCTCGAGGCAGGCCAGGAGCTCGGTGATCTCGCGGATGTCGCGGTGCGACAGCGACGTGACCCGCATCCCGCGCCGTGGCTGGAGCTCGACGTAGCCCTCGTCCTGCAGCCGGACCAGCGCCTCGTGCACCGGCGTCCGGCTCATGCCGAGGCGCAGCGCCAGCGCGGGCTCGAGCGACTGGAAGCCGGTGGGCATCTCGCCGCCGAGAATCGCCTCCTTGATACGGCGGTAGGCCTGCTCGGCGGCCCGCGCATCGCTTCCGACCAGGTCCTGGTGACGACTTGACGGCATTCAATGCGTCCTATAGGCTACTTAACGCATGCATTATAGCCACGATCTGGCCGAATCGCCAAAGGCCGTGAGCGGGCGCCCAGAGTGAAACGGTGCGAACGAAGGGCATAGAGCCCGTTTCCGGGCAAATTCGTTATCAGTATTAACGAATGCATTAAACCACGTCAACACGCGAAGCGAAGGAGGGACGATCCATGAACGTTTTCCGGTCGATGGTGTGCGCAGCGATCCTGGCGGGGCTCGTTGCCCCGGCCGTGGCGGCCACGAAGATCACGCTCGGCTCCGCCAACGGCGCCAAGGACTTCGGCAACGAGGCGATGGTCCGCTGGGCCGACGCGCTGCGCAAGGCCTCGGGCGGCGAGCTGCAGATGGACGTGATCGTCGGCGGCTCGCTCGGCGGCGACAAGGAGATGCTGCAACAGTTGTCGAACGACGAGATCCAGCTCCACATCGCCGGACCCGTGGTCGTCCATTTCCTCGCCCAGCCGTACCAGTGCATGGAAGCCGAGTACGTGTTCGACGACCAGGATCAGGGGCTCAGGATCTGGCGGGGGCCGCTCGGGCAGGAGGTGAGCAAGGCGCTCGAGGACAAGTACGGCATCACCATCGTCGGCGTCGGCAAGCGTGGCGCGCGCGACCTCACCTCGAACAAGGCGATCAAGGTCCCCGACGACCTCAAGGGCGTCAAGGTCCGCGTCACCAACAAGCTGCGCGCCGACGTGTTCAGGGCCTATGGCGCGCTGCCCGCCCCGGTCCCGATCAACGAGCTCTACGGCGCGCTGCGGCAGGGTGTGGTCGACGCGCAGGAGAACCCGATCCCGACGATCTACGGCAACAAGTTCTACGAGGTCCAGAAGTTCATCGACCTGACCGGGCACGTGCAGAGCTACTACGTCGTGTCCGCCAACAAGAAGTTCCTCGCCGGGCTGACGGCGGACCAGCGCAAGGCGTTCGACAGCACGCTCGCCGAGTCGATCGCCTGGCTCGACCAGACCGTGGAAAACGACACCAAGGCGCTGCTGGAGAAGATGGAGAAGTCCGGCGTCACCGTGGTCCATTCGGACGTCCCCGCGTTCAAGAAGATCGCGGCGCCGATCGTCAAGGCGTACGCCGAGAAGAACTGCCGCCCGAACCTGCTCGACGACATCAACCGGCTCGCGCGCTAGCGCCGCCGTCATGGCGTCGCGCGCCGGGCCGCCGCCCGCGCCGCCCCCGCCGGCGCGGTTCTCGCCGGCGGGGGCGTTCGACCGCGCCCTCGACCTGCTGGCGACGTCCGGGTTCGTCGTCATGCTGGTGGTCACCATCCTGCAGGTGGTCTTCCGCTACGCGCTGACGCTGCCGCTGGCGTGGACCGAGGAGGCGGCGCGGGTGCTGTTCGTGCTGACGGTGTTCTTCGGCATCGCCATCGCCATCCGCGAGCGCGAGCACGTCGTCGTCGACTTCCTGTTCAACCGCCTGCCGCCGCGCGGGCGGCTGCTCGCGGGGCTCGCGTTCGACGCCGTCATCGTCCTGCTGCTCGCCGTCATCGCCCGCGGCACCTGGATTCTGGCCGTGCAGAACTGGGACTCGCGGCTGCTGATCCTCGACTGGCTGACCAACGGCCAGATCTTCCTGGTCCAGCTCGTCGCGATCGTGATCATGATCTGGTACGTGCTGCAGTCGATGCGGCGGGCGGTCGGCGAACTGCGCAGCGGCCGCCTGCGCGCCGGGCGCGCGCCGCGGCCGGAGGGCGAGTTCTGATGGTCTTCGTCCTGCTGACGCTGGGGCTGATCGTCCTGATCCTGATCGGCTTTCCGGTCGGGTTCGGCGCCGGGCTGGTGTCGCTGCTGGGCGCCGCCGACCTGTTCGGCGGAATCATGCAGGAGCGCGTGGCCACGATGCTGGCGCGGACGTTCTCCGCGCGCATCGACAGCTACCTGCTGCTCTCGGTGCCGTTCTTCCTCCTGGCCGGACGGCTGATGAACACCGGCGGCGTCACCGACCGGCTGTTCGGCTTCGTCAGCCTGCTGGTGCAGCCGATCAAGGGCGGGCTCGGGCACGCCAACGTGCTGTCGAGCATGGTGTTCGCCGGCATGTCGGGCTCCGCCACCGCCGACGCCATGGGGCTCGGCACCATCGAGATGCGGGCGATGACGCGCGCCGGCTACGACCGCGAATTCAGCGCCGGCATCACCGCGGCGTCGTCGCTGATCGGGCCGATCATTCCGCCGTCGATCGCGATGGTCGCCTACGCGGTCGAGGCCGAGGTCTCGGTCGCCGCGATGTTCATCGGCGGCATCGTCCCGGGCGTGCTGCTGGCGCTCTCGCAGATGGGCTACGTGGCCTGGCGGGCGCGGCGCGACGACCTTCCGGGCGGCGCCTGGCCGGGCCTGCGCGCCCTCGGGGCGTCGTTCTCCCGCGCCATTCTGCCGATGCTGACCCCGGTGATCATCATGGGCGGCATCTACGCGGGCGTCTTCACGCCGACCGAGGCGGCGGCCGTGGCCGCCTGCTACGCGATGGGCCTCGGGGCGCTGTTCTACCGGGAGTACGGCCTCGCGACGCTGTACGCACAGATCCGCGGCACGATGATCGACAGCGCGGTGATCATGCTGATCATCGCCTTCACCTCCGGCTTCGGCGTGATCATGATCCGCGGCCACGTGCCCGATGCGCTGGCGGCGGCGATGGTCGGCATGACCACCGACCCCACGCTGCTGATGGGGCTGTTCGTCGTCCTGTGGATGGTCGTCGGCTGCTTCATGGCGCAGACGCCGGCGATCATCATCCTCACGCCGATACTGCTGCCGGTGGCCGAGAAATACGGCATCGATCCGGTCTATTTCGGGATCGTGATGACGGTCACGCTGACGCTGGGACTGGTCACGCCGCCGGTGGGGATGGTGCTGTATTCGCTGGTGCAGGGTGACCGGGCTGAGCTTCGAGCGGCTGGCGGTGCTTTCGCTGCCCTACATCGGCATCACGCTGGCGGTCATCGCGCTGCTCGTGATCTTTCCGCAACTCGTGATGTTCCTGCCGAACGCGATCCGCTGACCGCGGCGCGTCGCCGGCAGGCATTTCACCCGCATCGAACCTGAAAGAGGACTTGGCGTCATGACGATACTGGTACTGCCGGGCGACGGAATCGGACCGGAGATCACGCGGGCGACGATCGCCGTGCTCGAGGCCGCCGACCGGCGCTTCGGGCTGGGCCTCGACTTCGAGCACCACGACATCGGCTTCGCCGCGCTGGAGAAACACGGCACGACGCTGCCCGATGCCGTGCTGGAGCGGGCTGCGGCGTCCGACGGCATCCTGCTCGGGCCGATCTCGCATCTCGACTATCCGGCGCGCGACCGCGGCGGCGTCAACGTCTCGGCGGCGATCCGCGTCAAGCTCGATCTGTATGCCAACGTCCGGCCGGCGCGCACGCGCGAAGGCGTGCCGAACGTCGTCGGGCCGTTCGACCTGGTGATCATGCGCGAGTGCACCGAGGGCTTCTATCCGGACCGGAACATGTACGCCGGAACCGGCGAGTTCATGCCGGACAAGGACATGGCGCTGTCGGTGCGCAAGATCACCGCCCGGGCCTGCGAGCGGATCGCCCGCCGGGCCTTCGAGCTTGCGCGCACGCGGCGGCAAGAAGGTGACCGCGATCCACAAGGCCAACAACTTCATCCTCAGCGACGGGCTGTTCCTGCGCGAGGTCCGGCAGGTGGCCGCCGGGTTTCCCGACGTGGAGCTCGACGAGAAGATCGTCGACGCCAGCGCCGCGCTGCTGGTGCGCGATCCGCGCCAGTTCGACGTGATCTGCGCCACCAACTTCCATGCCGACATCCTGTCGGACCTCGCCTCCGAGCTCTCCGGCGGGCTGGGCCTCGCGGGCTCGGTCAACATGAACGAGGAGCTGTGCTGCGCGCAGGCGCAGCACGGCTCGGCGCCCGACATCGCGGGGCAGGACCGGGCCAATCCGACCTCGCTGATCCTGTCGGCGGCGATGCTGCTCGACTGGATGGGCGAGCATCGCGGATCGGCAGCGCTGCCGCGACGCCGGGCGCGCCATCGATCGCGCCGTCGACGCCGCGCTGGCCTCGCCGCAGACGCGCACCGCCGACCTGGGCGGCGCGCTGGGGACGCAGGCGTTCGCCGCCGAGGTGGCGCGGCGCCTGCAATGACGGCTGATGCGGCGGTCGCGCGCGGCGGTGGGCTGGCCGGCGCGCGGCCGGCGCTGCCACCGGCGCGCGCGCGCGCGCGCGCCGCGCCGCCGCCGCCGCCCGGGACGCCGGACGCGTCCTACTTCAGCTGCCCGCGGATCTCTCCGCCGGGATGCGCGGCGCTGTGCACGTTGACGTACAGGTCGCCGGCCTTGAGGCTCGCCATCTGCGCTTCGGTGAGCTTGGCGCCGGGCGGCGGCCTTGTAGGTGTCGCCGTCCTTGGTCAGCGGCACGATGACCGGGCCGTTCTTGCCCGCGGCGCCCATGTGGATGTGCGCCGCGGTGCCGGCGACTCCGGTGGTGCTGACGCTGCCGGAAACGGCGCCGTCGTCGCCGACGGTGATCGTACCGCCGCCGGTGGCGCTGGTGGTCACGGGGGGGACTTCGTTCGCGCCGGACAGCGTCACCTTGATGTCGGCGGCGAGCGCGGTGCCGACGCTCAAGGCGCCGAGCAGCGCGGCGGCGGTCAGGAAGCGGATGCGGGCTGGGAGGGTGCTGGACAGGGTCATCTTGTTCTCCGGACAGTTGATCTTTAGGAAGAGCCCGACGGCAACGCCGTGGGGTGGACGATGGTACTCCCGGCGACGCGGCGGGGGAATCGCGGCGTGCCGCCGCGAGGGCGCCGGTGGCGAACGGATCCGGCGATCCGGCCGGGCGATCCCCCCGCGGGGGGATCGGCGCCGCGGTCGGGACGATGCCCGCCGGCGGGGCGGCGGCGGTTCAGCGCGCCGGAAGCCGGACTACCTCGTCGGCTTCCAATTCTTCGCCAGCTTTTCCGCCTGCGCGATCTGCGCGGGCGTCATCCTGGATGCGACCAGCGCAAGGTTGCGCGTCGCGCGCCCGCGCTTGTCGGCGTCGTTCGCCGGGAACCCCGCCGCAGCGAGGTTGAACCACTTCCAGGCCTGGACCAGGTCCTGCGTCACGCCTTCCCCCTGCTGGTACAGCGTGCCGAGATGGTACTGGGAGACCGCGTCGCCCTGATCGCCGCCTTGCGAGCCATCGGACGCCCTCGGCCGCGTTCTGCGTCACGCCGCGTCCGTGAGGTACATCACGCCCAGTTGTGCTCGGCGATTGCGTCGCCCTGGTCGGCCGCCTTGCGGTACCACGCCGCCGCCTCCGCGGGTCCTGCGGCACGCCCACGCCCAGGCTGTACAGCGACGCGAGCTTGCTCTGGACGTCGGCATTGCCCTGTTCGGCCAGCGGGCGAAGGAGGTTCACCACCGTCTCGAAATCGCGCCGCCCGAATGCGGCCTGGGCTGCGGCGAGATCCTCCAGGGGGCCGGCCGCGGCGGCGCCGGCATGCCGGCGGCGATCAGGCAGACGGCCAATGCCCGGAGGAGCCGGGCGGCCGCGCGATGTGCTGTCGTCGTCATCCTCGAGGGGCTGCACGCCGTGGCGCCGCCGGAGTCATTCCGCCGGGACCGGGGCGGGCACGCGCCGGCCCCGGCGGTCCGTCTTCTATCCGCGGCGGCGGAACGCCTGCATGCCCAGCCCGCCGATCAGCAGCGCCAGCAGCGCCAGCATCCATTCGGACAGTGTCGGGATCGGCACGTTGGTGATGACGATGCCGGACACCGTCCACCGGTAGGACGGCGGCGTCGGGTCGACGTTGCCGGCGAGATCGCGTGCCCGCACGGTGAAGTTGTGGTTCCCGTTGCCGACCGTGTAGTTGGCCGGCGACGTGCAGGTTGCGAACGCCGCGCCGTCGAGCGAGCACTCGAAGGTGCCCGGTTCGTCGGAACTGAACGTGAACGACGCCAACGCCTGGTTGGACGGGTTCGGCGGCGTCGTCAGCAGCGTCGTCGTCGGCGGCACGCTGTCGGTGAAGTCGGCGGTGACGGTGGTCGCGACGCTCATGTTCACGATGCAGGTGCCGGTTCCGCCGCATCCGCCGCCGCTCCAGCCGTTGAACACCGATCCGCCGGGCGCCGCGGGCGGTCAGCGTCACGGTGGTGCCGCTGTCGTAGGCGGCGGCAAGGTCGCGCCGCAATTGATGCCGCCGACGTCGCTGGTCACCGTTCCGCTCCCGCCGCCGGTCTTGTTGACGCTGAGCGCGACCTGCGACGTGTTGGTGATCGTGCAGGCGATGGTGTTTCCCGCGTCGGCCGCGGTAATCGTTAACACGTTGCCGGCGAGCGGCGTGGCGTTGCCGGTGCAGCCCCAGACGCCGGCGGTGTAGCCGGGGACCGTGCTCTCGCTCAGCGTGTAGGCGCCCACCGACGCGGCGGTCGCCGCGACCGGCGACGCGCCGGAGATGACCGTCGGCCCGGTGGCGGTCAGCGTCCACGCCGACGGCAGCGCGCCGCCGCCGCCGCTGTTGTCCACCACCTTGGTCAGCGCGAGCTTCGGCCGGACGAAGGTATTGGTGATCGAGCAGGTGATGGTGTTGCCGGCATCGGCGGCGGCGATCGTCAACACGTTGCCGCCAGCGGCACGCTGTTGCCGTGCAGCCCCAGTGCCCGGGGTGTATCCGGCGACCGCACTTTCGCTCAGCGTGTAGTCGCCGAGCGGCGCCGCGGTCGCGGCCACCGGCGCGGAGCCGGAGATGATCGGCCGGCCCGTTCGCCGGTGCAGGCGTGAACGCCGCCGCCAGCGCGGCGCCGCCGCCGGTGTTGATCACCGTCTTGTTCAACGCCAGCTTCGGGGCGATTGAAGGTATTGGTGATCGAGCAGGTGATGGTATTGCCGGCGTCGGCCGCGGTGAGCGTGAGCACGTTGCCGGCGAGCGGCGTGGCGTTGCCGGTGCAGCCCCAGGTGCCGGCGCTGTAGCCGGGGACCGAGTTCTCGCCCAGCGTGTAGGCCCCGAGAGTCGCGTCGGTGGCCGCCACCGGCGCGGCGCCCGAGATGACGGTCGGCCCCGTGGCGGTCAGCGTGAACGCCGACGGCAGCGCGGGCCGCCACCGGCGTTGTTGACGACCTTGTTCAGCGCGAGCTTCGGCCGGTCGAAGGTGTTGGTGATCGAGCAGGTGATGGTGTTGCCGCGTCGGCGACCGCGATCGTCAACAAATTGCCGGCGAGCGGCGTCGCGTTGCCCGAGCAACCCCACGTGCCGGCGGTGTAGCCGGCGCCGCCGCTTTCGCTCAGGGTGTAGTCACCGACCTGCGCCACCGGGGTTGCCGCCACCGGCGCGGTGCCGGACAGGGGGTCGGCCCCGCGGCGCTCAGCGTGAACGACGCCGGTGTCGCGGTGCCACCGCCGGTGTTGATGACGGTCTTGTTCAACGCCAACATCGGCGCATTGAAGGTATTGGTGATCGAGCAGGTGATGGTGTTGCCCGCGTCCGCCGCGGTCAGCGTGAGCACGTTGCCGGCGAGCGGCGTGGCGTTGCCCGAGCAGCCCCAGGCGCTGGCGCCGTACCCGGCGACGGTGCTCTCGGTCAGCGTATAGGCGCCGAGCGATGCATCGGTGGCGGCGACCGGCGCGGGCCCGACGATGACGGTCGGCCCGGTGGCGGTCAGCGTGAACGATGCCGGTGTCGCGGCGCCGCCGAAGGTGTTGTCCACCGTCTTGTTCAACGCGAGCTTGGGCCGGTTGAACGTGTTGCCGATCGTGCAGGTGATGGTGTTCCCGGCATCGGCGGCCGTGACCGTGAGGACGTTGCCGGCGAGCGGCGTGGCGTTGCCGGTGCAGCCCCAGATGCCGGCGCTGTAGCCGGGGACCGCGCTCTCGGTCAGCGTGTAGTCGCCGATCGATCGCGTCGGTGGCGGCGACCGGCGCGGCGCCGTTGATGAGGGTCGGCCCGGTGGCGGTCAGCGTGAACGAGGAGGCCGTGGCGGATGCCGCCGCCGGTGTTGTTCAGCGTCCTTGTTCAGTGCCAGCTTCGGCCGGTTGAAGGTGTTGGTGATCGAGCAGGTGATGGTGCTGCCTGCGTCGGCGGCGGTGACCGTGAGCACGTTCCCGGCGAGCGGCGTGGCGTTGCCCGAGCAGCCCCAGATGCCGGCACTGTAATCCGGCGACCGAGCTCTCGCTCAGCGTGTACGCGCCGAGCGCGACGTCCGTCGCGGCCACCGGCGCCGGGCCCGACAGCGGTGTCGGGCCGGTGGCGGTGAGCGTGAAATTCGCCGCCGTTGCCGTGCCGCCGCCGGTGTTGTTGACGACCTTGCTCAGTGCCAGCTTGGGCGGGATGAAGGTGTTGGTGATCGAGCAGGTGATGGTGTTGCCGGCGTCTGCCGCAGTCAGCGTGAGCACGTTGCCGGCGAGCGGGGTGGCGTTGCCGTTGCAGCCCCAGACGCTGGCGCTGTAGCCGGGGACCGACTCTCGGTCAGCGTGTAGGCGCCGAGCGATGCGTCGGTTGCCGCCACCGGCGCGGTGCCCGAGATGACGGTCGGCCCGGTGGCGGTGAGGGTGAAGTTCGCCGCGGTTGCCGTGCCGCCGCCGGTGTTGACGACGACCTTCTCCAGCGCCAACTCGGGCCGGTTGAAGGTGTTGGTGATCGAGCAGGCGATGGCGGCGCCGGCATCGGCCGCCGTGATCGTGAGCACGTTGCCGACAAGCGGCGTGGCGTTGCCGGTGCAGCCCCAGGTGCCCGGGTTGTACCCGACGATCGGGACTTCGTCGAGCGTGTAGTCGCCGGTCGCGACGGCAGTCGGGCCCACCGGCGCGGTCCCGGACAGCGGCGTCGGCCCCGAAGCGCTCAGCGTGAACGCTGCCGGTACGGCCGTGCCGCCGCCGGTGTTGACCACGACCTTGTTCAGCGCCAGCGTCGGCTGGCTGAAGGTGTTGGTGATCGAGCAGACGATCGCCGCGCCGGCATCGGCCGTCGTGATCGTGAGCACGTTGCCGACAAGCGGCGTGGCGTTGCCGGTGCAGCCCCAGGTGCCCGGGTTGTACCCGGCGAGCGGGACTTCGCCGAGCGTGTAGGCGCCGGTCGCGACGGCAGTCGGGCCCACCGGCGCGGTCCCGGACAGCGGCGTCGGCCCCGAAGCGCTCAGCGTGAACGCTGCCGGTACGGCCGTGCCGCCGCCGGTGTTGACCACGACCTTGTTCAGCGCCAGCGTCGGCTGGCTGAAGGTGTTGGTGATCGAGCAGACGATCGCCGCGCCGGCATCGGCCGTCGTGATCGTGAGCACGTTGCCGACAAGCGGCGTGGCGTTGCCGGTGCAGCCCCAGGTGCCCGGGTTGTACCCGGCGAGCGGGACTTCGCCGAGCGTGTAGGCGCCGGTCGCGACGGCAGTCGGGCCCACCGGCGCGGTGCCCGGACAGCGGCGTCGGCCCCGAAGCGCTCAGCGTGAACGCTGCCGGTACGGCCGTGCCGCCGCCGGTATTGACCACGACCTTGTTCAGCGCCAGCGTCGGCAACACCCCGAAGGTCGCGGTGACGGTCTTCGCCGCGTCGACCGTGACCTGGCAGGTGCCGGTGCCGGCGCAGCCGGCGCCGCTCCAGCCGGCGAACACTGAGCCGCCGGTCGGCGTCGCGGTCAGCGTGACCAGCGTGCCGGGGTAGATGTCCGAGCAGGTGCCCGGACAGGAGATCGCGCCGCTGTCGGCGGTGACCGTTCCCGCGCCGTTGACGATCACGTCCAGCGTCGCGCCGACGATGATGTCGAAGGAGCCGCCCATGCTGAAGTCAAAGGGGTCGACAACGTCGGTGATGGTCGAGACGGCGCCAGGAAGCTAGCGGCTGGATGGTGTAGACGCCGAGCGGGGTCGCGCCGTCCGAGCCCAGCGTCAGGTTGACGGCGAACAGGTTGATGCCGGGCGCAGCGGGCAAACCCGGTTGGCGACGTTGCGGCCGAGATTGATGTTGTTGTCCGGATCCAGCAGGGGATTGGTGCCGTCGAGAACGCCGTCCCCCGCGTTCGGGCATCCGTTGAAGGGGTCAGCTGATGGGACAATGGTCGGGCGTCCCTCCGGCGGGGTAGATCGAGCCGGTGAAATCGCGCGCGGTGATGGTGAAGTACGCCGTTGGCGCCAGGGGACGACCTGCGTGAGGCGGAAGGCGACGCCGATCGTCGCAACGTCCGGCGAGTCGATGCGCACGTCCATCGACACGGACTGTCCGGGCAGGATCTTGGCCGAAGTCGCCGATCCGCCGGCGATGACCAGCCGGGATGTCGGGTCGACCGCGGCCGCCTGCGTCGGCACCGAAAGCAATGCCACGGCCGTCAACAGTCCCGCCGCGATTCCCCCCCAACCCGTTGCCTTTCCCATGCCTGCTCCAGATTTGTTCGAGTAACGCCGATAAATCACAAATTCTTCTCGCTGCCGCCCGCCGGGCGGGCCGCTTCGGCGGGTTCCCCCAAGGCGGTCGCGCGGACGCGCAACTGACATTCTTCTCAACGATGCCGAGAAAGAGGCGAGATGTCAATGATTTATGACAATTGCTTGGGCTCCCGCAGGGCATTTGAGCCAATTCGACGACAGGTTCCGCGGCCTGCGCGTGCATCGCCCGGACGACCCCGTGCGCCCCGCTGGCATCGCCGTTCGACGGTGGCGTGCACCCGGTGCGCGCCACCCGCGTGCGGCGGCTTCCTACCAGCCCGCCGTGGGTGGCCGATGCAGGGTGGCGTAATGCTTGCGCAGCGCCAGCAGCTCCGCAAAGACCGCGGGCGGAAAGCCCCGGCGATTCCCGCGGCGATCGTGCAGCAGTTCGTCGAAATATTCGTACATCGCCTCGGGCTCGGTCCATTCCGCGGCGATCAGGTTGGCGATGCGGGGGAACGTCTTCATCAGCTCGATCGGCTGCGCCTCGCGCGGCAGCGTGGCCGCCCAGGTGAACGTGCGCGGCAGCGGGGCGTCCATCGGCGCGCCCTTGCGCCGCTTCCGCTTCTCCGCCTCCTCGCTCGCGGCTTTCGCGGCCGCGGTCTCGGCCCGGGGGTGGGCCGACGTCTGGACGTTGTCGTCGGTTTGCCTTTCGCCGAAAAGCTTGCGATAGATGGACATGGGCGTGGCGCGAACGGCAAGAAGATTGACGTGGGCAGGATTTCCCGGTACAACTGGAAATATTACCCGCTTTCCGTCGTCCCGAAACGGCTGGCCGCTGCCATTTCCGCCGGTCGTTCAGCGGCCGCGCCGCCCGGCCGCAGCGGGTCCCGCGGCACGCGGCGCGAGCGCCGCGGCGAGCAGCGCGGCCAGCGGCATCGCGTTGGTCGAATGACGTACGCTGTCGGTGCTCCAGATCCGGTCGACCCCGGCGGCGCGCAGGCGCTCGACGGCATCGCCGACGAAGAGCGCGTGGGTCACGACGACGTGCACGCGCGCCGCGCCGCGGCCGAGGCACTGCTCGGCGGTGCGGGCGAGCGTGCAGCCGGTGCTGGCGACGTCGTCGATGCAGGACCACGTCGCGGCCGGACAGCTCGATCGCGGGCAGGACGACCGCGACTTCCCGGTCGCCGGTTCGCGTCTTCGTGGCGACGGCGGCGTCGCAACCGGCGGCAGCGGCGACGGCCTCCACCCATGGGCGCGCTTCGCTGTCGGGGCCGAGCAGCAGCGGCGCCTTCAGCCGGGCGGTGAGGAAGCGCGCGACCAGCGGCGCCGTCGACAGCGCGACGGCGCCGGCCGAGGGCACCGCGTCGCGCAGGTCGGCGACCCGATGCAGGTGCGGATCCACGGTGACGACCGCGTCGAAGCGCTCGGCGAGCAGCCGGCCGACGACGCGCTGGCTGACCGCCTCGCCCGGCGCGAAGGCCATGTCCTGGCGCATGTAGCCGAGGTAGGGCGCGACCAGCGTCACCCGCGCGGCGCCGAGCTCGCGCGCGGTGGCGGCGGCGAGCAGCAACTCGACCAGCTTGGCGTTGGGATGATCGAGGCTGCGGCAGATCGCGACGTCGGCCGGCACGTCGGGCGGCAGCGTGAGCCGGGACTCGCCGTCGGGGAAGCAGTGCACGTCGATGATCCGGCACGGCCGATCCGCCGCGGCCGCGAGCGCGCGCGCCTGCGCCGCGTAGTCGGGAAAGCCCAGGATCACGGGAACTCCGCGCGGGCGCACCGCTTGTTCCCGGCGCCGGCCGGCGAAACACCGACGCTGGTCTGCCGCGATCGCATCCCGCCAGTGTAGGGCAGCGACCGCGGGCGGCGCCAGCACCCTCGAACGGCGGTGCTAGACTTGACCGGACGCCAGGATGAAACGGCCCCCACGCTCGCCGCGCTCGCTGCCCCCCGAGGGGGCGCTGTCAGTACCCTTCGGGCGGCCGGGCGGGTACTGACCTGCCGCCGCGCATCGCCATGCCGACTCCGCCCAACCGCATCGAACAGACGCTGACGCTCGCCCTGCTGGCGATGCTCATCGCCGGGTGCTTTCTGGTGCTGCGGCCGTTCCTCACCGCGGTGCTGTGGGCGGTGGTGCTGGCGATCACGACGTGGCCGCTGTACTCGCGCATCGAGGACTGGATGGGCGGCCGCGCCACGATCGCCGCGGGGGTGATGACGCTGCTGATCGCCGGCGTGGTGCTGATCCCCTTCATCGTCGTCGGCGTGACCCTCGCCGACAACTTCGACCGGATGTGGGAGTTCTCAAAGCGCGTCGTGGACCAGGGCCCGCCGGATCTCCCGGCGTGGGTCGCCGCGCTCCCGCTGGTCGGCGACAGCCTGCAGACGTACTGGAGTGGCCTCGCCCACGACACGCCGCGGCTGATCGCCGAGCTGCGCAAGCTCGTCGACCCCGCCCGCGCCGCGCTGCTTTCCGGCGGGGCGAGCGTGGCGCAGGGGCTGCTCCAGCTCACGCTGTCGGTGGTGATCGTGTACTTCTTCTTCCGCGACGGCGAGGCGGCCACGCGGCGCCTGCAGGCCGCGGTCGCGCGGATCGCGCCGGGCCGCGGGCCGCGGCTGCTCGACGTGGCCGGGGCGACCACGCGCGGCGTCGTCTACGGCATCCTCGGGACCGCGCTGGCTCAGGGCGTGCTCAATGCCATCGGGCTTTGGATCGTCGGCATCGGCGCCGCGCCGCTGCTCGGGCTCGCGACCTTCCTGCTGTCGCCGGTGCCGATCGGCCCGCCGCTGATCTGGCTGCCCGCGGGCATCTGGCTGCTGGCGCACGACCAGACCGCCTCCGGCATCTTCATCCTGCTGTGGGGGACGCTCGTGGTGTCGTCGATCGACAACTTCCTGAAGCCGCTGATCATCAGCCGCGGCAGCAACCTGCCGTTCATCCTGGTGCTGCTCGGCATCCTCGGCGGCGTGGTCGCGTTCGGGTTCATCGGCGTGTTTCTCGGGCCGGTGCTGCTGGCGCTGGGGCTCGCGCTGCTGAAGGAGTGGGCGGTGCTGACCGACGGCGGGGCCGGGTCGACACCGGATCCGAACCCGTAGCGCCGCGCGGGCCACGGCGACGCGCTCAGGGCGCGGGATCGACCGGCCGGGGCGGGAGCTTGCGCGTGAGCTCGGCGCGGAACGGCGCGAGCGCAGTGACCATCTGCGCGAACACCTTGGGATTCGCGGCGATCACCTGTCCGCCGTGCAGGAAATCGCCCTCGCCGGAGAGGTCGCCGATCAGGCCGCCCGCCTCCTGCACCAGAAGGCTGCCGGCGGCGACGTCCCAGGGGTTGAGGCCCACTTCCCAGAAGCCGTCGTAGAACCCGGCGGCCACACAGGCGAGGTCGAGCGCCGCGGCGCCCGGGCGGCGCAGCCCGGCGGTCTGCTCGATCATCGCCTTCATCATCTGCAGGTAGGTGTCGAGGTAGCTGCCGTCGCGGAACGGAAAGCCGGTGCCGATCAGGCAGTCGCGCAGGTGGTCGCGCCGGGAGACGCGGATGCGGCGGTCGTTGAGGAACGCGCCGCGGCCGCGGGTCGCGGTGAACAGGTCGTTGCGCACCGGATCGTAGATCACCGCCTGCGTGATCTGGCCGCGATGCTGCAGGGCGATGGAGACGCAGTACTGCGGAAACCCGTGGAGGAAGTTGGTCGTGCCGTCGAGCGGATCGATGATCCAGAGGTTCTCGGCGTCGGCGTTCGCGCCCTTGGCCGTGCCTTCCTCTGCTAGAATCGCGTGGTCCGGGAAGGCCTCCAGGATCGTCTCCACGATCGTCGCTTCGGCGGTGCGATCGACCTCGCTCACGAAGTCCTTCGGACCCTTCGACGTGACGGTGAGCAGGTCGAGGTCGCGCGCGCTGCGATTGATGAAGTTGCCGGCGCGCCGCGCCGCCTTCACCGCGATGGTGAGCATTGGATGCATGGTGGGTTCGTAGAATCGGGCGCCGCCGCGCCGTGTTGCGGCGCGCGCGGACCGTGAGCGAGCCTCCATTGTAACCGCTGCGCCCTCGCGCCCGGCGATTCGCTGCGCCCCCCGGCCACGCGCCTGCTTCAATGCCCGCCGCCCTCGACCGTATCCGCATCGTCCTCGTCGCCACCAGCCACCCGGGAAACATCGGCGCCGCGGCGCGGGCGATGCTGACGATGGGACTGACGCGGCTGGTGCTGGTGAATCCGAAGCGCTTCCCCGATCCCGAGGCCACGGCGATGGCGTCGGGCGCCACCGCGGTGCTGGACGGCGCGCGGATCGTCGGCAGCCTCGACGAGGCGCTGGCCGGGTGCGTGCTGACGATCGGCCTGTCGGCCCGGCCGCGCGAGTTCGCCGGCCGCGTGCTGCCGGTGCGCGCCGCGGCGGGGGCCGCGGTGGCGGGCGTCGCGCACGGCGACGTCGGGCTCGTCTTCGGCGGCGAGATGTCGGGGCTGTCGAACCGGGAGCTCGCCCGCTGCGCAATGGTCGCGACGATTCCCGCGAACGCCGTGTACGGCTCGCTCAACCTCGCCGCGGCGGTGCAGGTCGCCGCCTACGAGTTGCGCGTCGCCGCACAAGGCGACGAGGTGTGGAGGGCGCCGCGATTCGCGCCGGCGCGCCACGACGAGGTGGAGGCGCTGTTCGCGCACGGCGAGACGACGCTGGCGGCGATGCGCTTCCTCGATCCGGCGCGGCCGAAGCGGCTGCTGCCGCGGCTGCGCCGGCTGTTCGCGCGCGCCGGCCTCGAGAAGGAGGAGGTCAACATCCTGCGCGGCATCCTCGCCCGCGTCGACGAGCTGATCGCGCGCGGGCCGCGGCGCTGAGCCGCCGCGGGCCCCGGTTCACGCGCCGCGGCTGCGCGCGGCGCCGGGACGCGCCGGGGCGCTCGTCAGCCCAGCACCCGCACCAGCCACAGCGACAGCACGGGGAAGAACACCAGCAGCGTGATGCGCACGGCATCAGAAATCAGGAACGGCACGACGCCGCGGAACGTCTCGCGCATCGGCACGTCGCCGGCGAGGCTGTTGATGATGTAGACGTTCATCCCGACCGGCGGCGTGATCAGGCCGATCTCGACGATCATCAATGCCACGATCCCGAACCAGATCGACTTTTCCGTGGGGTTGAGCCCCCAGAAGTCGAGGCCCATGACGATCGGCAGGAAGATCGGGATGGTGAGCAGGATCATCGACAGGCTGTCCATCAGGCAGCCCAGCACCAGGTAGATCGCGATGATCGCGGCCAATACCGCGAGCGGCGAGAAGCCGCTGTCGCCGACCCAGTGCGCGAGCTCGGCGGGCATCTGCGTCAGCGCGAGGAAGACGTTGAGGATGTCGGCGCCGAGCAGGATGAGGAAGATCATCCCGGTCGCCTCGGCGGCGCCGTACAGGCAGTCGAACAGTCCGTCGCGGCGCATGCCGCCCAGCCAGACGGCGAAAACCAGCGCGCCCGCGGAGCCGACCGCGGCCGCCTCGGTCGGCGTGAAGATGCCGCCGTAGATGCCGCCGATGACGGCGACGAACAGCAACAGCACCGGCCAGACCTCGCGCAGCGCGGCGACGCGCTCCCGCCAGGGCAGCGCGGCGCCCGAGGGGCCGGCGCCGGGCTTGACCCGCACGTAGATGCCGATCGCCAGCATGTAGCCGAGCGCGGCGATGAAGCCGGGAACGAACGCCGCCATGAACAGCTTGGCGATGTTCTGCTCGGCGAGGATCGCGTAGACGACCAGCACGATCGACGGCGGGATCAGGATGCCCAGCGTGCCGCCGGCGGCCAGCGCACCGGTCGCGAGCGCCGGCTCGTAGTTGAGCCGGCGCAGCTCGGGCAGCGCGACCTGGCCCATCGTCGCCGCGGTCGCGAGCGAGCTGCCGCAGATCGCGCCGAAGCCCGCGCAGGCGCCGACGGCGGCCATCGCGACGCCGCCGCGCCAGTGGCCGATGACCGCGTTGGTCGCGTTGAACAGCGACCGCGACAGGCCGCCGCGGCTCGCGAACTGGCCCATCAGCAGGAACATCGGGATCACCGACAGGTCGTAGACCGAGAAGCGCGAGAACGCGACCGACTTCAGGTAGTTCGCGAACGGCATCCAGCCGGCCAGCGTCACGTAGCCCGCCGCGCCGGTGAGCAGCATCGCGACGCCGATCGGCACGCGGATCGCGAGCAGCACCAGCATCACCCCGAACATCACGAAGCCGAACTCGACCCCCGTCATGCGCCGGCGTCCCGTGCCGCGGCGCGGCGGCGCCAGTGCTGCCAGGCGGTGTAGAAGCCGGCCGCCGCCAGCAGCGCGAACGACGGCACCATCAGCGCGACCGCCCACCAGGTCGGGATGGCGAGGATCGTCGTCTGATCGTTCGCCGCCCGAAGGCTCGCCGCGCCGACGGCGAGCCGCCAGGCGATGACGGCGGCGACGGTGCCGAGCAGCAGGGCACCCAGCGCGTCGAGCGCCGCGCGCAGCGCGAGGCTCGCGCCGGCCGTGAAGAAGTCGACGAGCACGTGGCCGCCGCGCATCTGGCAGAAGGGCAGGAACGCGGCGACGGAAATGGCGGTGCCCAGCTGCACCAGTTCGTAGTCGCCGGGCAGCGGCTGCGAGAACAGCGCGCGGCCGACGATGCTCGCCAGCGTCATCAGCGTCATCGCAACCAGCACCAGCCCACCGGCGAGCGCCAGCGCGCGGCACAGGCCGAACAGCAGCACGCCGACCGGATCGGTCGGCGTGCGCCTGATGTCCGGCGGCCCGGTCAAGGGACCGCTACTTCTCGTACTTCGCGATGAGATCCTTCGCCGCCTTCAGCAGCGCCTCGCCGTCGTTGCCCTTGGCCGAGACGTCCTTCACCCATTCGCCCGGCAGGTTCGCCGTCGCCTTCTCCCAGTTCGCGAGCTCGCTCGCGGGGATCACGTAGAAGATGTTGCCGTGATCGACGGCAAACTTGCGCGCCGACGGTGCCGAGGCGTCCCACTGCCTGCCCATCGCCCGCGACAGCCCGGCGCCCGAATTGTCGTCGATCACCTTCTTCAGGTCCGCGGGGAGGCTGTCGTACTTGGCCTGGTTCATCGCCAGGATGAACACCGCCGTGTACAGCGCGCGCGACTTGGGGTCGGTCTCGCTGTCGTACTTGGTGAACTCGTACGCCTTGATCGAGGGGATCACCTCCCACGGCAGCAGGTAGCCGTCGATGACGCCCTTCGAAAGCGCGTCGGCGAGCGCCGGCAGCGGCATCCCGACCGGCGTGGCGCCCAGCGCGGCGAGCATCTTGTTCGTCTGGCGCGTCGGCGCGCGCATCTTGAGGCCCTTGAAGTCGGCCATCACCTTGATCTGCTTCTTGACCGTGTGCACGTAGCCGTTGTCGTGCACGGCGAGCGCGAGCGCCTTGATGCCGGGGAACTCCTTGTGCGCGTACTGCGTGTAGTAGTCCCACGCGGCCTGACTGGTCGCCTCGGCGCTGCGCGACATGAACGGCAGCTCGAACACCTCCATCATCGGGAAGCGCCCGGCGGTGTAGCCGGGCAGGGTCCACACGATGTCGGCCACGCCGTCCTTGGCCTGGTCGATGAGCTGCGGCGGCGAGCCGCCCAGCTGCATCGCCGGGTAGATCTGGCACTTCATCCGGTTGTTGGATTCCTTGGCGATCTTGTCGCACCAGGGCACCAGGATCGTCGACGGCGGCATCGCCGTCGGCGGCCAGAAGTGGTGGACCTTCAGCGTGACTTCCTGCGCGGCGGCGGGCGCGGCGAGTGCGGCGGCCAGCGCGAGCGGCGCGAGCGTGCGGGCGAAGCGGGACATGAATCCTCCTGGGGTGGGTGCGCACTGTGGCGCTTGTCGTCACGCCGCGAGCGGCGAATCGCCCCAGTGTAGCCAACGCGGCGCTGCGGAGGCAAATGCGCTCCCGCGCCGGCGGCCGCGATCGCGGCGATGCGGGCGGTCGCTGCGCGACCCGTCACAATACTTGAGCGTTTCTCTCGGAAATGCCAGAATGCATGGATGTTCGCGCGCCTGAAGGAAGACATCGCCTGCGTTTTCGACCGGGATCCCGCCGCCCGCACGTCGTGGGAGGTGCTGACCTGCTATCCGGGGCTGCACGCGCTCACCTGGCACCGGGTGGTCACGCACCGGCTGTGGGGCGCCGGCTGGCGCTGGCTGGCACGGTGGCTGGCGCACTGGGGCCGGTGGCTGACCGGCATCGAGATCCATCCGGGCGCGACCATCGGCCGCCGGGTGTTCATCGACCACGGCATGGGGATCGTGATCGGGGAGACCGCGGAAATCGACGACGAGTGCACGCTCTATCACGGCGTCACGCTCGGGGGCACGTCGTGGAACAAGGGCAAGCGCCACCCGACGCTGGGCCAGGGGGTGGTCATCGGTGCCGGCGCCAAGGTGCTGGGCCCGATCACGGTCGGCGCCGGCGCCAAGATCGGCTCGAATGCCGTGGTGGTCCGCGACGTTCCGCCGGGCGCGACGGCGGTCGGCATCCCCGCCCGTGTGGTGACCGGCGACGAGGCCGCGAAGCGCGAGACCCAGGCGGCCAAGATGGGGTTCTCGGCTTACGCCATCAGTGCCGACATGAACGATCCGATGGTGCAGGCGATACACCGGCTGGTCGACCATGCCGCCGCCACCGACGACCGGCTGGAGTCGCTGATCCGGCAGCTGCAGCGTGACGGCGTCGAATGCGGCGACGCGAAGGAAACCGCCGATCGATTCGACCCGCAGCGGCTGAACGAAATGCTTGACTGAACTTATCGGTCTTTTAGTTGACCAAATTGATCGGGATTAGTACCATTGCCACATCAACCAGGAACGGGTGACCGACCATGCGCCTTACGACCAAGGGACGTTTCGCCGTCACGGCGATGATCGACGTGGCGATGCAGAGCACCAAGGGCCCGGCAACCCTCGCCGGCGTCTCCGACCGGCAGAAGATCTCGCTGTCCTACCTCGAGCAGCTGTTCGGCAAGCTGCGACGCTGCGGGCTGGTCGAGAGCGTGCGCGGCCCCGGCGGCGGCTACCGCCTCGCCCGGGCGGCGGACACGGTCACCGTCGCCGACGTCATCGTCGCCGTCGACGAGCCGATCGACGCCACCCAGTGCGGCGGCCGCGAGAACTGCCGCGACGACCGCCGCTGCATGACGCACGAGCTGTGGTCGAGTCTCAACGACCACATCCTGGAATACCTGCAGTCGGTGACCCTGGCCGATCTCGTCGCGCAGCAGCAGCAGAAGGCGGAGGTCGTCCGGCTCCAGGATCACCGCCAGCAGCAGGCCGCCGCCCGCACGCCCGGCACCGCCGTCGCCCGCTGAGGCCCAGACCGACCGCAGGAACGATCTCGACATGAAGATTCCGATCTACCTCGACTACTCGGCGACGACGCCGGTGGACCCGCGCGTCGCGCAGAAGATGATTCCCTGGCTGACCGAGCAATTCGGCAATCCGGCGTCGCGCTCGCACGCGTTCGGCTGGGAAGCCGAGAAGGCGGTCGAGGACGCGCGCGGGCAGGTCGCCTCGCTGGTCAACTGCGACCCCCGCGAGATCGTCTGGACCTCCGGCGCGACCGAATCGATCAACCTCGCGCTCAAGGGCGCCGCGCAGTTCTACAAGGAAAAGGGCCGGCACATCGTCACCGTCAAGACCGAGCACAAGGCCACGCTCGACACGGTGCGCGAGCTCGAGCGCGTGGGCTTCGAGGCGACGTATCTCGACGTGCTGCCCAACGGGCTCGTGGACCCCGACGCATTCGCCGCCGCGCTGCGGCCCGACACCATCCTGGCGTCTGTGATGGCGGTCAACAACGAGATCGGCGTGATCCAGGATTTCGCCGCGTTCGGCGAGATCTGCCGCAAGCGGGGGGTCGTCTTCCACGTCGACGCCGCGCAGGCGACCGGCAAGATCCCGCTCGACCTCGCCGCGCTCAAGGTCGACCTGATGTCGTTCTCGGCGCACAAGACCTACGGCCCGAAGGGTGTGGGCGCGCTGTACGTCCGGCGCAAGCCGCGCGTGCGCATCGAGGCGCAGATGCACGGCGGCGGCCACGAGCGCGGCATGCGCTCGGGCACGCTGCCCACGCACCAGATCGTCGGCATGGGCGAGGCCTTCCGGCTGGCGCAGGCCGAGATGGCGACCGACAACGAGCGCATCCGGATGCTGCGCGACCGGCTGCTCGCCGGGCTCTCGGCGATCGAGGAGATCTACGTCAACGGCGACATGGAGCGGCGGGTGCCGCACAACCTCAACGTCAGCTTCAACTTCGTCGAGGGCGAGAGCCTGATCATGGCGGTCAAGGACATCGCGGTGTCGTCGGGCTCCGCCTGCACGTCGGCGTCGCTCGAGCCGTCGTACGTGCTGCGCGCGCTCGGCCGCAACGACGAGCTCGCGCACAGCTCGATCCGCTTCACCGTCGGCCGGTTCACGACCGCCGAGGAGATCGACTACGCGGTCGACCTGCTCAAGGGCAAGGTCGGCAGGCTGCGCGAGCTCTCGCCGCTGTGGGAGATGCACAAGGACGGCGTCGACTTGAACACGGTGGAGTGGGCCGCACATTGATTAACGTGGTGCCTGCCCCGGGTTTCGCTGGCGCTCAACCCGGGCTGCGGTTCGGGCGGGGCACTCGCGATGAGGCATAACGGAGACTGAGATGGCATACAGCGACAAGGTACTGGAGCACTACGAGAACCCGCGCAACGTTGGCTCGATGGCGAAGGAAGCCGCCGACGTCGGCACCGGCATGGTCGGCGCGCCGGCCTGCGGCGACGTCATGAAGCTTCAGATCCGCGTCGGCAAGGACGGCCTGATCGAGGACGCCAAGTTCAAGACCTACGGCTGCGGCTCGGCGATCGCCTCTTCGTCGCTGGTCACCGAATGGGTCAAGGGCAAGACGCTCGACCAGGCGATGGCGATCCGGAACACGCACATCGCCGAGGAGCTCGCGCTGCCGCCGGTGAAGATCCACTGCTCGATCCTTGCCGAGGACGCGATCAAGGCCGCGGTCGCGGACTACCGCAAGAAGCGCGGCGACACCGGCGAGGCCGCCGCCTGCGCCCCTGCCGGCGCGCAGCTCGCCGCCGACTGACCGACGAAGGGAAACACAGCGGATCATGGCCGTCACGTTGAGCGAAACCGCGGCGAAGCACGTCGCGAGCCATCTGGCGAAGCGCGGCCGGGGCGTGGGCCTCCGGCTGGGCGTGCGCACCTCGGGCTGCTCGGGTCTCGCCTACAAGCTCGAGTACGCCGACGAAGTGCGCCCCGAGGACCTGCGCTTCGAGAGCCACGGGGTCACCGTCATCGTGGATCCGAAGAGCCTGCCGTACCTCGAGGGCACCGAGCTCGACTTCACGCGCGAGGGGCTCAACGAAGGGTTCCGGTTCAACAACCCGAACGTGAAGGACGCCTGCGGCTGCGGCGAGAGCTTCAACGTCTGAACGCGGCGGCCGGGCCCCGTCCCGAGGCGCCGCCTGCGCAATGATCGACTTCTCGCATAATCATTTCGAGCTGCTTGGCGTGCCCGAGCGCTTCGCGGTCGACGCCGAGGCGCTCGAGCGCGGCTACCGTGCGCTGCAGGGCGAAATCCATCCCGACCGCCACGCCGCCGCGGACGAGACCCGGCAGCGGCTCGCGCTGCAGTCGTCGGCGCGCGTCAACGAGGCCTATCGCGCGCTGCGCGACCCGGTGGCGCGCGCGCAGTACCTGCTGTCGCTGCACGGCGTCGACGCGCTTGCCGAGACCGACTCGGCGCTGGCGCCCGAGTTCCTCGAGCAGCAGTTCGAGCGCCGCGAGGCCGTCGCCGACGCGCAGGCCGCGCGCGACGCGACGGCGCTGGAGCGGCTGCTGGCCGAGGTCCGCGCCGAGTACGCCGCGCTGGAGCAGCGCGTGGCGGTGCTGCTCGACGGCGAGTCGGCATGGGACGGCGCGCGGGCGCGGGTGCGCGAACTCCGCTTCCTGGGCAAGCTCGCCGCCGACATCGACGACATGCTGGGCGAACTGGAATCCTGATGGCGCTGCTGCAGATCTCCGAGCCCGGGCAGTCCGCGGCGCCGCACGAGGCGCGGCTTGCCGTGGGCATCGACCTCGGCACGACCAATTCGCTGGTGGCGACGGTGCGCAACGGCATTCCGGTGGTGCTGCCCGACGAGAACGGACGGCTGCTGCTGCCGTCGATCGTCCGCTACGGCGAGACCGGGGTCGACGTCGGCTTCGCCGCCCAGCGCGAGCAGGCCCTCGACCCGGCGAACACCATCGTGTCGGTGAAGCGGCTGATGGGCCGCGGCCTGGCCGACCTCGCCGACGCGCGCCGGTTTCCCTACCGCTACATCGACGAGCCGGGAATGGTGAAGCTCGCCACCCGCGCCGGCGTCAAGAGCCCGGTCGAGATCTCGGCGCAGGTCCTGCGCGCGCTGCGCGAGCGGGCCGAGGCGAGCCTCGGCGGCCCGCTGGTCGGGGCGGTGGTGACGGTTCCCGCGTACTTCGACGACGCGCAGCGCCAGGCGACCAAGGACGCCGCGCGGCTCGCGGGGCTCGACGTGCTGCGCCTGCTGAACGAGCCGACGGCGGCGGCGATCGCCTACGGGCTCGACAACGCCGCCGAAGGCACCTACGCCGTCTACGATCTCGGCGGCGGCACCTTCGACATCTCCATCCTGAAGCTCTCGCGCGGCGTGTTCGAGGTGCTCTCGACCAACGGCGATTCCGCGCTCGGCGGCGACGATTTCGACCATCGCGTCTACTGCTGGGTCATCGAGGCCGCGGGCCTGCCGCCGCTGTCGCCCGAGGATACGCGGCTGCTGATGGTCAGGGCGCGCGAGGCGAAGGAGAACCTGACGCAGCACGGATCGGCGCCGATCGCGGCCACGCTCTCCGGCGGGGTCGAAGTCGACCTGACGCTGACGGCGGAGCTGTTCACCGCGATCACGCAGAACCTCGTCGCCAAGACGCTCGCGCCGGTGCGGCGCGCGCTGCGCGACGCCGGGCTCGCGCCGGCCGACGTCAAGGGCGTGGTGATGGTCGGCGGGGCGACGCGGATGCCGCAGATCCAGCGCGCCGTCGCGGAGCTGTTCGGCGCCCCGCCGCTGACCAACCTCAACCCGGACCAGGCGGTGGCGCTGGGTGCGGCGATGCAGGCCAGCGTGCTGGCCGGCAATCGCGGCGCGGGCGACGACTGGCTGCTGCTCGACGTGATCCCGCTCTCGCTCGGCATCGAGACGATGGGCGGGCTAGCCGAGAAGATCGTGCCGCGAAATTCGACGATTCCCGTGTCGCGGGCGCAGGAGTTCACGACGTTCAAGGACGGCCAGACCGCGATCGCGCTGCACGTCGTGCAGGGCGAGCGGGAGAGGGTCGCCGACTGCCGCTCGCTGGCGCGCTTCGAGCTGCGCGGCATCCCGCCGATGGCCGCCGGCGCGGCGCGCGTGCGCGTCACCTTCCAGGTCGACGCCGACGGGCTGCTGTCGGTGGCCGCGCGCGAGCTCACCTCGGGGGTCGAGGCGGCCATCACGGTCAAGCCGTCCTACGGTCTCGGCGACGCGGACATCGCGCGCATGCTGCAGGACTCGTTCGCGCACGCGACCGACGACATGGCCGCGCGCGCGCTGGCCGAGGCCCAGGTCGAGGCCGACCAGATCGCCGCGGCGACCCGGGCGGCACTGGCCGCGGACGCCGACCTGCTCGACGCGGGCGAGCGCACGGCCATCGACGCGGCGCTCGATCACCTCGATCGCTGCCGCGCGGGCGTGGATCACCGCGCGCTCGCCGCCGCCACCGTGGCGCTCAACCAGGCGACGACCGAGCTGGCCGCGCGCCGCATGAACCGCAGCGTCGGCCGAGCCCTCACCGGGCGGCGCGTCGACGCGCTGACCTGAGCCCGATCCCCCACGATGCCGGAAATCAAGGTGCTGCCCCACCCCGAAATCTGCCCCGACGGCGCGACGTTCGAAGCGCAGCCCGGGGTGTCGATCTGCGACAGCCTGCTCGCGCACGGCATCGAGATCGAGCACGCCTGCGAAAAGTCCTGCGCCTGCACGACCTGCCACGTGATCGTGCGCGAAGGCCTCGCGTCGCTGAAGCCGGCCACCGACGACGAGGACGACCTGCTCGACCGCGCGTGGGGCCTCACCGCGCAGTCGCGGCTGTCCTGCCAGGCGATCGTCGACGGCGCGAACCTCGTCGTCGAGATCCCGAAATACACGATCAACTACGCCAAAGAGCAGCACTGATGAAATGGACCGACACGCGCGACATCGCGATCGCGCTCGCCGAGGCGCACCCGGATGCCGACCCGCTCGCGGTCCGCTTCACCGACCTGCACCAGTGGGTCTGCGCGCTGCCCGGCTTCGCCGACGACCCGGGTCGCAGCGGCGAGAAGATCCTCGAGGCGATCCAGATGGCGTGGATCGACGAGGCGGATTGAGCGCCGCATCGGCAGCGGCAAGGTCGTAGCCCGGGTCGTAGCCCGGCGTTGAGCGAAGCGAAACCCGGGTGGGCGCTTCGGTCGGAGGGTCACCCGGTTTTCGCTTCGCTCAACGCCGGGCTACGGGGGCGCCATGCCGCACGGGGCCAACCCCGGAGGGCGCCCGCCACTCACGCGAACAGGTTGAGCGCGGCGTCGAGGCCGCAGCAGTTGATCGCGTAGTTCGCGGCGCTGCGCACGACGGGCTTGGCGCGGTACGCGACCGAGACGTCGGCGGCGCGGAGCATCGGCAGGTCGTTGGCGCCGTCGCCGATCGCCACCGCCAGCCCGCCGTCTTCGCGCGCCTGCCGCGTCATGTCGGCGAAGCGGGACGCCTTTCCCTGCGCATCGACCACCGGCCCGACGAGGCGGCCGGTCAGCCGGCCGCCGGCGACTTCGAGCGTGTTGGCCGCGGCCTCGTCGAAGCCGAGGCGTGAGCGCAGCCGGTCGGTGAAGAAGGTGAAGCCGCCCGACACCAGCAGCGTCTTCGCCCCGGCGGCGGCGAAGCCCGCGATCAGGCGCTCGGCGCCCGGCGACAGCCGCAGACGCTCGTCGTAGACGCGCTGGAGCGCCTCCGCCGGCAGGCCGGCGAGCAGCGCGACGCGGCGCGCCAGGCTCTCCCGGAAATCGATCTCGCCGCGCATCGCCGCCGCGGTGATCGCGGCCACCTCCGGCTTCACGCCGTGCAGGTCCGCGATCTCGTCGATGCACTCGATGGTGATCAGCGTCGAATCCATGTCGAGCGCGAGCAGCCGCACGCGAGCGCGCGTGAGGTCCGCGGGGACGAACGCCGCATCGATGCGGGCGATCGCGCAGAACTCGGCCACGCCGGCGCGGGTCGCCACGCGCGGCAGCCGATACGCCTGCTGGCCGCCGCCGTCGAGCACCGTGATCCCCTGCGCGCCGGCGAGCGCGGCGATGGACGCGAGGTCGCCGGCACCGATGGCCGGCCCCTGGATGACGAGATCCATCACCGCCCGCCAACGGCGGCGCGCGTGGCGCGGGGCCCGCGCGGACGCGACGCGGCGCGGTTGACGTGGCCGGGCACTACCGCCGCGGGCTTGGGCTTGCCGGCGCGCGGCGCGCGGGCCAGCGGCTCGGCGTACGCCGGCTGCCCGCTGCCGGCACCGGGCGCGTCGTCGGCCAGCGTGAAGTCGATCTTCGTCGTCTCGAGGTCGACGCGCGCCACCTTCACGCGCACGCGGCCCGCGAGCTGGAAGCTCCGCCCGCTGCGCTCGCCGATCATCGCGTGCCGCGCCGCGTCGAAATGGAAGTAGTCGCGGCCCAGCTCGGTGACGTGGACGAGGCCGTCGATGTTGAGGTTGTCGAGGGTGACGAAGATGCCGAAGCTGGTGACGCCGCTGATCGTGCCGTCGAAGGTCTCGCCGACCTTGTCCTGCATGAAGTAGCACTTCAGCCAGTTCTCGACGTCGCGGGTCGCCTCGTCGGCGCGCCGCTCGGTCAGCGAGCAGTGCGCGCCGAGATCCGCCCACGACGTGCCGCCCGGCCGGTACTCGTCGCCGGCCAGCACCGCCCGATCGCGCGATGGACGACGAGATCCGGATAGCGCCGGATCGGCGACGTGAAGTGCGCGTACGCCTCGTAGGACAGGCCGAAGTGGCCGACGTTGTCGGGCCGGTACTGCGCCTGCTGCAGCGAGCGCAGCAGCACCGTCTGCAGCAGCGGATAGTCGGGGCGGCCCTTGATGCCGAGCAGCAGCTTCGCGTAATCGGACGCGGTCGGGTCGTCGCCGCCGCCCAGCGTGAGGCCGCAGCCGCCGAGGAACTCCTGCAGCAGCGCCAGCTTCTCGGGCGTCGGGCCCTCGTGCACGCGGTAGAGCGCCGGATGCCGCGCCTTGGCCAGGAATTCCGCGGTGCAGACGTTCGCCGCGAGCATGCACTCCTCGATGATCTTGTGCGCGTCGTTGCGCGGCGCCGGGACGACGCGGACGATCTTGCCCTGGACGTCGAACTCGAGCTGCAGCTCGACGGTGTCGAAGTCGATCGCGCCGCGCTTTTCGCGCGCCGCGGCCAGCGCGCGATAGAGCGCGTGCAGGTCGACGAGATGCGGCAGCAGCGCCGCCGCCTCGGCGGGACGGACGCCGGGTCGCGCTCGTGGGCCGACAGCCAGTCCGGCACCTGCGTGTACGTCAGCCGCGCCTGCGAGTGCATCACCGCGGGGTAGAAGCGGTACTGCCGGATCGCGCCCTGCGCGCCGATGCTCCATCTCGCAGACCATGCACAGCCGGTCCACCGTCGGGCTTGAGCGAGCACAACCCGTTGGACAGCGCCTCGGGCAGCATCGGGATCACGCGCTCGCGGGAAAGTACACCGACGTGCCGCGCGCGCGCGCCTCGCGGTCGAGCGCGTCGCCGGCCGCACGTAGTGGGAGACGTCGGCGATCGCCACCCACAGCCGGAAGCCCTCTGCGCCTTGCGCTCGCAGCACACGGCGTCGTCGAAGTCCTTCGCGCGTCTCGCCGTCGATCGTGACCAGCGGCAGCGTCGCGCAGGTCGACGCGCCCGGCGCGGTCGGCCGCGGAGACGGTCGCCGGGCAGCTTCTGCGCCTGCTGCGCGCCGCCGCGGAGAATCGTGCGGCAGGTCGTGCTTGCGCAGCGCGATCTCGATTTCCATGCCGGGGTCGGTGACCGCCCAGCACCTCGACGACCCGGGCCACGGCCTCGCGCTGCGGCGAGGGCTGCGCCACCACCTCGACGACGACGACGTCGCCCGCCCTGGCGTCGCCGCGGTCGCCGGGCGGCACCAGCAGGTCCTGGTTGATGCGGCGGTTCTCGGCCACGACGAACCGATGCCGCGCTCCTCGTAGAGCCGGCCGACGACGGCGTGGTTGGCGCGCTCGAGGACGTCGACGACCGCGCCCTCGGGCCGGCCGCGCTTGTCGGTGCCGATGCGCCGCGCCGTGGCGCGGTCGCCGTGCAGCACCTTGTGCATCTCGCGCGGGGACAGGAACAGGTCGGCGCTGCCGTCGTCGGGCACCAGGAAGCCGAAGCCGTCCGGGTGGCCCTGCACCGTCCCGCTGGCGAGATCGAGCTTGGCCACCACGCACAACTCGCCCTTGCGGTTCATCAGCAGCTGGCCGTCGCGCTGCATCGCCGCGATCCGCGCCGTGGAACGCGTCGCCGCGCGAGGGCGTCCACCGCCATGTCGCGCTCGAGCTCGGCGGGCGGCAGCGGCACGCCGGCCGCCTGCAGCGCCTCCAGGATCGCCACGCGCGAGGGGAGCAGCGCGGGGTCGATGTCGCCGCGCCGGCGCGGTCGCGGCAGGTCGCCGCGGATCGTGCGCGGGTGCGGCGGCAGGCGGGAGGCGGGGCGGCGGCAGGACGGCGTCGCGGGTCGCGTGCTGGCGACCGCGCGCGGGCGTCGCCCTGGGGGCGGACTTTAGTCGGGGGTGGTCGATTTCTTTGACAATGAATGGCTCGAAAAGTAAGATTGCAGGTTGCGGTCGCCCAGATGGCGGAATTGGTAGACGCACTAGGTTCAGGTCCTAGCGGGGCAACCCCGTGGAGGTTCGAGTCCTCTTCTGGGCACCACTCTCCGGCCGCATTCTCCCACAGCTTGCCCGCGCAGCCCTTTCTGGCGCGCCGGGCCGCTGCGCACCGAGCGCCGGCGGCGGGCAGCGGGCTCACGCTGCCGCCGAGCCGCCCGCTCAGCGCCGCCGGCCGCAGCTTGTCGTAGACCTCGAACGGCTGGTGGATCCACGGGCTCGTCGGGCAGGTAGCTCGACGTGGTAGTCGGGCGTGCACGCCGAGACGCCTTCCACCACATCACCGCGGTCTTGCACAGGCTGATGTTCGCGGCATCGCTGCGGCAGCTGCGGTCGACGAGATCGAGCGTGTGCGCCCGAATCCGACCATGTCGTCGACCAGCAGCACGCGGTCGCCCAGCCGCGGCGAGGTCATCGTCATGTGCTCGGCGATGTCGAGCTCGCCGCGCGACCGTGCCGCCCTCGGCCGAGTACGAGTGCGTCGAGAGAATGGCGAGCGGCAGATCGAAGATCGCGCGACAGCACGTCGCCGACGCGCATGCCCCCGCGCGCGATGCAGATGATCTGGTCGAACTCGATCCCGGACTCGTGGACGGTGAGCGCGAGCCGCTCGACGAGCATGTTGTACTGGTCCCAGGACTGACGTGCAGCTTGTTTCACGTCGCGGTACCATCGCGGGGTCCCTTGGTCGGGCGTGCACGGCGTCGTCGGGCCGGTCGTGAACGGGTGGCGGCGCAGGATGGTCTGCTCGCGATCCGGGCCGGTCGAGACCATGCGATCGGCGCGCCGGTGAGCGCCTCGACGCGCTCGAGGTACGCGTCGCGCGTTCAGCGGCAGCGCGTCGACAGCGCGTTCACGCCGAAGGTGCTCTCGCTCCAGCCGGGAAGGTCTCGTAGACCGGGCAGCAGTCGGCGATCTGCGTCGGCGTCGAGCGGCAGCATGCGAGTCGTCGGCCGCCGAGGTCGTAGCCCATGGCAGACCTGCATCTCGGGAGACCGTCGAGGACGTCGAGCTTGGTGATGCACAGGCCGTCGACGCCGTTGAGCTGATGCGAGCGCTTCAGCGCGGGCAGTCGAGCCAGCCGCATCGCCGCGGCCGCCCGGTCACCGTGCCGAATTCGTTGCCCGCCTGGCGAGCCCGCGCGCCGACGGCGTCGGTCAGCTCGGTCGGGAACGGGCCGCTCGCCGACCCGCGTCGTGTAGGCCTTGGTGATGCCGAGCATGTGATCGAGGAGATGCGGGCCGACGCCCGCGCCGGCCGCCGCGGCGCCGGCGAGGCAGTTCCACGAGGTCACGTACGGGATAGGTGCCGTGGTCGATGTCGAGCAGCGTTCCCTGCGCGCCCTCGAACAGCAGCGATTGCGCCGCGGCTGGCGCTCTACAGCAGCCAGCCGACATCGGCGACCATCGGCACGAGCTGCGGCGCCAGCTGCAGCGTCGCGTCTCGCGTGGCCTCGAACGGCACCGGGTCGCGCTTGAAGTACTGTTCGAGCACGAAGTTGTGGAACTCGAGCAGCGCGGCGAGCTTGGCGGCGAAGCGCTCCGGGTAGTACAGGTCCTGCGGGCGGATCGCGCGGCGCGCGATCTTGTCCTCGTACGCCGGGCCGATGCCCCGGCCGGTGGTGCCGATCTTGGCGGCGCCCATCGCGCCTTCGCGGGCGTGGTCGAGCTCGACGTGGTACGGCAGCACCAGCGGGCACGCGGGCGAGATCTTCAGAGCGATACGTTG
>CAVYID010000016.1:0-83532 GCA_963768535.1 uncultured beta proteobacterium | reverse complement strand
CCGTCCGGGTAATCACTATCGCCCGAATCGGTGATTGCCGAGGTCAGTGACAGTCCCATTCCGGTGTAGGAGGAATGCGCATTCGTTTGACCGGCGCGAATTCGTCCGGGAATGGACTCGGGGGCAACTGCAGGATGTGGCGCGAAGCTGCCCGGGCAGGTTCTCCCGCCAGCCCGATGCACGCCCGCCCGGTTGCGCTACCATTGGCGCAGGCCGCACCGCCGCAGCCCTGCCGCCCGCGTAGGCCGTCAGCGCCGGCGACAGCTGCACCAAGCCGCCCGGCACCCCATGAAGATCGCCACCTGGAACGTCAACTCGCTCACCGTCCGGCTGCCGCGGCTGCTCGACTGGCTGCCGGCCAACACGCCGGACGTGCTGTGCCTGCAGGAGACCAAGATCGACGACGCGCGCTTCCCGGCCGAGGCGCTGGCGCAGGCCGGCTACCGCGCGCACTTCGCCGGCCAGCGCACGTACAACGGCGTCGCGCTCCTCGTGCGCGCCGACCTCCCGCCGGCGACCGACATCGTCACCGCGCTGCCGGGGTTCGCCGACGAGCAGAAGCGCGTGATCGCGGCGACCGTCGCCGGCGTGCGGGTCATCGATTTCTACGTGCCCAACGGCCAGGCGGTCGACTCCGACAAGTACGCGTACAAGCTCGCCTGGTGCGCGGCGGCGACGGCGTACCTGCGCGCGGAGCTCGCGCACCATGCGCGCCTCGCGGTGGCCGGCGATTTCAACATCGCGCCGGAGGACCGCGACGTCCACGACCCGGCGCTGTGGGCGGGCCAGGTGCTGTGCTCCGGGCCCGAGCGCGCGGTGTTCCACGACTGGCAGGCCCTGGGCCTCGCCGACAGCTTCCGGCTGTTCGCGCAGCCGGAGAAGACGTTCAGCTGGTGGGACTACCGGCAGCTCGCGTTCCCGAAGAACCGCGGGCTGCGCATCGACCACATCCTGCTGTCGCCGCCGCTCGCGGAGAAGTGCACGGCCTGCCGCATCGACCGCGACGCGCGCAAGGGCGAGAAACCCTCCGACCACGCCCCGGTCATCGCCGAGATTTCGTAGATTTCGTAGCCCGGGTTGAGCGGCAGCGAAACCCGGGGGATGTGAGCGAACGGGCACGGTCCACCCGGGTTTCGCTGGCGCTCAACCCGGGCTACGGGTGGCCACGGATCAACCGCGTGGGTGACGGCGGCGCGGCGCGCGTTGCGCCGGCCGAGGGGCAGCCGCTGCTCACGCGGCTTCGGCGCCCTTCTTCGGTGCCGGATCGAGCCCGAGTTCCTGGATCTTGCGCGTCAGCGTGTTGCGACCCCAGCCGAGCCGCTGCGCGGCCTCCATCCGGTGGCCGCCGGTGTGCGCGAGCGCGCGCAGGATCAGCGTCTTCTCGAATTCCTTCTCCAGCCGGTTGCCGACGGCGCGTTCGCCGGCGGCGAGCGCCTGCGCCAGTTCGCGATCGAGCGCCACCTGCCAGCCTCCGGCCTCGCCGCCGGACTCGCCCCCGCCCGGTGCGGCCGGCGCGCGCAGCTCGGGCGGCAGGTCGGCGACCTCGATCCGCTGGCCCGGGCGCCATCACCGTGAGCCAGTTGCAGATGTTCTCGAGCTGCCGGACGTTGCCCGGGTAGCGGAACGCGCACATCACCTTCAGCGCCGCGTCGGAGAGCAGCTTCGGCTCGACGGCGAGCTCGCGCGCGCAGCGCTGCAGGAAGTGGCGGGCGAGCGGCGCGATGTCCTCCTGCCGCTCCGCCAGCGGGGGCAGGCGCAGGCGGACGACGTTGAGCCGATGCATCAGGTCTTCGCGGAACAGGCCCTGCCGCACCCGCTCCTCCAGGTTCTGGTGCGTCGCGGCGATGATGCGCACGTTCGCCTTCAGCGGCGCGTGGCCGCCGACGCGATAGTACTCGCCGTCGGAGAGCACCCGCAGCAGGCGCACCTGCAGGTCCGGCGGCATGTCGCCGATCTCGTCGAGGAACAGCGTCCCGCCTTCCGCCTGCTCGAAGCGTCCGCGGCGCGCCGCCTGGGCCCCGGTGAACGCGCCGCGCTCGTGGCCGAACAACTCGGACTCGAGCAGGTCCTTGGGGATCGCCGCGGTGTTGATCGCGACGAACGGCCCCGCCGCCCGCAGGCTGTGCCGGTGCAGCGCGTGCGCGACCAACTCCTTGCCGGTTCCCGACTCGCCGGTGATCAGGACCGTGACGTTGGCCTGCGACAGCCGGCCGATGGCACGGAACACTTCCTGCATCGCCGGCGCCTGCCCGAGCATCTCGGGGGCCGCGGCCGCCGCTGCGCCGACCGGCACTTCGGCCGCCGGCGTCTCCGTGATCGCGCGGCGGATGAGCGCCAGCGCGTGATCCACGTCGAACGGCTTCGGCAGATACTCGAACGCGCCGCCCTGGAACGCCGCCACGGCGCTGTCGAGATCCGAATACGCGGTCATGATGATCACCGGGACGTGCGGATAGCGCTCCTTCATCCTGTTGAGCAGCGTGAGCCCCGACTCGCCCGGCATCCGGATGTCGGACACCAGCACCTGCGGCTCGCTCACGCCGAGCGCCTGCAGCACCTCGTAGGCCGACGCGAAGGTCTTGTACGCGATGCCCTCGCGCGCCAGCGCCTTCTCCAGCACCCAGCGGATCGAGCGGTCGTCGTCGACGATCCAGACCGGCTTCGTCGCCGGGCCGTGCGGGGCTTCGTTGGCGTATTCGTGCATGCGTTTTCCGTCCGGTTTACGCGCCGACGCGACCGACTTCCAGCGGCAGCAATATGGTGAACACCGTGTTCCCGGGCACGCTCTCGCAGCCGATGGTGCCGCCGTGCTGGCCGACGAACGTCTGCGCGATGGTGAGCCCGAGCCCGCTGCCGCCCTCGCGGCCCGAGACCAGCGGGAAGAAGATCCGGTCGCGAAGATCCTCCGGCACGCCCGGTCCGTTGTCGGTGACCGAGAGCGCGAGCGCGAGCCGATGCCGCTTCTTCGCCAGCGTGACGCCGCGCGCGACCCGCGTGGTCAGCCGGATCTCGGGACCCGCGGTGGTCGCGGCGACCGATTGCGCCGCGTTGCGCACGATGTTGAGCACCGCCTGCGTGATCTGGTCCGGATCCGCGTCGAATTCCGGCAGGCTGGTGTCGAAATCGGAGACGATCGCGACCTGCGGGAACTCGGCCCGGACCACACCCTTGACCTGCACCAGGATCTCGTGGACGTTGGTCCGCCGGAACGACGGCAGCCGGTGCGGCGTCAGCAGGCGGTTGACCAGCGAGCGCAGGCGGTCCGCCTCGCCGATGATGACCTGCGTGTACTCGAGCAGCTGCGGCTGCTCGAGCTCGCGCTCGAGAAGCTGGGCCGCGCCGCGGATTCCGCCCAGCGGATTCTTGATCTCGTGCGCGAGGCTGCGGATCAGCTCGCGGTTCGCCTGCTGCTGCTCCTGCAGTCGCTCCTCGCGCGCGATCTTGAGCTGCTGATCGATGTGGCGGAACTCGAGCAGCAGCGTGGCGCCGCGGACCTCGATCGGCGACACCGTGCAGATCAGGTGCATCTTCGGCTTGCCGTGCATCGTGAGCTCGAGCTCCTGCTCGGTGTACGAAGCGCGTCCGCCCGCCGCCTTGGCGACGGCATCGAGGAGATTGGCCGAGTCGGAGAACACCTCGCGCGGGTGACGACCGGCGATCTGCTTCTTCGACAGCTCGAACAGGTTCTCCGCGGCCGCGTTGGCGTAGACGATGGCAAGACCGCGGCCGAGGAGCAGCACCGCGGTCGCGAGCAGCTCGAGGCCCGGGTACGCAAGCTTCGCGTCGTCCCCCGCGAGGGACAGTAGGGAGCCTAGTTTCACGATGGGGGAGGCGCGGGAACGGCGGTGGAGGCGCAGGGGGGCGGCGATGACGATTCTTTAGCAATATCCGCGCCCGGCGTCGGCGCCGCGACCCGGGCCAGCCTCACTTGACGCTCGCGATCTCCTTCTTCAGCGCCTCGACGTTCTTCTCGTGCATGTTGAGCGCCTGCCGCATCTTGCCGATGCGCGCCCGGTACTTCTCCGCGTCGGCCTTTTCATCCGGCAGCGGAGGCGGCGCACCGTCGGCGTACGCCGCGCGTGCCTCGGCGAGCAGCTTCTCCTCGGTGGCGAGCTCCTCGGAGAGCACTTTCCTGCGCACGTCGTCGCGGCTGCGCTGCGTCGCGGGCGCGACCTTCGGGAATCCGGCCGGCGACGGGGACGAGCTCGAGCGCCGGGCACCCCGGTCGGAGGCCGGCGACTCGTTGGCGCCGGGAACGTTGAAATACGTGGTCACGCCGGACTCGGTCGAGCAGGCGTAGAGTTCGCCGCCCTTGGGGATGGGCTTGCTGGTGCATTTCGACTCGCGCGCCCGCTCGGACAGCGACGCTGCCGCCACCTGTTCCACCAGCAACGGACCGCAGCACAGCACTGCGCCCGCGCACAGCCAGACCCACGGGCGTCGAACGACGAATCCTGATGCTGGCACCATGCTGCGCAGTGTATTGATTTCGATGACCACAAGCAAAAGAGGCGGACCCTGCGGCCCGCCCCTCGTCTGCAGCGGCGGCGCGCGCCGCCGCGCGCCCGTCTACAGGCTGTAGTACATCTCGTACTCGACCGGATGCGTCGTCATGCGGAAGCGCGTGACCTCTTCCATCTTCAGCGCGATGTAGCCGTCGATCATGTCGTCGGTGAATACGCCGCCCTTGGTGAGGAACGCGCGGTCGCGGTTGAGGTGATCGAGCGCCTCGTCGAGCGACGCGCAGGGATGCGGGACCTTCGCCGCTTCCTCGGGCTCGAGGTCGTAGAGGTTCTTGTCCATCGGGTCGCCCGGGTGGATCTTGTTCTGAATGCCGTCGAGACCGGCGAGCAGCATCGCCGAGAACGCGAGGTACGGATTCGCGGTCGGGTCCGGGAAGCGCACCTCGATGCGGCGGCCCTTCGGGTTCGGCACGTACGGAATGCGGATCGCCGCCGAGCGGTTGCGCGCCGAGTACGCGAGGTTGATCGGCGCCTCGAAGCCGGGGACCAGGCGCTTGTACGAATTGGTGCCGGGGTTGGTGATCGCGTTGAGCGCCTTCGCGTGCTTGATCACGCCGCCGATGTAGTACAGCGCCATCTCCGACAGGCCGGCGTAGCCGTCGCCGGCGAACATGTTCTTGCCTTCCTTCCACACCGACTGGTGGACGTGCATGCCCGAGCCGTTGTCGCCGACGATCGGCTTCGGCATGAACGTGGCCGTCTTGCCGTAGGCGTGCGCGGTGTTGTGCACCGCGTACTTCAGCACCTGCAGCCAGTCGGCGCGCTTGACCAGCGACTCGAACTTCGTCCCGATCTCGCACTGGCCGGCGTTGGCCACCTCGTGGTGGTGGACCTCGACCTCGACGCCCATCTGCTCGAGCGCGAGGCACATCGCGGAGCGGATGTCCTGCAGCGAGTCCACCGGCGCCACGGGGAAGTAGCCGCCCTTCACCGTCGGACGGTGGCCCATGTTGCCACCCTCGAACTTCTCCGCCGACGACCACGCGGCCTCGCTCGAGAACACCTTGCAGTAGCTGCCCGACATGTCGACCGACCACTCGGCAGCGTCGAAGACGAAGAATTCGGGCTCGGGGCCGAAATACGCGGTGTCGCCCAAGCCGGTCGACTTGAGGTAGGCCTCGGCCCGCTTGGCGAGCGAGCGCGGATCACGCTCGTAGCCCTTGCCGTCCGAGGGCTCGACGACGTCGCAGGTGATGTTGAGCGTGGTCTCGTCGGTGAACGGGTCGATGTACGCGGTCGACGCTTCCGGCATCAGCAGCATGTCGGAGGCCTGGATGCCTTTCCAGCCGGCGATCGACGAGCCGTCGAAGGCGTGCCCGGCCTCGAACTTGTCCATCGTGAACTGCTTGGTGGGCACCGATACGTGCTGCTCCTTGCCGCGGGTGTCCGTGAAGCGAAGGTCGACGAACTTGACCTCCTTCTCCTTGAGCATCTTGAGGACGTCGGCGGGGGTCGTCATTGGGTTCTCCTGGGAAGGTGGAAGAAAACGCTTGATGCGTTGCGGGAAGTAGCCGAAAGGCAATAGCCAGAACTATGCCATAAGAAAATGGCTCGGAAATCGCCTCCGTGACCCCCTCTTCGCCGCCAGAGCCCCGGAACCCATGGCCGCGGCGCACCAGATTGGGGGCCGGTGACATGCGCCGCACTAACATGGAGCGGCGCTCGCGCGATCGGAGACACGATGATACCGCATCGCATCAAAAGCCCCGGTCGCGGCTGCGCGCCGGTCCGATTCGTTCGTCCGGACTGCGGAGACACAATCTCAACCGATTGATTCAACACATCAATATACTCTTTGCCGCGGCGACGCACTGCACCTGAATGGTGCAATGAGCGCGACCGACGGCCGCGGCCCTCGCGATACGGACGCTCAACCGTAGAACAGGTACAGGCGGTAGCCTGCCTGCGCGGTCGCGCTGGCGTCGATGAACAGCTTGATCGCAACGTCGGCGTTGGCCGGGATTCCCTGCGCGAGGTCCGCGGTGCCGCCCGCATACTCGCGCGGCGCAAGCACCCGCCGCACGACGACCTGATCCTTTGCGTCCGTCAGCGTCAGCTCGAGATTCGGGTAGGCAAGCGGCAACCGCCCGCGATTGCGCACCGTTGCCGTCAGGATCAGCAGCCCCTGGTGCGCCGGATCGGCCTGCAGGTCCGAGGACTCGATCGCCAGGTCGGCAATCTCCTGCGGCACCCCGACGCGGCAGGACAGCGCGGCGCACATCTGCGTCAGCGCCGGCTTGGCCGCCGGCCAGCGGGCCGCGATCGCCTCACGAAAATGAAAAATCGCCTGGCCGGCCAGCAGCGCGACCAGCACCGGGATCGCCAGCGCGTAGGCCGCGATGGCGTAGCGCCGGCGGCTGTCGGGCGGCGACGGGGGGCCCGCGGTGAATGCCGCAGCCCCGGGGGCAGCGGCGGCGACCTCGACTCGTCGTCGACCGACGCCTCGCACCGCGACGTCCTCGCCGACCGCGACGTCCTCGCCGACCGTGACGTCCTCGCCGACCGTGACGTCCTCGCCGACCGTGACGTCCTCGCCGACCGCGACGTCCTCGCCGACCGCGACGCTCCTCGCCGACCGCGACGTCCTCGCCGACCGCGACGTCCTCGCCGACCGCGACGCCCTCGCCGATCGTGACGCCCTCGCCGATCGTGACGCCCTCGCCGATCGTGACGCCCTCGCCGACCGTGACGTCGTAGTCGTCGGTGACGTCGTCGTCGCCGAACCCGGAGGTGGCGTCGGTGATGACGGCATCGCCGGCGCCTGCGGCATCTGCGGCGGCGACGGAATCGCCGGCGGCGGCCGTGACCGCGGCGGCGCCGGACGCGGCCGCATGGGCATCGGCCACCGCAGCCGGCGTCGATGCCGGCGGCGGCGCCGCCGAAACCGTCGCGGGCGGTCGCGTCCGCCGATTCGGGTGCCGCCGAGCCGGCGTTGGCGGACGATCCCGCGAGCAGCGTCCGCGCACTGCGCAGGGTCGCGGTCGGCGAATCCAGCGCCGCCTCGTCGTGGAAATCGGCTTCGTCGGCCGGCGGCGGCGCCAGCGAGACCAGCTGCGCGACACCGTCGAACACGGCCCGGCAATGTCCGCAGCGCACCTGGCCGTCGCGCATCGCGAGCTGCGGCGCCGTGACGCGAAACACGGTGCGGCAACCCGGGCAGCGCGTGTATTGTTCTTCGGACATCGCGGACGGTGGATGGGAAGCGGGCTCGCGGCACAGGCGCGTCAGCGCATGACCGGGTCTACGGTGCCGCGCGCGCCGGCGAGGGCGACCCAGCCGTCGTCGCGGTCCCAGATCGAAATATTAAACCACGGGGCGTAGGCGGCGGCGACCTCATCGGCCTGCGCCTCGAGCACCCCCGACAGCACGATTCGCCCGCCCGGACGCACGTGCGCGGCAAGGGCGGGCGCCAGCAGCACCAGCGGATTGGCCAGGATGTTGGCGACGAGCACGTCGACGCCGGCCGCCGCCGGCGATGGCGAACTCCCCGGAACCCCGAACGTCGCGGCGATGCCGTTCGCCGCCGCATTCGAGCGGCTCGCGCGGATCGCCTGCGGGTCGACGTCCACGCCCGCGACCTCGCCGGCACCGAGCTTCGCCGCCGCGATCGCCAGGATGCCGGAGCCGCAACCGTAGTCGAGCACGCGCTCGCCGCGCCGAAGACACGCCACGAGCCAGGCGAGGCACAGCCGGGTGGTCGGATGCGAGCCGGTGCCGAACGCGAGACCCGGATCGAGCACGAGGTTGATCGCGCCGGGCTCGGGTGGCGCGCACCACGACGGCACCACCCAGAGCCCCCCGGCGACGCGGATCGGCGCGAACTGCGCCTGCGTCGCGCGCACCCAGTCCTGCTCGGCGACCGCGCGGGTCTCGTACGCCGGCAGCGGGCGCTGCAGCGCACGGCCGGCGGCGGCCAGCGCCTGCACCGGGTCCGCGCCGGTGGCGAACAGCGCCGTCAGGCGGTTCACCGGCCAGCCGGCGTCGCCGGGCTCCCCCGGCTCGCCGTAGAGCGGCGCCTCGTCCGCCGTGCCGGCGCGCGGATCGGCGACGTCGACCGACAGCGCACCGACGGCGAGCAGTGCATCGGCCCACGGGCCGGCATCCGCGGCGTCGGCGTCGAAGGCGAGTGCCAGATAGGACACGTGCCGGTCGCGCCGCGCCGTCAGCCGGCCTGCTTGCGCTTGGCCAGCCGCTCTTCCAGGTAGTGGATGCGGGTGCCCGCCGCGCAGGAACTTGTCGTCGAGCAGCAGCTCCTGGTGCAGCGGAATGTTGGTCTTGATGCCCTCGACGATCATTTCCGACAGCGCCATGCGCATCCGGGCGATCGCCTGCTCGCGGGTGTCGCCCGTAGGCGATCACCTTGCCGATCATCGAGTCGTAGTACGGCGGCACGAAATAGTTGGATAGACGTGCGAGTCGACGCGGATGCCGGGGCCGCCCGGCGCGTGGTACGACGTGATCCGGCCCGGCGAAGGGACGAACGTGTACGGGTCCTCGGCATTGATCCGGCACTCGATCGCGTGCCCGCGGCGGACGATCTCGCGCTGGCGGAACGGCAGCTTCTGCCCGGCCGCGACGCGGATCTGCTCCTGCACGATGTCGATGCCGGTGATCAGCTCGGTGACCGGGTGCTCGACCTGCACCCGCGTGTTCATCTCGATGAAGAAGAACTCGTCGTCCTCGTACAGGAACTCGAAGGTCCCGGCGCCGCGGTAGCCGATCTTGCGGCAGGCGTCCGCGCAGCGCTCGCCGATCCGGGCGAGCGAGCGGGCCGGTGATGCCGGGCGCCGGCGCCTCCTCGATGATCTTCTGGTGCCGCCGCTGCATCGAGCAGTCGCGCTCGAACAGGTAGACGGCGTTCTTGTGCTCGTCGGCGAGCACCTGGATCTCGATGTGGCGCGGCGTGGTCGAGGAACTTCTCCATGTACAGCTGGCGGGTTCCCGAACGCCGCCTGCGCCTCGGAGCGCGTGAGCGTCACCGCCGACGAGCAGCGCCGCTTCGGTGTGCACGACGCGCATGCCGCGCCCGCCGCCGCCGCCGGCGGCCTTGATGATCACCGGGTAGCCGGTCACGCGGGCCAGGCTGCACCACCTCCTTGGGGTCGTCGGGCAGCGGCCCCTCGGCGCCCGGAACGCAGGGCACGCCGGCTTTGATCATCGCCGACTTGGCGCTGACCTTGTCGCCCATCAGCCGGATGGTGTCGGGGCGCGGCCCGATGAACACGAAGCCGGAGCGCTCGACCTTCTCGGCGAAGTCCGCGTTCTCCGACAGGAAGCCGTAGCCGGGGTGGATCGCCTGCGCATCGGTCACCTCGGCGGCGGCGATGATCGCGGGAATGTTGAGGTAGCTCTGCGCGGACGCCGCCGGCCCGATGCACACCGATTCGTCGGCGAGGCGCACGTACTTGGCGTCGCGAGTCGGCCTCCGAGTGCACGACGACCGTCTTGATCCCCATCTCGCGGCACGCCCGCTGGATGCGCAGGGCGATCTCGCCGCGGTTGGCGATGAGGATCTTGTCGAACGGCTGGTCGGGGTTCTTGGCGGGCACGTGGGGAAGGTGTCGTTGTCGCGATCAGCCGGCGGACCGCGCGGGCACGGCATCACCGCGGGTCGGGAGCGGCAGGTCCGCGACCACGGCGGTCCGCGCGCCCGCGCCGGCCCTTCGCCGCGATCGCATCCGGGTCAGCAAGAGAGCCGACCGCCTATTCGATGATGACCAGCGGCTGCCCGAATTCGACGGGCTGCCCGTTCTCGGCCAGGATCTGCTTGACCACCCCCGCCTGGTCGGACTCGATCTCGTTCATCAGCTTCATCGCCTCGATGATGCACAGCGGGTCGCCGACGGCAACGCTGTCGCCGACCTCGACGAACGGCTTGGCGCCGGGCGACGCCGACCGGTAGAACGTTCCCACCATCGGGCTCTTGACCAGGTGGCCCTCGGGAGCCGCGGGGGGCGCCACGGCGACCGGCGCGGCAGCCGCGGGGACGGCGGCGACGCTGATCGGGGCAGCGGTCACGACCTGCGGCGGCGCCGGTGGCGGCGCGCGGGTGATGCGCACGCGCTCCTCGCCCTCCTGAATCTCCAGTTCGCCGATGCCGGAAGATTCGACGAGCTCGATCAACGTCTTCAGCTTGCGCAGATCCATCGTCTGTTCTTCCCTCGAATGGCGCCGGGCATGTGCGTGCGGTCGCGTCACGGAGGCGTCTGCCGCCCGTCCGCTACTCCGCGGGGCGCGAACAAGCCTTCGCCGGGTTCGCGCCGCTGTCGCCGAGTTTGCTGCAGTTAGTATCGATTCTACACCGATGATCGAACTTGGCGGAACTCTCCCAGGTCACCCCCCTCATCCAAGGGGACACGGACGCCGGTCGGGGTACCGCGGGTCCAGGCCACTGCGACCGTGGGGCGCAGGATCGCCGGTTTCGCAGAGCGAGCCACGATCATCGACGTTCAATGCCAAATACCGACAACTAGATGGATTTGTCGATTATTTGCCGAAGTTTATCCGGCTTGAGGGGGCCAAGCTGCGTATGGACGATCGCCCCGTCGCGTCCCACGACGACGGTGAAAGGCAGCGCCATCAGGCGATTGCCCAGCGTGCGCGACAGTTCCATCGCCCCGTATCCGCCAACGAGCGCCGGGTAGTTGAGCTCGATGCGTTCGGCGAATTGGCGGATTTTATCGACTTCATCGACGGCGATGCCGACGAATTGCAGCCCTTTGTCGCCGTATTCCTTTTGCGCGCGAACGAAGTCGGGCATCTCCTCGCGGCAGGGCACGCACCAGGTCGCCCAGAAATTGACGATCAGGACCTTGCCCTTCCACTGTGCCAACGGCATCGGCTTGCCGTCGACATCCGGCAGGGAAACGGCCAGCAGCGTTGCCGCCGCTCCCGGCACGCCGCTCTCGGCGGCGTCCTGGCGGACTCCGAGATAGATGCCGGCCGCCAGCGCCACGGCGGCGGCGATCACGACGGCGGCGACGGCGCGGGGACGGGTCATGCTGGGTTTTGCCCCGGACGAAGGTAAGCGCTCGCTCTCGCGCCTGTGCCCGACGGTGCCGGCACGGCCTGCCTCACTTGAACCACGCCTTCTTCGCCGGCGCGGCCTCCACCGGCGCGCCGGGGCCCGCACCCGGCGCCGGCAGGGCCACCGCGACCTTCTGCACCTGCGGCGGGTAGCACACGCCAATGTCGGCGCAGCCCTGCGACCGGGCCGTCACGACCACCTTCGCGCCCGGCCGCCCCCCCGCCAGCGGCAGGCGCACGACCAGGTCTCCGCGGTAGGTCTCGACCTTGCCGAAGAATTCGTCCTCCTTGACCTTGCCCGGAGGCAGCGTCGGCGGCGCCGCCAGCGTCGCCGGCTCGACGCTGAATTCGAGCTTCTCGCGATAGAGGTAGTAACCCGTGGCAATGACGAACCGCGCCTCCACCGTCGCCGGGTCCAGCGCGCGCACGCTAAAGCTGAACGCACGCTCGGGGTCAAGCAGCTTCGGCTCGTCCTGTGCCGCGGCGCCGGCGGCGAGCAGGGCGCAGGCGAGGGCGGCCGCCAGCCGCGCCGCCGCCCCCGCGCGATCACGCCCGGCGGGGAACATCGGCGCGCGCCTCGCGGTCGATCCAGTCCAGGTAGGCTGGCAGGCCGTCGGTGATGGGAACCGCAATGATCTCCGGAAGTTCATACGGGTGGCCGGCCCGGATCGCCGATTCGACGGCGCCGTACGCGTCGGCACGGGTCTTGACCACCATCGGAACCTCGTCCGCCATTTCGATTTGGCCGCGCCAGTGATAAAGTGATCCCACCGCAGCACCGATGCTGACGCACGCTGCCAGGCGCGATTCGACCAGCGCCCGGGCCAGCGCCTCCGCCGAATTCCGGTCGGGCATCTGTGTGAGCACCAGAATTGCGGCGCGTGCCAAGGAGCCTCCATGCGGTTCGTCTATCTGCTGATTGTACTGGGTTTCCCGATCCTCGACCTTCTGGCGACGGTGCGCGTGGCGCACTGGTCGGGGATTCCGACGTGGATGTGGCTCGCCCCGCCGCTGGTCGCGGGCTTCGTGCTGCTGCGCAGCGAGCGGCTGGCGTTTCGCACGCGCACGATCGCGGCGATGCACGGCGAGCAATCGGCGCTGCGCGACCTCTTCGACAGCGGGCGCAAGGTGCTGGCGGGGCTGCTGCTGCTGCTTCCGGGGGTGATCAGCGACGTACTGGCCCTCGCGCTCCTGGCGCTGCCGCTCAACGTCGGGCGCAGCGGCTACGCGCAGCGCGCCACCGCGGGGCGCGCCCCCATCGAAGGTGAATATCGCCGGACCCGGTAGCCCGGGTCACGAACCGGGATACCGGATTTCGGCGCCGTCACGACGCCATCACGTGACGGTCGGCTCCGGCTTCGCCGCGCGGCGGTACGCCCACACCATCATGACGATGCCGACCGCGATCATCGGCAGCGACAGCCACTGTCCCATCGTGAAGCCGAGCGCGAGAAAGCCGAGGAAGCTGTCGGGCTCACGGGCGTACTCGGCGACGAACCGGCACGCGCCGTAGCCGATGAGGAACAGCCCGGACGGCGCCCCCAGCGGCCGCCGCCGGCTGGTGTAGAGCCACAGCACCACGAACAGCAGCAACCCTTCCAGTCCGAACTCGTAGAGCTGGGATGGATGCCGCGGCGTCGCGTCGACCTGCGGGAAGACCATCGCCCACGGGACGTCGGTCGGGCGCCCCCAGAGCTCGCCGTTGATGAAGTTGCCCAGCCGACCGGCCGCGAGCCCCAGCGGCACCAGCGGCGCGACGAAGTCGGTGACCTCCAGCCAGCGCCGGCCGCGCACGCGGGCGAACAGCATCAGCGCCACCAGCACCCCGAGAAATCCGCCGTGGAAGCTCATGCCGCCCTGCCACAGCTGGAGGATCTCCAGCGGATGCCCGAGGTAATACAGCGGCTTGTAGAACAGCACGTACCCCAGCCGGCCGCCGGCGATGACGCCGATCACGCCGTAGAACAGCATGTCGTCGACGTCGCGCGGGTGCCATCCCGACAGCAGGTTTCGCCGCGCCCGCAACTTGCCCAGAACGACGAACAGCGCGAAGCCCGCCAGGTACATCAGGCCGTACCAGCGGATCGCGAGCGGCCCGAGGTGGATGGCGACGGGATCGAATTGCGGGTGAATCAGCATGGGTTGGGCCCGGGGAATCGACCGCGTGCGCTAAAATTGCGTGGGTCGATTATACGAGAGCCCGGGGCCCGGCCCCTTACGACAGGCGCCGGCCCGCACCGGCTCCGCTTCCGCGTCCCTTGCCCAAGGAGTTTCCCGCATGCCGAACAACCGCCGGTCGCAGATCATCACCCAGGGCGTCACCCGCTCGCCCAACCGCGCGATGCTGCGCGCGGTCGGCTTCGGCGACCGCGACTTCGACAAGCCGATCGTCGGCATTGCCAACGGCCACAGCACCATGAACCCGTGCAACGCCGGGCTGCAGCAACTCGCCGAGCGCGCCGAGGCGGCGGTGCGCGCCGCCGGCGGCATGCCGCAGACCTTCGGCGTGATCACCGTCACCGACGGCATCAGCATGGGCACCGAGGGGATGAAGTACTCGCTGGTGTCGCGCGAGGTCATCGCCGACGCGATCGAGACGGCGACGATGAGCCAGAGCATGGACGGCGTGGTCGTGATCGGCGGCTGCGACAAGAACATGCCCGGCGGGATGATCGCGATGCTGCGCATGAACATTCCCGGGATCTACGTCTACGGCGGCACGATCAAGCCCGGCCGCTACAAGGGCAAGGACCTCACCATCGTGAGCCCGTTCGAGGCGGTCGGCGAGTTCACCGCGGGCCGGCTGTCGAAGGAGGACCTCGACGGCATCGAGCGCTGCGCGCTGCCGGGCAACGGCGCCTGCGGCGGCATGTACACGGCGAACACGATGTCGTCGGCGTTCGAGGCGCTGGGCATGAGCCTGCCGTACTCGTCGACGATGGCCAATCCGGACGGCGAGAAGGCCGACAGCGCCGCGAAGTCGGCCGAGGTGCTGGTGCGCGCGATCGAGCGCCAGCTCCTGCCGCGCCAGATCGTCACCCGGGAGGCGATCGAGAACGCGGTCAGCGTGGTGATGGCCGTCGGCGGCTCGACCAACGCGGTGCTGCACTTCCTCGCCATCGCGCACGCCGCCGAGGTGCCGTGGACCATCGACGACTTCGAGCGCATCCGCAAGCGCGTGCCGGTGCTGTGCGACCTCAAGCCCTCGGGCCGCTACGTCGCCACCGACCTGCACCGCGCAGGCGGCATCCCGCTGGTGATGAAGATGCTGCTCGCGCACGGCCTGCTGCACGGCGCGTGCATGACCATCACCGGGCAGACCATCGCCGAAGTGCTGGCCGACGTGCCCGACACGCCGTCCGCGGACCAGGACGTGATCCGGCCCTGGTCGAACCCGATGTACCGCCAGGGTCACCTCGCGATCCTGCGCGGCAACCTCGCGACCGAGGGCTGTGTCGCCAAGATCACCGGCCTCAAGAACCCGGAGATCACCGGTCCCGCCCGCGTGTTCGATTCCGAGCCGGAGGCGATGGACGCGATCATGGCCAGGCAGATCAACTCCGGCGACATCGTCGTGATCCGCTACGAAGGCCCCAAGGGCGGACCCGGCATGCGCGAGATGCTCTCGCCGACCTCGGCGCTGGTCGGCCAGGGCCACGCCGAGGACGTGGGCCTGATCACCGACGGCCGCTTCTCCGGCGGCACCTTCGGCATGGTGGTCGGCCACGTCGCGCCGGAAGCGGCGGTCGGCGGCGCCATCGCGCTGATCGAGGAAGGCGATTCGGTGACCATCGACGCGCACAAGCTGCTGATCCAGCTGCACGTCGCCGACGACGTGCTCGCCGCGCGGCGGGAGCGGTGGACGCCGCCGGCGCCCCGTTACACGCGCGGGGTGATGGCGAAATACGCGCGCCTCGTCTCCACCGCCAGCAAAGGCGCGGTCACGGATGGCGATTGACGCCGTGCGCGGCGCGTTGATTGCGCTCGCGCTCGCCGCCACCGCCTGCGCGGCACCGGCTGCGGAAAAGACGACCGGGCATCCGGCGACCCGCGCGAGCGCGGCCGCGACGCCGGCGCACCGCCCGCCGGGCGCGCGGGCCGATTCCGCAATTGCGCTGGCGAATCCGGGCTTCGAGTCCGACCGCACCGGGGCCGATGGGGGCCCGGAAGGCTGGTACTCGTATCAGCATGCCGGCGAGACGTCGTACCTGTTCGTGCTGGACGCCGCGGTCAGGCACGATGGCACGCGGAGCATGCGCATCGACAACGTCGGCTCCCAGCCCTACGGCTCGATCGCGCAGAGGGTCGACGCCGCCGGTCTCGGCGGAAAGACCGTCCGCTTCTCGGCCTGGCTGCGCACCGCGGGCGCGGACGGCGACGGCATGGCGCTGTTCGTGATCGCGGAGGGTGCCGGCGTTCTCGCCCACGACTTCATGGCGGGCAGGGAGGTCAAGGGCACCCGCGAGTGGGCGCGCTACGCGGTGACGCTGCCGCTGCCGCCGGCCACGACGCAGCTGCGCGTCGGGGCCACCTTTCAGGGCAAGGGCTCGGCGTGGCTGGACGATGCCGTGCTGGAGATCGTGGCCGCGCCGTAGAACCGCCTGGCGTCACAACCCCAGCCGCTGCCAGATCGTCGTCGTCAGCGCCGCCTGGTTCAGCGTGTAGAAGTGCAGCCCCGGCGCGCCGCGCGAGAGCAGCGCGTCGCACATCTCGGTGACGACGTCGAGCCCGAACGCGCGGATCGCGGCGCTGTCGTCGCCGAAGCTCTCCAGCTTCTTCCGGATCCAGCGCGGGAGCTCCGCCCCGCAGGCCTCGGAGAATCTGGCCAGCTTCGAGTAGCTGGCAATGGGCATGATGCCGGGGACGATCGGCACGTCGATGCCGGTGGCGGCACAGGCGTCGACGAAGTGCCAGTACGCGTCGGCGTTGTAGAAGTACTGCGTGATCGCCGAGTCGGCGCCGGCGTCGACCTTGCGCTTGAACGCGCGCAGGTCGTCCTGCGCGCTGCGCGCCTGCGGGTGGTACTCGGGGTAGGCGGCGACGTCGACGTGGAACCAGTCGCCGGTCTCTTCACGGATGAACGCGACCAGGTCGCTCGCGAAGCGGAAGTCGCCGACCGCGCCCGCGCCCGAGGGCAGGTCGCCGCGCAGCGCGACCACGTGCCGGATGCCCTGGCTCCGGTACTGCATCAGCACGTCGCGCAGCGATTCCCGCGTGCCGCCGATGCACGAGATGTGCGGCGCCGCCTCCATGCCGTCGGCGCGGAACTCCAGCACCGTCGCGAGCGTGCCTTCGCGGGTCGACCCGCCGGCGCCGAACGTGACCGAGCAGAACGCCGGCTTGAGCTGCGCGAGCTGCCGGCGCGCCGCGCGCAGCTTCCCGGCCCCTTCCTCGGTGCGCGGCGGGAAGAACTCGAGGCTGAACAGGCGGTGGGGCGCGGCGGGCATGACGGCGCCGTTCAGTCGTCCTGCCGCAGCAGCAGCGAGGACAGCAGCCACGAGATCAGGCTGTAGACGATGGCGCCGAACACGCCCGACCAGAAGCCGCTGACGTGGAAGCCGTCGATGAACGATCCGACCCACCAGAACAGCAGCCCGTTGATGACGAAGATGAACAGGCCCAGCGTGATGATGGTGACCGGCAGCGTCAGCAGCACCAGCAGCGGCCGGATCAGCGCGTTGATGAGGCCCAGCACCAGCGCGGCGATCAGCGCCGCCCAGAAGGTGTCCACCTGCACCCAGGGGAACACGTAGGGCAGCGCGAACAGCGCGGCCGCGTTGATCAGCCAGACGAGCAGGAGTCGCATGCGGGAGTCTCCGGAGGTTCGTTCAGCGGGCGGCGCCCGCGCAATACGGCTTCAGCGCGGCGAGGATCGTCGCGCTGACCGGCGCGTCGATGCCGCACTCGCGCGCCATCCGCACGACCGCGCCCGACAGCCACGGCACCTCGAGGCGATTGCCCGCGGCGAGGTCGTTCTGCATCGACGAGCGCATCTCGGCCGGCAGCCCGTCGAGAAAGCGCATCTGCTGCGCGACGAAGTCGTCGGGCAGCGCGACGCCCTTCGCCCTCCCCGTGCTCCAGGCCTCGCGCATCGCGGCTTCGAACACGGCGCGCAGGTCAGGATCCCCGCGCACGACGCCGACCGGCTGCCGCGCCAGCGTCGTGCAGCCCGAGAGCGCGGCCAGGAACACGAACTTCATCCACAGCGCCTGGCGGATGTCCGCGACCAGCTCGGCGTCGATTCCCGCCGCCGTGCACGCCGCGAGCAGCCCCTCGGCCACGGGTTGCTGCGCCGGCAGCACCGGCCCGAAACGCAGCCGCGCCATCGTCCCGGTGTGCGCGATCACGCCCGGCTCGGCGATCGTCGCCCCGATGTACGCGGCGCCGCCCATCACGCACCCGGGCCCGACCACCGCCCCAATGCGCTCGATGCTCTCGACGCCGTTCTGGAACGGGACGACCACGCCGCCGCCCGCCAGCAGCGGGCGGACCCGCTCGGCGGCGCTTTCGGTGTCCCAGAGCTTGACCGCGAAGAGCACGACGTCGGCGGGCGGCAGCGTCGCCGGATCGTCCGTGACGGCGGGTTGCGGAAGATGCGCGTCGCCGAGCGCGCTCTTCACCGCGAGCCCGCGCTCGCGCATCGCGGCGAGGTGCGCGCCGCGGGCAACGAACGCGACGTCGCTGCCGCCCTGCGCCAGCCGCAAGCCGAAGTAGCCGCCGACGCCGCCGGTGCCCATGATGATAATTCGCATCGTCTGCCTCCCTCACCCCGACCCTCTCCCGCGCGCGGGAGAGGGGACTGCCTCCCTCACCCCGACCCTCTCCCGCGCGCGGGAGGGGGGACCGCCTCCCTCACCCCGGCCCTCTCCCGCGCGGGAGAGGGGGACTGCCTCGCTCACCCCGGCCCTCTCCCGCCCGGGAGGGGGGACTGCCTCCCTCACCCGACCCACTCCCGCGCACGGGGGAGGAAGACTGGCTCCCTCGCCCCGCAGGGGAGAGGGTTGGGGTGAGGGGCGCGTTGCGCCACTGCGCGCGATCGGGGCGCTAGTACCGATAGGTCTCCGGCTTGTACGGACCCGCGACGCTGACGCCGATGTAGCGCGCCTGCTTCTCCGACAGCGGTGTGAGCATCGCCCCCAGCTTGGACAGCTGCAGCCGGGCGACCTTCTCGTCGAGGTGCTTGGGCAGCACGTACACGCCGACCGGGTAGCGTCCGCCGCCGGCCTGCGCGTCGGTCCACAGCTCGATCTGCGCCATCACCTGGTTCGCGAACGACGAGCTCATCACGTACGACGGGTGCCCGGTCCCGCAGCCGAGGTTCACGAGGCGCCCCTCGGCGAGCAGGATGATCCGCTTGCCGTCGGGGAAAATCACGTGGTCGACCTGCGGCTTGATGTTCTCCCACTTGTGCGCCTTCAGCCCGGCGACGTCGATCTCGTTGTCGAAGTGGCCGATGTTGCACACGATCGCGTTGTTCTTCATCCGCTGCATGTGGTCGTGCGTGATCACGTCGATGTTGCCGGTGGCGGTGACGAAGATGTCGGCCTTGTCGCAGGCGTAGTCCATGGTCACCACGCGGAAGCCCTCCATCGCCGCCTGCAGCGCGCAGATCGGGTCGATCTCGGTGATCCAGACCTGCGCCGAGAGCGCGCGCAGCGCCTGCGCCGAGCCCTTGCCGACGTCGCCGTAGCCGGCCACGACCGCGACCTTGCCGGCGACCATCACGTCGGTCGCGCGCTTGATGCCGTCGACCAGCGATTCGCGGCAGCCGTAGAGGTTGTCGAACTTGCTCTTGGTCACCGAGTCGTTGACGTTGATCGCGGGAAATCCGAGCCGGCCCTCCTGGTGCATCTGGTAGAGCCGCTTGACGCCGGTGGTGGTCTCCTCGGTGACGCCGCGGATGCCCGCCTTGATCCGCGAGTAGAACGCCGGGTCCTTCGCCAGGCGCGCCCGGATGGCGTCGAACAGCGCGGTCTCCTCCTCGCTGGTCGGGTGCGAGATGCACGCCGCGTCCTGCTCGGCACGGGCGCCGAGGTGCACGAGCAGCGTCGCGTCGCCGCCGTCGTCGAGGATCATGTTCGGTCCGCGCACGCCGCCTTCCGCGGCCGGCCATTCGAAGATCCGGTGCGTGTAGTCCCAGTAGTCGGCGAGCGACTCGCCCTTCCTCGCGTACACCGGCGTGCCACGCACGGCGATCGCGGCAGCGGCGTGATCCTGCGTCGAGTAGATGTTGCACGAGGCCCAGCGCACCTCGGCGCCCAGCGCCTGCAGCGTCTCGATCAGCACCGCCGTCTGGATGGTCATGTGCAGCGAGCCGGCGATGCGCGCGCCGCGCAGCGGCTGCCCGGGGGCGAATTCCTCGCGGATCGCGATCAGGCCGGGCATCTCGGTCTCGGCGATCGCGATCTCCTTGCGCCCCCAGTCGGCGAGCGACAGGTCGGCGACGGCGAAGTCGGTGAAGTTCTTGAGGTCGGTTGCGGCGTTCATCGGTCACTCCATCGTCGGTGACCGCGGCGCGGGGACGAGCGTCCCGGGGGACGTCACACTCGTCAGCCCGTGCGCGGGTCACGGTTCAACGAGCGCGGTTGCGAATTTGGAATCCCCCGAGCCTGGCAGCCGGCCCGTGGCGGGCGGCCGTTGCAACGCTCCTCGGGGAGCGGGGCGGATTATACCGCATCCGGGAGCGCGCGGGAGCGGGGGGCCGCAACGCCCGCGCGATCACTCCCGAACCAGGATCCCGCGCCCCACCAACGGATGCGCGCCGCCTTCCCACGCGGTGAACTCCAATGCGTCGGGGTTGATCAGCCGCATGCGGAATCGTGTCGTATCGCCCTGCTCGACGAATTCCACGGTACCGTCATAGCCGACGACGCCCAGCAAAGGCTCGCTCGCGCGGAAGGTCGCGGTCTCGCCGACATAGCTCTTCACATTCTCGGCGGGGATCGCCCAGCTGTGCCGGCCCTTGAGATAGGGGCCTTCCTGCTCCACGAACTCGAACTTGTGAAGCTGATGCGTAATGCCCTCGGGCAGCATGATGTCGGCCTTGCCGACCCAGACACCCTTGAGGCTGGGGGTGGAATTCGCCTGGGCACTGGCGCCGCGGGGAGCGAGTGCTGCCATGCCCGCGATCACGACCACGACCACGACTTGAAGGAATGTGCACGTGCGTTTCATTGATGTCCTCCTCAACTGCTGGGTTCGGATCCGTAGGGGCGTCGACGTATCGGAGGCACCCGACAAGGAGCGCGTCGCGAGGCGGCACATTCGCGCGCCTCGCGCGGAATCACGCGGCCAAAGCCGCCGTGCGCCGTTCCTCGACAAGATGCACGTCGCGCTGGGGGAAGGGGATCGAGACGCCCTCCGCCGAGAAGCGCTCCTTGACCGCCTTCGTGAAATCCAGCTTCGCGGCAAAGAAGTCGGCGCGGTTCACCCATGGACGCGCATAGATGTTGACCGAGCTGTCGGCGAGCTCCGCCACCTTGACGAGCGGCGCGGGATCCTTGAGCAACCGCGGTTCGGCGGCGATGATCTCCTCGATGATGCGCACCGCCTTGTCCATGTCGTCGCCGTAGCCGATGCCGAACACCATGTCGATGCGCCGCGTGTCGTTCATCGAGTAGTTCTTGATCACGTTGCCCCAGATCTTCGAGTTCGGGACGACCATCGCGACGTTGTCCGGCGCGTGCATGGTGGTGACGAACAGACCGATCTCGTCGACGGTGCCACCGGTACCGAAGTCGATATAGTCGCCGATCTTGAACGGACGCATCGCGAGCAGCATGATGCCGGACGCGACGTTGCTCAACGCCCCCTGGAGCGCCAGCCCGATCGCCAGGCCGGCGGCACCAATCAGCGCGATCAGGCTTGCAGTCTGCACGCCGAACTGATTGAGCACCGCGGTCAGCGTAAGCAGCAGCACGACCCCGCGCGTCGCCTTGCCCAGGATGACGCCCAGCGTCGGATCGAGCCTGCCGGCCTTGCCCACGCGGTCACGCACGGTGCTGCCGAGCCAGCGCGCGGCGAGCCAGCCGATGGCGAGCGTCACGATCGCCGCCAGCACGTTCATGGCGTAGACGAGAATGCGGTCGAGCAGTTGCGGGTCGAGTTCGGGCATGGCGCTTCTCCTTGTCCGGATCAAATGAGGGGCGACGGCGGCTTCAATTGCCCGAAATCCGACAACCGGATCCGCGCGGAGTTTCGTCCGCGCGGGGTGCTTCCCGGCGGCTTCAGCCGACGGGCGGCCTCCGGCACAGCCTTGCGCGCGAGTTCCTCGTCCGAGTCGCAGGCGACGCCGAAGGGCACGCGGATGCGGCCGTCGTGCGCAACCGGCGCACGCATCGGCGGACGGGCGCGCCCCCCCCCCCGCACAACGCGGGAAAACAAGCCCCGGCGACGCCGGACCTTCCCACCCTGACCGCCAGCCCGACCTCGTCGACCGTGATACTCTGGTCCGCAGCCGCCTGGCGGACTTCGATTTCCGATCTTTCAGAGAGGAACACATGCCGGTTTACGGAAACGGTCTGAGCCAGCCATTTCCGCTTCCGGACCTGCTCCGGGCGGGGGTCGGGCGCTCGCCCGAGAAAGTCGCGCTGATCTCCCACTCCACGCGCTGGACCTGGCGCGAGCTCGACGCCGCCACGAGTCGGTTGGCGGCGAATCTGCTCGACCTCGGGTTGGCGCCGGGCGATCGCGTGGCGTCGCTCATGCCGAACCGCGGCACGCTGCTCATCCACTACATGGCTTGCATGAAGGCGGGCCTGGTGATCGTCCCGCTGAACTACCGCTACATGCCGCCCGAAATCGACCACGCGCTCGCCGTGAGTCGAGCCTCGATTCTGGTCGCGCACGCCGAACGTGACCAGGACGTCGCGGCCAGCCAACGTGCGGGTCAGCTGCGACTCGGCGTGCTTCGTTGCGGAGGCGACGACGGCGACCGGCGCAGCCTGGAGCAACTCATCGAGCGGCGGCCGCGGGCGGTCATGTTGCCCCGGGTCGACGCGTCGGCCTCCGCATGCATCTTCTTCACGTCCGGAAGCACCGGGCCGGCGAAGGGCGTGACGCACACGTTCGAGTCGCTCGGCATGGATGTTCGCCAGCACGGCCGGCGCCCTCGAACTGGTTCCGAACGACGTCATGCTGCCCGGTTCGTCGATCTCGCACATGGGGGGGTTCATATTCTCCTTCAGCGCGCTCGGAGCCGGTGCGACGGCGCTCGTCGCTCACAGCTACGATCCTCTGGAAATACTGCGCATCCTGCGCGAGGACCGACCGACGGTCCTGTGCATGCTGCCGGCGGCACTGTTCAACGTGGTTCGCGACCACGGCGCCAGGCGCCAGGATTTCGCATCCCTGCGCCTGTGTCGATCGGGCAGCGACAAGGTTCCGGGAGAGCTGGAGAAGGAATTCACCGAACTCACCGGCCTTCCGATCGACGAAGGCTACGGATGCACCGAGATCGGGCTCGCCACGCTCAATCCGCCGTCGGGGACGATCAAGCCCGGTTCCGTCGGGCGGCCGGTGCCGGGCTTCGCGCTCGCCGTGCGCGACGATACGGACAGGGAAGCGCGCGCCGGCGCCGACGGCCGATTGTGGGCCCGGTCCCGCAGCCTGATGGCGGGATACTGGGACGACGACGAAGCCACCGCGGCAACGATTCGGGACGGATGGCTGGACACGGGTGACCTGATGACGGCGGACGCCGACGGCTATCTGTGGTTCCGAGGACGCAAGAAGCAGATCATCGTGCACGACGGCTCGAACATCTCCCCGCAGGAGGTCGAGGACGCTCTGCTCGAGCACGCCGCGATTGACAGCGCCGGCGTCATCGGCATTCACGACACGTTTCACGGAGAGGACGTGCGCGCCTACGTCACGCTGAAACAGGGCGCGCGGCGCCCGAAGGTTCAGGAGCTGATCGAGTTCGCGCGCCAGCGCATCGGCTACAAGGCCCCGGAGCAGATCGAGTTCCTCGATCGGATGCCGCTCAATCCGACCGGGAAGGTCGATCGTGTCGCCTTGAAGAAGATGGCCGAGGTGAGACACGCCTTCGCAACGGCCGCAAGCGCCTGAGGCCGGGACGGGCCGCACGGCCGGGACACGCCGGGTCGCCCGGCCAGCGTGACCGGGTGCAGCGCGCTTGAGCCCTCCTTCGTTCGATGGTACGTTGCCGTGTAGCCGCACCGATATGCTCGGGAACGCGGAGCGCCGGCGCATATGGCAATCCACCTCTACACGATCACCTGGAACGACAGGCGCATGCTGCCGTTCTTCTTCCAGCATTACGAGTCGTGGGTCGATCGCTTCGTCGTGTACGACGACCAGTCCGACGACGGCACCGCGCAGGCGCTTGCCGCCCACCCGAAGGTCGAGCTGCGGCCGTTTCCGCCCAAGGGCGAGTCGTTCGTCCTCGCTGCGCTCGGCCTGTGGCAGCACGCGTGGAAGGAGAGCCGGGGCCGCGCCGACTGGGTCGTGACGTGCAACGTCGACGAGTACTTCCATCATCCCGCCGGGATGGGCGCGTACCTTGAACGGTGCACGGCAGAGGGCGTCACCCTCATTCATCCACGCGGCTACCAGATGGTGGGCGACTGGTTCCCCGCGCCCGGAACGAGCCTCGTCCAGCAGCTGCGCATGGGCGTGCCGAGTTTCGGCCACGACAAGCGGCAGCTGTTCGATCCCGATGCCATAACGGAGATCAACTTCAAGCCGGGCCGTCACGTTTGCGCGCCGTCCGGCACGGTCGTCGAGCCGACGAACGTCGAAGCGGCGCTCCTTCACTACAAGTTCGTGGACCCGCATGCGTACACTCTGCCGCGGCAGAGGGCGCTGGGGCAGCGGTTGCTGCCGACCGACCGCCGCCGCGGATTCGGAAGCCATTACGGCGCGAGCGAAGAGCATGTGTTGCACTACTCCCGCTGGCTGAAGATGCACGCCGTGGATGTCGTGTCCGCCGAGCCGGGCGTTTCGCCGCCCGGCCACGGCGGCGTTGCCGCGCGGTAAGCTGTCGCCAACGACGCGCTCGCGGCCCGGCCGCGAGTGTCCCACTCGGAAAACCGGAGTCGCCAATGCTTCCCGGAGCGAAGAAGGACCAGGGCTCGATCCCCATCGATTGGGAACAACGCCGCGACCTCCTCGACGGCGTGCGGGTGAAGCAGTCCCGCAATCTCGTCACGAGGAACGGCCTGACCACCGAGATTTTCCGCCTCGACTGGGGCGTGGCTCCGGCGGCCATCGAGCAAGCGATCCACGTGTTGCTGCGCGGGCACGCGTTGAGCGCCTGGCATTGCCACGAGCGGCAGACCGACCACCTTTTCGTCGTTCACGGCGCGATGAAGCTGGTGCTGTTCGATGATCGCGAAGGCTCGTCGACGCGCGGCCGAGTGAACGAGTTCCATCTGAGCATCGCGTCGCCGATGCTTGTCGTCGTGCCGCCGGGCATCTGGCACGGCCTGCAGAACCTGATGCCGGACACCAGCGTGTTCGTCAACCTGTTCGGCGCGGCGTATGACTACGAGGACCCGGACGAATGGAGGTTGCCGCCGGACACGTCCGCCATCCCGTACCGGTTCTGACGGCGATCCGGTCCCGGGGCGCAGCGTGGGGGTCGACGAGAACGGGAGCGGGACACCCCGGCGCCGCGCGGTAGCCATCCGCGAGCCCGGCGCGCATGGCGCCGACCACTTCCTGCTGACGATGCTGTGGAGCGCGGATCCCGTCCTCGCCGGACGGGCCGACGCCGCGGGCATCGACCGCATCGGGCTCGACCTCGAAGTCATCGGCAAGGCGCAGCGGCAGCGCGGCCTCGGCACCTGGGTTTCCGCGCATCGCGAGGACCAGCTGGCGCCGATGCGCGGTGCGGTCACCCGCGGCGAGCTGTTCTGCCGCGTCAACCCGATCCATCCGGGGTCGCGCGCGGAAATCGACCGCGTGCTGGCGTGCGGCGTCGACGTGCTGATGCTGCCGATGTTCACCACCGTCGCGGAGGTCGAGACCTTCGTCGCGCTGATCGACGGCCGCGCCAGGGCGGTGCCGCTGCTCGAGCACCGCCTGGCGGCCGACCAGGTGGCGCAGATCGTGCGCGTGGCGGGCCTCGACTGCGTGCACGTCGGCCTTACCGACCTGGCGCTCAGCCTGAACGCGACCAACCGGTTCGCGCTGATGGCCTCGCCGTTGATGGACCGGATCGCGTCGGCGGTGCACGGCGCCGGCCTGCGGCTGTGCGTGGGCGGCATCGGGCGCGCGATGGACGATTCGCAGCCGATCCCGACCGACGCGATCTACGCGCAGTACGCGCGCCTGGACGCGACCGGCGCGCTCGTCAGCCGGACGTTCTTCGGTCCGGATCCGCTTGCGGTGGATCTCGCCGGCGAAATCGCCCGCTGCCGCCAGCGCATGGCGCACTGGCGGCAGCGCAGCGCTGCCGAGCTGGAGAGCGCCCGGGCGTGGTTGGTGACGCTGGTCGGCGCCTGTCCGCACTGGTGAACAGCCCGGGCGGCGGTCCCGCCCGGGGCCGGCAGCTGCCCGCGCCTCGCGGGCGCTCCCCCCGGGTTACGGCATTTCGGGCGGCGGGATTTCCTGCGCGAACAGCGCATTGGCGAGGCTCGACTCGCGCTTGTAGAAGCCCTCGGTGTGGAAGGTCTCGGCCAGCGCGTAGAGCTCGTAGTCGAGGTGGTGACAAAACTCGTGGACCACCGTGCGCAGGAAGGTCCGGAAGGCGACGACGTCCTTGCGCTGCGCCGTGCGCATCCAGACCGTGATCCGCGCGACGGTGCCCTCCTCGCCCGGTTCGTAGAGGCCGTGCAGCTCGCCGCCGCTGTCGGCGGGTCGCCGCGCGAGCACGCGCACGGCGATCGGCGGCACCCGGTAGCCCGCGACCAGCGCGTCGACCAGCCGTTGGCACGCCCCCTGCACGCCGGCGCGCTCGTCACGCTCGAGCCCGGCGCGGATCGCCGCGACCGTCGCGCCGGCCGCGAGGTCCGCGGGCGGTGCGAGCGACACGATCGCGTCGCTGCGCCGATAGATGCGCTGGCGCGCCGGCGAGAGACGGGCGTAATAGGCGAAGGGCATGGCGGAATTCCCGCACCCGGGGGCGATCGTTCCGGAAACGGCAGGGGGCCGCACGCGCGGCCCCCTGGCACAGGCTCGGCGCGGCAGGCGCCGTGAAGAAGGGCGTTACCCCTTCTTGATCTTCTCGAGCATCTTGAAAATGCCCTTCGACGAGCCGACGAACAGGCGCTTGTAGGCCTTGCCGAGACAGCGGCGCTCGAGGGTGTTGCGGCGGGTGCGGGAACGTTCTGCCATGGGGGCCTCCGATCGGTGGTGGTGTGCCGGGTCGAGGCTCGGTCATCGGCAAACGACCGGCGACCCCGAAAAGACCGCCAGTCTACCCGAAAAACCGTTTCCGACGAAGGGGTTGCGGTCGGCGGCGCGTCCGGCGACGCGGTTCAGCGCTGGCGAATCCGGATGTCGCCGAACACGCCGGCGGCCTCGCGCGGCAGGCATCGCCAGTACGGTTGCGGCCCCTTGACCGTGGCGCCGAGCGCCGCCGCCGCGTGCCACGCCCAGCGCGGGTTCCACAGGAAGGCCCGGGCCAGCGCGACCATGTCGGCATCCCCCGCGGCGACGATCGCGTCGGCCTGCTGCGCGTCGTTGATGAGCCCGACTGCCATCGTCGCGAGCCCCGTGGCCTGCCGGACCGCGCGCGCGAACGGCACCTGGAAGCCCGGCGCGGGCGCGATCTTCTGCAGCGGCGACACGCCGCCGGTCGAGACGTCGATCCAGTCGGCGCCCTGCGCTTTCAACTGCCGCGCGAGTTCGATCGTCTGCTCCGGCGTCCACCCGCCGTCGACCCAGTCGGTCGCCGACACGCGCACGCCGAGCGGGTGGTCTTCCGGCCACGCCGCGCGCACCGCGGCGAAGACCGCCAGCGGAAACCGGATGCGATTGTCGAAGCTCCCGCCCCAGGCGTCGGCGCGCCGGTTGGCGAGCGGCGACAGGAACTGGTGCAGCAGGTAGCCGTGCGCCATGTGCAATTCGATGGCATCGATCCCGATGCGCAGCGCGCGCCGGGCCGCCTCGGCGAAAGCGGCGACGAGCCGGTCGAGGCCGGCGGCGTCGAGCGCCGCAGGGGCCGCCTCGTCGTCCGCGTAGGCGAGCGCCGACGGCGCGACCGGCATCCACCCGCCGTCGGAAGGCGGAATCAGCGTGCCGCCTTCCCATGGACGGCGCGACGAGGCCTTGCGCCCGGCGTGGCCGAGCTGGATCGCCACGGGAATCGGCGGTGCCTGGCGTCGGGCGCGGGCAAGCTTGTCGCCCAGCGCCTGCTCGGTGGCGTCGTCCCACAGCCCGAGGCAGCCTTGCGTGATCCGACCTTCCGCGGTGACCGCGGTGGCCTCGATGGTGAACATGCCGGCGCCGGACTGCAGCAGCTGCCCCCAGTGGACGAGGTGCCAGTCGGTCGCGGCGCCGTCGTCGGCGGAGTACTGGCACATCGGCGAGACGACGATGCGGTTGGCGAGTGCCAGGCCGCGCAGCGCGATGGGATCGAACAGGCGAATCGGGGCGTCCATGCCTCCGCAACCCGCGCCCGGTCAGAGCCCGGCCGCGCCCTTGAGCGCCTCGACGCGGTCGGTCGCCTCCCAGGTGAACTCCGGCTCGTCGCGGCCGAAGTGGCCGTAGGCGGCGGTCTTCTGGTAGATCGGCCGCAGCAGGTCGAGCATGCGGACGATCCCCTTCGGCCGCAGGTCGAAGTGCTCGGTGACCAGTGCGGCCAGCTTCTCGTCCGACACCCTGCCGGTGCCCTCGGTGTACACGGTGACGTTGATCGGGTGCGCGACACCGATCGCGTACGAAAGCTGAACCTGGCACTGTCTGGCGAGCCCCGCGGCGACGATGTTCTTTGCCACGTAGCGCGCGGCGTACGCAGCCGAACGGTCGACCTTCGACGGGTCCTTGCCCGAGAACGCGCCGCCGCCATGGGGCGCGGCGCCGCCGTAGGTGTCGACGATGATCTTGCGCCCGGTGACGCCGGCGTCGCCGTGCGGACCGCCGATCTCGAAGCGGCCGGTGGGATTGACCAGAAACTTGGTGCCGACCAGCATGTCGGCGGGCAGCACGGGCTTGATGATCTCGTCGATCACGGCCTCGGCCAGCGCCTTCTGGTTGTCGTTCATCGACGGGGCGTGCTGCGTGGACAGCACCACGGTGTCGATCGCGACCGGCTTGCCGCCCGAGTAGCGGACCGTAACCTGCGACTTGGCGTCGGGCCGCAGCCACGGCAGTCGCCCGTCGCGGCGCACCTCGGACTGGCGCTGCACCAGCCGGTGCGCGTAGTAGATCGGGAACGGCATCAGCGCCGGGGTCTCGTCGCAGGCGAAGCCGAACATCAGGCCCTGGTCGCCGGCGCCCTGGTTCAGGTATTCGTCGGACGCGTGATCGACGCCGCGCGCGATGTCGGGCGACTGGCGGCCATAGCACACCATCACCGAGCAGCCGTCGGCGTCGAAGCGCAGCTCGGGGTCGTTGTAGCCGATGCGGCGGATGGTCTCGCGCGCGATGCGTCCGTAGTCGTGCTTGAAGGAGGTCGTGATCTCGCCTGCCATCACCACGAGGCCGGTCGAGACCAGCGTCTCGGCGGCGACCCGGCCGGTCGGATCTTGCTCTAGAATCGCATCGAGCACCGCGTCGGAGATCTGGTCGGCGACCTTGTCCGGATGGCCCTCGGACACCGATTCAGACGTGAACAGAAAATCGCCCATTGCCGCTCCTAAATGCCGGGACGCCGGGCGTGCGCGCCGGCGTTTCGCACCACCCGCCCATGCCTCGCCGACACCGTGCAAAAGCTTGAATTCTAGCAGATCAGCCATTGCCGGCCCCGGTGGTCCCGGCACGGCCGGGCGCGGCGTGCAGGGTCCGCGATGAGCGCCGGGGCGACGGCCGCAGGGGTGGGTGCGAACCCATGACCGCGCGCGTCCTCGCGCCGACAGAAGTGGCAATCGCCGAAGCGGCCGCGCGGCTGCGCGCGGGCGAGCTCGTCGCGTTCCCGACCGAAACCGTCTACGGACTGGGCGCGGATGCGGGCAGCGATGCGGCCGTGCGCCGGATCTTCGCCGCCAAGGGTCGCCCTGCCGATCACCCCGTCATCGTGCATCTCGCCGCCGCCGGCGCGGCCGACGACTGGGCCCGCGCGATGCCCGAGGGCGCGCGCCGGCTCGCGCGCGCGTTCTGGCCTGGACCGCTGACGCTGATCCTGCCGCGTGCCGCCCACGTTTCGGACCTCGTCACCGGCGGCCAGGACAGCGTGGGACTGCGCGTACCGTCGCATCCGGCGGCGCGGGCGCTGCTCGCGGCTTTCGGCGGGGGCGTGGCGGCGCCGTCGGCCAACCGCTTCGGCCGCATCTCGCCGACCACGGCGGCGCACGTCGCCGACGACCTCGGCGACGCCGTGGGACTGATCCTCGACGGCGGCGCCTGCCCGGTCGGCATCGAATCCACGATCGTCGCGTTCGCCGGCGACGAGCCGATGCTGCTGCGCCCGGGCGGCATCGGTAGCGACGCGCTCGCGCAGGTCCTGGGCCGCGCGCCGCGCGCCGCCGCCACCGGGGCGCCGCGCGCTTCCGGAACCCTCGCGGCGCACTACGCGCCGCGGACCCCCGCGCTGCTGGTCGCGCCCGAAGCGCTGTGCGCGCGGGTCGCCGAGCTCGGCGCACGCGGGGACCGGATCGCGGTGCTGGCGCGCACGCTGGCGCCGCCCGCCGGTTTTGCCGGAGCCTGGATCACGGCCGGCGCCACCGTCGCCGCCTACGCTCACGACTTGTATGCCCACCTGCGCACGCTCGACGCCGCCGAAGCGCGCGTGATCGTGATCGAAGCGGTTCCCGACGACGACGCGTGGCTCGCCGTACGCGACCGGCTGGCGCGGGCGACGCACGGCGAGGACGACGATCGGGATTGATCCGGCGACTTGCCCGGTTCCGTAGCCCGGGTCGAGCGAAACGAAACCCGGGGCCGGCGTCAACTTGGGCATCCATTGGGTTTCGCATTCGCTCAACCCGGGCGACGATCCTCCGGCCCGCGCCCCCGACTCAGGAACGGGCGCAGCGCCCGGCGACGACCCGGTCGAGAAATGTTTCGATCGCCGCGCTCAACTCCTTCAGCCCCCTGTTGAAGTAGTGGTCGGCGCCGGGGATGACGAGTTCGCGCGAGCAGCCGTCCTGCGGCAGCTTCGCCCGGCGCAGCGGTGCGGTGGCATCGACCTCGGGAAAGTCCTTCGCGGCGGTGACGTCGAGTACGGGCTCCTTCGGCGGCACCGAGAACGCGACCATCATCCCCACGGGCACCCAGGCGGCGACGGGAAGCGCATCGGGGCGCGCGAGGTACGCGTCGGCCATCGCGGACCCCAGGCTGTGCGAGACCAGCGCGACGCGGGCGACGCCCCGGCTGCGCAGATACGCGACGGCCGCGGCGATCCGGTCGGCGGCTTCGGGCAGCGTGGCGGCGTAATCGGCGCGCGGCGCGTCGGCAGGCAGCACCGGCATCTGCACCGACAGCGTCGTGTAGCCGGCATCGGCGAGGCTCACACGCAGACCGCCGATCAGGCCCCAGTCGGGATGCACGCCGAGGCCGTGGACGACGACGACGCCGCCCTTCGAGGCGCCGGCCGGCCCGGTGAGGATCGCCAGCACCCTCGGCCGCGCCGGCGTGGCGAGATACACGGCGTCGCCGACGACGAGTCCGGGCACGACCTCCTGCGCCCACCGGTTCTCGCGGAAGTAGTCGGTCGGCGTCGCCGCGAGCGCCGTGCCGGCCGCGAGCCACCACACGGCGAGCGCACCGGCCGCGCCCGCGCGCCGTCGGCGCCGCGGAGCTTCCGGGTGCGCCTGCGCGAGGCGCGCCGGCGGCACCTCCGGCGAGGCGACGGCCATCGACGCGCGGCGCATCGCGTCACTCCCCGTTGAAGACCGGCGCGCGCTTCTCCATGAACGCACGGATGCCTTCCTTGTAGTCGGCGCTGTCGTAGACGACGCGGCGCAGCCCCTGCACGCGCTCGAATCCCTGCGGGCTCATCGGATGCGCGCCGGCGAGGATGCGCAACTGCTCCTTCATCACCGAGATCGACAGCGGAGCGTTCTGCGCGATCCGCCCCGCGAACTCGTAGGTGAACGCCTCCAGCCCGGCGGCGGGGACGACGTAGTTGATCATGCCGAGCCGCTCGGCCCGCTCCGCGCCGACGGGCATCGCGGTGAACGCCATCTCCTTCACGATCCGCATGCTCGTCGCGTTCAGGAACGTGAGCATGCCGCTGACGTTGTAGGGCACCCCGAGCTTCGCCGGCGTCACCGCGAAGGTCGCGTCGGGCGCGGCGATGATGAGGTCGCAGGCGAACACGGTCTCGCAGGCGCCGCCCCAGACGCCGCCCTCGATCATCGCGATGATCGGCGCCGGAAACACCTCGATCTCGCGGATCACGTTGCGCAGCGGGTCGTCCCAGCCCAGCGGATCGCGCCCGTCCGTCGGCAGCTCGCCGACGTCGTGCCCGGCGGACCAGACCGTCGCCCTCGGCTGCGCGCGCAGCACGACCGCACGCGCCTTGCGCTGCCTGAAGTCGGCCAGTGCGGCGATGATCTCGTCGATCAGCGCCTCGGACAGCGCGTTGCGCTTGGCGGCGTTGTCGAGGGTGATGGTGCCGATCAGCGCGTCGAATTTGGTGGTGATGAGCGGCATCGGGTTCTCCTTGGATTGAACAGGAATTCGCGACCCGGCGCGCGCGGTGTCGTAGCCCGGGTTGAGCGCCAGCGAAACCCGGGGGGATGCCGAACGCGACGCCGGCCCCGGGCGACGTGTCCGTTTACGCGATGGGCGACAGTGTACCGGCGAGCGCGGCGAACGCGGCGACGACTTCCGGCGGCGCCTGGACCAGTTCGATCAGCACGCCTTCGCCGCCGATCGGCGCCTCGGCATTGCCCTTCGGATGGATGAAGGTGATGTCGTAGCCCGACGCGCCCTTGCGGATGCCGCCCGGCGCGAAGCGCACGCCCTTCGCCGCCAGCCACTCGACGGCCCGCGGCAGGTCGTCGACCCACAGGCCGACGTGGTTGAGCGGCGGCTCGTGCACCGCGGGCTTGCGCGCCGGGTCGAGCGGCTGCATCAGGTCGACCTCGCACTTCGCCACCCCGGCGCCGAGGACCGCGATGTCCTCGTCGACGTTCTCGCGCTCGCTGGCGTAGTTGCCGGCGAGGGCGAGCCCGAAGCAGTCGACCCACAGCGCGCGCAGGCGCTCCTTGCTCGGCGCGCCGATCGCTATCTGCTGCAACCCGAGGATCCGGAACGGACGCTCGTTCATCGGTGTCGTTCCTCCATGCGTGCCGCCGGCGCCGCGGCGCCGGCGCGTGTCATTCGAACCGCAGGATCGCCTGGTCGACGGCCACGCTTTCGCCGGCGCCCGCGAGCACCTCGGCAACCACGCCGTTGCGCTCCGCGGTGAGCACGTTCTGCATCTTCATCGCCTCGATCACGACCAGCCGCTGGCCCGCCTCGAACTCCTGCCCGGCCTGCACCGCGACCTCGGCGAGCAGGCCCGGCATCGGCGAGAGCAGGAACTTCGACCGGTCGGGCGGCACCTTGCGCGGCATCATCTTGAGCAGCTCCGCCGCGCGCCGCGGCAGCACCTGGAAGTCGACCTGCGTGCCGCGGTGCGTCAGCCGGTACTTCAGGCCCTGGCGCTCGACCTGGATCGCGAACGGCTGGCCGTCGAACGTGCCGTCCATCAGGATGTCGCCGTGCCGCCAGTGGAAGCGCACCGCGTGCGTCGTCTCGCCCATCTGCACGTCGCAGCCGCCCACGACCGGGCGCACGGTCACCGGGCACTCGGTCGCCTCGCCCATCACGAAGTAGTCGTTGCCGATGTGCAGCTCGTAGCCGGGGACCTGCCCCTCGATCCTCGCCGCGCGGTCGCGGTAGGTCCGGTGCACCGCCGCCGCCACGGCGATCAGGAACTCCGGGTTGTCGTGGACGAGATCGGCGGGCGAGAAGCCGTTCGGGTATTCCTCGGCGATGAACGCCGTCGTGAACTCGCCGGAGAGGAAGCGCGGATGCTGGACCAGCGCCGACTGGAAGGCGATGTTGGACGCAGACCCGCGGATCACGAACGCGTTCAGCGCGTCGCGCATGCGCTCGATCGCGCCGTCGCGCGTCTCGCCGTGGCAGACGAGCTTGGCGATCATCGAGTCGTAGTACATCGAGATCTCGCCGCCCTCGTAGACGCCGGTGTCCACGCGCACCGCACCGGGAACCTCGACCGGCGGCTGGTAGCGGACCAGCCGCCCGATCGACGGCAGGAAGTCGCGGATCGGGTCCTCGGCGTTGATGCGGCACTCGATCGCCCAGCCGCGGCGCTGGACGTCCTTCTGGGCGAACGGCAGCTTCTCGCCCGCGGCGACGCGGATCATCAGCTCGACGAGGTCGAGGCCGGTGATCATCTCGGTCACCGGGTGCTCGACCTGCAGCCGCGTGTTCATCTCGAGGAAGTAGAACTCTGCGCTCCTTGCCGACGACGAACTCGACGGTGCCCGCCGACTGGTAGTCGACCGCCTTCGCCAGCGCCACCGCCTGCTCGCCCATCGCCCGCCGCGTCGCGTCGTCGAGGAACGGCGAGGGCGCCTCCTCGATCACCTTCTGGTGGCGGCGCTGGATCGAGCACTCGCGCTCCCACAGGTAGACGCAGTTGCCGTGGGCGTCGCCCAGCACCTGGATCTCGATGTGGCGCGGCTCCTCGATGAATTTCTCGATGAACACGCGGTCGTCGCCGAACGACGTGCGCGCCTCGGCGCGGCAGGCGTCGAAGCCCTCGCGTGCCTCCTCGTCGTTCGCACGCGACGCGCAGGCCCTTGCCGCCGCCGCCGGCCGAGGCCTTGATCATCACCGGATAGCCGACCTCGCCGGCGATGCGCTCGGCCTCGCCCGCCGTCGGCGATGACGTCGGTGTAGCCGGGGATGGTGCTGACCTTCGCCGCGAGCGCCAGCTTCTTCGACGCGATCTTGTCGCCCATCGCCGCGATCGACGTCGCGCTTCGGGCCGATGAAGACGATGCCCGGCTGCCTCGACGCGCGGTCGCGAACTCGGTGTTCTCCGACAGGAAGCCGTAGCCGGGGTGCACCGCCTGCGGCGCCGGTCGCCTCGCACGCGTCGATGATCCGGTCCATCACGAGGTACGACTCGCGCGACGGCGGCGGGCCGATGCAGCACCGCCTCGTCGGCCAGGACGACGTGGCGCGCCTCCTTGTCGGCCTCCGAGTACACGGCGACGGTGCGCGATGCCCATCCTGCGGGCGCTGCTGATCACGCGGCAGGCGATTTCGCCGCGGTTGGCGATCAGGATCTTGGTGAACATGGTGGCCTTCGCGGTCTGCGGCGGGACGGTTCAGAGCGGAATGTTGCCGTGCTTGCGCCACGGGTTGTCGAGCTGCTTGTCGCGCAGCATCGCGAGCGACTGCGGCAGATGCGCTTGCGCGTCTCGTGCGGCATGATCACGTCGTCGATGAAGCCGCGGCGCGCCGGCGATGAACGGGTTGGCGAACGTCTCGCGGTACTCCTGCTCGCGCGCGGCGAGCTTGGCCGGGATCGTCCTTCTCGTCGCGGAAGATGATCTCGACCGCGCCCTTCGGGCCCATCACCGCGATCTCGGCGGACGGCCAGGCGAAGTTGACGTCGCCGCGCAGGTGCTTGGACGACATGACGTCGTAGGCGCCGCCGTAGGCCTTGCGGGTGATGACGGTGATCTTGGGCACCGTGCACTCGGCGTAGGCGTAGAGCAGCTTGGCGCCGTGCTTGATGATGCCGCCGTACTCCTGCGCGGTGCCCGGCAGGAAGCCCGGGACGTCGACGAAGGTGACCACCGGGATGTTGAACGCGTCGCAGAAGCGCACGAAGCGCGCCGCCTTGATCGCGCTCCTGATGTCGAGGCAGCCGGCGAGCACCAGCGGCTGGTTGGCGACGATGCCGACGGGGTCGCCCTCCATGCGCCCGAAGCCGATGACGATGTTCTTCGCGTAGTCGGGCTGCAGCTCGAAGAACTCGCCGTCGTCGACGACCTTGATGATCAGCTCCTTCATGTCGTAGGGCTTGGTCGGGTCGTCGGGCACCAGCGTGTCCAGCGACATGCTCGAGGCGGTCGGCGGTGTCGGTCGTGTGGACGCCGCGGCGGCTTCTCGCGGTTGTTCGAGCGGCAGGTAGTTGAACAGGCGGCGCAGCATCAGCAGCGCGTCGACGTCGTTCTCGAACGCGAGGTCCGCCACGCCCGAGCGGGTGGTGTGGCGTGATCGCGCCGCCCAGCTCCTCGGCGGTCACCTCCTCGTGCGTGACCGTCTTCACCACCTCGGGGCCGGTGACGAACATGTACGACGAGTCCTTGACCATGAAGATGAAATCGGTCATCGCCGGGCGAGTACACCGCGCCGCCCGCGCAGGGCCCCATGATCAGCGAGATCTGCGGGATCACGCCCGAGGCCAGCACGTTGCGCTGGAACACGTCGGCGTAGCCGCCCAGCGACGCCACGCCCTCCTGGATGCGCGCGCCGCCCGAGTCGTTGAGGCCGATCACCGGCGCGCCGACCTTCATCGCGTGGTCCATCACCTTGCAGATCTTCTCGGCGTGCGCCTCGGACAGCGAGCCGCCGAACACGGTGAAGTCCTGGCTGAACACGAACACCAGGCGCCCGTTGATCATGCCGTAGCCGGTGACCACGCCGTCGCCCGGGACCGACTCGGCGGCCATGCCGAAATCGTGGCAGCGGTGCTCGACGAACATGTCCCACTCCTCGAACGTGCCCTCGTCGAGCAGCAGCTCGATGCGCTCGCGCGCGGTCAGCTTGCCCTTGGCGTGCTGCGCGGCGATGCGCTTCTCGCCCCCGCCCAGCCGCGCGAGGGCCCGCTTTTCGTCCAGACGGCGGATGATTTCATGCACGGTGCGTTCTCCGTTCGAGGGTGTCGAGCAGCAGCAAAGCCGCGGCGGCGGGGGTGAGCGTGCCGGCGCCGACCTGCGCCGAGCAGGCCGGCAGCGCCGCGCGCACGCCGGGGTGGGCACGGAAGCGCTCGCGCAGGCCGCTGTCGATCAACGCCCACATCCAGTCCAGCGCCTGGCGCCGGCGCTTGGCCACCAGCGCGCCCGACGCGGCAAGGGTTTCGCGGCAGCGCAGGACCTCGCGCCAGAACGCGTCGATGCCTTCGCGGCGCACGGCGCTGATCGCGAGCACCGGCGCGCGCCAGCCGCCGGCGGCCGGGTTGAGCAGCGTCAGCGCGTTCTTCATCTGCCCGATCGCGCGTTTCGCGGCCGCGGGATCGAGGTCGGTCTTGTTGTACGACGATGACGTCGGCGAGCTCGACGATGCCGCGCTTGATCGCCTGCAGGTCGTCGCCGGCGTTCGGCAGCTGCAGCAGCACGAACACGTCGGTCATCCCGGCGACCGCGGTCTCGCTCTGGCCGACGCCGACGGTCTCGACGATGACCACGTCGAAGCCGGCCGCCTCGCAGGCAAGCATCGCCTCGCGGGTGCGCGCGGCCACGCCGCCCAGCGTGCCGCCCGACGGCGACGGGCGGATGAACGCCCGCGGATGGCGGCGAGAGCTCCTCCATCCGCGTCTTGTCGCCGAGGATCGAGCCGCCGGACAGCGAGCTCGACGGGTCGACCGCCAGCACCGCGACGCGGTGGCCGGCGGCGACGAGCTGCAGGCCCAGCACCTCGATGAACGTCGACTTGCCGGCGCCGGGCGCGCCCGAGATGCCCGATCCGGATCGCGCCGCCGGTGTGCGGCAGCAGGCGGGCGAGCAGCGCCTGCGCCTGCGTGCGGTGCTCGTCGCGCGTCGATTCGATCAGGGTGATCGCCTTCGCCAGCGCCCGGCGGTCGCCGGCGCGCACGCCGGCGCTCAGCGCTTCGACGTCGGGTGCCGGGCCGGGCATCGACAGTGGCGCCGCGGTACCCACGCGCGGCCGGTCAGGCCTGCGGAACCGCGATCCTGCGCGCCGCGCGGACCTTGGCCAGGACGTCGGCGGCGCTCTCCGGAATCGGCGTGCCGGGACCGTAGATGCCGGCCACGCCGGCCGCGTACAGCGCCGCGTAGTCCTGGTGCGGAATGACGCCGCCGACGAAGACGACGATGTCGTCGACCCCCTGCGCGTGCAGTGCGGCGATGATCGCCGGGACCAGCGTCCTGTGCCCGCCGGCGAGCGTCGAGACGCCGATGGCGTGGACGTCGTTCTCGATCGCCTGGCGCGCGGCCTCCTCCGGGGTCTGGAACAGCGGCCCGATGTCGACGTCGAAGCCCAGGTCGGCGAAGGCCGTGGCGACGACCTTGGCGCCGCGGTCGTGCCCGTCCTGCCCGAGCTTGGCGACCATCAGCCGCGGGCGCCGGCCCTCGGCGGCGACGAAGGCGTCGATCTCGCCCTTCAGCCGCTCCCAGGTCCCGTCGGTCGCGAAGCGGGCGCCGTAGACACCGGAGACCGTCTGCGTGGTCGCGCGGTAGCGCCCCCACACCGCCTCCAGCGCGTCGGAGATCTCGCCCACCGACGCCCGCGCCGCGGCTCGCGGCGACGGCGAGCTCGAGCAGGTTGCCCTGCCCGTCGCGCGCGCACTGCGTCAGCGCCGCCAGCGCCGCCTCGACGGCGCGCGCGTCGCGCCTGCCGCGCACCGCGGCAAGCCGCGCGAGCTGCGAAGTGCGCACCGCCGAGTTGTCGATGTCGCGGATGTCGACCGGGGACTCCTCGTCGAGGCGGTACTTGTTGACGCCGACGATGACGTCCTGCCCGGCATCGATCCGCGCCTGCTTCTCGGCGGCCGCCGCCTCGATGCGCAGCTTCGCCCAGCCGCTGGCGACCGCCTTGGTCATGCCGCCCATCGCCTCGACCTCCTCGATGATCTTCCAGGCCTCGTCGGCCATGTCCTGCGTGAGCCGCTCCATCAGGTACGAGCCGCCCCAGGGGTCGATCGCGTTGCGAGATGTGCGTCTCCTCCTGGATCAGCAGCTGCGTGTTGCGTGCGATCCGCGCCGAGAAGTCGGTGGGCAGCGAGATCGCCTCGTCGAACGAGTTGGTGTGCAGGCTCTGGGTGCCGCCGAACACCGCCGCCAGCGCCTCGATCGTCGTGCGCACGACGTTGTTGTAGGGGTCCTGCTCGGTGAGCGACCAGCCGGAGGTCTGGCAGTGCGTGCGCAGCATCAGCGACTTGGGGTTCTTCGGCGCGAACTCCTTCATGATCCGCCACCACAGCAGGCGCGCGGCGCGCAGCTTGGCGATCTCGAGGTAGAAGTTCATCCCGATGGCGAAGAAGAACGACAGCCGGCCGGCGAACGCATCGACGTCCATCCCGCTCGCCAGCGCCGTGCGCACGTATTCCTTGCCGTCGGCCAGCGTGAACGCGAGCTCCAGCGCCTGGTTCGCGCCCGCCTCCTGCATGTGGTAGCCCGAGATCGAGATCGAGTTGAAGCGCGGCATGTTGCGCGCGGTGTAGCCGATGATGTCGGCGACGATCCGCATCGACGGCTCGGGCGGGTAGATGTAGGTGTTGCGGACCATGAACTCCTTGAGGATGTCGTTCTGGATGGTCCCCGACAGCTTCGCCTGCGGCACGCCCTGCTCCTCGGCGGCGACGATGTAGCCGGCGAGCACCGGCAGCACCGCGCCGTTCATCGTCATCGACACCGAGACCTTGTCGAGCGGGATGCCGTCGAACAGGATCTTCATGTCCTCGACGGTGTCGATGGCGACCCCCGCCTTGCCGACGTCGCCGACGACGCGCGGGTGGTCGGAGTCGTAGCCGCGGTGCGTGGCGAGGTCGAAGGCGACCGAGACGCCCTGGCCGCCGCCCTCGAGCGTGCGCCGGTAGAACGCGTTGGACTCCTCGGCGGTGGAGAAGCCCGCGTACTGGCGGATCGTCCACGGCCGCACCGCGTACATCGTCGCCTGCGGCCCGCGCAGGAACGGCTCGAAGCCGGGGAGCGTGTCGGCGTACGGCAGTCCGGCGACGTCGGCCGCCGTGTAGAGCGGCTTGACGCCGATCCCGTCCGGCGTCTGCCAGGTGAGGTCATCGACCGCGCCGCCGGGGGCGCTCTTCGCCGCCGCGCGGCGCCAGTCGTCGAGGGTCACGTCCGGGTAGCGCGGGGTTTCCGACTTCGCCATGGGCTCACCTTCCCTGTCCGAATCCCGCAACCCCGGCGCAGCCGCCCCGGCTTTCGTGCCCGCGGGCGCACCGGCGGCACCGGCGTGCGCAATCGCCGCGGGCAGCGGCCCGCGCCAGGCCGGGTCGGGAACCGATCGATTCTACTGCAACGGGACGCCCTGTCCTACCCGTCCGCCTGGAGGCGCCCGGTGCCAGTGCCGTCGCGACGGCGCCTTCACCGCGGCGCCGCCGGGGCTGCTACGATGGTCGCCTCGCTCCGTACCCACGAGAATCGCCGCCATGTCCTCCCCCGCGCCGCCGTGCGTCGTCCTCGCGCCGGACTCGTTCAAGGGGTCCCTCGACGCGCCGGGCGTCTGCGCCGCGATGGCCCGGGGGCTGCAACGCGTGTGGCCCGGGGCCGAGATCCGGTCCTGTCCGATGGCCGATGGCGGCGAGGGCACGCTCGACGCGGTCCTTTCGCGCGGCGGCGAGCGTCGCTCAATGACGCTGACCGGCGCCGGCGGCGCGCCGCGCGTCGCCGCCTACGGACTGGTCGCGACCCCCGCGGGCCCGGCGGCGGTGATCGAAGCCGCCGAGATCGTCGGCATCACCGACGCCGACGGCATGGCCGTCGACGTCGCCGCGCGCTCGACGCGCGGCATCGGCGAGCTGCTGGGCGCGCTGCTCGACGACGGTCTGCGGCGGTTCATGGTCGGGCTGGGCGGCAGCAGCACCAACGACGGCGGCGCGGGGATGCTGGCCGCGCTCGGGCTCGCGCTCGCCGACGCGCGCGGCGCCGAGGTCGCGCCGACACCCGCCGGGCTCGCGGCGCTCGCCCGCGTCGACGCCGGCGGGCTCGACCCGCGCCTGCGCGAATGCACGATCACCATCATGTCCGACGTCGACAACCCGCTCACCGGCGAGCGCGGCGCCACGGCGACCTTCGGCCCGCAGAAGGGCGTGCGCGGCGCCGAGGTCGCGGCGTTCGACGCCACGCTCGCGCGCTACGCCGCGCTGCTCGAGGGCGCGCTCCCCGCCGGCGCGGCCGGGACGGCGGCGAAGCCCGGCGCGGGTGCGGCCGGCGGCCTCGGCTTCGCGCTGCAACTGCTCGGCGGCGATCCGCGCTCGGGTGCGGAGGTCGTCGCCGACCTGATCGGCCTCGACGCCGCCCTCGCCGGCGCCGATTGGGCCCTCACCGGAGAGGGCCGCACCGACGCCCAGACGCTCGCCGGCAAGGCGCCGTACGTCGTTGCCCGGCGGGCGCGGGCCGCGGGCGTGCCGATTTCGCTGCTGTCCGGCGCCGTCGACACGGCGGCGCTGCCGGCGCTCACGCGCGTCTACGCCGGGTGCTTCGCGCTGCCGGCGGGTCCGGCCACGCTCGCCGAGTGCATCGGCGGCACCGGCCCCCTCGCCGCCGACCGCGCCGAGCAGATCGCGCGGGTCTGGGCGGCCGCGCGCGGAGAGCGCGCGGCACCCTGATGGTCCCGGCCACGGCGGGACGCGGCGGGCCGACACCGGCCGGCCGCCGGCGGCGCCGTCACGCACCGGCGCCGCGCGCCGCCGGCGCCCGGGGCGCGGCATTGCAGGCTGTGGAATAATCCCGAGCGGACGGGGCCACGGCCGGCGTGCCGGCGCCCCCGTCCAACTGCCTGCTCCTGCCACGACCGCCGGTCACCGATGAACGCGAATCTCTACGCGCTGCTCGAAGCGCACTTTCCCGACAGCCCCGAGCAGCCGTTCGCGCTGCTTCCGGGCGGACCCGTCGTCCATTACGACGACCTCGCCGCCGCGTCGGCGCGCATCGCGCACGCGCTGGTCGCCGCCGGCTGCCGGCCGGGCGACCGCGTCGCGGCGCAGACCGACAAGCACTGGGAGGCGGTGGCGCTCTACCTCGCGACCCTGCGCGCAGGGCTCGTCTACCTGCCGCTCAACACCGGCTACCAGCGCGCCGAGCTCGAGTATTTCTTCACCGACGCCGAGCCGCGCGTCATCGTCTGCCGCCCGGGAACGGAAGCGGCGATCGCGGCCCTCGCCCCGTCGGCCGCGGTGCTGACCTCGAGCGCGGCCGGCGGCTCGCTGCAGGACGCGGCCCGCGACCACAGTCGCGCGTTCGCCGCGGTCGAGCGCGCGCCGGACGACCTCGCCGCGATCCTGTACACGTCGGGCACGACCGGACGCTCCAAGGGCGCGATGCTGACCCATCGCAACCTCGCGTCGAACGCCCTCACGCTGGTCGAGGAGTGGGGCTTCACCCGCGGCGACGTGCTGCTCCACGCGCTGCCGATCTACCACGTCCACGGCCTGTTCGTGGCGATCCACTGCGTGCTGCTGTCGGGCTCGCGCCTGCTGTGGCTGCCGAAGTTCGACGCGGCGGAAGTCGCGGCGCTGCTGCCGCAGGCGACGCGCGATGATGGGCGTGCCGACCTTCTATACGCGCCTGCTCGCCGAGCCGTCGTTCACCCGCGAGTCCTGCCGCAGCGTCCGGCTGTTCGTCTCCGGCTCGGCGCCGCTGCTGGCGGAGACCTTCGCCGAGTTCCAGGCGCGCACCGGCCACACCATCCTCGAGCGCTACGGGATGACCGAGACCGGCATGAACACGTCGAACCCCCTCAACGGGCCGCGGCAGGGCGGCACCGTCGGCCCGCCGCTGCCGGGCGTGACGATCCGGATCGTCGACGAAGACGGCGCGCCGTGCCCGCCGGGCGATGTGGGCGCGATCCAGGTCAAGGGGCCGAACGTCTTCCCCGGCTACTGGCGCATGCCGGAGAAGACGCGCGAGGAGTTCACCGCCGACGGCTGGTTCAAGACCGGCGACGTGGGCTGCCGGACGCCGGAGGGCTACGTCCGGATCGTCGGCCGCGAGAAGGACCTCATCATCAGCGGCGGCCTCAACGTCTATCCGAAGGAGATCGAGGAGCGGATCGACGCGATGGACGGCGTCGTCGAGAGCGCCGTGGTCGGCGTGCCCGATCCGGACTTCGGCGAGGCGGTGATCGCCATCGTCGTGCCCCGGCCCGGCGGCGAGCTCGCCGAGGCCGCGGTCATCAGTGCGCTCAAGGCCGACATCGCCGCCTTCAAGGTGCCCAAGCGCGTCCACTTCGTCGCCGACCTGCCGCGCAACGCGATGGGCAAGGTGCAGAAGAACGTGCTGCGCACGCAATACGCCGGGAAACCGTAACCCCGTCCGTTGTACCGCACCGGCACCACGTATCGGCGGCAGCGGGCACCCGCCGCGCGATCTGGCCGGCCTCAGCGATGCAATAGCGCCAGCGACAGCGACGGCACGAACGCGACCACGATCGACACGACGACCATCGTGACCACGAACGGCACCGCGCGGCGGGCGATGTCGATGATCGGCACGCCGGTCAGGCCCGACATCACGAACAGGTTGAGCCCCATCGGCGGGGTGATGAAGCCCAGGCCGAGCGTGGTGATCATCACCACGCAGAAGTGGATCGGATCCATGCCGATCTGCTGCGCGACCGGCGCCATCAGCGGCGCCAGGATCAGGATGTTGGGCGTGGTCTCCATGAACATGCCGGCGAGGATGAAGATCGCCAGCATGATCAGCGTCAGCAGCACGTGGTTCTCGGTCACCGAGGTGAGCCCCGCCACCAGCGACTGCGGCACGCCGAGCACGGTGAGCGCCTGCGCGAACACGATGGCCACCGCGATGATCGGCAGGATGACGCCGTTGACGCGGGCGGAGGTCTCCAGCATCGCCGGGAAATCGCGCAGCCGGATCGTTCGCTGGAGCATGCCCACGATCAGCGCGACGGCGACGGCGACCGCGGCCGACTCGGTGGGCGTGAACACGCCCGAATAGATGCCGCCGAGGATGATCGCGGGAATCGCCAGCGCGAACTTGGCGTCGTTGAGGGCGCGCAGCCAGCGCAGCAGCGAGAACGGCCGCCGCGAGTTCTCGTAGCCGCGCGAGCGGTTGACCACGACGTTGGTCGCCACCACCGCGAGCAGCACGATGACGCCGGGGATCAGCGCCGCGGTGAACAGCGTCGTCGACGACAGCCCCAGCACCAGGCCGATGATGATGTACGCGATCGACGGCGGGATCAGGATTCCGGTGCACGCGCCCGAGGCCACCAGCGCGCAGGCGTAGGGACGCGGGTAGCCGCGCTCGACCAGGCGGTCCATCGTGATGCGGCCGATGGCGGCGGCGTCGGCCGCGTCCGAGCCCGAGATGCAGGCGAAGAAGCCGCAGCCCAGCGCCGTCGACGTGCCGAAGCCGGTGCGCATGCTGCCGGTGGTCGCCTCGGCGAAATCGAGCAGCTTGTTGGCGAGCCCCGAGCGCACCATCACGTCGCCGGTGAGCACGAACAGCGGGATCGCGATCAGCGCGAACGAGTCCACGCCCGCGAACAGCGCCTCGCCGAGCAGCGACAGCGGCAGCGCGCCGGTGCCCAGCAGCAGCGCGATCGTGCCCAGCCCGATCGCGACCCAGAACGGCACCGCGAGGACGAGCAGCGCGACGATGAAGATCAGGCCGAGGGTGAGCGCCATGGGCGGGAAGTCGGGATCGCCGGCCGCGCGGTCAGTCGAACAGCAGCGTGCCGGTGTAGGGGTCGCGCCGGTTGACGATGTTGCGCAGGTCGCGCAGCGCCGACTGGAGCACGCGCACCACCATCATCGCGAAGCCGAGCGGCACCGCCGCGGCGAACCAGGCCTGCGGGATGCGCAGCGCCGGCGCCAGCGCGTTGAACTGCAGCATCGTCCCCAGCGTGTCGAGCGACCAGTACAGCGCGAAGCACGCGAACACCAGCGTGGCCAGCTCGCGAGAACAGGAACACGCAGCCCGCCGCGCGCGGCGGCAGCGCCCGGGTCAGGAAGTCGAAGCGGATGTGCGCGCGCTGCTTGACCGCGTACGACGCGCCGACCCAGCCCAGGTAGATGAACGCGAAGCGCGCCGCCTCCTCGCCCCACAGCGACGAGAAATCGAGGACGAAGCGGCGAAGGACCTCGACGACGATCACGAACACGATGAAGCAGTAGAAGACGAGCATCAGGTAGCGCTCGCCGTTGCGGTCGATACGCTGCAGCAATTTGCGCATGGAGCAATCCCCTGCCGGGACGGGCGTGCCGTCCCGGCGTCTGGCGGCGTGCGGACGGTCAGCCCGTGTCAGTCGTCGACGGTGAACTTGCCCTTGGTGTTCGCCGCGGCCTTCAGCTTGTCGAACTTCGCGATCGAGCCGGCGAGCTCCTTCTTGATGTCGTTCCACTCGGGGCGCTGCTCGCCGGCAGGCCTCGACCCACTTGGCGTGCTCGGCGGCGGTGGGCTTGTAGAACTTGACGCCGGCCTTGCCGAGCGCTGTCCATCGACGCCTTGCGCGCGACCGGGATCTGCGCGAAGCTCTCGCGCCTGCGTCTTCTCGCTCGCCGCCTCGAACGCGCTCTGCAGGTCCTTCGGCAGCGCCTGGAACCAGGCGAAGTTGGCGGCGAACATCTGCGCGTCGGGCACCGACTCGACCAGCGTGATCGCCTCGAGGATGTCGATGAAGCCGAACGTGTACAGCGCGCCCACCGACGGGATCGAGCGCGTCGGCGACACCCTGCTTGAGCGCGGTCGGCGTCTCGCCCCAGGCGACCACCGTCGGGTTGGCGCCGGTCAGGCGGTAGAACTGCTGCAGCAGCTTCGACGACGGCACCCGCATCTTGAGCCCGCGCATGTCGTCGGGCGTCTTGATCGTCTTGCCGAGGCCCTTGCGCGACGGCGACGGTGCGCGGGTCGACGGTGAAGTAGAACATCGGCTTGTAGCCCTTGACCGTGACCTTGGGCGTGATCTCGTCGTTCCACGTCGCCGAGGTCACCAGGTTGGCGAAGCGCTGGTTCTCGCCGCACCAGAACGGGATGTTGATGACGTCGACGATCGGCGTGAACGGCGAGAAGTTCGACAGCGACACCGAGCCGCCCTGGACGGTGCCGGCCTGCACCTTCTGCGCCAGCGCGCTGCCCACGCCGAGTTGCCCGGCCGGGAACAGCTTCACGTACACCGCGCCCTTGGACAGCGCCTGCAGGTTGTCCTTGAACTGGGTCTGCATGATCGGGTAGGTCTGGTACGCGTCCGCCTTGTACTCGGTCGCGAAGATCATCGTGTGCTTGGCCGCCTTCTCGCGCGCGGCCTCGTCGTCCGCGGCGCGCGCGACCTCCGGCGTTCGACCACAGGTAGCCGCCGGTCGCCGCCAGCACCGCCGTCGTGAAGCCGTAGCGCCGGTCACCTCGAGGAACCGCCGGCGCGCTTCCGACGCCGGAACCGATCGTTCGTTGCGCTTGCTCATGTCACTCCTCCTTCGGTTGTGTTGGAATCACCGCCTTCTCCGGGTTCCGCCGCCTTTTCTTCCTCGTCGGCGATCAGCCCGGCCACGAAAACCGCCATGCACGACAGCACCAGCAGGAACTCGCCGACGTCGCCCAGCCGCCAGACCACGACGCCCGGCTTCACCGCCAACATCCCGAGCGCGATGTTCAGCGCGTACAGCAGCATCAGGGCCGGCGAGCGCGATGCCACACACGACCGCCGTGGCGTTGCGGAGCTCGTGCTTCACGCATGTCGTGCAACGCTCCGACGTCGCTCCGGCGCGCTCAGCGCGGGCCGCAGCACGACCTTGGCCGCAGGCGCTGCGACCGGCGCGAGGTCCGCGAACGCGGCGGCGCCGTCGGCGAGTGTGCGGCCTCGACCCACTCCAGGTCGCCGAACGCGCCGGCGTGCAGCGCCGCGACCGTCGCGCGCAGGTCGGCGATGCGTGTAGGTGTAGGTGCCGATCAGCGTGATCTCGGCCAGCGTCAGCTTGCGCATGTCGATCTCGCTCGCCCAGTCCTGCGAGGCCGATGTGCACGACCACCCCGCCCGGCCGGACGGCGGCCAGCGCCGCGGCGCGCGTCGCCTTCGCGCCGACGGCGTCGATGACGAGGTCCGCGCCGCTTTCCCGCGGCCCGCGGGCTCGGCCGGATCGAGCACCGTCAGCTCGCCCGCCGCTCGGGCGGCCTGCCGGCGCAGCGGATTGGTCTCGGCCAGCGCGACGTCGCGGCACGCCGTAGAGCGGGCGAGCAGCGCCGCCAGCAGGCCGACGGCGCCGCCGCCGATCACCAGCGACCCGCGCCTCCGGCAGCGGCCGCGCCATCGCCCGCAGCGCCAGGTTCAGCGCGTGCAGCGCGGTCGCCGCGGGCTCGGTCAGCGCCGCGGCGCGCGCGGGCATGCCCTCGGGAATCGCGATCAGCGTGCGCTCCGGCACCGCGATGCGCTCGGCGAAGCCGCCGGGCCGCGTCATCCCGACCATGGTGCGGTTCGCGCACAGGTTGTCGCGCCCGGTGACGCAGTATTCGCAGCGCCCGCAGGTGATGAGCGGGTTGCACCGTGACCCGCTTCCCGGCCGACGGCCCCGCGGCGATGCGGGCGGCGAATTCGTGGCCGAGGATCGAGCGGCGGCTTGCGGCGCGGATCGTGGCCGTGGAACGCGTGCATGTCCGAGCCGCAGATTCCGGCGGCCTCGACGGCGAGCATGACCTCGCCGGCGCCGGCGACCGGCTCGGGCCGTCGCGGAAGCTGGACCTCGTTGGGCGCGGTGTAGACGAGTGCTTTCATGCTGCGGTTGATAGGGTACTAGAGCGCCGTCTACGACGCAGCGTCTGGCCGGCCACGTGATCCGAGGCGCGGCTCGCGAGGTAGAGCAGACCGTTGCGCGGAGAGGTCGTCGAGACCGGCCGTTGCGCCCGATCAGTCGTGCGCGCCGCCATCGCCGCCGCCACGCTCCGGATCGGCGAACACCGCCGCCGTCAGCTCGGTCGGGAAAGAAGCCCGGCGCGATGGCGTTGCAGTTCACGCCGCGCGCCGACCACGCCTGCGCCAGCGCGCGCGTGAGCTGCATCACGCCGCCCTTGGACAGCCCCGTAGGGCGCGCCGTCGGCGAACGCGCGCACCGACTGCAGCGAGGCGATGTTGACGATGCGCCCCAGCCGCGCGCGCGCACATCGCCGGCGCCAGCGCGCTGCGCGAGGAAGAACGGCACCGAGAGATTGATCTCGAGCGTGGCGTCCCATTCGCGATCGGTCACCGCGTCGATCGGGCGTCGCGGGTTGATTCCGGCGGCGTTGACCAGGATGTCGGGCGGCCCGAAGCCCGCCGACGCGCGGGCGACGGCGTCGGGGAGCGCCGCGCGGTCGCCGAGGTCGCAGACGACGGCCAGCGCTCGCCCGCCGCGTCGCGCCGATGTCGCGCTGCGAGCGCCGCCAGCTCGGCCTCGCGCCGCGCGACCAGGCACACGGCGGCGCCGGCCTCGGCCAGCGTCATGGCCAGCGCCCGGCCGATGCCCGAGCTCGCCCCGGTCACCAGCGCGACGCGGCCCTTGAGCGAGAACAAGCTCAGGCGAGCGGCAGCGCGGACATCAGACCGCGTCGTCGAACGACTCGGCCGGAAGAGTACTTGGCGCAGGCGCAGGTCGGCGGTGCGCGCGTGCGCCTCCATGCCCTCGAGGCGCGAGATGCGCGCGGTGACCGCGCGACCTCGCGGCGTGGCCTCGCGCGTCATGCGCTGCCAGGTCAGCGGTCTTCATGAACTTGTGACCGAGAGGCCGCCGGAGTAGCGCGCCGCGCCCATCGTCGGCAGGATGTGGTTGGGGCCGGAGGCCTTGTCGCCGTAAGCGACCGTGGTCTCCTCGCCGAGGAACAGCGAGCCGTAGCAGGTCAGGCGCGAGAGCCACCAGTCGAGGTCCCGGGCGTGCACCTCGAGGTGCTCGGGCGCGTAGTCGTCGCTGATGCGCGCCGCCTCCTCGCGGTCGGCGGCGACGACCACCTCGCCGTAGTCGCGCCATGCGGCGCCGGCGGCGGCCGCGGCCGGCTCGCGGGCAGCGCGCTGATCAGCGCGGGCACGACGCTCCATGACCGCCTGCGCGAGCGCGCGCCGACGGCGACACCAGCCAGGCCGGCGACTCGACGCCGTGCTCGGCCTGGCCGACCAGGTCGCGCGGCGACGACAGCCCGGGTCGGCGCTGTCGTCGGCGATGATGCCGATCTCGCGTCGGGCCGGCGAACACGTCGATGCCCACCCTGCCGAAGAGGTGCGCTTGGCCTCGGCGACGTACTTGTTGCCCGGCCCGACGATCACGTCGGCGGGCTTGCCGGTGAACAGCCCGTAGGCCATCGCCGCGATCGCCTGCACGCCGCCCAGCGTCAGGATCGACGTCGGCGCCGGCGACCGCGCATCGCGTAGCAGCACCAGCGGGTGGATTCCGCCGCCGCTGGTACGAGCGGCGAGCAGGCGACGATGGTCGGCACGCCGGCCGCCTTGGCCGTGGCGATGCTCATGTATCGCCGACGCGATGTGCGCGTAGCGCCCGCTCGGCACGTAGCAGCCGGCGACGTTGACCGGGATCAGGCGCTGCCCGGTCACGAGCCCGGGGTAGAGCTCGGTCTCGAACTCCAGCAGGCTCTCGCGCTGGCGGCGCGCGAAGGCATGGACCTGGGCGTGCGCGAAGGCGATGTCCTCGCGCACCTGCGGGGAAAGGCTCGCGCCGGCGCGGGCGATGGCGTCGGCGCCGACGACGAAATCGCCGGTCCAGCCGTCGAGCTGCTCGGCGTACTCGCGCACCGCGGGTTCGCCGCGGGCTTCGATGTCGCGCAGCATGCGTTCGACGGTTTCGCGCGTGTCGGCGGCGCCGGTTTCAGGCGTCCGGGACGCCCGCTTGAGATAAGTGGCCACCCGAGTCCTCCTTCGATTATTGCAATCGATTGCATTCACGTTACGCCGACACCCCGGCCGCCGTCAAGCGTCTTGTGCCTATGACGGGGCCGTGATCCCGCCGCCTCCAGCCTCGGGCGCCGCCGATCGCAGAGGCACCAACTTGCAATCGATCGCAGCAGATGGCTATACTTTCCCGGGGTGTGCCCGCCTCCCCGGCGGGCCGCCCGTTCCCCATCGGACGCCCTGTGCGAGCGAAGCCGCCCATCACGCTGCGCGACGTTGCGCGGGATGCGGGCGTCTCGGCGGCGACGGTGTCGCGCGCGCTGTCCGCGCCGGGAAAGGTGCGTGCGGACACCCTGGCGCGCGTGCTCGCCGCAGCCCGTGCGCGCGGCTACGTGCTCGACGGCGCCGCCCGGGCGCTGCGGCAGCGGCGGACCCGCACCGTCGGCGCGGTCATCCCGACGCTGGACAACGCGATCTTCGCCAACGCGACGCAGGCACTGCAAAAAGCGCTCGACCGGGCCGGCTACACGCTGCTGCTCGCGTGCCACGAGTTCGACCTCGCGGCCGAGGTGCACGTCACCCGGCAGCTGATCGAGCGCGGCGTCGACGGCCTGGTGCTGGTCGGCCTCGACCACGAGGCCGAGCTGTTCCACACGCTGGAGGCCGCCGGCCTGCCCTACCTGCTGACCTGGGCGCTCGACCGGTCGGGCCGGCATCCCAGCGTGGGCTTCGACAACCGTGCGGCGGCGATCCGGGTGGTCGAATACCTGTACTCGCTCGGCCACCGCGATTTCGCGATGATCGCCGGAGAGACGGCGCACAACGACCGCGCACGCGGCCGCGTCGAAGGCGTGCAGGCCGCGCTGGCGGCGCGCGGGATCGCGCTGGCGGCCGAACGGGTCGTCGAGCGGCCCTACGCGTTCGCCGCCGGCCGCGACGGCATGCGCGCGCTGGCCGCGCTCTCGCCGCGGCCCACCGCGGTCGTCTGCGGCAACGACGTGCTCGCGATCGGCGCGCTGGCGCATTGCCGCGCGGCGGGCATCGGCGTGCCCGGCGAAATCTCGCTCACCGGCTTCGACGACCTCGAGGTGGCCACGATGATCACGCCGCCGCTGACCACCCTTCACGTGCCGACCCACGCGCTCGGCAGCACCGCCGCAGCCGCCCTGCTGCGGATGGTTGCAGGCGAGGAGCGCACCCGCTGCCACGAGCTCGCCGTCGACCTGGTCGTGCGCGAGACGACGGCGCCGCCTCGCGCACGCTGAGTCGGCGGCGGCGGGCCGGACGCGCCCGCCCCGGCGGCGTCGGCCGTGTCGGCAGGCCATGGCGACGAGCGCCCGGCAGGCGCGCCGGCCGGCCGTAGTGGTGAGCGCCCCGGGTGGCGAGCCGCCGGCCCGGCCCGCGCCGCCGGATCGCGCGACCCCGCAACGCGGCCCTTGAAAGCGCCCGCGCGAGCCCAAATTTTCCTTGCTGTAGGCGCTGGGGCGCGAGCCGCGGCGCATGGCTCAATTCGACCAGAGGAGGTATGCGCGATGTACCAATCCCTGTTTCCTCGCGACGTGTTCGCCGAGCTCGATCGCCTGCAGCGCGAGATGCGCGACGCGTTCGACCTGTCCCCCAGCATCCGCGGCCTGGGCCGCGGCGGATTTCCGGCGCTCAACGTCGGCGGCACGCCGCAGTCCGTCGAGATCTTCGCCTTCGCTCCGGGGCTCGATCCGGCGACCGTGGAGGTCAATCTGGACCGCGGCGTGCTGACCATCGCCGGCGAGCGGAAGGCGGATCTGCCCGGCGCCGACGACGACAAGTCCGCGGTGCACATCAACGAGCGGTTCGGCGGCCGGTTCCGCCGCGTCGTCACCCTGTCCGACGACGTCGATCCCGCCGCAGTCTCGGCCGACTACCGCGACGGCGTCCTGCACATCACCGCCAGGCGCCGCGAATCCGCCCAGCCGCGCCGCATCACCGTCCAATGAGTCCGGAGGAGCAACCATGAACGACACGACCGCAGTCACGAGGAACGAACAGGCGGCGCGCACCGACGCGGCCGCACGCAACGAGTCGGCGCGCCGCGCCGAGACGGCGCTGATTCCGCCGGTGGACGTGATCGAGGACGCGACCGGCATCACCCTGCGCGCCGACCTGCCGGGCGTGCCCAAGGACAAGCTCAGCCTGCACGTGGATGCCGACACGCTGACGATAGAGGGCGAGGTCAGCCTCGCCATGCCGGAGAAGATGGAGGCGAGCTACGCCGAGGTGAACGTCCCCCGGTTCCGGCGCGTGTTCACGCTGTCCAAGGAGCTCGACGGCGGCAAGGTGTCCGCCGAGCTCAAGCACGGCGTGCTGCAGCTGCGCATCCCCAAGGCCGAGCATGCGCAGCCGCGGCGCATCGAGATCAAGGTGAGTTGACCCCGAGCCGCCGTCCCTCTCTGCCGGGGGGCGGCGGCTTCGGCGCAAGGAGGCAGGCGATGAAACTGGAGAGCGTGGCAGGAATCAGGCAAGGCTTCGCATCGCTGTGGGACTCGGTGGCGGAGGGCTGGCAGCGGATGCGCGAATCCGCCGCCGGCGCCCTCACCCGGTTCCGGCCGGGCGAGCACGCGAACGTGCCGGCGAAAGGGGAGGTCGACGACGACTTCTACCTGCCCTCGGACGGCTGGTCGATGCTCGGCGGCGACGTGTTCGAGGACGAGCGGCGCCTGGTGGTGCGGCTCGAGGTGCCGGGCATGGACAAGAACGGCTTCGACATCGAGGTGCAGGACGACGCCCTGGTCGTGTGCGGGGAGAAGCACTTCGAGCGCGAGACGACCGAAGGGCGCTATCGAATGCTGCAATGCGCCTACGGCAGCTTCCGCCGCGTCGTGCCGCTGCCGGCGCCGGTGCTGGCCGACCATTCGCGCGCCACCTACCGCGACGGCGTGCTCAAGATCGAGCTGGCGAAGGCGCAGCCCGGTCGGCCGAAGGCGCACTCGATCAGGATCAACTGATTGCATCGCGGCAGCACCCCGCGACGCCCCGGGCCACCCGGCGCGTGCGGGACGGCTGCCTAGGCAAGTGGCGACGATCAAGATCCCCGTTCCCGAAGCGCTGCGCCAGCGCATGGACAAGGCGGCGGGCGAGGACTGGCCGGCGATCGCGCGGCAGGCGTTCGAGACCCATCTCGAGCGCCTGGCGCTGCGGGAGCGCGCGGACGCGAAGCTGCGCCCCGCCATCGACCGGCTGCAGGCCAGCAAGGCGCGCTACAACGAACGACAGAAGAATTCGAGCTTCGGCCGGGGCTATGCGTGGGCGCGCGACCGGGCCGAGTTCCACGACCTGCAGCAGGTCGTCGACGCGCCGGACTATCGCGCCGCGGCCGACGTCGTGCGCAGGACGCGGGGATTCTCGCAGCGCGACGAGTTCGGCGACGCCGCGCTGCCCTCCGACGAGATGTGGGAAGGCTTCGTCGACGGCGCCGCCGCACTCTACGGGTCCATTGCCGACAATCTGTGACGCCGGCTGGATCGGCCGCCGGCCGGCGCGACAGCAGCGCCCGGCGCCTGCCCCGAGCGCGCGCCCACGCGCGACGGAAGCCGGCCGCGCCCTTCCGACCGGGTCGGCGTCGCGCGCATCCCGCGAGGGCCCGCTCGCCCGACCGATCAGGCCGCGCGCTGCGCCGTCAGCGCCGCCGCGTGCGCCGCGGCGGCCGCGGCCGACATCGGCACCAGCGCGCCGTCGACGACGCCGTGCACCCCGGACTCGGTGACGATGAAATCCATCGGGATGTCGTGGGGCTGCGGGTGGATGGTCGGCAGCCGCGCGGCCTCGGTGCCCACGCCGACGGTCAGCGGCTTGCGCGCGAGCGCCGCCAGCGTGCGGTCGAAGTAGCCGCCGCCGTAGCCGAGCCGGAAGCCCCGGCGTCGAAGCCGACCAGCGGCACGAACGCCGCGTCGGGGACGACGATGTCGGTGCCTGTCGGCATCGGGATTCCCAGCGGTCCGGGCACCATGGCCACCCCCGGCCACCAGGCGCGGAACCGCAGCGCGCGGCCCGGGCCCTGAACCTCGGGCAACGCCGAAGTCGCACCGCGAAGGCGCCACGCACGCATCGCGAAGCGGACGTCGACCTCGCCGCGGTACGGCCAGCAGAATGCGATCACGCGTTCCGCCGACGCCGGGAACGCCTGCTCCAGCAGGGCGTTGACGCCGGCGTCCACGGCGCGTCGCCGTGCCGGCGCGACGGCCTCGCGGCGCGCGATCAGCTCCGCCCGCAGGCGTCGGCGCCACGCGGCGATGGCCGGCCAGGTGTCCGTCGTTTCGCCCGGCGTCATCGCGGATCAGGCCCCGACGCCGCGACGGCCGCGCGCCGGGCGCGGCGCCGCGACGGGCCGCACGTCGGTGAACCGCTCGATCAGCGCAGCGCCGTCGTCGAGCAGGAAGCGCTTGAAGGCCAGCGCGACCGGCGGCAGCCGCTTGTTGCGGCGGTGCACGATGTACCAGTTGAGCAGCAGCGGAAAGCCCTGCACGTCGAGCACCGCCAGTCTCTTCATCCGCGTCTCCATGCCGATGGTGTGCGCCGACAGGAAGCTGATGCCCATGCCGGCGATGACCGCCTGCTTGATCGTCTCGGTGCTGGTGATCTCCATCGCGACGTTCACCTTCGCCAGCCGGGCGCCGAACGCCTGCGCCATCGACTTCCAGGTGTCCGACCCGCGCTCGCGCACCACGAACGGTTCGGCGAGCAGCGCGTCGACCGGAATCCGCCGGCGCCTGGCGAGCGGGTGGTCGGGGGCGGCGACGATCACGTACGGATGCGGCGCGAACGCCTCGCTGACCACGTCCCCGGCCTCCGGCGGGCCGACCATGATCCCGACATCGGTCCGGTTGACGCTCATCTGGCGCAGCAGCTCCTCGCGGTTGCGCACCGCGAGGTTGAACGTCACGCCGCGCTGCCGGCGCGCGAACTCCGCCAGCAGCCGGGGGAAGAAATAGTCGCCGGCGCTGATCACCGCGACGTTGAGCGTGCCGCCCGACGCCCCCTTCAGTCGCGCCATCGCCGCTTCGGCCTCGCGGAACTGGTCGATGATCGCACGGCCGTGGTCCAGCAGTTCGGCGCCGGCCGGCGTCAGGTAGGTCTTCTTGCCGAGCTGCTCGAACAGCGGCAGCCCCGCGTGCGCGGCGAGCTGCTTGACCTGCGTGGACACCGCCGGCTGCGTCAGGTGCAGCTCCTCGGCGGCACGCGAGAAGCTGAGATGGCGCGCAACCGATTCGAAGATCTTGAGCTGCCGCAGCGTGGCGTTCTTCATGGCGAGGGCACCGTGCATCCATTCACGATCAGTTATGGATATTATCAAAAACTATAACTGGTTTCGATGATTCCCGGAGCCTACGATGGCCCACGCGCCGCTTTCGGCGTGTGCCACCATCCGCGATCCGCACGCGGCCGAAGAGCCGCGGCGGCGGTGGTTCCGGATCGCCGCAGCGCCTCCCCGCGGATGCGGGGCGCGCACGGGTCCGGGTCGATCGTCGCGACGGTAAGGAGTAGCATCTACCCCCCGGAGCGCGCGCCGCCAGGCGGGCACCCGGATTCGAGCCAGCCGTCAGATGGCCACGACCACTGAGATCGCCGCTTTAGGAGGAGTTGAAAAATGACACAGCACAGCACTGCAATGCAGACCCGACATCCGTCGGCCTGGGTTCGCCGGATGCGGGTTTGGGCCGGCATCGCGTGCGCGGCGGTCGCCGGCACGACCCCGATGCTCGCCGCCGCCTGGGAGCCGACGAAGACCGTCGAGTTGATCGTTCCGGCAGGTATCGGCGGCGGCGCCGGCCAGATGGCGCAGCTGATCCAGGGCATCGTCCAGAAGCACAAGCTGATGCCGACCTCGATGGTGGTCATCAGCAAAGCCGGCGGCTCCGGCGCCGAGGGCTTCCTTTTCGTGAAGAACGCGAAGGGCGATCCGCACAAGCTCATCATCACCTTGTCCAACCTGTTCACCACGCCGCTGGCGACCGGGTCACCCTTCTCCTGGAAGGACTACACGCCCATCGCCATGATGGCGCTCGACGAGTTTGTCTTCTGGGTGAACGCGAAGACCGACTACAAGACGCCCAACGACTATCTTGCCGCGGTCAAGAAAGACCCGGGCAAGATGAAGATGGGCGGCACCGGGTCCAGGCAGGAGGACCAGATCATCACCGCCGCGATCGAGCAGAAGACCGGCGACCGGTTCACCTACGTGCCGTACAAGGGCGGCGGCGCGGTCTGCACCCAGCTGGTCGGGGGCCACATCGATTCGAGCGTCAACAACCCGATTGAATGCGTCGCGCACTGGCGCGCCGGCAGCGTGCGCCCGCTCTGCGTCTTCGACTCGAAGCCCATGCCCTACCCCGAAAAGGTCACGAGCGACATGTCGTGGCAGGACATTCCCACCTGCAAGTCCCAGGGACTCGACATCGAGTACCTGATGCTGCGCGGGATCATGACCGCGCCCGGCGTCCAGCAAGACGCGGTCGATTACTACGTGGGCGTGCTCAAGAAGGTGCGCGAGACGCAGGAATGGAAGGACTACATGGCGAAGGGCGCGTTCAACCAGAGCTTCATGACCGGCGCGGAGTTCAACAAGTGGCTGGCTGATGCGGCTGCCACGCACGATGAACTGATGAAGAAGGCCGGCTTCCTGAAGAAGTAGCCTCTGCGTTTGCGGGGGCGCGGTCGTCATCGCGCTCCCGCTTTCGCCTGTCCTCTTTCACCGACGAACGCCACGCCCCCCCTGAAGGGCATGGTCCGGACAATCGCGGGTTTCCTGCCATGGCCGATCCCTCCGACGACGAGAAGCCCGAAGCCAGCGTCGTTTCCTACCGCACCATGAATATCGCGGTCGCGGTCGCGCTGATGGTGGTCGCGACCGTGGTCATGATCACCAGCTATCGCCTCGGCGCCGGGTGGGCCAAGGACGTCGGGCCGGATTCCGGCTATTTCCCGTTCTATGTCTCGCTGATCATGTTCGTCGCGAGCGGCGTCACGCTGATCCAGAACCTGCTGTCGCGCCGCCTCGAAGGGCGTGCCAGCTTCATCTCGCGCTCCGCGCTGAAGATGGTGCTGCAGGTGGTCGTCCCGATGACCGTGTTCGTCGTGCTGTCGATCTACATCGGCATCTACATCTCGACCATCCTCTTCATCGGCTTCTTCATGATGTGGCACGGCCACTACTCGATTCTCAAGGCGCTGCCGGTCGCGATCCTGGTGCCGGTGGTGCTGTTCGTCGTGTTCGAAATCTGGTTCCTGGTGCCGCTGCCAAAGGGCCCTTTCGAAGCCTGGCTCGGCTACTAGATGGACGCGTTCTTTTCCCTGCTGCACGGCTTCGAGGTGCTGCTGACGCCCATGAACCTGGGCTATATGGTGGTCGGCATTCTGTTCGGTGTGCTGCTCGGTTTTCTGCCGGGCGTGGGTGGCGCCAACGGCATCGCGATCCTGCTGCCTCTTACCTTCGCCATGCCCAAGACCACCGCCATCATCATGCTGGCGGCGATCTACTGGGGGGCGCTCTTCGGCGGCTGCATCAGCGCGATCCTGTTCAACATCCCGGGCGAGCCCTGGTCGGTCGCGACGACCTTCGACGGGCATCCGCTCGCAAAGCAGGGCCGCGCCGGCGAAGCGCTCACGGCCTCGCTCACGTCGTCGTTCATCGGCGCGCTGATCGCAACCCTCGTGCTCACCTTCCTGGCGCCGATCGTAGCCAATTTCGCACTCGATTTCGGCCCGCCGGAATACTTCGCGGTCTACTTGCTGACGTTCTGCAGCTTTGTCGGCATGGGCCAGCAGGCACCCTTCAAGGTCATCGCGTCGATGATGCTCGGGTTCGCCTTCGCTTCGGTCGGTACCGACGAGATAACCGGGGGCGTGCGGCTGACCTTCGGCACCGAGACGCTGCTCCCCGGGTTCCACTTCCTGATCGCGGTCATCGGCCTGTTCGGCATCGGCGAAATCCTGGTCACCATCGAAGAGGGGCTGCACTTCGAGGGCCACAGTGCCAAGATCAACCCGCTCGTGGTCTGGCAGACCTGGAAGAAGCTGCCGCAATACTGGGTCACCATCCTGCGCGGCACCGCGGTCGGAATCTGGCTGGGCGTCACGCCCGGCGGCGCGACCCCGGCCTCCTTCATGAGCTACGGCCTCGCCAAGCGCTTCTCGAAGAATGGCGACAAATTCGGCACCGGTGAGCTGGAAGGGGTAGTCGCGCCGGAGACCGCCGCGCATGCCGCCGGCACCAGCGCGCTGCTGCCGATGCTCACGCTCGGCATCCCGGGCTCGCCGACCGCCGCCGTCCTGCTGGGCGGGCTGCTCATCTGGGGCCTGCAGCCGGGCCCGTTGCTGTTCGTCGAGCAGAAGGACTTCGTCTGGGGCCTGATCGCCTCGATCTATCTCGGCAACCTCGTCGGCCTGGTGATCGTCCTGTCGACGGTGCCGTTCTGGGCCTCGATCATGCGCATCCCGTTTTCGATCATCGCCCCGATCATCATCGTGGTGTGCGCGATCGGCTCCTACACGCTCTCCAACGCGCCTGCCGACCTCATCTTCATGGTGATGTTCGGCGTCATCGGCTACCTGTTCAAGAAGCTCGGCTATCCCCTGGCGCCGATGGTGCTCGCGATCGTCCTGGGCGGTCGCGCCGAGACCTCGTTCCGCCAGTCGATGATCGGCGCACAAGGCGACGTGTCGGTCTTCTGGTCGAACGGGCTGGTCGGCGGCATCACCGCGCTCAGCATGTTCATACTGTTCTGGCCGCTCATTTCACGGGTGACTTCACTGGTGATCGCCAGGGCGCGTGGCGTGTAGCCGCCGCCCGGCCGACCCGGGACCCGGCGCAGTCCGCCCGCGCCCGACCGGATGCAGAACCCACTCACGAGGGAGGACGCTGCCATGAACGACGCTGCAACGAAGAAGCAGGAGACGACCACCGCCGAGGACACGCTGAAGCAGAAGACCAAGGACCCCAACCTCATCTCCGGCGGGCACCTCGTCGCCAAGGCGCTGAAGAACGAAGGCGTCGACACCATCTTCACGCTCTGCGGCGGCCACATCATCGACATCTACGACGGCTGCCTCGACGAGGGCATCCGCATCGTCGACGTGCGCCACGAGCAGACCGCCGCGCACGCAGCCGACGGCTACGCGCGCCAGACCGGCAGGCTGGGCTGCGTCGTGACCACCGCGGGCCCCGGGTGCACCAATGCGGTGACCGGCATTGCCACCGCGTTCCGCTCGGAGAGCCCGGTGCTGCACATCGGGGGCCAGACCTCGCTGTCGCAGTGGAAGATGGGCGGCCTGCAGGACCTCGCGCACGTCGACCTGATGAAGCCGATCACCAAGTTCGCGTCGACGGTCGTGTCGACCGAGCGCGTCGCCGACATGGTCTCGATGGCCGCGCGCGAGTGCTTCGCCGGCGCGCCCGGACCGTCGTACCTCGAGATCCCGCGCGACGTCCTCGACCGCGAGATCGACCGCTCCCGCGCGGTCGTGCCCAAGCTCTACTGCTATCGCGCGTCGACCCGGTCGACCGGCGACCCGCGCGACGTCCAGAAACTGGCCGACCTCCTCGTCAACGCCGAGCGCCCGGCGATCCTGTTCGGGCAGCAGGTGTGGATGGCGCGCGGCCACGAGGAGGCAATCGCGCTGCTGCGCGGCCTCGACATCCCCGGCTACTTCAACGGCGCGGCCCGCGGCGTGCTGCCGCCGGGCGACCCGCACCACTTCGACCGGACGCGCTCGAAGGCCTTCGACAACGCCGACGTCGTCGTCGTCATCGGCACGCCATTCGACTTCCGCATGGGCTACGGCAAGCGCATCAGCCGCGAGCTCGCGCTCGTCCAGGTCGACCTCGACTACCGCACCGTCGGCAAGAACCGCGACATCGACCTCGGCATCGTCGGCGACCCGGGTGCCGTCTGCGCGGCGGTGCTGCAGGCGGCGTCGGGCCGGATCAAGAACGACAAACGCCAGGCGCGGCGCGCGTGGATGAAGCAGCTCTCCGAAATGGAGGACGCCGCGCTGGCGAAGCTGATGCCGGTGTTCAAGTCGGAGCAGACGCCGATCCACCCCTACCGGGTCGCCTGGGAGCTCAACGAGTTCCTGACCGACGACACGATCTACATCGGCGACGGCGGCGACGTGGTGACCGTCTCGGCGCAGGCGGTGCGGCCGCGCTCGCCGGGCTGCTGGATGGACCCCGGCGCGCTGGGCTCGCTGGGCGTGGGCACCGGCTTCGCGATGGCGGCGAAGCTCGTCCACCCGAAAAAGGAAGTGCTCTGCTACTACGGCGACGGCGCGTTCGGCATGACCGCCTTCGACATGGAGACCGCCGATCGCTTCGGCGCGCCGTACATCGCGGTCATCGGCAACAACTCGGCGATGAACCAGATCCGCTGCGGCCAGATCATCAAGTACGGCCCCGAGCGCGGCAACGTCGGCAACAAGCTGGGCGACATGAAATTCTCCCTGTTCCCGCAGATGTGGGGCGGCTGGGGCGTCGAGGTCCACGCGGCGTCCGAGATCGCGCCGGCGCTGCGCAAGGCACGCGAGATGGTCGCGAAGAACGGCAAGTCGGCCGTCGTCAACATCTGGGTCGACCCGAACGAATACGCGCCTGGCACCAAGAACCAGACGATGTACAAGTAACCCCCGGACTTTCTTACGAGGACAGCAATGGGCAAGGCACTGGACGGCGTTCGCATTCTCGATTTCACCCACGTGCAGTCGGGCCCCACCTGCACGCAGCTGCTGGCGTGGTTCGGCGCCGACGTCATCAAGGTCGAGCGCGCCGGCGAGGGCGACGTCACCCGCGGGCAGCTGCGCGACATTCCCGGCGTGGACAGCCTCTACTTCACGATGCTCAACCACAACAAGCGCTCGATCACCGTCGACGCCAAGAACCCCAAGGGCAAGGCGATACTGGAATCGCTGGTGAAGCACTGCGACGTGCTGGTCGAGAACTTCGCCCCCGGCGCGCTCGACCGCATGGGCCTCACCTGGGAGCACGTCCAGGAGCTCAACCCGCGGATGATCGTCGCGTCGATCAAGGGCTTCGGCCCCGGCCCCTACGAGGACTGCAAGGTCTATGAGAACGTCGCGCAGTGCGCGGGCGGCTCGGCGTCGACCACCGGCTTCGACGACGGCCCGCCGCTGGTCACCGGCGCGCAGATCGGCGACTCGGGCACCGGGCTGCACCTGGCGCTGGGCATCGTCTGCGCGCTCTACCAGCGCAACACCACCGGCCGCGGCCAGCGCGTGCTGGCGGCGATGCAGGACGGCGTGCTCAACCTGTGCCGGGTCAAGCTGCGCGACCAGCAGCGCCTCGCGCGCACCGGCGTGATGGAGGAATACCCGCAGTTCCCGGACGGCGTCTTCGGCGACGCGGTGCCGCGCGCGGGCAACGCGTCCGGCGGCGGCCAGCCCGGCTGGATCCTCAAGTGCAAGGGCTGGGAGACCGACCCCAACGCGTACATCTACTTCATCACCCAGGCGCCGGTGTGGAAGGACATCTGCGAGGTGATCGGCAAGCCCGAGTGGCTCACCGACCCGCGCTACGCCACGCCCAAGGGCCGGCTGCCGCACCTGATGGAGATCTTCGGCCAGATCGAGGAGTGGACGAAGACCAAGACCAAGTTCGAGGCGATGGACATCCTCAACCAGCACGACATCCCCTGCGGCCCGATCCTGTCGATGAAGGAGATCGCCGAGGAGCCGTCGCTGCGCAAGACCGGCACCGTGGTCGAGGTCGACCATCCGAAGCGCGGCAAGTACCTCTCCGTCGGCAATCCGATCAAGCTCTCCGACAGCCCGACCGAGGTGAAGCGCTCGCCGCTGCTCGGCGAGCACACCGACGAGGTGCTGGCCGAGCTCGGCTACGGCGCGGAGCAGGTCGCCGCGCTGCGCGCGGAGAAGGTGATCTGACGGAGTACGGCGCAGCCCGCGATGCGTAGCCCGGGTTGAGCGCAGCGAAACCCGGGGCAACCGTGGCCATGGCCGCGCCCACCCGGGTTTCGCTGCGCTCAACCCGGGCTACGACACGGCGACGGATCGGACCCGTGAAGAGAGACAAGGATAGAACGCCATGAAACTCGCGATCGTCGGCCAGCAGGATTTCGGCAAGACCGTGCTGGAGGCATTCCTCGCCCGCGGCGACGACGTCGCCGGGGTGTTCTGCGCGCCCGAGAAGGAAGGCGCGCGGCCCGACCCGCTGAAGGTCGCAGCGCAGGAGCGGGGCGTCCCGGTGCACCAGTTCGCCTCGCTCAAGAGCGACGAGGCGCGCGCCGCGCTGCGCGCGCTGGAGGTCGACATCGGGGTCATGGCCTACGTGCTGCAGTTCGCGCCACAGGATTTCGTCAACATCCCGCGGCTCGGGACCATCCAGTACCACCCGTCGCTGCTCCCCGCGCACCGCGGCCCCAGCTCGATCAACTGGCCGATCATCCGCGGCGAGACGCGGACCGGGCTCACCATCTTCCGGCCGACCGACGGGCTCGACGAGGGCCCGGTGATCCTGCAGAAGGAAGCGGCGATCGGCCCCGACGACACGCTCGGCAGCGTCTATTTCGAGCGGCTGTTCCCGCTGGGCGTGGCCGCGATGCTGGAGGCGGCCGACCTGGTCGTCGCCGGCCGGCACACCGAGACGGTGCAGGACGAGTCGCAGGCGAGCTACGAGGGCTGGTGCCGCGCCGCCGAGGCGAAGATCTATTGGCACGACCATGTCGACCACCTCTACGACCTCATCCGCGGCTGCAATCCCGCGCCCGGCGCGTGGACCACGCTCGCGGGGACGAAGCTGCAGATCTTCGACGCGCGCAAGCACCCGATCCGCACCTTCGGCGCGGTCAAGGGCAAGCCCGGCGAGGTCTCGGCGATCGGCCCGGAGAGCTTTCGCGTCACCGCCCACGGCGGCCAGATCGAGGTGTTCAAGGTCGAAGCCGGAGGACGGCAAGAAGATGTCCGCCGCCGAATTCGCTCAAGGCGCCGGGCTGACCGCCGGCACGCTGCTCGGCAGCTAGCTGCCGCCCTTCCACCGTCCCATCATTCCCCGACCCGAGCCACCATGCCCGACACCCCACCCCCGCCGCGCATCATCCCGATCGCCCCTGCCGGGGGCGGCGGGCGCAAGGGGCGCGCGAAGCTGAAGGGCCGCGTGCCCGACGCGCAGGCGCTCGCCGAGGTTCGCGCGCTGCTGGGTGCCGACCCTCGCCGGCGCGACCTGCTGATCGAATACCTGCACCGGATCCAGGACCTCTTCGGCCACATCTCGGCCGCGCACGTCGTGGCGCTCGCCGCCGAGATGAAGCTCGCGATGACCGAGGTCTACGAGGTCGCCACGTTCTACCACCACTTCGACGTGGTGAAGGAAGGCGACGCGGTGCCGCCGCGGCTGACCGTGCGCGTGTGCGATTCGCTGTCGTGCGCGCTCGGCCGGCGCGCAGGACCTGCTCGACCGGCTGCCCGCGCTGCTGGGCGCGGACGTGCGCGTGGTGCCGGTGCCGTGCGTGGGCCGCTGCCACGGCGCGCCGGTGGCGGTCGTCGGCATGAACCCGCTCGACGCGGCGACGCCGGACGCGGTGCAGGCGGCGGTCGGGGCCAACGCCGTCGCGCCGGCGATCGGACCCTACGTCACCTACGCCCAGTACCGGGCCGCGGGCGGCTACGCGACGGCGCGCAAGTGCGTGGGCGGCACGCGCGATCTCGAATCGGTGCTCAAGGCGATGGAGGACTCCGGCCTGCGCGGCCTCGGCGGCGCCGGCTTTCCGGCCGGGCGCAAGTGGCGCATCGTGCGCGCCGAGCCCGCGCCGCGCCTGCTCGCCGTCAACATCGACGAGGGCGAGCCGGGGACGTTCAAGGACCGCTACTACCTCGAGCGCGACCCGCACCGCTTCCTCGAGGGCGTGCTGATCGCCGCGTGGGCGGCGGACATCGGCGCCGTCTACGTCTACCTGCGCGACGAATACGCGGGCTGCCGCGAGATCCTCGCCCGCGAGATCGCGGCGCTGCACGCCGACCCGCCGTGCACGCTGCCGCAGATCCACCTGCGCCGCGGCGCCGGCGCGTACATCTGCGGCGAAGAGTCGGCGATGATCGAGTCGATCGAAGGCAAGCGCGGGATGCCGCGGCTGCGCCCGCCCTACGTCGCGCAGGTCGGACTGTTCGGCCGGCCCACGCTCGAGCACAACATGGAAACCCTCCACTGGGTGCGCGACATCCTGGAGAAGGGCGCCGACTGGTTCTCCGGCCACGGCCGCCACGGGCGCCGCGGGCTGCGCTCGTTCTCGGTGTCCGGCCGCGTGCGCATTCCCGGCGTGCACGTGGCACCGGCCGGGATCACCCTGCGCGAGCTGATCGCCGAGTACTGCGGCGGCATGCTGCCCGGGCACGAGCTCTACGCGTACCTGCCCGGCGGCGCGTCGGGCGGCATCCTGCCGGCGGCGATGGCCGACATCCCGCTCGATTTCGACACGCTGAACCCGCACGGCTGCTTCATCGGCTCGGCGGCGGTCATCGTGCTCTCGCAGCACGACCGCGCGCGCGACGCGGCGCTGAACGTGATGCGCTTCTTCGCCGAGGAGTCCTGCGGCCAGTGCACGCCGTGCCGGGTGGGCACCGAGAAGGCCGTCGGCCTGCTCGCGGCGCCGCGCTGGGACCAGCCGCTGCTCGAGGAGCTGGCCCAGGTGATGGGCGACGCGTCGATCTGCGGCCTGGGCCAGGCGGCGCCGAATCCGATCCGCTGCGTGATCAAGTACTTCCCGCACGAAATCGCATGAGGAGGCGCCCGTGATCGATTTCCTGCTCGACGGCCGCACCGTCACCGCGCGAGCCCGGTGAAACCATCCTGCAGGCGGCCGACCGGCACGGCGTGGCGATTCCACGCCTGTGCTACGCCGACGGCCTGCGGCCGGACGGCAACTGCCGCGCCTGCGTGGTCGAGATCGACGGCGAGCGCACGCTCGCCCCCTCGTGCTGCCGCGCGCCCACGGCAGGCATGGTGGTCAAGGCCGACAGCCCCCGCGCCCGGCACTCGCAGAAGCTGGTGCTCGAGCTGCTGTCGGCGGACATGCCGGCGAGTGCCTATCGCCCCGACTCCGAGCTCGACCACTGGGCCGCCGCGCTCGGGCTCGGCAAGCCGCGGTTCGCCCCGCGCCGCGCGCCCGGGGCCGACCTCACGCACCCGGCCATCGCGGTGAACCTCGACGCCTGCATCCAGTGCACGCGCTGCGTGCGCGCCTGCCGCGAGTCGCAGGTCAACGACGTGATCGGCTACGCGCACCGCGGCCATCACTCGGCGATCGTCTTCGATCTCGGCGACCCGATGGGCGAGAGCACCTGTGTGGCCTGCGGCGAGTGCGTGCAGGCCTGCCCCACCGGCGCGCTGTCGCCGGCGCGCGGCGTGGCCAAGATCGCCGCCGACCGGACCGTCGACTCGGTGTGCCCGTACTGCGGCGTGGGCTGCCAGCTGACCTATCACATCAAGGACGAGAAGATCCTGCGCGTCGAGGGCCGCGACGGGCTGGCCAACCGCAGCCGGCTGTGCGTCAAGGGCCGCTACGGCTTCGACTACGTCCACCATCGCCAGCGCCTCACCAGGCCGCTGATCCGGCGCGCCGACGCGCCGAAGTCCGCCGAGTTCACGATGGATCCGGACGACGTCGCCCGCGTGTTCCGCGAGGCGAGCTGGGAGGAGGCGCTCGACCTGGCGGCCGGGCGGCTGCGCGAGATCCGCGACGAGAAGGGGCCGCACGCGCTGGCCGGCTTCGGCTCGGCCAAGGGCAGCAACGAGGAAGCCTACCTGTTCCAGAAGCTGGTGCGCACGGGCTTTCGCACCAACAACGTCGACCACTGCACCCGGCTGTGCCACGCGTCGAGCGTCGCCGCGCTGCTGGAGGGCATCGGCTCGGGCGCGGTGTCGAACCCGGTGATGGACGTATTGAAGGCCGACGTGGTGCTGCTGATCGGCGCCAATCCGGTGGTCAACCACCCGGTCGCCGCGACCTGGATCAAGAACGCGGTCAAGCGCGGGACGAAGCTGATCCTCGCCGACCCGCGCCGCTCCGAGCTCGCCCGCCACGCGACGCACTACCTGCAGTTCAAGCCCGACACCGACGTGGCGCTGCTCAACGCGATGATGCACGTGATCGTCCACGAGAACCTCGTCGACCCGGCGTTCATCGCCGAGCGCACCGAGGGCTACGCGGCGCTCGCGAAGAACGTCGAGGGCTACAGCCCCGAGGCGATGGCGCCGCTGTGCGGCATCGCCGCCGAGACGATCCGCGAGGTCGCGCGGCTGTACGCGACGTCGAAGGGCTCGATGATCCTGTGGGGCATGGGCATCTCGCAGCACGTCCACGGCACCGACAACGCGCGCTGCCTGATCGCGCTGTCGCTGATGACCGGCCAGATCGGCCGCCCCGGCACCGGGCTGCATCCGCTGCGCGGCCAGAACAACGTCCAGGGCGCCTCCGACTCGGGGCTGATCCCGATGATGTACCCGGACTACCAGCGCGTCGCCAACGCCGACGCGCGCGCCAAGTTCGAGCACCTGTGGGGAACGCGGCTCGACCACAAGCCGGGCCTCACCGTGGTCGAGATCATGGACGCCGTGCACCGCGGCGAGGTCGCCGGGATGTACGTGATGGGCGAGAACCCGGCGATGTCCGATCCCGACGTCGCGCACGCGCGCGGCGCGCTGGCCGCGCTCGACTGGCTGGTGGTGCAGGACATCTTCCTCACCGAGACCGCCTACCTCGCCGACGTGGTGCTGCCGGCGTCCGCGTTCCCGGAGAAGACCGGCACCTTCACCAACACCGACCGGCTGGTGCAGCTCGGCCGGCAGGCGCTCTCCCCGCCGGGCGAGGCGCGCGCCGACCTGGAGCTGATCGTCGAGATGGCGCGCCGCATGGGCCTCGACTGGAGCTACGCCGGGCCGCGCGACGTGTTCAACGAGATGCGCCAGGCGATGCCGTCGATCGCCGGGATCACCTGGGAGCGCCTCGAAGCCGAGTCGGCGGTCACCTATCCCTGCGAGTACGAGGGCGATCCGGGCGAGCGCGTCGTGTTCATCGACGAGTTCCCGACGGCCACGGGGCTCGCGCGCTTCGTTCCGGCCGACATCATCCCCGCGGACGAGCAGCCCGACGGCGACTATCCGATGGTGCTGATCACCGGCCGCCAGCTCGAGCACTGGCACACCGGCAGCATGACCCGGCGCACCGCGGTGCTCGACGCGATCGAGCCCGAGCCCGTCGCCTCGGTCAACCCGCTCGACCTCGGGCGGCTCGGCGTCGCGCCGGGCCAGGTCGTCACCGTCGAGTCGCGCCGCGGCAGGATCAGCCTTTACGCGCGCGCCGACGAGGGCACGCCGGCCGGCGCGGTCTTCATTCCCTTCTGCTACTACGAGGCGGCCGCCAACATGCTGACCAACCCCGTCCTCGATCCGTTCGGGAAGATCCCCGAGTTCAAGTACTGCGCGGTGCGCGTGACGCCGGGCGGCACCGTGGCGCCCGTGTCGAGCTTCGGCGGCGGCCAGGTGCAGTGGGTCAGAGTTGTAGACGCCCCGGCGCGATTGATCGAGATCCGAGACTGGCGGGCGGTCGTATACAGTCTGAAGCCGATCAACAGACGCATTGATACACAACGCCGACAACCTTCAAGAGGCCACCGCATGCCCAGCGACATCGAGATTGCCCAGAAAGCGAAGATGCTCCGCGTCACCGAGATCGCGGCAAAGCTCGGCATCCCCGAGGAGCACCTCGAGCCCTACGGCCACTACAAGGCCAAGGTGTCGCTCGGCTACATCGACACGCTGGCCGAGCAGCCCGACGGCAAGCTGATCCTGGTCACGGCGATCAGCCCCACGCCGGCCGGCGAAGGCAAGACCACCACCACCGTGGGCCTCGGCGACGCGCTCAACCGCATCGGCAAGAAGGCGGTCATCTGCCTGCGCGAGCCCTCGCTCGGCCCGGTGTTCGGGATGAAGGGCGGTGCGGCCGGCGGCGGCTACGCGCAGGTGGTGCCGATGGAGGACATCAACCTGCACTTCACCGGCGACTTCAACGCCATCGGGCTGGCCAACAACCTGCTCGCGGCGCTGATCGACAACCACATCCACCACGGCAACGAGCTCGGCTTCGACGTCCGCCGCATCGCCTGGAAGCGGGTGATGGACATGAACGACCGCGCGCTGCGCGACATCGTCGTCTCGCTCGGCGGGCCGGGCAACGGCTACCCGCGCGAGGACGGCTTCGACATCGTCGTCGCCTCCGAGATCATGGCGATCTTCTGCCTGGCGACCAGCCTCCAGGACCTGAAGGCGCGCATCGCGCAAGATCGTCGTCGGCTACACCCGCGACCAGCAGCCGATCCTCGCCGGCGACCTGAAGGCGCAGGGCGCGATGACCGCGCTGCTGAAGGACGCGCTGCACCCCAACCTGGTGCAGACGCTGGAGAACAGCCCCGCGTTCATCCACGGCGGACCGTTCGCCAACATCGCCCACGGCTGCAACTCGGTGATCGCGACCAAGACGGCGCTGAAGCTCGCCGACTACGTGGTGACCGAGGCCGGCTTCGGCGCCGACCTCGGCGCCGAGAAGTTCATCGACATCAAGTGCCGCAAGAGCGGCCTGCGCCCCGACGCGGTGGTCATCGTGGCCACCATCCGCGCGCTCAAGTACCACGGCGGCGTCGACGTCAAGGCGCTCGAACCAGGAGAACCTGCCGGCGCTGGAGAAGGGCATCGCCAACCTCGAGCGGCACGTCAACAACATCCGCAACCACTTCGGGCTGCCGTGCGTGGTGTCGATCAACCACTTCACCTTCGACACCGACGCCGAGATCGACCTGCTGAAGCGCAAGATGGCGCACCAGAGCGCGCCGGTGATCCTCGCGCGGCACTGGGCCCAGGGCGGCAAGGGCGCCGAGGACGTCGCCCGCGCCGTGGTCGAGATGATCGACAGCGACGCCGACCAACTTCAAGTTCGTCTACGACGAGCAGGCCACGCTCTGGGACAAGATCACCGCCATCGCGCAGAAGATCTACGGCGCCGCCGAGGTCACCGCCGACAGCAAGGTCCGCGCCCAGATCAAGCGCCTGCAGGACGCCGGCTACGGCGAGCTATCCGGTGTGCGTGGCCAAGACCCAGTACTCGTTCTCCACCGACCCGCTGCTGCGCGGCGCGCCGTCCGGGCACTCGATCAACGTGCGCGAGGTGCGCCTCGCCGCCGGCGCCGAGTTCGTCGTCATGGTCTGCGGCGACATCATGACCATGCCCGGCCTGCCCAAGGTCCCCTCCGCCAACGCCATCGACGTCGACGACGACGGCCGGATCGTCGGGCTGTTCTAGCCGAACCGCAGCCCGGTCAGGTGCGCGGGTTCAGCGCAGCGAAACCCGGGCAGGCGTGGCCATGGCCCGGCCCACCCGGGTTCGCGTGCGCTCAACCCGGGCTACGCAACCGGGCGTCGCGCGTCGCCGAGGTTACGCCCGGGGTTCGCCCTGCCGGTTCACGGTCACCGTGGGTCCGGGGGCGGCGGTCATCTGGATGCGATGGTCCTGGCCGCGGAAGTTGTAGGTGACGTCCCAGTAATCCGGCCTGCCGCTGGGTGCGGAGGCACAGCGCTGGACGTCCTGCGTATGCACGCTCTGCCCACCGTCGCGACCGACGTTGGCGCCGATCGCGGCTCCGGCGATCGCGCCACCGCCGGTGGCGACGTCGTTGCCGCGCCCGCTGCCGACCTGGTGCCCGAGGACCCCGCCGATGACGGCGCCGATGATCGCCCCGGGAACGTTGGGGGCGCCGCGATCGGTGACGACCTGTTCACGCTCGATCCAGCAGCGCTGCTCCGGCGGCCCGACCACCGCGCGCACCGAAGTGACGTTGGCCTCGTAGAGCCGCTCGTTGCCGCGGCGATGGTTGTCGTAGACCGGGACCGGCGCGGGTGCGTAGCGCTGGTCGTCGACGCGCGCATTCCGGCTCACGGTCCGCACCGATGAGACGCGGTCGTTCAGGCCCATCGCGGCGAGCGACGGATACCTGCCGGGGCGCAGGACGACGCAGCGGCCGTCGTACTTCGCGTTCTGGCAGACCTCCCAACGGTCGCTGAGCACGACGACGGACGAAGCGCGGTCGTTGAAGCCGTAGCGCTCGAAGTTGGCGATGTTCTTCCCGGCGGTGAACGACCGGCCCTCGAAGCCCTCGCGTTCGTAGAACGTGACCTGCGCGAGCGCCTGCGTGGCGATCGCCAGGCCGGCCACTGCCAGCGCACTTCTGAGCATCGCGTTCATCGTTTTCTCCTGAATCGGGTTGCGGGGACTGGAAGCGAGCATTCAATGTGACCGATCGTCGCGCCGGAGTCTGTGCGCGGCCGCACACACCACGCCCCGAACGGGAGTCGTCGATCAAGGGCGTTGACCCGGTGTTATTTTGTATACATAATGCAACGCACCTGACCCGCGTCTCCGAACCGAGGACCTCGCGTGACGACTCTGCTCCAGCCATCGGGAACCGCCACTGCCCGCGCGCCGCGCATCGTCCGCGCGACGCTGCCGGCGCAGGTGGCGGGACGGCTGCGCGACATGATCGCCGCCGACCAGCTCTCGGCGGGTGCGAAGCTCAACGAGCGCGAGCTCACCGCGCAGCTGCAGGTGTCGCGCACGCCGCTGCGCGAGGCGATCAAGATGCTGGCGGCCGAGGGGCTGGTGCACCTGGTGCCCAACCGGGGCGCGTTCGTCGCCGACCCCGCGCCGGACGAGGTCGAAGACATGCTCGAGGCGATGGGCGCGCTCGAGGCGATTTGCGGGGAGCTCGCCTGTGCGCGCGCCACCGACGTCGAGATCGCGGCGATCCGCCAGACGCACGGGCGCATGACGAAGGCGTACGAGCGCCGCGACCGGCTCACGTACTTCAGGCTGAACCAGGAGATCCACCGCCGGGTCGCGCAGGCGAGCCGGAACGCGACGCTGCAGCGGCTGCACGCGACGCTGAACGCGCGGCTGTACCGGGTGCGCTTCATGTCCAACAAGACCGATCGCTGGCACACCGCGGTCGAGGAGCACGAGGCGATCGCCGACGCGCTCGAGCGGCGCGACGTCCCTGCCGTGCGGCAACTGCTGCGCGAGCACCTCGGCCACACATGGAAGAAGGTAAAGGCACATGGCTACTGACACTCCCCCGTCCGTGACGGGCGCACCGGCAGACCTGCCGCGCATCGCAGTGCTGATGGGCGACCCGAACGGGGTGGGCCCCGAGCTCGCGGTCAAGCTGCTGCAACTGCCCGAGGTCCACCAGCGCGCGCGCATCGTGGTGGTGGCGCCGCCCGCGGTCTGGGAAGCGGGCCAGCGCGACGCCGGCGCGGCGCTCGACGCGCTGCCGGTCGCCGGCATCGACCGGCTCGCCTTCGCACCCGGACGGGCGTCGCTGCTGCCGCTCCCGGTCATCGACGCCGCCGAAATCACCGTCGGCAAGGCGACGCCGGCCGCCGGCGCCGCGGTCCTGCGCCAGCTCGCGTTCGCCGCCGACGCGCTCGCCGCCCGCCAGATCGAAGGCGTGGTGTTCGCGCCGCTCAACAAGCAGGCGATGCGCATGGCCGGCCTGCGCAGGAGGACGAGCTCGAGTACGTCGCCGAGCACCTGGGCGTGCGCGATCCCGTGTGCGAGCTCAACATGCTCGACGGGCTGTGGACGTCGCGCGTGACCTCGCACATCCCGCTGCGCCGTGTGGCCGACCTCGTCACCGTCGACAGCGTGTGCACCGGCGCGTACGTGATCGACAAGGCGCTGCGCATGAGCGGCGTCGCGCGGCCGAAGATCGCCGTCTGCGCGCTCAATCCGCACGCCGGCGACGGCGGCACGATGGGCCGCGAGGAGATCGACGTCATCGCGCCGGCCGTCGCCCGGCTGCAGCGCGAGGGGGTCGACGCGCGCGGGCCGTTTCCGTCCGATACCGCGTTTCTGGTCGCACGGCGGGAGAGCTACGACGCGGTGCTGACCATGTACCACGACCAGGGGCAGATCGCGATGAAGACGCTGGGCTTCGAGCGGGGCGTCACGGTGATGGGCGGACTGCCCTACCCGGTGGCCACCCCCGCGCAGGGCACCGCGTTCGACATCGCCGGCAAGGGTGTCGCCAGCGCCGAAGCGATTCGGCGGGCGTTTCACGTAGTGGCCGACATGGCGGCCCGGGCGCACTAGGCGTACCGGGGCCGCACGGCATTTCCGCACACAGGAGGACTCATCATGCTCGCATTCCGCACCGCAGTACGCCTGGCCGCCGCCGCGGCCGCCCTCGCGCTCTGCGCGCCCGCCGTGGCGCAGGCGCCCACCGAGATCATCTTCGCGATCAGCGCCGAGGCGGGCTCGCTGCAGGCGCTCACCGGCGAGGAGTTCACGCGCCGCGCCAACGAGAAGCTCGCCGGCAAGGCGACGGTCAAGTTCTTCGCCTCGTCGCAGCTCGGCGGCGACAAGGAGCTGATGCAGAAGCTGCGCCTGGGCTCGGTGCACCTGTCGATGCCGTCGTCGATCATGTCGACGGTGGCCCCCGAGTTCGCGCTGTTCGACATGCCGTTCCTGATCAAGGACCGCGCGCATCTGCAGCGGATCGCGCCGACGGTGTTCTGGCAGACGATCGCGCCGACCACCGAGAAGAAGGGCTACAAGATCCTCGGCCTGTGGGAGAACGGCTTCCGGCAGATCACCAACAACACGCGGCCGATCGACAAGCCCGAGGACCTGAAGGGCATCAAGCTGCGCGTCCCCGGCGGCGCCTGGCGCGTCAAGATGTTCAAGCTCTGGGGTGCGAATCCGACGCCGATGGCGTTCTCCGAGGTTTTCGTCGGCCTGCAGACCGGCGTGATCGACGGCCAGGAGAACCCCTACACCAACATCTACGCCGCCAAGTTCCAGGAAGTCCAGAAATACCTGTCCGTCACCAACCACGTCTACACGCCGTCGTTCCTGACCACCGGCACCGAAGCGTGGGCGAAGCTGCCGCCGGAGGTGCGCGACGTGCTCGCGAAGACGGCGAAGGAGATGGAAGCCTGGGCCTACGAGCAGGGCGCGAAGGACGACGGCGTGCTCAAGGACAAGCTGGTCGCCGACGGAATGAAGGTCAACGTCGCCGACCGCGAGGCGTTCGTCAAGGCGAGCCAGCCGCTCTACGACGAGTTCGAGAAGGAAGTGCCCAACGGCAAGGCGATGATCGACGCGACGCTGCGCGCCGCCAACTGATCCGGCAGCCGGGTCGCCGGGAAGGCGCACCGCGATGCTCTCGCACGTCAGGCGCTGGTTCGACCGGGCCCTGCAGGCGCTGACGATCGCCCTGCTGCTCGGCCTCGCCGCGCTGGTGATCGCCGCCGTGGTCTTTCGCAAGGCCGGCGCGTCGATCATCTGGTACGACGAGTTCGCCTCGGTGCTGCTCGCCTGGCTCACCTTTCTCGGCGCGGCGCTGGCGGTGCTGCGGCACGCCCATCTCGGCTTCCCCGGGCTGGTGTTCCGGCTGCCGCTGGCGCTGCGCCTGGCGTTCTTCGCGCTGGCCAAGCTGATCGTTCTGGGCTTCTGGGTCACCGTCGCCTACGCCGGCACCCGGGCGCTGGCGCTGATGTTCGGCGACGCGCTGGTGACCCTTCCCTGGCTGCCGATGCCGCTGGTGCAGAGCGTGGTTCCGCTCGCGGCGGTGCTGATCATCGCCGCCGAGCTCCTTGACCTGCCGGAGGCGCTCGAGCGCGTGCGCCGCGGCGTCGACGACGAGTCGCAGGAGATCCGCGACGCGGTGGCGGAGGGCCTGGCCCGATCCGACGAGCTGCGCCGCGGACTGCACGGGGATCCGCGATGACCATCGCCATCGTGCTGCTGCTGATGGTCGTGCTGGTGCTGATCAACGTCCCGATCGCCGTCGCGATCGCGGTCGTCGCGCTGGCCGGCATGGTCGCCGCGCACGGCTCGACGGCGCTGGTCAACGGCATGCTGACCTTCTACAGCGGCGCCACCGGCTTTCCGATGCTGGCGATCCCGCTGTTCGTGCTGGCCGGCGGGCTGATGAACACCTCGGGGATCTCGCGCCGGCTGATCGCCTTCGTCAGCGCGCTCGTCGGCTTCATCCGCGGCGGGCTGGCGATGGTCAACATCGTCGTGTCGATGATCTTCGCCGAGATCTCGGGCTCGGCGGTCGCCGACGTCGCCGCGCTCGGGTCGGTGCTGATTCCGGAGATGAAGCGGCGCGGCTACTCGGGCCGCTTCGCCGCCGCGGTGAGCTCGTCGGCGGCCTCGCTCGCGGTCATCATCCCGCCGTCGCTGCCGATGATCCTCTACGGCGCCATCGCCGACACCTCGATCACGCAGCTGTTCATCGCCGGCGTGGTCCCGGGCATCCTCTGCGGGGCGGCGATGATGGGGCTGTCCTACTGGTACGCGGTGAAATTCAACCTGCCGCGCGAGCAGGCGTTCAGCCTGCGCCGGCTGTGGGCGTCGTTCCGGGAGGCGGGCTGGGCGCTGACGCTGCCGGCGATCATCCTCGGCGGCATCTTCAGCGGCGTGGTCACCGCCACCGAGGCCGCCGGCCTCGCGGTGTTCGCGGCGCTGGTGATCGGCGTCTTCATCTACCGCGAGCTCGACCTCCCCCTGCTGCACAAGTCGCTGGTCGACGGCGTGGTGCAGACCGCGGCGGTCATGCTGCTGGTCACCGCCTCCGCGGTGCTCGGCGGCTACCTGACCGAGCTGCAGGTCCCCGCCCGCCTCGCGCACACGATGCTCGCCATCAGCGAGAACCGCTACGTGGTGCTGGCGATGCTCAACGTGCTGTTCTTCGGACTCGGCTGCGTGATGCACGGCGCGGCGGCGATCGTCCTGATCGTGCCCATCGTGATGCCGCTGGTGCGCCAGATCGGGATCGACCCGGTGCATTTCGGCATCATCGTCACGCTCAACATCGCCGTCGGGCAGCAGACCCCGCCCGTCGCCAGCGTGCTCGCCGTCGCCTGCTCGATCGCCAAGGAGGACATGTGGGCGGTGACGCGCGTGAACCTCGGCTACATCGCGCTGCTGATCACGACGCTGCTGGTCGTGACCTACGTGCCCTGGTTCTCGATCGGGCTGGTCGGCGCGATCTACGGGCCGTAGCCCCCGCTACGCCGCAGCGTCGGCGGCAACCTGGCGGTAGCGCACGTCCGACAGCAGGCGCGTCAGTTCCGTCTTGACGACCGCGTAGCATTCGCAGGCGCGCGCCTCCAGGCCGGAGCGCTGGAGCACCGTGATGTGGCCGCGGCGGTAACGGATGACGCCGGCGCGCTGCAGGTTGCCGGCGGCCTCGGTGATGCCCTTCCCGGCGCACGCCCAGCGCACCGGCAACGAGCTCCTGCGTCATGACCAGCTCGTTCGACGGCGTCCGGTCGAGTGTCAGCAGCAGCCATCGGCAGAGCTGCTGCTCGATCGAATGATGGCGGTTGCACGCGGCGGTCTGGCACATCTGGGTGACCAGCGCCTGCGTATAGCGCAGCAGCAGGCGCTGCAACAGCCCGGCACGGTTGAATTCCTCCTTCAGCATCGCCGCCTTCAGGCGGTAACCGTGGCCCGCGGTCTGCACGACCGCCGAGCTGGGCGTCGTATCGCCGCCCATGAACAGGGAAATGCCCAGCATCCCTTCGTTGCCCACCCCCGCGATTTCGGCCGACGCGCCGCATTCCAGGTTGATGAGCAGCGACACGACGGCGCTGGTCGGAAAACAGACGTGCTGCAACTTGCCGCCGGGCTCGTAGAGGGTCTCGCCCAGCAGCATCGGGACGAGTTCCAGGTGCGGCGCGAGGCGCTCGAAGTCCGCCGTGGGCAGGGCGGCGAGAAGCTGGTTCTGGCTGGGGCTGTGCGGTGACAACATGGCGATTCGGCGAGATCCAGGGTCCTACTTCGCTGCGGCCAGCTCGACGCCGATGCCGCGGTATCCGACAAAGCGGCAGGACTGGTCGAACATCGGCTCCCCGCTGACCCGGAAGCTCTGCTGCGAGCCATCCTCGTTCACGCGGCTGAAGACGAAATCGAGGAATGGCTGCCGGGCGGCAATCTTGGCCTGAAGTTCCTCCCGCTCCGCCTCGTTCCAGCCGGTCACCCCGCCGACTGCCTCGTCGCCCGCCAGGGTGTCGACCCGGATGCCGAGCATTTCCAGGACCGGGCCGGACACCTTGGTGAAGCTGCCCGTTCTCGTCCTGCTCCCAGTACCAGTCGGACGCGAGCTCGGTCAGGCCGCGAAAGCGGGCTTCGCTTTCGCGCAGTTGCGGCGGTACGCTCCTGCACCGTCTGCTCCAGCACCTTGCTGTAATTCTCGAGCTGCTTGTACAGCAGCCGCACTTCCAGCATGTTGTGGATGCGCGTCTTGACCTCGACCAGATCGAACGGCTTGCTGATGAAATCCTTGGCGCCGGCCTGCAGCGCGCGCAGCTTGTGGCCGGGCTGGGCGGTGATCACGATGACCGGAAGGTAGCCGTCGACGTCGTTGGTCCTTGAGCGCTTCCATCACCTGGAATCCGTCCATGCCCGGCATCTGCAGGTCGAGCAGGATCAGGTCGTAGCGGTGCCGGCGATGCAGCTCGCAGACCGCCAGCGGATTCGTCGTCGAGGCCACACGGGTGTAGCCGGCGTCACGCGAGCATTTGCTCGAGCAGGCTGACATTGGCTCCTGATCGTCGACGATCAGGATGCTGGCGTCGAGGACGTCGGGGGCGCAGACGATCATGCTGTTCTCTCCTGATTGGATTCCACGCGGGCGCGCTTTCGCGAATTCGAGCGCCACGTCCAGCGTGTCCATGAACTCGGTGACCTTGATGGGCTTGGTGAGGTAGCGGAAGAATCCCGCCTCCAGACCCTTCTCGATGTCGCGCGGCATCGCATTGGCGCTGAGCGCGACGACCGGGATGTGCGCCGTCGCCGGATCTTCCGTCAGGATTCTGAGCGCCGTGATGCCGCTGATGCCGGGCAGGTTGATGTCCATCAGGATGACGTCGGGCTGCTCGGCGTGCGCCATCTCGACGCCGAGGTGGCCGTCGCGCGCGCTCAGCAGCGCGGATGTCGGGGCGGCGCGCGATCAGATCCTCGACCAGCATCAGGTTGGCCGGATTGTCCTCGACGTAGAGCAGCGTGCGCGAATGCGCCGCGGCCGCCGGTGTTCTTCCGAGGCGAGCGCCGGGTGTTCGGCGGGGCCGGCGACGAGTTTCGGCGCCGACGTCTCGTTGAGCTCGATCCAGAACACGCTGCCCTTGCCCACCGTGCTTTCCACGCCGATGACGCCGCCCATCAGTTCGACCAGGCGCTTGCACACCACCAGGCCGATGCCGGTGCCTTGCTCGACGCTCGCCTCCTGGCCCAGGCGATTGAACGGCTGGAACAGCCTTCCCAGGTTGTCGGGAGTCAATCCTTCGCCGGTGTCGGTGACGGCGATGCGCATCCGTCCGGGGGAGCTCTCGATGCATTCCACGACGACCGTTCCGCCCGCCCGGTTGTATTTGACCGCGTTGGAGAGCAGGTTGATCAGAACCTGCTTCACCCGCGTCCGGTCGGCCTTGACGAAGCGCGGGATCTCGAAGCGGGGATAGGCCATGCCGATGCCGCGCTTTTGCGCCTGCGGCTCGATCATGGCCCGGCATTCGCGCATGACCTCGGTCAGCGAGATCGGCTCCAGCGACAGCGACAGCTTGCCCGACTCGATCAGCGCGAGATCGAGGATTTCGTTGATCAGGTCCAGCAGGTACCATCCCGCCTGGAGAATCTGATCGATGCTCCGCTTCTGGGAGACCGTCGGCAGCGGCGTGCCGGATTCCATGAGCTGGGCAAAGCCGAGGATCGCGCTGAGCGGCGTGCGCAGCTCATGGCTCATGCTGGACAGAAAATCCGATTTCGCGAGATTGGCCTTCTCCGCAACGGCCCTGGCGTTGTGCAGCTCCAGTTCGACCTGCTTGCGCACGGAGTTGTCGGTGCCGATCAGCAGGTACCCGATGATGTCGCCGTAGTCGTCGCGCAGCGCCGTGATCGACACGATCGCCGGGAAGCGGCTCCCGTCCTTGCAGATGTAGGTCAGTTCATAGATGTCCTCGATCCCGCGCGAGGCCTTGAACGCCAATGCCTCGAAGCCCGACGTGATCGTGGTTCCGAGCTCGCGGCTCAGCGCCTGCGCGCGCGCCGTCACTTCCTGCGGATCGTGGATGTCGCTGGGGTTGATCCGGTTGACGACTTCGGCGGCCGAGATAGCCCAGCATGCGCTCGGCGCCGACATTGAAGAGCTGGATGATGCCCTTCTCGTCGGTGGCGATGATCGAGAAATTGGCGCTGGTGAGGATCGCGTTCTGCAGGGCCCCGGTCTTGAGCAGCGCCTCCTGGCGCCGCATTTCGGTGAGGCCGTCGGCCTTGCCGGCGTCGCCGGGAATGAGCAGATCGCTTGCGGCTTCGAGCATCGCCGGTCTCCGGGTGGGGCGCATCCGGCCGGTGCCCACGGGAATACGACGGGGATCCCGCAGCATCGGGAAGGCAGCGCGCCAGGCAATGTCCGATCATGCCGGCCCGCACCGGCAGGCGTCTGTGCGACAGCGCACACAGGGCGGCGGGAGGGCGCGAGTCCCGGCGGTCAGAACGCCTGCGGCTGAATGTATGTCACCCGTCCGCCCGGAAGCATCATCCTTGCGGAGGTAGGCGAGGAAAAGTCGATCCCGATGACGCCGTCGTTGCCGGCGGTGACCGGGAGCCCGTTGTAGAAGCACGAGATGCACTGGCCCGCCGTGTACTTGTTGATGGTTCCTTCGAAGCTGCCGTCGACGATCGGTCCGGAAGCGATGTACCACTGCGGCTGCCCGTCCGGCGTGTAGGAGTAGATCGTGACGACCAGGATTCCGTGCTTCACGTCGAGGTTGTATCCGGAGCCCGATTCGCTCGGATTCCACCACAGCCCCACGGCCGGAACGAACGTCGCGCCGGGCGTCGCCTGGAACGTCATCGTGACGATGCTGTTGATGGTGAGCGCCGCCGCCCGTCGTGATCGGGACGTTCCGTCGACTTCGAACTCGGCGTTTCGACCGTCACGGGTCCGATGCCGTCGCGAAGGCGATAGGCGCTGAACTGCGCCGAGTAGCCGGACATCCAGATCTGGCCCTGCTCTGCGCAGCGGCCGAGCGTGAGGGCGAGCAGCTGCCTTCCCGTGTTCACCGCGATGCTCAGGGGGCTGGTTACGTACCCCGAGTCGACGCCGCTGATCGTGAACGCCACCGTCGCGAGATCGTTGCAGGGGACGCCGGGCGTGAAGCGAGATGACGCTGGCGTCGTCGCCGACGGCGGTCATGATGAACGCCGCGTTGGTGAACGCGATCCCTGCCTGCTTCCCGCTGGCGATACCGCTGATCGTGTATGTGATCGGGGCGGCGTACGCGGCCGCCGCCATCGCCCCGGACAAGGCCGCGGCGATCGCGGTCCGAACCACCCAACGTAATCGCAAACCCAGCATGATCCGCCTCTTTGGCTGATTTGACTGCGATCATGCTGCGCCCGCGCAAACGGCCGGTCTGTGCGTTGGCGAACCCTTCAACTCATCGATTTCGCCGGGACCCAGCCGCGACAGCCGTTCAGGAACAGGTTGACGACATCGCCCGCCCAGGCGTCGAGCTCGGCGGGGGTCATGGGCTGGCCGGGCCGCAGCGCACGGCTTTGCGGCCACGAGATCACCATGTGCAGAAACTGCCGCGCGGCGAAGACCGGAGCGTCCAGCGTGAGCCGGCCCGCCTGCGCCTCACGCTCCAGCACCCCCGCGATCAGCGTGATGGCCTCGTCGGCTCCGCCTTGCGCGGTCACCGCGCGCCGCCAGCTCCGGGAATCGCGCCGACTCGGCAACGATCAGCCGGTGCAGCGCGATGGCCGGCGCGGAGAGCGCCGCGCGCAGGATCAGCGCCGCCAGGCGCCGCAGAATCTGCCTCCACGTTCGCGCCCTCGAGCAACGGCACTTCCGCCGGAGGACGCATGCGCTCGATGGTGCGATGGACCACTGCCCGCAGGAGCGCCGCCTTGTCGTCGAAACGATGATAGAACGTCCGCTTCGAGACCCGCGCCCGTTTGGCCACGGCCTCGATCGTGGTGGCGCCGTAGCCGGAGGAGAAGAACAGCGCCGTCGCGGCGTCGAGGATCCGCTCGCCGAGCTGCGCCGCGTCGGTCGCGCGACGGACGGCCGCCGCGGCGGGCGGCCGGGGGATTCGGGGACCCTTTGCGTGAGGCGGTGTCGCGGCGCGCGGCGTTCGACTTCGGACGCTTCATCCGGCGAAGCTGCTAGCGCGTGGCGTTGTGGCGACCCGACGGCCCGCGACTGGTGCCCGCGCCGCCGCCGCCATGGCCGTACCCGCGGCTCCCCTGCGCGCGATCCGGCGCGCGCGACGCGTAATTGGGGCGGTTGGCAGCGTAGTTGCCCGATCCCGCAGGGCGGCCGTAGGTCGGCGTGGCCTGGCGCGGGCCGCTGCCGGCGGGCGGGCGGGAGACGTTGCGCGGCGCCTGTGGCGCGTATTGGGCGCGGGTGCGGAAACGTTCTGGGCACGGCCCGGCGAGCCGTAATAGCCGCGGCCCGAAGCACCGTAACCGCCGCCGCCGAACCGCCGGTAGCCGCCGCCGCCCGAGACCCCGTACCGCCATGGCCTGCGGAACCGTAGCCGCCACCGGATGAACCGTAGCCGCCCTGGCCCCCGGAACCGTAGCCGCCCCGACCGCCCGGACCGTCACCGCCGCGGCCGGGCGGAACCGTAATAGCCGCGGCCGGGGGAACCGTAATAGCCGCGGCCGGGGGAACCGTAATAGCCACGGCCCGGCGACGGCCCGTAATACGGTGCGACGACGGGCGGACGGTAATACGTTGCGACGGGCGGGCTGTAATACATTGCGACGGGCGGGCTTGTAATACGCCGGTGACGGGCGGGGCGTAATACGCGGACCGCGCGGCGGGGCGTAGTAGGCCGGCTCCGCGGCCGGCGGACCGTAATAGGCAGGCGCTACCGGCGCACCGCCGTAATAGTCCTGGGTCAAGGGTCGCCGCGTCGTACGCTGCGGGTGCCGCAGGGTACCCGGGCGCCGGTCCGTAATAGGGCGCATTGGCGACCGCGGAAAGGATGGCGATGGGCGCGGTGATGATTGCTGCCGCGACGCCGACCAGCGCCGTCGCGAGCCCGGCGACCGGGTTGAAGGCCGTAGCCGTAGCCGCCATGCCACCCGTTGCCGCCGCCGTGATTCCGGAGGCGAACGCAGGGGAGACCGGCGCGAGCGCAAGCGCCAGTGCGAGCAAGCCGCCGATTACCGCCGCCCTGGTGCTCGTCATGACTTTCTCCTCGAGTGGCGGCGCGCAGTGATTGCGATCCGACACGGCAGACACTAGCATGCCCTGAAACGCAACGCAACCGTACCGTAGCATTGTTGGCGGGAATGTCGGCGAGCGCGGCGCATCGTCCGGACGCTCGCGCCCGCACGGGCATCGGGCCGCAGGCGGATGGCCCCGTCGCGCCGGCACGCCTCGCGTGCGTTCGCTACCGCACCGACGCCGCCGATCCGTTCGTCCAGATCTTCGTTTCGGGGCTGCGATCTTCCGCATGCCCCCGAAGACGAGGTGACACCATGAAGCGAATCCTGAAACCCCTGCTGATCGGCATCTTCGTCGGCGACGGCAGGCTCGGCAATGGCCGACAGCATCACGTTCTACCAGGACGACAACTACGGCGGACGCCAGTTCACCGCCGATCGACCGGTGTCGAATTTCGCCCGCAGCGGCTTCAACGACCGGGTCAATTCCGCGGTCGTGCACGACGGCCAATGGGAAATCTGCGTCGACGCCGATTTCGGCGGCAGTTGCGCCGTCCTGGCACCGGGCGCCTACCCCACGCTCGGCGCCTACGCCGGCCGCATCAGCTCCGTGCGACCGGTCGAGCAGCAGCATGCGAACCAGCGCTCCGGCGATCGCCGGCGGCACCACGAGGCCGGCGCGACACTCTACGAACGCCCGAACATGTCCGGGCGATCCTACGCGCTCAACGACGTCATGCAGAACCTCGGCCGGACCGGATTCAACGACCGCGCATCGTCGCTGCGCGTCGAGAGCGGGTACTGGATCTTCTGCAGCGACGCCGATTTCAACGGCGAATGCCGCACCTTCGGCCCCGGCGATTATTCGTCGCTGCCCGGCCTCAACAACGTGATCTCGTCGGGACGGCGAATCTCCAACGACTACCCGTACGGCGAACGCCCGGACTGGCAGCGTGATTCATTCCGCCAGTCGCGCAATGACGGGTATCGCCCGCGATAGCCCCGCCGGGCCGTCCGAAAAACCACCAAGAGGTGCATTTCATGCTCTACACGATTGCGGTTGTACTGCTCATACTGTGGGCGCTCGGGCTCGTCACTTCCACAACGATGGGCGGCTTCGTCCACATGCTCCTGGTGATCGCGATCGTCATGGTCCTGGTCAGCGTCATCGGCAGGCGCGGCAGGTCATAGCAGCCCGGCGGCGCGCCGGCGCCGGATCGCGCCGGAGGCGTCGTCGCGCAGTGCGGCCGGCATGCGCGACTGCACGCGACGCCCGGCTTCGATCCCGGCGCGCAGTTGCGGCCAAGCGGCCGAAAACTCTGGAGGTCAATGGATATGAACGCGAGAGACTTGGAAACGACCGTGGATGATGAGCGAGTCACCACCGACAAGGTGATGGCCGATCTCAGGATGCTCGCGGCCGACACGGAAGCGTTGCTGAAGGCCACCGCCGGTCAGACCGGGCAGCAGATCGCGCAGGTTCGCGCCAGGGCGGAGGAATCGCTGCAGGCGGCGCGGGCACGCGCCACCGATCTGCAGGATGCGGCGGTGGCGAAGGCCCGGGCAGCCGGACGGGCGGCGGACGGCTACGCCCATGCCAATCCCTGGCGGCTCATGGCCGTCTGTGCGGTCGCCGGCCTCCTGCTCGGCTATGCGCTGTCGACCGGCGGAGATTCGGACTCGTAGCAACCGGCTAGCCCATGCCCGCGGACCCCGGCGTCGTCGCGATGGATTATACTGTCGCATTGCGACCGATAACCCCGGCCGTATCGGCGGCAGAACATCGCCGCGGCCCCCCGCCGGAGATCCTTCCGATGGTTGCGTCCGCGCCACGCGTTGCCCGTCAGAACCACCTGCTCGACGCGCTGCCCGAGAGCGATTACGAGCGGATTGCGCCGCATCTGGAATTGGTGCCGATGCAGCTCGGTGACGTTCTCTATGAATCCGGGGATCGCGCTGCGGTACGTCTATTTCCCAACCACCGTCCATCATTTCGCTGCTGTACGTCATGGAGGATGGCGCGTCGGCCGAGATCGCCATTGTCGGCAACGAAGGCATCCTCGGCATCTCGCTGTTCATGGGCGGCGAGACCACGCCCAGCCGCGCCGTCGTGCAAAGCGCGGGGCACGCCTTCCGGCTCAAGGCCGGACTGCTCAAGGACGAGTTCGGCCGCTTCGGCCCGACGATGCACCTGCTGCTGCGCTACACGCAGGCGCTGATCACGCAGATGGCGCAGACCGCCGTGTGCAACCGGCATCACTCGATCGACCAGCAATTGTGCCGGTGGCTGCTGCTGAGCCTCGATCGCCTGGCGTCGAACGAGCTCGCCATGACGCAGGAGCTGATCGCCAACATGCTGGGCGTGCGCCGCGAAGGCGTCACCGAAGCCGCCGGCAAGCTGCAGGACGCCGGATTGATCCATTACAGCCGGGGAAAGATCACCGTCCTCGATCGCCAGGGGCTGGAGGCGCGCGTCCTGCGAGTGCTACCAGGTGGTCAAGAAGGAGTTCGACCGGCTGCTGCCCTACGTCGCCAGGTAGCGCTTCGCTGCACGTTCCCGTTGCGCCGCGGTCCGCGGGCGCACGCGTGTGCGCCCGCGCTGCCGGCCGGCGTCTGCGGACCCGTCCGGCTGACGAATCCCGCGACGGCGGAATCGACGGCCGCCGTGGTCAGCGGACCGGAGCCTCGGCGCCGGCGATCACGATCACCCGGCTGCCCGGACGCCAGGCGCGCGGGGCCGCAGCGGCAAAGACCGTCGTCGTGCCGTCGCGCAGGCGGACCGTGACCTCGTAGACCGTTTTCGTCACGGCTTCCGGGGCGTCTTCGCTGGTGTACTCGATCGTTCGCATCGA
>CAVYID010000015.1:0-194394 GCA_963768535.1 uncultured beta proteobacterium | reverse complement strand
CTGCTGCGCCGTGACGATCCAGCCGCGGCCGTCGCGGTCGGTGTAGCGATACAGGACCTCGCCGCCGCCGGCCAGCGCCTGCTCGAAGAGCGCGCGGGCGCGCACGGGATCGCTTGCCAGGCCGATGTCTTTGGAGCCCTGCAGGTAGACCATGCCGAGCTCGTGCATCGCGCCGCGGTGCCCCTGCGCGACGGCCGAGGTGAGCCATGCCATGGCACGGCGCATGTCCTCCGGCGTGTGCTTGCTTTGGCGCACCCGGAGCGCGGCGTGGTACTGCGCTTCGGCGTAGCCGCCGTCCGCGGCGGCGTTCAGCAGCGCGACGCCGGCCGCGACATCGCGCGCCATTGCCTCGAGGGCGAGGTGGAACTGCGCCTTCGGATCGCCGGCGCGCGCGGCGCGGGCCAGCGCCTCGGGCGGCAGGTACTGCTCATGCTCGCGCCGGAGCTGCTGCAGCGTGTCGGCGTAGTCCCAGGACGCGGACAGCCACGGCCCCTGATTCTCCGGGACGCCGTCGGCTTTCATCGCCGCGAACAGCCGCTCGCCGTAGGCCTTGGCCTGCTCGAGGTCGCGCTCCAGGCCGAACTCTCCCTTCTTGTACGCAGCGATCAGGCGGCGCAGCGCCGGCCGGTGACCAGCCGTCGGCGGCGGCGACAGCCACTTCCGGCCCCGGTCCTGCTGGGCGGCGGTCCGGTCCGGCAGACCGAGGTAGTACTCGGCCACCGCGAACTGGGCGTCGGCCGCGCCGCTCGCGGCGGCCCGCTCCAGCCATCCGTACGCCTTCCCGACCAGCGCCGGATCGCCGTTTGCCCGCTGCAGGATTTCGCGGGCGATCGCCTGCTGGGCCGCGGGATCGCCGGCGGTCGCGTTCGCGTAGCGGGTGCGGATGCGCTCCAGCGTGGCTGGGAATGTGGCGGCGAAGTTGAGTTCGTCCGCCGGTCCGTGCCGATCCGGCGGGGCCGCGGCGAGTGCGCGAGCCTCCCACTGCCGTGACAGCTCGTCCGAATGGTCGAACAGGATGCCGTCACCGGCGTACCAGAGTGCCAGCTCGCGCATCGCGCCGGCGGAGCCGGCGGACGCGGCCTTCTGCAATAGCGTGCGCGCGCGCGGGAGGTCGCGGGGCATGGGCATTGCCGCTCCACAGCCGGCGCGCAAGCTGGTACTGCGCGTCGGGATGGCCCTGATCGACGGCGAGTTGCAGCAAGGACAGATCCGCGTCGCGCTGGCCGCGGAGCGCGAAGAGGGCGTATGCCGCCGCGCCGTGCCCTTGCGCCGCCGCCCGGCCCAGCCAGTCCTCACGTCTGCTGCCGGACGTGGATCGAGGTGGCGAGCAGGTATTGCGCCTCGGCGTTGCCCGCCTCGGCGGCACGGCGGTACCAGCCCACGGCGATCCGGGGATCGTGCCGCGCGCCGCCGCGTCCCTCCGCGTAGAGCCGGCCGGTGCAGACCTGGGCGGACGCGAAGCCGCTGTAGCCCAGCGGCTCGCACAGCCAGAGGGGGAATCGCACCACGACCACCGCCGCCACCGCGGCGATCGCCAGCATCATTCCGGTGTCGGCCCACGCCCGGCCGCGCAACCAGTAAACCAGCGGCCAGCTCGCCAGCAGGAACACGATGACGGCCACGACGCCGAGGACGGCGAAGACCACCGTGCCCCCGACCAGGCCCGCGAAGCCGAACCAGAAGGCGCCGTAGCAGACCCAGACCAGCCACATCGACCCACGCGGGCAACAGCACGGCGAGGCGGGTGCGCAAGCGCACCGCCGGCCGGGCATCGGAACGCCTGGCTCGGAGGCGGACCAGCTGCGCGTAGGCCGAGATCGAGAACAGCAGCAGCAGCAGCAACAGCTCGGCGTAGAAGACCGGCAGGTTGCTGAGCGAGGGCAGGATCACCCGTGGATCCATGGCGCGACGTCCATTCGCGGTGGGGCGGCGGCGCCCGACGCGACGTTGCCGCCCACCGACATCATAGCGCGCCGGCGACGCGAGCCCGGCGCGTTGCGCACGGCCCTCGGAGGGCGCGCGCGTGAACCGCGTTCGCGCAAGCGGACCGCGCGACGCATGGCAGCGCTGTTCCCGGTGGTCTTCGCCCCCCGGTTTGCGCGACAATCGACGCCTGGCGATTGCGGAGGCGCAGATGGCGGCAGATGACACCCTGGATCTTGACAAAGGAGTGCCGGTCGGCGACCTGCCCGACGGCGGCATGCTCGCGGGCCGGGTCGGCGACGAGGAGGCGATCATCGTGCGCGCCGGCGAGTCGCTGTTCGCCGTCGGCGCGCACTGCAGCCACTACCACGGCCCGCTGGCGCAGGGGCTGGTCGTCGACGGCACGCTGCGCTGCCCGCTGCATCACGCCTGCTTCGACCTGCGCACGGGCAATGCCCTGCGCGCGCCGGCGCTGGACGCCGATTGCCTGCTGGCGCGTCGAGCGCGTCGGCGACCAGGCGTTCGTGCGGGAGCGCCTGCCGGCACCGGCAGCCCCGACGCAGCCATCGGGCGCGCCCCGGTCGGTGGTGATCGTCGGCGGCGGCGCGGCCGGGCTCGCCTGCGCCGACATGCTGCGTCGCGAGGGCTACGACGGCGCGGTGACGATGATCAGCGCCGATGCCTCCCCACCCTGCGACCGGCCGAACCTGTCCAAGGACTACCTGGCCGGCAGCGCATCGGAGGACTGGATTCCGCTGCGCCCGCCCGAGTTCTACGCCGAGCGCCGCATCGAGCTGCTGCTCGACTCACCGGTCACCGGCATCGACACGCAGCGGCGGCACGTGCGCCTTGGCGACGGCCGGCAACTGCCGTTCGAAGCGCTGCTGCTCGCCACCGGCGCCGACCCGGTGCGGCTCGACATTCCCGGTGCATCCGCATCGCAGGTGCACACGCTGCGCAGCTTCGCCGACAGCCGCGCGATCGTCGCGAAGGCGACCGCCGCCAAATGCGCGGTCGTCGTCGGCGCCAGCTTCATCGGCCTCGAGGTCGCGGCGTCGCTGCGCGAGCGCGGCATCGCGGTGCACGTGGTCGCGCCGGACAAGGTGCCGATGGAGCGCGTGCTCGGGGCGGACGTCGGGCGCTTCGTCCAGGGCCTGCACGAGGCGCACGGCGTGACGTTCCACCTCGGCGCGACGGTGGCGCGAATGGATGGCGCCCGGGTCACGCTCAGCGACGGCGCGGTCGTCCACGCCGACTTCGTCGTCCAGGGCGTGGGCGTGCGGCCCGCGCTGGCGCTGGCCGAGCAGGCCGGCCTGGCGATCGATCGCGGCGTGACGGTCGACGAATTCCTGCGGACGAGCGCGCCCGGCGTGTTCGCCGCCGGCGACGTCGCCCGCTGGCCGGATCCGCACAGCGGCGAGCGCATCCGTGTCGAGCACTGGGTGCTCGCGCAGCGGCAGGGCCAGGTCGCGGCGCTGAACATGCTCGGCCGCCGCCAGGCCTTCGACGCGGTGCCGTTCTTCTGGAGCCAGCACTACGACGTGACGATCCACTACGTCGGCCACGCCGAAGGCTGGGATTCGACGGTCATCGACGGCTCGCTGGCCGCGCGCGACTGCGCCGTGAGCTACCGGCGCGGCGCGCGCACGCTGGCGGTCGCGACAGTGGGGCGCGACCTGGCCGGCCTCGAGGCGGAGCGGGCGATGGAGCGGGCGGGTCGCTGACGACGTGGAAACCGCATCGGCCGGCGGTCGCTCGAGTTATGCTGTCGGCAGGCGATGGCGCTCGGCGACCCGCAGCCCGGGCCATCCGCACCGGAGTTCCCATGCGAGCATTGCAACGAGCTACCCCGCGCGTGACGCGCCCGTGTCACTCGGCGTTCGCCGCAAGCCGTTCGTCGGGAATGCTCGTGCTTGCCGTTGCGCTTGCAGCCGGCGCCGCATCCGCCACGGCACAGGCAGGCCCGCGGGAGCGCGGTCGGTATCTCGTCACCACGATCATGGCCTGCGGGAACTGCCATACGCCGAAGGATGCCGACGGCCGACCCGTTCCCGGAAGGGAACTGGCCGGCGGGGGGGTCGGCTTCGACATTCCTCCGTTTCTTGGCACCGCCCCGAACATCACGCCCGACAGGGAAACCGGGATCGGCACCTGGAGCGATGACGAGATACAGCGCGCGCTCACGCAGGGGGTTCGCCCGAACCACGGCCCGCTCGCGGGGAAGCCGCTCGCCGACCCGATGACGGCGAATTTCTTCAAGGCTCTGACGCCGTCGGATCTCGACGCGGTGGTCGACTACCTGCGCTCGGTGCCGGCCGTGCGCAACGCCACGCCGCCACCGGTCTATCGCCTGCCCGTCAAGCGCCAGCCGTATCCGGAGGCGGAACGGGGATTCGCCGAACGCGACCTGACCGACCAGGTTCGCCGCGGCGCGTATCTGACGACGATCGCGCATTGCCTCGAATGTCACACGCCGATGCAGCAGGGCGTACTCCAGTTCGAGACCGCGCTCGGCGCCGGCGGAAGGCCGTTCCTGCCCTCGTTCGTGAAGGGTCTGCCCGCGAGCTGGAAGGGCACGGTGTCACGCAACCTCACACCCGATCCTGAACGAGGGCTCGGCAAATGGACTGACGCCGAGATCAAGCGCGCCATCACCGAGGGCATTGCGCGCGACGGTCGCAGGCTGGAGCTGCCGATGGCCTTCGCCTGGTACGCGGGCATCCGCGACGAGGACCTCGACGCCATCGTCGCCTACCTGCGCACGCTGCCCGCGCAGCCGCGCTGATTGGCGAAGGGGCGTCGCCGGATTCGCGGCGCCTCAAGGCGGCGATACAGGAAACAGTGGCGGGCCGGAAGGCGCCCTTCGTTCAAGCCCCGTTTCGCGCGCCGGTCACTTCTGCCGCGCCTTGCGCGCGGCGTACTTGGAGTCGCGAGCGGCCTTCTGATCCTTCTTGAGCGCGACCTCGGCCTCCGCCCGGGCAACGCGCTCGGCGTCCCGGCGTGCCGTTTCCTCCGTGGCGGCTTGTGCCTGCGTGGCTTTCTCGGCCGCGCGTTGCGCGTCCCGAAGTTCGGCAGCGACGCGGTTCGAGGCTTTGCGTTCGGCCGTGCGGATCCTGCGCGCTTCCGCCGTTTCCACCCGTCCGGCCTGCCGCTCGGCGGACTGTGCGTCACCGGCCGGCGCCGCTGCGCGTATCTTTTCCAGCTGGGCTTGCTTCGCCTTGGCCGCCGTCTGCAGACGTTCCGCGAAACCTGGTTCTTTGCGAGGCATGTTTTCGATCGTTCCGTTCAAGGCATTCATTTGGGCGGCTGATATTTCCCCGCAAGCTCGCCGACGGTCGGGGAAGCCGGCCCGCCGTTCTTCCGATCATATCTTATCGCCCAGCGGTTGCGAGCGTGCGTCGCGCGATCAGGTGCCCGCGGGTGCCGCCGCCTGGATGTCCACGCGAGGCTCAATCGAGCAGGAGTCTCCGCGCCGCGGCACCCGTCGCGCCGACCAGTTTTCGTTTCTCGACGGCAGACAGTCTCTTGATCGCCGCCTCCAGCCTGCCCGCCACCGACTGATTCGGGCAGGCGAACCTGGCGAGCAGCCGACGCGGCGGATTCGCGCGCGTGTAGCGCGCCCCCGTGCCGGCAAGGTGCTGTGCGTAACGCGCCGCCACGTCGAGCGCGATCCCGGTGTAGATCGCGTCGCCGCGGCACAGAATCAGGTACACGTACCAACGCTTCGCCGCCCGCTCCCGGGCCGCTCGCGACCGGGGCGAGGGTGTCGGCATCACCCGAATCCGGGGCCGTTCACGCAGGACCGTCACCTGCGACTGCGGAGTGAAGGTCGGCGATCCGGAAACGGTCCCCGCGTTTGCTCGTGGCCCGTGCGTCGATCGGGTGGTTGGTTGCGCAGGCGCAAGACCCCGGGCGGGACTAACCCGACTTCCCCGCCGTCACTGCGGCCAGCGTCTTCTTCGGGTCGATCAGCGTGCGGCGGCCGTCGGGCGTCTTCTCGGCGTTGTCGCGGATCAGGGCGATCAGTTCGCGCGGCGTCAGCCGCGGATTGACCGCGAGCATCTTCGCCGCCAGGTTCACCACCTGCGGCGATGCCATCGACGTGCCGGACTCGGCGAGCTTTTCGCCGCCCGGAATGACGCTCTCGACCTGATAGCCGTTGGCGTGCACCTTGACCGTGGGTCCGTAGCTGGTGAACGAGGCTTCGTCCCCCGCCTTGTCGACCGCGCCGACCGTGAGCAGGTTGGGCAGCACGATGCCCGCCGGGATGTCCTCGGCGAACGAGGCGTCCTCGTTGCTGTTGCCGGCGGCGGTGACGAACAGAATCTCCGGCGCGCTGGCGAAGGCTTTGGTGAGCGCGTTCTTCCCGATCTCGAAATAGTCGCGCGCGATCGCCTTGCGCTCGTCGGGGGTCTTGCCGATGTTGCACAACTCGAGCGCGCTCTCGATGCCCTTCACGCTGCCGCCCCAGCTCATGTTCACCACGCGCACGCCCTGCTGCCGGAAGAAGTCGACATACGCCTGCGCGTTCTTCGCGTCGCGCAGCGTGAGCTCGCGGGTGGGGCAGGGGTCCGGGATCAGGTGCCAGTCGAACTCGATGCGCCCGACGACCAGCCGCGCGTACGGATTGCCGGCGACGGCGATGCCGGCGACGTGCGTCCCGTGCATCCAGTTGCCGGCCAGCCCGATTTCCTCGACGAAGGCCTTGTACTCGTCCGGCTTGAGCGTCGACAGGTAGCTCTTGACCGCGCTCGCCTCCGGGCTGTCGATGTTCGACTGCAGGTCGGAGAAGCCCTTGAGGTACGACTTGAGCTGCGGCACCTTGCCCTTCAGGGCGTCGGGGATCGCCTGCAGCTCGCCGGTCGCCGGCTCCGCGAACCGGTCGAACGCGATCACCGGCACGGCGCCGTTCGCGGTCGCGAGCCGGCCGGGGAAGAGGCCGGTGTCCACGCCGCTGTCCCAGACCGCGACCTTCACCGGCGTGTAGCCGGCGCCGTCCGGCAGCGTGACCGCGCGCGCGGCCCAGATATCCGGCTTGTCGACCTTGTGCGCGGCGAGGTAGTCCGTCCAGGCTTCCACCAGCGCGGGCTTCAACGGCAGGATGAAGCGGTGGACGTACTTGACGCGCACCAGCGCCGGCGCGAGGTCCGACGACAGCGAGCCGTTCTTGTCGACCGCGGGTTGCAGCACCTCGCGGACGTTGCCGATCAGGCGGCCCTCGCCGAGCAGCTCGGCGCCGGCCTTGATCTCCTTCGCCTCGTTGGCAATCACCTCGTAGGGCAGGGGAGCGAGCGCTCCCCGGATCGATTCCTCGGCCGCGGCGCGATTCGCGGCCGAAGCCGGGTCGGGGTCGGCCTTGAGGCCGGCGACGATCGCCCGGGTGGTGATGCCGGAGAGCAGCTTGTCGGCAGGCTTGTCCTCGAGTGCGGCGACCTCGGCGACGCGCGCCAGCGCGGCGTCATAGTTGCCGTCGAGCATGTCGAGCTGCGCGAGCTCGCCCAGGATCTGGCGCTGCGCGGCCTTGTCCGCGATGTCGTATTGCGCAAGGACGCTTTCGAGGTCGCGGCGCAGCTCCCGGGCGAAGGGCTTGAACTTCGCATCGTCGCGGACCATGTCCTCGGCTTTGGCGTCGAGCCGGTAGCTGAAGCGCGGGAGGTCCGCCGCCTTGTCGATGCGCTTCTTCTCGGCCGCGGCAGCGCCGCCGGCGAACTGGAGCGCGAGGAAGAGAACGAGCAGTCTGGTGGGCACGGATGAATCCTCCGGAAACAGGGCTGGCGGCGCGCCGCCCGCTCGACGACGCAACGGACGTGATTGTACGGCCGGACAATTAGGCGTGGCTTAAGGAACGTCCGCACAACCGGGTGAATCTCGACTGACGGAATGCTTGAAATGCTCGTTCATCGCGATCAGGTCGAATTTCGGGGCTTTTGCATCGAGAAATCGAGGCTTTCCTACCCCATCTGCCTACTGCGGACGGACTGCTCCCAGCAAGGTGTACCGAACGAGAAAAATGTTGGCCAGCGCCGCAGTCACAAAGACACGGTTGCCGTTCTTGGTCAGGCCACGATAGCGAACCTTGGTGAAGCCGAATACCCGCTTGATCACACCGATCGAGTGCTCGACCCGCGCCCGGATCCGCGACTTGTTCCGGTTCTTCGCCTGGATCGCCTCGTCGAGGAAATGCTTCCACTTGCATTGCCGGTTGGTGAAGTCCTTGGCCTTCGGCGCCTTGGCGCGAATGACTTCCTTCTGGCTCTTGTACGCCTGATCGCCGTAGACCCGCGTCTCCTTCCCGTGCAGCAGCTGCCCCATCACCTTGCAATCGGCGGTATTCGCCGGCGTCACCGCCACCGCGTGGATGACCTTGTTCTGACTATCAACCCCGACGTGCATCTTCATGCCGAAATACCACTGCTGCCCCTTCTTGGTCTGATGCATCTCCGGGTCGCGCTCGCCATCGGCGTTTTTGGTCGAGCTGGGGGCGGCGATAATGGTGGCGTCGACGATCGTTCCCGTGGACAAACGCAATCCACGTCGCAGCAGTACACGACCCACTTCCTCGAAGATCTTCGCTCCGAGCTTGTGCTCTTCCAGCAAGTGGCGGAACCGCATCACCGTCGTCTCGTCTGGCACCGGCTCGCGGCCCAGATCAATACCCACAAACCTGCGCATAGCCCGCGAGTCGTACAGCGCCTCCTCCACCGCCGGATCCGACAGGTCGAACCACAACTGCAGGCAATGAATGCGCAGCATCCGCTCCAGCCCCACCGGCGGCCGGCCACCGACCTTGGTCGCCTTCGGATAATACGGCTCGATCACCGCAGTCAGGTCCGCCCACGGCACCACCGTGTTCATCTCGGTGAGAAACCGCTCGCGCCGCGTCGGCTTGCGATATTGTTCGAAGTCGTTGTTCGCCAGCGTCGTCTGTTTCATTCGTCACACCCCGCGCAAATCCTTGCATTCACTGTAGATCGAAGTCGTCGAAATGCAAGGGGTTTTGCGGAGGTTCCTTAAGCGGCGCCGGCCGGCACGGGTGCGGGGTGCGCAAGGCGTGGCGGCGCGAGACGCCCGTTCCTCGGGCCGCCCGCCCTCCGGCGACGATCCGCAGGAACTCCGCGCCGCGTCCGGCGTCTGAACCTCACCGATCCGCGCCGCCAGTCCGGCTGAGGGGAGCCGGCAGCCGGAGGACCACCGCAATGCGCAATCGCTTGAAGAAGGCAGGCCTGATCGGATTCGGCGCGGTCCTGGGGGTCCTGCTCTCGCTCAACCTGCCCGCGATCGCACAGCACGGCCCCAAGGAGCCGATTCCCTACGAGGATCTGCAGCTCCTGTCGGCCGTGTTCGGCACGATCAAGAGCGACTACGTCGACGCGGTGCCCGACGACAAGCTGATCAAGGGGGCGATCGCCGGGATGGTGCACGGGCTCGACCCGCATTCCGACTATCTCGACGCCGAGGAATTCAAGGACCTGCGGGCCGACACGCAGGGCAAGTTCGGGGGCCTGGGCATGGAAGTGGGCATCGAGGACGGCATCGTGCGCGTCGTCTCGCCGATCGAGGACACGCCCGCGTTCCGCGCCGGCATCAAGCCCGGCGACCTGATCGTCAGGATCGACGGCACCGCCACGCATGACCTCTCGCTCGCGCGGGCGGTCGAACTGATGCGCGGCGACCCGGGCACCACGGTCGTCGTGACCGTCCAGCGCAAGGACGCCGATGCGCCGCTCACCTTCACGATGACCCGCGAGGTCATCAGCGTCAAGAGCGTGCGCGCGAAGCTGCTCGAGCCGGGCTACGGCTACGTCCGCATCCGCAGCTTCCAGGAGCGCACCGGCGAGGACCTCGTCAAGGCGATCGCGGGCCTGTATCGGCAGGGCGAGCTCCAGGGTCTCGTCCTCGATCTGCGCAGCGACCCGGGCGGGCTGCTCGACGAAGCGGTCGCGGTTTCGGCCGCGTTCCTGCCCAGGGAGGCGCTGGTCGTCTACACCGACGGCCGTACGCCGGACTCGCACATGCGGCTCACCGCGACGCCGAAGAACTACGCGCGCCGCGGCAGGGATTTCCTCAAGGATCTGCCGCCGGCCGTCAAGAAGGTGCCCATCGACGTCCTGGTCGACGGCGGCACCGCGTCCGCATCGGAGATCGTCGCCGGCGCGCTGCAGGACTACAAGCGCGCCACCGTTCTCGGCACGCGGACGTTCGGCAAGGGCTCCGTCCAGACGATCATGCAGCTCGGCCACGACTGCCGGCCTGAAGCTCACGACGGCGCGCTATTACACGCCGGCCGGCCGCTCCATCCAGGCCAGGGGCATCGAGCCGGACATCGTGATCGACGACGGGCGCAACCTTCCGTACCGCATCCGCGAAGCCAATCTCGATCGCCACCTCGAGGCACCCGCGTCCAAGGACGATGCCCCCGCCGCGGCGTCGACCGGCCCTGAACGCGCAGGTGTGTCCGGCGCGCCGGGTGGCGGCGGCGACGTCGGTGATCGGGCCGAGCCCCCACCCCAGTTCCAGTTCGGCAGCGCCGACGATTTTCAGCTCACGCAGGCGATCAACCATCTGAAGGGCCGGCCGGTGGTCCCTTCGGCGCGGCCGCTGGCGGTTCAGGCGAAGGCGAGCTGAGCACGACCGACGGGTGCGGCCCCCTCGTCTTGTCGGCGGGTGCCGCGTCCGGAACTGCCGCTGTCCGGCCGCACGAACCTGTCGGGCGCAATCCGGTCAGCTGGACCGCAGTCGTCACTCCCCGGGGACGCGTCGCCGCTGCGCGTGGCTGCCTGGAAGTCGTCCCCCGCCGATCCGTGGTTGTCCATGATTTTCGCCCCGACGATCAGCGGGCGAAGGCTGGCGGGCAGGCGTCACCACAAGATATTGAATCGTATAAATAACCGTCGCGTTTTCCGAAGCGAATCCTGCCGGACATCAGTTTGACAACAATCATGAGAGATGTATAATTGTCATGGACAAAAACATGATCGTGGCCATAACGCAAGGGGCCGCGATGCCCGCGCCGCCGCGCGTCAACGACCGAGGAATCCGATGTCCGCCAGTCCAGCCCTGTTGTTGTGCCGCGACGAAGACGCCCGCGACCGCCCGTATCGGAACGTATTCGTTCCCGGCTTGTGCGCGCCAAGGCGCGCTATCACGCCAACGACAACATCTCCGCCTACGTGCTGGACGGCGAAGTCGACGCGCTGCGGGCCGAGGTCGAGGAGAAGATGACCGAAGTGCTCGAAGAGCCTGGTCATCGACACCGAGAGCGACCACAACACCCAGGGCACCGCGCGCCGCGTGGCGAAGATGTTCCTGACCGAGGTGTTCAAGGGCCGCTATCACGCGATGCCCGCCGGTGACCGAGTTCCCGAACATCGAGCAGCTGAACGAGCTGCTGATCGTCGGGCCGATCACCGTGCGCAGCGCCTGCTCGCACCACCTCTGCCCGATCCTCGGCAAGGTCTGGATCGGCGTCATGCCCAACGAGCACTCCAACCTGATCGGCCTGTCCAAGTACGCGCGCATCTGCGACTGGGTGATGAGCCGGCCGCAGATCCAGGAGGAGGCGGTGATGCAGCTGGCCAACGTTCTCCAGGACAAGGTCAAGCCGGACGGCCTCGCGATCGTGATCGAGGCCGACCACTTCTGCATGCACTGGCGCGGCGTGAAGGACGCGGATTCGCGGATGACCAACAGCGTGATGCGCGGGTCGTTCCTCGAGAATCCCGACCTGCGCCGCGAGTTTCTGTCGCTGCTGAGCCGGAAGAACGCCTGACCCCGACCTTGGCGGCGAAGAGCTCGATGCCGTTGGGCGCCGCGGATGGCGCCGCTCGCGGATGCGGCGATCCGGCGCGCAGGCGATCTTTCCGCGCCCTCGTCGCGCTGGCCTGACCCGCGAACGGTTGCACGCGCCCGCCGCCTCGCCGCCATGATCCGTCTGCACGAAACCATCGAGGTCCCGCGACCGATCGACGAGGTCTTCGCGTACACCGCGGATTTCGGCAACATCGCGCAGTGGGACCCGGGCGTGGCGGACTCGCGCAAGACCAGTCCCGGTCCCGTTGCCGTCGGCACCGCGTTCGATCTGAGCGTGAGGTTCGGGCCGCGCGCGATCCCGATGCGCTACGTCGTCCGCGAGATCGATTCGCCGCGCCGGGTGCTGCTGGAGGGAACCAGCGACTCGGTCCATGCGCTGGACGAAATCCAGTTCGCGTCGACGACGGGCGGCACGCGGATCGATTACACCGCCGACATTTCCCTGCGCGGCGCGCTGCGCCGCGTCGAGCCGTGGCTCCAGGGCGCGCTGGAGCGCGTCGGCCGCAACGCGGTCCGTGGCCTCGAAGCCGCGCTCGCCGGGTCGCCGCCACCGCCAGGGCGCAGCCTGGCGACCGACGTCCAGGACCGCCTGATCGTGCCCGGCCTGCTCGGCTTCACCCGCATCGGCTATCACTGTCATCGGCGCCGTTGGAAGCCGCTCGCCGTTTCGCTGCGCGGACGCACCGCGGTGATCACCGGCGCGACGTCGGGTCTCGGCCGCGCCGCCGCGCAGCAGCTCGCCGCGCTCGGCGCGCGGGTGGTCCTGGTGGGCCGCAATGCGGACAAGGCCGAGGCGGCGAGGCGGGAAATCGTCGCCGCCACCGGCAACGACGACGTCGCCGTGGCGCTTGCCGACCTCAGCCTGCTCGCCGACGTCAGGAGACTCGCGCTGCGGCTGCTCGCCGAAGAGCGGCGGATCCACGTGCTGGTGAACAACGCCGGCGTGCTCGTCGATCCGCGCACGACGACCGCCGAGGGCAACGAGGTCACGCTGGCGACCAACCTGCTCGCGCCCTTCCTGCTCACCCGGCTGCTGCTGCCGAGGCTGCGCGAATCCGCGCCGTCCCGGATCGTCAACGTCTCCTCCGGCGGGATGTACGCGACGGGCCTGGTGCCGGACGATCTGCAGTACGAGCGCGGCACCTACGACGGCAGCCGGGCCTATGCCCGCACCAAGCGCGCGCTGGTGGTGCTGACCGAGATGTGGGCCGAGGAGTTCAAGCAAAGCGGCGTGGTCGTCCACGCGATGCACCCGGGCTGGGCGGACACGCCCGGCGTCGCCGGCTCGCTGCCCGGCTTCCACGCGCTCACCCGCCGTTTCCTGCGCACGGCGGAGCAGGGTGCGGACACCATCACCTGGCTCGCCGCCGCGCCGGAGGCCGCCGCGGTGACCGGCATGTTCTGGCTCGACCGCGAGCCGCACACGACGCATGTCCTTCCGGGCACCGATCCGTCGCCGGCGCAGCGGCGGCAGTTGTGGAATGCGCTGGTGCGGCTCACGCGCCCGAGCGCGGCCGGATCAGGCTCCCGCCAGCTCGACCCCGCGCGCTCTCCCGGTCCGGATTGATCCCGGGCAAAGACCCCGCGGCCTGGTTCGCGCTAGATTGACGGGTGCCCGTCCGACCCGGCGGGGCAGGCGAACGCCGCGCGCCCACCGCGTCGCAGGCGCCGCCCAGCTGCACCAGAGGCAGGACTCATGACCGCGCCGACCATCGACCAGTACGTCGACATCGACAAGTATCACGCGCCGCAGTGGCTCGGCGAGCGCGCCGTGCGCCGATTCCACGTGATGGCCAAGCCGGCCGGCGCCGCCTGCAACCTCGACTGCACGTACTGCTTCTACCTGTCCAAGCAGACGCTGCCCGGCGGCCCCGGCGGCGGGCACATGGACGACGAGGTGCTCGAGCGCTTCGTGCGCGACTACATCCACAGCGTGACCGCGGACGAGGTCGTCTTCTCGTGGCAGGGCGGCGAGCCGACGCTGATGGGGATCGAGTTCTTCCGCAAGGTCGTCGCGCTGCAGCGCAAGCACGCGAAGGCCGGCCAGCGCATCGAGAACGACCTGCAGACCAACGGCACGCTGCTCGACGAGGACTGGGCACGCTTCCTCAAGGAGCACCGCTTCCTCGTGGGCCTGTCGATCGACGGCCCGCGCGAGATCCACGACCGCTGCCGGATCACCAAGCGCGGCGCGCCGACCTTCGACGCCGTCTGCGCGGCGGCGAAGCTGCTGCAGCGCTTCGGCGTCCCGTTCAACACGCTGACCTGCGTGAGCCGCCACAACGCTTCGCGCCCGCTCGACGTCTACCGCTTCCTGCGCCGCGAGCTGGGCTCGACCTATCTGCAGTTCATTCCGATCGTCGAGGTCCGGGGCTTCGAGACGACGGCGCCGCAGGCCTGGGACGCGGCGCGCCTGCCCGTGGTGGGCAGCCCGCAGGCGAAGCCGGACCACCCGGATTCGGTGGTCACGCCGTGGTCGGTCGATCCCGACGAGTACGGGTACTTCCTTTCCAAGGTCTGGGACGAGTGGCTCGCCCGCGACGTCGGCAAGGTGCTGGTCAACTTCTGCGAGACGCTGGTCGTCCAGCACATGGGGCTGCCGTCGCAGATCTGCGTGCATTCGGAATTCTGCGGCAAGGGCGTGGCCGTCGAGCACGACGGCAGCGTCTATGCGTGCGATCACTACGTCTATCCCGAGCACCGGCTGGGCAACCTGCGCGAGCGCTCGCTGGGCGAGATGGTGTTCGCGCCCGCGCAGGTGAAGTTCGGCTACGCGAAGTCCGACACGCTGCCCGCGTATTGCCGGCGCTGCGAGTTCCTCTCCGACTGCTGGGGCGAGTGCCCGAAGAACCGGCTGCTGCGCACGCCCGACGGCGAGCCTGGCCTCAATTACCTGTGTCCGGGCCTCAAGCGCTTCTTCGCGCACGCGGTGCCGGCGGCGGAGAAGATGGCGGCGCGGCTGCGCGCGGAAAGCGCGACGCCGCATCCGCGGAGTGTAGGCCGCAACCCCGGAATCAGTCGTCGGAGCGAAAGCCGATCCGCGCGTGCGAGCCGTCGCAGAACGGCTTGCTGCCGGAGGCGCCGCAGCGGCACAGGCGCGCCGATCGCGTCCGCAGCACCGTGCGGCCGGTGCCGCTGCAGATCTCGAGGTTGCCCTGCACCTGCAGCGGGCCGTTGCTGACCGGCGTGATGCCGCAGCGTTCCGCCGCGTTCGGCCAGCGGTTCCGACGCCTTGCGTCGCCGGCTCGCCGCTGGCGGCGAATCCGGCCGCCGCATGGCTGCCGTCGCAGTACGGCTTGCGGCGCGAGGCGCCGCAGCGGCACAGCGTCGCGCGAAACCCGGATTCCGAGCCGGCGAGCTCGATCTGCGCGTGCACGGCGTAGGGGCCGTTCTCGCGGACGCGCAGCACGTTGACCGCCGGCGCCGCCTCGGCCGGCCCGCCGTCGTGCCGCTCGTAGGTGATCGCGCCGGAGGGCAGTTGTGTGCGCGACGCGCACACAGTGCTCGAGGGTGGTCGCTTCCGGATGGAGCCAGGCGCCCGGCGTGTTGGCGAGAAAGACCATCGGCGCGTCCGAGCACGCAGTGGCGCGAGTGGACGCAGCGCAGGCCGTCGAAGCGCAGCGTGATGTCCGCCGCACGTGGCGACGTCCGGCGCGGCGTCGGCGCCCTGCGCCGTGTGCGGAAGCTCCGCCGGCTCCGCGACGCTCGCTGGCCACCGGCGCGACCGGCGCGACCGGCGCCACCGGCACGCTCAGCCGCGCGACGCGGTCGACCGCATCGCCGAGTCCGGTCTCGAAGCGCAGGTGCAGCTCCTCGAACCGGTGCGGCGAGGGCGTCGAGCTGCGTCGGCGACGTCGGTCAGCGGCGCGACGCCGGCGAGCCGGTGCGCCGCGGCGGCGAGCTCGTCGGTCCGCTCGCCCAGAATCCGGGCCGCGCAGCGCTGCACCAGCTGGCCGGACGAGCGCGGCAGCTCGAAGTTCGGCGCCGCGGTCGGCCACGGGGCGTGCCGGGTCCGCCGGCAGGCGGGTCGCCACGTCGGCGACCTGGCCGAGCACCGACATCAGCGCGGACGACGCGGCGGCCAGCTCGCGACGCAGCTCGCGCGGCAGCGGCGCGGGGGCGAGCACCTGCGCCAGCGCCCGGATCATCAGCGCGTAGATCGAATTCGCGAGATCGACGACCTGCGCGGCCACCGGTTCGACGATGCGCACGCCGTCGTGTTGGACCGCGGTGTCGCCCAGCACCGGGTTGCGCACGACCGGGCGCGCCGGCTCGAACGCCGGCCGCGCCGCGCGCAGCTCGCCCAGCTCGCGGCGGATCGCCGAGAAGCGGGCGAAGTGCGAATTCTCGCGGTGCGCCGGCGCGCCTTCGCCCTGCAGCACGATCGCCTCGACCGCGCGCTCCGCCGAGGCGAGGTCGGTGATCCGGAACAGGCCCGGCAGCGGGAAATCCTCGATGCCGACCTGCGCCTCGCCGTGGCCGACGAACACGCGCTCCTCGCCCATGTCCCGCGCGAGTCGCGCGAGCCCCTGCAGCGCGCCGTGGTACAGATGGCCCTGGCTGGCGTAATCCTGCGGCGACGGCGCGAGCAGGTCCGCGCGCACGGCGCGCTGGTAGTGCGCCTCGTGGCCGAAGCCGGCGCCGTCGACGAGCTTGATGCCCTCGGGCCGCTCGATGAACATGAAGTGATCGAGCGTGGCCTCGCACAGCGGCGAGAGGTTCATCACCACGTCGGCCGGGAAGTGGCCGGGGCGCACCGGGAACGCCGGCCGCCACAGGTGCGGCGCGGCGCCGATCGCGGCGAGCAGGTTGTTCACCAGCGACAGGTGCAGCATCTCCTCCAGCGCGACCTGCGCGAGCGACGCGCGCCAGCGCCCGATCGCGGCGAGCTCCGCCGGCGTCACGCCCTCGCTCTCGTCGCGCTTGAGCGACCACTGCGCGTACAGGTACGTGCACATCACCGTGTGCTCGAACTCGGCGGCTTCGCACAGCAGGTAGATCAGCTCTTCGCGATCCTGGACGACGATCTGGTCGGACATGTCGGGCATTCCTCGATACCTGGCCGGTGACGCCGCGCTACGACGCCGGAAAATCGGCCGCCAGCGTGACCGCCTCCCATTCGTCGATCGACAGCCTTGAGCGCGTCGAGCTTCTCGCGGTAGCGCAGGAGGCCGTTGCGGCCGAGCAGCAGGTGCAGCGGCGGGTCGGGCGACTCGGCGACCTTGATGATCGCGTCGGCCGCGCGCACCGGATCGCCGCGCTGCTTGCCGGAAGCGGCCAGCAGCTGCGCGCGGCGGACGCCGAAGGTGCCCGCGTAGGCATCCATCGGCGACTTCACGATCCGCAGCGACCGCCCCGCCCAATCGGTGCGAAACGGCCCCGGCTCGATCAGCGTGACGCGGATGCCGAGCGGGCCGACCTCCTGCGCCAGGGATTCGGTCAGCCCCTCGAGCGCGAACTTGCTCGCGCAGTAGTAGCCGGCGCCGGTGTTGCCGATCAGGCCGCCGATCGACGAGACGTTGATGATGTGGCCGCGTCGCGCGCGCGCGCATGCCGGGCAGCGCGCGCCGCAGCAGCGCGGCGACGCCGAAGAAGTTGGCCTCGAACATCGCCCTGATCTCGTCGTCCTCGCCTTCCTCGACCGCAGCGAGATAGCCGTAGCCGGCGTTGTTGACCAGCACGTCGATGCCGCCGTACGCGGCCTCCGCCCGCGCCAGCGCTTCGTCGCGCTGCGCCGCCTGCGTGACGTCGAGCGCGAGCGCGAGCGAGGTGTCCGGATGCGCGGCGACGATGTCCGCGACCTGCGCCGGATTGCGGGCGGTGACCACGCAGCGCCAGCCGCGCTGCAGCACCCGCTGCGCCAGGGCCCGGCCGAGGCCGGTCGAGCATCCGGTGATGAACCAGACCGGTGCAGCGTCGTTCGCTTGGGGCATTTCAGGCTCCTCGTGTCGAAGTTCAGTTTCCACGGTCGTCGCGCTGCGCGTAGAGCCAGCCCTGCCGCGCACGGCATCCCGCCGCCGCGGGCGGGCGCGGTCAGGCGACGCGAAAGTTGCCGAACTGCCAGGGATCGTCCCGGTCCAGGTCCTCGGTGAACAGCCGCTCGCGGTCGGCCAGCGGCGTCCAGTCGCTGTAGACGCCGACGACGTCGCCGAGGTACGGCCGGCACAGCCGCAGCATGTCGTCGTAGGGCAGGTCGTCGGGCTCGACGACGTCGCGGGCCGGATTGGCGATCGCCCACAGCACCCCGGCCATGACCGGCGCGGCGACCTGCAGGCTGGTGGCGCTGTTGCACGGGCACAGCGCGCGCGCCTGCTCGACGGACAGCCGCGAGCCGTACCAGTAGCGCGCTGCGGGCGTGGCCCATCAGCAGCACGCCGAGCTCGTCGATGCCGGACACGATCTCTTCCTTCAGCACGCGCTGGCGCTCCTGGATGCGCCAGTTGCGCCCCGCCAGTTCGAGCAGCGACAGCACGGCGTCGTCGCAGGGGTGGTACGCGTAGTGCACGGTCGGCCGGTAGCTCGGCGCCGCCGGATCGCCGAGCGTCAGCAGGTCGGCGATCGAGATCGATTCGCCGTGGGTGATGAGAAAGCCGTGCATCGGTCCGCTGCACGGCGTCCAGCTGCGAACCTGCGTCGCCGCGCCGGGCCGGTTGAGGTAGATCGCGGCGCGCGAGCCCGTTTCGTGCCGCGCCCCGTCGGCGGGCAGCCGCCGCTCGTGCGAGCCCCAGCCCAGCTCGGCCGGCTGGCAACCCTCGTCGATGAAGGCGAGCACCGACCAGGTGTTGACGAATTCGCCCGGCGACTTGCGCTCGCTGCCGACCTGCGTGTCGCGCTCGGCGACGTGGATCACCCGCACCGCGAGACGCTGCGCCAGGCGGGCCCAGTCGGCGCGCGTGCGGGGAACCTCGATCGCCAGACCCGTGTCGCGCGCGAGGTCGAGCAGCGCCTGCTTGAGCAGGTGCGAGACGAGGCCGGGATTCGCGCCGTGGTTCACGACTGCGGTCGGGCCGTCGCGCGTCGGGCGGCGCAGCGCGAGCGCGGCTTCCCGCTGCGCGTAGTTGGTGCGCTGCGCGGGCGGGAGCGACGCGTCGAAATAGCCGCCGGGCCACGGTTCGATGCAGGTGTCGAGATAGAGCGCGCCGCGGGACTGGCAGAACTCGATGAGCGCGACGCTGTTGACGTCGACCGCGAGATTGATCAGGAAGTCGCCCGCGCCGAGCAGCGGCTCGAGGCACTGGCGAAAATTGTCGGAGTCGACGCGCTGCTGCAGGAACTGCGCGCCCTGGCTGCGCGCCAGTTCCGCGGTCGCGCCGTCGGGCTCGACGATGAGCACCTGCGCGGGCTGCATGTCGATGTGGCGCAGCAGCAGCGGCAGCGTCGCCTGCCCGATGCAGCCGAATCCCGACCATGACAAGCCGCCCGCGAAAAGCGCCCTCCTTGCGCCATACATCCATCCGCCCATCCCCCTTTTCTTGTCGGTCAGAAACCCGTTCCCCGCCGACGCGCGCAGGCTGGCGACGCCGCAGGCCGGACGCATCGATGGGTGTCGACATCGCGGCGCACGACGCGCAGGCACCCACCGCGCAGCAACCACGCGCAGCGTCGTTGCCCGAATTCTCGCACGATGCGCACCGTCGCGTCTGCGGCCGCCGTCGGCGGCAGGCTCTCGCGCTGTGGCAAGATTCGGGCATGGCCCGCATTTTCTCGCTCGCTGTTCCGCGTCGCCGCCGTCTGCGTCGATGGCCGTCGCGGCCGCCGCCGCCGCCGCGGGTGGCGCGGTTGCGCCGAACCCGCCGCCGGGCGCTGCCGCGCTGCCCGCGGAAGTCCAGATCGGCCTGTGCGCGCCAGCCCCCGAGATCGTGCGCGCGCTCGACCTGCGCGCGCGCGGCGGCCCGATCGAGGTTTGGCAGTTCGACGACGGCGAGCTCGCGCTGCTGGACCGTGGCGTCCGCCTGCGCCTGCGGGTGGCGACGAATGGCCGCTCCACGTTCACGCTCAAGGTCGCCGACCAGGACTGCGCCCGCCTCGACCGCGGACTGGTGCCGCGGGGCCAGGGCAAGTGCGAATACGACGTGTACGGCGATCGCCAGGCGGGCGCCGTGTCGCTCGATCTCGACCTCGGCGCGACGCGCACCGGCGACCTCCTCGCTGGTCGCGTTGCGCCGGACCAGGTGCTGAGCCCTGCCCAGTCCCGCTATCTGCGCGAGGTCGTCGGATTCTGGCCGCTGCCGCCGGGCCTTCGCGCGCTCGGTCCGATGCGGGTCAGCCGATACCGCTCAGGTCGCGGTCGCTACGACGTCGACGTCTCGCGGCTTCCCGGCGGCGAGCAGTATGCGGAGATCTCGCGCAAGGTGAAGCTGCGCGACGCGGCGCGGACGATGCGCGCGATGGTGGCCGTGCTGGCGGACGCAGGCATCCCCGCGTGCACCGACGAATCGTCACCGGCGCGCGAAAAGCTGCGCTCGCTGCTCCGGCAGCGCTGACGCGCGAAAGCGCGCGCTCGCCGCCCCCGGCCGCACTTCGTGCCTGGCAGAACATCCGGCGGCGGCGAGGCCGAGGCCTGTCCGTCGCTGCGGCGAAGCGTCAACTGCCGTGCCGAGCCGCGAGTCCGGCAACGCGTTCCTCCGCCCCCTTGGGGATCCTGCCGGCCAGCGCCACCGCCGCGCCGGCGCCGAGCATGCGTCGGAACGCCTCGCGCACCTGAACCGGATCGACGGCCGCGATGCCGGCCGTCAGTTCCTCGCGTCCGCGGACGCGACCGAGGGCGAACAGGTCGAGTGCCGCGATCTCCAGCCGCTGCGACGGGTCCTCCCGCGCGCACAGGCTGCGCACCACGATCTGGTTGCGCGCCCGCTCCAGCCCGACCGGGTCGGTCGCGTCGGCGTGCTCGCGCAGCAACCGGGTGACCTCGACGAGATATTCGTCGAGGTGCTCGGGCATCGTCGAAGCCTCGACCACGAACTGGCCGCACAGGTCGGACACGTCGGCCTGGCAGTCCGCGTGGTAGACGAGGCCGCGCCGTTCGCGGATCCGGTCGAGCAGCGGCGAGCTCATGCCTTCGCCGAACAGCGCGGCCGCGACGACGGCGGCGTGGTAGTCGCCCAGCAGCCCGGGAACCGAAAAGCCGAGCACCGCGTGCGTCTGGCTGCAGCCGGCCATCCGCCGCAGGCGGAAGCCGCCGACGTAGTCCGGCGCCTCGACCAGGTTCTCGCTGCCGCGCGGCATGTCGCCGAAGGCGGCCGCCGCCTCGGCGACGACCCGGTCGACGTCGACGTTGCCGGCGACGCCGACGACGACGTTCGCGCCGCTGTAGTACCGCTGCACGTGGTCCACCAGCTCGGCGCGGGTGAATCGCCGGATGTTGGCGCGGCTGCCGATCACCGGACGCGCCATCGCGTGCTCGCCGTAGCAGACCTTGTCGAACAGCTTGAAGGCGGTCGACATCGCGTCGTCGTCGTCCTCGGCGTATTCGTGCAGGATCACCTGGCGCTCGCGCTCGAGTTCGGCATCGGGAAAGGTGCTGTTGCGGACGATGTCGCCCAGCATCTGCAGGAACGGCCCGGCGTCCCGGGCGAGGCCGCGCATGTGGAATGCGGTGTGGTTCTTGTCGGTGTGGGCGTTGACCTCGGCGCCGAGACGCTCGGCATCGAGGTTGATCTGCTGGCAGTCGCGCGAGCGCGTGCCCTTGAACGCCATGTGCTCGATGAAATGGCCGATGCCGCTGCTGCGCGCGCTCTCGTGCTGGCTGCCGCTGCGCACGAAGACGCTGACCGCCGCCGTGGCCATGTGCGGCAGCCTGAGCACGACCACACGCACGCCGTTGTAGAGCGTGGCGACCGCGGTGTCGGCGTCGCGCGCAGGGTCGGCCATCCGAGGCACGCGAATCACCCGGCGATCGCCGGGACGCACCGGCCCGGGGTCGGGCTCCCCGCAGTCATCGGCCGCCGGCCGCCGTCGGTCACGGAACCGGATTCGGGTTCGGCAGCACCTTCGTCAATCTGGAATTGACGAACACCAGGTCGGAGATCGAGAGCGACCCGGACACGTTCACGTCGAGCAGGTAGTTGTTCGGCCCCAGGACCTGCGCCAGCGCCGCATTCACGGTCACCAGGTCGGAGAGCGTCACCGCCCGGTTCTGGCTGGCGTCACCCGCGAGGAAGCCGACACGCACCGAGGCGTTGCCGCCGGTCCCGCCGTCGAGGGAAGCGACGTTGGTCAGCGAAATCGTCACGTATTGCCCGTCCGCCACGTCCGTCAGCGGGACGCTCATCGTGTTTCCGTCGAATATCGGGCTTCCGACGTTCGCCTTGCCTTCCGTGATTTCGGCGATCCCGCGGATCACCGGTCGGTCGAAGGTGAAGACGATCAGGTGGTAGCCGCGGGCGCCGGCCGATCGCGGCTCCGTGGTCGGACTCTCCGGCTTTGCCGACAGCGGGAGGTCGAACGGCCCGGCATTGCCGTGCACCATTTGCGACGCGACACTGGCGAGACTCGGCGGTGCGGCGAACACCGACATCGGGTAGGCGTCGGCGGCAAAACAGCCGGCGAAGCTGCCTCCGTAGGTCGCCTGGACCGCCACCAGCGCGTCGCCGACGGTGGGGAAGTTGCAGACCGTCGTCGGCCCCGTCGCCGGCAGGCAAGCGGCCAGCGACGACGACCACTCGATCAGCGTCGGCCCGTCGGTGCAGTTCGCATTCACGTCGACGTCGGTCCCTTGCACGACCGGACCCGGCGGCACGGCGGTGATGTAGCACGACGGCGGCGCGGCGTTGCTGACCGTCATCGGGTAGCTGTCGCCGGCGAAGCAGCCGGCGAAGCTGCCGCCGTAGGAGGCCTGGACCGTCAGCACTGCGCTGCCGACCGTGGGGAAGTTGCACACCGTCGTCGGCCCCGTCGCCGGCAGGCAGTTGGCCAGCGACGACGACCACTCGATGAGCGTCGGCCCGTCGGTGCAGTTGGCGTAGACGTCGGCGTAGCCCCCCGGCTGGACCGGACCTGGCGGCACGGCGGTGATGTAGCACGACGGCGGCGCGGCGTTGCTGACCGTCATCGGGTAGCTGTCGCCGGCGAAGCTGCCGCCGAAGCTGCCGGCATACGACGCCTGGACCGTCAGCACTGCGCCGCCGACCGTGGGGAAACTGCATACCGTCGTGGGCCCGGTCGCCGGCACGCAACTGGCCAGCGACGACGACCACGCGATGAGCGTCGGCCCGTCGGTGCAGTTGGCGGAGACGTCGGCGTAGGCCCCCGGCTGGACCGGACCCGGCGGCACGGCGGAGATGTTGCAGGTCTCGGCCGCGGCGGCCGTGGGCACGGCGATCGCCACCAGGCAACCGATCAGGCCCAGGGAGCCGTACCGACACACTCCGCGTCTTGGTCGTCTCATGTCCTGCCGTGCAGATGCATGCACCCTGCCGGTGACCGTACTTGCGACGACTATACCGGCAAGCCGATCGGCTGGCTAGCTCATGATGGCCTGCCGTCACCACGGGCGGCATGCTGCTCCCACATGCCGAGGAACGCCGTCTCGACGTCGGCGGCGAATCCGGCGCCGTCGGTGAGGCACGACGCGCGCATGCGCAAGCGCAGCTGCGCCCTCAGCGCCGCCAGCCGGGGGCGGTCGTGCGCGAGCGCCACCGCGGTCGCCACGTAGGCGTCGTGCGTCTGCGCCGCCAGCCCGCCCAGTCCCACGCTCGCCAGCAGGCTGACCCCGGTGCGCGAGAACGACGCTACTCCCTCCAGCGTCACCACGGGCACGCCCATCCACAGCGCGTCGCAGGTCGTGGTTCCGCCCGCGCAGGGCCAGGTGTCCAGCGCGATGTCGGCACGGGCGTACAGCGCGAGGTACTTGTCGATCGATTGCCGGTCGACCAGCAGCAGGCGCTCCGCCGCGATGCCACGGGCGGCGAAGAAGTTCTCGACCTCGGCGAGCCGGCTCGGCTGGCGGCTGATGTGAAGGGCCAGCCGGGAGCCCTCCGCTTCGCGCATGATGCGCGCCCACAGTTCCAGCATCGACCAGGTCACCTTGCCGGGATTGTTCAGGCTCACGAAGCTGACGTACCCGTTCGCGGCTGCCGGCGGCGGCCCGGGCGGCGGCGCCTCGTCGTAGGGTCGATAGCACCACGCCGTCGTCGGCAGGCGCCACAGCGTCTCGGTGTGCAGGTCGTCGGCGACGCCCGGCGGATCCGCCCGGCGGTCGGTGAGCCGGTAGTCGACGGCGGGAATCCCGGTCGTCGCCAGGTAGCCCACCCAGGTGACCTGGACCGGCGCCGGCCGCAGGAAGAACACCGGCAGGCGATTCGGCAGCGTGTGCCCGTCGAGGTCGACCAGGATGTCGATGCCGTCGCGCCGGATCTGCGCCGCGACGTGGCCGTCGCGCATCCCGCACACCGACGAGAAATGCTCCGCCCGATCGCGGATCCGGCGCGTCACCTCGTCGACCGCCGCGTAGTTGTAGTAGCAGTGCACCTCGAACCGGCTCCGGTCGTGCGCCGCGATCAGCGGCTCGAAGAACTTGGCCACCGCGTGGCGCCGGAAGTTCGACGAGAGGTAGCCGATCTTCAGCCTCCTCGCGGAAGGCGGCGTGTGCGGAGGCGACGGAAAGGGCAGCAGCGCGGCGCCGAAATGCCGACCGAAGTCGCGGTGCCTCGCCGCCACCTCCGCGGCGGAAAGGCGATCGGAGCACTGCATCGTCAGCAGCAGGTTGCTCCACGCGTCGGCCCGGTCCGGGGCGTTCGCGATCGCCCGCTCGAACGCGGCGATCGCGCCATCGTGGTCGCCCGCGTCGCGCAGCATGCTGCCGAGCTGACCGTAAGCTTCCGGCTGCGTCGGAGCGAGGTCGATCGCGCGCCGGCAGGCGGCGATGGCGTCGTCGATGCGACCGGTGCTCCGGTAGAACCTTCCCAGCGCCGTCTGCGCAATCGACGAGCCGGAATCGATGTCGAGCGCCCGGTTGAGGAAGGGCTCGGCGCCGGGCGTGTCGCCGGCGTCGAGGAAGACCGTGCACAGCGCGACCAGCGAATCCAGCCGGTCGGGCTGCAATTCGATGGCCCGGCCCAGGCTCGCCATCGCATCCTGGAGCCGGCCCTGCTGGTGCATGCCGATGCCCACGCAGTGGTGGGCCTCGGCGTGGTCCGGGCGCAGCGCTGCCGCGCGGCGCCCGGCCTCGACGGCGACCTCCGGTCGCCCGGCGCCCCCCGCCAGCGACGCGTAGGCGCAAAGCGCGTCGACGTTCTGCGGGTCGAGCGCCAGCGCCCGCTCGCACAGGTCGAGCGCGTGCAGCGTGCGGCCCGCCTGCTGCGCTGCGCGTGCGCTGCCCAGCAGCTGCGCGAGTTTGCGCTGCGTCGCAGTCGAGCCCGGTCCGTGCCGTCGGCTATGGCGCGAGGTCGGGGACGGCATCGGGTCTTCGGCCGGCAGCGCCGGCGTTGGTCGACGGGGCGCGACGGCGCTCGACGGTGGTGCAGGCGGGCGCGGCGCCGGCGCCGCGGGCGGGAGAACGGCCGCGCATCAGCGTCGCTTCGCTTTCTTCCGCCCGCCGGCGACGGGGGTGGCGCTCACCGGCTCCAGCGGCAGCTTGAGCTCGATCCGCGCGGCGGCGAGAAACTCGCCGAGGCCGACCGGGGCTTCGGCCGGTGTGCCGGCATGGGCACCCATCGTCTGGAGGGCGACGCCGGTCACCGGACGATCCGCAGCGAGCTCCTCGTACAGCTGCGCGTAGTCCGCCACGGCCTCGTCGATCGAGCGCAGCCGCAGACGCGCGACGTTCTCCCTCATTGCGGCAACCAGCGCCCGGTCGCGGTCGAGACGCTCGATGGCCTGCACCAGCGCCGCCGCGTCGCCCGGCGGGATCAGGATGCCGGTCACGCCGTCGGTCACGCGCTCGGGAATCGCGCCGACCGCGGTCGCGACGACCGGAACGCCTGCCCGGAACGACTCGTCGACGGTATAGCAGAAGGTCTCGTGCACGATGGACCCGATGAACACGACGTCGACGTCCTGGAGCAGACGCGAGAGCTCGCGCTGGACATAGGGGCCGCAGAGCTCGAGGTTGTCGCGCGCGCTGATGCCGCTGCCCGCGGGCAGCCCGCCGAGGACCCGGAAGCGCACCGCGCGCCCCCGCATCCGGCGGGCGGCCTCGGCGAAGGTGTCTGCACCCTTCAGCGCGTTCGCGTTGCCGAGCAACGCGATGCGCAGCTCGCGCTGCGGCGCGTAGCCGGCGACGAACGGATGGGCTACGGTTCCGTGCGGCAGGACGCGGATTCGCTCGCCGATGCCGCTGCCCCACGCGCGCGTGAACTGCTCGCGCACGAACTGCGACGGCGCGACCACCGCATCGGCCTGCGCGAGGATCGCGCGGCACAGCGCGGCGCGCTCGCGCACGAGCTGCGCGACGTCGAGCGCCGGCGCGCCGCGCCGCGACCGGATGCGGCGGGCGAGGCAGTCGATGCACCGGGGATTGTCCGCATCGGCGCGCGGCTCGCCGCAGGCCTTCCCGTCGGCGTGGAGGAGGTTCCAGTCGGGACAGAGCAGGAAATAGTCGTGCAGGACGATCACGACCTTCGCCCCCATCGCCCGCGCGACCAGCGGCAGCGCGAGGCTGCCGAGGTTCGCGAGGTGGCTGAAGTGCACGACCTGCGCGCCGGACGCGGCCAGCACCTCGGCGAAGAAGCGCTCGGTGCCTGCGGATCGCAGCGATATCGCCGCCCCGCGCAGCGCGTGGTCGACCGCGAACAGGCCGACGTTCATCCGCACCTTGAACACGGCGTCCCTGAGCAGTCCGCGACCCTCTTCCTCGACGATCGCGTCCTGCCAGGGCGACAGCGGAGCCGGAAAAAGCACCGTGCTCGTCACCCGCTCGCGCATGCCGTCGACGAGCTGCCGGGTGAAGAGCTCGGTTCCGGCGAGCCGGTCGAAATCGTGCGTGACGTGCAGCACCCTCAGCTCGGCCGCCGACCTGTGGCGCAACAGCTCGTAGAGCTTCTGCTGCTGGAACCGGAGCGGGTTCGCCGCGCACCAAGCCTGCACCGCCGGTACGTAGCGGGGCCAGCGCGCCGCAACCCGTTGCTCGTTCGCCTGCCGCAGCAGCTGCCGCTCCGGCACCTGCGAGAACCCGGCCTCGCCATGGTGGTAGACGTAGACGTCGTCGCAGATGACCGACGCGTGGCCCCGCGCCCATGCGCGCTGACACCAGTCGACCTCCTCGCCGTAGCCGCGGCCGAACGCCATGTCGAAGGGCCCGACGTCGTCGATGGCGCGGCGGGTCATCAGCATGCAGAAGCCGACCGCGGTCGGGACCCGCGGGTAGCGGCGCAGCGAGGTGCGCTGCACGAGCCGGTCCATGTCGGCCACGGACATGCCGGGCGGGAGGGTGTTCTTCTCGTTGAAGCCCGGGACCGAGCAGATCGTGGCGTTGTTGCTGAGCGGAGACACGGCATGGATGGCGGGGTCGCTTCTCCGGCAGCGATCCATGCGCGCGAGCCACTCCGGCGGGTATTCGGTGTCCGAGTTCACGAGCACCACGTCGTGCGTCGTGCTGGCGAGCGCGGCGTTGACCGCGCCGGGAAAGCCGAGATTCACCGGCAGCCGGTAGTAGCGGACGTGCGCGTGACGGGCGGCGTAGCTTTGCAGCATCGGCTCGATCCGCGGATCCGTGCTCGCGTCGTCGACCACGTGAACGAGGTGCCGGTGCGCGGTGTTCGCGATCAGCGAGTCGAGGCAGGCCTTGAGGACCTCCGGCGCGTTGAAGACCGGGACGACGAGATCGTAGAGTGTCTGCTCCGGCGCGATGTCGCCAGCCTGGCCCTGCGCCCGCTGGCGTTCGACGAGCAGCCCGGTCGCGAGGTCGAGCGCCGCGCGCATCGCGCCGTCGACGACGTCGCGATCGCGCGCCTGCAGCGCGAATGCGTGCACCGCCGTCGCGAGCTGCCGCTGCGCGTCCTCGCCGGATTCGTGCAGCAGGCGCTCGTCGCGGTCGGGGACCACCACGCCCGCGAGCGCGCTCACCGCCTCGGCCGAGTCCGAGCAGGCCGCGATGAAGTACAGGTGATCGACGGGCTCGACCGCGGCAGGCTCGAACTCGCGGCCGTCGGGCCGGCGCCGGATCCTCCTGACCTCGAGCGGCGCCGCGTGCGCCTCGTCGATCGGCGCGATCAGGCTCCCGACGAGGTTCTTCTGCGCGAAATAGCGGGCGGCGCGGAAGTTGTCCGCCGATGAGCGTGCGGAACTCGTCGAAGTAGAGTTCCCTGACGTGAAACGGATTGCTGTAGCCGGGAAGATCGGAGTAGACGAGCTTGTTCGGGGTCGAGACCAGGAACAGTCCGCCGGGGCGCAGCACGCGCCGGACCTCGGCCAGCATCTCGGCGTGCTCGGCGATGTGCTCCAGCATCTCGAAGGCGACGACGAGGTCGACGCTGCCCGGCTCGAGGGGAAGCTGCGTCGCGCTGCCCTGCAGGTAGCGCAGGTTGGGCGCGCCGCCGGCGTAGCGGCGCGCCGCGTGGGCGACCGCCTGCTCCGAGACGTCGACCCCGATCACCGACGCTGCGGTCCCGGCGAGAAGCTGCGCGCCGTACCCCTCGCCGCTGCCGACGTCCAGCACGTCCTTTCCGGCGGCCAGCGGCTGCGCGAACAGATAGCGCGAGAGGTGCTCGTACGCGATGCCGGCCCAGCCCTGGTCCGGGACGTAGCGCTCACCCGAGAATTCCATCGGCCGGCGCTCGCCTATTCGGGCACCGGCTTGCCGCGACGGTTCTCGCGCCGGCCGAACCTGCTGTAGTGCTCCCATCCGGAAGAGCACTGCCGCGACCTCACGGCCATCGCCACGTCCTCGTGGGTGCGAAGGCAATACTCCTCGTCGAATTCGTCCGCCAGACCGTCCCAAAGCGCCCAGGCGACGTCGAAGCAGCGCTCGGCGCCCTCCTGCCCGACGACGTCACGGATGTTCCGGTTCGCGAGGAAGCCGATGGGATGCCGGTTGGAATGCAGCCAGTCGCGCGCCAGCGGCCCCGGCGGGGCCGCGTCGATGACCTGGCAGTCGCTGCCGCAATCCGACGCTCCGGCGCAGCGGCTACCCGAGGTTGCGCGCGAAAAACGCCAGCGACCGCCGCCACGCGAGCTCGGCGGCCACCGGGTCGTACTTGAGCATCGGCAGGTTCTTCGAGTCCGCCGTCTCGTTCGCGAAGGCGTGCTTGGCGTCGTAGCGGTGGAACTCGAACTTCACGCCGGCGGCGCGGAGCTTCGCCTCCAGTTCGTCGACCTTGCCGATCGGGAACGCGGCGTCGTCGGTGGCCCAGTGCGCGAGCAGCGGCGCCTTGACCTTGGACGCGTCGACGTACTCGAGCGGCGGGTAGCCGTACCAGACGACGGCGGCGTCCGCCTCGGGCACGTTCACCGCCGCCAGCACCGTCAGCGCGCCGCCCATGCAGAAGCCGGTCACGCCGGCCTTCGCGCTGCCCGACGCCTTGAGGTGCTGCACGGCGCCGCGCACGTCCTGCCCCGCGGCGTCGCCGAAATCGAGTCCGGTCATCAGGTGCTCGGCCTCGTTGGCCTCCAGCGCAAGCTTGCCGCGGTAGAGGTCCGGCACCAGCGCCCGGTACCCCGCCGCCGCCAGCTTCTCGGCTACGCCCTTGATCTGGTCGTTGAGGCCCCACCATTCCTGGATCACCACGATGCCCGGTGCGGCGGCACCGTTCGCCGGCTCGGCGAGGTAGCCGTCGACGCTCTTGCCGTCCGGGCGCTTGAAGCTGATCATCTTGCCCATCGTTTCGTCCTCCTCGAGACTCGCAATTTACACCCGGCCGGGGGGGCTTGGGCAGACGCCGGAGCCGTCGCCACGCGGGCAATGCACGCTTGCGGGCCCGCGGCGGCCGATACGCCACGGTAGAATCGACCTGCCCACCAGTCCGAACGCGAGAATGCCATGCCGGCCGTCGAGCCCGATCCCCGTTTCGTCCGTGCCGATGATCCGCGCTTCGGTGCCGCGGCAATCGCCGCGGACCTGGACGCCGTGCGGCAGCGCGCGCCGCTGGTGCACAACATCACCAATCTGGTCGTGATGCAGCAGACGGCCAACGCGCTGCTGGCGCTCGGCGCGTCGCCGATCATGGCGCACGCCGAGGCCGAGCTCGACGAGCTGCTGGCGTACGCCGGCGCGTTGGTTCTGAACATCGGCACGCTCGACCCGCATTGGATCGGCGCGATGGAGCGGGCGCTGGCCGCCGCCCGCGGCCGCGCGCTTCCGGTCGTGCTCGACCCCGTCGGCGCGGGGGCCAGCCGGCTGCGGACCGAAACCGCGCTGCGGCTGCTCGCGCGCGGCGGGGTGACGATGCTGCGCGGGAATGCGTCGGAGATCCTCGCGCTGGCCGGCGCGGCCGGGGCGACGAAGGGGGTCGACAGCACGCAGGCGTCGGACGCCGCGCGCGACGCGGCGCGCGCGCTCGCCGCGCGCTACGACTGCACGGTGGTCGTCAGCGGCGCCGTCGACTACTGCCTCGACGCCGTCGGCGAAGTCCGCGTCCACAACGGCGTGGCGATGATGACGCGGATCACCGGGATGGGTTGCACCGCGACCGCGCTGTGCGGCGCGTTCGGCGCCGTGCAGCCGGATGCCCTGCGCGCCGCGGTCGGCGCGATGGCGGTGACGGGGATCGCCGGCGAGATGGCGCTGACCGCGTCGCGCGGGCCGGGCACGATGGCCGCCTGCTTCCTCGACGCCTTGCACCAGCTCGACGCGGCCGGGATCGGGCGCCGGCTGCGCGTCGACGCACCGGCATAGCGCGACCATGGTCGCAAAGCCCCGGGCCTTCGATCTCGGCGTCTATCTCGTCACCGACCGGGCGTGCTGCGGCGCGCGCGGTGTCGACGCGGTGGTCGCCGCGGCGATCGCCAACTGGCGCGACGCTGGTCCAGCTGCGCGACAAGGGCGCCGACGCCCGGCCGATGCTGGAGCTTGGGCGCCGGCTGCAGGCGCTGCTGCGGCCGGCCGGGATCGGGCTGATCGTCAACGATCGGATCGACGTCGCGCAGGCGCTCGACGCCGACGGCGTGCACGTCGGGCAGCAGGACATGCCGTACTCCGAGGCGCGGCGCCTGCTCGGCGCGGCGAAGATCATCGGCGTTTCGGTCGGCAGCGAGGCCGAGGCGCGGGAGGCCGCCGGTTGCGACGTCGACTACGTCGGCGTGGGGCCGGTCTTTCCGACGGCGACCAAGCCGGATGCCGGCGCGGCGCTGGGCGCCGCCGAGACCGCGCGGCTCGCCCGGGTCTGCCGCCACCGTGCCGTCGCCATCGGCGGCATCGACACGGTCAATGCCGCGGCGGTGTACGCGGCCGGCGTCGAGGGCGTCGCGGTGATTTCCGCGGTCTGCGCCGCCGCCGATCCGGGGGAGGCCACCCGGCGGCTGGTGGAGCTGATGCGCGCGCACCGCGCGCCGTAGCCGGGGTCGTTATGGAACGCGCCCGCCGCCGCGTGTATATTTGCGTCGTGCCCGCGCGAGCGAGCGAGCACGCCGAGCTCGCTGCGTCGACCGGTGCGCGGGCAGGCTGGTTCGCCCGCCGTTCCGGCGTCCCGCCGCGCATCTCGCGCCGCCAACCGCGACCGCAGCGCTTCCCGACGACTGCATCGACCGAGGTCTCATGATCCACCGCATCCCTGCCCCGTTTGCCATCCTTCTGGCGCTTGCCTGCCTGATGCCGCTGGTGGCGCGGGCCCAGACGCCGCCGCCCGCAACCCCGTATTCGCAGGACCAGCTCGACGCGCTGCTCGCGCCGATTGCGCTGTACCCGGACCAGTTGCTGGCACAGGTGCTGATGGCAGCGACCTACCCGCTCGACGTCGTCGCCGCCGCGCGCTTCGTCAAGGCCAACCCGGACCTGAAGGGAGACGCGCTCGACCAGGCAGTCGCCGGGCAGAGCTGGGATCCCAGTGTCCAGTCGCTGGCGGGGTTTCCGCAGGTCCTGGTCATGATGAGCGACAAGCTCGACTGGACGCAGCAGCTGGGCGACGCCTTCCTGGCCGACGAGGCGGCGGTGATGCGCACCGTGCAGCTGCTGCGCACGAAGGCGGAAGCCGCGGGCAATCTCAAGAGCAGCGAGCAGCAGAAGGTCGTCGTGCAGCAGAGCACGATCATCATCGAGCCGGCGCAGCCGCAGGTGGTCTACGTTCCCGTCTACAACCCGCTGTACGTCTACGGCCCGTGGTGGGCGCCTGCCTACCGGCCCTGGTACTGGGCGCCGCCGCGGATGTACTACCCGGCGGCGCCGCCATCGTCGGCGGCGCGATCGGCTTCGGCATCGGCTGGGCGGTCGGGAGCAATCACTGGGGCTGGTGCCCGGCCGAACTGGGGCGGGAACAACATCAACATCAATATCAACAACAACGCGTTCATCAACCGGCACCCGAATTACCGCAACTCGGTCAACAACGGCAACTGGCAGCACCGTCCGGAGCAGCGCAAGGGCGTCGCGTATCGCGACGCGGCGACGCGCGACCATTACCGGAAGGTCGACAACAGCGCGGTCGCCGCGCGCCGCGACTACCGCGGCAATCCGTCGGGGGCGGCGGGTGGCGGTCAGCGTCCATCGACGATGGACCGGCCGGGGACGGGCGGGACGCAGCGCCCGTCGACGATGGATCGGCCGGGGACGGGCGGGACGCAGCGCCCGTCGACGATGGATCGGCCCGGGACCGGCGGCACGCAACGTCCGTCGACGATGGATCGGCCGGGGACCGGCGGCGCGCAACGCCCGACGACGATGGACCGGCCGGGATCCGTCAGCTCCGGCCGCCCGATCGACCGCACGAGTCGCCCGTCGCCCTCGTTCAATGCCTCGCAATCCCGTCCGCAGGCGCAGCAGTACAGCAATCGCGGCGCGCAGAGCCGGTCCACGATGAGCTCGTCCCGCGGCGGAGGCGGCGGTCGTCCCGCCGGTGGCGGCGGTCGGGGCGGTGGCGGCGGCGGAAGAGGGAGGTGACGCCATGATCCCCCGTCCCTCTCACCTGCTCCCCGGAATGCTCATGAAGATCACATGCCGTCGTCGCGACGCTCGTCGTCGCCGTCTTTGCCGCAATCGCCCCGGGCGGCGGCGGCGCTCGCCGCCGACGCGCCCGCCGCGAAGGGGCGCGCCGAAGGTCGCCCAGGCCGCGTACGCGTCGCCCGAAGACGCCGCGGGCGCGCTCTACGAAGCGATGAAGACCGAGGACCTGAAGCGCATCTATTCGGTCCTCGGGCCGGGCAGCGGGGCGCTCATCTACACCGGGGACAAGGTCGCCGACGCCGAGACGCGCGACCTGTTCGTCGCGGCCTACGACAAGTCCGTGAAATTCGACCGCCAGGGCGACGCCGCGGCGACGCTGCTCATCGGCCCGAACGACTACCCGTTCCCGTTCCCGCTGGTGAAGACGGCCCAGGGGTGGATGTTCGACGCGAAGAGCGGCGCCGAGGAGATCGTCAACCGGCGCGTCGGCGAGAACGAGCTGGCGGCGATCCAGACCTGCCTCGCGTTCGTCGACGCGCAGCGCGAGTACGTGCTGGAGGACCGCGACAGCAGCGGGACGCTCGAGTACGCGCGCAGGATCGTCAGCAGCCCCGGCAAGCGCGACGGCCTGTACTGGCCGACCGCCGCCGGCGAGCCGCCGAGTCCGCTGGGACCGCTCGCGGCCGAGGCCACGCGCAAGGGCTACGACCAGACCAGCCGCGCCTACCACGGCTACAGGTTCAAGGTCCTGACCGCGCAGGGCAAGGACGCGCCGGGCGGCGCCTACGACTACATCGTCGACGGCCGGATGATCGGCGGGTTCGCCTTCGTCGCCTGGCCGGCGCGCTGGGGCGTCTCCGGCGTGATGACGTTCATCTGCAACTACGACGGCGTGGTCTTCCAGAAGAACCTCGGCAAGGACACGCCGAGGATTGCCGCGAACATGACGCGGTACAACCCGGATTCGACCTGGGAGAAGGCGCAGCCCTAGACGGCGCCGCCGCGGCGCTTCCCGCCGGGGCAGCGCCTGCCGAACGCGTCGAGCGGGACCCTCCGGCACCGTCGCGTCCGTGCAGCCCCGACGGGCGCTCACCGCCCCGGCCGGCGCGCACCGCCGTGCCGGCGCAGCCGCCTTCCCGGCCCCCGCGGCCAGCGCCCGCGTCGAACGCGCTCCGTGACGCTGCCGTCGGCAACCCGGTAGAATGGTGCAGTGCAACCAAACGGCACTGGGAGATATTGATGCTATTCACGCATAAGGTAGGGGTGATAACCGGTGCCGCCAGCGGCATCGGACGGGCGGTCGCGACCGCGATGGTGCAGCGCGACATGCGCGCGCTGGCGTTGGTGGACATGGGCGAGGCCATCGACGGCGTCGCCGCCGAGATCAACGCCAAGGCGGGCCGCGAGATCGCCTTCCCCTTCCGGGGCGACGTGACGGACGCGGCGTTCCGCGCCTCGGTCTACGATGCGATCAGCAGCCGCTCCGGCCTCGTCACCATGTGCGTGCCGGCCGCCGGCATCACCCGCGACGACCTCGCCGTGCGCATCGACAAGGAGACCGGCAAGGCGCGGATCTATCCGGTGGAGCGGTTCCGGCAGGTCGTCGAGGTGAACCTGGTGGCGCCGGTCTACTGGTCGCTGGAGATGATCGGACGCATCGCCGAGGACCGCGCCGCGCGCGGCCTCAAGCGCTGGCAGCCGACCGAGGGGATGCAGGGCTCGATCGTGTTCATCGGCTCGGTGTCCTCGCAGGGCAACCGCGGCCAGATCTCCTACGCCGCCACCAAGGCCGGTCTCGAGGGCGCCGCGGCGACGATCATGAAGGAGGCCGTCTTCCACGGCGTGCGCTGCGGGCTGATCCACCCGGGCTTCACCGACACGCCGATGGTGCGGGCGATGGGCGACGAGTACATCAACAAGCAGATCCTGCCGTACACGCAACTCGGGCGGCTGATCCGCCCGGACGAGATCGCCGATGCGATATGCTTCATGCTGGCCAATTCGGCGGTGAGCGGCGAGCTCTGGGCCGACGCTGGCTGGCATCCGCCGGCGTAGCGCGTACTGACGCCAACGCTCCGGACCGGCGGCCCGGGCGGGAGAGGAATCCGGGGCCCAGGGCCCAGGAGGCGTTCCCCGGGGCGCCGGCCGGGTGCGGCCCGCGTCACTCGTCGGAGAGCTGCAGCGGGTTGGGCCGCCGCTTCTCGATCGTCCACTTGAGCAGCGCCGCGCTGCGGAACGCCGCGTGGGCGAACTTCCCGTAGGCCAGGGTCGCGAACAGCGCCATCACGACGCCGAGATGCAGCGCCAGCAGCAGTACCAGCGCGCCGGTCTCGCGCAGAAGCCATAGTGCGAGGCCGCTGACCGCGGCCAGGAACAACAGCGCGATGAAGCCACGGTCCATCGGCCGCTGCGTGGCGTCGCCGTGCAGCGGATGGCGCGTGAGGTTCAGTCGCCACAGGCCCGCGGTGCCGACGGCCAGCGCGATGCCGCCGGTCACGCCGAACAGCTTGGGCAGGCTCGCGAGCGGGTAGGGCGCCACCCAGCCGAACAGATAGTGATAGATCGTCGCGGTCGCGGTCGCGGCGAAGCAAAGCAGGAAGCCGTAGAAGGTCAGGTGATGAAAGCGTCGGCGCGCGAGCGTGAAGGCGTCATCGGCATTGTTGCAGCCCTCGCCGTGCCCCCCGTCCAGGTACTTCAGGCTCAGGATATCGCGCCCGGCTTCGGCCAGCGCCGGCCCGCCGGGATTCCCGGGCGCCGCGTCACGCCAGAAGCGCCGCACGCCAATGCCCAGCGCCAGCAGCGCAAACAGGAACACCGGCGCGAACAGCGCCACCATCAGATTGTGGGGAAAGATCGCGTAGAAGCCGCCGGCGGCTCCACCGGCGGCGGGTGCGGACCACAGCGAGCCCGTCATCATCGCCGCCAGCACCAGGAACAGCGCGAGTCCGCCCGCCAGCGCCAGCGCCACCGTCAGCCCGTTGCGCCGGTACAGCGCGGCGAGTGCCGGTGGCCAGGCGTAGTCGGCATAGGTCTCGCCACGCACCCGCGCCATCGCCTGCGGCACGTTGACGGCGAACTCGTGCGGCGGTGCGTACTGGCAGGCGTGCAGACAGGCGCCGCAGTTGTGGCAGAGGCTGGCAAGGTAATGGACGTCGGCCCTGGGGAACTCGAGCCGCCGAGTCATCGCCGGAAACACCGCGCAAAAGCCTTCGCAATAGCGGCAGGCGTTGCAGATCTCCAGCACCCGGGCGACTTCGCGCTCGTCCGGACGCATGGCCTCGGGCGATGGGGCGGCCCCTGCCTCGGCCAGTGCCGCGGCGTCACGGGCCAGCGCTTCAACCGGTGGCATGACGAACCTCTCCGCCCAGTGCTGCGGCGGCCGCCTTCGCCCCGGCGATGCGGCCGAACGCCGTGCCGATGCTCATGCCGACGCCGGCGGTGTAGCCCTTGCCGAGCACGTTGCCGGCCATCATCTCACCCGCGACGAAGAGGTTGGCGCTCGGCCGGCCGGAAAAGCGCACCGCCGCCGTTTCATCGGTCTTAAGTCCCAGGTAGGTGAAGGTCACGCCAGGGCGCAGCGCGTAGCCGAAGAACGGCGGCGTGTCGAGCGGGCGCGCCCAGTGCGTCTTGGCCGGTGCGAGACCTTCGGTGCGGCAGTCGTCGAGCGCCGTGTGGTCGAAGCGGCCGGGCCGGCAGGCGGCGTTGAAGGCATCGAGCGTGGTCGTGAACCGGGCTTCGTCGAGGCCCAACCCGCGGGCGAGCGCGGGCAGCGAGTCCGCCCGCGTGCCCGGAAATACCGGCGGCATGAACCGCCCCACGGCCTTGGCGTCGATGATCGAGTACGCGATCTGCCCCGGCTGCTGCGCCACCAGCCGCCCCCAGATCGCGTAGCGCTTGGGCCAGAAGTCCTCGCCCTCGTCGTAGAAGCGCATCGCGTCGCGGTTGACCACCACGCCCAGCGAGACGCAGTCGATGCGGGTGCAGATGCCGCCGTCGTAGAGCGGTGCGCGGGCGTCGATGGCGACCATGTGTGCCTGCGTCGGGTCGCCCACGACATCGGCGCCGGCGTCGAGCATGAAGCGCAGCAGCGTCCCGGTGTTGAAGCGGGTCCCGCGGATCAGGAAGTTGTCCGCGGGGAACTCGCCGCGCTCGTTGCGGCCCCAGGCCTCGCGCAGCCATTCGCGGTTGGACTCGAAGCCGCCGGCGGCGAGCACGCAGGCGCGCGCGTCGATGCGCTCGCCGCCGGCGTGGGCGGCCACGAAGCGGCCGTCGGCAAGCTCCAGCCGGTCGACCGGCGTGTCGTAGCGGATGCGCACGCCCAGCGACTCCGCGCTGCGGCAGTAGGCGTTGACCAGCGCCTTGCCGCCGCCCATGAAGAAGGCGTTGGTGCGCGCGGTGTGCAGCGCGCCGGACAGCGAGGGCTGGAAATGGACGCCGTGCCGGCGCATCCACGGGCGGCAGGTGCCGGAGGCGCGGATCACCAGGCGCGCGAGCTGCTCGTCGGTCAGTCCCCCGGTGACCTTGAGCAGGTCTTGCCAGAACTCCTCCTCCGGATAGGCGTCGACCAGCACGTCCTGCGGCGCATCGTGCATGCAGCGCAGGTTGCGGGTGTGCTGCGAATTGCCGCCGCGCCACTCGCGCGGCGCGGCCTCCAGCATCAGCACCGACGCGCCCGCCTCGCGCGCCATCAGCGCGGCGCAGAGCGCGGCGTTGCCGCCGCCGATGACCAGGACATCCACCATTGGCATTCCCCCGCTGCGCCGCGACTATGCCGGCTTGCCCGCCGCGCGGGTCGTCCCCCGGCCGGCACCGGTGCCCCGCGCTTGCGAACCGCTTGCCTCCGGCCGGTGTGCCGCGACGGCGCCGCGACGGCCGGTCATCGCCGGAAACAGGTCGTAAAGCTGCTGCGCCGCCGGCGAGAGCGACCGGCCGCGGCGGCGGATGAGTCCGACCTTGCGCGTCACCACCGGCTCGACCAGCGGCACGCTGACCAGCAGCGGGTGGTCGGCGGCCGGCATCGCCATCGACGGCACCGCGGCCACGCCCAGCCCGGCTTCGACGAGGCCGAGCATCGTCGTCACGTGCTGGGTCTCGTAGAGGCTCTGCGGCCGTCCCGGGACACCCGCCAGCGCCTGGTCGATCAGCAGCCGGTTGCCCGACGACCTGCCGACGGTGATGTATTCGTAATGCGCAAGATCGGCCCAGCGCACGCGGCGCAGCCGCGCCAGCGGGTGGTCGCGCCGGCAGGCGGCGACGAAGCGTTCCTCGTGCAGCGCCCTGAATTCGATGTCGGCCTCCTGCGCGCCGATAAAGTTGAGGCCGAAATCGACCTCGCCGCGCGCGACCGCTGCCAGCACGTCGTTGGCGCCGGCGTCGAACACCTTGACCCGCACCTTCGGGCTGCGCTCGCGGTAGCGCAGGATCACCTGCGACACGTAATAGTAGACGGTCGACGGCACGCAGGCGACGCTCACCTCGCCCATCCGCGACGCCGCCACGCCGCGGATCCCCAGCAGCGTCGAGTCGAGGTCGTCCAGCAGCACGCGCACCTTGCGCTCGAAATCGCGGCCGACGGCGGTGAGGATCACGCGGCGCGTGGTGCGATCGAGCAGGCGCACGCCGAGCGCCTGCTCGAGCTTCTCGATGCGGCGGGAGAACGCCGGCTGCGACAGGTGCACCGCCTCCGCGGCCCGGTGGAAGTTGGCGAGCTCCGCCACGGCGCGGAAGGCAAGCAGGTCGTTCAGGTCGAAGTTGATGGCCATCGAAGCCACGGATGTCCGGGAACGATGTGCATTGTGCATCAATCGATCCAAATTATGCAATTCACAATTGTCCCGTCGGCGCCGATCATGCGCTCCATGAGCCGAACCGTTCCCTGTGTTCTGATGCGAGCCGGCACCTCCCGCGGGCCGTTCTTTCTGCGCGAGTGGCTGCCGCCCGGCGACGTCGCCCGCGACGAGGCGCTGATCGGCGCGATAGGGGCGTCCGACCTGCTGCAGCTCGACGGCGTGGGCGGCGGCAGCACGCTCACCAGCAAGGTCGCCATCGTGTCGCGCTCGGCGCGGCCCGGTTGCGACGTCGACTACCTCTTTGCCCAGGTCGGCGTCGGCCAGCGCTCGGTCGACACCCGCCCCAACTGCGGCAACATGCTCTCCGGGGTGGGCCCGTTTGCGATCGAGCAGGGGCTGGTCGCCGCTGCCGACGGCGAGACCACGGTGCGGGTGTTCAACGTGAACACGCGCACGCGCATCGACGTCACCGTGCTTACGCCGGCGCACCGCGTCGCCTACGAGGGGTCGGCGCGCATCGACGGCGTCGCCGGCGCGGCGGCGCCGATCCGCCTCGAGTTCCTCGATGCCTGGGGTGCCGTCACCGGGGCGCTGTTTCCGACCGGCAGGCGCATCGACGTCGTGGACGACATCGAGGTCACCTGCATCGACGCCGCGATGCCGATGATGATGGTGCGCGCGTGCGATCTCGGCGTGACGGGGCGCGAGTCGCCGGTGGAGCTCGACGCCAACACGCCGCTGCTCGAGCGGCTGGAGGCGTTGCGGCGCACCGCAGGCGCGATGATGGGTCTGGGCGACGTCGGCAACAGCGTCATCCCGAAGCCGGTGCTGGTCAGCGGCGGCGACGACGACCACAGCGTCACCTCGCGCTACTTCACACCGCGCCGCTGCCACGCGTCGCACGCGGTCACCGGCGCGATCGGCGTGGCCACCGCGTTCGCGCTGCCGGGCACGGTCGCGAGCGGTGCCGGTGGCTTCACCGGGACGACCAGCATCGCGGTGCTGCACCCGCAGGGCCGCATCCACGTGGAGATCGACGTCGAGGGGCTCGGCCGGGACGCGCGCATCCGGCGCGCCGCACTGGTGCGCACGGCGCGCAAGATCCTGGAGGGCGAACTGCACCTGCCCGAGTACGTGTTCTCGCAGCCCCGAAGCGGCGATGGACGCGCACCGGCCGCCGCCCGGGAGGCGATGCCGACGGCGGCGCCCGGGGACGCCATCACCATCGTCGTTCCCACCGCGGCCGGCGGCGCCAACGACGTGCTCGCGCGCACCATCGCGCCCGAGCTTGCGGCGCTGCTCGGACGGCCCGTTCACGTCGACAACCGCTCTGGCGGCAACGGGTCGATCGCCAGCGAACACGTCGCGCGCGCGGCGCCCGACGGCCGCACGCTGATGCTGGGCTACATCGGCACGCACGCGATGAACCCGGCACTGCAGGACGTGCAGTACGACCCCGTCGGCGACTTCTCCCCGATCGGACTGGTCGCCACCTCGCCGACGCTGCTGGTGGCCAATGTCTCGGTACCGGTGCGCGACGTGCAGGATTTGGTGCAGCAGCTCCGGGCACGGCCCGACCGCTACGGCTACGCGTCGGCCGGCAGTGGCACGGCGCCGCACTTCGCCGCGGAGCTGTTCAAGATCCACTCGGGCACGGCGATGGTCGGAATCCCGTTCCTGGGCGCTGCGCCGGCGGTCCGTGCGACTATCGGCGGGCACACGCAGTTCATGTTCCCCAGCCTGTTCACCGCGTCGCCGCAGATCAGCGCCGGCCGGCTGCGCGCGCTCGCGGTCGCGGGACCGAAGCGCGTGCCCGCGTTGCCGGAGGTGCCGACGCTGCACGAGGCCGGAGTCGACGGCGTCGAGATCACGCAGTGGTACGCGCTGTTCGCGCCGGCCGGAACGCCGCCGGCGGTCGTCGAGCGACTGAACCGGGCGCTGAATCGGGTGCTGGCCGGGGCGGAGACGATTCGGCGCATCGAAGACCACGGCGCCGAGGTGACCACTGGAACGCCCGAGGGCCTGCGCACGCTGGTCCGGGCGGAGCTGGCCAAGTGGCAGCAGGTCGTCCGCGACGCCGTCCTCGCCACCGACCCGGATCGCGCTGGCGGCGACTGCCACGACTTCGATGCGGACACCGCGGTGGCGACGACGTGATGCAATTGACTGGACATCGGCAACAACGTACCGTCGCGCCGCCCGGTTAGCGCGGCATGGTCCGGAAACGGGCCGGATTATTCACCACCCCAAGGAGAGAGACCCATGAAAGCCGTTTTAGCCCTTACCGCAGCCTTGAGTCTGACGCTGTCGGGCGCAGCACTTGCCCAGGCGCCCATCATCATCAAGTTCTCGCACGTCGCTGCCGCCGACACCCCCAAGGGGCAGGCGGCCGATTACTTCAAGAAGCTGGTCGAGGAGCGCACCAAGGGCCGGGTCAAGGTCGAGGTCTACCCGAACAGTACGCTGTTCAAGGACAAGGAGGAGCTCGAGGCGCTGCAGCTGGGCTCGGTGCAGATGCTGGCGCCGGTGCCCGGCAAGTTCGGCCCGCTTGGCGTCAAGGAATTCGAGGTCTTCGACCTGCCCTACATCTTCAAGGACATCGATGCCGTGCACCGCTTCGCGCGCGGTCCCGGCGGCACCGCGCTGCTCAAGAAGCTGGAGACGCGCGGCGTGGTCGGTCTCGCGTACTGGGACAACGGCTTTCGCGTCATGAGCGCGAACCGGCCCATCCACACGCCCAAGGACATGCGCGGGCTGAAGATGCGCATCAACTCGTCCAAGGTCAACGCCGCGATCATGAAGTCGCTGGGCGCGCAGCCTCAGAGTCTCGCCTTCTCCGAGGTCTATCAGGCGCTGCAGACGGGCGTGGTCGACGGCACCGAGGGCCCGCTGTCCAACCTGTACACGCAGAAGCAGTACGAGGTGCAGAAGGACGTCACGCTGACCTACCACACCATCAGCAACTATGTCGTGGTCAGCAACAAGAAGTTCTGGGACGGACTGCCCGCCGACATCCGCGCGACGTTGGAGGCGGCGATCAAGGACGCGACCAAGTACAACGACGAGGTGGCCGAGAAGGACGAGGCCACGGCACTGGCCGCCATCAAGGCTTCCGGCAAGTCCACCGTCTACGTGCCCACCGCGGCCGAGCATGACGAGTGGGCCAAGGCGACCGAGCCGGTGATCGCGGAGATGGCCGATCGCGTCGGCGGCAAGGCCTTCGTCGACAGCGTGCGCGCCGCGTCGAAGAACTGATCGGCGACACCGACCCGCGGCGGCCGGCACCGGTTGCCGCGGGCGGCGCGCCGTTCCCTCCTGCCCACTGGCCCGGAGCGCGACATGAAAGTACTCGATCGACTCGAGGAAGTGCTGATCGCCTTCCTCATCTCGGCGGCGACGGTAGTGATCTTCGCAGCTGTGGTGCACCGCTTTCTTGCGTCCTGGGCGATCCCCGGGGTGCAGCAGATGGCGCTGAACATCAACATGTCCTGGGCGCAGGAGCTGTGCATCATCATGTTCGTCTGGATGGCCAAGTTCGGCGCGGCCTACGGCGTGCGCACCGGCATCCACGTCGGCGTCGACGTGCTGATCAACGCGCTCAATGCGCGCAAGCGGCGGGTCTTCATCCTGTTCGGGCTGCTCGCCGGCGCCACGTTCACCGGCATCGTCGCCGTGCTCGGGGCGACCTTCGTCTGGGAGAACGGCGCGCACTACGCCTTCTTCCACGCAATCGGGAAGGTCCCCGACGGCATGTATCCGGGCCCCACGACGCCGGACCTGGAGTGGCAGACGTGGATCGTGTATTCGGCGATTCCGCTGGGCTCGGCGTTGATGTGCTTCCGCTTCCTCCAGGTCGCCGTCGCGTTCGCGCGCACCGGGGAGTTGCCGCACCACGACCACGGCCACGTCGAGGGCATCGAGGGCGAGGACGAATTCCATCCGCACGACCTGCAGGCGCCTGGCGCCACCGACACGGACGAGGGTCGCAAGCCATGAGCACGATCATCATCATCTCGCTGCTGATCGCCCTGATGATCAGCGGCATGCCGATCTCGATCGCGCTCGGCCTCACCGTGCTCACGTTCCTGTACACGTTCACGCAGGTGCCGATCGAATCGGTGGCGCTGAAACTGTTCACCGGCATTGAGAAGTTCGAGATCATGGCGATCCCGTTCTTCATCCTGGCCGGCACCTTCCTCACCCATGGCGGCGTGGCGCGCGGATGATCCGCTTCGCGACCTCTCTGGTCGGCCACCTGTACGGCGGCCTGGGGCTCTCGGGCGTGCTCGCCTGCGCGCTGTTCGCGGCGATCTCGGGCTCGTCGCCGGCGACGGTAGTGGCGATCGGCTCGATCCTGCTGCCGGCAATGGTGAAGGCGGGCTACCCGATGCGCTTCGGTGCCGGGGTCGTGACCACGTCGGGGGGCCTGGGCATCCTGATCCCTCCGTCGATCGCAATGATTATCTACGCGGTGTCGACCAACTCGTCGATCGGCGCGCTGTTCATGGCCGGCGTGGTGCCCGGCATCGTGCTGGCGCTGCTGCTGGGCTTCACCACCTGGCGCGTCGCGCGCAAGAACAACTACCCGCGCCAGCCCAAGGCCACCTGGGCCGAGCGCGGCAAGGCGCTGCGCGAGTCGATCTGGGGCGTGCTGCTGATCATCATCGTGATGGGCGGCATCTACTCGGGCGTGTTCACGCCCACCGAGGCGGCCGCGGTGGCGGCGGTCTACGCCTTCGTGGTCGCGGTGTTCGTCTACAAGGACATGCGCCTGCGCGACGTGGGCAAGGTGCTGCTGTCGTCGGCGAACATGAGCGCGATGCTGCTCTACATCATCACCAACGCGGCGCTGTTCTCGTTCCTGATGTCCTACCAGCACGTGCCGGAGCAGCTCGCCGGGTGGATGCTGTCGCAGGGCCTGGGCACGGTCACCTTCCTGTTGATGGCCAACATCCTGCTGCTGGCCGCGGGCAACTTCATGGAGCCGTCGTCGATCATCCTGATCCTGGCGCCGATCCTGTTCCCGATCGCGATCAAGCTCGGCATCGATCCGATCCACTTCGGCATCATCATGACCGTCAACATGGAGATCGGCATGTGCCATCCGCCGGTCGGGCTGAACCTGTACGTGGCCTCCGGGATCACCAAGATGGGCATCACCGAACTCACGGTGGCGGTCTGGCCGTGGCTGCTGACGATGCTGGTATTCCTGGTCGCGGTCACCTACTGGCCGGCGCTGACCCTGTGGTTTCCGCACGCGATCGGCGCAATGTAGCGCTCCGCCGGGCGCGGACGGCGTGCCGCGGTCCGGCATGCGCCTGCCGGTGACGGCGCCGGGTACCCTCAACCAACGACGAAGACGACGAATGACCACCGAAGACCTCACCGCATGGATCGGACGCAGCGAGTCGCTGCGCGACACCATCACCGCCGCGCCCGTGCGGGCGCTCACCGCCACCCTCGACCACCCGGGCGCCGACGTGCCGACCGGCACGCCGCTGCCGCCGCTGTGGCACTGGCTGTATTTCCTGCCGATGCACCGGCAAAGCGACATCGGTCCGGACGGGCATGCGAAGCGCGGCGGCTTCCTGCCGCCGGTGCCGCTGCCGCGGCGGATGTGGGCGGGCAGCCAGTTCGAGTTCCGAGCGCCGATCCGGGTCGGCGATGAGGTCGAGCGCAGGTCGACCATCGCCGATGTCACCTCGAAGGAGGGCCGCACCGGGAAGCTGGTGTTCGTGAAGGTCCGTCACGAGCTCCACTGCAATGGCGCCGCCGACGCGGCGCTGGTGGAGTTCCACGACATCGTCTACCGCGAGGCGCAGCGCCCGAGCGATGTGCCGCCGCCACCGCAGCCGGCGCCGGCTGGCGCGTCGTGGCAGCGCGAGATCGTCCCCGACGACGTGCTGCTGTTCCGCTACTCGGCGCTGACCTTCAACGGCCACCGGATCCACTACGACCGGCGCTACGTCACCGAGGTCGAAGGCTATCCGGGCCTGGTCGTGCACGGCCCGCTGATCGCCACGCTGCTGCTCGACCTGCTGCGCCGGGAACAGCCCGCGCGCCGACGTGGCGACGTACGTGTTCAAGGCCGTGCGGCCCACCTTCGATCTCCATCCGTTCCGCGTCAACGGCGCGGCGCAGCCGGACGGAAAGACCGTCAGGCTGTGGGCGCAGGACCACGACGGCTGGCTGACGATGGATGCCACCGCCACGTTGCGCTGAGGGAGACGACACCGTGCAGCCACTGAAAGGCATGACCGTCGTGACCCTCGAGCACGCGATCGCCGGTCCGTTCGCAACGCGCCAGCTCGCCGACCTCGGCGCCCGCGTGATCAAGATCGAGCGTCCCGGCGTGGGCGACTTCGCCCGCGGCTACGACGAGCGCGTGCGCGGGATGGCGTCGCACTTCGTCTGGACCAACCGCTCGAAGGAGAGCCTGACGCTCGACGTCAAGCACCCGCAGGCGAATGCCCTGCTGCAGCGGCTGGTGCTGGAGAAGGCGGACATCGTCGTGCAGAACCTCGCCCCTGGCGCCGCGGCGCGACTCGGCCTCGGCTACGACCGGCTCAGCGCTGCCAAGCCGGGCATCATCGTCTGCGACATCTCGGGCTACGGCGACGACGGCCCCTACCGCGACAAGAAGGCCTACGACCTCCTGATCCAGAGCGAGGCCGGCTTCGTGTCGGTGACCGGGACGCCGGACGAGCCCTGCAAGGCAGGCCCGTCGATCGCCGACATCGCCGCTGGCATGTACGCGTACAGCCAGATCCTCGCCGCCGTGCTGCAGCGCGTCCAGACCGGCCGCGGACAGCGCATCGACATCTCGCTGCTGGAGTCGCTCGTCGAGTGGACGAGCTATCCACTGTATTACGCGTTCGAGGGCGCGCCGCCGCCGCCGCGCACCGGCGCGAGCCACGCCACCATCTACCCGTACGGCCCGTTCCTCGCCGGCGACGGCAGCACCGTGATGCTGGGTTTGCAGAACGAGCGCGAGTGGGTTGCATTCTGCGACAAGGTGCTGCTGCAGCCCACACTTGCCACCGACCCGCGCTTCACCGGCAATTCGAAGCGGGTGGCCGCGCGCGACGCACTGCGCGCGCTGATCGTCGAGGCGTTCTCGTCGCTCGACGCGGCCGAGGTCGGCGCGCGGCTGGAAGCGGCACAGATCGCCAATGCGCGCGTCAACACCATGGCCGAGGTCTGGGACCACCCGCAGCTCGCGGCGCGCCGGCGCTGGCGCGAGGTCGGCTCGCCGGTCGGCACGCTGCCGGCGCTGCTGCCCCCGGGGACCTGGGACACGGGGCCGCGGATGGACCCCGTGCCGGCACTCGGCGAGCACACCGACGCCATCCTGGCCGAGCTCGGTCTCGACGCCCCGACGATCGCCGCGCTGCGGACTGCCGGCGCGGTTTGACCGCCGCCCCCGGCCGCTTTGGCGCGGACCGCCGCCCGGGCGCGACCTCCACCCCATGACCCCACTTTGCAAGGACTGACATGCCCGCTTCCATCATCGACTCCAGCATCTTCCGGGGCATCTTCGCCACCGACGCCATGCGTGAGGTGTGGTCGGACGAGAGCCGCACGCAGAAGTACCTCGACATCGAGGCGGCGCTCGCCCGCGTGCAGGGCCGCCTCGGGCTGATCCCGCAGGAGGCGGCCGACGAGATCGTCAGCCGCTGCCGGCTCGACCAGATCGACATGGCGAAGCTGCGCGAGCAGACCGAGCGCATCGGCTACCCGGTGCTGGGGGTCGTCTCGCAGCTCAACGCGCTGTGCCGCGACAATCTCGGCGAATACTGCCACTGGGGCGCGACCACGCAGGACATCACCGACACCGCGACGGTGCTGCAGATCCGCGAGGCGCTGGTGCTCGTCGACGCCGACCTCGCGGCGATCGCCGCTGCGCTGGCGAAGCTCGCCCGCGAGCATCGCGACACCCCGGTGATCGGCCGCAGCAACCTGCAGCAGGCGATTCCGGTGACCTTCGGCTACAAGATGGCCGGCATCCTCTCTGCGGTGCTGCGCCACCGCGAGCGGCTGGCGCAGCTGCGCGAGCGGGTCCTGGTCGGCGAGTTCGCCGGCGCGGCCGGCACGCTCGCGTCGCTGCAGACGGGCGCGATGGAGACGCAGGCCGGGCTGTGCGCCGAGCTCGGCCTAGCGCAGCCTGTTATCGCCTGGCACACCATCCGCGACAACATCGCCGAGACCGGTGCCTTCCTCGGCCTCGTCGGCGGCACACTGGGCAAGCTCAGCATGGACGTCAAGCTGATGATGCAGACCGAGGTCGGCGAGGTGTTCGAGCCCTATCACCACGGCCGCGGCTCCAGCAGCACCATGCCGCAGAAGCGCAACCCGATCGCGAGCTGCTACATCCACGCGGCGATCTCGGTCGTGCGCCAGCACGCGGCCGCGCTGATGGACGCGATGGTGGCCGACCACGAGCGCAGCACCGGGCCGTGGGAGATCGAGTGGATCGCGTTGCCCGAGGCGTTCTGCCTGCTCGGCGGCGCGCTGTCGCAGGCGCGTGCCGTGGTCGAGGGGCTGGAAGTCGACGCGCAGGCAATGCGCCGCAACATCGACCTCACGCACGGGCTGGTGATGAGCGAGGCGGTGATGATGGGGCTGGGGCCGTACATCGGCCGCGAGTACGCGCACGACCTCGTGTACGACCTCTGCCGCGAGGCGCTGGCCGCGCAGCGGCCGCTGCTCGACCTCCTGGCGGAGCACCCGGAGATCGGCCGGCACCTCGACCGCGCGGCGCTCGCGAAGCTGTGCGACCCGGCGAACTACCTCGGCCAGTCGGGGGTGATGGTCGACCGCGTGCTCGCGCGGATGTGACCGCTGCCGCCTACCCGCGCCCGAAGACGTCGTTGCCCTGCTGCGAGACGCGCACGAACGTCGTGCGCTTGGACAGCTCGCGCAGCCGCCGCGCGCCGACGTAGGTGCAGGCCGAGCGCACGCCGCCGAGGATCTCCTGCGCGGTGCCGGCGACCGGGCCGCGGTAGGGCACCAGCACCTCCTTGCCCTCCGCCGCGCGGTACTGCGCCACGCCGCCGGAATATTTCTCCATCGCGGTGCGGCTGCTCATGCCGTAGAAGCGCTGGAACTTCTGGCCGTCGCGCTCGACGACGTCGCCCGCGCACTCGTCGTGGCCGGCGAACATGCCGCCCAGCATCACGAAGTCGGCGCCGCCGCCCAGCGCCTTGGCGACGTCGCCGGGCGACGCGCAGCCGCCGTCGGCGCAGATGTGGCCCTCGAGCCCGTGCGCGGCGTCCGCGCACTCGACGATCGCCGAGAGCTGCGGGTAGCCCACGCCGGTCATCAGGCGCGTCGTGCACACCGACCCGGGGCCGATGCCGACCTTGACGATGTCCGCGCCGGAGAGGATCAGCTCCTCGGTCATCTCGCCGGTCACCACGTTGCCGGCCATGATCACGAGGTGCGGATAGCGCTCGCGCACCTTCGCGACGAAGCGCACGAAGCCCTCGGTGTAGCCGTTGGCGACGTCGATGCACACGTAGCGGACCGTCGACGCCGCCCCGGTGCCCGCCGCGGCCATCACCCGGTCGAACTTCTCCTCGTCCGCCGCCGCGATGCCCATCGAGTAGAACGCGGCCGACTTGCGCTCGAGTGCCGCAAAGAACGCGACCAGCCCGTCGACCGCGATGGTGCTTGTGCAGCGCGGTCGAGAGCAGGAACGGATCGAGCGCGCGCGCCATCTCGAAGGTGCCGGTGGTGTCCATGTTGGCGGCGACGATCGGCACGCCGTGGTAGTCGACGTGTGCGTGGCGGAAGCGGAACTCGCGCGAGATGTCGACGTTCGAGCGGGTGGACAGCGTGCTGCGCTTGGGGCGGATCAGCACGTCCTTGAAATCGAGCTTGACCTCGTTCTCGATGCGCATCGGGCTTCCTTGCGGCGAATGGCGTCTGCGGTGCGGCGTCGCGGCAGGGGCGCACGACGACAGGCGATTTTACGTGATGCCGGCGGCGGCCGGCTCGCCCGCCGCCGCGACCCGCGCCCGGCCGGTCAACGCGGGTTCCCGGTCGCCACGCCGTTTCTTCTATAATCGAACATTTGCCTTTGCCGCCGGGCCGCGCGCCGAACGGCGACGCGCGAGCGGGATCCGGAGGCGACCTTTCCGATCCTCGCGGCCGCGGCGTTGCGCGGAGACATCACCGAGGGGAATCCGCCATGCCAAAGTCGGCGTCCGGCGTCGTGCGCCGCGGCTTGATCGCGGCGCTGGTGCTCGCATCGCTCGTCAGCCAGCCCGCCGCGTTCGCGGCCGACGCGGCGCCGCGCGCGCCGCGGCCGCCACGCCGCCGCGGATCGGCCTGGCGCTCTCCGGCGGTGGCGCGCGCGGCATCGCGCACGTCGGCGTGCTCAAGGTGCTCGACGAGATGCGCATCCCGATCAGCTGCGTCACCGGCACCAGCATGGGCGCGATCGTCGCCGGCACCTTCGCGGCGGGCCGGTCGCCGGCGAAGCTCGAGCAACTGGTGCTGGAGGCCAACTGGAATGAGATCTTCCGCGACAAGCCGTCGCGCGACGAGATCGCCATGCGCCGCAAGGCCGACGACTACAAGACGCTGTTCGCGCCGGAATTCGGCGTCAAGGACGGCGGGCTCGCGCTGCCCAAGGGCGTGATCGCGGGCGTGTCGATCGAGGCGTTCTTCCGGGTGCTGGTCGAACCGGCAATGGGGATCACCGACTTCAAGAAGTTGCCGATACCCTACGAGGCGATGGCCACCAACATCGAGACCGGGCAATCCGTGGTGCTCGACCACGGCAGCCTCGCCGAAGCGATGCGCGCGAGCATGTCGGTGCCGGGGGCGCTGGCGCCGGTCGAGATCGACGGCAACCTGCTGGTCGACGGCGGCATCGCCAACAACCTCCCCATCGACCAGGCGCGCAAGCTCTGCGCCGACGTCATCATCGCGGTCAACATCTCGACGCCGCCGATGAAGCGCAAGGACCTGACCTCGGCGCTGGCGGTCGCCGGCCAGCTGGTCAACTTCCTCGGCAAGCAGACGGTCGACGACCAGTTGAAGAGCCTGGGCCCGGGCGACGTGCTGATCGAGCCCGACCTCGGGACCATCTCGGCCGCGAGCTTCGAGCGCTCGAAGGACGCGATCCGCATCGGCGAGGAAGCCACACGGGCGATGGCGGCCAAGCTCGAGCGCTACAGCCTGCCGCCGGAGCAGTACGCGGCGCTGCGCGCGAAGCAGGTCGTCGCCGACGGCAAGCCGCTCGGCACCGTCGCCGAGATCCGCTTCGAGGGCCTCGAGCGCACCAATCCCGAGGTGCTGCGCGGCCTGGTACGCACGCAGCCGGGAGAGGCGCTGTCCGAGGAGAAGATCGGCGAGGACCTGCGCCGGATCTACGGCCGCGGCGACTTCGAGGGCGTCAATTACCACCTCGAAGGCGACAACGGGCCGCGGGCGATGGTGATCAAGCCGCGCGAAAAGCTGTGGGGGCCGGACTACCTGCGCTTCGGGCTCGGCCTCGCGAGCGATTTCCAGGGCGACAACGCGTTCAATGTGCTGGTCCAGTACCGCAGGACCTGGCTCAACCGGCTGGGCGCGGAGTGGACGACCGAGGGGCAGGTCGGCCAGGACACGCACCTGTACTCGGAATTCTTCCAGCCGCTGAACGAGAAGGGCATCTGGTTCGGCTCGGTCTACGGGCAGGTCGGGCAGGTGTCGCGCGTCGCTGTTCGACGGCGACAACAAGGTCGCGGAATACCTGGTCAAGCAGCGCTGCGCGGCGGTGTCGACGCCGGCGCCGTGATCGGCACCGCGGGCATCGCCCGCCTCGGCGCTCCAATGGACGGAGGTCGACGCGCGCGTGGACACCGGCGACCCGATCCTGCCGTCGATCCGCGAGCTGACGGCCGGCCCGCGCGCGTCGGGCTCATCATCGATCAGCTCGACCACGCGTTGTTCCCGCGCGAGGGCTACTCGGCGATCCTGACCGCCTACGCGGCGACGACGGCGCTCGGCTCCGCGCTCGACTACCAGCGCCTGGAAGGCAAGGCCGAGTTCGCCAAGTCCTGGGGGCCCGCACACGCTGAACCTCTTCGCGCGCGGCGGGACCGATTTCGGCTCGGACATGCCGGCATACGAGTCGTTCACGCTGGGCGGTCCGCTGCGGCTGTCGGGATTCCGCGTCCACCAGTTCTCCGGCCGCCAGTATGCGTTCGGCCGCGCGATGTACTACAAGCGGATCGTGGCGCTGCCCGACCTGCTGGGCTCGGGCGTCTACGCGGGCGCGTCGGCGGAGGTGGGCTGGATCAAGGACCGCGTCGACGGGCTGCCGTCGCCGGGAACGCTGTATTCCGGCTCGCTGTTCCTGGGCGCGGACACCTTCGCCGGCCCGGCGTACCTGGGCGCGGGCTTCGGCAGCGGCGGCAACTTCAGCGTCTACCTGCTGCTCGGCGCGCCGTGAGCGGCGCCCGCTCACGCCTCGCCGGCATATTCGCCGCGGGCCGACACGTGACAGAATGGAGCCGATGCAGCCGCAATTCCACTCGGCGCCCGCGCGCCCCGGCGATCGCCGGAGGCGCACGCGTCGGCGTCCTCGAACCCGCCGCCGCCACGCACGGGCGGCCAGATGAATGACCGACGGCGCACAGGGCGCGCGCCCGGTCGAAAGGAGAACAGCATGAGATCAGTTCGTTCCGCGATGACGGCAGCCGTGCTCGGCCTGCTGCTGGCAGGCTGCCTGAGCGGCAGCGGCGACCAATCGTTCGCGGATGGATACTACCGGTTCGTGCACGTCTCGCCAGGTGCCGACGTCGTCACCGTCAGCGCGGACGGGAACACTATCGTGCCGTCGCTGCAGTATCAGGCCGCGTCGGCATACGTCGCGCTGAACTGGGGAACGCCGCGGATCACGGTGCAGTCCACGACCGGCGGCGTCACCTACGTCGACACCCAGGTCCCCGTCGCCGGGGATGCCCACTACTCGTACTTCCTGTATGGCGGCGGCGCGTCGACCCGTGCGGTGGGCCTGCGCGACGACGTCGGCGACGCGCCGTCCGGCAGCTTCTATCTGCGCGGCGTCCACCTCGCGACGGGCATCGGCTCGCTCGACATCTACCTATTGGCGCCCGGGACGGACCTGGCCACCGCGACGCCGGCGTTCACCGCCCTCGGGTACACGAACAGCAACGCGTTCACGTCGTTCACCAGCGGCACCTACGACATCGTCGTGACGCCCACGGCGACCAAGGACGTGATCTACGACTCGGGCACGCAGACGTTCGCCGGCAACGCCAAGGTGACCTTCCTGGTCTACGCGACCGGCAGCGGCGCGCTGGTCAATGCCGCACTGATGAGCAGCGACGGCAGCGGCACCACGACCTTCGTCGGAAATCCGGTGGCGCGCTACAAGTTCGTCAACGCCGACATCGACCTGCCGGCGGTGAATTTCCTGATCGACGGGTCCGTTGCGCTCGCCGACCTGCCCTACGGCACCGTCGAGGCATATGCGCCGGTCGCCGCCGGCAGCCGGAATCTCCGGATCGAGGCGCCGAGCGCGCCGGGCGCGGACGTCTACAACCAGAACCAGACGATGGCCGCGGGGGGCGACCAGTCCCTCGTCGCCTACGGCATCCAGGGCACGGGCAGCGCCGGCCTGATCGTGCTCCAGGACAACAACCTGCCGCCGTCGTCGGGCAAGGCCAAGCTGCGGGTCGTCAACGCCAGTTCCGACGACACCGCCTACGACCTGTACCTGAACGCGACTCTGAACCTTGCCGACATCAAGGCGGCGACGGCCACCGGCTACCAGGAGGTCGACCCCGGCACCTACACGCTGGAGTTCGCACCGACCGGGACGACGACGCCGACCGCGTCGGCCATCGGCTCGCTCGACCCCGGTCACGTCTACACGGCGTACGTGTTCGGCCGCAACGGCGCCGCCGCCGCCGAGCTTACGCTCGATTACTGACGCCGGCGGCGAACACCTCGACCGGCGCGGATATCCCCTTCAGCGCGACGGCCCCGAGCGGCTCGGTGGCGATCGTTCCGGGGAGCGCCGCGCGGGTGACCGCGTCGATCAGGATGGCGCGCTGCGCGGTCTTGGTGTGGGTCTCGAGCCGGGACGCGAGATTGACGGTGTCGCCGATGCACGTGTACGTCGCCCGCTGATTGGTGCCCGTGTAGCCGGCGACCACGTCGCCGGTCGCGATGCCGATGCCGATCCGGATCGGCGGCTTGCCGGCGGCGGCGCGCTCCAGGCCGAACAGCTCGACCAGCTCGATCATCTCCAGCGCCGCGCGGACCGCGCGCTCGGGGTGATCGGGCAGCGGCACCGGCGCGCCGAAGATGGCCATCAGCCCGTCGCCGGCCATCATGCCGACGATCCCGCCGTGGCCGCTGATCGCGTCGAACATCAGCGTGTAGTAGGTGTTGAGCAGCTCGATGGTCTCCTCGGGCGGCTGCGACTCGGCCAGCGGCGTGAAGTTGCGGATGTCGGAGAACAGCACCGACGCGCGCACGCGCTTGCCGCCCAGCGCGAACCCCGATTCCTGCAGGTCCTGCGCCACCTCGGGGGTCGCGAAGCGGCGCACCAGCTCCTTCTGCTGGTCGCGCAGCCGCTTCTTCTCCAGGCTCGCCGCCGATGCGCGCCTTCAGCAGCACCGCGTTGACGGGCTTGGGCAGGTAGTCCTCGGCGCCGAGCTCGATGCAGCGCACGACGTTGTCGATGCCTTCCAGCGACGAGGTGACGATGACCGGGAGGTCGCGCAGCGCGAGGTCGGCCGTCAGCTGCTCGAGCACCTGGAAGCCGTCCATTTCCGGCATCTCGATGTCGAGCAGCAGCAGGTCGAAGGGCTCGCGCCGGAGCATCTCCAGCGCCACGCGGCCGTTCTCGGCCAGCGCCACGCTGTGGCCCTGCAGCTCGAGGTTGCGCGCCAGCAGCAGCCGGTTGACCTTGTTGTCGTCGACGACCAGCAGCCGGCCCGCGCCGTAGCGCCCGTCACGCATCGCGCAGCTCCGCGAGCGCGGCGGCCGCGCGCGCGTATTCCTTCGCCAGCGCGTCGAGCGGGGCTCGGCGCCGTCCGGCAGCCCGCCGAGCTCCAGCGCGCGCGCCATCGCGCCCAGCGTCAGCGCGCCGAAGGTGTTGCCGTTGGACTTGAGCGAGTGGGCGGCGCGGCGGAAGCGCTCGGCGTCGCGCGCCGCCAGCGCCGCTGCGCAGATCGTCCAGCATCAGCGGGGCCTCGACGAGGAACGTGTCCACCAGATCGACGACGAAATCGGCGCCGGCGGTGTCCTTCAGCTCCTCGAACGTGGCGGATGTCGATCACGGGTTCGTCCATGGGCATGCTCACTCCAGCTTGTGCTCCTCGCGTGCCTGCGCCAGCGTCAGCGCCTCGACCAGCCGCTCGACGCGGATCGGCTTGGTCAGGTAGTCGTCCATGCCGGCGTCCAGGCACATCTCGCGGTCGCCCTGCATGGCGTTGGCGGTCATCGCGACGATGCGCGGCCGCGCGCCGCGCCCCCAGCGCGCGCAGATCCGGCGCGCGCCTCCAGGCCGTCCATCTCCGGCATCTGCACGTCCATCAGCACCACGTCGTAGGCCTGGCGCTCGATCGACTCGATCGCCTCGATGCCGTTGGACGCGAGGTCGGCACGATAGCCCATCTGCTGCAGCAGGCGCAGCGCGAGCTTCTGGTTCACCACGTTGTCCTCGGCCAGCAGGATGCGCAGCGGGTGGCGCGCCGCCATCTCCGGATCGAGCCGGGCCTTCTCCGGCGCGGTTGCGGCGGGCTTCGCCGCGCTCTCCCGCGCGAGCAGGCCGACCAGCGTGTCGTAGAGCTGCGACTGGTGGATCGGCTTGGCAGAGATAGGCGTCGAACAGCCGGTCGTCGTCGCCGGCCTCGCGCCGGCCGAGCGAGCTGAAGAGCACCAGCGGCAGCGCCGCGTTCGCATCCCGGATCCGTCGCGCCAGCGCCAGGCCGTCCATTTCGGGCATGTGCATGTCCAGGATGGCGACGTCGAACGGCTCGCCGTGCTCGACCCAGCGCAGCGCCTCCCGCGGCGACTCGGTGGCGCGCGCCTGCATGCCCCACCTGGCCGTCTGCAGCGCCAGCACGCGCCGGTTGGTCGCGTTGTCGTCGACGACCAGCAGCCGCTTGCCCGAGAGCCCGGGCTGCGGGCCGACGAAGTCGCGCTGCCGCGTCGGCGCGAGCGCCGCCGTCGGTGCCCGGATCGTGAACAGGAAGGTCGAGCCCGTGCCGGGGCCTTCGCTCTCGGCCCACATGCGCCCGCCCATCAGCTCGGCGAGGCGCCGGCTGATCGCGAGTCCCAGGCCCGGTGCCGCCGTACTTGCGCGTGGTCGACGAGTCGGCCTGCGTGAACGACTGGAACAGCCGGCTCATCCCTTCGGACGTCAGCCCGATGCCGGTGTCGCGCACCGCGAACGTGCAGCTCGGCGTCGGCGGCCGAGACCGGGGCCGACGTCACGGTGACCACGACCTCGCCGTGCTCGGTGAACTTGACGGCGTTGGCGAGCAGGTTGAGCAGGATCTGGCGCAGCCGGGTCACGTCGCCGACGATCGCCGCCGGCACCTCGCCTTCGAACACGTACGCGGTGTCCAGGTGCTTCTCGGCGGCGCGGGTGGTGACCAGATCGAGTGCGGACTCCACGCACTCGCGCAGGTCGAAGGGCTGCGCCTCGAGGTCCATGCGCCCGGCCTCGATCTTGGAGAAGTCGAGGATGTCGTTGATGATCGTCAGCAGCGCGTCGCCCGAGTCGCGGATGGTGGCGGCGTAGTCGCGCTGCTCGCCGTCCAGCGGCGTGTCGAGCAGCAGCCCGCTCATGCCGATCACCGCGTTCATCGGCGTGCGGATCTCGTGGCTCATCGTGGCCAGGAACGCGCTCTTGGCCTCGTTGGCCGCCTCGGCGGCGGCGCGCGCCTCCTGCGCCTCCCTGAACAGGCGCGCGTTCTGGATCGCGATCACGGCCTGGTCGGCGAAGGTCTGCAGCAGATCGATCTGCCGCTGCGGCGTCGTGCCGGGGTCGGGCCAGGCGACGATGATCGCGCCGACGGGATGCCCGTCCTTGAGCAGCGGTGCGCCGAGCATGCGCCGCCAGTGGCCGAGCCGGGCCGAGACCTGGTCGTATTCGGTGTCGTGCAGCGTGTCCTCGCACGGTCTGCACGCGGCCCGAGAGCACGACCCGTCCGCTGATCATCTGCGGGTTGGGCGGCGCCGGATAGAGCCGACGCGCGTCGGCGATCGCCTCCGGCGTCCAGTTGTGGGTCGCGACCAGGTGGACGAGCTCGCCGTCGTAGCGCAGAACCGCGGCCAGCGGGCTGCCGAAGAGCCGCGCGGCGCTCTCGAGGATCGCGTCGAACACCGGCGCGACGTCGGTCGGCGACTCGCTGATGCACCGCAGCACGTGGCTGATCGCCGTCTGGTAGCCCAGCGACTCGGTCAGCGCGCGCTCGCGCTCCTCGACCTTGGCCAGCGCCTCGCTGGTCTCGTTGAACAGTCGCACGTTCTCGATGGCGATCAGCGCCTGGTCGGCAAAGGATTTCGCCATCGCGATCTGCGCTTCGTCGAAGGCGCCGGGCGCCATGCGGGCAAACACCAGCACGGCGATGCACTCGCCATCGCTCAGCAGCGGCAGCAGCAGCGAGGCACTGATTCCCAGATGCCGGCGAACGCGCCGCTCGTGCTCGGGGAGGTCGATGGCCGACCAGTCGGGAAGGTGGAGCAAGGTCTTGTCAACGAACACCCGAGACGGGAAGTTGACGCCGGGATCGATGGACGTGCGCGACGAGCCGATATCGAACGGGATGCCCCCCCGGCTCGTCCCGGCGACCGGGTGGTAGCTGTCGCCCTCGCGTCGCAGAACGATGGTGATGTCGCAGGACAGAAGCTCGAGCGCCGTGACGACGATCGCGTCGAATACCGGCTGGACGTCGGTAGGCGAGCGGCTGATCACGCGCAGGATTTCCGCGGTCGCGCTCTGCCCGGCCAGCGCCTCCTGCGCCTCGTCGAACAGCCGCGCGTTCTCCAGCGCCACACCCATGCCGGCCGCGACGGTCTCCAGCAGCCGCAGCTCGGCGTCGCCGTAGGCGCCGTCGCGCTGGTAGTCCTCCATCGACAGGAACCCCAGCGCGCGGTCGCGGCCGACGATCGGGACGACCACCGCCGAGCGGCTTTGGTCGGTTCCGGGAACCGCGCCGATGCCCGCGGCGATCTGCTCCTCCGCGGTGCGGCACAGCAGCGACGCGCGGGACGCGATCAGCCGCTCGACGGCGGGCGGAATGGGCATCGGCGGCAGGTGCAGGCGCTCGCCATGCTCGTAGCGGTAGAGGAAGTGCAGGCGCCTCTCCTGGAGGTCGAGCCAGACGACGCCGATGTCCAGCACGCCCAAGACTTCGCGCAGCTTGTCGCCCACCAGCTCGACGATGGCCTGGAAGTCGAGCGAGCCGGCCATGCCCTGCTGGATGCTGTTGATGATGGCGAGCTCGTTCGCGCGCTGCTCCAGCGCGGCGTGCGATTCCCGCAGTTCCTCCGTGCGCCACGCCACCTCGTTCTCAAGGCCCTGCGACCACTGCGCGTTGGCGAGTGCGACCGCGGCCTGGCTCGCGAGCAGGCCGAGGAGATCGCGGTCGGCTGCGCGCAGTCGCCCGAACGCGCCGTCGAGGTCGGCGTAGAGGTAGCCCAGAAGATCGCGCTGCGCGATCAGCGGCGCGACGACGCGCGAGCGCTGGTCGAGCTCGTTCGCGCCTTCGGGGCTGTGCGAGAGCGTCACCGCGCGCGCGCGCCGCACGTCGGCCAGGATCGGCGCGACGGCGCGCAGCAGTGCCTCGGCGTCCTCGCCCCGCGGCACCAGCGATCCGGCGAGCCTCAGTCCGTCCGGCGTTTCCAATACCAACAGCACGCGCTCGGCGCCGCTGAGCTCGGTGGCCTCGTCGATCAGGAACTCGTGCAGCTCCGCGGCGCTGCGCAGCTCGTTCAGACGCAGCCCCGTGTCCACCAGCCGCTCGAACGGCTCGCGCAGGCTCGTTTCTCCCGCCAGGTGCGCACCGCGCCGCGCCGGGGTCAGGCGCCGCCGGCGCGCATCCCCGATCCACGCGCGGACGATCTCGCGGTGGGCGCCGATCTTGTTCAGGTAGTTGCGCCGCAGGCCTTCGTCGCCGAGACCGCGGACGCCGTCCTGCAGGAACCGGTACGCCATCTCCAGCGCCTCGCGCGCGGCTGCCGCGTCCCCGTTCGCCTGCAGCGCCTGGCTGTGCCGCCACCAGACCAGCGGCGGGCTCATCGCCTGCAGCGCGGCCAGGTCGTGGTCACGATGGATTCTCGTCGCGCGGCGCGAGGCCGTCAGCGCCGCGGCGGGATTGCCGGCGGCGAGCTGGCCGTGCGCCAGCTCCGCCAGCGCGGCGATTTCCAGGGCCACCAGCCCGGCGTCGCGCGCGAGCTTCAGGGCGCGCCGGATGTGGCGCAGCGCCGCGCGCGGATCGCCGTCGAGGATCGCGAGGCGACCGCAGGCCATCGCAGCGAAGTACGGATGGTGACGGTCCCGGGCCGGCTCGTCGGCGATGGCGTCGGCAGCGGCGAGGTGACGGCGCGCGGCGTCGAGATGCCCCATCTCGATCTCGCCGAACGCCAGCGTCAGCAGCAGAGCGCCGCTGCCGGCGCGCGACCCGGTGCGCTCCTGGACATCGGCCGCCTTGTGGTAAAGGCGGCGGGCGCGCCGGTGGAGCCCCAGGTTGCCGTAGGCAATGCCGAGATTGAAGGTGACGACCCCCTGGCGCTCGAGGTGGCCGGACGCCTCGAACGCGGCCAGCGCCTGGTTCAGCAGCTTGAGCCGCGCGCCGAGGTCGGGCTCGTCGAACATCGGCATGTTGAGCGCGTTGCCCGCGCCGTAGAGGTCGCCGCAGCTCCGGCACAGCGCCAGCGCGTCGGCGGCGGCACGGCGCGCATCGGCGGCGTGCCCCAGCGCGCTCTGCGCGGCGGACAGCGCCCACAGCGCGCGCCCCTGGCCGGCCGGCTGGCGCAGCGCCGCGAACAGCCCGGCGGCGCGAGTCGCGTTCGCGGCCGCCGGCTCGCTGCGATCGTCGCGGAACTGCGCCTCGGCGAGGCGAAGGAGGCTCGTCGCCTCGAGCGCCCGCTCCCGGCTCCGGCGCGCCGCGCGCAGCGCCGACGTGGCGGTGGCGATCGCGGCCGACCCGGTTCCCTTGCGCATCTGCACCAGTGCCCGGCAATTCTGCGCCCGGGCCGTGAATGCGGCACACCGCTCGCCGCGGGCGAGGTCCAGCATCGCCTTGGCATCGTCGTCGGCGCGGTCGAGCTCGCCCAGGGCGATCAGGCTCTCGGCGCGCAGCTCCAGCAGTTCGAGCCGGCGTCCGGCGGCGACACCCGGTGTGGACAGTGCGTGGGCCGCCAGCGCGATCGCCTCGGCACGCCGGCCCGCCCACGCGAGGTCCGCCACCCGCTCGACCGCCGGTGCCGGCTTTGCCGCGCGCGCCGGCCGCGTGCCTCGCGCGGACGAGTGCTTGCGCTGCTGCGAATCCGGCATTGGCTTCCTGCAGCCTCCGTTCGTTGATGGAACCGCCGCGACGTCTCGCGCTGCCCGAGTCCGGCAGCGCGCCTCCGCTGCGGCGCGGGCCGGCACGGGCGGGCGGCGAAGCCGATGATAGTCTACCGGTGCTGCGCGTCAAAAGACGACGCGCATCGAGCCCGCGCCGTCGCGCATGCGGGCGCCGGCCGGGCACGGATCGCGGCGGATGCGTCCGACGGCGGCAACGGCACGACCGGCGGCGGCCGCAACCGCGACGCCGCCACGCCGATGCACGTAGAATGGCGGTAACACTGATGCCACGCCCCGGGGTAGCGCGCATGGAAGCTGAGCTGGAGCCGGTCGCCGCGGCTCTTTCCGATCTCGAGGAAAACGAGTTGCGGGCGCTGGTCGTGGCCGCCAACGAGCTGGTGCTCATGGCGGCGGGCCTGCTGTCGTGGATCGAGCACATTGCCGATTGGGAGCTCCATCGGCGCTCCGGGCTGGAGTTCCCGCTGCAGCCGCCGGAGGCCGCGATCCCGCCGGAGGAGGGCGCCGAGAGCGTCGTCGCGGCGACGATGATGCGCGACGGATTCGCCGAGGGCAGCGAGGGTGGGGAGACGAACCCCGTGGTGGCGCTGTTCGATGCGATCGTCGATGCGCTGACCGGGCCCCGGACGGTGCACTAGCGGCGCCCCGCCTTCAGGCGAGTCGGGTGCCGCTGGTCGCACGGTCCGCCGCTGCGATCGCGGCACGGATGGATGTCCGTGCCCGACGCCGCGGCGGAAACTGCGGGATGCATCAGGACGACGGCAGGCCGATAGATGTCGCGCCACCACGCGAACTGGCGCGCGAACCGGTCCCGTGCGCCGGCACGGGGGAACTCGTGCGTTCGATCGCGGGTCTCATCGAACCAGTTGCACGAGCCGCGTACCGGCCGCGGCGGCCCCGACCACTTCGTGCAGGAGACCCGGCATGACCCACCGTTGGATTGGGATGACGCTCGTCGCGCTGACCGGAACCACGGTGGGCGGAATCGCCGCCGCGGCCGATTTCACCGACTACGCGCCGGTGGTCGCGACGGCGCCGGTCTACGAGCGCGTCAACACGCCGCGGCAGGAATGCTGGAACGAGACCGTCGCGGTCGCTGCGCCGCAGAGCGCGCCCGGGCCCGCCGACCCGGGCGCCGCGGCCGCCGGCACGATCATCGGCGGGGTGCTGGGCGGGGTCGCCGGCCATCAGGTCGGCAGCGGGCGCGGCAAGGACGTCGCCACCGTCGCCGGCGCCGTCGCCGGTGCGCTGATCGGCAACAAGATCGCCACCAGGAACGCTGGCGATCCGGCGGTCGTCTACAACGAGCCCGAGCAGCGCGTCGTACAGCGCTGCCGGACCGTGGATTCGTGGCAGGACGTGATCCGCGGCTACGACGTCACCTACCGCTACGGCGGCCACGACGCGACGGTGCGCCTGCCCTACGATCCGGGCCGGGAGGTGCAGGTCGCGGTGGGTGTGGTCGCCGAACCGCCGCGCTCGGGCTACGGCCCGCCGCCTCCGCGCCGGTAGGCTTCGCGCCCGCGCTCACCCCGACGGCAGGCGCCGCCGAATCTCGCGTACGCCGGCGCGCAGATCGTCGACGAGTGCGTGAACCCGCCGCCGGCCGCGATGCCCGGGCCATCGGCGCGGGCGAGCCCGCGCGGGCCGATGCGCTGTGGGAAAAATACTCGCGGCAGGCACTCGGCGACGAGCCGCCCGGCCTCGCCTTCGATCTCCTGCGCGCCCACGCTCGCGCAGGTGCCGGCCCACGGTAACGCGGGCGGCGCGACCACCGACGCGGCGGGGACGCAGGTTGCCTGATCGCGTGGCGGGCGTCATCATACGTTTTCCGCTGACGCCGTCGCATGCACCGACCGAAGAAACGGCGAGCCGGCGGGCTACCCATCGACGAGGAGACAGGATCGTGACTGCATTCAATGTCGTGCGCTTCCGGGTCAAGCCAGGCCGCGAGGAAGACTTCCTCGAGGCGCACCGCAAGGCGCATCCCGATTTCAAGGGGTTCAAGCGCTTCACGCTGATCAAGACCGGCGAGCGCACGTACTGCGTCATCGGCGAATGGGACAGCGGGCAGACCATGGTCGACGCCCGGCCGCGGATGATCGCGATGCTGGACACGTTTCGCGACACGCTGGAGGACCTGGGCGGCGGGCTCGGCGTGACCGATCCGGTCTCGGGCGAGGTGGTCCTGGAGATGTGACGCGGCGCCCTGGGCGCGGGCGGGCGCGTCGCGCCGCAGCGCGGGCGCGCAACGGGATCCTCGACGATGGCGATACGCAGCGCCCGCGAACAGCTCGGTCGCGTCTTCAATCAGCGCTGCTTCTACCTGTTCGCGCTGCTGCTGGCGCTGATCGCCGTCGTGCCGTTCATCGAGCCGACGCCCGGCGGACGGATCCTCGTCGCCGGCATCAACGCGTTCCTGGTCGTCGCGACCGTCGCGGCGGTCGGCCGGACCGTGCTGTCGTTCGTCATCGTGCTGCTGCTGGCGGTGCCGACGCTCGCGTTCCACTACTTCGACGTCGTCTCCCCCGATCCGCAGACGCTCGCCGTGTCCTGGGAGTTCGGCGCGGCGCTGTACGCGGCGACGATCACCTACCTGCTGCGCTACGTGTTCCAGCCCGACGTGATGACCGCCGACAAGCTCTACGGCGCCGCCGCCGCCTACCTGATGCTGGGTGTCCTCTGGGCGTACGGCTATGCGCTGGTCGAGCACTTCTATCCGCAATCGTTCGCGGTCGGCGGGCAGACGATGCCGCTGGCAGTCGTCGACGCGCTGTACTTCAGCTTCACCGTGCTCACCAGCACCGGCTTCGGCGACGTCGTGCCGCTGACGCGGCAGGCGCGCGCGATCTGCGTGGTCGAGCAGCTCACCGGCGCGCTGTTCCTGGCGATCCTCATCGCGCGGCTGGCCGGTGTCTATCCGCCGACGGCGCGCGGGCGGCGCTGAGCCGGACGTGGCGCCACGAGCCGGCTTTGCCGTGAGCGCGGACGCCGCGGCGGGCGCTCTCGCGTGAGTGCGCCCGCTGCCGGTCGCGCGGGCGTGCTCGCGTCGAAACGGGCCGCGATCACGCTGATCGCGCTGTGCCAGGTGATGGCGATGGCGCTGTGGTTTTCCGCGTCGGCGGTGATCCCGGCGCTCGCCGCCGAGTTCCGCCTGTCCGCGTTCATGCAGGCGGCGCTGACGAGCAGCGTGCAGGCGGGCTTCGTCGCCGGCTGCCTCGCGAGTGCGGCGCTCGGGCTCGTCGATCGCGTCGATCCGCGGCGGCTGTTCGCGCTCTGCGCGCTGGTCGGCGCGCTGGCGAACACGCTGCTGCTGGCGGTCGATCCCGGGTCGTGGCCGGGACCGCTGCTGCGCTTCGTCACCGGCGCGTGCATGGCCGGCGTCTACCCGGTCGGGATGAAGCTCGCGTCGACGTGGGCGAAAGGCGACATGGGCCTGATGGTCGGCATCCTCGTGGGTGCGCTGACGCTGGGGTCGGCGTCGCCGTATCTGCTGAGCGTGCTCGGCGGCATCGACTGGCGGGTGACGCTGGCCGCGGCGTCGGCGAGCGCGCTGGCGGCCGCACTGCTGGTCATGCTGGTGCGCGTCGGCCCGAACCGGACCGCCACGCCGCGCTTCGACCCCCGCTTCGCGCTCGCCGCGTGGCGCGACCTGCCCCTGCGGCTGGCGAACTTCGGCTACCTCGGCCACATGTGGGAGCTCTACGCGATGTGGGCGTGGATCGGCGTGTTCCTGAACGCGAGCTTCGCGCTGACGCTCGCCCCCGGGACCGCGCCGGTCGCCGCCAAGCTGGCGGCATTCGCGACCATCGGCGCGGGCGCCGTCGGCGCGGTCGCCGCCGGCTTCCTCGCCGACCGTCTCGGCCGCACGACGATCACCATCGGCGCGATGGCGATCAGCGGAGCCTGCGCCGCGATCGATCGGCCTCCTCTACGGCGGCTCGCCGATCGCGGTGACGGCGCTGTGCGTCGTCTGGGGCATCACCATCGTCGCCGATTCGGCGCAGTTCTCGGCGTCGATCGCCGAGCTGGCCGCGCCGCCGTGGGTCGGAACGATGCTGAGCGTGCAGACGGCGGCGGGCTTCACGCTGACGCTGGTCACGATCCACGTGATGCCGTACCTGGTCGAGGCGATGGGCTGGCGCTATGCGTTCGCGCCGCTCGCCCTCGGGCCCGCGTTCGGCATTCTCGCGATGGCGCGGCTGCGCCGGCACCCGGCGTCGCTGCGGCTCGCGGGCGGGCGCCGGTGAGCCGCAGTGCACGGGCCGCCAGGCGGGGAAGGGTGGCATTCACGCCGGACGAGGTGTAGCCTGACCGGCCGGGTCACCGTCCATGGGACCCGGAATATCGCACAAGTCGGAAAAGCGGCGAGACATCCAAGCATGCCGCGCTGACACAACAGGAGGAGTCCATGGCCTACCATCTTGAAGGACGCCTGCTCGAAGTCTGCAACTGCAACGTGCTCTGCCCGTGCTGGATCGGCGAGGATCCCGACAACGGCACCTGCGACACCATCGTCGGCTGGCATTTCGACAAGGGCACGATCGACGGCGTCGACGTCGCCGGCGCCACCATTGCGATGATCGCGCACATTCCAGGCAACATCCTGCAGGGCAACTGGCGGGCCGCCGTCTATCTCAGCGACAACACGACGCCGCAGCAGGAAGAGGCCATCCTCGCCGTGTACACCGGCAAGCGTGGCGGTCCGGTGGCCGATCTGGTCAAGCTCGTGGGCGAGGTCGTGTCGGTCGAGCGCGTGCCGATCACCTTCGACGTCCATGGCGGCAAGGGCACCCTCAAGGTGGGGACGAACGGCTACGCCGAGCTCGAGCCGTACAAGAGCGCCAGCGGCGCGACGACGACGCTCACCGAAACGGTATTCTCGACCGTGCCCGGCGCGCCGGTGTTCGTGGGCAAGGCGCCGGTCTACCGCTCGAAGAACGACAAGCTCGGCATCGACCAGGACCTGAAGAACCACAACGCGCTGCAAAGCACGTTCGTCTTCAGCTCCTGAGCCGGACGGTGCGTGCTGCCGGCCTGCGGTCGGCCGCGCGCGCCGTCGCTCCAGCGATGACCGCGCAGCCGCGCCGCACACGCCCCGGCATCGGTGCCGCCGCGGCCGCCGATCCGCGCACCGGTGCATTCCGGACGCTGGTGGCGGCACTGGCCGCCACGGCCTGGCTTGCGCTGTGGCTGTGGTCGGCGAGTCCCTACGGCCGCTATCTCGACCACGGAAGCTGGGGCGACGCCGGCGCGCTCGCGGCGATCTGCCGCGCCGTTCCCGCAGGCGGGATCCTGATCCCCGCGCTGCTCTACGCCGGGGGCTGGGTGCTGATGATCGCGGCGATGATGCTGCCCACGACGCTGCCGATCCTGGAGATGTTCCGCCGCATGACGCGCGACCGGCCGGACGGCGGCCGCCTTCTGGCGCTGGTGGTCGCGGGCTATGTCGCGACGTGGTTCGCGTTCGGGCTGGCGGCGCACGCCGCGGACTGGGGCGTGCACGCGCTCGCCGGCCGGCTGCCCTGGGCTGGAATTGAACGGCTGGGTGATCGGCGCGGCCGTCGTCGGCGGTGCGGGAGCGTTCCAGTTCAGCGCGCTCAAGTATCGCTGCCTCGACAAATGCCACGCGCCGCTGGCGTTCATCATGGAGCGCTGGCGCGGGGTGCACGCCGACGCGCGAGGCGCTGGCGGTCGGCGTCGATCACGGCGTGTTCTGCGTCGGCTGCTGCTGGGCGCTGATGCTGCTGATGTTCGTCGTCGGCACCGGCAGCCTGGGATGGATGCTGGTACTCGCGGCGGTGATGGCGGCCGAGAAGAACCTCCCCGGCGGCAGGAGGCTCGCGGCGCCGCTCGGCGTGGCGCTGCTGGCGTGGGCCGCGGGCATCGTCGCGGTCAACACCGGCGTGATCGGCGGCTAGCGGCGCTTCTCAACTCCTCGGCCGGTGGCGGACCGTCTGCAGGAAGCGCGAGCGCATCGACTTCACGTAACCCAGCCGCCGCGAGATGATGTCGCCGGCGTTCGTCAGCGCGTCGACCATACGGTCGCGCTGCTCGAGCATCCTCGGCGACGGCCCTGAGATGCTTATCGCGCCGATCACCGCGCCGGTGTAGTTGTAGACGGGCACCGCCAGGCAGTACAGCCCGACCTCGATTCCGCCGTCGTCGATCGCGTAGCCGCTGCTGCGCGCCTCCGCGAACTCCTCGTACAGCCTGACCCGGTCGACCACCGTTCCCGCGGTAAACCGGGTGAGCTTCTTCTTCAGCACCCGGTCTGCATCCTCGACCGGGAGGTTGGCGAGGATCACCTTGCCCAGCGCCGTGCAGTAGGCCGGGCGCCGGCTGCCGAGCTGTGCGGTCGTCTGGATCGAGCCCGTGCCCTCGGCTTTGTACAGGTAGACGATGTCGCCGTTGTTGTAGACACCGAGGAACGAGGTTTCCCCGGTCACCGACGAGAGTTCCTGCAGATAGGGAATCGCCACCTCGACGATGTCCTGTCCGACGAGCCCGCTGACCCCGATCTCGAGCGCCTTCAGCCCCAGCGTGTACTTCTGGCTGTCCGCGTCCCACTCGACGTACTCGCGCGCCGCCAGAATCTCCAGGATCCGGTACGCGGTGGTCTTGGGCATGCCCACGCCCCGGGCGATCTCGACCAGCGTCGAGCCCTGGGCGTTCCGCGCCACCAGTTCCAGGATGTTCAGCGTCTTGTCGACACCGGTGTTGATCTTCGCGGTCATCGCGGGCTTCGCGGATACGGGGTTCGGAGCGATTTTCACGATTGCCCACCGCCTGTCAAGAACATCCGGCCGCGCGTGCTCGCCACCGCGTCCGACCCGCGCCCGGGTCCGGAGCGCGGTCTAGCGAATTATTGAACGGTATTCCGTTTTTCGTCTTTGATGTTATCATGTTGGAACCGTGTTTCATAATTTTTAACGGCGGCGCGGGTTCCATGAGTTCAGACGCCTGCAGCCCCAATTCAACCCAAGGAGCGACCCGATGGCGGAAGAGAAGAAGTACGTGTTCTCGATCAACGATGTTCCCTACATCGCCTTCAACGACAAGGCCAAGACCCGGTTCCTGCTCGGGGACCAGATACTGATCAGCTTCATCGAGCAGGAGGCGGGCGCCGAATTCCCGGTGCACTCGCACGACTGCGAGCAAATGCTGATCATCCTCGAGGGGACCGAAGAGCATTTCGTGGGCGGGCAGACGATCCACATGAAAGCCGGGGACGTGTGCATCCATCCGGCGAACGTCCCGCACGGCGGCCGCACGTCGACGGGATTCAAGGGCATCGACATCTTCAGCCCGCCGAGGAAGGAGCACGTCGAGCTGATGAAGCAGCACGGCCAGGGCAAATAATCCACACAGGGAGGTTCATTCCATGAAGCGCTTTCGTCTGATCCTGCTCGCCGCCACGGTCGCCTTTGCGGCTTCGGCACCGGCTCAAACCGTGGTGAACATGAAACTGGGACACTACGCCCCGATGTCGCACCCCGGGCACACGGCGGCGAAGATGTTCGCCGACAACGTCGAGAAGAGAACGAACGGCACCGTCAAGATCGCCGTGTTCCCGGACAACCAGCTGGGCTCGCCCCCGGAGATGCTGGAGCAGAACATCCTGGGCACCATCGACATGAGCATGCCGACCCAGGGTGCCCTGGACAAGTATTCGAAGAAGTTCGCCGTCGTGATGCTGCCCTTCGTGTTCCGCGACGCCGAGCACGCGTTCAGAGTTCTCGACGGTCCGTTCATCGAGTGGGCGGCGCCGGACCTTGAAAAGCAGGGACTGGTGTTCCTCGCGAACTGGGATTGGGGTTTCCGGAACCTGACCAACAACGTCCGCCCGGTCAACACGCCCGACGACGTCAAGGGGCTCAAGATCCGCACACCTCCGGAACTCCAGCTTCAGGCCGCCATGGAAGCGCTGGGCGCGAACGTGACCAAGATCGCCTTCCCCGAGCTGTTCCTGGCGCTGAAGCAGGGTGTCGTCGACGGGGAGGAGAACCCGCTCTCCGTCATCTACCACAACAAGTTCTACGAGGCGCAGAAGCACCTGGCCCTCACCCGGCACGTCTACAACAGCTGGGTCCACGTGATGAGCAAGAAGACCTGGGACAAGCTCACCCCCGACCAGCAGAAGATCATCAAGGAGGAAAGCAAGCGGGCCGGTGACTGGATGCGCGCGCAGATCCTGAAGGAAGACGCAACCCTGATCAGTCAGCTCAAGGAGAAGGGCATGCAGATCACCACGCCGAACCGCGCGGAGTTCAAGGCCAGGATGAAGCCGGCGTACGACAAGATCGGCGAATACGCGGGCAAGGAGAACGTCGAGACGTTCGTGAAGATGGCCGAGGAAACGAAGTAGCGAGTCCTTCCCGATCACCCCGTGACGAGCGCGATCCTCACGGGGTGATCGCCTCCCGCAACGAAGCACGTCGATTGGCGGAATCCCATGCTGGCGCTTGCCATCTTTGGCGTACTGGTCGCCTTCATGTTCCTCGGCCTGAACGTCGCCGCCAGCATGGGCATCACCGCCATGATCTTCCTCGTCACGCTGGACGACGTCCAGAACCTGACGATGATCGCGCAGCGCATGTACTCGGCATCGACGGGCTTCACGCTGCTCGCGATTCCCTTCTTCATCATGGCCGGCAACCTGATGAACACCGGCGGCATCACCACCCGGATATTCAGGTTTGCGTCGACGCTGGTCGGGCACACCTGGGGCGGGCTGGCGCAGGTGGTCATCGTCGCCGCCGTCATCATGTCCGGCATGTGCGGGGCCGCGGTGGCGGAAGCGGCCGGACTCGGGATGCTGGCGATGAAGGCCATGCCCGAGCAGGGATTCGACCGGAAGTTCACGGCCGCGATCACCGGGGCTGCCGCCACGATCGGACCGGTGATTCCGCCCAGCATTCCGTTCGTCATCTACGGAAGCATCACCGGGGTGTCCATCGGGCAGTTGTTCCTCGCGGGGTTCCTCCCCGGGATCATGATGGCGGTCGTCCTGGGGATCTCCGTCTACTTCACCTCCAGGCGGCGCGGCTATCCGCGCCAGCCCAAGGCCAGTGCGCGCGAAGTCTTCGACAGTTTCAAGGGCGCCTTTCTTCCCCTGATGGCGCCGGTGATCATCATCGGCGGGATCGTCAGCGGCTTCTTCACGCCGACGGAAGCCTCGGTCGTCGCCTGCCTCTACGCGCTGATTCTCGGCGTCCTGGTCTACCGGGAGATCAAGTGGTCCGACCTGCCGGGAATCGGCTGGGAGACGATCGTGTTCACGGTCCGGATCATGTTCATCATCGCCGTGGCCGGGTTCTTCGGCTGGCTGCTCATCTTCCAGAGCATTCCGCAGCAGGTCATCGTCGAACTCTCGGCGCTCGGAAGCACCGCCACCGTCGTCATGGCCCTGTTCGTCGTGATCCTCCTCGTGCTCGGCTGCTTCATGGAGGGCATCGCGGTCATGGTGATCACGATCCCGGTCTTCCTGCCGATCATCACCCAGTTCGGCATCGATCCCGTGCAGTTCGGCGTCGTGATGATCCTCTGCTCGATGCTCGGGCTGCTTACGCCTCCGGTCGGGATGTGCCTGTACACCATGTCGAGCATCAGCGGGGCGGCGATCGGCGAATTGAGCTGGGAGATGATGCCGTACATCGTCGGCATTCTGGTGGTCACCCTGGTGTTCGCGTTCTCCCCCGGCATCGCGCTGTGGATTCCGCGGATGTTCAGTTGACACACGACCGGATCATGACCGCTCTGGACGCTCTCGATCGCATCGTCGGCCGCCTTCTGCGCTGGGGCAGCGTCACGCTCCTGGGCCTGGTGTTCGTGCTGCTGATCGTCAACGCTTTCCTGCGCTTCTTCCCGATCGTGCAACTCGGGTGGTTCGACGAGGTCGTCGAGCTGCTGGTGGCGTGGATGGTGTTCCTCGGGGCCGCGGCGCTGTGGCGTGAGCACGAGCACTTCGCGATCACTTTCTTCCCAGATCTGTTTCGGAACAAGCCGTCGGGGCGCGTGCTCGACATGGTCCTGAACCTACTTGCGCTGTTCTTCGTCGGGGTGTTCACCTGGTATTCGCTGAACCTCACGCTGCGGGTCGGCGACTGGACCCCGGTCATCAACATGCCGAAGAAGCTGCTGTACGCCAGCATGCCCGTCGCGGGGTTGTTCATGATCGCGTACAGCCTGCGCGACGTCTTCGTCAGCGGCCGGAAGCTGGCCGGTCGCGGCACGCCCTGACGGATCCTCTTCCCCGCGCGATGCGCCGAACGGCGTGTCCGGTCTCCGTGGCGCGCGACCCTTCGTTGCGCGTCCCCGGCACGGGGCGCCCCCTGACCACTTGACCAAGAGGTGACTCGGATGAAGAAACTCCTGATTACCGGTGCAAGCACGGGAATCGGCGCCGAGACGGCCCGCCTGCTGGCGCCGGGCAATCTCGTGTTCGTGCATTACGCCAGTTCCAGGCGGAAGGCCGAAGGCGTCGCGCGCGAGGTGGAACAGCTCGGCGGCAGGGCCGTGCTGCTCCAGGCCGACCTCACGACAGAGGCGGCCTGCATCGGGCTGGTGGAGGCGCTCGGCGCGCACGCCGATTCGCTGGACGTGCTGGTGAACAACGCCGGAGGGCTGGTGCGCAGGCAGGCCGCGCGCGGGCTGACCTGGGACCTGATGCTCGAGACATTCTCGCTCAATGCGTTCTCGGCGATGAAGATCGCCTCGCTGTGCATTCCGCTGCTCGAAAAGGGTACCGATCCGTCGATCGTCAACGTCACGTCGGTCGTGGTGCGGCACGGCGGGCCGACGGCGACGATCTACGCGGCATCGAAGGGGCGCTCGACGTCTTCTCGCGCGGGCTCTGCAAGGAGCTGGCGCCGGGAATCCGCGTCAATTCCGTCTCCCCCGGCGTCATCGACACGCCCTTCCACGAGAAGGTCTCCTCGCCCGAGCAGATGCGCACCTGGGGCGAGGCCAATCCGCTCAAGCGCAACGGAATGCCCCTGAACGTCGCGCTGGCGATCAAGTACGCGATCGAGAACGATTTCGTCAACGGGGAATCCATCGACGTCAACGGCGGGCTCTGGATGCGATGAGCGTCGGCTGCCCGCTCGCCGCCTCCGGCCTGAAGGGTCCATGACGCCCGCCGCCGCGGGCCGCCGCTCCACCAGGTGAACCAGTTCCAATCCGTTTCGGGAGAGAGACAATGAAGAGCATCGTCTACAGGAATCCGCACGAGGTTGTCGTCGAAGACAAGCCGATGCCGGAGATCGCCGCCGGCGAGGTGCTGGTCAAGGTGGCCTACGTGGGCATCTGCGGCACCGATCTCAACATCTTCCAGGGCGCCCATCCGCGCGCGAAGGCGCCGCTGATCATGGGCCACGAGTTCGCGGGAACCATCGTCAAGGGGCACCCGACGCTGCCCGAGGGCACGCCGGTGACCGTCTATCCGCTGCTGTCCTGCGGCCACTGCGGGCCCTGCCTTTCCGGCGCCGCGCACGTGTGCAACACGCTGCGCCTGATCGGCATCGACCGCGACGGCGCGATGGCCGAGTACGTGAAGGTGCCGGCCGACAAGATACTGGAGATCCCGCGGGAGCTGCCGCTGAAGCTCGGCGCGTTCATCGAGCCGCTGGCCGTCGGCGTCCACGCGGTGCGCCGCTCGGGGTACAAGCCCGGCGATCGGGCCGTGGTCTACGGCGCCGGCCCGATCGGGCTGTGCGTGGCGTCCTGTCTGAAGTACTTCGGCGCGTCCGAGGTCATCGTCGTCGAGACCAACCCGCACCGGCTGGAGGTGGCGGCGAAGCTCGGCTGCGCGACGATTGACGGCGCGACCGAGGATGTCGCTGCCAGGGTCAAGGAGCTCACCGGCGGCGCCAACGCCGACTTCGCGTTCGACTGCGCCGCGCACCCCAGCGTGCAGGCGACGCTGCTGGAGGTCCTGCGCGTGCAGGGAACGGCGATCGTCGTCGGCTCGTACAAGAAGCCGCCGGAGGTCGACCTGCTCAAGGTCGAGTTCAAGGAACTCACGATCGTGGGCATTCGCGTCTACGAACGGCGCGATTTCGAGATCGCGACCGAAATGCTGCTCTCCCGGCGCATCGACTTCGACCTGCTGCTCACCGAGTCGCCGCCGGAGGTCGCCGGCGCCGTATTCGAGGACCTGGTCAAGGGCAGCAACGTCATCAAGATGATCTTCCGCCTGTAGCGGGCGACGGAACCGGAACGGAGCGAAGATGAACGACCTGTTCAGTCTGAAGGGGAAGGTGGCGCTGGTCACCGGCGGCAGCCGCGGCCTCGGCCGCGCGATGGCGCTCGGACTCGCGTCCGCGGGCGCCGACGTCGCGGTCGTCGGCCGCAGGAGCGACCCGACGGTGGTCGCCGAAATCGAATCCATGGGCGTGCGCGGTGCATTCTTCGAGCACGACCTCGCCGACATCGACGCCATCCCGGCGCTCGTCGCGCGCGTCGAGGCCGCGCTCGGGGCCATCGACATCCTGATCAACAACGCCGGCGTCCAGAAGCGGCACAAAGCCGCCGAGTTCCCGCGCGCCGACTGGGACTTCGTCATCGGCGTCAACATGAACGCGGTGTTCTTCCTGTGCCAGGCCGTCGGGCGCGGAATGCTCGCACGCAAGTCCGGCAAGATCGTCAACGTCGCCTCGCTGCTGTCCTTCCAGGGCGGGCTCACGGTGCCCGCCTACGCGGCCAGCAAGGGCGGCGTCGCGCAGTTCACCAAGGCGCTGTCCAACGAGTGGGCAGGCCAGGGTGTGAACGTCAACTGCATCGCCCCCGGCTACATGGACACCGAGATGAACACGGCGCTGATGGCCGACCCGACGCGGAGCCGGCAGATCATGGAACGCATCCCGGCCGGGCGCTGGGGCAAGCCCGAGGACATGGCGGGTGCCGCGGTGTTCCTCGCGTCGCAGGCGTCCAACTACGTCGACGGCGCGACGATCGTCGTCGACGGCGGCTGGCTCGGCCGCTGAGCGCAGACGCGACCTGCGCCCGCGCAGCGCGTCCCTAGGCCTTCGGTAGGAGGCCCCGCGCGCGCCGCGGGGCCGAAGTTCCGGCACAATCGGGAACCGAATCCCGTGGCGCACCGCGCGCCACCCGCGAACTGCTGCCGTGGCCGCCCCTTCCTTCGACCCAATCCCGAGCGCGCTTTCGCTGCTCGCCGGCACTTTCGGCCACCCGGCGTTCCGCGGCGCGCAGGCCGAGATCGTCGCGCACGTCGCCGGCGGCGGCGACGCGCTGGTGCTGATGCCCACCGGCGGCGGCAAGTCGCTGTGCTACCAGGTCCCGTCGCTGTTGCGCGCGGGCACCGGGGTCGTCGTCTCGCCGCTGATCGCGCTGATGCACGACCAGGTCGAGGCGCTGAGGCAGCTCGGCGTGCGCGCGGCGGTCCTCAACTCGACGCTGTCGGCGCGGGAGACCCGCGTCGTCGAGGGCGCGCTCGCGGCGGGCGAGCTCGACATCGTCTACGTCGCGCCCGAGCGCCTGCTCACCCCGCGCTGCCTCGAGCTGATCGGCGCCGCGAAGATCGCGCTGTTCGCGATCGACGAGGCGCACTGCGTGTCGCAATGGGGCCACGACTTCCGGCCGGAGTACCTGCAGCTCTCGGTCCTGCACGAGCGCTTCCCCGGCGTGCCGCGCATCGCGCTCACCGCCACCGCCGACCCGCAGACGCGCGCGGAGATCGTCACCCGGCTCTCGCTCGAGCGCGCGCGTATCTTCGTGTCGAGCTTCGACCGGCCCAACATCCGCTACACGATCGTCGACAAGGACGACCCGCGCGCGCAGCTGCTCGCCTTCCTGCGCGAGGAGCACGCCGGCGACGCCGGCATCGTCTACTGCCTGTCGCGGCGCAAGGTCGACGAGACCGCCGCCTGGCTCGCGACCAAGGGCGTGACGGCGCTGCCCTACCACGCGGGCCTCGATGCCGGGACGCGCACCGCGAACCAGGACCGCTTCCAGCGCGAGGAGGGCGTCGTGATCGTGGCGACCATCGCCTTCGGCATGGGCATCGACAAGCCCGACGTGCGCTTCGTCGCGCACCTCGACCTGCCGAAGAGCATCGAGGGCTACTACCAGGAGACCGGCCGCGCCGGCCGCGACGGCCTGCCCGCCGACGCGTGGATGGCCTACGGGCTCGCCGACCTGGTCCAGCAACGGCGCCTCATCGACCTGTCCGAAGCGAGCGAGGATTACAAGCGGGTGTCGACCGCCAAGCTCGACGCGCTGCTCGGGCTGTGCGAGACCGCGTCGTGCCGCCGCGTGCGGCTGCTCGCGTATTTCGGCGAGGCGAGCGAGCCCTGCGGCAACTGCGACACCTGCCTCAACCCGCCGCAGACCTGGGACGCGACCGTGGCCGCGCAGAAGGCGCTGTCGGCGATCTACCGGACCGGCCAGCGCTTCGGCGCCGTGCACCTGATCGACGTGCTGCGCGGCAAGGCCGGCGAGCGCACGGCGCGCTGGGGCCACGACCGCCTCGCCGTGTTCGGCATCGGCGAGGACCTGGACGAGGCCGCGTGGCGCGGCGTGTTCCGCCAGCTGGTCGCGCTCGGACTCGCGCGTGTCGACCACGAAGCCCACGGCGCGCTCCGGCTCACCGAGGCGAGCCGGCCGGTGCTGCGCGGCGAGCGGCGGGTCGAGATGCGCCGCGTGGTCGTCGGCAGGCGGCGCGCGCCGGCGGCACGCACCGGCACGCCGGCCGACCTGCCGCCGGCCGCGGCCGACCTCGTCGCGCGCCTCAAGGCATGGCGGCTGGCCGAGGCGCGCGCGCAGGCGGTGCCCGCCTATGTGATCCTGCACGACGCGACGCTGACCGAGATCGCGCGCCGGCGTCCGCTCGATCTCGATGCCCTGTCCGCGGTGGGCGGAATCGGCGCGGCCAAGCTCGCGCGCTACGGCGCTTCGCTGCTCGAGGTCGTCGGCAGCGCGTAGCCCGGCGTTGAGCGCCAGCGAAACCCGGGCGGTTGGTGCCCATCGCGCGGCCCACCCGGGTTTCGCTGGCGCTCAACGGCGGGCTACGTTCTGCCCGGGCTAGGTCCGTCCTGCCCGGACCGCGTCCTGGCTGCGGAGGTGGCGCCCGCCGTCACTGCTGGTGCACGTACGTTCCGGGCGCGTCGCTCACGGGGGCGTAACCGGCCGTCGGCGCGCCCATGCCGGGCGGCGCGGCGGGCTTGCCCGAACGGGCGTCGAGCCACGCCAGCCACTCCGGCCACCACGAGCCGGCCGTCGGCGGCGTCCGGGCCAGCCACACCTCGGGATCGACGTAGCGCCCGTCCGCCGGCCGGGTCGACACCCGGTAATGCCGGTTCGGATGCCCGGGCTCCGATACGATCCCCGCGTTGTGCCCGCCCTTGGTCAGCAGGAAGGTGACCGCGGTGTCGGTCAGCAGGTGGAACTTGTAGACCGAATGCCACGGCGCGACGTGGTCGAGCTCGGTGCCGACGGCGAACATCGGCGTGCGGATGTCGGTCAGCGCGACCGGTCGCCCGTCGACACGGTAGCGGCCTTCGGCGAGGTCGTTGTCGAGGAACAGGTGGCGCAGGTACTCGGTGTGCATGCGGTAGGGCATGCGCGTGGCGTCGGCGTTCCACGCCATCAGGTCGGTCATCGGCTGCCGCTCGCCCATCAGGTAGTCGCGCACCGCGCGCGACCACACGAGGTCGTTCGAGCGCAGGATCTGGAACGCGCCGGCCATCTGCTTGGTGTCGAGGAAGCCCTGCTCCCACATCATGTCCTCGAGGAACGACAAGCTGGCTTTCGTTGATGAACAGCGTGAGCTCGCCGGCCTCCTTGAAATCGGCCTGCGCCGCGAACAGGCTCACCGTCGCGAGCCGGTCGTCGCCGTCGCGCGCCATCGCCGCCGCGGCGATCGCGAGCAGCGTGCCGCCGAGGCAGTAGCCGACCGCGTGCACCTTGGCGCCGGGCACGATCGCCGTCACCGCGTCGAGCGCGGCCATCGCGCCCAGCTCGCGGTAGTCCGCCATCGCCAGCTCGCGATCCTCGGGGCCGGGGTTCTTCCACGAGATCATGAACACCGTGTGCCCCTTTCCCGTCAGGTAGCGGACCAGCGAATTTTCGGGCGAGAGGTCGAGGATGTAGTACTTCATGATCCACGCCGGCACGATCAGCACCGGCTCGGGCCGCACCGTCGCCGTCGTCGGCGCGTACTGGATCAGCTCGATCAGCCGGTTGCGATAGACGACCTTGCCCGGCGTGACCGCCACGTCGCGGCCGACCTCGAACGCCTCGGCGCCGACCGGCTTCCTGCCGCCCATCGCGCGCTCGGTGTCCTCGACGAAGTTGTGCCAGCCGCGGACGAGATTCATGCCGCCTTCGCGCTGGGTGCGCGCCAGCACGTCGGGGTTGGTGAACACCGAGTTCGACGGGCTCCACACGTCGAGGAACTGCCGGGTCGCGAACGCGACCATGTTCTCGTTGCGCCGGGTCACCCCGCGCACGCCGGTCATCGCGTTGTGCCACCATTGCTGGCCGAGAAGGAAAGCCTGGTACATGGCGGCGTAGGGCGGACGCCGCCAGGCATCGCCGTCGAAGCGGTGATCCTGCGGCAGCGGCTGGATGCAGGGCTCGCAGCCGTCGGCGTCGAGGACGCTGCGGCTGCAGTGGTTCGACGAACCGCATCCACTTCTTGGCCGCCTTTTCGGCGAGCCGGGCCTGCTTGCCCGGCGCGAACGCGAGGTGCGCCGCCCAGTCCATGTACGCACCGATCAGCGCCATCGGCGACAGGCCGACGGTGAAGCGCGCGGTGGCGGCGTGGACGGAGCGATCGATGATCTCCGCCAGCGCGGTCGAGGCGTAGGAATCGCGCATGAACGACGAATCCGGGACCGCGACCGGCACCGGCAGCGGCGCCCTGGCCGGTGCGGCCCTGCGCCGCGCGGGCGCCCGTGCCGGCGTTGCGATCCGTTTCGCAACGGCGCGCGGCCCCGTGGTCTGCCGCCTCGAGCGATGCACATCCATCGAAGTTCTCCTGCGCCGCGCGGCCGGCGACCCCTGCGCGCCCCGGGGCAGGGCGAACCCGCGCTCGCGCCATCGGGCGCTGCCGCGAAGGACACGCTGCTGAATCGAACCTCCGCCTGCTTCGAGCATGCGCCGGGTTCGCCCAAGCGTCTTTGACGCTGCTCAATCGCCGCCTTGCCCCGTTCCTGTCCCCGCCGGCCGGACGGCGCACGCACTGGCCTTCGCGACCGAGTTGTGGAACAATATTAGCAACTTATCGTTCCAGGGTGACCGCCATGTTGGACCGCGACGGTTATCGCCCGAACGTTGCCATCGTCGTCGTCAATGTCAGGAATCAGGTCTTCTGGGGGAAGCGGGTTCGCGAGCACTCGTGGCAATTTCCGCAAGGCGGCATCAATCCCGGGGAAACACCCGAACAGGCGATGTACCGGGAGTTGCACGAGGAAGTCGGCCTCCTACCCCAGCACGTCCGGATCCTGGGCCGCACGCGCGACTGGCTGCGTTACGAGGTGCCGCAGCACTGGGTAAGACGCGAGTGGCGCGGCAGCTACCGCGGGCAGAAGCAGATCTGGTACCTGCTCCGGCTGGTCGGCCGCGACAGCGACGTGTCGCTGCGCGCGAGCGATCACCCGGAATTCGACGCCTGGCGCTGGCATGACTACTGGGTCCCGCTCGAGGCGGTGATCGACTTCAAGCGCGAGGTCTACCGGCGCGCGCTCACCGAGCTCGAGCGCCACCTGCATGCGCGGCAGCAGGCCCGACGCGACCGGCTGTACGGATGGGTGCATCCGGCGATGCCGCCCTCGTACGCCGACCCGGCGCCGTCCAGCGGCGACTGACGGCGCCGCCGTCCCGTCAGTGCATGCCGGCTCCGAGCATGCCCATGTTGCCGCCCACGAACGCCGACATCATCGCGATCGCCAGCACGGCTCCGATCACGAACCCGCACACCACCACGACGATGGTGTAGACGACCGCCTTCTCCTGCGGGCACTTCTTGAGCACCGTCACGCCCAGGTAGAACGTGTAGATGGTGTAGATCGCGGCGACGAGGCCGATGACGCCGCCGATGACCGGGACGAGCTGGAAAATCCCCGCGACCCACGCGGCAGTGTAGGAGTAGGCGACGAGCTTCAGCGACTGGACGAGGTCCTTCTCGCCGCCGAACGTCGGCGCCAGCGCGTCCACGATCATCGCCAGCACGTAGGTGACGGCGAGCCCGACGCCGTAGGTGATCGCCGCCACGGCGATGCCCCCGATCCCTCCGCGGAGCACGCCCGAGAGCACCATCGCGACCGGCCCGATGGCGGCGAGGATCAGGATGTAGCCGCTGTAGAGCGATTGCACGGTTGCCGTCTCGGCGGCGATCGTCGGCCACTCGGTCTTGGGTGCGAGCAGGATGTTCTTGACGCGGTCTGCGAGTGCCATGGCGGTACCCTCCCTGGTGTGTTGGCGCCGGTCAGTCGAGCAGCACCATGTTATCGCGATGGATGAGCTCCGGCTCGTCGACGTAGCCGAGTATCGCCTCGATCTCCGCCGACGGCCGGCGCAGGATGCGCGCGGCTTCGGCGGCATTGTAGTTGACGAGCCCGCGCGCGATCTCGCGGTTGTCGGGGTCGAAGCAGCCGACGACCTCGCCGCGCTCGAATTCGCCCTCGACCGCGACCACGCCGATGGGCAGCAGGCTCTTGCCGTCGCGGGCGAGCGCGCGCGCGGCGCCGGCGTCGAGCCGCAGCCGCCCTGCCAGCCGGACGTGGTCGGCGAGCCACTGCTTGCGCGCGGCGAGCGTGACCGCCTCGGCCATCAGCGCGGTGCCGATGTCCTCGCCGGCGGCGAGGCGGGTCAGCACGTCGGCCTCGCGGCCCGAGGCGATCACCGTCGACGCCCCCGAGCGCGCGGCGCGCCGCGCGGCGAGGACCTTGGTCAGCATGCCGCCGCGCCCGTGGGCGGTGCCGGCGCCGCCGGCCATGCGCCTCCAGCCGCGGATCGCCGGCGCGCGCCGTGCGCAGCAGCGTCGCCGCCGGATCGCGGCGCGGGTCGGCCGTGTACAGACCCTGCTGGTCGGTGAGCAGCACCAGCACGTCCGCCTCGATCAGGTTGGCGACCAGCGCGGCGAGCGTGTCGTTGTCGCCGAAGCGGATCTCGTCGGTGGTGACGGTGTCGTTCTCGTTGATGATCGGGATCACCGACAGCGACAGCAGCGTGCGCAGCGTCGAGCGCGCGTTGAGGTAGCGGCGGCGGTCGGCGAGGTCGTCGTGCGTGAGCAGGATCTGCGCGGTGTGCAGGCCGAACCCGGCGAATGCACTCTCGTACGCCTGCACCAGGCCCATCTGCCCGACCGCGGCCGCCGCCTGCAGCTGGTGCATCGACTTCGGGCGCGCGCTCCAGCCCAGGCGCTTGACGCCCTCCGCGATGGCGCCCGAAGACACCAGCACGACGTTCCGGCCGCCGCGGCGCAGCGCGGTGATCTGCGCCGCCCAGCGCGCGACCGCGGCGTGGTCGAGGCCGCGCCCGTCGTCGGTGACCAGGCTCGAGCCGACCTTGACGACGATGCATCGGGCGGCGGCGACGGGAGTGGCCATGGGCGCGGCGTCAGGCGGAGGCGTCGCCGGCATCGCCGGCATCCGCGGCGGGTTCCGCCGGGTGCGCGTCGAGCCATTCCTGGATCCGGTAGACGAGCTCGCGGCAGCCCTCGCCGTTGATCGCGGCGACCGCGAACACGGGGCCCTTCCAGCGATACGCCTTGACGAAGGCCTTCACGCGGGCCGCGCGTTCGTCGGCGGGGATCAGGTCGAGCTTGTTCAGCACCAGCCAGCGCGGCTTGGCATGGAGCGCTTCGTCGTAGCGCTGCAACTCCCGCACGATCGCCCGCGCGTCGCGCACGGGGTCGCTCTCGGGATCGAGCGGCGCCAGGTCGACGACGTGGAGCAGCAGCCGCGTGCGCTGCAGATGGCGCAGGAACTGCACGCCGAGGCCGGCGCCGTCCGCGGCGCCTTCGATCAGCCCGGGGATGTCGGCGACGACGAAGCTGCGGGTCACGTCGGTGCGCACGACGCCGAGGTTCGGGGCGAGCGTGGTGAACGGGTAGTCGGCGACCTTCGGCCGGGCGGCGGACACGGCGCGGATCAGCGTGCTCTTCCCGGCGTTGGGCATCCCCAGCAGCCCGACGTCGGCGAGCACCTTGAGCTCGAGGCGCAGCATGCGCTGCTCGCCTTCCTCGCCGGGGGTGAACTGGCGCGGCGCGCGGTTGGTGCTCGACTTGAAGTGCAGGTTGCCAAGGCCACCCTTGCCGCCGCGCGCGACCTCCGCACGCTGGTCGTGCGCGGCGAGGTCGGCGAGGCACTCGCCGGTGCCGGCGTCGGTGACCACGGTGCCCACCGGGACGCGCAGCACGATGTCCTCGGCGCCCTTGCCGTACTGGTCGGCGCCGCGGCCGTTCTCGCCGCGCCGCGCGCGGTGGATCCGGGCGAAGCGGTAGTCGATCAGCGTGTTGATGTTGCGGTCGGCGACGAGGATGATGCTGCCGCCGCGGCCGCCGTCGCCGCCGTCGGGGCCGCCGCGGGGGACGAACTTCTCGCGCCGGAACGACGCCGAGCCGTTGCCGCCGTCGCCGGCGATGACCTCGATGGTCGCCTCGTCGATGAACTTCACGCGGTCCTCCGATAAAGGACGAAGCGCTCGGTGTCGTCGCCGCGGCGCGCACCTTCCCAGGCGATTTCCCATCCCCGGGGCACGGCGGGGCCGCGGTCGCTGTGCCCGTACTGGACCAGCAGCAGCGCGCAGCCGCGTTCGGGCGCGGCTTCCTCGCGCACCGTGGCGATGCCGGCGAAGTAGTGCAGCAGCGCCCGCTGCGGCTCGCCGAGGTTCCGGCTGGCCACGCAGCCCTGCGCCGGCAGCTGCTGCGCCAGCGCCTCGGCGACCTGCCGGTAGCTGCGCCGCGAATCGAGGTAGGGCAGCCAGATCGACATGTACAGCCCCCACACCAGCGTCATGCCCGCGGCCCAGTTGAGTACCGCGCGGCGGTTGGTCCGCCGGGCGGGGCGCACCAGGGCCAGCCACAGCACCGACAGGAACAGCGACACCGCGAACGCGAACCAGTGGAAAGGCATCCGGTAGCCGGGCACGGTGTCGCGGAAGATGCGGGCGACGGCGGGCGAGATGCCGTAGACGAGCGCGTCGACCCAGGCGGCCCACACCAGCGCCGCCAGCAGGCCGAAGGTGAGGATGCCGAACCAGTCGAGCGCGCCGGAGAATCCGCGCGGCAGCGTGTCGATCTCGAGCGTCGCGAGCAGGCACAGCGGCAGCATCAGCGGCATCGCGTAGATCGCGCGCGGATCGGCCATCGCCAGCAGGGACAGGGTGATCACCAGCGCGAGGATGCCCGGCAGCAGGACGCCGGGGGTCGCGAGGCCGCCGTTGAAGCCGCGCCCGCGCAGGTACAGCGTCCACAGCGTCAGCGCGAGCGCCGGCCAGGCGAGCCAGGGCAGGTTCCGGGCGAGCGCGAGCGGGTCGCCGGACGCCTCCGCCAGCGGCGCAAAATGGTCGCCGATCGACTGCGCGGCCCACCAGGCCGCGAGGTACTCAGGCGCGCGCGCGGCGAGCGCCAGCGGCCAGGCGAGTGCCAGCGGCAGCGCGACCGCCAGCGCGATGGCGACGGTCAGCGCGTAGCGACGCGTGCGCCAGGTCGCGTGCGCGAGCGGGAGCAGCAGCGCCGTGAGCACAAGCCACAGCGGGCCCATGATGCCGCGCGAAAGGAACGCGACGGCGACGCCCAGCCCCAGCACGGCGCCGCCGGCGGCGGGGCGGCGCAGCGCCAGCGCCAGCCCGTAGAGCGCCAGCGCGACGCCCGGCAGCAGCCCCATCTCCGGCGACAGCTGGTGCGCGCGGTCCCAGAGCCCGACGGTCCCGATGAACAGCAGCACCGGCACCCAGCGGAAGCCGCGCCCGTAGAGTTCGCGGGCGGTCGCGGCGAGCAGCAGCAGCGTCAGCGCGAGCATCGCCCCCACGGCGACGCGCGCGGCGTCGTGCGGCGGCAGCAGCGGCGAGAGGACCTCGCCGAACAGCGCGGCGGTCGCATAGGCGAGCGGCGGGCGGTCGACGAAGGGCTCGCCGGCGAGCGTCGGCGTGAGCCAGTTTCCCGACTGCATCATGCTCCAGGCGACGCCGAACGTCGCGGCATCCTCGGTCTTCCACGGATCGTGCCCGACGAGCCCGAGGCCGATCCAGGCCCCGCAGAGCACCACCAGGCCGAGGTGCTTCAGCCACCGGTAGGGGCCCGACGGGCTCTGCGCTACGGAGTCTGCGGCGGGGGCGAGAGGCGGCATGCGGGGGGAGGGGGAAGGAACGGGCGGTCGGCGCCGCGGCGGGGCGGAAAGAAAAAGGCAGCCGAAGCTGCCTTTGCGGTGCCGTTCGCGAAGCCGACTACGCCGAAGCCGCGGGGGTCTTCGACCCGTAGCGCTGACGGAACTTCTCGACCCGGCCGGCCGTGTCCATCACCTTCTGCTTGCCGGTGTAGAACGGATGGCAGGCGGAGCAGACCTCGATGTGCACCGGCTTGCCGACTGTCGAGCCGGTGGTGAAGGTGTTGCCGCAGCTGCACGTGACCTGGATTTCCTGGTATTTGGGGTGGATTCCGGCTTTCATGGTGTCCTCGATGGCGTCCCGGCGGACCGGGCGCGCGCGTCCCGAACCCGGGAGGGCGCTGTTCGACAATAGGAAATTATGCCTTTTTTCCCGGCCTGGCGCAATCTTCGGCGCGGAAACGGGACATGGGGCGCAATGCCCGGGAAATCAACCCCGCGGTCAGCCGCGGCGCATCGAATCGAAGAAATCGGCGTTGTTCTTGGTCGCCTTGACCTTGTCGAGCAGGAATTCCATCGCGTCGAGCTCGTCCATCGGGTAGAGCAGCTTGCGCAGCACCCAGACCTTCTGCAGGACGTCCGGCTTGAGCAGCAGCTCCTCGCGCCGGGTGCCGGAGCGGTTGACGTTGATCGCCGGGTAGATCCGCTTCTCGGCCATGCGCCGGTCGAGGTGGATCTCCATGTTGCCGGTGCCCTTGAACTCCTCGTAGATGACGTCGTCCATCCGCGAGCCGGTGTCGATCAGCGCCGATGGCGATGATCGTCAGCGAGCCGCCTTCCTCGATGTTGCGCGCGGCGCCGAAGAAGCGCTTCGGGCGCTGCAGCGCGTTGGCGTCCACGCCGCCGGTCAGGACCTTGCCCGACGCGGGCACGACGGTGTTGTAGGCGCGCGCGAGGCGGGTGATCGAGTCGAGCAGGATCACGACGTCCTTCTTGTGCTCGACCAGGCGCTTCGCCTTCTCGATCACCATCTCGGCGACCTGGACGTGGCGCGTCGCGGGCTCGTCGAACGTCGAGGAGACGACCTCGCCGCGCACGGTGCGCTGCATCTCGGTCACTTCCTCCGGCCGCTCGTCGATCAGCAGCACGATCAGGATCACGTCCGGATGGTTGGCGGCGATCGAGTGCGCGACGTGCTGCAGGAGCACCGTCTTGCCGGACTTGGGCGAGGAGACCAGCAGGCCGCGCTGCCCCTTGCCGATCGGGGCCACGATGTCGATGATCCGGCCGCTGATGTTCTCCTCGGCCTTGATGTCGCGCTCCAGCACCAGCGGCTCGTCGGGGAACAGCGGGGTCAGGTTCTCGAACAGGATCTTGTTCTTGGCGTTCTCGGGCGGCTCGCCGTTGACGCGGTCGACCTTGACCAGCGCGAAGTAGCGCTCGCCGTCCTTCGGCGTGCGGATCTCGCCCTCGATGGTGTCGCCGGTGTGCAGGTTGAAGCGGCGGATCTGCGACGGCGAGATGTAGATGTCGTCGGTGCCCGCGAGATACGAGGTGTCGGGAGAGCGCAGGAAGCCGAAGCCGTCGGGCAGCACCTCGAGCGTCCCGTCGCCGAAGATGCTCTCGCCCTTCTTCGCCTGCTGCTTCAGCATGGCGAAGATGAGGTCGTGCTTGCGCATGCGGTTGGCACCCTCGAGTTCCATCGCGTTGGCGATGTCGACGAGTTCGGTGACGTGCTTGGCTTTCAGTTCGGACAGTTGCATGGCGCGTGGGGGCGAGCGAAACGGGCGGAGGCGGCGGGGTGCCGCAGGGGAGGTCTCGGGAGCGTGGCGCCCGGGAAGAAACGAAGGGGGCGCGGCGAGCGGTGCTGTGCCGGCATCCCCTCAGGCCGAGGGCAATGCCGCAAGCACGACAGTCAGCGTAGCGGGTTCAGAGATTGCTGTCAACAAATGCGGTGAGCTGGGACTTGGACAGCGCGCCCACCTTCTGCGCGTGCACCTGCCCGTCCTTGAACAGGATCAGCGTCGGAATCCCGCGGATGCCGTACTTGGTCGTGACCGCGGGGTTGGCGTCGATGTCGAGCTTGGCGACGGTCAACCGGCCGGCGTAGGACTTGGCCACGTCTTCCAGCACCGGGGCGATCATCTTGCAGGGGCCGCACCATTCGGCCCAGTAGTCCACCAGCACCGGCGTCGCGGACTTGATGACCTCGGTGTCGAAGGTGGAGTCGGAAACGTGTTTGACGTGTTCGCTCATCGATGCCTCGTTGGAGTGTGCGCGGCGCGGGCGCGGTGCCGGCGACGTTCCGCCGCCAACGCCCCCGGGCCACCGTTGACGTTAGCCCAAGCCCGCATCCGGCGCAAGCATCGCCACCCTGGCCGGCGCAAGGATCCGCCACTCAGTGGCACACTTTGGGGTCCGGTTTGGTAAAATCAACCCCTTTCGCACGGAGCCGTGCAATGACCTACGTCGTCACAGAGAGCTGCATCCGCTGCAAGTACACCGACTGTGTCGACGTCTGCCCGGTCGACTGTTTCCGCGAGGGACCGAATTTCCTGGTCATCGATCCGGACGAATGCATCGATTGCACGCTGTGCGTGGCCGAGTGTCCGGTCGAGGCGATCTTCGCGGAGGACGACGTCCCGCCCGACCAGGAGGCGTTCAAGGCCCTCAACGCTGAACTCGCCAAGCAGTGGAAGCCGATCATCGAGCGCAAGCCCGCGCCGGCGGATGCCGACGACTGGAAAGCGGTCAAGGACAAGCGCAACCTGCTGGAGCGCTGACCCGCTGCCGCGGGGGCACGCGCGAAAGCTTGCGTTCGCCACCGGTGCCCCGGCGTTTGACCGGAGGGTGCCGCAGCCCCTAGAATCACGCGCTTTGCCGCTGCGCGGCGCCCCCAACCCAGGCTCCCCATCCCGATGACCAGACTGTCCCTTTTCGCCTCCGCGCTGGCGGTCGCCGCAATCGCGGCGGGCCCGCTCGACGCGGCCGCCCAGGCCCCCGCCGGCGACCCCGCGGCAGGTGCCCAGAAGACGCAGATGTGCGCCGGTTGCCACGGCATCGTGGGGTGGCGGACGGCCTTCCCCGAGGTCTACAAGGTCCCCCGGATCGCCGGCCAGCACCAGGCGTACCTGGTGAAGGCGCTGCAGGAATACAAGAACGGCGAGCGCAGCCACCCTTCGATGCGCGCGATCGCCGCGTCGCTTTCCGATCAGGACATGGCCAACCTTGCCGCGTACTACGCGCAGTCAGGCCTCAGGACGGCGGTGAAATGAGCACGCTCAAGCGAATACTGGCGGCGCTGGCCGCCGCTGCCGCGCTCGGCGCGCTTCCCCCGGCCCAGGCGGCCGATATCGCCGCCGGACAGGCCAAGGCCAAGGAAGTCTGCGCCGCCTGCCACGGCGCCGACGGCAACAGCCAGGTGCCGGACTACCCGAAGCTCGCCGGCCAGTACCGCGACTATCTCGAGAAGGCGTTGCGCGACTACAAGTCGGGGGCGCGCAAGAATCCGATCATGGCCGGCTTTGCCGGTGCGCTGACGAAGGACGACATCGCCAACCTCGCCGAGTGGTTCAGCACCCGGCCCGCGGCGGTGCGAGCCACCTTCTGAGCCGCCGCCGGGACGAATCGAAGGGCGCCTTGCGGGGCGCCCTTTGTCTTTTGGGTCTTCGCCGATTTTCGGGGAGGCCGATGTCGTGCCGGCACCCGCCACGCCCGGGGCGTTCGCCGTGCGTCGAAACCGCAGGGTCACCGCTGCCGTTCGAGGCAGGCGAGATAGATCGCGGCGTCGGGCGGCGTGCCGTGCGCGCTGCGCGTGCCACAGCATCTCGCCGAGGCACTCGATGGCCGCGTGCTGCGCGGCGTGCTCGTCGCCACGGGCGAGCGCCAGGCGCTCGACCTGGGCGCGGATGCCGCGCGGCTGGTCGATGCCGAGCTGCTCGGCCAGCGCGAGGTGCAGCGACAGGTGCAGGAACGGGTTGACGTCGCCGGCCTCGGGGGAATAGTCGCGAGTCCAGATGGCGGTCGGGGTGCTCGACGATCGCGTGGTACTCGGGATGCCGCGCGACGATGCCGGCCGCGATGTGCTCGAGCCCGGCGAGCGGGGCGCCGGCGCGGTACCTCGCCCAGGCGTCGACCAGGAAGCGGCGCGCCTCGTCGCGCGACGGGGTGAACATGCCGTTACCCGGTCTTGTCGCGGTATTCGCACAGGTCGCGGATCACGCATTCGCCGCACCGGGGCGAGCGCGCGACGCACACGTAGCGCCCGTGCAGGATCAGCCAGTGGTGCGCGTCGTGCCGGAATTCGTCGGCGACGAACTTCAGCAGCCTGCGCTCGACCTCGTCGACGTTCCTGCCCGGGGCGAGACCGGTGCGGTTCGCGACGCGGAAGATGTGCGTGTCCACGGCGATGGTCGGCTGTCCGAACGCGACGTTGAGCACGACGTTGGCGGTCTTGCGGCCGACTCCCGGGAGCTTCTCCAGCGCTTCGCGATCCGCGGGCACCTCGCCGCCGTGCTCGCGCAGCAGGATCTGCGACAGCGCGACGATGTTCTTCGCCTTGTTGCGGTACAGCCCGATCGAGCGCACGTAGGGGATCAGGCCGTCGACGCCGAGCGCGGACGATGGCCGCGGGCGTGGCGGCGACGGGAAACAGCGTCGCGGTCGCCTTGTTGACGCTCTTGTCGGTCGCCTGCGCGGAGAGCACGACGGCCACCAGCAGCTCGAACGGGGTCCGGTAGGCGAGCTCCGAGCGCGGGTGCGGATTGGCGGCGCGCAGCCGCTCGAAGATGGCGCGGCGCTTCTGCGGATTCATTTCGAAGGCGCCGCGGCGGCCGGCTCGCCGGCCGCGATGCGTGCGAGCCGTGCCAGCCGCGCCGGCTCGCCGGCGGCGACGCCGGGGTCCGCCGCCAGTGCCGCATGCGCCCTGGCCGCCCACGGACGCGCCGCCTCGGCGTCGCCGCGCGCCAGCGCGATCTCCGCCAGTTCCTCGTACACGTAGCCGTCGGTCGCGCCCTGCTGCTCGTACTCTGCCAGCAGCGCGCGCTGGGCGGATTCGGCGGCGTCGAGCTCGCCGAGCGAACGCTGCGCCCGCGCGATCATCCAGCGCGCGTCGCGCACCGCGGCCGGGTCGCCGCGCGCCTCCCACGCCGGCAGCGCCTTGCGGAAGTAGTCGAGCGCCACCGCGTACTCGCCGCGCTCCAGGTACGTCTGCGCCGATGTTGTTGTACAGCGGCGCGAGCCAGCGGCGCGTGCGCGCATCGGCCGCGCGCCCGGTCATCGCCAGCGCCTTCAGGTTCCAGTCGAGGCGCTCGGCCGCCGGCGCCGCGATGCCGAGCATGTGCGCCGCGTCGACGGCGTAGAACGCGTCGCCGCCGCATTCGGCGAGCGCGAGCGCCTCGCGGAACAGCGGCACCGCGCGCTCAGGCGCGCCGGCCGAGTTGAACGTGCGGCCGCGCTCGAGCAGGTAGCGCACGCGGACCAGCGAGGGCGCGCCGTCGAGCCGCTGCGGCGACCGCGTCCAGCGTCGCGTGCGCCTCGGTGAATTGCCGGGCGAGGCTCTGCGTGCGCGCGATCTGCGTGGCGACGATCAGCGCCTGCGGATCGGCGGCGGGCCACCGGGCGAGCTCGGCGCGGAACCGGATCTGCGTTTCGGCGGGCCGGGCGTAGTCCCACTGCCGGTCGAGGACGACAGAAAATTCGGCAAGGTCGGGAGGGGCGGCGGCGGCGGACAGCGGCGGACCGACGGCGAGCGCCGCGACGAGCAGGAGCAGGCGCCCCGCGCTCACGACCGCCCCCTTGGCGCTGCGGGCCGCCCCCCCGGAGGGGAGCCATTCGCGCCCGGGGCGGCCCGGCGTGCGCGCGCTCGCAGCAGCGCCGCGGCGACCGCGTCCCGGCGGTAGGCCCGATCCGGGTCGGTGCCGTCCGGCGCGCGGCCGTCCGGGGCCGGCGCGCCGGCACCGGCGCCGTCGCGCGCCGCGCCGATCCGGCGGGAGCGCGCCTCGAACCGGATGCGGGCGGCGGCGGCATCGTCGTCGCCCCAGCAGCGACCCGCCGCAACGATGTCGATGCAGTCGACCGGGCAGGGTGCGACGCACAGGTCGCAGCCGGAGCACAGTGCCGCCAGCACCGTGTGCATGCGCTTGGCGGCGCCGGCGATCGCGTCGACCGGGCAGGCTTCGCGGCACAGCGCGCAGCCGATGCAGCGCGACTCGTCGATCCGGGCGAGCGTCAGCGGTGCCGGCCGGCCGTGCGCGGGATCGAGCGGAACCGCCGGCCGCGCGGTCAGGCGGGCGAGGGCAGCGACCGCGGCGTCGCCGCCGGGCGGGCAGCGGTTGATCGCGTCACCGCCGGCGACGGCCTCCGCATACGGGCGGCAGCCGGCGTAACCGCAGCGCCGGCACTGGGTCTGCGGCAATGCCGCGTCGAGACGGTCGACCAGGGCGACGAAGGGCGTCCATGGAGACCGCATTCTAGCGCCGCGGGGAGGCGTTGCCCCGCGAACACGACGGGATCGTCGCCAGGCCCGCGGCGGCCGGATTTGCCGCGCCCCGGTCGGCGGTCGACAATGGAGGCCCGTGGGGTCAGCCCCCGCCACCGACGCGCCGATGCCCACCTCCCCGCCGCCCTCCGCCGCCGATCGTGACGATCGCCACGCGCACCGGCGCGAAGGTCACGGGTCCGCAGCGCACGACGCCCGCGACCACGGATTGCATCACGGCCACGGTCACGGCGCTCGCCACGGCACCGGGTCCGGCGGGGAGTCCGCCGGTGGTCCGGGCGGCGCGAGCGTATTGCGCACGCTCACGATCGCGCTGGTGCTCACCGCGGCGTTCGGCGTCGTCGAGGCGCTCGGCGGCTGGGTCTCGGGCTCGCTGGCATTGATCTCGGACGCCGGCCACATGGCCACGGACGCCGCCGGACTCGTGGTCGCGCTGATCGCGCAGGTCGTCGCCCGCCGGCCGCCGTCGCGGAAGGCGTCGTACGGCTATGCGCGCGCCGAAGTCCTGGCGGCGTTCATCAACGCGCTGGCGATGCTGGCGCTGGTCGTCTGGATCGCCGTGGAGGCGGTGGCGCGCCTGCTCGCGCCCACGCCGGTCGCCGGTTCGCTGGTGATGGTCGTGGCCATCGCCGGGCTCGCCGTCAACGGCATCGTCGCCTGGCTGCTGTCGGGCGCGGGCGGGAGCCTGAACGCTCGCGGCGCGCTGCTGCACGTGCTCGGCGACCTGCTGGGGTCGGTGGCTGCGCTGGTCGCGGGCGCCGTGGTCCGGTTCACCGGCTGGACGCCCATCGATCCGCTGCTTTCCATCCTCGTCGCGCTGTTGATCCTGCGCTCGACCTGGTCGCTGCTGCGGGAGTCCACGGGCGTGCTGATGGAGCGGGTGCCCGAGCACCTGTCCTACGAGGCGATCGGCCGCGCGCTGGCGGCGCTGCCGGAGGTCACCGGCATCCACGACCTGCACGTCTGGACGATGACCTCGCAGCGGGTGGCGCTGTCCGCGCACGTCGTGCTCGTCGACGGCGACGCCTGGCCGCGGACGCTGGCCGCGGCGCAGCGCCTGCTCGCGCGCGATTTCGGCATCGACCACGTCACGCTGCAGCCGTCGTGGCCGCCGCGGCCCGCGGACCCGCGGGTGATCCCGCTCGCGCCGGTCACCGGCCGCGACTCGTCGCCCGGTGGTGCGTAGCCCGGGCAATCTCCTAGAGCCACTTCGCCTTCCGGAAACGCCAGAACAGCAGCAGGTCGATGCCCGACATCGCCAGCAGCACCAGCGGGTAGCCGAGCGACCACTTGAGCTCGGGCATGCGCGCGAAATTCATCCCGTAGATGCCGGCGATCAGCGTCGGCACGGTGATCAGCGCGCCCCATGCCGCGAGGCGCTTGGTGACCTCGCTCTCGGCCAGACTGATCATCGCGATGTTGACGGTGATCGCGGTGGTCAGCATTTCCCGGATGTTCTCGATGGCGGCGTTGATCCGCGAAAGGTGGTCGTAGACGTCGCGGAAATAGTCCTGCGCGCCGACGCACATCTGCGGCACCCGGCCGCCGTAGAGCTTGCCGACCGCCTCCATCAGCGGCGTCGTCGCGTGCTTGAGCGTCATCAGGCGGCGCTTGAGGTCGTAGAGCTCCTCGATCCGGTGCTGCGTCGACGAGTCGCTGAACAGCCGGCTCTCGGCCTCCTCGAGCGACGATTCGAGCTCCTCGAGGATCGGGAAATAGCGGTCGACGATGGCGTCCATGATCGCGTAGAGGACGAAGCCGGAGCCCACGCGCAGCAGCTCCGGCTCGCGCTCGCAGCGCGCGCGGACGTCGACGAAGCTCTTCTGCGTGCGGTGCCGAACCGACAGGATGTAGTTCCGCCCTGCGAAGATGTCGATCTCCCCGACCAGGAGGTCGTCGTGGGACTCCTCGGGGGCCGACTCGATCGACTGCAGCACGACGAACAGCGAGTCGTCGTACTCCTCGATCTTCGGCCGCTGGTGGCCCTTGCGCGCGTCTTCGACCGCGAGCGGGTGCAGCTCGAACTCCAGCGCCATCTGGTCGAGTTCCTCCGGCGTGGGCTGGAACAGCGCGACCCAGACGAAGCAGTCGCGGCGGTGCAGGTACTCGCTGATGTCCTCGACGGCGATTTCGCCGAGTTTCTTGCCGTCCTGATAGGCAGCGCAGTTGACGAGCATGTCCGGGTCGCAGTTGGGGGGGCTCCGCGATGATAGCGATACGCGGGCACGCCCGCCATGCCGTCGCGTCGGGCCGGCGCCGCGCCGGGACCTCGCCGTGCCCCGGCGCGGCGCGATGGCCGCGGGAGGCGCGAGCGGGTAACATCGCATGCTTCGGTCGCCAATCCGCGCCGTGAATCGGGCGCGCCCGGGATTCCCCGCGATGATCATCAAGTCGCTGCTCGACACCGACCTGTACAAGTTCACGATGATGCAGGTCGTGCTGCACCACTTTCCGGGGGCGCAGGTCGAGTACCGCTTCAAATGCCGCAATCCGGACGTCGATCTCACGCCGTACGTCGGCGAGATTCGCGACGAGATCCGCGCCCTGACCCGCCTGCGCTTCACCGCCGCCGAACTCGCGTACCTGCGCGGCTGGCGCTTCTTCAAGAGCGACTACGTCGATCTGCTCGGTCTGTTCCAGCTCGACGAGCGCTTCATCACCGTCGACCGCCTGCCGGGAAGCGACGGCGAGATCGACATCGCGATCAAGGGGCCGTGGCTGCACACCATCCTGTTCGAGGTGCCGCTGCTCGCGATCGTCAGCGAGGTCTACCTGCGCAATCATTGCCCTGGCCTGGACCTGACCGAGGGCCGCCGCCGGCTCGCGGCGAAGGTCGGACAGATCAACGGTGTGGCCGACCCCGAGTTCCGCATCGCCGACTACGGCACGCGGCGGCGCTTCTCGCGCGCGTGGCAGGACGAGGTCGTCCAGACGCTGAAGCAGGGCATCGGCCAGAAATTCGTCGGCACCAGCAACGTCCTGCTCGCCATGGAGCACGGCCTGACGCCGCTGGGCACGATGGCGCACGAATACCTGCAGGCCTGCCAGGCGGTCGGGCCGCGGCTGCGTGATTCGCAGATCTTCGCCTTCAACACCTGGGCGCGCGAATACCGCGGCGACCTGGGGATCGCGCTGTCGGACGTCTGCGGAATGGACGCGTTCCTGCGCGACTTCGACCTGTTCTTCTGCAAGCTTTTCGACGGCGTGCGCCACGACTCGGGCGATCCGTTCGAGTGGGGCGAGAAGCTGATCGCGCACTACCAGAGGATGCGCATCGATCCGCACACCAAGGCGATGGTGTTCTCCGACAGCCTCAACGTCCCGCTCGCCATCCGGCTGTTCAACTACTTCCGCGGCCGGATGCAGACGGCGTTCGGCATCGGAACCAACCTCACCAACGACGTCGGCGTCGACCCGCTGCAGATCGTCGTCAAGATGACCAGGTGCAACGGCCAGCCGGTGGCCAAGATCAGCGACGAGCCGACCAAGACGATGGACTACGATCCGTCGTACGTCGCGTACCTGCGCGAGGTCTTCGAGGTCCCGGTCGCGCCGGAGGAACCCGGCGGCACGACCGGCGCCTAGCGCCGGAGCATCGGCGGCGCCGACGCGGGCGGCGGCCGCGACACCAGCGCCTTCTCGTAGAGCGGAAGGTCTGCCTTGGCCTGCGCCTCGATTGCGGCGAGCCGCTCGGGCGTCACCGGGTGCAGCGTCTCCAGGCCCTGCGGCGATGCGGCGCCGGCGGCGGCCAGCTTCCGCCATGCGCCGGGGGCCGCCGTCGGGTTGATGCCGCTGCGCGCCATCAGGTCCAGCGCTACGACGTCGGCGTCCTTTTCGGCCGCCGCGTCGTAGTGCTCGGACAGGATCAGCGCATCGAGCGCGTCGGCGAGCTTGAGCGCCGCGCGGTTGGGATCCGGATCGGGCGTCTTGCGTCCGCGCTCGCGCTGGTACGCCGCCACCGCCGCGGCGGCGTCCCGGCCGATGAGCGCGTGCGCGATGACGTGCGCGACGATCGCCGCAAACTCGTCCTCGCCGAGCTTGACCCGCTCGAACAGCGCGCTGGTCACCACGAGCTTTCCGCCCGGCAGGCAGTAGGCGATCGCCTCGGGCCGGGTCTCGACGGAAAGCGCCCAGGCCCAGGTCGCGGCGGCCGGCAGCACGTCGCGGGCGTAGGAGATCAGAGGCTGCACCGCCCGGTTGGCGCGCGCGTGCATCCCCGCATCGGTGTTGAGGATCTTCTTCTTGCCCGCCCGCGCCACTTCGCGGGTGTACGCGACGCCGGCGGCGCGGGCAAGGACGGCCGGGTCGATGTCCGGCGTCACCATCGCCGGCGTCTGCGCGGCCACGGCGGTGGCGAGCAGCAGCCCGACCAGCGCGAGCCCTCCGCCGGCGGCGCGCCGGCCGGCGCGACGGTCGAGCCGTGCGGGGCGGGCCGGGCAGGGCGGGGGGAGGGAACGCTGGAAGTCGAGCATCTGGAATCCGGTCGGGACGGGAAAAGCGCGAGGCTAATGGCAATCGGCGCCGGCGTAAAGCCGCCTGCCGCTCGGCCGGATGCATGCCGCGCGGGTTGGTTCAGTGTACAGTTATCCGATGGCCACTTCCGTCCCCACCCCCGCCGCCTGCCGCCGCCGCCGCGGCGCCCGCGGCCCGGCGGCAGGACCGCCGCCTGCGCCTGGACGAGATCCTCGCGCTGATGGTCGCCGACGGCCTGATCGCGCCCGCCGACGCCGAGAAGTTCGCCAAGCTGCGCTCGACGCGCGTCGAGCACCCGCTCGAGATCATCGCCGAGCAGAAGTGGAAGTCGCTCATCCCGCCGCACCGGATGCTGGGGCTCGAGCCGCTGGTCGAATGGCTCGCGGGCAAGCTCGGCGTCAGTTACTTTCACATCGACCCGCTCAAGATCGACCTTTCCGCCGTCACGCAGTCGATGTCGAACGCGTACGCCGAGCGCTACCGCATCCTGCCGGTCGCGGTCACGCGCGACAAGCTGACCGTCGCGACGTCCGAGCCGTTCGTCCGGTCGTGGGCCGAAGAGCTCGCGCAGATGCTGCGCACGAAGGTCGATCTCGTGTTCGCCAACCCGGCGGACATCCGGCGCTACCTGGGCGAGTTCTACAACCTTGCACGGTCGATGAAGAAGGCGCAGGAGAATGCGCCCGGGGAGGTGTCGCTCGCCCGCAACTTCGAGCAGCTGGTCGCCCTCGGGGGGCAGCTCGACGCCAACGACAGCCACGTCATCCACATCGTCGACTGGCTGTGGCAGTACGCGTTCGAGCAGCGGGCCTCGGACATCCACGTCGAGCCGCGGCGCGACGTCGGCGTCGTGCGCTTCCGGATCGACGGCATCCTGCACCAGGTGTACACGATCCCGACGCCGGTGCTGATCGCGATGACGTCGCGGATCAAGCTGCTGGCGCGGATGGAGATCGTCGAGAAGCGCCGACCGCAGGACGGGCGGATCAAGACGGTGACGCCGGACGGCGACGAGGTCGAGCTGCGGATCTCGACGATGCCCACCGCGTTCGGCGAGAAGGTGGTAATGCGGATCTTCAGCCGCGACGTGCTGGTCCGCGACTTCAGCGAGCTCGGCTTCTCCAGCGACGACTGCGACCGCTGGGAGCAGATGGTCAAGGAGCCCCACGGGATCATCCTGGTCACCGGGCCCACCGGCTCCGGGAAGACGACGACGCTCTATACGACGCTGAAGCAGCTCGCCACGCCGGAGGTGAACGTCTGCACGATCGAGGACCCGATCGAGATGATCGAGCCGGCGTTCAACCAGATGCAGGTGCAGCCGGTGATCGGCGTGGACTTCGCGCACGGCGTGCGCACGCTGCTGCGGCAGGATCCCGACATCATCATGGTCGGCGAGATCCGCGACCGCGAGACCGCCGACATGGCGGTGCAGGCGGCGCTGACCGGCCACCTCGTGCTCTCGACGCTGCACACCAACGACGCGCCGACCGCGGTGACGCGGATGCTCGACCTGGGCGTGCCGCCCTACCTCGTCAACTCGACGCTGCTCGGCGTGATGGCGCAGCGCCTGGTGCGCACGCTGTGCCCGCACTGCAAGGCGCCGGCCGAGCCCCCCGACGACGACACCTGGCGCGCGATCACCGCCCCCTGGCGCGCCGAGAAGCCCGCCCAGGTGATGGGGCCGGTCGGCTGCCTCGAGTGCCGGATGACCGGCTTCCTCGGGCGCATCGGGCTCTACGAGATCATGCTGATGTCGCTGCCGATCGGCAAGATCGTCGTCGGCGACTACGACGACGCGCGCATCCGCGAGCAGGCGTACAAGGACGGGATGAAGCCGCTGCGCGTGTCCGGGGCGATGAAGGTCGCCGCCGGGATCACCACCGCCGAGGAAGTGATCAAGGTCGCGCCGCTCGCCTGACGGTGCGCGCTATTGGCAGACGGTGCCGGGCGCGGCGAAGATCTCGCGGGTGATCTGCCGGCTCTGCGCCACGCCGTCGACGGTGGACGCGAACGTGGCGTGGTTGCCGTCGGCGAAGGTGAAGGTCGCGGTCCCGACCTCGGTGCCGGTCACCGCGGACGGATCGAAGGCGGCGTTGAACGGCGGCCCGCGCGCGGTGTAGAGCTTGCCCGCATAGGTGTTCGGCGCAGTCCGTGCCGCGGCCACCACCAGCCACAGCGGCCGGCCGTCGGCGCCGTAGGTGAACCAGGTGCCGAAGACGATGTCGCCCTGGTGCGTCAGGCCGATGCCCCAGCCAGGTTCGCTGCCGGCAGGCGCGGCCCACCACAGGTCCTGGAAGCCGGTGGCCAGCGCGAGATCCGGCTGCGCGCCCCAGGTGCACTCCGGCACCGGAAGCGCGAAGACTTCGCGCGTGATGGCGCGGGTCTGCGCCATCGCGCCCACCGACCAGGCGAAGGTGGCGGTGTCGTCGCCGGTGAAGCTGAACGTCGCCGTCCCGACCGGCGTGCCGGCGACCTGTTGCGGGTCGAACGGCAACGTGCCGAACGCCGGGCCGGTCGCGCGGTAGAGGGTTCCGGCGTAGACCCCGGGGGCGGTCCGTGGCGCCGCGACGACCATCCACAGCGGCGAGCCGTCGAGGTCGTAGGTGAACCAGGCCGCGAACAGCGTGTCGCCCTGGTGCGCAAGGAACAGGCCCCAGCCGGCCTCCGACCCCGCCGGCGCGTTCCACCACAGGCCGCCGTAGTTGGCCACCGGCGGCGCATCGTACGGGATGACCACGAAGTCGTCGCCGCCGCCCGCCACGCTCGCCATCCGCGTCAGGCGCGCGCGGGCAAGTGCGTCGCCGCCCGCCTCGGCGTCGAGGAACGTCACCGCCCAGCTGAAGATGTCGGCGGTCGAGCGGGTGTCGAATTCGTGCTTCACGCCCTCCAGCGCCACCAGCTCGCGCGGTCCGGCGAGCCGCGCCACGCCCTGGATCGTCTCCTGGATCGGCGCGGTGGTGTCGGCGGTGCCGCTGATCGCGAGGTAGGGCAGCGCGACGTCGTCCAGCCCGTGCTGGTCGCGGCCGAACGCGGGCAGGAAGTACTCCCCGAAAAAGGGGACGTAGCCGACCGCTGCCTTGAGCCGCGGATCCTTCGTCACCTGCGTCCAGGAAAGCCCGAACGACTTGGTCATGCCCGCTCCGGCGAGCAGCAGCAGCGATTCGCCGCCGAGGCTCGCCCCGAAGCCGCCGATCGCCCCCGGGTCGACCCGGTCGCGCCAGTCGGGATGCGAGAGCAGGAGGTCGATGGTGGCCGACAGCGCCAGCGGCCGCAGCGCGCGCATGGCGAGGAACTCCTTCAGGTGCTGGGCGACCCGGATGAAGTCGTTCAGGTCGTCGATCGAGAGGTCCGAGATGCGGAAATCGCCGTGGAACGGCGCCGCGACGACGTAGCCGTAGCTTGCCAGCACGAGCAGCGCGTCGACGTAGTCGTTGGAGATCGGGCTGCCGCCGTAGCCGTGCGAGAACAGCAGCATCGGGAAGCGCGTCGTCGCGTCGGGCCACAGCGGCGGCTCCCCGCCGCGCTGCATGTGAGGCACGACCTTCCCGGTCGGCAGCGTGTAGCCGGGACGCGGATCGGCCGCCGCGGTCGGATGGCACACCAGCAGGACGTCGGTGACCGTGCGCGCCGAGAACGAACCGTACAGACCGCCATCGTCGGGCGCCGTCGCGGTCACCGTCAGCGTGCCGGCCGGCTCGGCGAGCAGATCGGTCGCGTCGCGCGGCGAGCCGTCGGCGCGCGCGAGGCCCTCCCAGTACGCCTGCACGTCCTCGCCCGGCAGCAACCGGGAGAAGTCCTGCGCGACGTTGCTGCACGCGACGGGATAGGGGCCCGGTGGCAGCGGCGGCACCGCGAACGTCGTCGCGGCGAACGCCGCCAGCGGGGCGGCGAGGAGGGCCGCGCCCAGCGCCAGCACGGCCCCGTGCCGACGGTCACGCCGCGAACGGGACGACGCCGCGCGTGCGGCGGGGTTGTGCCTGGTCATTTCGCCTCCACGTCGGCAAGGTGCATCTGCGGTCGCGGCCCGCTCCGGTTCGGACGGATTTTCCCGCGCGCAGTTCCACGGCCGGCGGGCGCGACGGCGGCTCACGGCCATTGCTCCAATGACGTATCCTGTCGCCATTTCAGGGGGATCCTGCCAGTGAATCCATTTGCCACGCGCCTGCGCGCGCTCCCGCCCGACGTGCTCGGCGCGCTCACGCGCGGCATCGAGAAGGAGAGCCTGCGCGTCAAGCCCGACGGCATGCTGGCGGACACGCCGCATCCGCGCGCACTCGGGTCGGCGCTGACGCATCCGGGCATCACCACCGATTTCAGCGAGTCGCAGCTGGAGCTCATCACCGGCGTTCACGCCAGCGTCGAGGATTGCCTTGCCGAGCTGACCGAACTCCATCAGGTCGTGTACCGTGCCATCGGCGACGAGCTCCTCTGGTGCGCGAGCATGCCGTGCCGGCTGCCCGCCGAGGATGCGATTCCGCTGGGACAGTATGGCACGGCCAACGTCGGCCGGCTGAAGACCGCGTACAGGCAGGGGCTCGCGCACCGCTATGGCCGGCGGATGCAGACGATCTCCGGCATCCACTACAATTTCTCGCTGCCGGAGGCGGCGTGGCCGCTGCTGCAGAACGCGGATCGCGCGGGCGGCAGCGCCGAGGCGTACCAGGACCGCGGCTACTTTGCGCTGATCCGCAATTTCCGGCGCCATTCCTGGCTGCTGCTGTTGCTGCTCGGCTCTTCGCCGGCGGTGTGCAGCTCGTTTCTCGGCGGGCACCCGCACGGGCTGACGGAATGGGACGGCGGAACGCTGGTTTCGCCGTACGGGACGTCGCTGCGGATGGGGCGGCTGGGCTACCAGAGCGAGGCGCAGGCCTCGCTGGCGGTGAGCTTCAACAGCCTGCGCGGCTATGCCGAAGCGCTGCATCGCTCGCTGACCGAGCCGTATCCGCCCTACGAGGCGATCGGCGTCAAAGACGGCAACCACTACCGGCAGCTCGCCACCACGCTGCTGCAGATCGAGAACGAATTCTACGGCACGATCCGGCCGAAGCGGCGCATCCACCCGGGGAGCGGCCGCTGCGCGCGCTCGGAGAGCGCGGCGTCGAGTACGTCGAGGTCCGCTGCATCGACGTCAGCCCCTTCCATCCGATCGGCATCGACGCCGCCGACGATCCGCTTCCTCGACATCTTCCTGCTGCACTGCCTGCTGCAGGCGAGCCCCGACGACACGCCGCGGGAGATCGCCGCCATCTCGCGCAACCAGCATCTCGCGGCCGAGCGATGGCCGCGATCCGGACCTGCGCCTGGACCGCGACGGCGAGCCGGTCGCGCCGGCCGCGTGGGGCGCGGTGCTGCTGCGCGAATGCGAGCCCATCGCCGCGGCGCTCGACGCGGCCCACGGCGGGCAGGCGTATCGGTCGGTTCTCGCGGCCGCGGCCGCGGCGCTGCAAGGACCCGGCAACGCTGCCCTCGGCGCGGGTGCTGCGCGAGGCCGCGGACGACTACGGCAGGTCGTTTCCGCGCTTTGCGCTCGACTATTCGCAACGGCACCGCCGGGCGCTGCTCGACCTGCCGCTGGACCCTGACGTGGCGGCGCGGTACGCGCAGGTCGCCGCCGAGTCGCTCGTCCGGCAGCGCGAAATCGAGGCGGCTGACGACGTGTCATTCGAGGTGCATCGCCAGCGCTATCTGGCGCAGGACCTGCTGAGCGGCGCGCACCTGCGCCCGGCGGGCTGACGCGCGTGGCGCGGCCTCGCGGTCGGGCGGCGGCGGGCGTGGTTCCCGCCGGTGCCGGCGCGCGGTGCTAGGCGGCCCTGCGCGACCAGCGCTCGAGCGCCTCGAGTCCGCCGATGTGGCGGCCGTTGACGAACACCTGCGGCACCGTCTGCTGCCCGCTCACCGCGCCGACGATGCGGCTGCGCTGCGTGTGCGGCAGCGGGATCTCGGCGTAGTCGTAGCCGAGATCCGTCAGCAGCGTCTTGGCCCTGGCGCAGAACTGGCAGCCGTCGCGGGTGAACAGCGCGACCTGGTCGGGCTTCTTCGCGTTCGGGGCGACGTGGGCGAGCATCGTGTCCGCGTCCGACACCTCGAACGGGTCGCCGGGCTTCTCCGGCTCGATGAACATCTTCGCCACGACGCCGTCCTTCACCAGCATCGAGTAGCGCCACGAGCGCTTGCCGAAGCCCAGGTCGCTCTTGTCGACCAGCATGCCCATGCCGGCGGTGAACTCGCCGTTGCCGTCGGGCACCAGCACGACGTTGTCCGCCTCCTGGTCGCGCGCCCACTCGTTCATCACGAACGCGTCGTTGACCGACACGCAGAGGATCGCGTCGACGCCGTTGGCGAAGAACGCGGGCGCGAGCTCGTTGTAGCGCGGCAGGTGCGTCGACGAGCAGGTCGGCGTGAACGCGCCGGGCAGGGAGAACACGACGACGGTCTTGCCGGTGAAGAGGTCGTCGGTGGTCACCGTCTTCCACTCGTCGTCCTGGCGGACGCGGAAGGCGACGTTGGGTACGCGCTGGCCTTCGTGGTTTTCGAGCATGTTGTGGCTCCTTCGGAGTTGTGGTCGGGATTGGTGGATTCGCTTCGGAATCGACAGGACGAAGAATGGGGGCGTCGGCGGTATCGTTCCAATACTTTGTTAGAATCGGCGCGATAGGCGTTTCCTATCGTGATTTCCTGCCGCGGCACAACCATTTGGCGCCGTAAACCAGGGCAGCGTATTGACCGCCAGCGAAAGTCGACGAAGCCACCGATCCCTTTCTGCAGCAACCAAATGACCCTCACCGAACTCAAATACATCGTCGCCGTCGCCGCCGAGCGCCATTTCGGGCGAGCCGCGGAGCGGTCGTTCGTCAGTCAGCCGAGCCTCTCCGCCGCGGTGAAGCACCTCGAGGACGAGCTCGGCGTGCAGATCTTCGAGCGCGGGAAGGGCGAGGTGCTGGTGACGCCGGCGGGCGAGGAGGTCGTGGCGCAGGCGCGACGGGCGCTGGAGGAGGCGGCGCGGGTGAAGACGGTGGCGGCGCAGGCGCACCATCCGCTGGAGGGGGCGCTGCGGCTCGGCGTGATCCACACGGTGGCGCCGTACCTGCTGCCGGAACTGGTTGCGGCGCTCGGCCGCTCGGCGCCGCGGATGCCGCTCGACCTCGAGGAGAACACCACGGCGACGCTGGACGCGATGCTGCGCGCCGGCGAGATCGACGCCGCCATCGTCGCGCTGCCCTACGCGGCGCCGGGGATCGACGTCGTCTCCCTCTACAGCGAGAGCTTCCGGGTGATCGTGCCGGCGAAGCACCCGTGGGCACGGCGGAGGACGATCCGCGCCGCCGAGCTCGCCGCGGAAAACCTTCTCCTGCTCAGCGTCGGCCACTGCTTCCGCGACCAGGTGCTCGATGCCTGCGACGAGTTCGCGCGGCCCGCCGCGCCCGGCAAGCAGGGCAACTCGCTGGAGACCATCCGCAACATGGTGACGTCGGGAATGGGAATCTCGGTGCTGCCGGCGACCGCGTTGACGCCCAAGTACGCGACGCCGCTGATCAAGGCGATCGATTTCGCGCCGCCGGCGCCGTCGCGCCGGATCGTGCTCGCCCACCGCCAGGGCTTTCCCCGCGGCGCCGCGCTCGCGGCGATCGCCGCGGCGATCCAGAAGCTCGCGCTGCCGATCTCGGGCGGCGGGACTGGTAGCGGCGGCGCCCGCGCGCCGTCAGCCGGCCCAGTCGTCGAGCTTGCGCCCCGCGGCGGCGGCGCCGACGGCGGCGCTGAAGAAGCGCTCCAGCTCGCGCAACAGTTCGGCGTTTTCGTAGAGCAGGTGCTTCTTCTCCCGCAGCTCGCGCTGCAGGCCGTGCTTCCAGGCCGGATCGTTGGCGAGGCGCACGGCGATGTCGACGTACTCGCCCGCGCTCCTGGCCGTGAGCCCGTCGATGCGCATCTGGCGGTACAGCGCGTGCGTGATGCGGCTGCGGGCGAAGGTTCCCGGCCACGTCACGATCGGCGCGTCGACGGCGAACATCTCGAGGCTGGTCGTGCCGCCGCCGAAGACCGGCGTGTCGAGGATCGCGTCGACGTGCTGCAGGAAGCCCAGCAGCGCGTCGAGATCGAGGAAGGGCAGGAACGCGATGCGCGCGGCGACGTCCGGGATCGTGCGCTGCAGGCGCGCGAGCAGCAGCTCGCCGAGTTGCGGCGCCTTGCTGCTGTTGATCAGCACCATCAGGCCCTTCGGGTCGCGGCGCAGGATCGCGCCCAGCACGGCGTCGAATTCGGGGTGGTACTTGATGACGTTCTGTGCGCAGAAATACAGCCTCGCGTCCTCGGGCAGGCCAAGGTCGCGGCGCGTCGGCGGCGCGGCCGCGGGAGACGGTCGCCGGAAGAAGGTCGGCACCGTCCCCAGCCGGATCAGCGTCTCGGTGTAGTGATCCTGCGCCGCCTCGGTTTCCATCTCGCGCGCCGACAGGAAGTAGTCGACGTTGGCGATGCCCGTGGTCACGGGATGGCCGAAGGTGACGCACTGGACCGGCGCGAGGCGCGCGAACGCCAGGAAGTAGGTCGCCGGCTCCATGCCGATGTCGGTGTAGAACAGCGCGTCGAGCCGCGCCGCGCCGATCGCCTCGCGCGCGCTGGCGGGATCGTCGGGCAGCACCGTCACGTCGGTGTCGGCGGGCGGCGCGGCCGCGCCCGGCGGATCGAAGCGGAACATCGAGACCTCGAACCGGCGCCGGTCGAAGTGCTCGACGATCCCGCCGTAGAGCTTGGTCATCGGATGCTGCGGGTGGAAATAGCGCGAGATGAAGCCGATGCGGATGCGCTCGCCCGGGCCAGCGTACGCCGCGCAGTGCGGCGCGCGCCAGGCGAGCGCAGGGGTCGCGGCGAGGTGGAAGTCCGCGATCCGCCGGCGCAGGTCGCGGTCGTTGCGGCCGTGGTAGGGCGTGTAGAAGATCGCGCTGCCCGCGTAGCGCAGCGGGTCCTCGAGCCGGACGCGTTTCGCCGCGAGCGCTTCCACGCCCGCGGCCAGGCGCTCGCGCGTGGCGTCGATCTCCACGACCGAGGCCGGGATCGCCGGCACGAGCAGCGCGAGCTTGACCTCGACGCCCGGGTTCGGCGCGATCGCCTGCGACTGCCGGTACGCGCGCTCCGCGTCGGCGGTCCGCCCGACGTCCTGCAGCACGTTGCCGAGGTTGTGCCACGCTTCCGCGGCGTCCTGCCGGCGCCCCTGCAACAGCAGCAGGTTGGCGAGATTGTTCAGCGCACCGACGTGATTCGGACGCAGCGCGACGACGCGCCGGTACGCGGTGATCGCGTCGTCGGGCGGCTGGCGCTCGCGCAGCAGGTTCCCCAGGTTGAACCAGGCGTCGGTGAATTCGGCGTCGAGCGCCAGCGCGCGGCGGAACGCGGCTTCCGCGTCGGCGGCGCGCGCGAGCATCGCCAGCGCGTTGCCGAGGTTGTTGCAGGCGGCCGGGTCGTCGGGCCGCGCGGCGATCGACTCGCCGATGAGGCGCGCCGCAGTCTCGTACTGCTGCGCCTGGTAGGCGAGCAGGCCGAGGTAATGCAGGGCATCCGGGTGCTTCGGCTGCTGCGCGAGGAGGTGCCGATATTGCGTCTGCGCCTCTGCGAGCCGGCCGGCCTGGTGCAGGCGCAGCCCTTCCTGCAGGATCTGGTCGGGGTCATGCTGGGCTCGCCGCCGAACGCCGAGGTGCCGTGCTGCGGTCGGCTGCGCTTCCGCGGAGCCGGTCATTCGCGCGTCGCTAGAGCCTGACGTCGGCCCAAGTCGGCTCCGGTCAGGCTGCGAAGCTGAGCGGGCGCGAGCGCGAGCACCGAGAACGGCGTGCCGGCCGCCGCCCAGATGCTGTCGAAGCGCTGCAGGTCCTGGTCGAGCAGCAGCCGGACCGGGTGCGCGTGGCCGATCGGCGCGACGCCGCCGATGGCATAGCCGGTGGCCGCGCGCACGAAGTCCGCGTCGGCGCGCGCAGCAGTTCGTCCAGCGCCGACGGCTCTCCGCTCACCGGTTCGCCGCTGGCGACGACGACGATGCGGCGCGGTCGCGCAGCGAAACACGCATGGACTTCGCATCGCAGCCACAGGGCGAGCCACGGCTGCATGCTGACCTCGAAACTGGCGGGGCTGTCGTACGGCGGCGCGAGGCGTGCGGTGCCATCCGTGGGTGCGCAGCCGACGCGGACGGCGGGGTAAGGCGGATGCGGCGGGTTGCGAGCGCGACGTCTGGAACGGCACGTGCCTGTGAGAACGCCTGACCCGCGCGCGTTCTGACCAGGGCGCGGCCCGGCCCGAATGCGCGGCGTGCGGGATGTGCCTGCCGGCCTGCTGCTCCGAGCCGGCGCTCGGACGACGGGCGCCGGTGCGGACCGGACGCCCTCGCACTCGGCCGAGCTCGTCGGCGGCGTGCGGCGCGCCGCGCCGCGCGTCCCAGGCCCGGGCGCAGCGGGCGAGCTCGGCCGGCGAGCCGACGCCGGCGCGCGCGACCAGCGCTTCCAGCGCCGCCAGCCAGTGGCGGTAGTAGGTGTCGCCGAGGTCGGCGTCGCCGGCCGGCTGCGCCGCGGGATCTCAGCCGCCAGCGCTCCGCCCACTCCGGCCAGGTGAACAGCCCGGCTGGTGCAGCCGACAGCGCCATGGCGAATGCCTGCGCCTCCCACGGCGCGCGGAAGACCGGCTCGCCGCACTCGCCGGCTGGCCGCGGAAGGAGGTCGACGCTCACGTTGCGTCCCCGCGGTGCAGCCGGTGCCAGGTACGGCTCCCACGCATCGACGGAGACGCGTCTGGCCGGGCGCGCGGCGTCGCCCCACAGCTCGCGGCGCGTCGAAGACGACCGTGTACAGCCATTGCGGATCTCGCCGAGGCCCTGCGCGTGGGTGTCAGGGAACACGTGCACGCCGTGCACGCGCTCGACGCGTGCCGACGGCGGCCCGGCCGCGTAGCCGGGCACCCGGGTGTGGTGTCGGCACGTGCCCGGCGCGCATGCGCACCCGGTCGCCGACAGCGAAGCGCGCCGGCTCGTCGTCTCCGGCCCGCGGTCGGCGACCCCGTGCCAACACCGCCGCGACGTCGGCGCGCCAGCACGGCGCGGGACGGGCAGGGCCGGCGGTCAGCGCAGCGGCCGGCGGACGAGTTCGTCGGCGACCGACGAGCCCGCGCTCGATCAGCAGTCGCTCGAGCGCCGCGATCCAGATCTGGTAGTAGCTCGAGGCGGCGTAGTCGGGCAGCGTCTCGCGGCAGCGGCGGCCCATGTCGATGTTCCAGCGACCCGGTGGCGCCCGATCGCCAGCTTGACCGCGAGCGCCCGCGGTTCCCACGCCGCGTGGAACGCTCGCCTTCGGGCTCGTCGACGACGGGGCCGTGCCCGAGCTTGCCGCCGAGATCGGCATGCGTCACGTAGGTCATCGCGCCCATCATCGGGCAGTCTGGCCGGGTTCGAGCGCACGCCGGTGCCGATCATCGAGTCGCGCGTCACCAGGTCGGCCAGCTCGTCTTCCGTCGACCCCTCGGTGCCGGCGGGCCGCTGCGGGATGACGAGGTAGCGCACCTCTGCGGTCGAATCCCACACCCGCATCGTCGATGTCTTCGGGCAGCGCCACGTCCGAAGTCGGACAGCACGCCGCGCGGATCGCGGACCACCCGCGAGCGGTACGGCGCGCTCTTGTACCACGTCGGCGGCAGGCCGAGCACCGGCCACGGGTAGCAGCTGCACAGCGTGCAGACGACCATGTTGTGCGTCTCGGCGTGTTAACGACGGCGACCATGTGCTCGCCCTGGCGCCCGCCGTACCCGAGCGAGTCGATCGCCGCGGTGGCGTCACGCAGCAGCCACTCGGGGAACGCCGGATCGGTCCAGGCCCTGGCGACGACCCGCGCGCCGTAGCGCGGGCCGACCTGGGTCTGGTACGTCTCGATGATCCGATCGAGCGCAGGCGGATCGATCTAGCCCTTCTCGGTCAGGACGGTTCGAGCGCACGCACCCGCACATCCATCTCGTCGAGCTGGCTGTGGTCGTGGTCGTCGTGGCTCATTGCATCATCGCGCGCCGCGCGGTTCCCTGTAGCGACCGATCACGCCGCCGCGGCGCCGAGCCCCAGCACAGGCGCCAAGCGCAGCAGCGCAAACGCGCCGCGCAGCTCGACGAGTCCGAATCGATACGCCGGCCCGACCGCGGCGACCATCGTTACCGCGACCAGCGCGGTCGCGAGGGCGACGATGACGACGGGCGGGATCCAGGCGGCCGGAATCGGGGGACATGTCGGCAGTACGTGGCGGGGGCATCATAACCCACCGCCCGCGCGCGCCGGTCCGCATCAGCCCGCAGGTGCCGGGCCCGCGCAGTCAGCGTGCGGCGTGCCGGTGCGCCGGGACCGCCGCCGCGATGACTTCGGTGCGCACGGCCGGCGAGTTCGTGTCGCCGGGATCCTCAGCCATGACGCGCCGGCATCGTAGATCCTGCCGAGTTCTTCCGCCCGGATCCGTCGGGCATTCGCGATGAAGGCGAGGCGGTCGGGTATACGTTTCGGGATCGAATCGGGGCATGGCGCGCTCCTGGGAAGCCGCAGCGTCGAGGCTGCAGGTTCACGTTAACTCATGGCGATACGGAAGACAATCAGCAAATTCGGAACAACATTTATGCCACAATGGCATCAAATCGCTCCGCTCCGGGATCCCTATGGAATCCAATCTGGCGATGCTCGCGTTCGTGCGCTCCGTCGAATGCAACGGGTTTACGCCCGCTGCACACGATCTGGGCGTCACTCCATCGGCCGTGTCAAAGCTGGTGACACGGCTCGAGCGCGGACTCGGAGTCAGGCTCTTGCAGCGCTCGACGCGCCGCCTTGCGCTAACCGCGGAGGGCGAGATCTATTTCGAGCGCGTGCAACGGATCGTCGCCGAGATCGCGGATGCGGAGTCCGACGTGATGCGCTTCGGCAAGCAGCCGCGCGGTCGCGTGCGGATGAGTCTGGGAACCGCATTCGCGACTTACGCACTGGTCCCGTCGCTTCCCGAATTCATGGCGAAGTACCCGGAGATAACGCTTGATCTCGTCGTCACCGAATACCCTGTCGACCTGGTCGAATCAGGCATCGATCTTGCGATCCGCGTTGGGCCGTTGGGCGACGTCAACCTCGCGGCGCGCCGCATCGGCGATCTCGAGCGCGTGATCTCCGCAGCGCCCGAATACCTCGAGAAATACGGTGTACCGCGCAAACCGGAGGATCTGGCCCGACACAACTGTCTGACGCTCAGCGGCATCGCCGGTCAGGCAGAGTGGCCATTTCGCGGGCCGGGCGGGGTGCGCTCAGTCGCCGTAAGGGGAAACCTCACCGTCAACAATGCGGAAACCATGTACGAACTCGCGCTGCTGGGACTGGGCGTGATACGCCTTTCCGACATCATCGTCGGGCCGGCGATCCGCAGCGGCCGACTCATGCCGATCCTTCTCGACGCGCACCAGCCGGAACCGTTGCCCGTCCACGCGGTATACAACCCCACCCGACGCCGGCCGCCGAAGCTCGACGCCGTGATCCAGTTCCTGGTGGAGAAGTTTGCCGCGGTGCCCTGGCGCTTGCCGCACCCCGTGACGGCCCGTGGCACGCGAAAAGCGCGGCGGCCGGCGCGGTCCTGAATCGCGGCGCGCGGAGGGTCCCATGCGCGTTGGCTGGCGGTTGGTGATGGGGCTGTTATCGCTATGGGGCGCGCATGCCTGCAGGCCGTTGTCAGTTCGCGGACCCGAGTGCCTTCCCGGTTCCTCCGCCGCGGTTGCCGCCCTCGGCGAGGGCGCCATCGTCAGCCGGTGCGCGTGCCCGCGGGCGTCGACGGCACGCTGCGCAATTTGCAGGCACCCCCAACGCGCACGCGGTGTTTTGACGGCGCGGCGTGCGCATCGTCGGGCGAGTTTTCCCCGTACTTGTCCCCAGCATTTGTGGATAACCCCGGGGTGCCGGCGCAGCCGGCCGGACGCGGACGTCGCTGGCCGACGTGGCTACGCCGGCGCCGCCCGCCCTGTCGACGCACGGATCGGCCTCACGCCTCGTCGGTCCAGTAGTCGACGTTGGCGTCGGCACGCGTCATGTGGCGCAGGCCGCCGCCGAAGGCGCCGATCTTCCGCGAATCGGGATACTCGCAGATTTCGGCCGGCAGCATGGTGCTGACCGACAGATAGGCGAGCTCGGCGTCGGAGTCGTTGACGATCTGGTGCGCCGTCTCCGGGCCGCCGGTCGGGCAGCAGATCACGTCGCCGGCGCGGATCTTCCGGGTCTCGTCGCCGTAGCGCAGCGTGCCCTCGCCGCGGACGATGAAGAACATCTCCTCTTCCCCGCGATGGCTGTGGAAAGGGCAGGAGCGCTTTCCGGGCGGGACGACGTCGTAGGAATAGCCGAGGTCCTTCGCGCCGAGCAGCGGCCCGATGCGCACCGCGTCGCACTCGAACTTGTCGCCGTTGGCGAAATGCTCGAGCTGCAGCTGGTCGATGTTGACGACCCGGGAATCGATCACGCTCATGCGCCGGCTCCGTTCGGTATCGAAAGTCGGCCGCCCGGAATCCTCGCGCGAGCCGCCCGCCTTGCTGCAAGCCGCCGCGCGCTCACTGCTTGCGCAGCAGGATCTTCTTGACCCAGCCGTCGCCGCGGGTCGCGGTGACCTTGAGATAACCGTTCTGCTCCTCGCCCAGGTACAGCACCTCGTCGGACTTGGCGAGTGCCTGCACCTCGGGGGCGCCGTCCTGCGGCAGCTTGAGCACCTTGACCCCGTTGATCTTCGGCACCATCACGTCGCCGGCGGCGCCGGCGTTGGCCTGGACGCTCGCCGCCGCGTTGGCCTGCGAGGCCGGACCGGCCCTGGCCTGGACCAGCGACGGACTGTTGCGGATCGCGCGCACGATGTTGTTCCAGTTGTCGATGAACGACGCAGCGATGACCTTGCCCTCGTTGGTGTTGGTGTAGCCGCCCAGCCCGCCGCCGCCGCCGCCGCCGAACAGCACGCCGGCGAGCGCGAAATCGGCGTTCTGCGCGCTGCCCTCGGCGGCCGCGACCTGGATCCCCGAGCGCGAGTCGACGAGCAGCATGCTGGTCTGCGCCTCCTTGAACTTGAGTCCGCCGGCGACCCCGCCGATGAGGGCGCCGGCGTGGCCGCCGAGCAGTCCGCCCAGCGCGCCGCCGATGCCGCCGGCGTTGTTCTCGCTGAAGACGACGTTGGGCGTGACGATGAAATCGGCGGCGACCATCTGGCCCTTGCCGACGTTCTGCCCCGACTGCAGCTCGCCGGACTGCGCGAGCGCGCGCTCCTCCATCATGTTGCGCATCCCCACGCCGCGCTCGACGACCTGGAAGCAGTTCGACTGCTGGATCAGCATGCGGATCACGCCGGTCGGCGAGTCGAGCTGGTAGCGCCGCAGGCTGGCGATCACGTAGGACTGCGGCTCGACCACGGCGATCGTGCCCTTGGGGCCGTCGCAGCGCTCCAGCTGCGAATTCGCGTCCTGCGCGCCCTCGGGGCCGGCGCTGCCCTGGACCATGGACCCGCCCTTGCCGAGCTCCTGCGATCCGGCTGCGGCGGACAGCGCCAGCGCCAGCGCGGCGGCCAGGAATCCACGGGCGAAGCGCGTCGATGAGAAGGCCATCGCAATATCTCCTGTGCTGTCGGACGGGAAATCCCGGCAGCGCGCGCCGGGCAACAGGCGCAATGATAGCGCCTGCCTCCCTTCGTCGACAGCGGCCCGGCGCGAAAACGGCGCCGCGCCCGCGCGCTGCGCCGCGCGCCGCGGCTGGACGCCGCGCCCGCTATGGCCGGGAGCGCCCCGCCGCCACCGTCACAGCGTGCCGAGGAAATCGCGCAGTTCGCGCTGCTGCCTGGGCGCGAGGCGGGCGTAGCGCTCGCGTGCCGCCGCCGCCTCGCCGTCGTGGGCGAGGATCGCGGCCTCGAGCGTCGTGGCGCGCCCGTCGTGCAGGAACGGCGTGCGCGCACGCAGGCCCCACAGCGGAGCGGTGCGCATCTCGCGCGGTCCCGCCGCCGCCTGCGCGATGCCGTCGCCCAGCGAGCCCATGTCGTGCAGCAGCAGGTCGGAGTACAGCGCGACGATCTTCCGGTCGAGCGCGGCGATCGGGCTCGGCCCGGTCTGCATCGTCGGCTGATGGCACGCCGCGCAGCCGGCCTGCGCGAACAGGCGCTCCCCGGCGTCGGCCGACGGCGTCGACGGCAGGCGCGCCGGCGGCGCGAGCAGGCGCATGAAATCGGCGGCGCCGTCGATGTCGCTGCGCCCGGTCGCCGGATCGACGCTGTCCTCGATGTCGGCCACGGCGTCGAACGCCGCGAGGCGGGCCGCGTCGCCGTTGGGCGCGTTCTCGTCCGGGAAGAACCGGTTGGTGATGCCCATCTCGTTGACGTAGGCGTCGCCGCTGAACGCGAGCAGCGTCGCCTGCTGGGCCTTCCAGCCGAAACGCCCGACGCGCTGCGCGCCCGTGCTGACGTCGGTCACGCAGCGCCGCGCGCCCGGTGATGCCGTCGGACTTGCGCCGCGCCGCATTGGCGAGAATCGCGGCGTCGGGAATCGCCTCGATCAGCCCGGCGCCGAACAACGGGGTCGACAGCCGGTCGGCGATCACGTTCGCCTCCGGCGGAATCGTTTCCCGCGCCCGCGGATCGATGGCGAAGCGCTGCAGTAGCGAGCCGCCGCGCTCGACCAGCGGGTCGAACGCGCCGTCGACGAGACGGCCGAAGCGCGTCACGCGGACCGGGCTGCCGCCGCCGGGGGCCGGACCGTTGTGGCACTGCACGCACGACGCCCCGTTGAAGATCGGCCCCAGGCCGGAGGCGGGCGTCTCGACGGCGGTGAATTCGTCGAGCCCATCGGTGAATGCGGCGAACTCGGCGTCACTGAGCCCGGGCAGCGGATCACCCAGCCGGGTAACGGTGCCCGGCGCGTTGACCGGTGCCGGTCGGACGCCGCGCGTCGGCCCCGTCGGAGACGAGCCGGAACGGACCTGTGCGGCGGCGAGGGTGGCGGCGGCAACGAGAGAGAGCGCAGCGCAGAGCAGCGGGTTTTCATGATCGTCGGGGAAGAAATCCGGCACATGCCGTGCACGGATCTTCCGCCGCGACCATGGAGCAACGACGGAGCGAATGTGGAGACGGGCGTCCACAATTGGGCAGGCGAGGCCCGGCATCATCGGGTACGCGGGTGGGCCCCGGGGCCGTGCCTGCATCGAGCACGATGCCGGTACCGCGAGCGTCACCGGCACCGCCGACGCGATCGGGCCGCTCTGGCGACCGCGGCGCGGCCGGCAAGGGCCGGCACGACGCGGTCAGTCGATCAGGCGGTCGGCGCGCACGAGCAGTTCGCGCGGAATCTCGACGCCGATCGCCTTCGCCGTCCGCACGTTGATCGTCAGGTCGACCTTGGTCGGCATCTCGATCGGCAGGCTTTCTGGCTTGATGCCGTGCAGCACCCGGTCGACGTAATAGGCGGCGCGGTGGAACATGGCCGGAATGTCCGGCGCGTAGCTCAGAAGGCCTCCCGCCTCGGTCAGGAAGCTCCAGCCCGACACGATCGGAATGCGCTGCTGCAGCCCGAATTCGGCGATCAAGGTCCGGTTCGCCGTCGCCAGCCCGCCCTCGAAGGTGACGTAGAGGATGTCGGGCCGCGCCGCCGCCAGCCGGCGCAGCGCGCGTGCGAGCGCGGCGTCGGACGCGAGCCCCAGCGATTCCGCGGTCATGCCGGCCTGCTTTGCCGCGGCCAGCACGGCGTGCGCCTCGGCGCGCGAGTTGGCGTTGCGCAGGTCCCAGACGACCGCCAGCCGCTTCGCCATGGGCACGCATTGTCGGGCAAGCTGCAGCCGCTTCGGCGCGAGGTCGCTGGAGATGAACGACACGCCGGTCACGTTGCCGCCGCGGCCGCGCCAGCGACTTCACCGCGCCGATGCCGACCGGATCGCCCAGCGCGAGCATGACGATCGGAACGCTGCGCGTCGCCTTCTTCGCCGCCAGCACCGCGGCGGTCCCGGACACCGCGATGACGTCCGGGCGCTGGCCCAGGAGATCCTGGCACACGGCGTCCATGAACTCCGTTCTCGCCCTCCGCCGACTGGTAGAGCATTTCCACCGTCTTCCCCGGCACGTAGCCGAATTCGCGCAGACCGTCCAGGAACGCCTGGCGCTCGCGCGACGGCGGATCGGTGATCGGCGTGAGCAGCAGGTAGCCGATGCGCGGCTGCCCGGCGCGCTGCGCGAACAGCGCTTGCGGGGCGAGCGCCGCTCCGGCAGCGAAGGCGAGCAGCGTGCGGCGCTTCATGCGTTCAGCGCGTGCGGCGCGGGACGCGCCGGCCGCGGGTGATCGGCGCTTCCTTCCGGCGGTTCAGGACCATGCGTCCTCCGTCATGACCCGACGGAAGAGTCTACGCCGGATTTCGCGTCTACCCCTGCGCCGACGTGGAGGTGAGGCGCGAGGCGAGCCGTCGCAGCAGTGCCGCGCCGTCGCCGCGCCACGCCGGGCCGTGCATGCAGGCAAGGGTCACCGGCGCCGTGTCGGCCAGGCGGCCGAGCAGCCGGCCAGTGCTCGGGCGAGTGCGAGTAGTAGTCCATGCCGGCGCGTCCCGCCTCGCTGGGCTCGAGGATGTCGTCCTCGGTGATCGGGGGTGCTGCTCGCCGAACTGCGTGAACAGATCGCCGCAGAAGAGCGTGCGCGTCGTGGTCTCGGCGAGGAAGCCGCACTCCCATCCGTGCGGCACGTGCGGCGCGTCGAGCCACTGGACCTCGCGCCGGCCGAGCGAGAGACGCTCCTGGTCGGCAAGCGCCTCGGCGGCCGGTCGGCCAGGTCCGCGATCGACACCATCGCCGCGACCTGGCCGCAGAGCGGAACTGCCTGCGGCGCCGCGGCCAGGAACTGGTTGAGCGACCCGCACTCGTCGGCTTCGACGTGCGAGAACGAAACGTAGCGCAGCGTCGCCACCGGGACGACGCGCCCGATCGCCTCGCGCACCGCGTCGAACAGCATGCGCGGACCGGTGTGGAAGAGCAGCGGCTCGGCGTCGCGGATCAGGTACTGGTTGAAGGTGAAGCCGCCGGGGACCACGCTCGGCGGGACCGGCGTGCTGATGCGGAAGATGTCGTCGGCGATCTCGTCGATGCGGGTGGACGAAGCGTTGGCAGTGGAGGTCATGACTTTCCTTTGCGGGGTCGGGGCCGGGTCAGGCGGGGCAGCAGGTCGGCGAGGCAATCGCCGGCGATGCGCGCTGCGTCCGGACTCGGGCGGTTTCGGGTGAATTCCTGCCAGGCCGGGTAGTCCAGCAGGACGAAGGCCGCCTCGACGAAGCCCGCGGCCGGGGTGCGCTCCGGTGCGACGGCCGCGGCGATGAGGTCGCGCAGCGCGGCGTTGCCCTGGGCCATGATCGCGCCCAGCTCGGGAACGAGCGCCGCCTCGTACCAGCCGATGCGCAGCCACGGCGAGAGGAACGCCTGCCGCGCGAACACCGCCGCGGCGAGCTTCCTCACGCGGGCCGCCGGCGAGCCTGCGGAACGCAAGGCCTCCGGCCCGAGCGGCGGCGCGCGCTCGAGCACGTGACCGGTGCAGGCGCCGAACAGCGCGCCGATGTCGGGGAAGTGGTTGTAGACCGTCTGCGGCGCGACGTCGGCCAGGTTCGCGATCATCGCGTAGGACGTGGCGCGCACGCCATGCTCGGCGTGCAGCGCCACGGTCGCGCGCACGATCCGCTCGCGCGTGAGGGCCTCGAGGGTGGCGCGGCGTTGCATCGCGTACGGGCGTCTGGTCATCGGGCGGTCGATCCATATTTATTGGATTAATGATACATCCAAATAAAGTGCTGTCAAGCGCCCGACGCCGGGCCGCCGGGCGGCGCCCGCCTGCGCATTGCTGCGGCGGCCGCGATCGCGGCCGGGAGGAGGGGTGGCGGCGCCTTCGCGCCGGGTCAGAAGCGCTCGACCCACGGGCGCAGGTCGATCTCCTGCGACCAGGCGGAGCGATGCTGGCGGTGCAGCCCGACGTAGGTCGTCGGCGATCGCGTCCGGCGCGAGCCGGGCTGTCGGGGCCGCGATCGCCGCCGTCGCCCTGCGGGCGCCGATCTGGCCGTCGATGATCACGTGCGCGACGTGGATGCCGCGCGGCGCGAGCTCGCGCGCCATGCTCTGCGCCAGCGCGCGCAGGCGCGAACTTGGCGAGGCGAGGTTGGCGAAGCCGGCCCCGCCGCGCAGCGACGCCGTGGCGCCGGTGAACAGGATGGTGCCCGATCCGCGCTCGGCACCATGCGCCGCGCGGCGGCCCGCCCAACGAGGAATCCCGCGAATGCGCCGACGCGCCAGCAGCGCTCGAAATCCTCTGCCGTGATGTCGAGGATCGAGCCGCGCCGGAACGCGCCGGCGTTGAAGACGACACAGGCGAGCGGACCCAGGCGCTGCTCCGTGTCGTCGAAGGCGGCGGCGACCGCGGCGGGATCGGTCACGTCGCAGGGCGTCGGGATCAGGAGCTCCGGCGCCGGTGCCGCAAGCGCGGCCAGCCGGTCCCGGCTGCGCGCGAGCATGGCGACGCGATGACCGAGATCGGCGAACCGCCTGGCCACCGCAATCCCCAGTCCCGGACCGACGCCCGCGACCAGCACGCTGCCGTGCGCACTCATGCTGTCATCACTGGGCAATGAGTTCGGCGCTCGACCGTCGCCTCAGGACGCGCCGGCGCCGCGGGTGGACCGCCCGGCGCCGCCGCCGACCCACTTCATCCCCGCGCCGATGACGCCCAGCACCAGCAGGTAGAACACGATCTGCATCCCCGCCGGCCGCGCGTCGTAGCCGACGAGGCTGTGCAGCAGCACGCCGGCGATCGAGCCCTGCGGCAGCAGGGCCGAGGTGTCCCACAGCGGCGCCGCGAGGCTCGGCAGCAGGTCGGCCTGGATCAGGAAGCGCGCGGCCTGCGAGGCCATCCCCGCGGCGAGGAACAGCACCAGCACGCCGGTGGCCGTGAAGAACCAGCGCAGCGGGATGCGCAGCAGGCCGGCGTACATCGCGTAGCCGACGGCGATGCCCGCGCCAATGCCGGCGACGCCGCCGGCCAGCATCGGCCACGACGCGCCGCCCTCCGACGCGGCGATGCCGTAGAGGAACAGCACCGTCTCCGAGCCCTCGCGCAGCACGGCGAGCCCGACGATCACCAGCAGGATCGAGCATTCGCGGCGCCCGTCGCTGATCGCGCGGCCGACGTTGCGCGCGTCGGCGGCGAGCGCGGCGCCGTGCGCGGACATCCACAGGTTGTGCCAGGCCAGCATGATGACGGCGATCCCCAGCACCACGGCGTTGAACAGTTCCTGCCCCATGCCGCCGGCGAGGTCGGCGATGCGCCCGGTTCCCAGCGCCACGAGCGCGGCACCCGCGAGGCCCGCGGCGACCCCGGCCGCCAGCCACCGGCTGCGGCGGGGGACCGAACGTGTCGCCGCGGCGACGATGCCGACGATCAGCGCGGCCTCGAGGATTTCCCGGAAGACGATGACGGCGGTGGCGAACATGGCGGTGTCGGCGGGGTTACTTGGCGACGACCACGCCCTGCGCGGTCTTCTCGTGGTACTCGCCGACGAACGGGTAGCGCCCGGGCTTGAGCGGCCCGACGACGATGGTCCCCTTGGCATTGCCCGCAATCACCTTTTCGCGGTTGAGGGTGTGGCTTTCGAATTCCTCCGGCGTCGCATCGCGATTCTCGACCACGAGGCGGACCTTTTTCCCGGCAGGCACGACGACCTCCGCCGGCTGGAACCGATGGTCCTGGATCACCACGGTGAAGACGTCATCGGCCGCCGCGGCCGGGGCGGCCGACGGGCAGCAGGACGGCGAGGGCAAGGGCGGCGGAGGTGCGGGCGAGCGGGGGCATGTCGACATCCGGATGGGTGTGTGTTTGCAAATAATAATGATTCTTATTAAGAAATGCAACCTGCCCGGCTTCGGCCGATGCCCGCCCGCAGCGCGCTATCATCCCCGCGTGCCATGAAGATCAAGCGCGTCACCGCCCATCCGCTGGCCAGCCCGCTGGCCACGCCGTTCGCGTTCTCGCAGGGTGGGTCCACCGCCGCTGCGCCACCATCGTCGAGATCGAGACGGCCGACGGCGTCGTCGGCTGGGGCGAGGCGTTCGCGCAGGGGCTCGAGCCGCCGCAGATCGCGGCTGCCGTCGAGCACGCGCTGGCACCGCTGCTCGCCGGCGAGGACGCCTTCGCCACCGAGGTGCTGTGGCACCGCATGTACCACGCGACGCGCGATTTCGGCCGCAAGGGCACGGTGATCGCGGCGATCAGCGCCGTCGACATGGCGCTGTGGGATCTCGTCGGCAAGGCCTACGGTCAGCCGGTGCACCGGCTGCTCGGCGGCGCGTTCCGCCGCGAGCTGCGCGCCTACGCCACCGGCTTCTACCGCCGCATGGCGACGGCGAGACCGCACGCCTGGTCCAGGAGGCGCGGGACCGGGCCGCCGAAGGCTTTTCCGCGGTCAAGGTGAAGGTCGGCTTCGGCGTCGCCGACGACGTCGCGGTCCTGCGCGCCATCGCGGCGGCGCTGCAAGGCAGCGGCACCGCGATGCTGATCGACGCCAACCATGCCTATGGCGTCGCCGAGGCCATCGCGCTCGGTCGCGCCGTCGCCGATCTCGACCTGCTCTGGTTCGAGGAGCCGGTCGCGCCCGAGGACCGCGACGGCTACGCGGAGGTCCGCCGCGCGCTGACGATGCCCATCGCCGGCGGCGAGAACGAGCACACGCTCTACGGCTTCCGCGACTTCATCGCCGCGCGCGGCGTCGACGTCGTCCAGCCCGACCTCGCATCCTGCGGCGGCTTCACCGCGGCGAAGCACATCGTTGCGCTGGCGCAGGCGGCGGGGCTGCGCGTCAACCCCCACGTCTGGGGCACCGGGGTCGCGCAGGCGGCGTCGGTGCAGCTGATCGCCGCGCTGCCGGTCGCGCACCACGCGCTGCACCCGGTCGAGCCGATGCTCGAATACGACTGCTCCGACCATCCGTTCCGCACGACGCTGGTATCGCACCCGACGCTGTGCGAGCGCGGGATGGTCGCGGTGCCGTCGCGCCCGGGCATCGGCGTCGACGTCGATCGCGAGGCGCTGCGCACGCATCGGGCGTAGCGCGGAGCGTGGTTCCCCGCCCGGCGAGGCGCGGGGATCGTCGATCCGGTGCCGCAGTTCGCCACCGACGACTGCGCGCCGGTGCAGCCCCCCGCGACCCGGTCAGAGTATTCCGTGGCGGGCGAAGACGTCGGCGAGCTTCGCCCCGGCGGCCAGCTCGTCGCGCGTCGCGTTCTCGCCGGCGACCTTGGCGAACGCGCGTTGCAGCGCGTCGCCCTCGACCGCCCGCGGCACCACGACCACACCGTCGGCATCGCCGACGATCAGGTCGCCCGGCGCGATCGCGACGCCGCCGCAACGGATCGGCACGTCGATCTCGGCGACCTTGCCGCGCCCCTTCGAGTCCAGCGGCGCGATGCCGCCGTGAAACACCGGAAAGCCGAGCGCGCGGATCGCGCGGATGTCGCGCACCATGCCGTCGGTCACGCAGCCGGCGGCGCCGCGGGCGCGCGACGCCGTCGACAGCAGCTCGCCCCAGGGCGCGATGCGCCGCGAGCCGGCGCAGCCGAGGACAGCGACTTCATCGGCCTTCAGGTCGTCGACGAGCGCGATCTCGAGCGCGTACGGGTTCTCGCCGGCGGCGACGTGGAAGACCTCGCGATACAGGCCGGTGCGGGCATAGCCGGCGAGCACCAGGCCCTCGTCGAGCGGCCGGATCGCCGGTGCCATTGCCTGTTCGCGCCAGCCGACCTCGTCCAGCACGTCCGACAGCACGGCGGTGTAGAGCGCGCGCCGGATCTCGGGCAGGAAGCGCGGGTCGTTGCGTTGCAGCATGCGTCGCTCCTAGGGGTGTACCGGAGGCGTCCGCGTCGTCGCCGAGCGCTGCCGGGGAAGGTCAGTATGTCCGGTTTTTCACGCGCCGGCGAGGTGATCGAATGGAGCGCGCAGGCGCTGGCGGCGCGTTCGCCACGCGCCTGCCTCGCGCCCGAACCATGCCTCAAGTATGATGGCGCTGCCGCGGCCTTGGCTGCCGGCCGACGTGGCACCGGGATCGAACCGACGACGAAAGCATAAACGCGACCCGGGGTCGAATGGGTGGTGGGGCGCAGAGCCCGCACCGCGATTCCCAGCAAAGGAGGAGTTCATGAGACAGTTTTCCCGTCTGCTCGCGGCGTTTGCCGTTGCCGCGTTCTGCGCCGTGCCGGTGGCCGCGCAGGAGATCAAGATCTCGCACCAGTGGAAGGCGAACGTCGACGGCCGCGACAAGGCCACGCGCGTGTTCGTCGCCGAGGTCAACAAGCTCGACCCGAGCCTGAAGTTCCGCATCTACCCGGCGCAGTCGCTGGGCATCAAGCCGGTGGCGCAGTTCGACGCGCTGCAGAACGGCACGCTGGAGATGGCGGTGTTCCCGATGTCGTACGCGGTGGGCAAGGCCGAGGAGTTCTCGATCATCATCATGCCCGGCACCGTGCCCACGCTCGACTTCGCGACCAAGCTGCGCAACTCGCCGTTCTACGCGAAGTTCCAGGCGCTGGCCGAGAAGAACGGCGTCCACGTCGTCACCTGGTGGTGGACGCCGGGTGCCTTCGCCACCAAGGACCGCGAGATCACCGGCCCGAAGAGCGTCGACGGGCTGAAGATGCGCGCCGCGGACCCGACCTTCGAGGCGATGCTCAAGGCGGCCGGCGCGTCGGTGGTGAGCATGCCCTCGACCGAGATCTACCCGTCGCTGCAGTCGGGCGTGATCAACGGCACGCTGACCTCGGCCGAGACGTTCGTCAGCATGCGCCTCTACGAGCAGACCAAGTTCGCGACGGTGCCGAGCAAGTACGCGCTGTGGATGCTGCTGCAACCGCTGGTGATGTCCAAGCAGCACTGGGACAAGCTCACCCCGGCGCAGCAGAAGATCTTCGAGCAGGCGGCGGCCAAGTCCGACGCGTACTTCAACGGTCTGCAGAAGGAAGCGGTGGACAAGATGGAAGCAGCGTACAAGAAGGCGGGCGCCAGCGTCCACGAGATGTCGCAGGCCGAGTACGACCAGTGGGTCGCGCTGGCCAAGGAGACCGCGTGGAAGGAATACGCGGCGAAGTCGCCCGAAGCCAAGGAACTGCTCGACGCCCTGATGCAGGTGAAGTGAGCGGCGCGCCTCCGGCGCGCGCAGCATGAGCGCGTTCGTGCGCTTCATGGACCGCCTGTCGATCGCCTGCGCGGCGGTCGCGGCGGTGCTGCTCGGGCTCGCGGCGCTGGTGATCACCTGGAGCGTGATCTACCGCGCGCTGGGGGCGTCGACGTACTGGGAGATCGAGTTCTCCGTCTACATGATGGTGGCCGCGCTCTTCCTCGCCTCGCCGTACACGCTGCACACGCGCGGCCACGTCGCCGTCGACCTGCTGTCGCACCTGCTGCCGCCGCGGATGGCGCGCGGACTGGGCGTGGCGATCGCGGTGATCGGCCTGCTGGTCTGCGCCTACCTGGCGGTTGCCGGCGGGATGCTCACCGTCGAGTCTTTCGCCCGGGGCGAGCACACCGAGAGCACCTGGGCGCCGGCCAAGTGGCCGCTGTTCCTGACGATGCCGGTCGGCCTCGCGCTCACCGCACTGCAGTACGTGGCCGAGCTCGTGCGCGAGCGCGCCTTCGGGAACCGCGCGGCGTGAGCGAGATCCAGATCGGCGGCCTGATCCTGGCCGTGACGCTGGTCGTGCTGTTCTCGGGCCTGCCCATCGCCTGGGGACTCACGCTGGTGTCGGTCGGCTTCCTGCTGGTCTTCTCGGGCCCGGCGAGCCTCGCCAACGTGCCGCTCCTGATGATGGACGAGCTGTCGTCGTTCGCGCTGCTGACGATTCCGCTGTTCATCCTGCTGGGGGCGGCGATCGGGGTGTCGGCGGCGGGCAAGGACGTCTACGAATCGCTGCACCGGTGGCTCGACCGGGTCCCGGGCGGGCTCGTGATCGCCAACATTCTGGCCTGCGGCATCTTCTCCGCGATCTGCGGGTCGAGTCCGGCGACCGCCGCCGCCATCGGCAAGGCCGGTGTGCCCGAGATGATGCGGCGCGGCGTGCCGCCGGCGCTCGCCACCGGTTCGATCTGCGCGGGCGGGACGCTGGGCATCCTCATCCCGCCGTCGATCACGATGATCCTGTACGGGCTGGTGACGGAGACCTCGATCGGACGGCTGTTCCTGGCCGGCGTCGTGCCCGGAATCCTGATGGTGCTGCTGTTCTCGGCGTACGCCTGGGCCGCGACGCTGTTCTCGCGCCGCGGCATCGCCGCCGACGACATCCCGCGCTACACGCTGGCGCAGAAGCTGGAAGGCATCTGGCGCGTCTCGCCCTTCCTCGGCATCATCGTCGCGATCGGGTACGCGATGTACGGGGGGCTGGCCACACCGTCCGAGGTGGCGGCGATCTCGGCGGTGCTGGCGCTGGTCCTGGTGATCGTCATCTACCGCAGCTGGCGCCTCGAGCAGCAGTGGCAGATCTTCCGCGAGACGGTGCGCGAGTCGTGCATGATCCTGATGATCATCGGCGCGGCGGCGGTGTTCTCGTACATGATGTCGCTGCTGTACGTGACGCAGACCGCGGCGCAGTGGATGGTGGACCTCAACCTCAGCACCTGGGTGCTGCTGCTCGCGATCAACGGCTTCCTGCTCCTCGCCGGCTGCTTCCTGCCGCCGGTGGCGATCATCGTGATGGTGATGCCGATCCTGACGCCGGTGCTGGAGGCGGCGAAGTTCGACCTGATCTGGTTCGCCGTCATCCTGACCATCAACATGGAGGTCGGGCTGATCACGCCGCCGGTGGGGCTCAACCTCTACGTGCTGAAGGGGGTCGCGCCCGACGTGCCGCTGACGACGGTGCTGAAGGGCTCGTTCCCGTTCGTGCTGCTGATGTTCGGCACCATCGCGCTGCTCACCGTCTTTCCCGAGATCGCGCTGTGGCTGCCGAACCGGATGATGGGGCGGTAGGCGGCACCCCGGCCGCCGGCCGCGGCAGCGTGCGCAACGTCCTCTGCGGATGCCTGGTCGGCGCCGGCCTGCTGGCCGCAATGCCGGCGCCGCGGGCGAGCGGCGCCGTCCCGGAGGCGGTGACGACGGCGCTGCCGGCGGTCGCGCCGCGCGAATTCACGGGCGACCTGAGCCGGCTGCCGCAGGCGCCGCTGTCGCCGGCAAAGGCCCGGGAACGACCCTACCGCCCGCTGCTGCGCCCGCCGGTCAATCCCAAGACGGAAACCAGCGTACCCGGCCCGGAGGCGAAACTGCCGGCGGCGGCGAGCCTGGCGCCGATGCCGGCCCCGACGCGCAACTTCGAGGGCCTGGCCCGGACCGACACCTGCACCGGCGGCCAGTGCGGCAACGGCACCCCGCCGGATACCAACGGCGAAGTCGGCCCCAATCACTACATCCAGGCGGTCAATTCGGCCTACGGCATCTACGACAAGAACGGCACGCTGCTCGCGTCGTTCACCGAGGATCAGCTCTGGAGCGGCGATGCGTCGATCTGCAACGGCCAGTCGCAGGGCGACCCGGTCGTCGTCTACGATGCGCTCGCCGACCGCTGGATACTCACGCATTTTGCGTTCGGATTCTCGGGCAGCAACGTCACTGCGCCGTATTACCAGTGCATCGCCGTGTCCAAGACCGCCGACCCGGTCGCCGGCGGCTGGTGGCTCTATCCTGTCCGCGTCGACGACGTCAGCCATCCCTGGCTCAACGACTACGGCAAGTTCGGCATCTGGACCGACTGCCTGTACATGAGCGCCAACGAGTTCACGGCGACCGACGCGTACAAGGGCACGCTGTTCGCGTCGTTCAGCCGCGCCGACATGTACGCCGGCGCGCCGCTGACCGCGTCGATCGGCTACCTCACCGGCGCTGTCCGCGCCGTACTCGATGGTGCCGAGCCATCTTGGCGGCCAGGCCGGCGCGACGGTTCCCTCCGGTACGCCCAACTATTTCGTGTCGGAGTCGCAGACGGATTACGCGTTCGAGGTCAGGCCGTTCGCCGCCGGGCCGAACTGCGGCGCCGGCGGGACGATGGGCGCACCGACCATCGTGTCCCAGGTCGGCTACACGTTCTTCGGCGGCGCGATCGTGCCGCAACCGGGCACGCACCAACAAGCTCGACGCCATCGACGATCGGGTGATGCAGAAGGTGCCAGTACCGCAAGCTCGGCGCGCAGGAGTCGCTGTGGGTCGCGCACACTTTCCGCACGTCCTCGTCGGGCGTGACCGGGATCCAGTGGGCGCAGCTCGACGTCACCGGCGGCGCCATCGCGACCACGCCGGTGCAGCAGCAGAAGTACGATCCGGCGGACGGGCTCTACCGGTGGATGCCGAGCATCGCCGTCGACCGGCAGGGGAACATGGCGGTAGGCTACTCGACGTCCAACGGCAGTGCGCCGAACTACCCCGGCATCGCCTACGCGGGGCGGCTGGCCGGCGATCCGGCCGACACCCTGCCGCAGACGGAGCGGACACTGATCGCGGGCGGCGGATCGCAGACCGGCAACTGCGGTGGCGCGCCCTGCCACCGCTGGGGCGACTACACGGCGATGAGCGCCGACCCCGCCGACGACTGCACTTTCTGGCTCACCAACGAGTACTACCCGGCGCCGTTCAACGCCAATACCATCGCCTGGCACACGCGCATCGGCTCGTTCCGGTTCCCGTCCTGCACGCCGGTGAATCGCAGCGCCGACGTCGAGGTCACCAAGACCGACGGCGTGACCTCCGTCGCGCCCGGGGCGCCGATCTCGTACACGCATCGTCGTGACCAACCACGGGCCGTTCGCGGTGACCGGCGCGACGCTGACCGACACGCTGCCCGCGGCGATCACCGGCGCCGCCTGGACCTGCGCGGCGAGTGCCGGCAGCAGCTGCCCGGCGGCGGGCGCCGGCAGCATCGCGACCTCGGCGGTGAACCTGCTCGCCGGCGGCACCGCGACGTTCGCCGTCGGCGGCACGGTTTCGCCCTCGGCGTCGGGAACGCTGGCCAATACCGCGACGGTGGCGGTGCCCGCGGGGTTCACCGATCCGGTGCCCGGCAACAATTCGGCCACCGACGTCGATGGCATCGACGCCGTCATCGTCGCGCCGGCGATCGCCAAGGCGTTCGGCAGCCCGGCGATCGTGGTCGGCGAGACCACGCTGCTCACCATCACCGTCAGCAACCCGAATCCGTCGGCCGTGCTCACCGGCGTCGCGTTCGCCGATGCGCTGCCGGCGGGCGTCGCGGCGGCGGACACGGCATTCCCTTTCTGCGGCGGCACGGTGAGCGTCGCGGCCGGCACGATCGCGCTGGCGGGCGGCACGCTGCCCGCCGCCGGCCAGTGCGCGATTCCCGTGAACGTGACCGGCGCGCAGTCGCAGGCCGCCGCGTGGACGAACGTCATCCCGTCGGTGTCGTCGATCGAAGGCGGCACCAACCCGACGCCTGCGACCGCGGGCATCACGGTGGACAGGGCCGCGACCACGATTTCGATTGCCTCCGACCTGCCCGACCCGTCGGCGGCGGGGCAGCCGTACACGGTTAGCTGGTCGGTGGTCGTGCTCGCACCGGGGGCGGGCACGCCGGGCGGCTCGGTCACCGTCAGCGACGGCACCGCCCAATGCGCCGGCACGCTGCCCGCCACCGGCTGCCAGCTCGTCGGCGACACGCCGGGGGCGAAGACGTTGACGGCGACCTACGCCGGCGACGGCAACTTCCTCGGTAGCGTTTCGAGCGGCGTCGCCCACGACGTCGGTCCGCCGCCGCCGGTGCTCCTGGGCGCGGTCTCGCGCAAGCAGCACGGCGCCGCCGGCAGCTTCGACCTGCCGCTGTCGGCGAACGCGTTCAGCCCGACCACCGAGCCGCGGGCCGCAGGCGCCGGCGCCAGTCACCGGCTGGTGTTCACGTTCGACAAGTCGATCACCGCCGCCACCGTCGCCGTCACCGAAGGCACCGCCGTCGCCGGTGCGGCGGTGCTCGACGGCAACGATGTCGTCGTCGACCTGTCCGGGGTCGGCAACGCGCAGTACGTGACGGTATCGCTTTCCGCCGTCGCGGCTGCCGACGGCGGGTTCGGCGGCAGCGCCACGGCGCGGATCGGATTCCTCGCCGGCGACGTCAACGGCAGCCGCGCGGTGACGCTGTCCGACCTGCTGGCGGTGAACGCGGCGCTGGCGCAGATCGTGACGGCGACGAACTACCTCGCGGACGTGAACCTGAGCGGCACGCTGAGCCTGTCCGATCTGCTGTTCGTCAATGTCCGGCTGACGCAGGCGCTGCCGTAGCGGCGGCGCGGTGGAGTCTCTGCGCCGGGGCTTGCCGCGCGATGCGCGCGGGCGCCGATCACGGATCCTGCGGCGACGGATTGCCGATGCAGCGGTGGCGGCAGGGTCCGGTCGCGCCGGCGCCCGGCGCCACGTGGAGCACCAGCTGGCGGGTTCCCGGATCGTAGCGCAGCGACACGTCCTTGCGGATGCGGATGAGATCGATCTGCCCGATCTCGTCGTCCGGCACGTCGGACAGATCGATCGCCGCCGGGCGGCCGCCCGGCATCGCGAGCGCGTCGCGGTCGAACACCAGCCCGCGCTCGAATCCGGTGCCGGGCTGCGCCGAGACCCACACCGCGACGCTGCTGGCGTTCAGCGGCGCGCCGGGATCGACGCCGCCGTCGGCACGGTTCTTCATCACCGCGCTGAGCGCGATCTTCGGGTAGACGTTGGCGGGCTCCTCGTTGATCACCGCCGCCTCGACGCCGACCAGGATCGAGCGCGAGCCGGGCAGCGCCCAGGCTTCGGCCGCGGCCCCGAACGCCCACTGATCGACGCCGGCGCCGTTCTTCGCCGTGAGCTGGGCCGCCACCGTGTAGTCCTCCAGGACTCCGGTCGAGCCCGCGCGGCGCAGCAGCGATCCGGCGAACGCATAGGCGACGCCGGGATTCGTCGGCTCCCACGCCGACGCGTACGTTGGGCCGTCGGCGCGCGCCGCCGGCGGCAGCATGACGGCGGCAAGGAGCAGCGACGGCAGCAGGCGTTTCATGGACTTGGCTCCTGGTGGGGTGCGGCGCGGGGCGACCTCGTCGCGCGTGCCGGCGGGATCGGGGACGGCGGCGCGGGCGGGTGCAGCAAAGCGCTGATCTCGGCGCGCAGTTCCTGCGCGAAGACGTCGACCAGCTGCGCGCGTGCGCCGATGACGGGGTAGATCAGTGCCAGATCGGTCGTGACGCGTTCGTTGAGGCGGCGGATCACGACCGCCCCGGAGGCGCCGGTGTACGAGCCTGCGGCGACGCGCGAGACCAGCGTGACGCCGGCACCGGCGGCGACCAGCGCACAGGCGATCGTCGACTGCGGCGTCTCGACGACGATGTTCGGCGTCACGCGGCGGCGCGCGAACCAGTCCTCGAGCCGATGCCGCTGCAGGCTGTGGTGCGACAGCAGCACCAGCCGCTCGCCGGCGAGGTCCCGGGCCGAGATTCGCGTCTGCGCGGCGAGGCGGTGCCCGGCCGGCAGCACGGCGACCGTCTCGATGCCTTCGATCAGCTCGATCTCGAGCGTCGATTGCAGCACCGGCATCTCGACCACACCGACGTCGTACTGGTGCGTGGCGACCAGCTCGGCGATCTGCCGCGACGGCAGGCTGTCGAGGAACAGCCGGACGCCGGGACGCGGCGCGAGGAAGCGCGTCGCCACCCTGGGGGCCAGCCATTGCGCGATCGCCGGCAGCACGGCGAGCCGCAGCGCACCCGCGCGCTGCATCCGGATGTCGAGCGCGACGTGGGCGAGGCGCTCGACGCCGAGCTGGAGGCGCTCGACCTCGCGGAAGAGCTGCTGCGCCTCGGCGGTCGGCAGCAGCCGCCGGCCGCGACGCTCGAACAGCGCGAAGCCGATCCGCAGCTCGAGCAGCGCGAGCAGCCGGCTGACCGCGGGCTGGGTGACGCTGAGCAGCTGCGCCGCGGCGACAACGGTGCCCGCCTGCATCGTCGCGCGGAAGGCTTCGATCTGGCGGAGGCTCAGATTGACGGCCATGTATAAGGATACAACATTAACAACTGTATAAAATGAATTGGAAATGATAAGCAAAACCTGCCTACCATCCGCCCCTACAAGTCGGAAAACCGGCACCAGCCGGTCGCTCAACCGCCAACGGAGGGTCCCAAATGGCCCGTTATACGCAAGTCGCGCCACTGCTCGCACTCGCCTTCGCCTCGTCGCTCGCCGGCGCGCAGACCACGCTCTACGTCGGCGCCTACGGCGGCTCGACCGAGACGCTGTTCCACGAGAAGATCATCCCTGCCTTCGAGGCCAAGCACAACGCCAAGGTCGTGTACGTACCCGGCAACTCGACCGACACGCTGGCCAAGCTGTCGGCGCAGCGGGCGAAGCAGGACCTGTCGGTCGCGCTGATCGACGACGGCCCGATGTACCAGGCGGCGGAGCAGAAGCTCTGTGCGCCGCTCCCCGACGCGCCGGTGCTCAAGGACATCTATCCGGGCGCGCGCATGATCGGCGAGCGCTCGATCGGGCTGGGCTTCATCGCCGTCGGGCTCGCGTACAACAAGGACGTGTTCAAGCGCAACGGCTGGGCGCCGCCGACGTCGTGGAACGACCTCGCCGATCCCAAGTACAAGGGCAAGGTCGTGATCCCGCCGATCACCAACGGCTACGGCCTGCTGACGCTGGTGCAGATGGCGCGGATGAACGGTGGTGGCGAGAAGAACATCGATCCCGGCTTCGAGGTGATGCAGAAGAAGGTCGCCCCGAACGTTCTCGCCTGGGAGGGCTCGCCCGGGCGCATGGCGCAGATGCTGCAGACCGGCGAAGCCGCGCTGGTGGTCTGGGGCAACGGCCGCGTGCAGGCGGTCGTCGACCAGGGCGCGCCGGTGGAATTCGTCTACCCCAAGGAAGGCGCGATCAGCATCATGACCGCGGTCTGCGTGGTCGAAGGCGCGCCGCAGCCGGCGCTCGGCCAGGCGATGCTCGAGATGCTGCTCTCCCCGGAAGTCCAGGCGCAGCTCGCGCAGAAGCAGGGCTGGGGGCCGGTCAACAAGACCACCAAGCTGCCGCCCGACGTCGCCGCGCGGGTCGTGTTCGGACCCGAGCGCGTCGACAAGCTGATCTCGGTCGACTACAACATCATCAACGCCAAGCGCGCCGAGTGGACGAACCGCTGGAACCGCGCCATCGAGAAGTGAGCGACTGCGGCGCCGCGCGCCGGCCGCGCGGCGCCGCCTCCGCAGTCCGGTAGTCCAGGCCCCGCGGCGCCGCGAGGCGCTGCGCCGAAACGCCCGCCCGGAGGTCGTCCGATGAGCTTCCTCGAACTGCGCGGACTCACCAAGCGCTACGACGGCGTGGCCGCCGTGCTCGACTTCGACCTCGAAGTCGAGCGCGGCGAGTTCGTCTCGCTGCTGGGGCCGTCCGGCTGCGGCAAGACCACGACGCTGCAGATGATCGCCGGATTCGTCGCGCCGACCGAAGGCATGATCGTGCTCGACGGCCGCGACATCACCCCGATCAAGCCCAGCCAGCGGGGCCTGGGCATCGTGTTCCAGAGCTACGCGCTGTTCCCGCACATGACCGTCGTCGACAACGTCGCCTTCGGCCTGGAGATGCGGCGCGTGGGCAAGGCCGAGCGCCGGCAGCGCGTCGACGAGGCGCTGGCCCTGGTGCACCTGGAGGCCTTCGCGCGAGCGCTATCCGCGCGAGATGTCCGGCGGCCAGCGGCAGCGGGTCGCGCTGGCGCGCGCACTGGTGATCAAGCCGCCGGTGCTGCTGCTCGACGAGCCGCTGGGCGCGCTCGACGCCAAGCTGCGCCACGACATGCAGATCGAGCTGCGCGCGCTGCAGCACCACCTCGGGCGTGACCACGATCATGGTCACCCACGACCAGGAGGAGGCGATGACGCTGTCGGATCGCGTCATCCTGATGAACCAGGGCCGCATCGAGCAGACCGGCCGGCCCTACGAGATGTACGAGCGGCCCAACGGCCGCTTCGCGTCGACGTTCCTCGGCAAGGCCAACGTGTTCGCCGGCACCCGCGACGCCGCGATGCGCGGGTGCGGGTGGGCGGCCACGAGCTCCCGGCGCCGGACGATGCCGCGAGCGGCAGCGTCGACTACGTCGTGCGCCCCGAGAAGCTGCGCTTCGTCGGCGCGGGCGAGGCGGTGCTCAGCGGCACGATCGAGGCCCGCGCGTTCCTCGGCAACTACTGGCTGTTCCAGGTCGCCACCGACATCGGCCCCGTGCAGCTCACGCTGCCGAACATGGGCCTGCCGCAGGCGGACGAGGGCGACGCGGTCGGCCTCGCCTGGTCTCCGGACCACGCGCGGGTGCTGCCGCGCGGCGACGGGGCGCAGCCGATGAGCCCGAAGGGCCGCCCCAGGGCGAATTGCTCCCTCCCGGAGGGACGGCGCGCAGCGCCAAGGGTGCACCAGCGAGCGCGTCGGCGCGCGCCGCGCCGTACTGGCTCGCCTCGCCGGCGGCGCTGGTGATGCTCGCGCTGGTGGCGCTGCCGCTGATCCTGACGCTGTCGCTGAGCTTCTACACCTTCGATCCGGCCAGCGGCATCAAGGACACGCTGACCGTCGCGAACTACAAGGCGGTCCTGACCGACGAATACTATTACGCGATCTTCCTGCGCTCGTTCTGGCTCGCGCTGCTGGTCACGGTGCTGAGCATACTGATCGGCGTGCCCGAGGCCTACGTGCTGCTGCGCATGTCAGAACGCTGGCGCGCGGTGTTCATGGTGGTCGTCCTCGGGCCGCTGCTGGTTTCGGTGGTCGTGCGCACGCTGGGCTGGGCGGTGCTGCTGGGCTCCGAGGGCATCGTCAACAACGCGCTGCGCTCGCTGGGGCTGATCGACACGCCGATCAGGATGATGTACACGTTCGGCGGCGTGCTGGTGGCGCTGACGCACGTGCTGGCGCCGTTCATGGTGCTGGCGGTGTGGACGTCGCTGCAGAAGCTCGACCCGGCGACCGAGCAGGCCGCCGAGTCGCTGGGCGCGTCGCAGGCGACCGTGATGTTCCGGATCGTCTTCCCGCAGGTGATGCCGGGCATCCTCTCGGGCTCGATGATCGTGTTCGCGCTGGCGGCGAGCGCCTTCGCGACGCCGGCGATCATCGGCGGGCGGCGGCTCAAGGTCGTCCCCACCGCCGCCTACGACGAGTTCCTGAGCGCGCTCAACTGGCCGCTGGGTGCCGCCATCGCCGTGCTGCTGCTGATCGCCGTGCTGGCGATCACCATCGGCGTCAACCGCACGGTCGAGCGGCGCTTCCGGCAGGTGTTCACGGCATGAGCGCTGGATCGTGCCGCGCCGGGGTACGCGACGTCGCCCGCCCGGCGACGGCGCGCAGCGCGAGGGTGCGCGCATGAGGCGCATCGGGCCCGTGCTGTGGAGCTTCCACGCGCTGTTCGTGGTGTTCATGCTGGCGCCGCTGGTGATGGTGGTGCTGGTCGCGTTCACCGACAAGGGCTACATCGCGCTGCCCTTCGACGGCGCGTCGCTGCGCTGGTTCGAGGCCATCCTGACCCACAGCGATTTCATCGACGCGTTCTGGCGCAGCGTCGGGCTGGCGGCCGCGGCCGCCACCGGCGCCACGCTGCTGTCGATCCCCGCCGGGATGGCGATCGCGTGGTACCGCTTCCCCGGGCGCGACGCGCTGCTCGGGCTTCTGCTCTCGCCGCTGATGGTGCCGCACGTCGTGCTCGGCATCGCGCTGCTGCGCTTCTTCACCCAGGTGAGCGCGCAGGGGACCATCGGCGGCCTCGCCGTCGCCCACGTCGTGCTGGTGGTGCCCTTCGTCCTGCGGCTGGTGATCGCCGCGGCGACCGGCTTCGAGCGCGCGATCGCGCAGGCGGCCGAGTCGCTGGGGGCGGGAAGGTGGACGGTGTTCCGCCGGGTCGAGCTGCCGCTGCTGCTGCCCGGCATCGCCGGCGGCTGGATGATCGCGTTCATCAACAGCTTCGACGAGCTGACGATGTCGGTGTTCGTCTCCTCGCCGGCCACGCAGACGCTGCCGGTGAAGATGTACAACTACATCGCCAACACCATCGACCCGCTGCTCGCGTCGATCTCCACGATCCTGATCCTGCTGACGCTGGTGCTGATGATCGCGCTCGACCGGCTGTACGGGATCGACCGCGTGCTGGCGGGCAAGACGTGAGCGATGCCGGCGAAAGCGACGTGCTGGTCGTCGGCGGCGGCGTGGTCGGCGCCAGCATCGCCTTCGGCCTCGCGCGCCGCGGGCGCCGCGTGCGCCTGCTCGACGAGGGCGACGACGCGTTCCGCGCCGCGCGCGGGAACTTCGGGCTGGTCTGGGTGCAGGGGAAGGGCGTGACGTGCCCGCCGTATGCCGCCTGGACGCTGCGCGGGGCGGCGGCGTGGCCCGCGTTCGCGCGGGAGCTTGCCGCCGAGACCGGCGTGGACCTGCAGCTCGAGCAGATCGGCGGGCTGCACATGTGCCTCGACGACGACGAGCTCGACGAGCGGCGGACCACGCTCGAGCGGCTGCGCGCCGCCATGGAAACCGACTACCCGTTCGAGATGCTCGACCACGCCGGCACCGCGCGGCTGTGCCCGGGCATCGGTCCCGACGTCGTGGGGGCGAGCTTCGGGCCGCTGGACGGCCACGTGAGCCCGCTGCGCCTGCTGCGCGCGCTGCTGCAGGCGTTCGCGCAGCGCGGCGGCCAGCTCGCCACCGGACACCGGGTGGCGCGGATCGAGCCCGCCGCCGGCGGCTTCGCCGTGACCACCGAGGCGGGCGCGTTCCGCGCGGCGAAGGTGGTGCTGGCCGCCGGCCTCGGCAACGCGGCGCTGGCGCCGATGCTCGGGCTGTCGGCGCCGGTCGCGCCGAACCGCGGCCAGATCCTGGTGTGCGAGCGCGTGCAGCCGTTCCTGCGCTACCCGACGCTCAACGTGCGCCAGACCGGCGAGGGCAGCCTCCAGATCGGCGACTCCAAGGAGGACGCGGGCTTCGACGACCGCACGGCGCGGCCGGTGCTCGCGCGCATCGCGCACCGCGCGGTGCGGATCTTCCCGCACCTCGCCGCCGTCAACGTCGTGCGCACCTGGGGCGCGCTGCGGGTGATGACGCCCGACGGCCTGCCCGTGTACGAGGCGTCGTCGACCTGCCCGGGGGCCTTCGTCGTGACCTGCCACAGCGGAATCACGCTGGCCGCCGTGCACGCCGGCGCGCTGTCCGACTGGATCGACGGCAGCGCACGCCCCGCCGAAACGCTGCCCTTCACCGCAGCCCGCTTCGATGTTCCGGCGCCTCGCGTTCACTGACGCCGCCCCGGTCCCGGCGACGGTGGCGATCGACGTCGACGGCACGCCGGTCGCGGCGCGCGCCGGCGACTCCGTGGCCGCAGCGCTGCTCAATGCGGGAATCGTGCCGTTCCGCACGACGCCGGTCTCCGGCGCGCCGCGCACGCCGCTGTGCATGATGGGCATCTGCTTCGACTGCCTGGTCGAGATCGACGGCGTGGCCAACCGGCAGGCGTGCATGGTCGCGGTCCGCGACGGCATGCGCGTGCGCCGGCAGCACGCGGCGCGGCGCGTGGAGGACTGAACATGACGGCCGACTGCGACGTGCTGATCGTGGGTGGCGGGCCCGCCGGCATGGCGGCGGCGACCACCGCCGCCGGCCTCGGCCTCGCCACGCGGCTGCTCGACGAGCAGCGCGCGCCCGGCGGCCAGATCTACCGCGGCATCACGACGGTGCCCGCGGCGCTGGCGCAGCGGCTGGGCGAGGATTACGCGCACGGCCGGACGCTGACCGATGCGCTGGCGGCGTCCGCGGTCGAGGTCGAGCTCCGACGCGACGGTGTTCGACATCGACGCCGGGCTCAATGTCGCCTGGCTCGCGAGCGGCGCCGCGCGCGAGATCTCCGCGCGCCACCTGATCCTCGCCACCGGCGCGATGGAGCGCGCCACGCCGGTCCCCGGCTGGACGCTGCCCGGCGTCATGTACGCCGGGGCCGCGCAGCTGCTGCTGAAGACCGCCGCCAGCGTCCCGTCGGGGCGCGTCGTGCTGGCGGGCAACGGGCCGCTGCTGCTGCTGGTCGCGAACCAGCTCGCCGACGCCGGCGCGAACGTCGTTGCGCTGGTCGAGACGACGCGCTTTGCCGACATGCTGGGCGCGGCACCGCACCTGCCGCGCGCGCTGCGCGCGGGCGGGACGCTGCTCAAGGGCCTGGCGATGATGCGCGCGCTGCGCCGGCGCCGGCTGCGGTGGATTCGCGGCGCGACCGGGCTCGAGATCCTGGGCGCGGAGCGCGCGGAAGCGCTGCGCGTCGACCGTCGGCGGGCGCGCCGAGACCATCGCCGCCGACACCGTGCTGCTGCACTTCGGCGTGATCCCGAACACCCAGATCACGCGGCTGCTGCGGCTCGAGCACGACTTCGACGCCGCGCAGTTCGCGTGGCGTCCGCGCACCGACCGCTGTGGCCGCAGCTCGCATCCGGGCGGTGAGCATCGCCGGCGACGGCGCCGGCATCGGCGGCGCGCTCGCCGCGCAGGCGCGCGGCGTGCTCGCCGCACTCGACGCCGCCTGCGCGCTCGGGCGCATCGATACCGCCGAACGCGACCGGCGCGGCGCCGACGCGCTGCGCGAGCGCGCGCGCGAGCTCGCCGATCCGCCCGCTGCTCGACGCGATCTACCGGCCGCCGGCGTGGGTCGTGACGCCGGGCGACGCGACCATCGTCTGCCGCTGCGAGGAGGTCAGCGCCGGCGAGATCCGCGCGCTGACGAAGCTCGGCTGCCGCGGTCCCAACCAGACCAAGTTCTTCAGCCGCTGCGGCATGGGACCGTGCCAGGGACGCGTCTGCGGTCCGGTCGTCTCGGCCATCCTCGGCGCCGAGAACGCGCTGGCGCCGGAGGATGTCGGGCAATACCGCATCCGGCCGCCGCTCAAGCCGATCCCGCTCGGCGCGCTGGCGGCGCTGGATCGTTCTGCCGGACCTGCGCGAGCCCGAGGAAACCACCTGAACGGCCGCGTGCGACCGCCGCGGCCGGCGCGCACGCCGCTACATGCGGAACAGCAGCCGGATCTCGCAGTCCTCGCCCCTGGCGCTGCGCTCGATGCGGTCGGCGTCGAGCCCGGAGAGATATCCGGAGAGCCCGCTGACGAAGCCCTGCTCCTCGACAGCTCGTGCCCCGGCCGCACGTCGGGAAGGCTCGGCAGGTTGCCGGTGTAGGTCAGCGCGACGGTGATGTCGTAGGTGTCGCTGCCGATGCGGATCGCGACCGGTCCGTGCGCGCTCGCCGCCACACGCTCGATCGCCTGGTCGACGACCGAGCGCACTCGGCGCGCGTCCTCCGCGGGGATATTCCATTCCGCGGCCTTCCGTGCGAAGAACGCGTCGAACGAGGCCGCGGTCACCGGCGTCGTCAACGTCCCCAGCTGCAGCTGGCCGTAGCGCCACGTGCCGAGCAGCAGGACGGCGTTGAGCGTTACCGCGACGACGACCGCGACGGTGATCTCCGAGCCGGTGAACTGCTGCGTCCACGGCGGCAGCGCCTTGAAGAACGCCGGGAACATCAGCACCGCGAGCGCCGCCAGCACTGAGAAGCCGACGATCACCGACGCGCGCAGCGTGATCGGGCGGCTGGCGATGATCTGCATGCCGGCGACGAACATCAGCGCGCCGTTGAAGAACAGCGCCGCCGCCATCACCGGCTTGGGCATGTTGACGATCAGGCTCGCGAACTGCGGGCAGCACGCCAGCAGCAGCAGCCAGCCGGCGATCGCCCACGCGATCACCCGGCTGGTGGCGCCGGTGGTCTTCTCGATGCCGACGAGGCTGGGGCTGGCACTCATGCCCGGCGCTCCCAGTGCGCCGCCGACCGCGCAGCCGATGCCGTCGGCCATCACCCCGCCGGCGATGCTGCGCATTTCGGGCCGCCGCCACGCGGCGTCGTTCATCTGCTGGCAGGTCGTGAGCACGCCGACCACGCGCAGGCCCGACGCGATGCCGGCGATGGCGAAGGGCAGCATCAGCGACGGCTCGAAGCCATAGGACAGAAACCCGGGGTCGGGGAGGGCGAAGAAGGGGACTGCGCGCGAGTTCCGAGGCGAACTCGCGGGAAACACGTCCAGAACCGCCGACACGAGGTAGCCGACCAGGATTCCGATCAGGACGCAGAGGAGCTTCAGCAGCCCGCGCGCCCAGATCGCCAGCCCGGTCATCGTCACCAGCACGCACAGCGCCGCGACGAACGCCGCACCGGCGTGCGCGTCGTGGGCCGCCGCCTCGTCGACGAGGACGCCGATGCCGATCCGGCCGAGCTCGATGCCGACGGCGATGATCACCACACCGGAGACCACCGCCGGGAAGAACTTGCGCAAGCCGTTGACCAGGCGGCCCATCACCGCCTCGCAGGCGCCGGCGAAGATCACCATCCCGCATACCACCGGGAATCCGAACGTCGACGCGGCGCCGATCGCCGGCGGCAGATAGATCGCCGACACCACCGGTGGACAGAGGTAGCCCGAGCCGATCGGGCCGAGGCGCAGGCTCTGCAGGACGGTGAGGAAGGCGACGGCGATCATCGACAGCGCGAGCGCGCTGCGCGCGGTCTCCTGCGGCAGCTTCGCGGCGCTGACCACCAGCGCCGCCATCACCAGGTACGGGCAGATGACGGCGACGTGCTGGAAGCCGAGTGCCAGCAGCGCCGTCGCGGGCGGCGTCTCGTCCTGCGCGTAGACCAGATCCTTGGGGCGCTCCGCCATCGTCCCGGCGTCTCCCGGCTTGGCGCGACCTGCGGCCGCGATCCGGGAGTTTACTACCCTGCGCGCGCCGCAGTGCCGGCGGGCGGCGCGCGCGGCGCGACGTCCCTCCGCGGTGCGCTACGCTACGCCTTCGTCACCTTGGCCGCGGGCGCGAGGAACACGCCCCGGGTGTCGACGATGAGCTGCGCGTGCTTCGAGGATCAGCGCGTAGTCGAAGCGCGCTGTGGTCGGTCGCCAGCAGGACGAGGTCGTATCCGGCGATCGTCGCCGCGTCGAGCGCGACGCTCTCGAGATCGAAGCAGTGCCTGCGCATCCGCGGAAACACCGGCACGTGCGGGTCCGAGTACTCGACCTGCGCGCCCTTGGCCGCGAGCAGCTCCATCATCTCGACCGCCGGCGACTCGCGCATGTCGCCGACGTCCTTCTTGTAGGCGATGCCCAGGACCAGCACGCGGGCTCCGCGCACCGGCTTGCCGCGGTCGTTGAGCGCGTCGGACGCCTTGGTCACGACCCACTGCGGCATCGCGCTGTTGATCTCGCCGGCGAGCTCGATGAACTTGGTGTGCAGGCCGTACTCGCGCGCCTTCCAGGTGAGGTAGAAGGGGTCGATGGGAATGCAGTGGCCCCCGAGCCCGGGGCCGGGGTAATAGGGAACGAAACCGAATGGCTTGGTCGCGGCGGCCTTGATGACCTCGTGGATGTCGATGTGCATCCGGTCGGCGATCATCTTCATCTCGTTCACGAGCCCGATGTTGACGGCGCGATGGATGTTCTCCAGCAGCTTGGTGAGCTCCGCGGCGCGCGCGGAGCTCACCGGCACCACCCGGTCGATCGCGTGCCCGTAGAGCGCGAGGCCGACTTCGAGGCACGCGGGCGTGACGCCGCCGCAGACCTTGGGGATGGTGTTGGTCCGGTAGCGCGGATTGCCCGGGTCCTCGCGCTCCGGCGAGAACACCAGGAAGCAGTCCTCGCCGACGGTGAGGCCCCTGGCCTCGATGCGCGGCCTCATCTCCTCGTCGGTGGTGCCGGGGTAGGTCGTGCTTTCGAGCGAGACGATCTGCCCCCGGCGCAGATACGGCGCCAGGGCATCCATGGTGCCGGTCACGTACGAGAGGTCCGGTTCGTGGTGCCGGCCGAGCGGCGTGGGCACGCAGATGATGATGGCGTCGGCGTCCGCCACCGCGGCGAAGTCCGTCGTCGCCGCGAAGCCCGCGGCGCTGGCGCTCAGCAGCGACAGGTCGGGGATGTGCTCGATGTAGCTCGTCCCGGCGTGCAGCGCCGCGATCTTGTCGGCGTCGATGTCGATGCCCAGCACGCGATAGCCGACCTCGGCGAACCGCAGCAGCAGCGGCAGCCCGACGTAGCCGAGGCCGACGACCGCGATCGTCGCTTCGCGGTCCTGCAGCCGGCGAACGAGCTGCTGCCTGATCTGCGCGGCCGGCGCCCGGGGCGCGCGCGCCCGCTCGATCACGCCGAGCGCGGAGAGGGTGCTCATCGCGTCATCCACGAGCGCGAGCGCACGGTCAGGATCGCCCAGGGGAAGATCCACCACAGCGTGAAGAACGCGAAGTACGAGTAGAGGATTCCGTGCACGAAGCGCAGGGAGCGCTCCCGATAGACGTAGTAGAGCATCGAGAAGGCGGCGCCGATCCCGATCACCAGCAGCACGCGCAGCAGAATCGCCGGGTCGGTGACGACGAACGCCGCGAGCGTGGCGATGGCCGCCCAGCCGATGGGGATTCCGACGTTGGTGACCAGCTTCTCCACCACCGCGAGCGCCATCGGCACCGGCGGCCGCGTCCACATGATGCGCAGGAAGCGCAGTTCCTCGCGGACGTGGCTGCGGTCCCAGCGCAGGTACATCCTGCACAGCCCGGCGTAGGTGGCGGGGACGAGCGTGTGCACGACGGCGCTGCCCTGGTACACGGTGTCGAAGCCGCGCTCCAGGATCGCGTTGGTCAGCGCGCGGTCCTCGCCGTAGGTGCACGCCACGCCGAGGAAGCGCTGGTCGAGCCAGGACTCCAGGACGTCGTGCACGACGCTGGCCCGATAGCCGGCGAGCGCTCCCGGGCAGCAGTACACGGTGCGGTAGACCGACTGCACGCTGCGCTGGAAGTCGAACGACAGCGCGAAGCGCACGTGCAGCATCCGGGGAATCCATCCCTGGTCGCGGTTGAACGCGGCGACCTTGCCGGCGACCGCGCCCACGCGCGGGTCCCGGAAGGGGCCCGCCATCGCCAGCAGCGCGTCGGGCTCGATGACGCTGTCCGAATCGATGGTCACCAGGATCGTCCCGCGCGCCGCGCGGAAGCCGGTCGCGAGCGCGACCCGCTTGCCCTGATTGCGCTCGAGCTTCACCGCGGTGACCAGCCCCGGATGGCGCGCCGCCGCACGCTCGATGTACGTCCAGGTGTCGTCGGTGCTGCCGTCGTCGACGACCAGGATCTCGAGCCGCCCGCGCGGATAGCGCGCCGCGGCGACCGAGTCGATCGACTTCTCGACCATCGCGCCTTCGTTGTACGCCGGGATCACCACGGTCATCGTCGGCGCCGAATCGCGCTTGGCCGGGTCGAACGGCCGGTAGCAGAACCAAAGCAGCGTGCGTGCCGCCATCATCAGCAGCCCGACCCACACCCAGATCAGGCCCGGCTTCAGCAGGGATGCGCTGAGGCTTCCGTCTTCGACCGCCTGCCGCACCGGGCGAAACAGTTCGCCGCTCACCAGCGCGACGAGCATCGCGGCGAGGCCCAGCACGATGGCCGAGCCCACCACCATCCGATAGCCACGCCCCGGCGGCAGGCCGTTCTCCGCGGTGGCGGCAAGAGAGGGAAGAACGGCCTGCATGTCGGAGGGCATGATTTCCTCAGTTCGCTTTCTTCTCGCCTGCGTCCTTGCTGGCGCTGCCGTCGCCGGGGCGTCGGTGCCTTCCTTCTTCTCTTCCTGGGCGGCGGGAGCGGCGGCGTCTTCCTTCTTCTCTTCAGTGGCGATCGGGGCGGTCGCCGGCTTGTCGGCCTGGGCGACCTGCTGATCCGCGGGTTGCTGCGCGGGCGTGCTGCTGGCGGACGCCGGCGGCGAACCGCTGCTGCTCTGGGGGGTGATGTCGGGGCTGCACGCGGCCAGTCCGACGACAGCGATCGCTGCGGCAATCAGTTTGACGTTCATGGCATTGCTCCTGCTGGTGGGTTTATGGGCGTTCGACCCGCGGCGCGGGGCCGTCGGGTCGCAGGCCATTACATCCCAGCGGTGTAAGCCGGAGATTGCCGAATGCCGGGACTTGGTATCGCCGGGCAGGGAAACATTGCGCACTGTTGCGCATTCGGCGCGCCGTTACACTACGATACACATGCCCCTCCCCCGACCCCGCCCCGACGGCGTCTAATTGCGACGCGATGAAAAGCCAAGGACACGTACTGGTCGTCGACGACGATGCGGAGATCCGCAGCCTCGTCGCCGAATACCTGTCGCAGAACGGCTATCACGTGAGCACCGCGCAGGACGGGGCGGCGCTGCGCCGTGCGCTGGAGGCGGACCCGCCCGACCTGGTCGTCCTCGACCTGATGCTTCCCGGCGAGGACGGCTTGTCGCTGTGCCGCGACCTGCGCGCGAAATCGGAGCTGCCGGTGATCATGCTCACGGCGCGGCGCGAGGAGATCGACCGCATCATCGGCATCGAGATGGGCGCCGACGACTACCTGGGCAAGCCGTTCAATCCGCGCGAGCTGCTCGCGCGCATCAAGAGCGTGCTGCGGCGCGCCCGCGCGCTGCCCGCCGCACGGGGCGGGGCCGGGCGGCTGCGCTTCGCCGGCTGGATGCTGGACTGCACCGCGCGCCACCTCGTCGATCCGAAGGGCGTGGTCGTGCCGCTGAGCGGCGCCCAGTACCGGCTGCTCGAGGCGTTCGTCCGCAACCCCGAGCGCGTCCTCGACCGCGACCGGCTGATGGACCTGACGCTCGGGCGGGAGGCCCCGCCCTTCGATCGCAGCATCGACGTGCAGGTGAGCCGGCTGCGCCAGCTGCTGGGAGACAACGGCCGCGAGCCGCGGATCATCAAGACCGTGCGCAACGGCGGCTACGTGCTGGCGGCGGCGGTCGAGCGCCTCGACGGATGAGGCTGCTGCCGCGCTCGCTGTACGGGCGCACGCTGCTGGTGCTGGCGGCGGGGCTGCTGCTGGCCGAAGTCGCCAGCCAGGTGGTCAATTTCTTCGACCGCGGCAGCGGGGTCTACCGGCTCGCGGCCCAGCAGACGGCGCGCCGGATCGCGGAATCTGCGCGGATCCTGAGCCGACTGCCCGCGGCACAGCGCAGCGCCGTGATCGACGAGATGAACGGACCGACGTTCAGCGTGGCACTCGGCGGCGCACCCGTCGACGTCGGGCAGGGCTACGCCGAGCACGATCGCTACGAGCGGGCGCTCGCCGCGCTGGTCCGCTTCTACCTGCGCGCGGACTGGAGCGTGTCGCTGCAGATCACCCGGCTCGGCCACGACCGCCGCCCGCGCAACTACGAGGCGGTCGACAGCAGCGCCTTCGAGCAGTGGCTGGCGCGGCATTTCTACTTCGTTCTGCCCGGCACCTATTCGGTCGTGGCGCAGATCAGGCTCGAGGACGGTTCCAACGCGGTGTTCTACGCGCGGATTCCGCAGGAGCCGCTGAGCCGGCTCGAATCGCTGGTGCCGAGGCTGCTGCTGAACCTCGCGATCTTCATGCTGCTGGGCGCCGCGGCGGTCGCCACGGTCACGCGCTCGCTCGAGCGACTGGCGCGCGCGGCCGACGCGGCGGGCGCCGAGCCGGAGGGCGCGCCGCTGCCCGAGGTCGGGCCGAGCGAGGTGCGCCGCGTCATCCACGCCTTCAACCGCATGCGGCTTCAGCTTTCCGGCTACGTGCTGGAGCGCGCGCGCATGCTCGGCGCCATTTCGCACGACCTGCAGACGCCGATCACCCGGCTGCGCCTGCGGGCCGAGATGATCGCCGACCCGGGAAGCCGTGCCAAATTCGTGCGCGACCTCGACGAGATGCAGGCGATGGCAGCCTCGACGCTCGAATTCTTCAGGAGCCTGGGCAACGAGCCGCAGCGGCAGATGCTCGACGTGGGCGCGCTGGTCGAGAGCCTGTGCGAGGACTGGTCGGAAACCGGTCGCGACGTCACCATGGAAGGGCGTCCGCGCGGCCCGTACAGCTCGCATCCGCGGGCGCTGCGCCGCTGCCTCGACAACCTCGTCGAGAACGCGCTGCGCTACGGCGAGCGGGCGCGGATCACCCTCGAGGACGACGATGCCGCGCTGCGCATCACCGTGCGCGACGACGGGCCGGGCATCCCCGAAGAGGACCTCGAGCACGTGTTCGAGCCGTTCTTCCGCCTGGAGCGCTCGCGCAACCGCGACAGCGGCGGAACCGGGCTCGGCCTCGCCATCGCGCGCAACATCGCGCGCTGGCACGACGGGGACGTCCGGCTGCGCAACGCGCCGGGCGGCAAGGGGCTGATCGCCGAACTGGTGCTGCCGCGGTCGGCGGGCGTCTGAAGCCTCGGCGCGCCGCCGGTATAATCGTCTGCCCTGAAGTCAGGCACTGCACGGCAACCGCCGGCGGATGCGCTTCACCACCCGACGGAGATCAACCATGAAGGCAACGCACCTCGTCGCGGCGATACTCACGCTGACCACGGCCGTCTCCACGGCATCGGCGCAGGTTTCGCGCGCCACCCTGGAATCCCTCTCGGCGCCCGACAGGGTCGAGACCCGCATCGGCACGCTCGAATTCAAGGACGGCGCGCCGACCGCGGAAACCGCGGAGAAGGTGTACGACACGCTGGACTTCACCCGCGCCCTGAACGTGTTCAACAACAGCTTCCGCGGCGCCTCCGCGTACGCGATCCGCAAGGGCTTCCAGAGCATCGGCGCGCAGGACAACACGGTCGTCATCTTCCCCGACCTGATGGACGCGAAGTCGCTGTTCCTGACGGCCAACGCCGACACCGTCTATTACCTGGCGGTGGTGGATTTGACCAAGGGGCCGATGGTGATCGAGCAGCCGCCGAAGGGGCTCGGCACCGTCAACGACATGTGGTTCTCGTGGGTCATCGACGTCGGGTTCCCCGGCCCGGATCGCGGCGAGGGCGGCAGGTACCTGATCGTGCCGCCGGGCTACGACGGTCCGCTGCCGGAGGGCGGCTTCTACGTCGCCCGCTCGCGCACGAACCGCGTTCTCTACGCCGCCCGCTCGTATCTCGTCGACAACGACCCGAAGCCGGCCGTCGAGCTGATCCGCAAGACGATGAAGATCTATCCGTATGCGCCGGGCGGGGTCGGCACCAGCATCGCGACGGCGCTGGAGGGCAAGGTCCGGCTGGGACGCAATCCGGCCATTCCCGAGACCCGGTTCATCGAGGCGAGCGGCAAGGTGTTCAACACGATTCCGCCCAGCGACTACTCGTTCTTCGAGATGATCAACGAGAACGTGCAGCAGGAGCCGGCCGACAGCTACGACGTCGAGCTCGCGGGGCAGCTGGCGGCGATCGGCATCGTGAAGGGCAAGCCGTTCCAGCCGGACGCCAGGATGAAGAAGATTCTCACCGACGCGGCCGCGGTGGGCAACGCCGCCGGACGCGCGCTGAACTGGCGCTACGTCGAGGCGCATCCCGACTGGGCGTACTACCCCGGCTCGATGTGGGGCAGCATGCTGTGGGAGGGCGGGGCGTTCTTCGAGACGCCGCCGCCGCTGTTCACGAAGGACGGCATGTTCAAGCCCTTGCCGCCCACCGGCGCGCGCACCCTCGACTCGCGCACGGCGTTCTACTACGGCTACACGCTCGATTCGCCGGGCATGATCATGCGCATTCCCGGGGTCGGCTCCCAGTACCTGATGGGCTTCCTCGACAGGGACGGCAATCCCTACGACGGGGCCAGGACCTACAAGGTGACGCTGCCGCCGGACATTCCCGCCCGCGCGTTCTGGTCGTTCACCGTCTACGACAACCAGACGCGATCGATGCTCGATACGCCGCAGCGTTACCCGCGTGCCGGCAGCCAGAGCTATCCGACTCGCCTGCGGCGGAGGCCGAGCGCCGACGGCTCGACGACGATCTACTTCGGCCCGAAGCAACCCGACGGCGTCAAGCGCGGCAACTGGATCCAGACCGATGCCGGGCAAGGGCTGGTTCACCATCCTGCGCCTGTACAGCCCGCTGGAATCGTTCTTCACCAAGGCAGTGGCGGCCGAGCGAGATGGAGCTGGTTCGCTGAAGCGCGGCACGCCGCAACGCGCGGTCGGCGGCGCCCGCGCGATGGACGCCGCGGCCGTGCCAGAGCAGCACGCCGGCCGGTGCTCCGGCCGGCGGCGGTGGCAGCGGACGCTCAGGCGATGACGCCGAAGAACCGGGCGACGAGCTCGACCTGGCTTTCCAGCAGGTAACGGCCGAGATGCGTCGCGAGGCCGCGCGCCTCGGCGCGCTGCAGCAGCGCGGTGCGCTCGGGCTTCATGATGAGTTCGGCCACCAGCGCCCGCGCGCCGAGGTGATCCACGGCGAAGGGCAGCGGGTCGGCGGCGGCCATGCCGCAGGGCGTCGCGTTGACCGCCATGTCGCTGTCGGCGGGCGCCTCGCGGGCGAGGCGGAATTCGGTGTCGGCGTAATGCCGGCCGAGACCGGCGAGCAGGTCACTTGCCCGGTCCTCGGCGATGTCGGCGAGGTCGAGCCGCGCCACGCCCGCGGCGGCGAGCGCGTGTGCGACGGCGCGGCCGGCGCCGCCGGCCCCGGCCTGGAACACCTTCCAACCGCGCGGGTCGTGGCCCTGTCGGCGCAGGCCGGCGACGAAGCCCTCGCCGTCGTACATCCCGCCGCGCCAGCGGCCGTCGGTGCCGCGCGCCATGCAGTTGATCGCGCCGGTGCGCGCCGCGTTGGGCATGACTTCGTCGACGATGCCGAGCAGCCGGATCTTGTGCGGAACGGTGACCACCAGGCCGCCGAGATTCGGGATGCGCATCAGGCCGCGCACGATCGGCTCGACATCGGCGGCGGGCACGTGCAGCGGCACCAGCACGGCATTGACGCCGTGGCGCAGGAACAACTCGTTGAACAGCAGCGGCGAGCGGGCCTGGGCGACGGGGTCGCCGACGATGGCGAACACGCGCGTGTCGCCCTGGACGCAGGCATTGAGCGGCGCCGTCGGCGTCGCGGCATCGGCGCCCTGTCGTCCGTCGCGGCCCGAGGGCGCGGGGCGCGATTCCCTCACAGCGTGACGATCTGCCGCGACGCGGCGGAGCGCAGCAGCGCGTCGATGACGCGGTGCACGCGCAGCGCGTCGCGGCCCGGGATGCGGGGCGGCCGATGCTGCTCCACTGCGTCGAGGAAATCGACGAGCAGCGCGCGGTGCGGGCCGGGCGAGAAGGCCATGATGTTCGCACCCGAGCCGCCCGCGTCGTCGCCGCCGCAGTGCTCGGTCCGGCCGTCGTGGTACGCGACCTCGAGCTGCCCGCCGGTCAGGATCGCCGTGCCGCGCGTCCCGATCAGCTCGATGCGCTCGGGACACCCGGGATAGCAGGCCGTGGTGGCGTCGATGGCGCCGACGGCGCCGTTCGAGAATCGCAGCGCGCCGCAGACGATGTCCTCGCACTCCATGCGGTGCAGCGCCGTCGTCGCCGCGAACGCCGACACCTCCGTCGGCTCGCCGGCGAGGCTCAGGAACAGGTCGAGCGTGTGGATCGCCTGCGTCATCAGCACGCCGCCGCCGTCGCGCGCGCGGGTGCCGCGCCCGGGCTCGTCGTAGTACGTCTGCGGCCGCCACCAGCGCACGGCGACGGATGCACCCGCCAGCGCGCCCAGTTCCCCGTTGACGACGAGGCGGGTCAGCGCTTCGGCCGCCTGCCGGAACCGGTGCTGCAGCACCACCGCCAGCGTGACGCCGGCGCGTTCGCAGGCGCTCACCACTTCCATCGCGCGCGCGAGGTCCAGCGCCAGCGGCTTCTCCAGCAGCACGTGCTTGCCGGCCTGCGCCAGCCGGGTGACGAGATCGACGTGGGTGTCGGGCGGCGTGAGCACCAGCGCGGCCGTGATGCCCGGGTCCTCGAGCACGTCCTCGATCCGCGTCGACGTCCTGAACGGGAAGTTGCGCCCGAATTCGGCCAGGCGCGTCGTCGACTTCGCGACCGCCACCGCGACCTCCACCCGGTCGCCGAGATCGACGAGATTCTGCGCGTGCGGCCGCGACGCGGCACCGACGCCGATCAGCGCCACGCGCATCTTCGGCAGGGAACGGGACTTCGGCTTGGAGGGCATGGTGGCTTCCTGATGTGGCGGGTGGGGGAGGGGCCCGAGGCGGGATGGACGAAGACTACGCCGCCAGGCGGCGCGGCGACACCCGTCCGGCGGCGCGCGAGGGCGGCGAGCCGCAACTGCGGCGGATCACCAGCGAGGGCTCGACGACGACACGCGCCACGGGCCTCGTCGGCTCGGCGAGGCGCTCCAGCAGCAGTTCCGCCGCGGCCTCGCCGATGGCGTCCTGGCGGATCCGGATCGTGGACAGCGGCGGCACCCACAGCGACGCCTCCGGGATGTCGTCGCAGCCCATTATCGCGAAGTCGCGCCCCGGCTCCTTTCCGGCGGCGCGCAGCCCGAGCATCGCGCCGAAGGCGACGATGTCGTTGCCGCAGACCGCCGCGGTGGGTGGGCGCTTCGCACGCAGCAAGTCAGTGACGATGCGCCGGCCATCCTCGCGCGTCAGGCGCGACGGGACGATCAGCGCGTCGTCGCGCCGGAGCTTCGCGGCCTCGAGTGCCGCGAGGTAGCCCGCCTGCCGGTCCGCGCCGGTCGACGACAGGAGGTTCCCGCCGATGAGCGCGATGCGGCGGTGCCCCAACGCGATCAGGTGGCCGGTGGCGAGCTCCATCCCGCGCCGGTTGTCGGGGCCGACGTAATCGACGTCGAGGCCCGGCACGTGGCGCGACGCGAACACGCAGGGGATGCCCCAGTCGAGGACCGGGCGGAACGCGGACGCCGTCGTGCCCTCGGCGGGGCAGACGACCATCCCCTCGATGTCGTGCTCGCGTGCGACGTCGAGGAACCACGCCTGCCGTTCGATGGACTCGTCGGAGTTGCTGAGGAACGCGATGAAGCCGCGCCGGTTCAGCGTCGCCTCCAGCGCGCGGATCATCGTCGCGAAATACGGGTTGGTGATGTCGTTCGACCACCACGCCGACCGTGTGCGTGCGCCGGCTGCGCAGGCTCGCTGCGCGGCGGTTGTAGACGTAGCCGAGCGCGGCGAAGCCTGCCCGCACGCGCGCGCGGGTCGCCGGCGCCACCAGCGGGCTGTCGCGCAGGACCAGCGACACCGTCGCGCGGGAGACGCCGACGTGGCGCGCGACGTCGACGAGCGTCACCGGGCCGCGCGCGGCGACGCGGGTCATCGCGCGGCGGCGTCCGGCGGCAACCCCGGCGCGGCGCGCGTGAACAGCGCCGCGTCCATCGGTCGCAGCCGCTCGCCCACGCGCAGCGGCACGTCGGCGCGGGCGAGCACGTCGCGGTCGAGGTCGATGCCCGGCGCGATCTCGGTGACGGTCAGGCCCTCGGGCAGGAGCTCGAGCACGCAGCGTTCGGTGACGTAGGTGATGTGCTGCCCCTTGCGCCGGGCCTCGCGCCCGCTCATCGTCACGTGCTCGACCGCCGGGACGAATTTCGCGAAGCGGCCCTCGCGGCGGATCGCGAGCCGGCCGTCGCCGACTTCGAGCTCGAGGCCGCCGGCGCGGTAGTAGCCGAGGAAGACGATGCGGCGGGCGTTGGCGGTGATGTCGACGAAACCGCCGCAGCCGGCGGTGACGTGCGGCTTGGCGGACAGGCGCGAGACGTTGACGCTGCCGTCGCCGTCGACCTCGAGGAACGACAGCAGCGAGCAGTCGAAGCCGCCGCCCTGGAAGTAGGTGAACTGCTGCGGCGAGGGCACGATCGCGTGCGCGTTGGCGGCGCAGCCGAAGGCGAAGTCGGTGAGCGGGATGCCGCCGACCGGGCCCTGCTCGATCGCCCAGGTCACCGCGTCGCTGCGGCCCTGCGCCAGCAGCACGCGCGGGCACCATCGCGGCGATGCCGAAGCCGAGGTTGACGACGTCGCCGTCGGCGAGCTCCTGCGCCGCGCGGCGCGCGATGACCAGATCGTCGCTCCAGGCGAGCGGCGGAAAGTCGGCGAGGCTCCTGCGCGTCTCGCCGCTGATCGCCGGGTCGTACTCGGTGTGCGTGGTCTGCCACTGGCCGGGATCGACGACGATGTAGTCGACCAGCGTCGAGGGCACGTGCACGCGCTGCGTCGGGATGCTCGCCGCCGGCGGTGAGCCGCTTGACCTGCGCGATGACGAAGCCGCCGCTGTTGCGCGCGGCCAGCGCCTGGTCGACGACGCCGAGGTAGGCGCCCTCGTGCTCCATCGACAGGTTGCCCCACTCGTCGGCGGTGGTGGCGCGGATGATCGCGGCGTCGGGCACGAAGTTGCGGAAGTGCAGCCACTGCGCGCCGTCGAACTCGACCAGCCGCACGATGTCCTCGCGCGCCGCGGCGTTCATCTTGCAGCCGTTGCGGCGCGGGTCGACGAAGGTGTCGATCCCGACCTGCGTGAGCACGCCCGGGCGCTTGGCGGCGACCTCGTGGTGCATGTCGAACAGGATGCCGCTGGGCACGTTGTACGCGGCGACCTCGTCGGCGCCGATCATCCGCCAGATCTCGGGGCTCGGCATCGACGACGGGCCGCTCGGGTACGAGCCCGCGACGACCGTCGCCAGCAGCCCGCGCTGGGCGAGGTGGTCGATGCCCTTGATGCCGTGCATGTCGCCGGCGGCGATCGGGTGGATGCTGGTGATCCCCTGCGGATGGCCGCAGGCGCGAAAGCGCCGGCCGATCGCGGCCAGCACCGCGTCCGGGCAGGCGAGCCCCGAGGACGAGCTGACGGTGACGGTCGCACCGTCGTCGATCAGCGCCGCCGCCTCGTCGGCGGTGATGACGCGGGCCCTGCCTGCCATGTGCACGACTCCTGGTGTGGGATGCTTGCCTGCGGGCCGACCGATCGGTACACTTCCGATTTAGATCGATCCAAAGCACGATGCTAAAGAGCCCGCCGGGGGCTGTCAAGCAGCGTGCGGAGCGCCCGCACGCGCGACGCCGGCGCGGAAGGAGTGGGAGATGGAGTCAACGACGCGAGGGGAGCCCGCGCGGGTCGCGCTGGTGACCGGCGGGCGCCGCGGCATCGGCCGCGGCATCGCCTGGGCGCTGGCCGAGCGCGGCTTCGACGTCGCCATCGCCGATCTGGAACGCGACGCCGCGGCGGAGGAGACGCTGCAGGGCGTGGCCACGCGCGGCCGGCGCGCGCGTTTCTTCGCCTGCGACGTCGCCGAGCTCGACGGCCATGCGCCGCTGCTGGCCGGCGTGCAGGAGGCGCTGGGTTCGCTCGACTGCCTGGTCAACAACGCCGGCGTCAGCGTCGAGCGGCGCGGCGACCTGCTCGACGCCACGCCGGAGAGCTTCGACCGGCTGCTGCGCATCAACCTGCGCGGCCCGTTCTTCCTGACCCAGCGCGCGGGCCGGGCGTTCCTCGCGGACGTTCGCCCGGGCCGCTACCGCTCGATCATCAACATCTCGTCGGCCAACGCGTTCGCGGCGTCGATCAACCGCGGCGAGTACTGCCTGTCCAAGGCCGCGGTGTCGATGGCGACGAAGCTGTTCGCGACGCGCCTCGCCGCGGGCGGCGTCGCGGTGTTCGAGATCCGGCCCGGCGTGATCCGCACCGACATGACCGCGGTCGCCGCGGCCGACTACGACCGCCGGATCGCCGACGGCCTGAGCCCCATCGCGCGCTGGGGCACGCCCGAGGACGTCGGCCGTGCGGCGGCGGCGCTGGCGAGCGGTGATTTTCCGTTTTCCACCGGCGACGCCATCCACGTCGACGGCGGCTTGCATATCGCACGGCTATAGCCCACAGGACCTCCGATGATCGAGCTGGCGCTCCCCCATTCCGACCGTTCGCTGCGACCCTACCGGCTGGCCGCGCCGCGCAGTTTCCCCGATCCCGCGGGCGTGACGTTCACCCGCGTCGCGATCGCCGCGGCGCACGTGGTCGCCGATCCGCTGGCCGAGCACGACCCGACGCTGGCGCCGGCCATCGACTGGGACGCGACGATCGCCTACCGGCGCTACCTGTGGAGCCTGGGCCTCGGCGTGGCCGAGGCGATGGACACCGCGCAGCGCGGCATGGGGCTCGGCTGGCCCGAGGCGCGCGAGCTGATCGGCCGCACGCTCGACGCCGCGCGCGACGTTCCCGGCGCGCAGGTCGTCTGCGGGATCGCCACCGACCAGCTCGACGCGGGCCGCGTGCACGGCCTCGACGCCATCACCGACGCGTATCTGGAGCAGGCCGAGGCGGTCGAAGGGCAGGGCGGCCGGCTGGTGCTGATGGCGAGCCGCGCGCTGGCGAAGGCGGCGCGGGGTCCTGACGACTACGTCGCCGTGTACGGCCGCGTGCTCGCCGCGGCGCGGCGGCCGGTCATCCTGCACTGGCTCGGGGAGATGTTCGATCCGGCGCTCGCCGGCTACTGGGGCGGCGGCACGTTCGAGCGCGACGTCGACGTGTGCCTCGCGGTCATCGACGCGCACCGCGACAAGGTCGACGGGATCAAGCTGTCGCTGCTCGACGCCGGCAAGGAGGTCGCGCTGCGCGCGCGCCTGCCCGCCGGGGTGAAGATGTACACCGGCGACGACTTCAACTACCCCGAGCTGATGGCCGGCGCCGACGGGCGCCACAGCCACGCGCTGCTGGGGATCTTCGACGCCATCGCGCCGGCCGCCGCGGGCGCGCTGGTCGCGCTCGCCGCCGGCGACGAGGCGCAGTTCCGCGCCATCCTGGCGCCGACGGTCCCGCTGTCGCGGCACATCTTCCGCGCGCCGACGCACTGCTACAAGACCGGCGTCGTCTTCCTCGCCTGGCTCAACGGCCACCAGCGCCACTTCACGATGATCGGCGGCGCGCAGGGCGCGCGCTCGACGCTGCACCTCGCCGAATTGTTCCGTCTCGCCGATGCGGCGGGGCTGCTGCGCGACCCGGATCTCGCCGCGCACCGGATGCGCGCGCTGCTGGCCGTGGCGGGCATCGAATCCTGACCACGGGGCGTGCGACGATGACCGATGCGGTGGCACTGACGATCGACGGTCCGCTCGCGCGGCTCACGCTCGTCGCGCGGGGCGAAGCGCAATGCGCTGACGGCGGCGATGCTCGCCGCGCTCGACGCCGCCTGCGCCCGCCTCGAGGCCGCCGACGACGTGCGCGCGGTGCTCGTCGCTTCGTCCGACGCGAAGGCGTTCTGCTCGGGTGCGGACATCGGCGAGTGGGGCGCGCTCGCGGCGCAGGACATGTGGCGCCGCTGGACCCGCGAGGGCCACCGCGTGTTCGACCGGCTGGCGGCGCTGCCGCAGCCGACGATCGCCCTGGTCAACGGCATCGCCTTCGGCGGCGGGCTGGAGCTGGCGCTGGCCTGCGACCTGCGCCTCGCCGCGCCGGAGGCGGTGTTCGCGATGCCCGAGGTGCGGGTGGGCGCGATTCCCGGCTGGGGCGGCACGCGGCGCCTGGCGCGGTTGATCGGCCCCGCAAAGACCAAGCAGATGATCTTCCGCGCGTTGCGCGTCGATGCGGCGACGGCGCTGCAGTGGGGGCTCGTCGACGAGGTCGTCGCGTTGCCCGAACTCGCGCCGCGGGCGGAGGCCATCGCGGGCGAGATCGCCGCCGGCGCGCCCGGCGCGGTCCGCATCGCCAAGCAGCTCGTCGACCGCGGCGCCGGCGGGCTCGACGCCGAGACGCTGGCGGCCGGCCTCGCGGCGTCGCTGGACGACGCACGCGAAGGCATCGCGGCGTTCGCGCAGAAGCGGCCGCCGCGGTTCACCGGGCGCTGAGCGTCGGCCTGCGGTCGGTTCGCCCACGGGGAGCAGCGCATGCAACTGTCCGACACGCAGCGGGAAGTCCAGGCCATGGCGCGGCGGTTCGCCGACGAGGTCGTGCGGCCGCAGGCGGCGGACCTCGATCGCGACGAGCGCTTTCCCGCGGACATCTATGCCGAGATGGGTCGGCTGGGACTGTTCGGCATCACGGTGCCGGACGCGCACGGCGGCGCCGGCATGGACGTGGCCGCGTACGCGCTGGTGATGGAGGAGCTCTCCCGCGGCTATGCGTCGGTGGCCGACCAGTGCGGGCTGCTGGAGCTGGTCGCCACGCTGCTGTCGGTCCACGGCACGCCGGCGCAGCGCGAGCGCTACCTCGGACGCGCTGCTGCGCGCCGAGGCGCGCCCGGCCTACTGCATCACCGAAGCCGACGCCGGCACCGACGTCTCCGGCATCCGGACCACCGCGACGAAGACCGCCGACGGCTGGCGCCTCACCGGGGCCAAGCTGTGGATCCACAACGCGCCGGTCGCCGACGTCGCGTTCGTGCTCGCGCGCACCGATCCGGCCGCGGGCAAGCGCGGGATGAGCATCTTCATCGTCGACTGCGACCGGCCCGGCGTCGCGAAGGGCCCGAAGGAGCACAAGATGGGGCAGCGCGCCTCGCAGGTCGGCGAGCTCGCCTTCGACGACGTCGCGCTGCCGGAAGACGCGCTGCTCGGCGCGCCGGGCCGCGGCTTCCACATCATGATGAGCGTGCTCGACAAGGGCCGGGTCGGGATCGCGGCGCTGGCGGTGGGCATCGCGCAGGCCGGGCTGGAGGCGGCGCTCGACTACGCGCAGTCGCGCCGCCAGTTCGGCAGGCGATCGCCGGGTTCCAGGGCATCCAGTGGATGCTCGCCGACATGGCGAAGGACATCGCCGCCGCGCGGCTGCTCGTCCACGACGCCGCGCAGCGGCTCGACCGCGGCGAGCGCGCGACGATGGCGTGCTCGATGGCGAAGTGCTTCGCCGGCGACATCGCCGTGGCAGCACACGGCCAACGCGGTGCAGATCTTCGGCGGCAGCGGCTACATCCGCGGCTTCGAGGTCGAGCGCCTGTACCGCGACGCCAAGATCACGCAGATCTACGAGGGCACCAACCAGATCCAGCGCAGCATCATCGCGCGCGAGCTGCTGGCGCAGGGGGCGCGGCCGTAGCCGCGGCGGTTCGCGCGCACGCCGCGGTAGCCGGTGGCGGTGGACGCGCCGTCGCGCCACCGGGGCGGCGAGCGTCTACTTCTTGTAGAAGCCGTTCACGTTGACGTAGAACTTCACCGGAGCAAGCGAGCTCGGGAGCGTGCTGTAGACGACGTTGAAGTCCAGTTGATTCCCGGGCGGTATGAACAGCGGCCCCATGGACACCGCCGCCCCGCAGTAGTCCGCGCCGCCCTTGCGGACGCTCAGATATTCGATCGTGGGTACCTGCAAGCCCGTAACCGCGGGCTCACCGATCGGAAAGATGAGCACCTCGACCGAGGTGGGGCGCGGGTCGCCCCCGCAGGGGAAGCTCGCGTTGCTGGCGCTGCTCACATAGGCATAGACCTGCGCCGTCGTCGACGACTGGTTCGAGAACACATCCGGGACGGCGACCGAAGGAACGCCGTTGGGAGGCTGCACCAGCCGCTCGTTGACCATCCGCGACGTGTTGATCGCCGTCGTCGCACCGTCGGTGATCGACACCGGGATCGGCGTGTTCTGCACCGTCACCGGGAGCGGTGTGTTCTCCACGATCACCGACGCCTGCGGTGTGCTGGGGTGCAGTGCGCTCGCCGCACCTGCCACGATGGTTGCTGCGATTCCCAGGAGATATTCGTTTCATGACTTTACCCCGATGTTCAAGAGACTACCGTAGCCCCGTCATCGCGCCGGAATGTCGACTTGCGGCAATGACGCCGTCGGAACACGCCGTCTCGCGATGGTGCATGTGGCACACGGATACCCATAGTTTAGACCAGCAATCGCCTGCACCGCGCGCCGCCCCGGCTCGGTCGGCTGGACCGCGGCCCGACCTCGACCCTTGCCATGCATCAACCGCGCGCCTCCCTGGCACAAGCCGTCATAATGGCGGCTCCACCGACCTTCCGACACTCATGTATCAGAGCTACTTCGGGCTGGCCGAAGCGCCGTTCTCCATCGCGCCCGACCCGCGCTATCGTCTACCTGAGCCAGCGCCACCAGGAGGCTCTTGCGCACCTGCTCTACGGCGTGAGCGGCGAGGCGGATTCGTCCTGCTCACCGGCGAAGTCGGCGCCGGAAAGACGACCATCTGCCGGTGCCTTCTCGACCAGATCCCGGCATCCTGCGATGTCGCCTATGTCTTCAATCCCAAGCTGACGGTGGAGGAACTGCTCTCGACCATCTGCGTTGAATTCGGCATCGCCTATCCGCCCGGCAACACCAGCATCAAGGTGTTCGTCGACTGCCTCAATGAACACCTGCTGGCGGCCAATGCGCGGGGCAGGCATACGGTGCTGATCATCGACGAGGCGCAGAATCTCTCCGCCGACGTGCTGGAGCAGATGCGCCTGCTCACCAATCTGGAGACGAACAAGCGCAAACTGCTGCAGATCATCCTGCTGGGCCAGCCGGAGCTCGCAGACGATGCTGGCACGCCCGGAATTGCGCCAGCTCGCGCAGCGCATCGTTGCGCGGTATCACCTGGGTCCCCTGAGCAAGGCGGAGGTCGCGGCCTACGTGCGGCACCGCCTCGAGATCGCAGGCACCACGCGGCAGCTCTTCCCGGCATCGCTGATGGGGCGCCTGTACCGGTTGAGCGGCGGCGTCCCGAGGGTCATCAACGTGCTGTGCGATCGCGCGCTGCTGGGCGCGTTCGTGCAGGGCAGGGAGGCGGTCGACTCGACGACGCTCGCGAAAGCCGCCGATGAAGTGTTCCGGCAGGCGACGCCCCGGCGCAGTCGCAGGCAGCAAGCGCTTGCGCTCGCACTGGTTCTGGTCGTCGGCGTCGCGCTCGCGCTGCTGCTGAATCGGCCCCGGCAGCACGACGGCACGCGGGCCGCGCAGCCGGCCGTCGCGGAACCTGCCGTCGCGGAACCTGCCGTCGACGCCGCGCCGTCGAAGCCGCCCCGCGCGAGCGCCGGCGTGCCCATCGCGACCGAGCTGGACTGGCCGGGCGAGGGACAGCAGCTCGCGCAGCCAGGAGCTCGCCTTCGCGGCGCTGTTTCGCGCGTGGGGCCTGGAATATCCGGGAGGCGACGCCTGCCGCGAGGCCGCGCGCCTGGGAATGCGCTGCCGAGTCGCCCGGGGCGGGCTCGACGAGCTGCGCCAGTTCAACCGGCCCGCAGTGCTGGTGATGCGAAACGGCCGGGGGCAGGAGTATCACGCGGCCCTCACCGGCCTCGACGACGACAGCGCCACGCTTGCGTTGGGCCCGGAAACGAAGAGGGTGTCCCTCGATACTCTCGCGGACCAATGGTCGGGACACTACACGCTGCTGTGGCGCATGCCTCCGGAAGCCGGTGAGAACATCCGGCAGGGACAGCGAGGGCCGGCCGTCGCATGGCTTGGGCGGCAGCTCGCGCAGGCGCAGGGACGTACCGTCGACGCAACCGAGGACCCGGTGTTCGACGATGCCATGATGCGGCACGTGAAGCAATTCCAGCTCGCCGAGGGATTGGTCCCGGATGGCGCCGTGGGGCCGCAGACGCTCATGCGCCTGAGCGCAGTTGCGGACCGCGCGGCGCCAAGGCTCGTGCGGCGGGCCGGGGAAGAATAAGCATGTCCTATATCCTCGATGCCCTGAGGAAATCCGAGCAGCAGCGTCAGCGCGGCGCTGCGCCGTCACTGCTCGCCGCGCAGGCGACCGACGCGGCCCCGCACCAGCCCCGGACCCTGGTCTATGGCCTGGCAGCCGCAGTCATGCTGGTCGTTGGCGTTGCCATCGGGATGTTTCGACCCTGGCAGGCGGAAGCGCCTGCAGCGCCGCCGCTCGCGCAGAAGCCGCCCGAAGCGGTTGCGCGACCGGCCCCGCCGGCGCCTGCATCGGTTGCGATCACGATAAACACCGAGCGGCAGGACCCCGACGCCGGCGCCCGTGACGCAACCGGCACCGGCGACGCAAGCGGCGCAAGCGGCACCAGCGGCACCAGCGGCGCAGCGGCACCAGCGACGCAACCCGTTCCAACGACGCCATCGGCTCCGGGCCCCGCGGGCGCCGCCCTCAACGCGCAGGCACCGGTGCCGGCGACCCCGGCAAAGGATGTCCCGCCGTCGGCAACCAACCCGGGAAGTGTCATCGCCGGCACCGGCAAGGCCGGCCGGCACCCGCCCTGCGGGCGCCGCGCCGGAGCGTACGCCGGTGCCGTTTGCCGAACTCCCGCCCACGATTCAGCAGGAAATCCCGAAGCTGTCGATCCTGTTTCACCTCTATTCGGGCAATCCCGGGGACCGTCGCGTTGGCATCAACAACCGCACGCTTCGCGAAGGCGACGCCGTGGCGCCCGGCCTCGTGCTCGAGCAGATCACCCCCGACGGAATGATCCTGAGCTACAAGGGATACCGATTCCTGCACGGCTCGCGCTAGCAAGGCCGCCAGTCCAACGGATTGGCAATCGAATCGCGCGCGCCTGGCCGGGGTCGCGTGGGCGGCGTCAGGGCCGCGGCCCCAGCGTGCTCGCCGCGCAGGTTCGCCGGGTTGTATCCGGGCTGGAGCTGGGTCACGCGCAGGTGCGTGCGGTTCTCCGTGACGTCGGCCTTCGACGCGCCCATGCCGGCCGCCACCAGCCCGGTCCCGACGCTTTCGACGACCGCGCGGCCGACGAGGACCTTCTTGCCGTCCTTGGTCTGGTCGTAGATGTCGTACTGGTCGCCGACGCGCACGCCCTCGCGGGCGCCGGGGCGCATGGTGACCACGCGATTGTCGTCGAGGGCCTCGATCACGGTGCCGATCGACTGGAACTCCGGTATCGCCTGCACCTGGTCGGCGATGATCGCCGAACTGTAGAGGAGCGCGCGCTTGACCGCGTCGCAGGGATCGGTGGCGCCGCTGCCCTTGAGGTTGAACTGGATCTGGCCGCCGGCGACGCTCTGCACCGCCTGCCCGGCGGGCACGGTCTTGTTGTTGGCGCCGACGACACCGAGCCGGTAGAACTTCACCGTGACCGGTACCGTCGCGATGAAGCGCCGCCCCTGGGGCGTGTCGACCGCCGTGACTTCCAACGAATGGGCAATCGAATCGTGCGAGCCCGACTGTGGACGCGTTGGCGGTGCGCATCGAACGGGGGTCTTCGGCGGCGGGACCGGCCAGACTCGACGTCGGGCGGCCACGGCATTTGCGACATTCTGTAGAATTCATTATTGTCACTACGGCGTCTCGGGAGGCATCGGGAATGGATGACGGCGCGGGCAACTCGGCGCTGCAGCTTCGTTCGCTGGTCAAGGGAACCGGCGAGCTCGAACTCTCGCTCGTTGCGGTGGCGATGCCCGTGCCCCAGCCTGACGAAGTCCTCGTCCGCGTCGAAGCCAGCCCGATCAATCCTTCCGACCAGGGACTCCTGTTCGGCGCCGCCGACATGAGCACCGCGCGGCAGTCCGGCACGCCGGCAAGCCCGGTCGTGACTGCGCGCATCCCCGACGGCCGGATGAAAAGCATGGCCGGCAGGCTCGAGCAGTCGTTGCCGGTCGGCAACGAGGGCGCGGGCGTGGTCGTCGGAGCCGGTGCGTCGGCGCAGGCGCAGGCGCTCACCGGCAGGACGGTGGCGATCTTCGGCGGCGCCATGTACTCGCAGTATCGCTGCGTCAAGGCCGGGCAGTGCATGGCGCTGCCGGAAGGCACCACGCCGGCCGACGGGGCCTCCTGCTTCGTCAATCCGCTGACCGCCCTCGGCATGGTCGAGACGATGCGCCGGGAAGGTCACGCCGCGCTGGTGCACACGGCGGCCGCGTCGAATCTGGGGCAGATGCTCAACCGGATCTGCCTCCAGGACGATGTCGGCCTGGTGAACGTCGTGCGCTCGCCGGAGCAGGTTGACCTTCTGCGGGCGATGGGCGCGCGCCACGTCTGCAACTCCGGCGCGCCGACGTTCAAATCGGATCTCACCGAGGCGATCGCCGCCACCGGTGCGACGCTGGCCTTCGACGCGATCGGCGGCGGCACGCTGGCCGGACAGATGCTGAGCGCGATGGAGGCCGCGCTGACCCGGTCGGCGAAGGCGTACAGCCGGTACGGGTCGCCGACCCACAAGCAGGTCTACATCTACGGCGCCCTCGACCCGGGGCCGACGGTGCTCAACCGGAATTTCGGCTTCGCCTTCGGCATCGGCGGCTGGCTGCTGTGGCCGTTTTTGGACAAGATCGGCCCCGCGGCGGCGGCGAAGCTGCGCCAGCGGATCGTCGCCGAATTGAAGACGACGTTCGTCAGCCACTACAACAAGGAGATCTCGCTCGCCGAGGCGTTGCGGCTGGAGGAGATCGCCGTCTACGGCAAGCGCTCCACGGGCACCAAGTACCTGATCAATCCGAACAAGGAAACCGCGGCATAGCCGGCCCGTCGGCGCCGAGCGCCGGCGTGCCGTTGATGAAAGTCAATGCCGCCGGCACGCGAGCGGCTAAATTGGCACAGTCGGCCCCGCCTGGGAATGAAGCAATGGAAATCGCCACACGCCTGCGCAGCACGATCGATGACCGGTTCATCTTCCTGCGGGAGTTCCTGCGCAGCCCCCGGCAGACCGGTTCGATCACGCCCAGCTCGCGCTTTCTCGAACGCCGCATCGTCGACCTGGCGGACATCCGCTCGGCGCAATCCATCGTGGAGGTTGGCGCGGGCACCGGCGGCACGACCCGGGCGATCCTCGACGCGATGGCGCCGGGCGCGCGGTTGCTGGCCGTCGAGATCAACCTGCAGTTCTGCGCGCTGCTGCGGCAGATCGACGACCCGCGGCTGATCGTCCATTGCGCGAGCGCCCGCGAGTTGCGGGAAGCGCTCGCGAGTCATGGCCTGCCGGCACCGGAGGTGGTGATCTCCGGGATACCGTTTTCCTCGATCGACCGTCGCACCGGTGCGCTGATCCTCGCGACGATCGCCGCCGTGCTCGCGCCGCAGGGCAGGTTCGTCGCGTTTGCCTACCGCTGGAACAAGCAGGTCGAGGATCTCTCGCGGCCGCTGCTGGGGGCGGCGCGGGTCGAGGCGGAGGTGTTGAACCTGCCGCCGGCACGGCTGTACCGGTGGGAGAAGCGGCCCGCCACGCAGTCCGCCGCGGTGGTTTCGGTGCGCAACCCGGGAAGCATCGGCGGCGAGCCCTGTCGCCTGGAGCGCTCGTAGCGCACCGGTGTCGCGGCGCCGGGCGGCAGCTTCCGGGGCCGGAGGGGGGCGGAATGACGATTGTCAGTCGGCGCGACGCGATCGCGTGCAGCATGCAGGCTCCTGCTTCCGATTTGCCACGTGACGCAGGTACCGCATTCCTGTTTTTGACGTCTGGGCCCCGGGCGCTCCCAAGTGCCACCTGACGTCGATCCGATTGCACCGCGGGGGCCGGCAATGCCGCCCGCACCCCCTCATGTGGGATCGTTCCGACCCCGCGGTGCAACCCGTTTCGAACCCTCGGCGCCGGCGCCCGGTCGAACCTGAGGGACGCCGGCGGTTCCGCAACGGGAATCGCGCGATTCCGAGGCCCCGCGGGGAACCGAAATGAGCCTTTCCGGACCGCAATTGGCGAAGCTCGCCGCCACGATCGACCAGCGCTACGCGTCGCTGCTGGAGGAGGTTCGCGGCGCGCTCGAAAACAGCGAGAACCAGCAATACGTGGAGCTGATCGACCGCGTGCCGGCCGACATCGGCGACCAGTCGGTCGGCGACGCGCTGGCCGACCTGAGCCTGGCGCTGATCGACCGCCACGTGCAGGAGCTTCGGGCGCTCGACCAAGTGCGCGCGCGCCTCGCCGACGGCACCATCGGCACCTGCTCGGACTGCGGCCTCGACATCGGCTTCGAGCGCCTGCTCGCCTATCCGGCCGCGAGGCGCTGCGTGGCCTGCCAGGCGCAGCACGAGAAGACCTACGCGCCGGGGGGCACCCCGACGCTGTGACCGCGCCCGCCGGGACCGGCGGCGGAGGCGATGGCCAGGAGCAGGGCGAGATCGGCGATCCAGATCGCGACCTGCAGCGCGCCCCAGGCGGCGTCCCAGGGCGCCGGGAGCAGGTAGCGCCCGCCGGGCGCGATCATCACCGCGAGCGTCAGCGCGAGCAGCACGCCGGCCGCGACGTCGACGTTCCAGCGGGACGTTCCGCCACTCGCGGCGCGGTAGAGCGCGATCATCGGCAGCAGGAGCAGCAGGTCGTCGTACCAGCGGTGGTACGTCCAGAACCGCGCCGCGATCGCACACACACCCATCAGCAGCCACCAATCGCCGTTGCGCTGGCGCCACACCCAGAGGCCCAGGAGCAGGAACACGGCAATCGACGCCGCAGCCATCCACTCGGGCCGGCCGAGCCAGGCCAGCAGCGAGTGAAGATTCGACTCGCCGGCGCGCGAACCCAGTGCCGCGGCGGCGCCGGCGATGCGTCGAACGAGCGCGATCGTGCCCGGCGACTGGAACGCTGCCGCCGCCACGGTGAGCGCCGCGTAGGCGGCGCCGACGATCACCGCCGGCCGCAGGCCGCGCGCCGCGAACAGCACGATCCAGAAGAAGGGTGCGGAGACGGTGGGTTTGGCGAGGGCGAACAGCAACAGCAACGCGGCGAGCAGGTCGCGGCCCCAGCCACGCCGACGTTCGCGCAGCAGCAGGAGCCCGCCGAGCAGCAGCGCCAGGACGTGCAGCGTGACCTGCCCGTTGCCGATGATCGCGCCGGTCGGGTAGATCGCCAGCGGCAGCAGCGCGGCGAACGCCTGCTCCGCCGGCCTGCGGGCGCCGGTTTCGCGGACCGCGATGCGCACCAGCCAGATCATCGCGGGAACGGCGGTCAGCCACCAGACGAGCGTCGTGGTGACGATGCTGCGCCAGCCGTAGAGGGGCCACATGAGCGCCATCGACGCCGGGGGATGGACGGCGTCGCTCGCGGTCGCGCCGGCGAAGACCGACGCCCCGGAGAACCACTTGGTCACGACCGCGTGGAGGAGCCCGAGGTCGATGGCGCCGGGATGAATCGCGATCGTGCCGATGCGCCGGGGCTGGTGGAAGAAGCGGAAAGTCTCGTAGCCCAGCCAGATCGCCGCGGCGATTGCCATCAGCGCCACCGCGGTGCACAGCAGGACGTTCCGATGCGCCGTCCAGCTGCCCCGTATCCGCACCGCGATCGACACCGCCTGCCCCCCCATGAACACGGGGTGGCACCGTACCATGGGCGTTGCCGCGCGGGCAACGCGAGTCCCGGGCACCGGCGGGCCGGGGCGCCATGGGGGCCCGGACCGGATGGCGCGACCGCGGCGCCATCGCCGCCGACACCGGCCAAATCCTTGATGTAGCACAAGTCCGCGCCGTTTCGACGGGCATAAGCTCACCCATCGACCGCCGGGAGGACAGCTCGCCCCGACGGTGGCGGAGAGGAGACCCCGGATGCACGAAATCCGGATCCACGGACGCGGAGGGCAGGGCGCGGTGCTCGCCGGCGCGATCCTCGCGACGGCATTCGTCGAAGAGGGTCGGCACGTCGTCGCGGTGCCGTCGTTCGGCTTCGAGCGGCGCGGTGCGCCGGTCGCGAGCTTCCTGCGCGTCGACGACCGGCCGATCCGGCAGATGACCAACATCTACCGGCCCGACTGCATCCTCTGCCTCGATCCCACGGTCGCGCGCGCGGTCGACGTGTTCGCGGGGATCACCGAACACGCGACGCTGGTGCAGACGACGGCGAAGCCGCTGGGCGAGCTCACGCTGCCGGATCGCGTCGAGCTCGTCGGGCTGTGCGACGCGGTCACGCTGGCGCTGGCGATCTTCCGCCGGCCGATCACCAACACGATCATGCTCGGCGCGTTCGCGCGCACGACGGGGCTGGTGTCGCTCGCCTCGCTGCGGACGGCGCTGGAGCGTTCCGACTTTCGCGACGCCGGCCTCGCACAGAACCTGGCGGCGCTGGAGCAGGGCTTCGAGCGCACGACCGTGCACCAGATCGACCGGAGGGCGGCCGCGTGAAGCGCCAGTCGTACCCGCTGTTCGACGCCAGCAAGGTCCCCGACGACCTGTGCCCGATCGCCACGCACGAGAACCCGATGCTGCCCGGCGAGTGGCGCAGCATGAGGCCGGTCGTCGACCGCGCCAAGTGCGTCAAGTGCGCGGTGTGCTGGGTCTACTGCCCGGTGCAGTGCGTGGTCGAGAAGCCGGCGTGGTTCGACATCGACTACACGACCTGCAAGGGCTGCGGCATCTGCGCGACCGAGTGCCCGCACCGCGCGATCGCGATGGTCCCGGAGACGTCCTGACCATGGCGTCGGTGCTGAAGGCCGAAGCGACCCGCCCCGCGTTCCTCGTCTGCGACGGCAACGAGGCGGCGGCGTGGGCGGTGGCGCTCGCGCGCGTCGAGATGGTGGCGGTGTACCCGATCACGCCGCAGTCGTCGCTGGTCGAGTACCTGGCCAAGCTGGTCGCCGACGGCGTGATGCCGGCCGAGGTCGTCGACGCCGAGGGCGAGCACTCGGTGCTCTCCGTGCTGCAGGGCGCGGCGCTCGCCGGCGCGCGGACCTACACGGCGACCTGCGGGCCGGGGCTCGCGTTCATGTTCGAGCCCTACCTGCGCCAGCCGGGCCTGCGCCTGCCGATGGTGATGTCGATCGTCACACGCGACACGTTGACGCCGCAGAGCGTCTGGGGCGGGCACCAGGACGCGATGTCGGTGCGCGAGGTCGGCTGGATCCAGATGTACTGCGAGACGGTGCAGGAGGTGCTCGACACCATCGTCATGGGCTACCGGATCGCCGAGCACCGCGACGTGATGCTGCCGGTCAACGTCTGCCACGACGGCAACTACCTGTCGTTCGGCGCGACGCGCGTGGACCTGCCGGCGCAGGCCGACGTCGACGCGTTTCTCGGCACGCCGAACATCAACTGGCACGCGGCGCTCGACCCGGCGCGGCCGATGGCGGTCGACCCGCTGACCGGCGGCGCCGGCGGGCCCGGGCCGCGCACCTTCGTCAAGTACCGCAAGGGGCACTGCGCGGGGATGCAGAACGCGCTCACCGTCATCACCGACGCGCACGCGGAATGGGCGCGCCGCGTCGGGCGCGAGCACGCGCCGCTGGTCGAGCGCTACCGGATGGACGGCGCCGATATCGCGCTGGTCACCATCGGCTCGATGACCGGTGCGGCCAAGGACGCCGTCGACGAGGCGCGCGAGCGCGGCGTGCGCGCGGGGCTGGTCAAGGTCAAGACCTACCGGCCGTTCCCGGTGCAGGCGATCGTCGATGCGCTGTCGGGCGCGAAAGCCGTGGGGGTGGTCGACCGCTCGGTGTCGTTCGGCTGGAACTGCGGCCCGCTCTACCAGGACGTCGCCGGCGCGCTGGGCCACGCGGGCGTGCGGCTGCCGTCGATGAGCTTCATCGGCGGGCTGGCCGGTGCCGACCTCACGCCGGAGCACTTCGGCGGCGTGATCGAGCGCGTCGCGCAACTCGCGCGCGACGGCGTGCAGGGGCCGACCGTGTGGCTGAACGAGAACGACTGACGGACGGGGAACGACCGCGATGCGCCACGCCGACTACCTGATCATCGGTGCCAGCCATGCGGCGCTGTCGGCGCTGCACACGCTGCGCATGCACGACACCGCCGGCACGGTGACGATGGTGACGCGCGAGGCGACGCTGCCGGTCTCGCCGACGGTGCTGCCCGTACGTGGTCTCGGGGCGCTCGGCGCCCGGGCGGGTGTTCCTCAGGGACGACGACTACTTCCTGGCCCAGCACGTCGACTATGTCCGCGGCGCGGAGGTCGAGCAGGTCACGGCCGAGCGCAGCGCGGTGCGGCTTGCCGACGGTGAGGAGATCGGCTACGGAAAGCTGCTGGTCGCCAGCGGCGCAAAGCCGATGGTGCCGGCGATTCCCGGGCTGGAGCGCGTGCGCTACCACGTGCTGCGCACGCTCGACGACGCGGTCGCCTTGCACGACGCGCTCGAAGGGGCGCGGCGGGCGGTCGTCCTCGGCGCCGGGCTGGTCGGCATGCACGCCGCCGAGAACCTCGCGCACGCCGGCGCCGACGTCGCCATCGTCGAGCGCGAGGCGCACGTGCTGCCGGGCTACTTCGACGCCGAAGCCGCGGCCATCATCGGCCGCGCGTTCGCGGCCCGCGGCGTGCGAGCTGCACACCGGCCGCGAGGCGCGCGCCGTCGAACCGGCCGCGACCGGCTGCACCGTGGCGCTCGATTCCGGCGAGTCGCTGCCCTGCGACCTGCTGGTGGTCGGCGTCGGCGTGGCGCCGGTGACCGAATTCCTGCAGGGCTCCGGAGTCGCCGTCGACCGCGGGGTCCTCGTCGACGACTGCATGCGCTCCAGTGTGACCAACATCTACGCCGCCGGTGACGTCGCGCAGGCGCGCGGCTTCTACGACGGCGCGCAGACGCTCAACGGCATCCTGCCCGACGCGGTCGAGCAGGGGCGCATCGCCGGCATGGCGATGGCGGGCGATCCCGGCGTGAAGCCCTACCCGGGCGGCGTGCCGCTGAACACCTACACTTTCTTCGGCCACCACGCGGTGTCGGTGGGCACGCATGGCGACGGCATCGCCGGCGTGGAGGTCGTGACCTCGGTCGACGCCGAGGCGATGCGCTACCTCAAGATCGTGCTGAAGGACGACCGTCTGCTGGGCATCTTCGGCATCGACGCCGCGTTCGATCCGGGCATCATGTGGGAGCTGATCCTGCGCCGCGTCGATCTGGCGCCGGTGCGCGAGCGCTTCCTGCGCGCGCCGCAGGATGCCGCGCGGGTGCTGATGTCGCGGACGTGGAGGTGACGATGGGGCAGGCCTACAACACCCTCGCCTTCGATGCCGCCCGCTGCGACGGCTGCAACGCCTGCATGGTCGCCTGCGCGCAGGCCAAGGCGGGTTCGGACGACGTCGTCGACTCGCGCATCCAGATCATCGCCGCCGACGAGAGCTTCGAGCTCGCGATCTGCCGGCAGTGCGGCGATCCGAAGTGCGTCGACAACTGCCCCGCCGCGGCGCTGGCCAAGGACGACGCGACCGGGATCATCGACTGGGACGAGTCCAAGTGCATCGACTGCCTGCTGTGCACGGTCGGCTGCGCCTACGGCGGCATCGTGCGCAACCGGCGCGAGGGCCACGTCGTCAAGTGCGACCTGTGCGCGGGCGACCCGGCGTGCGTGAAGGCCTGCGCGTCCGGGGCGCTGTCCTACGTCACGACGGCGCGGATCTACAACGAGGTCGGGCAGCTCGAGGACCTGTTCGTGCCGGGGCTCGCCGGCTGCCAGGGCTGCAACACCGAGCTGGTCATGCGCCACGCGCTGCGCCGCATCGGGCCGGACACGGTGCTCGCGACGCCGCCCGGCTGCATCCCCGGGATGGGCTCGGTCGGCTACAACGGCCTCACCGGGACGAAGGTGCCGGTGTTCCACCCGCTGCTGACCAACACCGCGTCGATGCTGGCGGGGATCAAGCGCCGCTACAACCGCCTGGGCCGCGAGGTGAACGCGGTCGCGCTCGCCGGCGACGGCGGGGCGTCCGACGTCGGCTTCCAGTCGCTGTCCGGCGCGGCCGAGCGCGGCGAGCAGATCCTGTTCATCTGCGTCGACAACGAAGGCTACATGAACACCGGCATGCAGCGCTCGAGCTGCACGCCCTACGGCGCGTGGACGTCGACCACGCCGGTGGGCGAGCGCGGCCACGGCAAGACGCAGGACGCGAAGAACCTGCCGGTGCTGATGATGATGCACAACTGCGCCTACGTCGCCACCGCGTCGACGGCGTTCATGGAGGACTTCTACGCCAAGCTCGACCGCGCCATCGAGGCGAGCCGGCACGGCTTCGCGTACCTGCACGTCTACTCGCCGTGCACGACCGGCTGGCGCTTCCCGGCGCAGGACAACATCGCGGTGGCACGGATGGCGGTCGAGACCAACTTCGTGCTGCTGTGGGAGTTCGATCCGCAGGCGGGCCTGTCGGTGACGCATCCGATCGACCGCCCGCGGCCGCTGCGCGACTACCTCGAGGCGCAGGGCAAGTACCGGCACCTGTCGGAAGAGCAGGTCGCGCACATCGAGGCGGGGATCGAGCGGCAGGCGGAGTTCATCGCCGGCCTCGCCGGCATGCGTCGGCGGCGCCGCCGCGCATGCCGGCCGGCTGAGCGCCCGCCCGGCGCCGCCCGCGTTCCGGCACCCGGGCGCCGTCGTCGCGGCTGCGGTCGTCGCGACGAGTTTCGACGCCGGGCACCGCGCCGCGCGGTACCGCCCGCGCCCGCCCGCGCCGTGGTATCAACATGTAACATCCTGTCGACGCGGCCGCACCTGTCGCTACAGTTCATCATGCCCAAGCCGCTCACGCCGCCACGCGGCGCTGGTCGAGGAGGAGTTGACGCGCCTGCTCGACAGCGACGCGCTGCGCCGCGCCCCCAGCCACACGCGCCTGCTGCGCTACCTCGTCGAGCGGCGGGTCGCCGGCGACGAGACCGCCTTTCGCGAGAAAGTCGATCGCGCTCGAGGTGTTCCGGCGCGACCCCGCCACCTACGACCCGCAGTCCGACCCGATCGTGCGCGTCACCGCGCGGCGCCTGCGCGAGCGGCTCGAGGCGCATTACGCGCACTACGACCGTCCGCCGAAAATCCGGATCGTGCTGCCGAAGGGCCGCTACGAGCCCGATTTCGTGGCCGCCGATCCCGCCGCCGCGGCTGCGGGCGTCGCCGTCACGCCGAATGCGGAACGCGACCCGGCGATCCTCGCCACGATGCGCTGTGCTCCGCATTCGCCGACCGCGTCGCCGACGGCCTCGCCCGCCTCGGCGTGCCTCGGATCATCGCGCGCCGGCGGGCTGAGCGCCGGCTGGCGTCGCGTCGGGTCGGTCAGGGCGTGTGCGCGCGATGGTGATGCCGCAGCGCGGCGAGGCGATCGCTTCTCGACCGTCCCGCCGACGAACAGCACCGACACGATCAGCCCGCAGACCGCGAGCCCGGCGTCGACCGCGAACGCCCGGCGCACACCCTCGGCCAGCGACGGCGCGGTCACGACCAGCGCCGTGTTGAGGCCCAGTCCGATCGAGCCGCCGGCGATCTGGAACATGTAGACGACGCCGCCGGCCAGGCTCGAGCGCGACGGATCGAGCGCGGTGACCGCGGCGGTCGTGACCGACGAGTAGAACAGGCCGACGCCGACGCCGAGCACGACCATCCCCGGCACCAGCCCGGCGTAGGTCGTTGCCGGCGTCATCCGCGACAGCAGGAAGATGCCGGCCGCGAGAAAGGCGGCGCCGAGCGAGACGATCAGCTTCGGGCCGAGGCGCTCGTACATCGGCCCGGCGACGAACGAGGTGACGGCGAAGGTGCCCATCATCGGCAGCAGGCCGGCCCCGGCCTGCACGGCCGTGAAGTTGAGCGCCTTGCTCATGAACTGCGGCAGGTACATCAGCGCCGCGAAGAAGATCGCCGACATCAGCAGCACCGTGATGCAAGCGGCAAGGAAGGTCCGGTTGCCAAGCACGTCGCGCGGGACCAGCGCCATTGCACCGGCCGCGCGCTCGATGAACGCGAACGCGATCAGCGCGACGGCGCACAGCGCGAACAGCCCGAGAATGAGTCCGTCGGTCCAGCCGCGGTCGGAGCCTGCGTCGAGTGCGAGCAGCAGCGCGACCAGGCCGATGGAGAGCGCAGCGATCCCGGCGTAGTCGATGCGGTGATCGGTCGCCGACGGCGCGTCCTGGGCGACGACGCGCGAGGTGACGAGCATCGCGAACATGGCGATGGGCAGGTTGAGGAAGAAGATCCAGCGCCAGCCCGCCGTGTCCGTCAGCACTCCGCCGAGCAGCGGCCCGAGGGCATTGCCGATCCCGGCGACGCCGATGATCAGCCCGCCCGCCAGACCCGCCTTCTCCGGCGGCAGCAGCGCGTAGGTCATGCCGAGGATCGCCGGCCACATCATCGCGCCGCCCACGCCCATCAGCGCCCGCGACGCCAGGAGCACGCCAACGTCGGGCGCGAAGCCGCCGATCACCGAGAACGCGGAGAAGATCGCGGCGCCGACGAAGAAGACGCGCCGCCGGCCGAACATGTCGGCCAGGCGTCCGCCGGTCACGATCAGCACGCCGAACACCAACGCGTAGCCGTTGATGACCCACTGCACCGTGGTGAGGTCGGCGCCGAACACGCGCTCCATCGCCGGCAGCGCGACGCTGAGGGACGTGAAGTCGTTGGCGATGACCAGCACCGCGAGACCCATCGCCACGAGACCCAGCAGGACGCCTCGCGGGAGCGGGGCGCCGGGCGCTTCGGTACGCGCGTTCTGAGCGTTGGCCATAGGGGGCCGATTGTGGTGGCGCCTGCGGTGCGGGTCAAGCGCGGGGCCTGGCGGCAACGGGCCGCGCGGCAGGTTCAAGCGGTCCCGCTGTTGCGGGCACGCTGCTGTGGCCGATTCCGCATCAGCGCGCGCAGTATCTCCCGGCCCTGCTCCCACGAGCCGAGATCGCTGTCGGCGTTGATGTGGCCGAGCGCGCCCACCGAATGGAAGCTGCTGCCCCACGAGAGCGCGCACCGCTGCATGTACTCCTGAGTCGCGTAGGGATCGTTGGTGCTCGAGACCACTGCTGTTGGAAACGCCAGCCTGCGCACCGGCGGCGAGCGGAAATTTCTGGCGTCGACGGGAAACGCCGGGCCCTCGGGATCCGGCACCGACACCAGCAGCGCGCCGTCGATCAGATGCCGGGTGCGTTCGGACCAGAAGGCCACGAGCAGGCATCCGAGGCTGTGCGCGACCAGCGTGACGCGGGGCCCGACCCGGTCGAGCTGCGCCTCGAGCTCGCGCACCCACACGACGCGGTCCGCGGCGTCCCAGTCGCTGTGCTCGAGCTTCAGGATCGCGGGGTCTTCCCTTTGCCAGACGCTCTGCCAGTGCCCGGGGCCGGAGTTGTAGATCCCGGCCAGGATGAGCAGCTGCGATTCCATGATGGCAGGCAACGATCAGTGCGTGACCGAGGCGGTCGTCCCCGGCACGGGCGGCGGGATCCGCCGAAGGGCCGACCAGGATCGGCGGGGAAGCTTCTCGAAGCTCAAGGGATTTCGTAGACATCGAGCGCGTGCGCGATGCCGCGAACGGGCAGGGACCGCGCGACGGGCGTGATCCCGCCTGCCGCGAGTACGTCGGACGCCTGCGGATGCCCGACGACCGCACCGGTCGCGAGGATCGTGCGCGACACCGCAAGGCCCTGCACCCGGGACGCGATGTTCACGGTCTGGCCGAAGTAGTCCTGCCGATCGTTGAGCGTCACCGCGAGGCACGGCCCTTCGTGCAGGCCGATCTTCACGACGAGGTCCTCGCTGCCGCGCTCGTCGTTCAGTGCGCGCATCGCCTCGCGGATGCGCAACGCGGCGGCGAGCGCGCGGTCGGGCGTCGGGAAGGTCGCCATGACGGCGTCGCCGATCGTCTTCACGACGGCGCCGGATTCGGAGGCGACGATCTCCTGCAGGATCCGGAAATGCTTCCTGACGATGTCGAAGGCCACCAGGTCGCCGACGCGCTCGTAGAGCTCGGTCGAGCCCTTGAGGTCGGTGAACAGGAACGTGAGGCTGGTGATCTTCAGCCGCTGGTCGACGTCGAGCGTGCTGGTCCGGTAGATGTCGCGGAAGGTCTGGTTGGTCAGCAGGCGCTTGGCGGTGAGGAACGGCCGGCGCCTGCCGAGCATGTCGTGCATGGGGCCGCCGGCGACGTACACGCCGGGCACCACGCGCGTTCCGGTGCGGTTGTCCAGGTCCAGGCGCAGGGGGCCTGGCCGCATGACGACGGTGGCGCCGCCGGCGGGCTCCCGGTTGAAGACGATCGACAGCGCCTGGCGCTGACGGGTCGGCTCGCCCTGCACGTCGATGAACTGCGCCGTGTGCGTCACCGGATCGAAAACGATCACGAATTCCGCGGGCAGCAGCAGCGACCGAGTGGTCTTCGCGCCGGCGGGCAGCGCGAACATGTCGAGCGTGATCTCGCCGATCGCCGCGTCGAACCCGTCCTCGGGCAGCTCGATGCCCGACCCCCAGAAGATCTGCCGGTAGTACTCGAGCGGCGGCAGTTCGTGCGGCGAGTGGGCGGCGATCCGCCGTATCCGAGGCGTCACCGTGAACGTGACCTCGACCATTTCGTCGAGGGTCGGCTCGTACCCCACGGCGCAGAGCGCGCAAGCGTACTCCGACTGGCGGACGGTGTTGAGTGAGGCCCCGGCGTCGAGCACTCCGCCACAGCCCGGACACAGCACGTTCCACGACAACTCGAACAATCCCAGCCGTGCCGCGTGCAGGAATGCCGGCGATGACCCGGTCCTGGTCGAGGCCGGCTGCCTGCGCGAATGCGAGCGCGTTGATGCGGTTGAGCCGCCGATCGGACGCGTCGCGTACCAGCGACTCGATCGCGCTCGTCACCTGCGCGTCCGCGGAGTGTCGTAATGCGGCGAAGAGCGTCTGCGCTTCGGTCATGGGAAAAGCATACGCCCAATCGCCGCGACTGCCGTTCGCGAACCGCGAAGACCAGCTCGCCTTCCGCGCATCCGACACCTTTGTCGGACGCGGCCTACCGGCGATTGGGAATCCTGCCAATGAACAGCATCCCCCGGAAGGAGTCCAATTTTCACGAGCACTTCCGAGGATCGACGATGAGAGAAATGCTGACGATCGCTTTCGAAATCGGCCTGGTGGCTTTCGTGACCGGGCTGCTGGCAATGCTGCTCAATGGCTACGCCGGCCTGCTCTGACCGAGGCGCAGTGCGCTGCCGGTTTTTCTGGATCTTCGAGTCGCCCACAGGAGGGATGCCATGAACCGACACAACAGAAGTTCGATCTGGATCTTCGGGAGCGCGCTCGCGCTCGCGGCCACTGGCGCATTCGCGGGGAGAGTGACGCTCTGCGAGGATCACGATTTCCATGGCTCCTGCGTCGCGACCGGCGAAGGCATCGCGAACATGACGAAAACCGGCTTCAGCGATACCGCTTCGTCGATCATCGTCAGCGACGGTACCTGGGAAGCATGTAGCGGCGCGCATTTCGGCGGCCGTTGCGTCCAGCTCGTTCCGGGCAGCTACCCGCGATTCGACGTCGACACGGGCGGACGCATAGCGTCGGTGCGTGAGGTGATCCATGCAGCGGGCGCGGCGCCGACGGTCGCAGTCGAGTCGCAGCCGATCGTCATCAGTTCGGGGCGGCCGGTCGTCGTAACGGTGGCTCCGCCGGTGGTCACCGCTGCACCGCGGGCGGTCAGCGCTGCACCGCCGGTGGTCGTCGCTGCACCGCCGGTGGTTAGCGCTGCACCGCCGGTGGTGGTCGCTGCGCCGGTGGCGGCCGCCGCGGCACCGCCGGTGGTCACCGCTGCGCCGATCGGGCACATCGTTCTGTATGAATTCCCGAACTTCGGCGGCTCGAAGGTCGCGGTCGGGCAGGGTCAGGCCAAGGATCTCGACTGGGCCAATTTCAGCAACCCGAATCATCGCGCGACATCGGTCCGCGTCGAGGCGGGTACCTGGATCGTGTGTACCGACCGCGGCTTTCAGGGCGCCTGTCGTGTGTTGGGCCCGGGCGAATACCCGCAGCTGCCGGAAGAGTTGGCCACCGGGGTTTCTTCGGCCGAGCAGCTGTGGCGGCCCGAATATGGCGCACTGAGCGCCTACGACGTGTACGCCGGCCGCTGACGGCGCACCCGTCCGCCGGGACACGCGTCCCCGAAGGTCAGGACGGTGCGTCGGGCGTCGATCCGGCGTAGGCACTCGCCAGTGCCGCGATGTCGAGCTCGACCATCGTCATCATCGCGTCCGAGGCGCGTTTGGCCTTGACGCGGTCGGGCGCGGCCGTCATCTCGCCAAGGACGGTGCGAACGATCTGCCAGAACACGCCGTAGCGGTCTTTCAGCCAGCCACACTGCTCTGCCGCGCCGCCCTCGAGCAGCGCGCGATCCGCGAGTCCGGAAAGATCGACGCGTAGCACGCCGCGGCCTCCTCAGCGTGTTCGGAATACCAGAGAAACGGGACGATCTTCTGCGTCATTGACGTCTCCTTCGAACGACGGGGACGAGGGCGGCCGCCAGTGGGCTCCCGCGTCCCCGGTCTTCGCTGACCGCACATCGCGCCGGGCGGTTGCGCTGAGGCGCACGGGGGCTCATCCGTCGCTCCGGCGGGATGCGCGCCGGACCGATGCGGCGCAACGTCGCGATTCGAGCGGCAGGCGTGGACACCGGTTCCGCCTGCCGTCCGTATACTGGCGGCAGGCGCGCGCGCATCATCCCGATGACGGCACGCGCGCCGGCGGCAGCCCGGACGCCGTTGCGGGCCGCCGGGACACTGCCACGGGACCGAACCGCATGAACGCACCCGCACCGCGCGCGCTGCGCGAAGTCGAACTCACCGACAAGTACCGGCTGCCCGAGGGGCGCATCTACCTGTCCGGCAACCAGGTGCTGGTGCGCCTCGCGATCCAGCAGCGCCTGCGCGACGCCGCCGCGGGCCGGAACACGGCGGGATACGTGTCCGGCTACCGCGGCTCGCCGCTCGGGCGCTTCGACATGGAGATGTGGCAGGCGCAGCCGCTGCTCGCCGAGCACCACATCCACTTCCGCGCCGCGGTCAACGAGGATCTCGCCGCCACCGCGCTGTGGGGCAGCCAGTACGTCGGCAGCTTCCCCGGCGCCAGATACGACGGCGTGTTCGGCATCTGGTACGGCAAGGGGCCCGGCGTCGACCGCTCCGGCGACGTCCTGCGCCACGCGAACAGCGCGGGGACCAGCCCGCTGGGCGGCGTGCTCGCGATCGCCGGCGACGACCACGGTTCCAAGTCCTCGACGATCACCAACTTCTCCGACCAGATCTTCACCGCGGTGGGCATCCCGGTGCTGTGCCCGTCCAACGCGCAGGAGCTTCTCGATTTCGGGCTGCACGGCATCGCGATGAGCCGCCATTGCGGCTGCTGGGTCGCGCTGAAGGTGGTCACCGACATCGTCGAGGGCGGCGGCACCATCGAGGTCGGGCCGGATCTGCCGCGCATCGTCGTGCCGGAGCGTGCGCCGGACCCGGCGCTGGGGCCCGCGGGCTGGAGCATCCGCCCGGTCGACGCGCCCCTCGCGCAGGAGGACCGCCTGTATCACCACAAGCTGCACGCGGCGCTCGACTACATCCGGGCCAATGCGCTGAACCGGATCACGCGCGACGCGCCCGGCGCGCGGCTGGGCGTCATCGCGGCGGGAAAGGCGTACCAGGACGTGCTGCAGGCGCTGGCCGGGCTCGGCATCGACGAAGCGCGCGGGCGCGCGCTCGGGTTGCGGATCGCGCAGGTCGGCGTCGTGTGGCCGCTCGATCCCGGCTTCGTGCGCGACTTCGCCGCCGGCCTGGACACCATCCTCGTCGTCGAGGAAAAGCGCGCACTGATCGAGAACCAGCTGAAGAGCGCGCTCTTCGACGCCGGGCTGCCGCGCCCGCCGCGCGTGGTCGGCAAGTTCGCCGGTGCCCACGAGTGGGACGCCGGGCGCGGTCCCGCGGTGCTGCCCTGCGCCGGCGAGCTCGCGCCGCCGCAGGTGGCCCGCGCGATCGTCGAGTGCCTGCGCGCGATCGACCCCGGCTGCGGCGTCGCGTGGGAGGAAGGCGCGCCGCCGCCGGCGCCGGCCCCCGGCCTGATCCGACCGCCGGCATTCTGCTCGGGCTGTCCGCACAACCGCTCCACACGGCTGCCGGAAGGCTCGCGCGCGCTGGCCGGCATCGGCTGCCACACCATCGCGATGTTCCAGAATCCCGCGCAGACGACGACCGTGTCGCAGATGGGCGGGGAGGGCGCGATGTGGCTCGGCCAGCAGCCCTTCACCGAGGAGAAGCACGTGTTCGCCAACATCGGCGACGGCACCTACTTCCACTCGGGCTTCCTCGCCATCCGCCAGGCGGTCGCCGCCGGCGTGCCGATGACCTACAAGGTGCTGGTCAACGGCTTCGTCTCGATGACCGGCGGCCAGCCGATCGACGGCGACCTGCCGGTGTCGCGGATGGCGGCCGAGGTCGTCGCCGAGGGGGTGAAGGAAGTCGTCGTGGTGACCGACGATCCCGACCGCGTGCGCGCGCTCGGCCTCCCGGCGGAGGTCTCCGTGCATCACCGCTCGGAGATGGCGGCGGTCCAGAACCGGCTGCGCGAGTATCCCGGCGTGTCGGTGCTCTTCTACGACCAGCCCTGCGCAACCGAGCGCCGGCGTCTGCGCAAGCGCGGCAAGTGGCCCGATCCGGACCGGCGCGCATTCATCAACGCTGCCGTGTGCGAGGGCTGCGGCGACTGCGGAAAGGCGTCGAACTGCCTGTCGATCGAGCCGCTGGACACGCCCTTCGGCCGCAAGCGGCGGATCAACCAGGCGTCCTGCAACAAGGATTTCAGCTGCGTCGAAGGCTTCTGTCCCAGCTTCGTGACCGTCCGCGGCGGCCGGCTGAAGCGCGCGCCCGCGTCGTCCGCGGCCGACGCGGACACGGCGCCGATGCCGCCGATCCCCGAGCCCGCGATTGCGCGGCCGACCGGCGTTTGCAACGTCCTGGTCACCGGCGTGGGCGGGACCGGCGTGGTCACCATCGGCCAGATCATCGGCATGGCGGCGCACCTCGACGGCCTGTGCGCGTCGATCCTCGACATGACCGGCCTGGCGCAGAAATACGGGGCGGTGATGTCGCACGTCCGGATCGCGCCCGACGCGGGGGCGCTGCACGCGACGCGCATCGCGGCCGGCGAGGCCGACGCGGTGATCGGCTGCGACCTGCTGGTCACCGCCGGCGGCGAAGCGCTGGCCAAGATCCGGCGCGGCCATACGCGCGTCGCCCTGTGCACCGACCTCGTGCCGACGGCCGAGTTCGCGCGCGATCCCGACTGGCAGGCCGATCGCGCCGCGATCGCGCGTCGGGTCGCGGACGCCTGCGGAGCGCCCGGCGCGTTCGAGATCGACGCGATCCGGGTGGCCACGGCGCTGATGGGCGACCCCATCGCCGCCAACATGTTCATGCTCGGCATCGCCTGGCAGCACGGCTGGGTGCCGGTGTCGCAGGCGGCGATCGAGCGCGCGATCGAGATCAACGGCGTCGCCGTCGAATTCAACCGGCAGTGCTTCCATTGGGGACGCCGGGCCGGGCACGACCGCGCCGCGGTGCTGCGGCAGGCCGCGCCGGCCGGCGGCGCGGCCGATGGACCTCCCGCGCGAGGCGCGTCGACGACCTCGTCGCCGGCCGTGCCGAGTTCCTCACCGCGTACCAGGACGCCGCCTTCGCCGACCGCTACCGGGCACGCGTCACCCGGGTCCGCGAGGCCGAGCGCCGGGCGGGCCTTCCGGACCGGCTGTCCCGCGCGATCGCGATGCAGTACTTCCGGCTGCTGGCCGTCAAGGACGAATGGGAGGTGGCGCGGCTGTTCGCCGCACCGGAGTTCCGGCGCGAACTCGAGGCGACGTTCGAGGGCGGTTACCGGCTCTCCTTCCACATCGGTGCGTGGCCGTTCCTGCGTCGCGATCCGGTGACCGGGGCTCCGCGGAAGGGCGAGGCGGGCCCGTGGCTGATGCCGGTTTTCCGGCTGCTGGCCCGGTTCCGGCGCTGGCGCGGCACCTGGCTCGATCCGTTCCGCGGCTCGCCCGAGCGGCGCCTCGACCGGGAGCTCCTCGCCGACTATGAAGTCGAGATCGATCGCCTGGTCGCCGGCCTCGATGCCCGCGGCTACGACCTCGCCGTCCGGCTGGCGGCGTTGCCGGAGAAGATTCGCGGCTACGGTCACGTGCGGGCGGCAGCGGCAGCCGCGGTGGCCAGTGAGCGCGAAATCCTGCGAGGTGCCGCTTCAGGCGCCGTTCGGCGCGAGGCGACGGTTGTGCAGTGACTCTGGTTTACGTGGAGTTAGCTGGTCTTGCCTGAAATAGGAGCAATTTGACCGCAAAAAATCGGTGGCAGGAGCGCGGCGCCGCCCGCCCGCCCGAGCTCGGATGACGCCGATGCAACAATCCCAACGAACCCGACGCCGTCACGCGAGCGCCTCGTCTAGGCAAATGAAAACAAAGACTTAATGGTACAATACCGCAAACCCCCCGTACCTGGTGGGTTGACGGTGGCGATGACGGCGGTATACTTCGCCTGGTTTGCTGCAATGCAACAAATGGCCACGGGAACGGAACCCATGTTCCTGGAAGTGATCCATTCACCTGTTCGTTTCGACTATGCGGGCGTCCGCCCGGGTTCGAAGATGAGGAGATTCGTTACCGCAGCAAGGTAACCCCCGGAGGCAGACCGCCTGGCAACCCGTGCGCCAGGCAGGGCCGCCGTGATCCCGGGACAACCGTCAGGAGCTACCATGACGACTGGAATGTTTGCGATCCATCCGCTGGCCTTTGGCCACGAGCTGCATCTGGAGCTCGGCCGAGCCCGTGCCATCACCCTTGCCCTGCTGGCGACCCTGTGCGCCGTGCTGGTGGCGCCGTCGGCGTTGCGCATCGACCGCCCGTTGGCGGAACCCCTGGCCCAGCGCGCGGCTTCGCTGCCCACCGCGCGGACAGATGCCCCCTCCCGGGCCAAGGCCCCGCAGCCGGCAGCACGTGACCTGCGACCCGAAATCGACGCCCTGGCGACGCTGGTCGCCAAGCGCTACCGCATCTCCAGCGAGGCGACGCGCGGGATGGTTGCCGCCGCGTACCGCGAGGGAAGGCGCGTCGGCCTGGATCCGCTGCTGATCGTCGCGGTCATCGCGGTGGAGTCGCGCTTCAACCCGATCGCGGAAAGCAATGCCGGCGCGAAAGGCCTGATGCAGGTGATCCCGGAATACCACAAGGACGACCTCGAAGCGGCCGGTGTGGATTCCGTGCTCGACCCGCACGACAACATCCGCCTGGGCACCCGCATCCTGAAGGAATACATCCGGCGCGGCGGCACGGAGATCGCCGGGCTGCAGCTCTACAATGGCGCCGCCTCCGACGCCAGCAACGCGTACGCCACCAAGGTGCTCGGGGAAAAGCAACGGCTGCAGCAGGCGATCCGGCACCTGCACGCCTGAGTTCCGGTATCGGGAAATCGGGGTCAGAGTCAGTAATATCGGCCACCAGCGGTGGGGTGTTACCCCCGCGGTGACCGATATTACGGCTCTGACCCCGTCTGCGCCTCTGACCGCGGCTGTCCGATCGGCGGCAGCGCAACCTGGTGTTCGACGCTGAGAAGATAGTCGCGGAAGACGTGCTCGGCGCTCAGGAGCTGGTAGCTGCCGTCGGGCAGGCGGTGCGAGGTGTCCTTCAGCCGGTAGACGTAGTGCCCGCAGGTCCAGCAGTCGAAGTTGCGCATGTGGGTGCACAGGCAGGTCTTGTCGAGCACCGAGATCTTCTTCGCGTCGGGGTGGCTCGCGACCTCGCGGTTGTACGCGCTGACGTAGGCGCAGTTGCCGGCGCTGTCGAGCAGGTAGCCGTAGGCCTCGCAGTTCGGCCGGATGCCGGCACCGATCGCCGGGCTGCTGCTCAGCATCCGCATCGGATAGCCGGTCGGCGAGATCGTGTTCACCACGACCTCCTCCTCGGCAGCCTTGAAGTACTCCTGCTTGCACCTTGTCCGGCAGCCCGCATTCCTTCGTCACCGTGAACCGCGTCGCCACCTGCACCGCGCCGGCGCCGTTCTCGAGATAGGAAACCGCGTCGCTCCCGGTGAAGATCCCGCCCGCGGGGATCAGCGGGATCGCAAGGCCCTCGGCCTGCAGATAGCGCGCGATTTCGGCGACGATGTCGCGCAGGTCGTGCTTGTCCCAGTCGTCCGCGCCGAAGCCCAGGTGCCCGCCGGCGAGCGGCCCCTCGACGATGACGTAGTCGGGCAGCCGGTCGAGCCTCGCGTTCTTGCGCAGGAACAGCTGCAGCGCCCGCAGCGACGAGACGATGATGCCGAGCTTCGCATCGCGAAAGCGCGGGTGGTCCGCCATCAGCGCGAACGAGCCGAGGTGCAGGCCCGCGGAGAGCGTGATGCCGTCGATCCCCGCGTCGAGGGCGGCGGTCAGGCGCACCCGCAGCGTCTCCCGCGGCGCGTTCATCGTGAGCTTTTCCATGCAGTTGACGAAGATCATGCCTTCGCCGCGCTTGGCCTGCATGGTCCGGCCGACGTGCATGTGCGTCGCTTCGGCGAGCCGCCCGAGATCGAACAGCACGTCCGACTTGTCGGTGTTGGCGACGTTGTACTTGTAGAGCTTCGCCTTCTCCTTGACGAACTGGGTGCGGAAGCGGCGGTCCGAGACGGTCTGCACCATGGCGTCGGAAATGTGGCCGATGCCGCCCAGCCGGGCCACCTCCAGCGCCAGCCCGGCGGTCGAGATGTCCACACCCATGCCGCCGCAGACGATGGGTATCAGCTCCTGCTTGCCGAAGCGCAGGCGAAAGTCGTTCACGCACCGCATCGCTATCCCTCGATGGCCGACGCCCGGCCGCGGGGGCCGGGTGGACCTCGCCCATTATGCCGCGCATTGCGGCGACGCGATCGGCTTGTCGGACCAATCGCGACAGAGTTTGACCCGGCAGCGGCGCCGCGCCGAATGACCGGGCGGCGGTTTCCGGGACAATCAGCGCAGGCGTTCCATCGCCGCGAAGGCCCGTTGCGCGCGCTCGCGATCGCGGGCGTCGGCAACGCCCGGTTCCGCGCACCAGGCGACCAGGCGGTCGGCAGGGGACAGCTCGGGCGCCGTTGCCGCGCTCTTGAACCGGTCACGCAACTGGCGCACCTGCAGCGCCAGCCGTTGCGCCTGCAGTTCGCCCGGGCTGTCCAGACCCAGCGCCATTTCGAGCTCGAGCAGCGCGTTCGGCGCGCGCTTCGGCACCGCTGTCCAGGCGCGCGCGGTGCGTCGCGGCGGCGGCCGGCGCCTCCAGCGCCTGCAGCGCCGCGTCGCGGCGCGCCGTCATCTTCAGTTCCCAGGCGGGCGGCAGCGCCGGCAGCGCGAGCCACCGGTCCAGTGCCGACGGCGTGCCGCCGGCCTCGCCGGCGCCGGCATCCGTGCCGACGAGCCGGTCGAGGTCCTCGCACAGGCGCTCCTTTGCCGCGAGTGCCGGCCAGACCGCCGCTTCGCGCGCCCGGGCCCGGGCCGCCAAGGCCTCGTCCACCGCCGCCTTCGCCTGCCGGAATCTCGATTCGACCGCCCTGCAGCGCCGGATCCGACCTGCCCGCCAGCTTCCTCCACCGGTCCTGGATGTCGCGCGCCAGGCGGCGCACGTCCTGGTCGCTGCGATCCGGCGCCGCGGCGAGCCCCTCCAGTTCGGCGCAGAGCTCGTCGAGCGCGCGGCGGTTCTCGTGCTTGCGCCCTTCTTCCTCGCGGCGCTTGGCGTGGCGGGCGGCAAACACCGCATCGCAGGCCGCATGGAACTGCTCCCACAGCGCGCGTTCGTCGCGCTGCGGCAGCGACATCGCCTTGGCCTGCTCCTGCCACCGCGCCTGCAGCGCCTTGACCTGCCCCGGCGCGTCGCGCTCCATCGCCTTCGCGCCGAGCGCGGTCGGCTTCGTCGATCAACGCCCGGCGGCGTGTCTTCGCCTCGTCGCGCGCGGCGGACAGCGCGTCCCGCAGCGGGCCGAGGGCATCCTTCAGCCGGGCGTCGAGCTTCTTCCAGGCGCCGGGGTCGACGCTGCCGAGCTTGCCTTCGCGCCAGTCGCGGTCGGTCTCGCGCAGCCAGCGCTCGACGGCGCGCCAGTCGCGCGGCTCGGCCAGCAGCGTCGTCGCGTGCGCGCCGGCCGCCGCGATGAATTCGTCGCGCTGCCGGCGCGCCTCCTTGCGCTGCGCCGCCAATTCGGCGAAATGCCTGGCCGCCGGGGCGTACGCCTTCTCGCAGGCGCCGTTGAAGCGCTCCCACAGCGTCTTGGGCACCCCGGCGTGCTGCTGGTCGAGCGCCTTCCACTCGTTGCGCAGCTGCTGGACTTCCTTCGCGATCTGCGGCGCGTCCAGCGTCTGCGCCGCAAGGGCTTCGGCCCGCTCGCACAGCCGCACGCGCGCATGGTGCTGGCCGAATGACTCCCAGCGCTCCAGCTCGGTGAGCTGCTGCACCAGCCGGCCGAGGCGCTGCACCGTCGGCTTCGGCAGCGTGCCGGCAGCCGGCCTTGAGCGCACGAATCGCGTCGGCCGCAGCGCGTGCCGCCTGCAGCTGGCCGTCGGCCAGCGCCTGCTCGGCGGTATGCAGCAGGCCGTGGACCTGCTGTCGCGCTGCGCCGGCCTCCTGCTGCGCCGCGCGGATCTGCTCCAGCCGGCGCTGCTCGACGACCATCAGCGCCGCCTCGAAGCGCCGCGTCAACGCCGGCGTCCGGATCGCCCGGTCGAGCGCCTGCCAGCGCTCCGGCAGCTTCGCGTTGTCGATCGACGTGGTGGCCGCGAGCTGCTCGGCTTCGACGACGAGCGCCTCGGCGCCGGCGACGGCCTCGCGCTCCCGCCGCCGGCAGCGCGATGCGCTCCGCGGCGTCGTCCAGGCGGGCGAGCGCCGCGGCATCGCCGAAGCCCTGCGCCTGCTCGCGCCATCCGGCGAGCGCGGCGTCGAGCGCGGCATCGTCCTCGGCCGCGGCCGGCGCGTCCAGCGCCGCGACCCATTCGCGCAGCCCGCGCTCGAACCGCATCCGCGTTCGCTGCTCTTCCTGCTCGCGGTCGAAGCGCTCCTGGATCGTGCGCCTGGCCGCTTCGCAGCGGGCGAGGCGCCCCGCGTCGTCGCCGATGTCGAGCGCCTGCCAGCGCCGATCGAGCTCGACCAGCGCGGTGACGATCGGCCCGGCGCGCACCGCCAGCGCCTCGAGCTCGGCGATGATTTCGTCCGCCCGGGCCGCCTGCTCGGCGCGGCTTGCCATGGCGTCGAGGCGCTGGCGGACGATCCGCGCCACGCCGTGGTCCTTGTTCCGCGCAGCATCGGCAAGGCGGCGAAGATGCTCGGGCGCGCGCACGCGCTCCGCCGCGGCGAGCCGGGTCTCCGCGTGCGGCGCGTCCTCCGCCAGCCCTGCCAGGACGGCTTCGTCGCCGATCGAGGCGACCGCGCTGCGGCGCCGTCCCGTGTCCGGCGCGCGGCGCGCCACCTCGGCGCGAATCGAGTCGGTGCAGGCCTGCGCCGCGAGCACGGCGCCCGCGGCCGTCGCGTCCGGCATGACGCACAGGACGTCGGCCAGCGCGGCGGCCGCGGCGTCGCGAACCTGCGCGTCGCCTTCGGCGCTCAGCGCGGCGGCAAGCGGCGCCGCTTCGGTGCAGCGGCGGGCGGCGGCGATCCGGACTTCCGGCGCCGGATCGGTGGCGAGCAGTTGCGCCAGCTCCTCCGAATCCGGTGGCAGCTCCGCGACACCCAGGATCCGTTGCGCGGGTTCGGCATGCGCGTGCAGCGCCGTGCGGGAGAAGATCTTGGCGATCATGTCGAGGTCAGCTTCCGGACATGCGTGAGCGACTGCCGCCGGCGGCGGGCGGCGCGCCGGGACTGCGCCGCGATGGCGGCGGGGACGCTCGGGGGTGACGCGGTGGCGACAGGGGGAACGCCGGTCGGGTTCGAAAGCGCCATAGTATCCAAAAACTGCAGGGCCGGCCGCATAATGGCCCGCAGCGCGCCGATGCGCGCGGCGCCGGTGCCGCCTCCCGTCACGCGCGCGGGGCGCGCAGGCGGCCCTGTTCCGCGAGCGACGACGATGTCGGACGATGCCGAATTCTACGCCGGGCTGCCGGTCTTCGATGGCTTCCGCGGGATCGTCGACCCGGCGCGCTACCGGTCGCTTCCCGGCGATTGGCTGCTCGGCCTGACCGACGTCGAGCGCTCGACCGACGCCATCGACAAGGGCCGCTACAAGGCGGTCAACACTGCGGGCGCGGCGGTGATCGCTGCCGTGACCAATGCGCTTGCGGGTAAGCCGTTTCCATTCGTCTTCGGTGGCGATGGCGCGAGCCTCGCGGTGCCCGCGGGCGACGAAGCGGCGGTCCGCGACGCGCTTGCCGCGACGGCGGCCTGGGTGCGCGACGATCTCGACCTCGCGCTGCGCGCCGCGCTGGTGCCCGTCGCCGCGGCCAGGGCGCAGGGATTCGACGTCCGCGTCGCGCGCTACGCGCCGTCGAAGAACGTTTCCTATGCGATGTTCGCGGGCGGGGGGCTCGCCTGGGCCGATCGCGCCATGAAGGCCGGACAGTTCACGGTGATGCCGGCGCCGGCCGGTGTCCGCCCCGATCTCTCCGGGCTGTCGTGCCGCTGGAACGACATTCCCGCGATCCACGGGGTGATGCTGTCGGTCGTCGTGGCGCCGGTCCGCCACGGCGATCCGGCCTTTCGTCGAGCAGGTCGAAGCGCTGCTGGCGGAGCTCGAAGCCAGCCCCGAGGCGGCGCGCCCGATGCCGGACGGCGCTGCGGGCGTCGCCTGGCCGCCGCCGGGGCTCGATCTCGAAGCGCGCGCATCGCGGCGCGATGGCGAAGGGCGTCTGCGGGCGCGGTGGCGGGTGCGGGCGCAGACGCTGCTCGCATGGGTCGTGATGCGGCTCGGGATTCGCGTCGGCGACTTCGATCCGGCGGTCTACCGGCGTCAGGTCGTCGAGAATTCGGATTTTCGCAAGTACGACGACATCCTGCGCATGACGCTCGACTGCACCGCCGCACTGGCCGACCGGATCGAGCAACGGCTCGCCCGCGCCGAGGCCGACGGCATCCTGCGTTTCGGGCTGCACCGGCAGGCCGCCGCGATCATGACCTGCATCGTGCCGTCGGCGACCGCCGGCAACCATCTCCATTTCGTCGATGGCGCGGCAGGGGGCTATACGCTTGCGGCACGGCGACTGAAGCGGGGCGGCGAAATGCCCGCACCGCCGAGTGGCTGAAGGTACAGCAAAACTCCCGCGCGGGCGGGCAGCCGCATCCTGCGCCGTTCCCCGGGGGCCAGGGTGACCAGGCTGCTCCGCGGAGCGCCCCGGTCGCATGACCCGCTGCGCCGGCTGACGCTGGTCCTTCACCGGTGGCTGCGCTTCAGGATGCGCCGTTCGCACTGACCCGGGGGTCGGCGCGACGGCCGAGTCCTCGCGGGCGGCGCATGCAGGCCGCTCAGTGCCGGGCCGCCCGATACGCGCGCAGCAGCTCGAGCACCGGGTGCCGGCGTCGCGCGTGATCCAGCTCCGCGTAGACGCCGTCGCAGGAACCGTCGGCGCGTGTCAGCAGGCAGGCCAGCGCAGTTCCCACGAGCGTGTACGCGTGAAACCCCGGATCGGTCTCCTTCAGGGGTGTGGCGAGCAACCGGATCCCGTCTGCACGCATGCGCTCGACGTCCCTTCGGCCGACCAGCGATAGGAACTCGACCTTTTCGCGAATCGCCGCCGGTGCGCCGCGCAGAGCGCTCGTCACCTCGGGAGAATCCAGAAAAGCCAGCAGCGCCTTGGCGCCCCCGTCGGGTATCAGCGGCTTCGACAGGTAGAACAGCGCGGCGAACCACTCGTTCCAGCGTTCCACTGACATGCCGGCGCGAACGTCCAGCACGCGACGCAGGTTGTTCGCGTCTTCCGCCGGCAGCGCCTGGTCGGAAGCGCCGGCGGCGCCCGTGGTCAGTGCGTTGGCAATGCGCCGCGCGCGCTCGACGTCACGAAATCGCGGAAGACGATGGCCACCCTGCGTCGAATACTCCGCCAGCGCCGGCGGATCGAAGCCCGAAAGCATCTCCAGCACGGGCACCGGGTCGCGTGCAAGCGCAATCAGCCCGTCTTCGCTTTTGTTCAGAAACCGCGCGCGCGCGGCACCGAACTCCAGGAACGGGAAGTAATCGGTTCTCGGGGCCCGCCTCCAGCATCGGCGCATACGCACGACGCGAAGCGACCCTGAACACGGCAGTTGCGCGGGCGTGCGGATGTCGAGATAGCCAGCTCGGACCGCATCGCCGGCCAACCGAACAGTGCATCCGAGATGGGCGGCATCTGCCCCGTTGCGGTTGCGACCAGGATCATGTCCGCTCTCGTTGGCCGCATAGAGCACGTAATCGCAGAACACGCCGCCGACGTCGCGCATGATCGTACGCACCAGGGCGCGGTCGAACTCGTAGAGCTGGAACCACTGGACGAACAGCCCGCCCGGCGCGAGCGATCGACGCGCCAGCCGGTAGAACTCCGGCGTGAACAGCGACGCGACGCCGCTGACCCACGGATTCGACGGCTCCGACACCACGATATCGTAGCCGTGCGGCGCCCGTGCGAAGAACGCGCGCGCATCCTCGATGAAGTACTGCGCGCGCGGATCGCCGTAGGCACGGGCGACGCGCGGCCCGAACGCGCGCGCGGCGCGGATCATCTCGCGCTCGATCTCGATCACGTCGACGCGCTCGATCGCCGGCGAGCCCAGGACGTACGTGCGTGGTCAGCCCCGAGCCGTGGCCGATGATCGGCCGCGCGTCGCGCGCCTGCGGCGCGTAGGCGAGCGGCAGCGCCCCGAGGAGCGTCATCGTGAATTCGTCGGCATGCGCCGCCGCGCCCGACGGCCCAGCGCGCGCGCCATGTTGATCGCGGCGTCGGACTTGCCGTTGGTCGTCGATGGACGATCGTCCTCGCTGGGAAAGCTCACGATGTCGACGGTGGCTGTGCGGCCGTCCGCGTGGAAGACGACCTTGGCGTTCGCCGAGATGCGCGCCCGGCCGTGCGGAATACGCCCGACGCCATTCGGGTGACGTCGAACTGGAACGCGAACAGGCCGCCAGCACCGCGACGCCGCCAGCGTCGCCAGCGCCGCGGTCCGCCGCGGCCGGGCAACTCCCGCCGCGCACGAGCACCGCGGCGAGCGCGACGCCCAGCGCGATGTCGACGGCCGCGCCGGCGACCACGACGTTCTTCAGGCCGATGACCGGCATCAGCACCATGCTGCCCAGCACGATGCCGATGATGCTCCCGATCGTGTTCCAGCCGTAGACGGCGCCGATTTCGCTCTCCCCCGGCCGCGCGAATACAGGATGAACGTCAGCAGCGGCAGCGTCATCCCGGCGAAGAATGCGGCGGGGACCATCACGCCGGCGGACAGCAGGTAGCCGACGATGTTGTAGCCCGCGTAACCCGGTCGGTGCGCGGCAGGCGCGCCATCGCGATCTGCATCGCGTCGAACGCGAGATGGTAGGCCGGCAGCGTCGCAACGCGCGGCGAGGCCCATCAGGATCTGCACCCGGGCCGAGCGTCAGCCAGCGGCGAAGCCAAGCGCTCGATGCGCCCGCGGATCCACAGCCCGCCGAGGGCGATGCCGAGGATGAAGGCGCCAGAGCATGGTCTCGAACGCGTGGGTCGACGCACCCTGCACCAGCGCCAGCATCCGCAGCCACGCGATCTCGTAGATGAACGACGCGGCGCCGGTCAGGAACGCGAACGCCAGCAGCCACCACCCGACACCCGCGCCACGCGCCGCCCGTTCCTGCGCCGAAGGCAGGTCGGCGGGCGCGTCGCCGCGCGACCCAGAGCGACGTGCCGGCCGCGATCAGGTTGCCGATGCCCGCCAGGACCATCGTCGCCTGCAGGCCGTAAGCGTTCGAACAGCCAGAATCCGGCGAGCAGCACGCCGACCACCGCACCGGCGCTGTTGGCGAAATACAGCGTCGAGAACACGCGACCGGCGCCTGCCCGGGGACGAGGCGCACGACGGCGGCGCTCATCAGCGGGAACGTCATGCCCAGCAGGACCGACTGCGGCAGGATGAGCGCGCAGGCGAGCAGCCATTGCAGCAGCGAGCGCCGCCCCCGGGTCCCGCGCGCCGGGCAGCAGGGTGCGGTACGCGTACGCCGTCAGGCCGTCGAACAGCGGGTGGAAGCCGATCGCCGCCAGGCCCAGCGCCGCCTCGATCACTACGTAGGCGAGCAGCGGCGCGATCCGCGTCCGGCTCAGGCGGCTGGTGAGCAGCGCCCCGAGCGCCATCCCACCCATGAACAGCGTGAGGACCAGCACCTGCGCGTATGCGGCGTGCCCGAGAAACAGCTGCAGGTACCGGGTCCACGTGGCTTCGTAGACGAGCCCGGTCAGACCCGAGAGGGCAAAGACGAAATAGAGCGTTCGGACCAGATTCGCCGACGGCGGCGGCGCCGCGGCGCCCGGCTCGGTCATCATGAACTTGCGGCGCGCATTTCGAGGTATCGCGAGAGCGTTGGTCATCGCCTAGCGGTAAAAAAATACAAATATATCAATATCTTGGAAAGTTAGCTGCGGCTGACCCTCGAGTCATTCTTATCGGCTGTCCGCTACAATAGGTGAAAAATATTACGCATTGCACAGGAAGATACACATTTAACCAATAGATACAATCTATATTTCGGCACTGCCGCCGCGTAATCATCGGTGGTAGCAGGGTGGCTTGGTTGGCGGTCTGGCATGACGACTGTAGGGGTAATTCACGGTCGCCCGAGCGCGCTGCCGCTTGTCCGGGAATATGACCCCTTCGTCACTCCATGCTGGAAAATCGCTCGCGAACGCTGATATCGTATCAGGTGAGAGTAAAATGACGGTAGCATGATAGTGAGTCATCTCCGAAATGACGGTAGCATGATGATGATGAGTTATCCCCGTTGTCGCGGATTCACGCTGATCGAGTTCGTGATCTCGATCTCCGTCCTGGCGGTGCTGATATCGATCGCGGCACCGAGCTATCGGAGGTTGGTGGTGGACACCCGCATGTCGACGCAATCCAACGAATTCCTGACGGGCCTGCATTTCACCCGGTCGGAGGCCGTCAAGCGCAACGGGACCGTCACCATGTGCAAGAGCGGGGACGGTGTCGGATGCACGACCTCGGGCACCTGGGCGCAGGGGTGGGTGGTCTTCGTCGATGACGGGGTGGCGGGAACCATCGACGGGGGCGACATGGTCCTGCGGGTGCACGCCGCCCTGCCGGACGGCAGCACCCTGGTCGGCAGTGCGGGCGTGGCGGACTTCGTCTCCTATCGCCCGAACGGGCTGTCCGCCGCAACGGGCCAGTTCGATCTGTGCAGCAGACCAGCCGACCCACCGGCGGGCCGGGACATCACGCCTCACCCTCGGGACGGGCGCCGCCAGTTCGGCCGCCGACCCCGTCCCGCCCGACGATCCCCGCCACCTGCGGCTAGACCGGAGCCTGCGCATGCGTCGAAATCGCGGATTCACGCTGCTCGAGTTGCTGGTGACGCTGCTGATCGTCAGCTTCGGGCTGCTCGGCATCGCGGGCATCATCGGCATGGCATGAAGAACACCCAGAGCGCCTTCGGGCGCACGCAGGCGAGCTGGCTCGTGAGCGACATCATCGGCCGGATGCGCAGCCAACAGGCCGACCGCCGAAGGCGCGTCGCTGTCCGTACAACGTGGCCACTCGGCGCCACCCTGACATGAGCGCGCAGCGATTCCGCAGGCCGACCTGAGCGACTGGCGCGCCGGCCTCGCGGCGGCCTTTCCTTCGGGTACGGGCTCCGTCAACGTCGATGCGGCCACCAGCAAGGTGACCGTAATCGTGCAATGGGACGACTCCCGTGCGGCAGCTGGCGGGATAGTCAGCAGTTCATCGTGGAGTCGCGGCTATGACTTTCGCTGATCCCGCGATCGTTTCCGCCGGCAGCGCGGCGTGGGGCTGGTCGAGGTGATGATCGGCATCACCGCCGGCCTGGTGCTGCTTGTCGCATCGCGCTACTTCTTCCTCGGCGGCCGCCAGGTCAACCGCGCGACAGGCGACCTGTCGCGGATGCAGGAAAGCGGGCGGACCGCCATGGAGATCATGGGCAGGGCGATTCGGCAGGCGGGTTCCCGCAGCGACAGCGAAATCAGTGCCTTGTCAACCGGTCTGCATTCGCCGGTACCCCGCTGGCGGGGACCGAGGGCGCGCGGACGCCCCCGACACCCTCACCGTTCGATACGGCGTGCAGGACGGCGGCGAGGACAGACTGCCTCGGCACTAATGTCGCCGCGGGTAGGCGGGGTGACCTCGGCATTCGCGATCGACAACGCCAGCGAACCGCCGGCTTCACCTGCAACGGCACGGCGGTGGTCGCGCAACATCGAGGACATGCAGATCGACCTATGGCGTGGACACCAACAGGGACGGCGACATCGAGCCTATCAGTCGTGGACCGGCGGTCAATCCGGCCAGGTGACCGCGGTGCGGGTGAGCCTGCTGGTCAGGGGGCCGACCGCCGGGCTCGGCGGCCGGGAGCCAGACGTTCACCTACAACGGCGCCTCGGTGTACCAAGTCCGACCGCTATCCTGCGCCAGGTCTACACCTCACGTTCACCTTGCGGACCCAGGCGGAAGGCTGACGAACACGAATGCCAATCGCCGTCGCCTGCGCCGACCCACCGCGAGCAGAGCAAGGCGTCGTGCTGGTCACCGGGCTGATCTTCATGGTGATCCTGACGCTGATCGTGCTGGCGCTGCTGCGCAGTTCGGCACGCTGGAGGAGCGCATGGCGGCGAACGCGCGCAACCGGCAGATCGCGCTGCAGGCCGCGGAGGCCGTGCTCCGCGATGCCGAGGTAAATCGCTGTTTCCGGCCGGGTTCGCCGATCAGCCCCATCGATCCGTTCGACCAGGCCGCCTGCACCGCGGCTTGTGCCGGCTGCCCTGCCAGGGCAGCACGACCGAGATGGCAGACCGTCGACTGGGGGCGACATCGCGTCGACGCGCACTTTCGCGTCGTCACGCTTCCGATCTGTCCGCGTCGCTGGTCACGAGCCAGCCGAGATACATCGTCGAACCGTCGGCGAATCGTGCCCGACGCCGCGGGCCTCTACCCAGTTCGTGTACCGGATAACCGCCCGGGGCGTCGGCAAGGATTCGTCGGAGGCCTTCGTCCAGAGCATCTACTGGGCACAGCCGAGCACTGCTGAAATTCAGTGATATCACGCGGAGCGATACATGAATGCGCGAGTCGATGGTCCCTAGCCGCGCTGTCAGGGCGCGCAATCGCCGGCGATCGTGGCGCCACCGGCTGGGTGGGTGCCGGGCTCGCTGCCGTCCTTCGACCCGATTTCGATCCCGACTGCGACGGCCCCGTCGGCTACGTGGGGATGCCCGAGGTCTCCAGCCAGGCCTTACACCGGCGGCAACGGCAGCCAGCAGGACGCGGCTGTACGCGATCGACTACACCGCCTGCGACTGGTCCGGCAACCTGCACTCCTACCCGCTGTCCGCCACGGGCGCCGTCGGAAGATCGACGACTGGACCGGCGGCGCGTCCGCCACCGTCGACGTCCAGAACCCGACGACCGGGCGCAAGATCGTCACGCGCGACGGAACACGCCACCGTCGGGTTCCTTTGTCGCGGAGCAGCCTGTCGGACCGCCCAGCAGGCCCTGATCGACAACCCCAACAAGGCAACGCGAGCAGCCCGGTGCTCGATTACCTCCGCGGCGTCCGGACCAACGAGGGGACGGCCGCCGGCAATACCGGGTGCGCTCGACCGTCCTGGGCGACATCATCCATTCGACGCCGAAGTACTGCAGCGCGTCCGATTGCACCGCGGCAGACCGTGTTCGTCGGCGCCAACGACGGCATGCTGCACGCGTTCAACGCCATCAACGGCAGCGAGCGTTTTGCCTATGTTCCGTCGATGCTGATCGCCAAGCTCGCGAACCTGCCCAGCGAGAGCTACACGCACAAGTACTTTGTCGACGGCCGCTGGCTACCTCGCAGATTCGGCAGTCAGAGCATCCTGGTCGGCGGCCTGGGCGGTGGCGGCAAGGGCCTGTTCGCGCTGGACGTCACCGACGCCGTCCCGCACCGACGAAGCCGATGCCGCCAGCAAGATCCTCTGGGAGATCACCAATGCGGCCACGGATTACGTGAACCTGGGCCACACCTACGGACAGCCGATCTGGCGGTGCTCCCGAACGGCACGAACGCCCTCATGTCGGCAACGGCTACAACAATACGGGCAACGGCCAGGCCTCGCTGTTGCTGATCAACGCGGCCACCGGCGCGATGATCGCCGAAATCATCACCGGCATCGGGCACCCCGGCCACCCCCAACGGCCTGTCATCCCCGACGGTGGTGGACGTCGACCTCGACGGCAAGGCGGACTACGCGTACGCGGGGGATATCGACGGCAACCTGTGGAAATTCGATCTCTCGACCACGGGCCGCTTCACTGCTCGTACACGACCAGCCCCGCGCAGTCGATCACCAGCGCGCCCGGCCTGATGCAGCATCCGCTAGGGCGGCTCATGGTCACCTTCGTCACCGGCCGCATGTTCGTCGCCGGGACAAGACAGACACCGCGACGCACTACGCGTACGGCATCTGGGACGGGCGCCGGCTTGCCGGCAACAGCCGCTGTTCACGCAGACGCTGACCGAAGCGACCTAGAGCGCAATATCGCCCGACGTCCGCGTGCGCACCGCCACCGAGAACGCACCTGACTGGGACGTGCACATGGGCTGGAAGACCGCGCTGCCGATCGGCGGCGAGCGCGTCGTCGGCGACGGGGCCTTCGTGAACGACACGAGTTCGTCTTCCTGAGCACCAATCCGACGGTCAACCCCGACACCTTCCCGCCCTACGAAAACTGGTTCATGCAGGTCAATGCGCTGACCGGCGGCGCCAACGCGGACGTCACGTTCGACTTGAACAAGGACAGCCAGTTCACGGCACTGGACAAGGTCGGCGGGCTGGTCCCGGTCGGCCGGCACATGGGCCCCGGGATCCGGTCCCAGTTGACGCAGTTCCAGGCGCCGCTCTACGACACCTTCATTGCCAATTACGACCGGAACGGCGATGCCGTCACCACCTCCGAGGTCATAGGCGGTGTTGCGGGCGGCCACTTCGACTTCGACATCTATCAGGGCAAGGTCCTCACCGCGCCCGTGGCGGCCACTGCGACCATCGTGGTTGGCACCGCCGGGCAGACCAGCCCGTTTCCGGCCACGGTGGGTGCGATCACCGTCGACGGCGTCGTGGTGGTGCCGCCGCTGACCGTGTCCGACCTCGTCAACGGCACGGCCACCAGCACCAACGCCACCAAGATCAAGAGCAAGGTGACCGGCGGCTTTACCGCGACGCAGTCGGGCAGCACCATCACCGTCAAGGCGCCGGTCGGCACCCAGTACAACGGCAAGACGTTCAGCATCGCGGACGGCACTGAGCAGTTGCCGCTGGTGAACGAGGTCGTGGGCGTCACGGAGGTGATCGCCGTCGCGGGACAAGCCCCGACTCCCGGCACGCTCGTCATCACCGCCCTGCAAAGGGACAAGGACGTGGAATTCAAATGCGGTGGCACCGCCGTGATGAACAAGTTCAGGTCGGTCAAGGACCCGGACAATGCTGCGCTCAGGCTCGATGACGCTTTCAACAATCTCGTCGGCAAGAACGGGCCATGGTTTCTCGTGCGTCAAGAACCAGACGAGCGGCGTGACGACGTCGTTGACGTGCACCGTTTCGCCGCCGGCTGGGTTCATCGGGGTCTCGGACTGTCCGACCGTGTTCGACAAGAAGGCCGAGACTACCGTCACGACCAACACCGGCCTTCCGGACGGCGTCGACCATGTCGATTACGTGGCGCCTGTCACCGCCGTGCCGCAATCCGGCTGGACCAACTTCAAGCCGGCTCTGTCGACCACCACGTTCTCCGGAGCCTCCGACGGAACCGTCGACGTTATCTGCAGCGGCACCAATTGCCAGTCGACCAAGCACGTGCACGAGTACGACGACCTGTACAACGTGACCGGCGTCAACATGCTCGATGCCAGCGAGCCGCTGTTCGACCTGTCCAACGCCATACCGTCGCAATCGACCCGGTTCAAGATCCTGGCGCAGAACCAGTATCTGAGCCCGGCGGTGGAGATCCATCTCAACGGCGACCCGGGCTACGTATTCGATGTGGATGCGGGCTATACGCCGATCAAGAACTTCATGACGTCGCCGATCCTGGACCTGGCAAATGTCACCACCTATACCCGTGGCACCACGGATTCCGTCGAGAACGGTGTCACCGCTTACCCGCTGCGCAGCTTCGCGGTCAACATGCCGGTCGATGCCTTCGTGGCGAAAGACTGGTGGGCGGGCGCGCCGATCGGCCTGAGCGCAACGGTGGCACCGCCGGACGTGCGCGTCGGCCTGCACCCGACGCAGACCGGTTGCGTCAGAGTACCAAGGGATCGACCGACGGAAACATGTACCAGCCCGTGATTCCACCCGCGAGCGTGACGGCGGACGGGAACGGCACGCTGGGTTATGGCGCATCGACCACCCCCGCGACCGCCACCGGCGTGCGCCACAATGGCGCTCTGGTGATCCAGGTCATACGCGACACCACGCCGAACACGTCCATCGAGCTCAGCGTGCCCGACAGCCCCGAATATGGCTGGCGCGTGAAGTCCGCGGACTACAGCACCTACGTGCTGGCGGAATACACGATCTTCTGGCACCACCCGAACGGAAAATGCTACGGCGCGGCGGGCTGGACCAAGGTCGCGCCAGAGGACACGAGCACACCCGCGACTCCCCATTCCTCCGACCTTGGCACCGATCCGAGGATCGGGGAACTGGCGTGGGCGGAAACGAGAACGCTCCTCCGGAGGGCACCACGACGGTCACCAACGAGGACGGCTCGACGACGACGACGACCGTTGTCTACAACGACGACGGTACGTACACGACGACGACCTCCACCAGCTGGCCGAACGGCACCGTGGATACCACGGTTTCGACCGATTCCAGAGTCAACGAAACCGGCGGTGCCGTCGATGATGACGGCAAGATCGGCGGGCCCGTGGCCGTGTCTTCCGGTGCCCCGGGCCGTATCAACTGGCGGGAGCTTGTCAGGTGAGGGGGGCCCGCCCGGTGCCCGCAGACGGCAGCGCGCAGACCGGCTGACCGCTCGACACGCCGGGCGCGGATTCGTCGGCGCTCAGCCCTGGCCGGGACTCCGGGCCGGGGCTGACCACCCCCACGCGCCCAGCGTCCTTGCGTCCCCGCCGAACGCCTCGCGCAGCGTGATCCGGCCGTCGGGTGCGGGGAGCGAGTCGTCGAAAACCGCCGGCGCCACCGCGGCCAGCGCCGCGCGCGTGTCGGGGTCCGCGGCGGCAAGTGCGAGCGCCTCGCGATCGCCACAGGCCGGGACGCCGGGGCGAAGGAAAGATAGATCCTGCCGGTGGCCTGGTCGGCGAAGTCGACGACGCGCAGCCGCTCGACGCATTCCCGGAGGAACGCCGCATTGCGCTCCGGCGCGAGCAGCGTCCCGTCGCCGAACAGCAGCTCCGGCGCCGCAGCGTCGACGTTCACCTTGCGGTAGCGCTCGATGTCGAGCAGGCAGCCGACGTCGAGAATGTGCAGCTCGTCGTTCACCCCGAACGCGACCGTCCGCGGGCGCTCGCCCTGCGCGACGCTGTTGTCGAGAAACTCGACATGGACGTGCTTGTCGGCGCGTCGCGCCCAGGTGAAGAACAGCTCGGGCATTCCGGAGTAGGCCTCGACGCTGTGCGCGAGCGTGTCGTCGACCGCCTTGTAGCGGCCGACGTCGAGGCCGCGGTTCCACGCGCGCACGACCAGCGATGTCCGGCGGCGTGATCATGAAGAACAGGTACACGATGTCGGCCGAAGCGTGTGAGCAGGTTGCTCCCGGCCTCGGTCGAGGCCGTGGCGAAGCTGTCGAAGCGGAAGCGGTCGATCAGCAGATGCGATATGCCCTCGTCTTGGCCTTGCCCGCCATGTAGCGGTCGAGCTTCTGGTCGATGATCTGGATCTCGTCGCCGGTGAACGCGCCGGCGTACTTGTATCGCGCACCCAGCGAGCCGTAGTCGAGCAGCTGCTTGCGCCAGATGTCGGGGCTGATGAGCGCGAAGTCCGCCCAGTCGACGCCGAGCTCGCGGGCGAGCCTCCTTCTGCAGCGGGCGCAGCGTGCTCTTGCCCGACGCCGAAGGCCCCTTGGTGTTGAACACGACCGGCGTCCTGCGCGTCGGCAGCAGCGCGACAGCCGAGCTCGGCCGCCGCGGCCCGCAGCCAGGGGTCGATGGCGCGGCCGATCTCCCGGCCCGCGAAATCGTTGCAAGCGAGATCGAGCGCGAGCGACGCGATCAGCTCCCGGCCGCCCCACACGCGGCCGTGGCGGATGACCAGCGCGGAGACCACGCGCGCCAGCGCCGCGCAGGCGACGCTGGCGGCCTCGTCGCCCGGTCCGTGCGCGCGCGCCTCCCAGCTGGCGATCTCGCCGTTGTCCGGGAGCGCCGTCCGCCGCAGCGATCGCCGGCTTCCGCGGCGGCCCGGCGAACAGCCGGCGCCACCACGGCGCCGGTTGCCGCGCCACCGGTGCGCTCGCGGGACGCGGACCCGGAGAGGAAGGCCGGTCAGCTCGGTGTCGATGCACGCAGCCAGCCGTCGCCGCGCCGCATCGTAGGTGGCGTCGATCTCGTCCATCCGGGGCGCGATGCAGCGGGCGAGGATGGCACGCACGATCTCGCGGAAGTTGATCCCGAGTCCTCGATCCGCGACCCGTCGGGCACCGACAGGTCGGCGGTGACGCGGACCAGCACCTCGTGCAGCGCCAGTCGCTGCGGACGCAGCGCCGCGAGCTCGGTTGCCGGGCAGCCCGGTGAGCTCGGCGAGCTCCTGCGCCCGGGCGTAATCGGCGAACGTGTTCTCCGGGCGAAAGAGCGTGATCAGCGGTGCCGCAGCCGGCTGGGCACCTGCGAGTCGATCCCCGGATGCCACGGGCCGAATCGCTCGGCAGCCCCGCGCCGCTCCGGGGGCGCCGGCGACCGGCCGTCGCGGGTGGCTCGACCATCGCCGTCGCCGGCCGGCTCACGACGCCGGGAATCCGACCGATGCCCGGCAGCTTGAGCGCCGGAGGCGCGAGATCGAATACCCGTCACCAGTCCCAGCACGTTGAGCTCGAACCCTTCGTCGCGGCCGGCGAGCACGCCCAGCACCCCGCCGAGCGACAACTGCACGCCGGTGCCGCTGGGCGTGCGCGCGACGATGCCGCCGTCGGGAAGAAAGTCCTTGCCGATGGCAAGTGGCGGCAGCGTGAGCCGCAGCGCGGGGATCTCGCGGCCGAGATGGGCGATGAACGTGTTGCTGTTGGGCCCCGGCCAGGCCGTGTACGTGTCGGGATACGGATACGAGGCGACGGCCTGCCGGCAGCCGCGGCGATGACGGTTTCGGCGGTGGCGCCGCGAACCTCGCGGACCAGGCGCGGCGCCGCGCCGTACCACTCGGCGTCGGGCGCCCGGAAATCGGAGACCGACACCGCGCTGCCGCCGCGCAGCACGTTCCAGCCGATGACTTCGTAGCGCGTGTAGCGGTCGGCGCCGGCGGGCTTGGCCGCGATCCAGGTATGGACCGCGAAAGCGCCGCGCCACCTGAACGCGCGGGCGGCGTAGACCTGCACGATGGCTTCCCGATGGGTCGCCGGATCGGGCGCGAGCCCGGTCGGGCGCTGGGTGGCCGTGCGCCATTCGCCGTGGAGCGACACCGGGCCGAATGCCAGCGTCAGCAGCGGGCCGGCCAGTGAGCAGGGCGACGAACAGCGTCAGCCACGCCACCGTGCGCAGGATCGTCATTGCGTCATTTGCCATCGTCGTTGCCGTGCGATCGTACACCCTGCATACGGGCGCCGCCGCAGAAACTGTCCTGCGGCGAGGTGCAGCCGCGTTGCCAGAGCGCCGCGCTGTTGCATGGGTCGTGGACATCGCCCGATTGGCCGGTCGGCTGGGCGAGCAGCGAAGCGCCGAGAACCGAGTCAGTCGCTGAGCTATGCCTCTGCCCTCACGCCGCTTTGACCACGCGTACGTCAAAAGTCACTTTGAGCCAGTTTCGGACGGCCGAAAAGATCGCGGCCAAATTGTCCATGCTGGGGTTGCCCGCCGGGGACAACATCCGGTGCAGGCTCTTGCTTGGCTTATGGGTCAGTTCGGCAAGATGTTCGAATCCGACTGTCGCGTTGACAAGGTCACGCAGAATGACCCGAGCCGCATCGGGTTCACCGGTGAGAAATAGAGTTGCGGCCTCATCCAGCAGCGCGTTGGCGAGCGCGGGATCACGCTACGCGCTCGACAACGGTTTGCTTGAAATCCCGGGTAAGAGCCATGGTTTTCACCTCTTCCTGACAACTGCGAGGGCCTTCTTCCTCGCCTTGTATTCTTCGTGCAACGCGAAAGCTTGATCAATAGCCTTCTGCTGCCCCGCTTGGTCCCACCGCCGAATAAAATGATCAGCGCATCCCCTTCTTTGGCAAGATAGATTCGGTAGCCGGGGCCCCAGTCGATGACGTATTCCCCGATACCCCGAAACCACTTGATAGCGGATGTGTTACCGAGTTCCAGCCGCGCCTTGGCTACGGTGATCTTCGCCGCGGCCTGAGCACCCAAGGCATCGAACCACGTTTGGTAGGGATTGCTGCCATCCTCGCGAACGTATTCTTTGACCTCGATCTTCACGAAATAATGGTAACAAATATGTTACTGAAACGCAAGCGTGACATTGCTGGCGACCCGCGGCGAGCGCTCCGAGCAGGGGGAGCAGATCGGCGCGCTCGCGCGGAAGCACCTGCGGAAGGCGGTCGCGTTCTACGGATGGCTGATCGCGGACCTCGGCGCGGACGCTTGGGATCGCGCCGCGCGGCGCTGAGCTGCGTCAGCGCTTCTGCGCGAGGATGTAGCGGACGATCTTCCGCGCGTCGGCGGCAGGAACCTGGGGCAGCGGCGGCATTGGCCACGGGCCCGCGCCGTGCTCCCCCTTCCTGATCACCGCGAGCAACGCGGCCTCCGCCGTCGGCTTGCCGCGCCAGGCCGCGGCGACGTCGATCCACGCCGGCCCCGCCATCGTCTCGCGCTCGCTGTGGCAGATCGTGCAGCGGTATTGCTCCAGCAGCGCCGGCACGTCGCCGTCCTGCGCGCGCGCGGCGGTGCCGGCCAGCGACACGGCCGCGGCAAGCGCGCCGGCGGCGACGAGCGAAGGCAGCGGATGGGTGGAGGCGGTCGCGCGGGGATTCATGCCCATGCGGGTGGCGCGCCGCGCAGCGCCCGACGCCGGACGCCGGCCCGAAGGCGCGTCACCGCGTCGGCGGCGAGCGGTCTGTGCGTGGCGTCGTCCAGCGCGGGCGGGTACCCGGTCACCAGCAGCCCGACGTCGTCGGCGTCTGCGCGCCGGTGTTCGACAGCGTCAGCGTGCCGCAGGAGTCGGCGGTCTGCGAGCCGGCCGGTACCGCCTGGATCACGAAGGTCATTGCCGTCGGCTCCCCGGCGGTGAAGCTGATGTTGTACTTGACGTCGGCCCCGGTCGCCCCCTTCGGCGAGACCGCGGACAGCAGGGCCGCGCCGACATACGTGTTGTTCGTCGTGAAGTACCGCTCCATGAACTGCGCCGTTTCCATGACGACCGCCTTCGCGTCGGCGCGGTTTCCCTTGCGGATGATCAACTGGTACGAGGGCAGCGCGATCGCCGCCAGAACGGCGACGACCGCCACGACGATCATCAACTCGAGCAGCGTGAAGCCGCGCGCTTTCCTGCAGGCGTGCGGAAGTGAACAATGCATCGTCACCGCCGCAGCTCGCGCCAGTTGATCCGACCGGCAGGATCGGGACCGTCGTGACGCCCCTCGGATCGACGCCGGTGACGTCGTCGACGGGCCCGCCGGTGTCGACCCCGGAATCGTCCATGCGACCGTCCCGTCCGGACAGCGTCGTCTTGCTCGGAGCCATCGGCGTAGTTGATGACGACGGTCCCGTCGGAGTAGGTCACGGTGACCGAGCCGTCCGGTATTGCTGACCACGCTGACGACCGTGGCCGGCAGCTCCACGCCGCCGACGCCGAACGTTCCCTTCGGATCCGACGATCCGACCGCCGGCGTGGAGGCCTTCGAGTTCGAGGCGTCGTCCTCGGGCGGGTTCGGCACCCAGTCGGCGTCGCCGTAGCATTTCCCGTTCGGGTGGTGCCAGAACGTCGTGTACTCGGCCAGCACGTACGTCGTGAAATTCGCCGCCTTGACCCGCCAGCCGTAGGTCACGTTGCGGCCGTTCAGCTCCAGCGCCGACGCGGGTGTCGTGCTCTTGATGAGCTGTGATCGTCAGGGCGCCATTGAATGTCTTCGTTGTCGTAGCCTTCGTGGCAGTCGGTACACAGGACTCGCCGCCGTGGACCGACTTGGCGAACTCGGAGCCGTCGACGGTCAGGCTCATCGCTGCCGTCGCCGAGCTGGAGGGTCAGGGAGTCGTCCTCGTGGCACCCCAGGCAGTACTCGACGGCCTCGGGAGTGTCTTGGCTGCCCGGGCGGCCACGGCCGGCAGCAGGAGCAGCAGGCCGAAGACCACGACGAGGGCCCCACGCATTCGCTCCCCGGCCTCCCCGTGGCAGAGGGTGTTCGATCGAGACATGGTGTGTCTCTCCTCATCTTGAGTCTTGGGTAGGTCTGCATTGCGTTCGTTCGGACACGAAGGTTC
>CAVYID010000014.1:0-87937 GCA_963768535.1 uncultured beta proteobacterium | reverse complement strand
CGACTGTGATTTGAAGGGACCTTCTGAACAGTGATGTGAGGAGTCTCTGAACACTCGGGGGTGCTTGGTCGAGCGGTCGATTGTTGGCTGCATGAGCGAGCGGAGTGTGTCGATGGAGGCACGGCTGGCGTTGGCGGCCCACGCGGTGCTGGAGGGCTCGGGCCTGTCGGTGACGGCGGTGTGCCGCCAGTTTGGGGTGACCGGGGCTCGTACTACACGTACAAGGCGAGGCTGGAGGCGGAAGGGCTGCAGGGGCTGCTGCCGCGCTCGAGCCGCCCGGGATCTTCTCCGAACCGGACCGGGGCGGGGATGGTCGAGACGTTGTGCCTGAAGCATTATGAGTTGCTCGCGGCGGGCTGGGACGCCGGCGCGCGGTCGGTGCATGACTGGCTGGTCCGCGCCGGCGTGAGCAGGTGCCGTCGGCGCGCACGATCCACAAGATCCTGCTCGCGCACGGGCGGGCGACGCCGACCCCGGCCAGCGGCCCCGTCGCTCGTACCGGCGGTTCGAGGCGATGGCACCGAACGGGATGTGGCAGCTGGACGGGCACGAGACACCGTTGGCCGACGGGACCAAGGCGGTGGTGCTGCGGTTCCTGGACGACCACTCCCGGATGGTGGTCGCCTCGCGGGCCGCGCCCGGGGAGAACGGGCAGGACACCTGGCAGTGCATGGTCACGGCGATGAACCGGTACGGCAAGCCCGCGGCGGTGCTGTGCGACAACGGCACCGCGTTCACCGCGCGGTTCCAGCGTGGCGGCGGGTACTCCGAGTTCGAGGTCCGCCTGGCCCTGATCGGGGTCTCGATCAGCAACTCCAGCCCGGGCCACCCCCAGACCTGCGGGAACCGATCGCGCCGATGGCGCCGAACATCGAATAGAGCAGCATGGACACCGAGGGACTCGCGCGGAATCCGGGATCCACCAGCGCGTGGACCATGTGCCCGAGGATGCCGGCGACGAAGCCGACGAGCGCGCCGCGCGACCAGTCGTCGGCCTCCCGGTACGCCCGCCAGGCGACGCGGAAGGCAGCCCCGAATATCCACAGGAATGCCGCCAACCCCACCGTGCCGACCTCGACCCATACCCAGAGGATGAGGTTGTGCACCACGTGCTTGTACGGCTTCGAGCTCACGGAAAACGGGGTGACGATTTTCTCGGTCAGGCGCCAGGAATAGCCGGTGGTGTCGTAATGCTGATACACCTCCGCCATGTTGTTCAGGCCGACACCGAGGATCGGGTATTGCGGGATGATCGACAGCGCCGCGTAGTTCAACGGGATTCGCATCGACGCGCTGGAGTAGTCGCGGTGCAGGAACCGGTTCTCGATGGTGGGGAAAGCGAAGTACATGAACACGACCATGACCGCCCCCAACACGCTGGCCCCCACGCCGCTGCTGAGGCGAAACACGTTCTTGCGGTAGAGCACCCACAACGTGAAGCCGCAGGAGACGGGGACGCTGAGCCAGGCACCACGCGAGAGCGTGACCAGCAGCCCGGACAGCGTCCCCACGAATGCCGCCAGGTACCAGAGCCGCAGGGCCGGGCGGCGCTCGACCAGCATGAGCGCCAACGGCAGCGGGAGCGAGATTTCGAGGTAGTACCCCAGCACGTTGGGGTGGCCCACGGTGCCCGTGGCCCGCGTTTCTGACACGCCGATGAAGAGCTCGACCAGCTTGGCCGAGCCGAACATCTGCATGCCCAGTTGCGAGTGGGTGAGGTACTGCGCGGTCGCCAGCGCACCCTGCAAGAACCCCGCCACCGTGAGCGCGACGACGAACGTGCGCAGCATTCCCTCGCCCCGGAAGTTCATCACCACGAGCATCGTGGCGAGCAGCGTCGCAAGGCGCACTTCCTCGAGAAAGACGAGTTCGGGGTACGGCGCGTTCCACAGCGTCAGCACACCGACCACCATGTACAGGATCGATGCCCAGACGATGCTGGGCTCGCTGACGAACAACGGGCTGATCTCGCCCGTCCGGTATCGGTAGAGCCAGACGCCGGCCAGCGCCAGCATGCAGAGCATGCTCGCCGAGAGGCTTATGCTCGGCGCGCCGCCGATGTGCGGCCTGAACAGGAAGTTCACGTCGAGGTTGAGCGGGATCGCCAGCGCGAGGCAGGCGGCGAGCAGGTAATGCAGTCGCCTGCCGGTGCGCATGGCCATCGCGACGACCAGCAAGGGCGGCAGGCAGGCGAACACGACGAGGTACTTGACGTCGAGCGAACCGACCAGCGCCGCGACGAGCGCCGTCGCGACGCCCAGGAACAGGGGAAATGCTGCGCGTGCCATCTGCTTCGCCGGAGCCGGGGCGAGGCAGGTCAGGAGGCGGCGCGCGTCACGATCGTCACGAGCGCGATGAGCGCCAGGACGAGTATCGCCGCCGAGACCACGCCGACGATGACGACGTGCAGCAGCTTGATGTTGGCAACGTCGGCCGACATTGCCGAGCGCTTGCGCACACCGAAAAAGCCCCAGAACACGGCGCTCGCGACCTGCCGAAAGCCGGGCTGCTTCGTCGCCGGCGTCTCGCCGGAGGGTTCGGGATCGGTCATGCCGGGTGCGGGATGGATGGCTGCTACAGCGTAGCACAGCCGGCGCCGGCACCCCCTGCGCCCGGTGGGCGCCGAAGGCCGGGCGGCCCGAGGCGCGCCCCTTGAAATGCGGCGGCCGAGACCGCATTTCCCATGTAGATCATCTGCGGGGTATAGCCATGCGCTTCGACAAGCTCACCACCAAGTTCCAGCAGGCGCTCGCCGACGCCCAGAGCATGGCGCTCGCCAACGACAACGGGTTCATCGAGCCGCAGCACCTGCTCTCGGCGCTGCTCGCGCAGGAGGACGGCGGCACCGCGTCGCTGCTCGCCCGCGCCGGCGTGGCCGTGCCGCGCGCCAAGAGCGCGCTCGCCCAGTCGATCGCCCGGCTGCCCAAGGTCGAAGGGCAGGGCGGCGAGATCACCGTCTCGCGCGACCTCAACCGGCTGCTGAACCTCACCGACAAGGAAGCGGTCAAGCGCGGCGACCAGTTCATCGCCAGCGAGCTGTTCCTGCTCGCCCTGGCCGACGACAAGGGCGACACGGGCCGGCTGCTCAAGGAGAACGGGCTCTCCCGCCCGGCGCTCGAGTCCGCCGTCGAGGCGGTGCGCGGCGGCGGCGCCATCGATTCGCAGGAAGCCGAGGGCCAGCGCGAGGCGCTCGCCAAGTACACGATCGACCTCACCGCCCGCGCCCGCGACGGCAAGCTCGACCCCGTCATCGGCCGCGACGACGAGATCCGGCGCACCATCCAGATTCTGCAGCGCCGGACCAAGAACAACCCGGTGCTGATCGGCGAGCCGGGCGTGGGCAAGACCGCGATCGTCGAGGGCCTGGCCCAGCGCATCGTCAACGGCGAGGTGCCGGAGACGCTGAAGGACAAGCGCGTGCTCTCGCTCGACATGGCGGCGCTGCTGGCCGGCGCCAAGTACCGCGGCGAGTTCGAGGAGCGGCTGAAGGCGGTGTTGAAGGACATCGCCGCCGACGCGGGCCGCACCATCGTCTTCATCGACGAGCTGCACACGATGGTCGGCGCCGGCAAGGCCGAGGGCGCGATCGACGCCGGCAACATGCTCAAGCCCGCACTCGCGCGCGGCGAGCTGCATTGCGTGGGCGCGACCACGCTCGACGAGTACCGCAAGTACGTCGAGAAGGACGCGGCACTCGAGCGGCGCTTCCAGAAGGTGCTGGTCGACGAGCCCTCGGTCGAGAGCACCATCGCGATCCTGCGCGGGCTGCAGGAGCGCTACGAGATCCACCACGGCGTGGAGATCACCGACCCGGCGATCGTCGCCGCGGCCGAGCTCTCGCACCGCTACATCACCGACCGCTTCCTGCCCGACAAGGCGATCGACCTCATCGACGAGGCCGCCGCCAGGATCCGGATGGAGATCGACTCCAAGCCGGAGGCGATGGACCGGCTCGACCGGCGGCTGATCCAGCTCAAGATCGAGCGCGAGGCGGTGAAGAAGGAGAAGGACGAAGCGTCGAGGAAGCGGCTCGACCTGATCGAGCAGGAGATCGCGCGGCTCGAGCGCGAGTACGCCGACCTCGACGAGGTGTGGCGCGCGGAGAAGGCGCAGGTCGAGGGCAGCAAGCACGTCAAGGAGGAGATCGACCGGATCAAGCAGGAGATGGAGGAGGCCAAGCGCCGCGGCGACTGGCAGAAGATGAGCGAGCTGCAGTACGGACAATTGCCGCAGCTCGAGGCGCAGCTCAAGAAGGCCGACAAGAAGCTCGCGGGCGAAGCGGCGAAGAAGCCGCAGCTCCTGCGCACGCAGGTCGGCGCCGAGGAGATCGCCGAGGTCGTCTCGCGCGCGACCGGCATCCCGGTGTCGAAGATGATGCAGGGCGAGCGCGACAAGCTGCTGCACATGGAGGAGGCACTGCACCGGCGCGTGGTCGGGCAGGACGAGGCGGTGCGCCTGGTCGCCGACGCCATCCGGCGCTCGCGCTCGGGGCTTTCCGACCCCAACCGGCCCTACGGGTCGTTCCTCTTTCTCGGCCCCACCGGCGTGGGCAAGACCGAGCTGTGCAAGGCGCTGGCCGAGTTCCTGTTCGATTCGGAGCAGCACCTGATCCGCATCGACATGTCCGAGTTCATGGAGAAGCACTCGGTCGCGCGGCTGATCGGCGCGCCGCCGGGCTACGTCGGCTACGAGGAGGGCGGCTTCCTGACCGAGGCGGTGCGCCGCAAGCCCTACAGCGTGATCCTTCTCGACGAGGTCGAGAAGGCGCACCCGGACGTGTTCAACGTGCTGCTGCAGGTGCTAGACGACGGCCGGATGACCGACGGGCACGGCCGCACGGTCGACTTCAAGAACACGGTGATCGTGATGACCTCGAACCTGGGCTCGCAGATGATCCAGCAGATGTCCGGCGACGACTACGGCGTGATCAAGCTCGCGGTGATGGCCGAGGTGAAGACCGCGTTCCGGCCCGAGTTCGTCAACCGCATCGACGAGATCGTCGTCTTCCACGCGCTCGACGAGAAGAACATCGCGGCGATCGCCGCCATCCAGCTGCGGGGGCTCGAAGCGCGGCTCGCCAAGCTCGAGATCAGGCTGTCGGTGTCCGCGGCGGCGCTGAAGACGGTCGCGGAGACGGGTTTCGATCCCGTGTACGGCGCGCGCCCGCTGAAGCGCGCGATCCAGCAGGAGATCGAGAATCCGCTGTCGCGCGAGATCCTGGCGGGGCACTACGCGCCAGGGGACACGGTCAAGGTCGACGCGCGCGCGGGCAAGGTCACGTTCGCCAAGGCCTGACGCCCGCCCGCGCGTGGGCCACGCGATTCCGGCCGCGCGCCGCGGAAATCAAACGTACGGCGCCCAGCCGCGTGCCCGCCCGGCGTCGGCGAGGCGCGCCAGCCAGCGTCGCAGCCGCGCCGCCACCGTTTCCCTGCCGCGGCGGAGTTGCCGCGCCTCGCCGCGGCCGGCGAGCACGCACACGGTGGCGGCGCCGTGCGCCTGGACCAGCGTCAGGCCGCCGCGATCGATCGTGTAGCTGTCGCCCGCGGTGAGCACCACGTCGCGCGTGTCGTGCTCGAGCGTGACCCAGAGCGCGCCGCGCGTCACCCGCAGCGTCGTTCCCTCGCCACCGTCGAGCCCGATCAGCTCGTCGGGCGCCATTTCCCAGACCTTCGTGTATCCGGAACAGCTCATCGCACACCTCCTCGAACGTGCCAAACATGCGTAGAATGCATTCACGACCCCGCCGCGGCGCCGTGATCCGCCTGGTTCTGGCGGGCGTTGCGGCGTGTCGTGGGAGGGATTCTCGTCGTGGAGCCGTTCCGGCACAAACGCTATTTCGGAATCACTTGCATGAGTCTGGCGCATGCATAAGACGCTGCGGGCGCTGCCGTCGCTCGACTTCCTCAAGGGCTTCGAGGCCGCCGGCCGGCGGCTGTCGTTCACGCGTGCCGCGGAGGAGCTGTTCGTCACGCAATCGGCGCTGTCGCGGCAGATCCAGTCGCTCGAGGCGGCGCTGGGGATCGCCCTGTTCGAGCGCCGCCATCGCGCGCTGGCGCTGACGGCGGCCGGGGCGGCGCTGCACCGCGACGTCGCCGCGGCGCTGGCAGCGCTCGCCGGCGCCGCCGAGCGCGCCCGTGCCGGCACCCGCGAGCCCGGCCTCACGCTGACGACCACCGTGTCGTTCGCCTCGCTGTGGATCATCCCGCGGCTGCCCGAGTTTCGCGCGCTGCACCCGCAGGTCGAGGTCTACGTGTCCGCCAACGACCGCGCGGTCGATCTCACGCGCGGCGACGTCGACCTCGCCATCCGCTACTGCGCGGAGAAGACCGCGCCGCGCGAGAGCGTGCGCTTGTTCGGCGAGCGGATGCTGCCCGTGGTCAGCCCCGGCGTCGCGCGCGATCCGCGAACGCCGCTCAAGCGGCCCGCGGACCTCGCGCGGCACGTTCTCCTGCATCTGGACGATCCGGAAATGCGCACGCCCTGGCTCGACTGGCGCCCGTGGCTCGTCGCCAACGGCGAGCCGACCCTGAAGCCGGCGGGATCGCTGCGCTTCACGCTCTACGATCAGGTGATCCAGGCCGCCGTCGGCGGCCAGGGCGTCGCGCTGGGGCGGCTGCCGCTGATCGCCGAACTGCTGCGCGAGGGCCGCCTGGTGGCGCCGTTTCCGCGCAAGTTCGACTCGGCGCGCGGGTACTACGCGCTCGTCGCCCCGCACGCCCGCGAGCGCCCGGACGTCCGCGCGTTCGTCGACTGGGTCCTCGCGCAGGCGCGTGCGACCGACGCCGGTCGCGCCGCGGACAATGCGCGCGTCCGCGGCGTTCGGCCGGCGGCGGAAAGGCGCGTCGCGCGCCCCCGGTCATGACGCCGTCGCCGTGGATCGCGCGCTTCGCGCCACTGGTGCCGCCGGGCGCGCGGGTGCTGGACCTCGCCTGCGGGAAGGGCCGGCACGCGCGCTTCTTCGCCGCGCGCGGCCAACGCGTCGTGGCGGTGGACCGCGATGCCGGCGCGCTCGCCGTGCTGGACGGCGACGCGCGGATCGAAACGCGTGTCGCCGATCTGGAGGCGGGCCCCTGGCCGCTCGCAGGCGAGCGCTTCGACGCGATCGTGGTCGCCAACTACCTGCATCGGCCGCTGTTTGCCCATCTGCTGGCCGCGCTGGCGGACGACGGCGTGCTGCTCTACGAGACGTTCGCGCGCGGCAACGAGGCCTTCGGCCGGCCCTCGAATCCCGCGTTCCTGCTCGCGCCGGGCGAGCTGCTGACGCTCGCAGCGCCCGCGCTCACCGTCGTCGCTTTCGAGCAGGGGTACCTGTCGACGGCCTCCGGCGGCGCCGTGATCGAGCGGCTGGCGGCGCTCGGCCCGCGCCGGCCGTGGCCGCCGCCGCTGACCTGAACGGCCGGGGAACCTGGCCCGCCCTGGTGGTTCGAATGGAGTAAAATCGCTCCTTTTGCGGCTTTCTCATGTTGACTGGCAGCCTCGTCGCCATCGCGACCCCCATGCAGGAGGGCGGCGCGCTCGACTTCCCCGCGCTCGGCAGGCTCGTCGACTTCCACGTCGACGGCGGCACCGCCGGGATCGTCATCGTCGGCACCACCGGCGAATCGCCCACCGTCGACGTCGAAGAGCACTGCGCGCTGATCAGGACCGCGATCGAGCTTGCGCGCGGCCGCGTGCCCGTCATCGCCGGAACCGGTGCGAACTCGACGCGCGAGGCGATCGAGCTCACCGCCTACGCCAAGTCCGCCGGCGCGGCGAGCGCGCTGTCGGTGGTCCCCTACTACAACAAGCCCACGCAGGAAGGGCTCTACCGGCATTTCCGGGCCATTGCCGAAGCGGTCGACCTGCCGCTGATCCTGTACAACGTGCCCGGCCGTACGGTCGCCGACCTCGCCACCGAGACGGCGGTGCGGCTGGCGCAGGTGCCGGGCATCATCGGGATCAAGGACGCGACCGCCGATCTGGGCCGTGGCAGCGAGCTCCTCAAGGCGCTGGCGGCGGCGAACAGGCGCGACTTCGCCGTCTACAGCGGCGAGGACATCACGGGCCTGCCGCTGATGATGATGGGCGCGCACGGCGTGATCTCGGTCACCGCCAACGTGGCGCCGGCGCTGATGGCGAGGATGTGCGCGGCGGTGCTCGCCGGCGATTTCGCCGCGGCGCGCGAGTGCAACGACCGGCTGCTCGGCCTTCACCGGAAGCTGTTCGTCGAAGCGAATCCGATTCCGGTCAAGTGGGCGCTCGCGGAAATGGGATACATTCGCAACGAACTGCGGCTGCCGCTGCTCCCGCTCTCGCCGGTGCATCACGCTGCCGTCCGCGCGGCGCTCTTCGAAGCCGGCTGCCTCGGATGAACCTCAAGGTGTCACGCATGCATGCTGTTATCCATTCACCCGCGGCGCGCGCGCTCGTCCTGGCTGTCTGTGCAAGCCTCGCGCTGGCCGGCTGCGAATCGCTGACCGGGTCGCTGGGCAAGAAGGTCGACTACAAGTCGGTGGCGACCGCGCCGGTGCTCGAGGTTCCTCCGGACCTCGTCACGCCGCAGTACGACGACCGCTACAACGTCGCGACCGCGTCGGGGCTCGCCGCACGCAATGCCACCCGGCCGCGCTCCGGCGGCGACATCGCGCCCAACGCCAACGCCGACGCGAGGATCGTGCGCGCCGGGACCGAGCGCTGGCTGCACGTGAAGGCCACCCCCGACCAGGCGTGGAACATCTGCCGCCAGTTCTGGCCCGAGAACGGCTTCGCGCTGGCGGTCGAGCAGCCGAACCTGGGCATCATGGAGACCGACTGGGCCGAGAACCGCGCCGAGCTGCCGCCCGACTTCCTGCGCGACTCCATCGGCAAGCTCGCCGACGTCTTCTACACCACGTACAAGCGCGACAAGTTCCGCACCCGCCTCGAGCGCGGCAACGAGCCGGGCACGATGGACATCTACATCTCGATGCGGCGGATGGAGCAGGTGCCGACGACCACGATCCAGAGCGTGTCGCCGGCGGGATTCGCGTGGGCAGTGATGCCGCCGAATCCGAACATCGAGGCCGAGTTCCTGACCAAGCTGATGATCAAGTTCGGCGTCTCGGAGCCGGCGGCGGTGCGCGCCGTCGCCGCGACGTCGACGCCCGGTGCGCTGCCCGAGCAGGCGCGGCTGGAGAAGGCGGCCGACGGCAGCGCGAAGCTCTACGTCGACGACAGCTTCGACCGGGTCTGGCGGCGGGTGGGCCTGGCGCTCGACCGCGTCGGCTTCACCGTCGTCGACCGCGACCGCTCGAAGGGCATCTACTTCGTCCGCTACGCCAATCCCGAGTCCGACACCAAGAAGGACACCGGCTGGCTGTCGAAGCTGATGTTCTGGAAGGACAACACCGAGAAGCCGGAGCAGTACCAGATCCTCATCGCCGAGTCGGCCGCGCCGCCGGCGCTGGTCACGGTGCAGGACGCCAACGGCGCGCCCGACAAGACCGCGAACGGCGAGAAGATTCTCGCGCTGCTCAAGGACCAGCTGAAGTAATGCCGGCCCGGGCCGCGCGCGCAGCCCCCGCCGCGCAGGCGGCGCGGCGCGGCATCCGTCGCGCCGGCTGAACACGCGCCCGATGCGCTTCGCGTCACTGGGCAGCGGCAGCGAGGGCAACGGCCTCGTCGTCGAGGCCGGCGGCACCTGCGTGATGATCGACTGCGGCTTCGGCGTGCGCGGCACCGCCATGCGGCTCGCGCGGCTCGGTCTCGCGCCGGAGGCGCTGGCCGCCATCCTGGTCACGCACGAGCACTCGGATCACGTCGGGGGCGTGCCCGCGTTCGCGGCGCGCCACCGGATCCCGGTGTGGGCCACGTTCGGCACCTTCGACGCGGTGGCCGGCCGCTTCGGCCGCCTGCCCGGCGCCTGCGGCTTCGACAGCCACGATGCGTTCGCGATCGGCGCGCTCGCGATCTTCCCGTTTCCGGTCCCGCACGACGCGCGCGAGCCGGTACAGTTCGTCGTCGGCGACGGCGCGCACCGGCTCGGCGTGCTGACCGACATCGGTGCGTCGACGCCGCACGTCGAGGCGAGCCTGTCCGGCTGCGACGCGCTGGTGCTCGAATGCAACCACGATCTCGACCTGCTCGCGCAGAGCACGTACCCTTACCCGCTCAAGCAGCGGATCGCCGGACCGTTGGGGCACCTGCACAACGGCGCGGCGGCCGCGCTCCTGGAAAGCATCGACACTTCGAAGCTGCAGCACATCGTGGCGGCGCACCTGTCGCAGCAGAACAACACGCCGGAGAAGGCCCGCGCGGCGCTCGCCGCGGCGCTCGACTGCGCGCCGGACTGGATCGGCGTGGCCGACCAGGCCGCCGGTTTCGGCTGGCGCGAGCTCGCCTGAGAGAACCCGAGGCAACGACAACGGAGAAGGTGGCATGGACAAGAGGCAGGAGCTCTATCGCGGCAAGGCCAAGACCGTGTACGCGACCGACGATGCAAATCTGCTCGTCATGCACTACCGCGACGACGTGTCGGCGTTCGACGGCGTCAAGCTCGCGCAGCTCGCGCAGAAGGGCGAGACCAACAACCGCATCAACGCCTTCGTGATGGGCCGTCTGGCCGTGGCCGGCGTGCCGACGCATTTCCTGCGCCTCGTCAACGAGCGCGAGTCTCTGGTCAGGCGGATGAAGATGGTGCCGGTCGAGTGCGTCGTGCGCAACATCTGCGCCGGCTCGATGGCGAAGCGCTACGGCATCGAGGAGGGCACGCGGCTCGCCGAGCCGATCTTCGAGTTCTTCCTCAAGAGCGATGCGCTGCACGATCCGCTGGTCAACGACGACCACATCCGCGTGCTCGGCTGGGCGAGCGCGGCCGAGATCGGCGAGATGAAGGCACTGACGCACAAGGTCAACGCGGTGCTGAAGCCGCTGTTCGCCGCGGCGGACATCGACCTCGTCGATTACAAGCTGGAGTTCGGGCACCCGACCGACGACCCCGTCGGCGCGCTGGTGCTCGGCGACGAGTTCACGCCGGACGGCTGCCGATTGTGGGATGCGAAGACCGGCGAGAAGATGGACAAGGACCGCTTCCGCCGCGATCTCGGCAGCGTCATCGAGCATTATCGCGAGGTCGCGCGCCGGATCGGCGCGCCGCTCTAATCAAGGGTAATTGGGGTCAGATACGTAACACAGCGCGTGCGCGCTGTATTACGTATCTGACCCCAATTAGACCCCAATTAGCGATTTGCCCAATGAAAAAGCCGACCCGCAGGTCGGCTTTTTCCTGTGCCGGGTGACCGGCCTATTTCTTCATCGCGTCCTTCGCGGTGTCCTTCGCGGCCTCGACGGCCTTGTCGGCGGCTTCCTTGGTCGCGTCGACGGCCTTGTCGGTGGCTTCCTTGGTCGTCTCGGCGGCTTTGTCGGCGGCTTCCTTGGTCGCGTCGGCGGCTTTGTCCGCGGCTTCCTTGGTCGCGTCGGCGGCCTTGTCGGCGGCTTCCTTGGTGGCTTCCATGGCCTTGCCGGCGGCATCCTTGGTGGCTTCCATGGCCTTGTCGGCGGCGGCCTTGGCGGCATCCATGGCCGGCGCGGGGGTTTCTTCCTTGCTGCATGCCGTCAGGGCGACCGCGAGCGCAGCGGCGATGAGGAGTGACTTGTTCATTCTGGGTTCCTTGAGCGGGTGTCGATGGGAGAGAGTGATCGCGCTGTTTCGGCCGCCGCGACGTCCGGCGATAGGTTGGCAACGCGTGCGCGTGAGCGTTGCGGCCGATGCCGGCATTCTATCACAAAGTTCAAGAAATTCAATGAGATTGTGCACTGCGGCAACGCCTGCGCCCGGACCTGGGGCGTGCGCTCAGAGGCCCAGCACGGCCCCCGAAACGCCCGGCTCGCTGTCGGCCTGGATTTCATCCAGGCGCTGGATCAGCGGCTTTGCCTGATGCGGGTCGTCGACGCCGAGCGCCGCACGCGCGTGGTCGGCGTGGAAGCGGTGCAGGTAGTGCTGCCGGTCGACGATGACCAGCGGATCCATCGCCGCGCGCGCGTTCGGCCCCGACCGCCGGATGGTGACGGCCTCGCCGAACAGCCGCTGCAACGCGGTGAGCCGCGCGCAGCGGCCCTCGATGTGGCGCGTGTCGTGGACGACGATCTCGAGCCGCGCGTGGCGCGAGCGGCGCAGGAACGCCGCCAGCCGCTCGCAGCGGGCAGGATCGTTCCAGCCCGTCTCCGACAGATCAACGTCGAAGACGCGGATCGAGCGCCGGGCGAGGCCGATCAGTTCGTTGATCGCCGCGGTCTGCGCGGCGATGGTGTCGAGCGTCTCGCGTCGTGGGGCCGGGGGCGGCGGGACGTCAGCTTCGGTCGGCGTCGAGGAAGCCATCGCAGTACCAGTCGTAGAGCAGCCCGGCCGCCGCGGACGGGATTGCCTCCGCGTCGCGCGAAGCGAGCCCGCGCGCATCGGCGAGGTGCGCGAGCTGCGGCGCTCCCGCGGCGGGCCACGGCACCGCGGCGCCGTTGACGAACAGATGCCGATCATCGTAGAGCATTTGGGTGCGCGGGTTCAAGCGCACGCCGTGCCGCGCGGCGGCCTTCGCGAAGGCGGCGCGCGACAGCGCCGGCACCGGCGGCACGAAGAAGACGTGGGATTTCGGCTCGGAAAGCCAGCAACCGAGGAACCGCGCCACCGTCCCGGCGTCCCAGCGGATGGCGCCGAGCATCGTCGCGCACTGCCGCCGCATCGCGGTGCCGATCCTCGCCGGTGTCCGGGTCGGCGCGAGGTCCGGGTCGGCGTAGCGGCCGGGCAGGTCGAGCCCGTCACGCAGGAAATCGAGGAACGCCGCCGCCATGTCGTTCGTGCTCGCGGCACGGAACCCGATCGAGCAGGTGATGCATTCGGTGAGCGCGACGCCCTCGTGCGCGCAGTGCGGCGGCAGGTAGAGCATGTCGCCGGGACCGAGCACCTCGTCGTGCGTCGGGACGATGCGCTTCAGGATCGAAAGCGGCAGGTCGGGCCGGAGCGCGAGATCGTCCTGGCGACCGTAGCGCCACCGCCGGCGCCCGCTTCCCTGCAACAGGAAGACGTCGTAGGAATCGAAGTGCGGACCGACGCCGCCGCCGGGTGCGGCGTAGCTCACCATCAGGTCGTCGAGCCGGGCATGGGGCAGGAACGAGAACCGCCGCAGCAGCGCGTCGGCGGCGCCCGAGTGCAGGTTGACGCCCTGCACCAGCAGCGTCCAGCGGCGCGGAGGCAGCGCCTTCCAGTCGCGGCGCCCGAGCGGCCCGTGGACCAGCGTCCAGCGCGTTCCGTCGCGCACGACCAGCCGCGACTCGACGTCGTCGCGCGCGGCCAGCGCCTGCAGTCCCGCCCGGTCGAACATCGCGGCGACGCCGGGGATCGCGTCCCGGACCAGCAGCGCCTCCTTGTGCCAGAACTCGCGGAGGAAGGCGGCGACGCTGCGGCCGCCGAGCAGGGTCCCGGCGCGGCCCGCGACGGGACTCGCCACGGACGCGCCGTCCTGCGCTCTGGTTCGCTGCGGCATCCGCCGATTATAGGGCAGCCGGTGGGCTACAATGAGCGGGCCTTTCCCGGCCGCGCTTCCGCGCCGGGCGCACGTTTCCCTTCCTCCATTCCCGGGCCGAGACCTGCCGATGCACATCTTCGCGAACACGGTCGTCACGATGACGTTCGAGCTGTACGACGCCGACAACACGCTGCTCGAATCCGCCGATGATCCGATCGTCTACCTTCACGGCGGATTCTCGGGGATGCCGCCCAAGCTCGAGGAGTCGCTGACGCACAAGAAGGCCGGCGAGACCGTTTCGGTGACGCTGGAGCCCGCCGACGCGTTCGGCGAATACGACGCCGCGCTGGTCAAGATCGAGCCGGTCGACAGCCTGCCGCCCGACGTCGCCAAGGGCATGATGTTCGAGGCCTACGTCAACGACGGCGACGAGCAGGGCGAGGGCATCGTCTTCACGGTGACCGACATCGCCGATGGCAAGGTGGTCCTCGACGGCAACCACGCCTGGGCCGGCAAGCGCGTGCGCTTCGAATGCAGGATTCTCGACGTGCGTCCGGCCACCGCCGAGGAGGTCGAGCACGGCCACGCGCACGGTCCCGACGGGCATCACCACCACTGACGTTCGATTTCACGAATCGACGAGCCGCTTGAGCTCGTAGAGTGCCGCCAGCGCGTCGCGCGGCGTCATCGCGTCCGGGTCAAGGCCGGCGAGCCTTTCGGCGACGGCGGCAGGCGTGCCGGACGCCGGCGGCTCGGCGTCCGGAGGGCCCGCCGCGGCGGGTGCGGCGAACAGGTCGGCCTGCGCGCCGCCGGCGGCGTTGAACCGGTCGAGCCGTGCGAGATAGCCGCGGGCCCGGCGGATCGCCTCCGCCGGCACGCCCGCGAGTTTCGCGACCTGCAGCCCGTAGCTCTCGTTGGCCGGACCGTCGGCGACGGCGTGCAGGAAGACGATGCCGTCGCCGCCGCCGCCCGCGTGCAGCACCGCATCGAAGTGGACGTTGGCGCAGCCCTCGATCTCGGCCGGCAGCGCCGTCAGCTCGAAATAGTGGGTCGCGAACAGCGCGAGGCTGCGGTTCTTCTCCGCCAGCTGATGCGCGATTGCCCACGCCAGCGCCAGGCCGTCGAACGTCGACGTGCCGCGGCCGATCTCGTCGATCAGCACCAGGCTCTGCGCGGTGGCGCGGTGCAGGATCGCCGCCGCCTCGGTCATCTCGACCATGAACGTCGAGCGCCCGCCGGCGAGATCGTCGGCGGCGCCGATCCGGGTGTGGATGGCGTCGATGGGACCGATCTCGGCGGACGCTGCCGGCACGTAGGCGCCGCTGTGGGCGAGCAGCACGATCGCGGCCGCCTGCCGCATGTACGTCGACTTTCCGCCCATGTTGGGGCCGGTGACGATCAGCAGCCGGCGCTCGGGCGACAGATCCAGGTCGTTGGGGATGAAATCCTCGACCTGCCGCTCGACGACGGGATGGCGCCCGCCGCGGATCACGAGCCCGGTCGCCGCGACGAACGCCGGCCGGACCAGGCCCAGCGCCTCGGCACGCTCCGCGAACGTCGCCAGCACGTCGAGCGCCGCCAGCGCCGCGGCGGCGCGGCCCAGCGCGGGGACCGCCGGCGCAAGGTCGGCGAGCAGCCGTTCGTAGAGCAGCTTCTCGCGGGCGAGCGCGCGCTCCTGCGCCGACAGCGCCTTGTCCTCGAAGGTCTTGAGCTCCGGCGTGATGTAGCGCTCGGCGTTCTTGAGCGTCTGCCGCCGGCGGTAGTCGTCGGGCACCCGCGCCGCGTGCGCGTTGGTAACCTCGATGTAGAAGCCGTGGACGCGGTTGTACTCGACCTTGAGGCTGGCGATGCCGGTGCGCTCGCGCTCGCGCGCCTCGAGCGCCACCAGGAACTCGCCGCAGTGCTCGTCGATCGCGCGCAGCTCGTCGAGCCCGGCGTCGAATCCGGTGGCGATGACGCCGCCGTCGCGGACCTGCGCGGCGGGCTCGGGGGCGATCCCTCGCGCCAGTAGCGCCGCCCACTGCGGGTCGACGTCGAGGCCGGCGGCCAGTTCCGCGAGCAGCGGCGCCACGTCCGCGGCGACTGCCGCCACCGCGGTCTGCAGCGCGGGCAGCCGTGCCAGCGTGTCGCGCAGCCCGGCGAGGTCGCGCGGCCGCGCCGTCAGCAGCGCCACGCGGCCGGCGATGCGCTCGAGGTCGGCGCTGCGCCCGAGCTCGCGCGCGAAGTCGCGCCGCGCGGCCGGGTGCTCCTGCCACGCCGCGACCGCCGCGTGGCGGGCGGCGGCCGCGGCCTGCGAGCGCAGCGGGTGCGTCAGCCACTGCCGGAGCAGCCGGCTGCCGGCGGCGCTCGCGCAGCCGTCGAGCAGCGAAAGCAGCGTCGGCGCGCTCTCGCCGCGCAGCGTCGCGGTGATCTCCAGATTGCGGCGCGTCGCCGCGTCGAGCTGCAGGTAGTCGCCGGCGCTTTCGACGGCCAGCGTGCGCACGTGCGCGAGCGCGGCGGCCTGCGTGCCGGCGGCGTAGTCCAGCAGCGCGCCGGCGGCGCCGACCGCGAGGTCGAGGTCCTCGACGCCGAAGGCCGCGAGGTCGCGCGTGCCGAATTGCCGCGCGAGCGCGCGCGTCGCGGCCGCGGCGTCGAAGCGCCACGCCGGCAGCGCGCGCGTCGGCACGCCTGGGCCGCGCGGCGGCGCGACGGCCGCCGAATCGGGGACCAGCAGCTCGGCGACGTCGATCCGATCCAGCGTCGCCGCGGTCTCGGCCGAGGGCACTTCCGCCAGCGTGAACTGCCCCGAGGCGAGATTCAGCCACGCGATGCCGCTGCGGTGCCGACCGGGATTCACGGCGACGAGCAGGCTGTCGCGCCGCGCGTCGAGCAGGCTGGCGTCGGTGACGGTGCCCGGCGTGACCACGCGCAGCACCTTGCGCTCGACCGGGCCCTTGCTCGTCGCCGGATCGCCGATCTGCTCGCAGATCGCGACCGACTCGCCGAGCTTCATCAGCCGCGCGAGATAGCCCTCGACCGCGTGATACGGCACGCCGGCCATCGGGATCGGCGCGCCGGCGGACTGCCCGCGCGCGGTCAGCGTGATGTCGAGCAGGCGCGCCGCCCGCTGCGCGTCGTCGTAGAACAGCTCGTAGAAATCCCCCATCCGGTAGAACAGCAGCTTGTCCGGATGCTCGGCCTTGGCGCGCAGGTACTGCCGCATCATGGGCGTGTGGGCCGACAGCGCCGCTTCGGACAGGTCGGCGGGCGCAGCGGGAGCCGCGGGAACGGGCGATGTCATCGCGCCGATTATAAGTGAGCGTCCCTCACCGCCGGGCCGGGATTGCTTCGCATTCCGCGCCTCGGTATGATCGGGCGATTGCGCCCGCTTTGCTGCACGCAGTGTTCCATGCGAGTAGTCGCCATTCATCCGGCGGATGCGCCATGCGCGGCATGCGTCGGCCGTTCATGCGCAAATTTCGCTCGCCGCTAATTCCTTGAAGGCATCCATCCTAAAATTCCTGGCGGCAATGCTGCTCGCGGTCGGCATTGCCCAACCCGTGGTCGCGGCCGCGGCCCCGGTATCCTCGCCGGCAGTCGTCGCCGCAGTCGCACGCAAGGTTCACGGTGCGGCCGGGACCTTCGACGTGCTGCTTTCGGGCGATCGGGCCAACCCGACGATCGAGCCGCGCGCGGGCCCGCAGCACGCGATCGTGTTCATCTTCGACAAGGCGGTGACGGGCGGCAGCGCTGCGATCACCGCCGGGACCGCCGTCGCCGGTGTCCCGACGTTCGCCGGCCACGAAATGTCGGTCCCGCTGAGTGGCGTGACCAATGCGCAGTACGTGCGCGTTGCGGTGCAGGACGTCGTGGCGGCCGACGGCGCGACCGATGGGCACGGGGTGGCGACCGTCGGCTTTCTGCGCGGCGACGTCAACCGGAACCGGGCCGTCAGCCTTGCCGACGTGCTGCTCGTCAACGCGGCGCTGGCGCAGTTGGTCGGCACATCGAATTTTCTGCTCGACCTCGACGCGAGCGGGGCGCTCGCCCTGTCGGACAAGCTGGTGGCCAACCAGGGCCTGACGCAGGTACTGCCGGCCCCGCCGGCGAACGAGGCGCCGCAGGCCGACGCCGGCGCCGGACAGGCGGTGTCGGTGGGCGACGTGGTGACGCTTGACGGCAGCGGCAGCGCCGACCCGAACGGCGACGAGCTGGCCTACCAATGGGCGCTGACGAGCCGGCCGCAGGGAAGCGGGGCCGTGCTCGCCGCCGGCACCACCGCGCAGCCGATGTTCACCGCCGACCTGGCGGGCACCTACGAGGCGAGCCTGATCGTCGGCGATGGCGAACTGGACAGCGCGGCGTCCACGGTGAGCGTCACCGCGTCGCCGCTTTCGGCGTCCGACGGGCGCAGGGACGCGGCGCGTTTCATGCGGCAGGCGACATTCGGCGCGACCCGGGAGGCGATCGACGCACTCGCGGTCCAGGGCTACTCCGCCTGGCTGGACGCCCAGTTCGCGCTGCCGACCGTTTCGCATCTCGCCACGGTGCTGGCCGATCCCCGGCTCGTCGAACAGCCCTGGGCCGTGACGCTGCCTTCGCTGTGGAAGCAGTTCTTCGAAGGCAACGACCAGCTCCGGCAGCGCGTGACCTTCGCCCTGTCGCAGATCTTCGTCGTTTCGCTCAACAACGACGCGGTGCTGAACGCGCATTGCGGGGCGGCAGCGTATCTCGACGTGCTGAACCGCGATGCCTTCGGCAACGTGCGCGACCTGCTGCGCGACGTCACGCTCAATCCGATCATGGGCGAATACCTGAGCATGAAGGGCAGCGCCAAGGCGGACCCGGTGCTCAAGACGCAGCCGGACGAGAACTATGCGCGGGAGGTGATGCAGCTGTTCTCGATTGGCACCGTGATGCTGAACCTCGACGGCACGGTCAGGCTGGACGACAACGGGCAGCCCATTCCGGCGTACACCGAGGACACGGTCCGGAATTTCGCCAGGGCGACGTCGGGCTGGACGTTTGCGGGGCAGGATCAGTCGCAGGCATGGCGCTGGCGATATCCCGACATCTACGACGAGGATCCGGTGATCCGGTCGCAGAAGGCCTGCGCGGCGTGGAGCGTGCCGATGCAGCCGTGGACCGGCGACTACTGGTCGGCCGACGGAACCCGGATCCTTTCCGGCCCGGCGCACGACACCGGTGTCAAGACCCTGCTGGACTACCCCGGGGCGCCGCACGCCGTGCTTCCGGCCGGCCAGTCGGCGCAGGCCGATCTCGACGACCTGATCGACAACGTGTTCAACCACCCCAACGTCGGACCGTTTCTCGCGAAGGGGCTGATCCAGCGTCTGGTGACCTCGAACCCGAGTCCCGGTTACGTCGCGCGCGTGGCGGCGAGCTTCAACGACAACGGGAGCGGCGTGCGCGGCGACATGATGGCAGTCATCCGGGCGATCCTGCTCGACGGCGAGGCGCGCAGCCTCGCCGTCGCGGCCCAGCCCACGTTCGGCAAGATGACCGAGCCGGTCATCCGGTTCGTCCAGCTGCATCGGGCGTTCGATGCCAGGCGGGCCAACGGGTACTACGATCTGTGGAATTTCAGCGCGCCGACGCTGCTCGCGCAGGATCCCCTGCGCGCGCCCACCGTGTTCAATTTCTTCAGCCCCGATTACGCGCCGGTCGGGCCGGTTGCGGACGCAAACCTGGTCGCGCCGGAATTCGAGATCACCAACGCGGCATCGGTGGCGGGGTTCGCCGACTTCAGCCAGTGGGGAATGATCCTCGGATTCGACTTTTACAATCCGGATCCCGGCAAGCGCATGCTGCCCGACCACGGCTATTACCTGCCCCTCGCGGACACGCCCGACCAGCTCGTCGACGAGCTCGACGTCCTGCTCTGCGGCGGCGGCATCGATCCCGGGTTCAAGGCTCAGATCGCGCAATCGCTGCAGAAGGTCACCGACCCCGATCCGGCCAAGCAGCGCACGGACCGGCTGTCCGTCGCGCTCTGGCTGATCGTCAATTCCCCGGACTATCTGGTGCAACGATGAGCAACGCGGACCTGCGCCGCCGCGACGTCGGGACATTGCCGCGGCGCGACTTCCTGAGGCTGCTCTCCGGCCTCACGATGGCTCCGCTGACGGGCGCCTTCTCCGAACTCGCGTTCGGCGCCGGCCCGTTCGACGACTATCGGGCCATCGTGTGCGTGTTCCTCGTCGGCGGCAACGACGGCCACAACGTGATCGTGCCGCTCGATTCGCGCTACGCCCTCTATGCGGCGAACCGCGGCCCGCTCGCGCTGCCGCAGGCGAGCCTGGAAGCCAACGCGGTGGCCGACCCGGTGGAGGGCGCCTTCGGCCTGCATCCGCGGCTCCTGCGCTCTCGCGGCCTGTTCGACGCCGGGAAGATGGCGGTGATCTCGAACGTGGGCGTGCTGCTGCGCCCGACCTCGCAGACCGATTTCCAGAACCGGACGGGGCTGCCGCCGCAGCTTTTTTCACATTCCGACATGCGGGCGCACTGGCACACCGGCTACCCGCAGGGACCAGCCCGGGGCGGCTGGGGCGGACACCTGGCGGACGTCATCCAGTCGGCGAACACCGGGCTGTTGCCGGTGTCGGTGGCGACGGCGAATCCGAGCGTCTTTCTGATGGGCAACTCGACCGCGGCCCAGCAGATCGGCCCCTACACCGGCAGCACGATCGCCCCGATCGTGCAGCGCATCAGGGCATACCGCGACCGGGACGTCACGGGATCGGACCCGCAGACCGTGTATCTCAACGGGCTCGCGCTGGCCCGCAGCAACCTGCTGCAGCGCCAGTTCGGGCAGGCGGCGAGCCGCGCCGTGCAACTCAACGACTTCGTGCTCGAGGCGCTCTATACCGGCCCCGACGGCGATGGCCTGTACGCCGAGCGGAACCCGATCGCCACGCCGTTCCCGTCCGGAAGCGCTCTGGCGGCGCAGCTGCGCTCGGTGGCGATGATGATCGCCGCGCGCCAGGCACTGGGCGCGCGGCGCCAGATCTTCTTCGTCTCGCTGGAAACCGGCTTCGACAACCACAGCGACCAGTTCGATACGAGCGGCAGCGCCTTGCTGCCCGGACCGGACGATCCGCCCATCCTCTTCGGCAAGCATGCCGACCTGCTCGCCGAGGTCGACGCCGCGCTCGGCGCCTTCTACGATGCGACGGTCGAACTCGGCGTGCAGAACAGCGTGACCACGTTCACGGCATCCGATTTCGGACGCACGCTGACCACCAACGGCACCGGATCCGACCACGGCTGGGGCTCCCATCATCTGGTCGTGGGCGGCGCCGTGAGCGGCGGCCGGATCTACGGCAGTTTCCACAACATGGAACTCGGTGCCGCCAACCCTGCCGACGCGGGCCAGGGGCGGCTGATCCCCCACTATTCCGTGGACCAGTACGCGGGCACCCTGGCGAAATGGATGGGCGCCAGCGACGCCGATCTCGACGCGATATTCCCGAACCTGCAGAACTTCGCCGGCGCGACCGATCTGGGCTTCATGGGCTGACCGGCGGGTCGCGCTCGACCCGCCGGCGCGCCGGGCGACGCGCGAATCACGCGAGCGGCGAGGGCGAGACCAGGATGCCGTCCTCGTCGCTGTAGAGCCAGTGGCCCGGCACGAAGGTCACGCCGCCGAAGCCGACCGGCACGTCGACCAGGCCGTCGCCGTGCTTGGTGCTCTTGCGCGGGTTGGTCCCCAGCGCCTTGATGCCGAATTCCAGGCCGTCGATGGTGGCCGAGTCGCGGATCACCCCGTGGACGACCGCGCCGGCCCAGCCGCTGTTCATGCCCAGCGTCGCGATCAGGTCGCCGATCAGCGCGCACTGCAGCGATCCGCCGCCGTCCACCACCAGCACCTCGCCGTCCGACGGCTTGCCGAAGAGGTCCTTCAGCAGCACGTTGTCCTGATAGCACTTGACGGTGCGGATCCGCCCGGCAAAGCGGCGGCGCTGCCCGAAGCTGCGGAACTGCATCTCGCAGGAATGCGCATCGGGGTGGGCGTCGAAGAGGTCGGCGGTGGCGGCGGTCATGGCATTTCCCGGTGGTCGGTGGACGAAGTCGCCGGCAACGATGATGCAACGCCACACCGGCCGGCGTTGCCGGTGCGCGCGAGGTGGCGGGATCCGGTTGCGTCAACGCGGCGGACGCCACGCCCCCCACCAGCCGAGGCCCGCGACGGTGCCGCCGATCGGCCGGTATTCGCAGCCGATCCAGCCCGGATACCCCAGCTCGTCCAGCAGGTCGAACAGGTACGGGTAGTTCACCTCGCCGGTGTCCGGCTCGTTGCGCCCGGGCACGCCGGCGATCTGGATGTGGCCGACGTGCGGCAGGTACCGGCGCAGCCGCGTCGCGAGGTCGCCCTCGACGATCTGGCAGTGGTAGAGATCCATCTGGACCTTGACGTTGGCGGCGCCGACCTCCTCGCGGATCGCGTGCGCGTCGGCCTGCGTGCTCACCAGGTAGCCGGGCACGTCGCGGGGATTGAGCGGCTCGATCAGGACGTCGAGCGCCGGACCGGCGGCGGCCTCGGCCGCGTACGCGAGGTTGGCGACGTAGGTGGCGCGGTACGCGTCGCGGTCGGCGCCCTCGGGCACCACGCCGGCCATCACGTGCAGCCGCGGCGTGCCCAGCGCGGCCGCGTACGACAGCGCGAGGGCGACGCTGTCGCGGAACTCGGCTTCGCGCCCGGGGAGCGCGGCGATGCCGCGTTCGCCGGCGGCCCAGTCGCCGGGCGGCAGGTTGAACAGCACGTTGGCGAGGCGGTGCGTGCGCAGCTCGCGGGCGAGGGCGTCGGCGCTGTACTCGTAGGGAAACAGGAACTCGACCGCTTCGAAGCCGACCTGTGCGGCTGCGGCGAACCGCTCCACGAACGGGGCCTCGTTGAACATCATCGACAGGTTGGCGGCGAATCGGGGCATGTGACGGTCTCCGGCGTGCGGCGGCGGGCGCCGGCGACGCAGTCCTAACATTAGCCGATTGCGCGGCCCGCGCGGTAGCAAGCGGGCGACGCCAGCGGGCGCGCGCCGCGGTGACCCGGGCGCCGGGCCGCACGAAGCGCTACGCGCCGACGGTGGCCCAGGCCACCGTGCCGTCGTCCAGCAGCAGGGCGCATCCGGCGCGACCGTCGAGGCGCAGCGGGCGGGTCGCGGCGACCGGGGAGGGCAGCGCGAGCCGCGAGCGCTCCGCCCAGCTGCCCTTGGGGTCGAGCAGCCGCAGCTCCTGTCGGTCCTGCGTCGGGAGCAGCAACAGCGGGCCGACCCAGGCCGCGAGGTCGAGCTCGCGCCGACCGAGCACGTGATTGCTCACGCCGGCGACGACCTGCGCGACGGCAGCCGGTCACCGTCGACGCGGTACTCGTGCAGTGTGCCGCCGATGTGCGGCGTATGCACCGCGAGCAGCCGTTTGCCGTCGGTCGTCGGCGCCATCCAGCGCTGGGCGGTGCCCAGCGGCGTGCCGAGCGCGGCGAGCTGCAGCCCGTCGCGCCGATCGCGACTGGCCGCGACGACGGCGAGCTGCGCGCCCTGCGGCCCCGAGCGCACGGTCAGCAGCCCGGTGCCGCCGCGCCAGGCGATCGGCCGCGGCGCGACGTCCTCGAACACGTACGGCGCGGGGAGCGTCAGGCTGCGCAACGGGGTCAGGCCGTGCCGCTCCAGGTAGAGCACCCGCGTGGCTTCGATCTCGTCGCCCAGCGCGCCGTGCCGGTAGCGCTGCGCGTCGGGGCCGGCCAGCACGACGATGTGACCGCTGCCGGCGCCGCCCGGGCCGTCGAGGTCCGCCTGCAGGGGTCGGGCGTCGGGCAGCACGGGATCGCGGCTTCGCGCCGCCTCGGCCCAGCTGCCGCCGCTCCCGGGGTCGAAGCGCACGGCGAAGGCCGGGCCTTCGCCGTCCTGCGCCACCGCGATGATGCCGAACGGCAGGAGCTGCAATCCGGCCTGGGGTGCCAGTGCCGCGCCGCCGGCGATGGACAGGCGGCCCCCCTCGAGGACCCACAGCGTTCCCTGCGCACTGCGTCCGGCGATGCGGCCGTCGCCGCTGGCAATCGGCGCGCCGGGATCGATCTGCGCGGCGCGCTGTGTCCAGCGGCTGCCCGCGTACTGCCACAGTACGCCGTCGACGGACACCGCCAGCAGCTCGCCGCCGGCGGTGACGTGGATCTGCGCCATGCGCTGCGGCGCGGGCAGCGGCAGCGGTCCGGGCGTGGCGCCGCGTGTGGCCGTCCATGCCGGCGCCAGCAGCAGCCCGGTGATTGCGCGCAGCAGCGTGCGGCGCGAGCATGCCACGGCGTCCGCGCCCCGGGTGATCGCCTTGCCGTCAGTCGTCGTGCAAGCTGCCTCCCGCGTTTGCCCGACAATCCGCCGCTTCCGCACGCCGCCGTTACGCTAGGCGCTGAAGCGCTGCACGAAACGCCGGTCGATCCAGTCCTTCCAACGCCAGACCCAGCGCCCGCCGAAGCTCCACTCGCCCCATATCGCCAGCGCATGCCGGCGTCCGGTGCTCAGGAGATAGAGCGCCCGGCGCTGGGGAATCCACTGCTGCAGCGGCGCGCCGGCGCTCGCGGCCCGCAGGTTGTCGGCCAGCACGGGCCCGGCACGCACCGCGAAGACGCCGGACTTCGGGCGCGCGTCGGCGTACGCCGCCACGTCGCCGGCGGCGAAGACCTGCGGATGCGACACGCTGCGCAGCGTGCGCTCGACCCGGATGAAGCCGTGGTCGTCGGTCGCGAGGCCCGACGCCGCCGGCCAGCGCGGCGCCGCGGCGCCGGTGGCGACCACGCAGGCGTCGAACGGCAGCGCCGGGCCCGCCGCGAACTCCAGCGTTCCCGGCGCCACGCGCGTCGCGAGCCGCGATCCCCGCCAGGCGATTCCGCGCGCGCGCAGCAGCCGGGCGATGCGCCGCTGCGCGCCCCGCGGCGCTCCGTCCAGCGGCAGCGCCGCGGGGCCGACCAGCGCGACGCGCACGTGGGGCGCTCCGGCGGCGGCGCACCGGTGCTGCAGCGCGAACGCGATCTCCACGCCGGCAGCGCCGGCGCCGAGCACGACCAGGTCGAAGGGCCCGCGGTGGGCGAGCATGCGCTCCAGCAGCGCCGGCCACGCGGCGATGAAGCGCTCGATCGGCCGCACCGGGAGCGCGAACGCGGCGGCACCGGGAAGCCCGGCAAGCGCGCGGCTCAGGGCCGGTGTCGATGGACAGCAGGTCGAACGCCACGCGCGAGCCGTCCGCGCACAGCACCTCGCCGCGCGCGAGATCGAGGCCGGTCCCGGCCGTCTGGCGCAGGTCGACCCCCGCGCGCTGCGCGAGCGCGTCGAGCGGCAGCGCGATGGCTTCCTGTGCATAGTGGCCCGCGATCCAGCCGGGCAGCATGCCCGAGTAGATCTGGCGCCGGTAGGGCGAGATCAGCGCCACCTCCCATCCCGGCAGCGGCGACTCCGCGAGGCGGGTCAGCACCTTGACCTGCGCATGGCCGCCACCGAGGAGCACCAGGCGGTTCATCGCGCGATTTTCGGGGAGCGTCGGGCAGGCGCCGGTTCAAGGCCGTCGCCGACGGGGCCGGTGTGCTCGGCCTGACCGACGCCGCGGGTGGCGTGAGCAACGCCGGAACATCCGGCGTCACCGACATCGTCGAGGCCGGCGCCGATCACGGCAGCCGTCAGCACCGTTCTCTGGCGCACCTCGTCGCGCCCGAGCGCGTTTAGCCGCGGAAGATCGGCGGGCACGTCGACGTCCCACAGTGTCGCCGGCTCGCGCCACGTGATGCCGGCGGCGCGCAACCGCGCGCGGGTCTGCTCCATGACCCCGGCGGTGCCCCAGGGTACGCCCTCGAACAGGGACGGCCGCGGCTGCTGCAACCCGATCAGCACGTAGCCGCCGTCCTCCGCCGGCAGGAACACCGCGTCGACGCCGCCGCGCAGCGCCCGCGCCGCGGCGTGCAGGTCCGCCACCGTCAGCGCCGGGCAGTCGGTGCCGATCAGCAGCACGGGGCCGCGCGCGCAATGCCACCGGAACGCCGCGTGCATGCGCTGCCCCAGGTCGCCGTCCGGCTGGGCGCGGCAATCCACGCCCGCCGCTCGCTGCAGGGCGCGGAAGAAGCGGTGGCGCGCGTCCGGCGCGCACCACAGCGTCACCGGCCCCAGCCGGGCATCGACCGCGGTGCGCAGCGCGCGCCGCGTGAGCGCGCGCTGCAGCCGCGCGGCGCCGCGCGCGCCGAGCGCGGGGATGAGCCGCGTCTTGACGGTCCCGGCCACCGGCGCCTTCGCGAACACGGCGACGTGCACGGGCTCAGCGCTCATGATCTTCGGATCCGTAGCGAAGCGCGAGGCGCGCCGGATCGGCGCCGAGGAAATACGCGGCCCGCAGCCGCCACATCAGGAGGATCGTCGTCCAGGCGCCGTGGCGCTCCCATCGTCGCGCCGAGGTGACGACCCTGGCGTGCAGGCAGGCGGGCCGGCCGAGGCGCCCGAGCGCGCGTGAGATCGCGACGTCTTCCATCAGCGCGATCGCCGGAAAGCCGCCGGCGGCGGCGAACAGATCGCGGCGCACGAACAGCGCCTGGTCGCCGGTGGCGATGCCGGTGAGCCGTGAGCGCAGGTTCATCGCGTGCGCGACCAGCCGCAGCAGCGCGCGGCGGCTGTCGATGCGCACGTCGAACCGCCCCCAGCCGCTTCCCCGCGCCACCGCTTCAAGCACCAGCGCATCGGCGTTCTCCGGCAGGCGGGTGTCGGCGTGCAGGAACAGCAGCACCTCCGCGCGGGTGGCCGCCGCACCCGCGTTCATCTGCGCGGCGCGCCCGCGCGGCGCCTGCAGCGCGATGTCGGCGTGGGCGCGGGCGATGGTCAGCGTCGCGTCGCGGCTGCCGCCGTCGACGACCACCAGTTCCGCGCCGCGCCGGCGCAGCGGCTCCAGTGTCGCCAGCCACGGCGCGAGCGCTGCGGCTTCGTCGAGGACCGGGACGACGATGCCCAGCCGCGGCGCTGCGCGCCCGTCAGGCGCGGGGCCCGCCGGGTTGCACGGCGGCGCCGGCACCGCCGGGCGCCAGACGCTCCGGCGCAGGGTGGTGCGCCCGCTCACGCCGCCGTCCTCACCCCCGCCGCCAGGCGTGAAAGCGCTCGACCCACGCCAGCAGGCGCGTTGGAGCGTGCGCGCGCTTCCAGACCCCGGCCGCGAACTTGTTGGCCTCGGAGAGCGTCGGGTAGGTGTGGATCGTGCCCAGGATCTTGTTGAGGCCGATGCCGTGCTTCATCGCGAGCACGAATTCGGCCAGCAGGTCGCCCGCGTGCTCGCCGACGATGGTCACGCCGAGGATGCTGTCCTTGCCGGGGACCGTCAGCACCTTGACGAAGCCCTGCGCCTCGCCGTCGGCGATGGCGCGGTCGAGGTCGTCGATCCCGTAGACGGTGACCTCGCAGGCGATGCCCCGCTCGCGCGCCTCGAGTTCGTTCAAGCCCACGCGGGCGACCTCCGGCTCGACGAACGTCGCGTGCGGAATGACACGGTAGTCGGCGCGGAACTTCCGGAACGGGTCGAACAGCGCATTGACCGCCGCGTACCACGCCTGGTGCGCCGCCGTGTGCGTGAACTGGAACGGCCCCGCGACGTCTCCGGCAGCGTAGATGTTGGGAAAATTGGTCTGCAGGAAGTCGTTGGTCTCGACCGTGCGCCCGGTGGCCACGCCGAGCTCCTCCAGCCCGAACCCGGTCAGCCTCGCGCTGCGGCCGGTCGCGACCAGCACCGCGTCGAAGGCGATGCGCACCTCGTCGCCGTCGTGCTCGGCGACGAGGATCCTTTCGCCGTCGACGACCTCGAAGCGCTTCGCCTTGTGCCCGACGCGCACGTCGATGCCTTCGGCGGCGAAGCGCCGCATGACGAGCTCGGACACCTCGGGATCCTCGCGCAGCAGGATGCGCGGCGCCATCTCCACCTGCGTGACCTTCGCGCCCAGCCGCGCGAACGCCTGGGCCAGCTCCGAGCCGATCGGGCCGCCGCCCAGCACGACCAGCCGCCGCGGCAGCTCGCGCAGCGCCCACACCGTGTCCGAGGTCAGGTAGCCGACGGCGTCGAGGCCGGGAATCGGCGGCACCGCAGGCCGGGCGCCGGTCGCGATGACGATGCTGCGCGTGGACAGCCGCTGCACGCTGCCGTCGCCGCGCGTGATCTCCACCTCCCACGGCGTGACGATCCTGGCGGTGCCTTCGACGACGTCGACGCCGAGTCCCGTGTAGCGCGCGACCGAGTCGTGCGGCGCGACCGTGCGCACGACGCGCTGCACGCGCTCCATCACCTCGGCGAAGTCGAACCCGGCCTCGGCGCGGCGGATGCCGAATTCCCGGGCGCGCGCGATGTGCGACAGCAGCTTCGCCGAGCGGATCAGCGCCTTCGACGGCACGCAGCCGGTGTTCAGGCAGTCGCCGCCCATCCGCTGTCCCTTCGACCAGCGTCACCTTCGCCCGCAGCACCGCGGCGATGTAGGCGGTGACCAGCCCCGCCGATCCGGCGCCGATGACGACCAGGTTGCGGTCGAAGCGACGCGGTCGCCGCCAGCGGGCGTACACCTTGCGCGCGCGGACGACGTCGAGCGCCTTTTTCGCGAGCAGCGGGAACACGCCGAGCAGCGCGAACGAGCAGCAGCACGCCGGGGGAGGCGATCCCTCCCGGCGACTCGATCCGCGCGAGCTGGGTGCCGGCGTTCACGTACACCAGCGTGCCGGCGAGCATCCCCACCTGGCTCACCCAGTAGAACGTCCAGGTCCGGATCGGCGTGACGCCCATCGCCAGGTTGATGAGGAAGAACGGGAACACCGGCACCAGCCGCAGCGTGAACAGGTAGAAGCCGCCCTCCTTGTCCACCCCGGCGTTGACCGCGGCCAGCCGCTCGCCGAAGCGCGCCTGCACCCAGTCCCGGAACAGCAGGCGCGAGGCGAGGAACGCCAGCGTGGCGCCGATCGCCGAGGCGAAGGAGACGATCGAGCATGCCCCAGCCGAGGCCGAAGATCGCCCCCGCCGCCAGCGTCATCGCGGCCGCGCCCGGCAGCGACAGCGCGGTGACGGCGACGTAGACGACGAAAGCCGGTGACGGCGGCGACGAACGGACGCGCGGCGCGCCAGGTCTCGATCTGGGCCTGCTGGCTCTTGATGAAATCGAGGCTGAGGTAGCGGCCGAGGTCGAGCCAGAAGTACGCGGCGACGGCCAGTGCGACCGCCGCGGCGACCAGCCAGCGCCTATCCAGGCGCATGACGGATCGCGCGACCGGCCGGAATGGACGGCGCGTCGGTTTCGGTGACCGCCTGCCGGGATGGAACCGGGGACCGGCGCCGCCGCCGACCGGGTCGGCGGCAGGATCCGTGCGCCGGGGGGCGCCCGAGGGGAGGCGACGCGCCGGGCTCACGAGGCGCAGACCGGCGCGGCGGCGGTGTCCTCGCCCAGCGCGCCCCCGCAGCTCGAGCCCTGGCCCGCGGTGCAGCCGAAGCAGTGGTCGGCCACGCGGATGGGCTCGCCTTCCAGATCGCTTGCCGTCAGCCCGGAGATGTGGCGGCGCGAGCCGCCGCGCCCGGGCATCGGCAGGTCGAGCTGCTGGTTGAAGTCGCAGTCGTAGAGGTAGCCCTGCCAGTCGACGCTCACCAGGCTGCGGCACATGACGCCGTCGAGGTTCTCGTCGCGATGCGCGTCCCGCAGCGTGCGCATGTAGCGGTTGAACTGACCCTTGGACACGAGCATCGAGCCGAACCGCTGGATCGGCATGTTCGCCAGCGTGAACAGGGCATTGAAGACGATGCCGTAGCGCGCCTGGAGCTCGCGCTTGTAGTCGCGCTCCAGCGCTTCCTGCGGCGGCGGCAGGCTGGCGCCCTGAGGATTGTAGACGAGGTTCAGCACCAGTCCGGTACCGGGGTGCCCGTACCCGAGCGCGTTCAGGCGCCTGAGCCCGCGCAGGCTGGCCTCGAAGACGCCCTTGCCGCGCTGCCGGTCGACGTTGTCCTCGAGGTAGCAGGGCAGCGACGCCACCACCTCGACCCGATGCTCGGCCAGAAACCGGGCCAGGTCCGCGTGGCCGGGCTCTTCGAGGATGGTGAGGTTGCAGCGGTCGATCACCCGCAGCCCCTGGTCGCGGGCCGCGGCGACGAGGTGGCGGAAGTGCGCATTGAGCTCCGGCGCGCCGCCGGTCAGGTCCAGCGTCCGCACGCCGGGGCTTCCGGCGCAGAAGGCGAGGACCGCGTCGATCGTCTCGCGCGTCATCTCCTCGGTGCGGTTTGGCCCGGCGTTGACGTGGCAGTGCACGCAGCTCTGGTTGCACCGGTACCCCAGATTGACCTGCACGGTATCGACCGCGCGGCGGCGCAGGGCGGGAAAATCGGTACGGACGAGCAGCGGAAGCGTGGCGTGCAAGGGGATCTCCGGGAACCAGTTACATCATTGACGTTTGGAGGCCGGCAAACCTTACACGTTTCCGCCAACGGAACGATGGAATAGGCGCAGGGGATTCGGCGTCTCCCTTCGGTGGACCGCTCCGCGCGGCGGAGGGACACGGCGGCGGGCACTTACGCACCCCGGACGTGTGCTAACCTCGTGCGCCGCGCGTGCGCCGGATGCCCGACGCGGCCGCAGCATCCACGAAGAGCCGAAAACCCAACGGGAGGAACCCATGCAGGTCAGAAATCTCATCATCGCCTCGAGCATGCTTGCCGCCATCGCGGTCGGCGGCGCGCCGATCGCCGCGGCAGCGGACGCTTCCAGCGTCAAGAACCGGGTGGTCATCCAGGTCAGCGAATCCGACCCGAAGAACTGGAACCTGGCGCTGAACAATGCCAGGAACCTGCAGCAGGCGCTCGGCGAGGAGAACGTCGAGGTCGAGATCGTCGTCTACGGCCCCGGCATCGGCATGCTGAAGAAGGACTCGGCGGTCGCCAAGCGGATCAGCGACGCCCGCGACAAGAAAGTCACCGTCGTGGCCTGCGAGAACACCATGAAAGCGCAGCATCTCACGTACGACGACATGCTGCCGACGGTCGGCTTCGTCCCCGGCGGCGTCGTCGAGATCATGCAGAAGCAGCAGCAGGGGTGGTCGTACATCCGGCCGTGACCCGCACCGCGCCCGGGTGGCACGGGCGCGGCGGATGACCTGAGCGACAGATCGGCAGCGACGGCGTCCCGCGGGGGCGCCGTTCGCGTTCATTCCGCGCGGCGCCGCCGCCGGCCGGTGGTGGCGAGTCCCGTCCCTTGCGCGCCCGTGGCCCGGCCGGCTAGTCGCAGCGGATTTCGGCGTCCCGGCGCCGGTACCACCACCAGGTGCCGGCGACGCAGGAGAGGTAGAAGGCCAGGAAGATGTACCAGGCGGCGCGCGGGCCGCCCGTGGCGTTCAGCGACACGCCGACCACCGCCGGGATGAAGAACAGGCCCAGCGCCGCGATGGCGGCGGTGAAGCCCAGCGCCGCCGACGCCTCGATCTCGCCGTCACGCTTGGCCTGCGCCATCGCTTCGTCGCCCTTGCCCCTCGCCGCCAGCGTGTGCAGCGCCAGGAACACGCTCGGCACCATGCGGAACACCGAGCCGTTGCCGACGCCGGTGGTGAGGAACAGCAGCACGAACGCAGCGTAGAACGAGGTCGCGTCTCCCGCGCTGCCCGCGGACGGCAGGAAAGCGAACACCGCCAGCGCCGCGGCGAACATGACCGTGAAGTTCCAGAAGGTCACCCGCGCGCCGCCGAAGCGATCGGCGAGCCACCCGCCCAGCGGCCGGATCAGCGCGCCGAGCAGCGGGCCGACGAAGGCGATCCTTGAGCAGGCCCGAGCCCGGGAACTGCGTCGCGAGCAGCGTCGGGAACGCCGCCGCGAAGCCGATGAAGGTCCCGAACGTCCCGCCGTACAGCCAGCCCAGGCGCCAGGCGTGCGCTGCGCCGGAAGATCACCGCCTGCTCGCGGAACGTGGCCCGCGCGCCGCGGATGTTGTCCATGCCGAACCAGGCGGCGAGGGTCGACAGCAGGATGAACGGCACCCAGATGTAGCCGGCGTTCTGCAGCCAGACCTGGCTGACCGCCGGGTCGGCGTAGGGCTGCGGACCGCCGCCCATCACCGCCAGCGCGCCGCCGTAGATGGACACCGGCACCAGCGCCTGCATGACGCCGACGCCCAGGTTGCCGGCGCCGGCGTTCCAGCCCAGCGCGGTGCCCTGCATCCGCTTCGGGAAGAAGAAGCTGATGTTGGCCATGCTCGCCGAGAAGTTGCCGCCGCCCAGGCCGCAGAGCAGCGCGATGGCGACGAACACCACGTAGTTGGTGCTCGGGTCCTGCACCGCCAGCGCCATCCACAGCGCCGGCAGCAGCAGCGACGCGGTGCTGAACACGGTGAAGTTGCGGCCGCCGAAGATCGGCACGACGAACGAGTAGGCGAGCCGCAGCGCGGCGCCCGAGAGCCCCGGCAGCGCGGCCAGCCAGAACAGCTCGCTGGTCGAGAACGCGAAGCCGATCTTCGGCAATTCGATCACGACCACGCTCCACACCATCCACACGGCGAAGGCGAGGAACAGCGCCGGCATCGAGAACAGCAGGTTGCGCAGCGCGATGCGCTTCCCGGCGGCATTCCAGAAATCGGCGTTGTCCGGCTGCCAGTTGACCAGCCAGCGCCCCGCCGCGAACCCGGGCTCGAGCAGGTGCTCGGAGACCATCTGCTCGCGCAGCTTCGAGTCCTTCTCGAGGATCGCCTGGCGCTCGCTGCGCGCCGCGGCCCAGGTCCAGATCATGATGCCGGCGAGGATCGCGTACATCAGCATGAAGGTGCTGCTGCGCACGTTGGTCGCGTCGGTGGCGATGCCGAACATGATCGGCATGGTGAAGCCGCCCAGGCCGCCGATGACGCCGACCAGCCCGCCGACCGAGCCCATGTTGTTCGGGTAGTAGTCGGCGAGGCTGCGGTAGACGCTGGCCTTGCCGATGCCCTGCGCCAGCCCGACGATGAACACCAGCACCGTGAACAGCCCGACCCCCACGGCGATCTCGAAGCTGACGTTGCCCTTGACGCCGTGGACGATCAGCGTCGTCGGCGGGTAGGCGAGGAAGAACAGGCACGAGATGCACACCCAGAACACCCACCAGGTGACCGTCGCGCCGCCCCACTTGTCCGAGAACCAGCCGCCCAGCGCGCGGATCAGGCCCGACGGCAGCGTGAACAGCATGGTGATGAGCGCCGCGGTCTTGAGGTCGAGCCCGTACTGCTGCATGTAGTAGCGCGGCAGCCACAACGCCAGCGCGACGAAGCCGCCGAACACGAAGTAGTAGGCGAGCCCGAAGCGCCAGACCCGGGCGTCGGCCAGCGGCGCGAGCTGCTCGGCGAGCGTCAGGTGCTTCTTCTCCTTCTTGCGCTGCATCTGCTTGGGATCGGGAAAGGTGAAGAACCAGAACACGACGGCCATCACCAGCATCGCGACCGAATAGACCTGCGGGACCGCCCGCCAGCCGAAGGCGACGACGATCAGCGGCGCCACGAGGTTGGTGACGGCCGCGCCGGCGTTGCCGGCGCCGAAGATGCCCATCGCCGTTCCCTGCTGCTCCTTCGGGAACCACGCCGACGTGTAGGCGATGCCGACCGCGAACGAGCCGCCGGCGAGGCCGACGAACAGGCCGATGGTCAGGTACTGCCAGTACTGCGTCGCGAACGCGAGGCCGTAGGTCGGGATCGCGACCAGCAGCATCTGGATGAAGAAGACGATCCGCCCGCCGTAGCGGTCGGTGAGCACGCCCAGCGGCAGGCGCACCAGCGAGCCCGTCAGGATCGGCGTTGCGACCAGCAGGCCGAACTCGGTCTCGTTCAACCCCAGTTCGCGCTTGATGCGGATGCCGATGATGGAGAACATGGTCCAGATGGCGAAGTTGACCGTGAAGGCCAACGTGTTCATCGTCAGGACCGATACGCGCTTGCCTTTCTCCGTCTTGGCCACGATGGGGGCTCCGGCAGGTCAGGACACCGTGCACCGTGCACGGCATGCCCGCTGGTACCCTTGCACACTGCGGCCGGCGGCCCGAAGCCGCCTTAACTCAAATCAAGCGCCGCGGCACGGGTGGGGCAGGCCCTCCGGTAGCGGACGGGGGCGCGCGACCGATCGGTCGCGCCGATCGTGCGCCCGGGCTCGCGGCGCCGCCCACGCCGTAACGGCGGGCGCGTCAGTCCTCGTGGCGCAGGGCCAGCATGGCCTCCATCACGTCGGGATCGTCCCACGGCGCGTCGACGCGGAAATCGCGCAGGTACCGACTCCCAGGATCGCGCAGCCACTCCTGTGGAAAATGGGCGATCAGATGCTCCTCGCCGGGATTGAGGTCCCGGCGGACGGTCTGCGGCCGGCCATCGACGGCGGCGTGGATCGCCGCGCAGAGATCGACGGCAAATATGCCGCCCAGCGTGGTGGCAGGGGTGGCCCGGCGGTTGATCTCGAGCAGGTACGCCTCGCCGCTTCGCGCGTCGACGATGTATTCGATGCCGAAGAAGCCGCTGATGCCGAGCCCGATCGCCAGTCGCTCCGAGAAGCCGCGGATCTCGGGCATGTGCGCGACGCGAACCACCGTCGCCGGGCCGGAAGCAGGGTGCACGACGAGCTTCTCGCGAACGAAGCCCGCGAGGACTTTCCCCTCCCAGGCCGCGATCGCCTGCGACCAGACCTGCCCCGGAACATGCCCTTGAATCAGCATGCGGACGTTGCCTGCGCCCTCGAGGTCGAGCAGCTTCGCCGCGGCGAAGCGCTCGAAGGTCCGCGCAAGCGCCAGCGGATCGGAGACGATTGCCACCCATTCGCCGGCCGCGCCGTGGCCGTGCTTCAGCACCACGGGATAGCCGCGCGCTTTGGCGAAGGCCTGCGCCTCTTCGACCGTCCTCACGAGAGCGTGGGGCGGTACGCGCACGCCAAGCGCTTCGGCCACAGCCGGCAGCCGCGTCTTGTCGACGCTGGCGCGATAGTGCGCGGGGTCACCCAGCGACGCGCGCACCAAGGCGCGGAGTTCGGCGTGAGGCGCCGGCTGCATCCCCGGAGGCGGTGACGTCGCGAGCATCTGCAGCAGCCGGAACGCGGTGTCGTCGCAGGGAATGACGAGCCGGGGGGACGCGGCCCTGACGGTCGCCGCGAACGCGAACACCCAGTCCCTCGACGTCGCGTTCGCGCCGATATGCCCGATCCGGCGGAGATAACGGCTCTTCTGTGCCAGCGAGTTGCGCGGCGCCAGCAGCGAGACCTCGAATCCCGCCCGGCTCAGCGCGCCCGGCATCCGTGCCGCGGCGAGCCACTTGGTTGCGGTCGTGACCAGCAGGACGGGGATCGCGGTCATTGGCAGGCAGCGGCAGCGTTCGCGGATCGCAAACGGAAGTCCTCGGGGATTCCGTGGTGTCGCGGCGACGGCGTCGGAGCCGCCGCATTGGGCGCGCAATCATGGCACAGAATGCGGCCGTTCGGCGGCGCCGACGCCCCGTTGCCGAAATCCGCGGGAACGCCCGGTGGTACATTGGGTGACCGGTGTCCATTCGATGTCGGACTGCGGTGACCAACGCGCGGGGGAGTGGCGCATGACGCGGGAACATCGGCGACTCGCCGCAATCGTCTCACTCGACGTGGTTGGATACTCGCGCCTGATGGGCCGCGACGAGAGCGGCACCCTGGCCGCGCTGAAAGCCCACCGGCGGGACCTCATCGACCCCAAGATCGCCGAATACGAAGGGCGCATCGTCAAGGGCACCGGCGACGGCGTGTTGCTGGAATTCCCGAGCGTCGTCGAAGCGGTTCGGTGCGCGGTCGACGTCCAGCGCGCCATGGCCGAGCGCAACGAAGGCGTTGCTCCCGATCGGCGACTCGACTTTCGTGCCGGCATCAATGTCGGTGACATCATCATCGACGACGAAGACATCTTCGGCGACGGCGTGAACCTGGCTGCGCGCATCGAGGGGCAGGCCGATCCGGGCGGTATCTGGATTTCCGGTGCCGCGTACGAGCAGGTGAAAGGCAAGCTGGACCTGGTCTTCGAGGACATGGGCGAGCGGCAGCTGAAGAACATTGCGACGCCCGTCCGGCTCTATCGAGTCTCGGCGACCGGTTCCGTCGGATCGACGACGGCCGAAGCGCCGGCGCTGGTGAGCGATCGCCCGTCCATTGCCGTCCTGCCGTTTTCGAACCTGTCCGGCGACGGGAACCTGGACCTTCTGATCGACTGCCTGACCGAGGATGTGATTACCCTCCTGGCGCGCGTTCCGGGGTTTTTCGTCATCGCGCGCTCGTCGTCCTTCGCCTACAAGGCCGGTTCCGTGGATGTCCGCGCGGTGGGACGTGATCTCGGGGTCCGCTACGTCGTGGACGGAAGCGTCCGCGCGGCCGGAGAGTTGCTGCGGGTGACGACGCAACTGACCGAAGCCGAAACCGGCAAGCATCTCTGGGCAGGGCGCTTCGACGTGACCCGCGGCGAAACGCTTCGAACTGCAGGAGGACATCGCGCGCGGCGTCATGGCGGAGCTGGAGCCGGAACTGACCCGCGCCGAACTGGCGGTGATCAAGCGTCAGCGGCCCGGGAGCGTCGGCGCATGGAGCAGCTACCGGCAGGCGTTCGGTGCCATCGCGATCAAGGGCTGGAGCGAGGAGACGATCGCGGAATGCATTTGCCACCTGCGCCGAGCGATCGAGCTGGATCCGGAATTCGCGCTCGCGCACGCCATGCTGGCATTGCAGACGGCGCTGGGCGTGAACGCCGGACTGATTGCGGACGAGGACGACGCGCGGGCCAGCGCCAGGGCGTCGATCGAGCGCGCGGCCGATCTCGATGGCGCCAGCTCCGAGGTCCTCGGCTACGCGGGATGCGCGCTCTCCGACCTCGGCGAGAAGCCGCGCGGAATCGAAATGCTGGAGCGCGCCATCGAGATCGACCCGAGCAATGCGCAGGCTCGGGTCGCGCTGGGCGCGGCGCAGGTTTTGGACCGACAGCTCGACCTTGGGCTGGAGAACATGCGCCTCGGCATGCGCCTCAGTCCGCGAGACCGCCGTCTGGGCTTCTGGGGCGTGATCTACGCGGATGCCCTGGCCCGCAGTGGTCGCCTCGACGAGGCACTGGAAGCCGCGCGCACCGCATGCCGCCGGGACAGCACGCTGTACGTCGGGCGGGTGACCGCCGCCCTCGTTCTGGCCCGACTCGATCGCCGGGCCGAAGCCTCTGCCTCGCTGGCCGAGGCGAAGCGCATTCGCCCGGGCTTGAGCCTGTCCCAGATCGAGCGGCTGCAGGGTCGTCGTGCGGCCGAAATGCTGAAGCCCATATGGGAGTCACTGCAGTAGGGAGCGCGGCGCGAACCGCCTTCCGTCCGGGAGGCCGGCGGCATCCCGCGCCGCAGGTTGCCGATTCCCAGCCGACCCGGCGCCGTCGCTATGGCTTCACCGCCAGCCATGAGGCGCTGCTTACGCCTTCCTGATCGCCCTCTGCGCCTTCCGCCACGCCGCCTTGTAGCGCTTGGTCGCGTCCTCGGCGTCGCCCGCGCTGCGCGCGGCTTCCGCCTTCGCGAGCTCGTCCCGCGCCTTGGCGATCTCGGCCGCCGGGCCGCCCGCCGCGATCGCGTCGTCCACCGCGGCGCCGGCCAGGCGTGCGGCGACCGCGACCAGGTCGTCGATCGTCGCCTGCAGCGTCGCCGGCGGGATCGCGCTTTCCTGTCACCGGCGAGCGAGCTCAAGTCCTTGACGGCGCGCTTGAGGTGGACGAAGACCCTCTCGCCGCCCTTTGGCGCGAGGTGTGCCGCGTCGACCCACCGATTCGGGTCGAGGGCCTTTCCGAGATCCCTGTCCGCTTTCCCCAGCTTGTCCGCATCGTGCTTGCCCGCGCCGCGGCGCGGCCAGCGCGGCGAGTTGGTCGCGGGCATGCTCGATCGCGGTTTGCGGCGGCGCGATCGGGACGGCGGGATCAGGTTCAGGCCGATGACGAGCGGATCGTGGTCGGACGAACGATAGGCGCCGGGGCCATAGAACGTCTTGACCTGGTTCGGCGTCTTGAATTCGACGTTGTAGTCGAGCACGACCGGCTCGTCGGCGTTGACGTGCCAGGCGGTCGTCCCGGTTGCCTGCGCGGCGAGCGAGCCGGACGCGAGCGCGTGGTCGAAGTAGCCGGATGCGCCGGCGAACACGTACGAGTAGGCGCCGGGTCCGCCGAACTGCTGCACGAGATTCGTGTAGCCATGCGACGTCAACCAGTCGATCGGGTCCTCGAGCGTGTACGCGTTGAAGTCGCCGATCAGCAGGTAGTCGGGGTCGCCGCTGCCGGTGGGATCGGTGGCGAGCCAGTCGACGAGCACCATCGCCGCGCCGAGCCGCGTGAGGTTGCAGTTGCCCTGCCCGTCGCCGCTGTCCGGGTCGCCGACGTCGTTGCAATCGGCACCCTTCGACTTGAGGTGCTGGACGACGACCGTCAGCCGGGCGCCGGACGAGTTAAGGTCGAACGTCTGCGCGAGCGACGGCCGATTCTTGGCGTCGCGGAAGCGCGCATCGACGGCGTTCGTCAGAATCTGCCACGGGCCGACCGGCGTCACGACCGCCGGCTTGTAGAGCAGTGCCTGCCTGATCTCGTCGGTGCCGATCACGCCCGTGTCGATGAACGTGTAGGTGCCGGGCGCGGTCGCCGCGTTCAGTGCGGCGACGAGCGTCTCGATCGCACTGTTCGGCGTCGCGTCGTTCTCGACCTCCATCAGTCCGACGATGTCGGCGTCGAGCGCGGCGAGGGCGCTCACCGTCTTCGCCGTCTGACGGGCGAACTCGACCGCGCTGCTTGCGCCGCGCGAGGGCGAAAAGCCCCCGCCGCGCCCGTCGCCGTTGAAGTAGTTGAGCACGTTGAACGACGCGACCTTCAGATTGCCGCCGACGGCGGCCGGTGCCGGCGGCCGCGCGTTCGAGTGATCGAAGCTGATCGGCCCGACCGGCTGTATCCGGTAGCCCGCGAACTGGTAGCTCATGACCCCCGTCAACCCCGGGAGCGTGTCGCCGATGCGAAGGGTGTTCGACGCCGATAGGCCGCCCTGCGGATAACGCGTCGGGTCGATGTTCTGCTGGTTGTTGCCGTCGTCGAGGACGATCTGGCTGCGGTCGTTCTGGTCGGCCACGGCGAGCGCGGGCGGGCCGGGCATGGCGACGGCCGTCGGCGCGAACAGCCGCCCGGCGCCCGACAGGCTGACCTCGCCATATCGTCCGAGACCGAAGACCTCGGACACGGTCAGCGTCTGGCCGAAGTGCACGAGCATCCCCTCGTAGCGCTCGAACTCGTCGCGGGCTCGCCACCGGCAGGCGCACCTGGGCGGGGGTGACGGTCGCGCCGGACGAGCACACCCGGATGGCCGCGACCGCGCTGATCTCGGTCAGGTTCCGGAACTCGGCGACGGTCCCGCGGACGCGCACGACGTCGCCGGGGCTGACGTCGACGCCGAAGCCGTCATCGAAAACGAAAATGCCCTCGGAGGTGGCGGGATTCGCGTCGGCATCGGCATCCTCTTCCTGGACGAAGAAGCCGCGCGACTGCGTGGTCGCCTGGAGGTCGCCGACGACCACAGCTTCGATCGTCACGAGCGATCCGATCATCTGGCTCGCAAGGCCGCTGCCCTGCACGTCGTGGATGAACGTCGCCGGATCGCCGCAGACATCGGCGTTCGCCACGGGCGAGCCGGCGAACGCCACGAGCGCCGCCACGAATCCCACCCCGAGGCGCACGTTGATTTCCGTCAACAACCGCATCACGGTTCCTCGCAAAGGAAATCCAGTCGGCTGCATGCGCCAGATCGGGTCTCCGCGACCCCGTCCGAAACGCAGGGCTCGGGAATCCGGATGGCCGGGCTGGGAGTATTGGGGATCGAGTTTTCGTGGTCAACCGGCGATCCCGCGCGCGATTGCCGGGTGCGAGCGGTGGTGCGACCCCCGTGGACCTGACGGCTTGGGCGCGGGCGCGACGGACGGCGGCCCGCCTCGGATCGGCGTGGCGCCGGCCGCCCTGCGTGCACGTTCGGGGAGGCGGGGCCCGGCGTTCGACGGGCCGGGCCTTCGTGGTTATGGTCGGGGTGAGAGGATTCGAACCTCCGGCCTCTACGTCCCGAACGTAGCGCTCTACCAGGCTAAGCTACACCCCGATTGCCGTTGCCGGCAGATTTCCGTGGCCAGACCCCGCGACGGGAAGACAAGCAATCCGCGGGTTTGCGGCGTCGTACCGGACCGGCCGGATCGACCGCCCGAGCCGTCGCGTCCAGGCTGCGACGGGCGCAGTTTCAGAACGTCCGCCGGCCCGCAAAGGACGCTAATTCTAGCAGACTTTTCCGGTACGGCGTATCCGCCAGGCCGGTGAGGCATTCGGCGGCGGCGGCGCCCTCGCGCTCGGCGCACGAGCGCGTGTAATCGAGCGCGCCGGTGCGCTGGAGCACCCCGACGACGGGCGCGAATTCGGTCAGCCGTCCGCCGGTGATCGCGGCGCGCAGCAGCGCGCTGTCCTTCGCGCTGCCGACGGCGCGCGCCCGGATCAGCGGCAGCGTCATCTTGCCTTCGGCGAGGTCGTCGCCGAGATTCTTGCCGATGGCGTCGAGGTCGCCGGAGTAGTCGAGCACGTCGTCGACCAGCTGGAACGCCGTGCCCAGGTGCATCCCGTAGCGCGCGAGCGCCGACTCGAGCTCGGGCGCGGCGTCGCCGACGACGGCGCCGAGCTGCGCGGCCGCCTCGAACAGCTTCGCCGTCTTGCGGCGGATGACGCCGAGGTAGGCGTCCTCGTCGAGGTCGGGGTCCCCCGAATTGATGAGCTGCAGGACCTCGCCCTGGGCGATGACGTTGGTCGCGCTCGACAGGATCTCGAGCACCCGCAGCGAGCCCTGCCCGACCATCTGCTGGAAGGCGCGCGAATAGAGGAAGTCGCCGACCAGCACGCTCGCCGAGTTGCCGAACGTGGTGTTGGCGGTCGCGTGCCCGCGCCGCAGCTTGGAATCGTCGACGACGTCGTCGTGCAGCAGCGTCGCGGTGTGGATCATCTCGACCACCGCCGCCAGCGTATGGTGGCGCGTGCCGGTGTAGCCGCAGGCGCGGGCCGAGAGCAGCAGCAGCGCCGGGCGGAGCCGCTTCCCGCCGCTGCCGATGATGTGCTCGGCGACCTGGCGGATCAGCGCGACGTCCGAATCGAGGCTCTCGCGCAGAACGCGGTCCACCTCGGCCATGTCGGCGGCGATCAGGGGCTTTAGAGATTCGGTCGGCAAGCGGGATGTCGGGCGGTAGGGGTCGGGCCGATATGCCGGAACGGTGCTCGCGCCGTCCGGCGGACGGACTCGCGCACGGCAAACCGCGCGGAATCGGCGGGCATTGTAACCGACGCGGCCGCCGCCCCCGCTTGCGGTACCTCATCCCCGCGCCGCCCGCGCCCGGGCCCCACCCGCGGCCCCGCCGGCGCGGCGCGGCGCGGCTTTTGACAGGGGAAGCCCTAAAGCCTTATAATCACGGGCTTTTCCGCGATAGTCGCGGAGATCATCACGGAGTTTCCCCCTCATGTACGCGGTCATAAAAACCGGCGGCAAGCAGTACAAGGTTGCCCCCGGCGAAAAACTCAAAGTAGAACAGATACCGGCGGACGTGGGCGCAGAGGTGATCATCGACCAGGTGCTGATGGTCGGTGACGGCGAAAGCGTCCGTCTGGGCCAGCCGGTGGTCGCCGGCGCCACGGTCAAGGCCACCGTCGTCGCCCACGGGCGCGGCGAGAAGGTCACCATTTTCAAGATGCGCCGGCGCAAGCACTACCAGAAGCACCAGGGCCATCGCCAGAACTACACCGAGCTCAAGATCGAGAGCATCGTCGGCTGACGGAGAGACAACCACCATGGCACACAAAAAGGCAGGCGGCAGTTCCCGCAACGGCCGCGATTCGGAGTCGAAGCGCCTCGGCGTCAAGTCGTACGGCGGCGAGCGCATCAGCGCGGGCAGCATCATCGTGCGCCAGCGCGGCACGCCGATCCATCCCGGCACCAACGTCGGCATCGGCAAGGACCACACGCTGTTCGCGCTGGTCGACGGCACCGTCGAGTTCCGCACCCGGGGCAAGGAAAAGCGCAAGTACGCGAGCGTCATACCGGCGAGCGCCTGAGGGCGCGCCGCGCGGCGGTCCCGCCGCACGAAGCACGGAAATCCCGGCGCCCGCGCCGGGATTTTTTTGGCTCATCGACGATTTGCGAGAGATGTCGACGCGCTGTCCCGGTGCGATGCAGATGAATGGCGTGGGCCCGCGCGCATCGGAGCGATTTGCGTCGGGGTTTTCCGTCCCTCTGCACAGTCCCGCCGATACCCGCCACGCCGCGCCCGCCCCGCGTCAGTGGATGTCGGGATCCGGCGTCGGCGCGCCGGCTTCGAGGAAATCGAAATCGCAGCCGCGGTCCGCCTGCGTCACGTGCCTGAGGTAGAGCGCGCCGAAGCCGCGCGCGTAGTGCGCGGGCGGCGCTGCCCACGCCGCGCGCCGGCGGTCGAGCTCCGCCGGCGCGACCTTCAGCTCCAGGCGCCGGGCGGGCACGTCGAGCTCGATCGCGTCGCCGTCCTCCACCAGCGCCAGCGGGCCGCCGACGTGGGACTCGGGGGCGACGTGCAGCACGCACGCGCCGTAGCTGGTGCCGCTCATCCGCGCGTCGGAGATGCGCACCATGTCGCGCACGCCCTGCGCCAGCAGCTTCTTCGGAATCGGCAGCTGGCCCCACTCCGGCATGCCCGGCGCCCCCTGCGGGCCGGCGCCCTGCAGCACGAGCACCGAATCGGCGTCGACCGGCGAGCGCGGGGTCGTCGATGCGGGCGGCCATGTCGTCGTAGTCCCGGAAGACCAGCGCCGGCCCGGTGTGGCGCAGCAGCCGCGCCTCCATCGCCGCCGGCTTGATCACCGCGCCGTCGGGCGCGAGATTGCCGCGCAGCACCGCGAGGCCGTCGCGCTCGACCAGCGGGTTGTCGCGCGGACGGATGACGTCGTCGTGGTAGACGGTGGCGCCGGCGAGATTCTCGCCCAGCGTGCGGCCGTTGACCGTCGGCGCCCGCGCGTCGACGAGGTCGAGCAGCCGCGAGAGCAGGCCGCGCAGGCCGCCGGCGTAGAAGAAATCCTCCATCAGGTACTTGCCGGACGGACGCAGGTTGGCGAGCACCGGCGTGCGCCGCGCGAGCGCGTCGAAGCGCGCGAGGTCGAGCGCGACGCCGGCGCGGCGCGCGATCGCGATCAGGTGGACGACGGCGTTGGTCGAGCCGCCGAGGGCCAGCACCGCCGTGACCGCGTTGTCGATGGCGCGGGCGTCGACGATGTCGCGCGGGCACAGGTCCTCCCACACCATCTCGACGCAGCGCGCGCCGGACAGCGAGGCCATCTGCGCGTGGCGCGAATCCGGCGCCGGGATCGAGGCGGCGCCGGGCAGCGTCAGGCCCAGCGCCTCGGCGGCGCTGGTCATCGTCGAGGCGGTGCCCATCGTCATGCAGTGGCCGGCGGAGCGCGCGATGCCCTGCTCGACGCCGGCCCAGTCCTCCGCGGTGATGTTGCCGGCGCGCAGCTCCGCCCAGTACTTCCAGGTGTCGCTGCCGCTGCCGAGGAGCCGGCCGCGGAAGTCGCCGCGCAGCATCGGGCCGGCGGGCACGAAGATCGCCGGCAGGTTCATCGACAGCGCGCCCATGATCAGCGCCGGCGTGGTCTTGTCGCAGCCGCCCATCAGCACGCAGCCGTCGACCGGATAGCTGCGCAGCAGCTCCTCGGCCTCCATCGCCAGCAGGTTGCGGTAGAGCATCGTGGTCGGCTTCTGGAACGGCTCCGACAGCGACATCGCCGGCATCTCCAGCGGGAAGCCGCCGGCCTGCCAGACGCCGCGCTTGACCTCCTCGGCGCGCTGGCGGAAATGGCTGTGGCAGGGATTGATGTCGCTCCAGGTGTTCACGATCGCGATGACCGGCTTGCCGGCGTAGTCGCGGCGCGTGTAGCCCATCTGCGCGGCGCGCGACCGGTGGCCGAACGCGCGCAGGTCGTCGACGCCGAACCAGCGATGGCTGCGCAGGTCGGTCGGCCGCTTGCGTGCCCTGGTCATCGCGGCTCCGGGCCGGAACGGCGGAAGCGGCCGGCGGCGCCGAGCACTACCGCCGCTCCAGCCACCACAGCAGCGCGACGGTGACGCCGAGGAACGCCGCCAGCGGGAACACCGCGGAAAACAGCGGCGGCCAGTCGTTGAGCACCCCGAGGTTGGAGAACAGCCGCCCGACCAGGAAGAACGAGAGCCCGAGCATCGTGCCCAGGAAGATGCGGAAGCCCACGCCGCCGGCGCGGCGCTGGAAATACGAGAACGGCAGCGCCAGGATCATCATCACGACCACGGCCGGCCGGGTAGAAGACCTTGTTCCAGAACGCGATCTCGAAGCGCGACGTCTTCTGGCCGCCGAGCACGCGGATGTTGTCGTAGAGCGTGTTGAGTTCCAGCCGCTCCGGGGCGACCTGGTAGACCGAGAGCAGCGACGGCCGCAGCACCGTCTCCCACGCCAGCGTCGGCAGCTTCGACACCCGGGTGCCCGCGGGCGTGATGTCGGTCGTGGCGACGTTGGTGAGCTGCCAGTGCCCGTTGCCGGTGAAGCTGCCCGACTCGGCGACGCGCACCTGCTTGAGCGCCAGGTTGGCGTCGAACTCGTAGATCCGAACGCCGACGATCGTCATGTCGGCGAGCACGCTGCGGATGTTGACGAAGGTCTGGTCCTGCTTGAACCAGAATCCCGACTGGAACTGCTGCGCGACGATGCGCCGGGAGTCGCCCATCGCGGCGCCCCGGACCCCCTGCGCCAGCCGCTCGGCGGGCGGGGCGACGAACTCGCCGGCGAGAAAGGTGACCACCGCGATCGGCACGCCGACGCGGACCAGCGCCCAGGTGACCTGGAGCAGCGACGCGCCCGACGCGCGCATGACCGTGTATTCGGAACTGGCGACGAGCTGCGACAGTGCGAACAGCGTGCCGATCAGCGCCGCGACCGGGAACAGCTCGTACATCCGCGACGGCATCTGCAGCACCACGAACAGGAACGCCGAGGTGACCGTGTAGCCGCCCTTGCCGACGTCCCCCAGCTCGTGGATCAGGTCGAAGAACGCGAACAGCATGACCAGCGCGGCGAAGATGAGCAGGATCGCCGCCAGCACCTCGCGGCCGATGTACCGCGTCAGCGTGTTCATGCGGCGGCGGGCAGCGCGCGCGGCCGGCGCCAGCGGGCGAACAGTTCGAGGCGGTGACCGAACAGCACCAGGACCACGACGGCGGCAATCAGGTGCGGCAGCGCGAGCCCGGTCCAGAAGCCGAGCTTGCCCTGGGCGATGAAGCTCTGCACGATGTTGAGGCAGTTGCTGTACACGAGGTAGACCAGCGCCGCGCCGACCAGGTTGAACGAGCGCCCCATCCGCGGGTTGACCTGCGCAAGCGGGACGGCGACCAGCGTCAGCATCAGCGCCGAGATGGGCACCGACAGCCGCCAGAACAGCTCGGCGCGCTCGAGCCGCCCGTCGAGCAGGAGCAGCGCCGCCGTCGGGATCGCCTTGGCCGATGTCGGCAGCGCGCGCAGCTCGGCCGGTTCGATGCGCCGGCCGAGCCGCTCGAACTCGACGACCTGGTATTCGGTGGTGCCGGGGGTGCCTTCGTAGCGGCGGCCGTCCTTGAGGACGATGAAGCGGTCGCCGTTGGACGCCACCTCCAGCGAACCCGAGCGGGCGACGGTGGTGACGTCCTTACCCACCTCGACGGAGTGCAGGAAGATGTTGCGGATGGTGCCGTCGAAGGAATTGATGCTGTCGAGGTAGACGACGAGGTTCGCCCGCCGGAACTCCCTGAACAGCCCCGGCGACAGCAGCGCGATCTCGTCGCGCGATTCGAGCTGCCGCTCGAACTCCAGCCGGCGCCGCTCGGCCCACGGCGACAGGAACAGCGACAGGACGACGATGGCGACGAAGAACGGCGCGGCGAACCACAGGATCGGCTTGAGGCAGGAGGCGAGGCTCTGGCCGGAGGTGAACCAGACGATCATCTCGCTGTCCCGGAACCACCGGGAAAGCGTCAGCAGGACGGCCAGGAACAGCGTGACCGAAAACAGGATATTTAGGTAAAAGAGGGCGTTGAATCCCAGCAGCGCCAGGATTCCCTCCGGCGCCACGGCGCCGCCGGCGGCCCGGGCCAGCAGGCGCAGCACCAGATTGGTAAACAGGATCCCCATCAGCACGACGAACAGGCCGACCGCGGTCGCGGTGAGCTCGCGCACCAAGCTGCGGCGGAAAATCATGACACGGGGAGAATTTTGACTTTTTTGGGCCGTTTTGCCGATAATGCCGGTTCGGCCGGTCTGCGGCAAAGAAAGCCAACGTCGAAGGTGGGGGAGCGATGGAATTTACCATAAAAAGTGGAAGCCCCGAAAAGCAGCGCAGCGCTTGCGTCGTCGTCGGCGTGTTCGACAACCGGAAGCCCTCGCTTTCGGCGGATCTGATCGACCGCGCCTCGAATGGCTACGTGAGCGAAATCATCCGTCGCGGCGACATGGAGGGAAAGCTCGGCAGCACGCTGCTGCTGCACAACGTTCGCGGGACGCTCGCCGACCGCGTGCTGCTGGTCGGACTCGGCAAGGAGCGCGAGTTCCGCGACAAGGAATTCCGTTCCGCCGTGAAATCGGCGGTCAAGCTGCTCAACGAGACGGGATCCTACGAGGCGGTCATCTATCTCACCGAGGAAAAGGTGAAGCGGCGCGACGTCGCGTGGCGCGTCGAGCACGCGGTGGTCGCGGCGATGGACGCCGTGTACCGCTTCGAGGACCTGAAGACGCAGCCCACCGAGGTGCGGCGGCCGCTGCGCAAGCTCACGCTGTCGGTGCCGCAGCGCTCCGACCTGGTGGCGGGCGAAGCCGCCGCGGCGCGCGGGCTCGCCATCGCGCACGGCATGGACCTCGCGAAGAATCTCGGCAACCTGCCCGGCAACGTCTGCACGCCCGCGTATCTCGGCGAGCGCGCGCTGGAGCTGGGGCGCGAATTCCCGGACCTCAAGGTCACCGTGCTGGAGCGCGGGGACATCGAAGCGCTGGGGATGGGGTCGTTCCTGTCGGTGTCCAACGGCAGCGACGCGCCGCCGCGGTTCATCGTCTTCGAGTACCACGGCAGTGCGCGCAAGCAGAAGCCGTTCGTGCTGGTGGGCAAGGGCATCACCTTCGACTCCGGCGGCATCTCGCTCAAGCCGCCCGCCGACATGGACCACATGAAGTTCGACATGTGCGGGGCGGCGTCGGTGTTCGGCACCATGCGCGCCATCGCCGAGCTGAAGGCGGGGCTCAACGTGATCGGGCTGGTCGCCGCCTGCGAGAACATGCCCTCCGGCCGCGCGACCAAGCCCGGGGACGTCGTCAAGAGCATGTCGGGCCAGACCATCGAGGTGCTCAACACCGACGCGGAGGGCCGGCTCATCCTCGCCGACGCGCTCACCTACGCGGAGCGCTACGACCCGGAGGCGGTGGTCGACATCGCCACGCTGACCGGGGCGATGGTGATCGCGCTGGGACACGTCGCCTGCGGCGTGTTCAGCAACAGCGACACGCTGGCCCGCGCGCTGCTCGCCGCCGGCGACGACGCCCACGACCGCGGCTGGCAGATGCCGGTCTGGGACGACTACCAGGAGGGCATCAACAGCAACTTCGCCGATTTCGCCAACGTCGGCGGCCGCGCCGGCGGCAGCATCACGGCCGCCTGCTTCCTGTCGCGCTTCGCCAGGAAGTTCGACTGGGCGCATCTCGACATCGCCGGCGTCTCGCACTTCGAAGGCAAGGAGAAGGGTGCGACCGGCCGGCCGGTGCCGATGCTCACCACCTGGCTGCTGGCGCAGGAAGCGGCCGCGGCCTAGCCATCCCTATCCCGACCCCGCACCCGCCGCACGCGGCGGCACGACCGTGACGACCGTCGATTTCTACACCCACTGTGCCGACCGGCTCGACGTTGCGGCGAGGTTGGTGGCGAAGGCCTGGGCGCAGCACGGCAGCGTGCGCGTGCTCACCTCCGGCGAAGCACTGACCGCCGAGCTGGATTCCCGGCTGTGGCGGCTGCCACCGACGGGCTTCCTGCCGCATTGCCGGCTCGCGAGCCCGCTCGCGGCCGAGACGCCGATCGTCGTCGATCACGCGCTGGCGCACGAGGGGCCGGCGGCGGTGCTGATCAACCTGCATCCGGCGCCGCCGCCGTTCTTCTCCCGCTTCGAGCGGCTGGTCGAGATCGTCGGCACCGATGCCGAGGGCGCGGCGGCGGGCCGCGAGCGCTGGCGCTACTACAAGGAGCGCGGCTATGCGCTGCGCTCGCACAACCTGGCGCAGCGGGAGTAACCGGTGCCGACGGCGCGCGAACTGCTGGACCAGGCCGATGCGCTGATGCGCAGGAACCGGCTGCGCCGGGCCGGGGCGGGAGCCGCCGACGACATCCCGATGCTCACCGAGGTCTTCGCCGAGGGCGACGGCGAACCCGACGGCGGCCCGCCCGCCGACGCATCCTCCACGGCGGAGGTCGGCGCGCGCCCGCAGGAACCGGCACCGCCGGCCGATGACCGCGGGCTGTCCGCCGACGCCTCCGACGTCCCGGTCCTGACCGAGATCGTCGAGGACGCCGATCCGATCTCCATCGTCGGCGAGCCCGACGACCCCGTCGCGGCGGCGCAGTGGGCCGATTTCGACGACGCCGACATACTTCGCGGCGACTCGCCTCCGCCCGAGGGCAATGCCGCGGTCGCGGCGCCGCCGCCGGAAGCGACCGACGCGGCACCGGAGGCTCCCGGCGGGCGCGACGACTCGCCCGCGGCGGCCGGCGTGCAGCACGCCGCAATGGCGGTCGCACCCGACGCGCCAGCCGAGGCGCCCCCGCACGCGCCCGACGCGGACGCGGCCCGCTGGGACGCGCTGGCCGAGGACGTGAGGATGCAGGTGCTGCAGCGGATCGACATCTTCACCGACACCGGCCTGCACGATCAGCTTGCGCTGCGGCTGCAGCCGATCGTCGATCGCGCGAGTGCCGATCTGGTCGCGACCATCAACCAGCAGGTGGGCCAGCTGCTGCGCAGCTACGTGGCCGAGGCGATCGAGCGCGAAATCGAGAAATGGCGCCACGGCGATAGCGCCTGACGAGGGCGGTGGCGTCAACGCTTGGTGTCGTCGTGGCGTTGAGTGTATGGTGGTCTCGCGCCCCGGAACGGTCGGTCGAGCGTTTCGGTCTTCCGTCCCTGCAGCGCGCCGCGCCGGCGATTGACACGTTTGCTTACAAAAAGCCTTCGCCACGGCGTGGCGGCGGCCGTTTGCGCGTTCGGGAAGAACTTTCGGCGAGCAGCGGGTTCCATCAGGAGCAGGCTCTCGGGAAGCAGGAGTACACGTGATGAAAAGACAATTTGCCGCAGTGTTGGTCATGGTGGCCGCGCTCGCGCTGGCCGGCACTGCCGTTGCCCAGCGGGGCGGTGGCGGGGGCGGTGGCGGCCGCGGTGGTGGTGGCGGCGGCGCCATCGGCGGGGGGCATGGCGGCGGCTCGGGCGGTGGCGGCTCCGGCGGCTGGCAGGGCGGTGGTCATGGCGGCAGCTGGCAAGGCGGGGCGGCCGGCGGCGGCAGCTACTACGGCGGAGGAGGCCATGGCCGCGGTGGCTACGCCGGCGGCTATGGGGGCGGAAACGGCGCCTACGGCCACAGTGGCGGCTACGGCCACAGCGGCGGCTACGCGTATCGAGGCAGCTACGGCTATCGCGGAGGCTATGGCTACCGCGGAGGCTACGGCTATCGCGGCGCCTATGGGTACGGCTACCGCGGCTGGTACGGCGCGCCGTACTACGGCTACGGCCTGGCGGTGGGCGCGGCGCTGGGCTACTGGGCGCCGTGGTACTACCCGTACTGGGACGTCCCGTACGCCTACCCGGTGGCTGCCTACTCGGCGCCCGCGGTCGTCGTCGCCGATCCCGGCCCGACGACGTACATCCAGCGCGACCCCGGCTATCGCTACTATTGCCGCAATCCCGCCGGCTTCTACCCGGAGATTGCCAATTGCGGCAGCGAATGGCTGAAGGTCATGCCCGACGCGCCCGCGCAACAGGCAGCGCCGGGGCAAACCCAATGAACGGCTGCGCCAGGCGCGGCGTTTTCGCCGTCGTCGGCGTCGTCGTCCTGGTCGGCCTCGGCGGCTGCGTCACCGTGCCGACGGCCCCCGCGGTGATGGTGCTGCCGGGCCAGTACAAGCCGTTCGACCAGTTCCAGGTCGACGATCGCGACTGCCGCCAGTACGCGTACGCGTCGATCGGCGGCGCCGCCGAGGCGGCAGCCAACAATGCGACCGCCCAGGCGGTCGGCAGCGCCCTGGTCGGCGCGGCGGTCGGCGCAGCGATCGGCTCGGTATCGGGCCAGGCGGGGCAGGGTGCCGCCATCGGCGGCGGCACCGGCCTGCTGTTCGGCAGCGCCGCCGGCAACAACGTGGCCGGCATGTCGTCGTACCAGCTGCAGCAGCGCTACGACGGCGCGTACGTCCAGTGCATGTACGCGAGGGGCAACCAGATTCCCACCAACGGGGGCAGTCGCGCCGCGTACGGCGGGCCGCCGGCGTACGGGAATCCGCTCGGAACCCCCTACGGCGCGCCGCCGCCGGCCGGCGGTTCGCAACTGCCGCCGCCGCCACCACCGCGCTAGGTCCTGCCTTCGGCGGGCGTGGCGTCGGCCTTTGCCGGCGCCACGCCAGGCAGCCCGGCGCCGAGGAGCGGGCCGCGCGGGCAAATCCGCTATAATTTCAAGCTTTTGCACGCCTTCCGGCCGCCGCGGCCGCGGCCATCCTATGGAACTCGCCAAGAGCTTCGAACCGCACGCCATTGAAGCCAGGTGGTACCCGGTCTGGGAATCGCGCGGCTACTTCAAGCCGTCCGGCGCCGCCGGCGCGCCGCCGTTCTGCATCCAGCTCCCGCCGCCGAACGTCACCGGCACCCTGCACATGGGCCACGCGTTCCAGCAGACGCTGATGGACCTGCTGACGCGCTGGCACCGGATGCGCGGCTTCGACACGCTGTGGCAGCTCGGCACCGACCACGCCGGCATTGCGACGCAGATCGTGGTCGAGAACCAGCTGCGCGCCGAGGGCGCGTCGCGTCGCGATCTCGGGCGCGACCAGTTCATCGAGCGCGTGTGGAAGTGGAAGGAGGAGTCCGGCTCGACGATCACCCGCCAGATGCGACGGCTCGGCACCTCGGGCGACTGGTCGCGCGAGCGCTTCACCATGGACGAGGGGCTGTCGGCCGCCGTGCGGGAGACGTTCGTGCGCCTGCACGACGACGGTCTCATCTACCGCGGCAAGCGGCTGGTCAACTGGGACCCGAAGCTCGGCACCGCCGTGTCGGACCTGGAGGTGGAGAGCGAGGAGGAGCAGGGCAGGCTCTGGGAGATCCGCTACCCGCTGGCCGACGGCTCGGGTGCGATCACCGTCGCCACGACGCGGCCGGAGACGATGCTGGGCGACGTCGCGGTCGCGGTGAATCCCGACGACGAGCGCTACTGGCCGCTGATCGGCCGCCAGGTCGTGCTGCCGCTCGCCGGGCGCACGATCCCCGTCATTGCCGACGCCTACGTCGACCGCGAATTCGGCACCGGCTGCGTCAAGATCACGCCGGCGCACGACTTCAACGACTGGCAGGTCGGCGTGCGGCACGGCCTCGCGCCGATCCCGATCCTCAACCTCGACGCGACGATTTCCGACAATGCGCCGGAAAGGTACCGCGGCCTCGACCGCTATGCCGCGCGCAAGGCGGTGCTCGCCGACCTTGCCGAGCAGGGGCTTGTCGTCAGCGAGAAAGCGCACAAGATGATGGTGCCGCGCTGCGGCCGCACCGGCGAGGTGGTCGAGCCGATGCTCACCGACCAGTGGTTCGTCGCGGTGCGCACGCCCGCTCCGCCCGCGCACCCGCAGTTCCCGGGGAAGAGCATCCAGGACCTGTGTCTCGCCGCGGTCGACGCCGGCCTTCCGGGCCCGAAGGGCGGCGCGCCGGGCCGCGTCGAGTTCGTGCCGGAGCAGTGGCTGTCGACCTACCTGCACTGGATCAACAACCTGCAGGACTGGTGTATCTCGCGCCAGCTCTGGTGGGGGCACCGGATCCCGGCGTGGTACGACGACGCCGGCAACGTCCACGTCGCGCGCGACGAGGCGGCGGCGCGGGCGAAGGCGCGCGCGATGCTCGGCCGCGAGCCCTCGAGCTTCGTCCAGGACGAGGACGTGCTCGACACCTGGTTCTCCTCCGCGCTGTGGTGTCACTCGACGCTGGGCTGGCCGCAGGACACGAAGGAACTGCGCACGTTCCTGCCGTCGTCGGTGCTCGTCACCGGCTTCGACATCATCTTCTTCTGGGTTGCCCGGATGGTGATGATGACGACGTACTTCACCGGCGAGGTCCCGTTCCGCACCGTGTACATCAACGCGCTGGTGCGCGACGAGGAAGGCCAGAAGATGTCGAAGTCGAAGGGCAACACCCTCGACCCGCTGGACCTGATCGACGGCGTGGACCTCGAAACGCTCGTCGCCAAACGGACCTACGGGCTGCTGGTCGAAAGCCAGCGCGAAGCGATCGAGAAGCGCACGCGCCGCCAGTTCCCCGCCGGCATCCCGTCGTTCGGCGCCGACGCGCTGCGGTTCACCTTCGCGTCGCTGGCGAGCTACAGCCGCACGCTCAACTTCGACCTGAACCGCTGCGAGGGCTACCGCAACTTCTGCAACAAGCTGTGGAACGCCACGCGCTTCGTGCTGATGAACGTCGAGGGCAGGGACACCGGTCTCGACGCCTCGCTGCCGGTGACGCTGTCGCTGCCCGACCGCTGGATCGTCTCGCGGCTGCAGCAGGCGGAGGCCGAGGTCGCCGCGCAGCTTGAGCTCTACCGCTTCGACCTCGCCGCCAAGGCGATCTACGAGTTCGCCTGGGACGAGCTCTGCGACTGGTACGTGGAGTTCGCCAAGACCGCGCTCGCGCAGGGCGACGACGCGGCGCAGCGCGGCACGCGGCGCACGCTCGCGCGCGTGCTCGAGGCGACGCTGCGGCTCGCGCACCCGTTCATCCCGTTCATCACCGAGGAGCTGTGGCAGAGCGTGGCGCCGCTCGCGGGAAAGTCCGGCGAGAGCGTCTCGCTGGCGCCGTACCCGCAGGCGGACCCGGCGCTGCGCGACCCGGCGGCCGAAGCCGAGATCGTCGCGCTGAAGGCGTTCGTCAATGCCTGCCGGGCGCTGCGCGGCGAGATGGGCGTGTCGCCGGCGCAGAAGGTGCCGCTGTTCGCCTCCCCTGGCACCGAGCAGGATCGCGCGCGCCTCGGCGCGTTCGCCGCGTACCTGGCGCCGCTGGCGCGGCTGGCCGAGGTCAGGATCGTCGACGAGCTGCCGCGCACCGACGCGCCGGTGCAGGTGGTCGGCGAGACGCGGCTGATGCTGCACATCGAGATCGACGTCGCCGCCGAGCGCGAGCGCATCGGCAAGGAGATCGCGCGGCTCGAGGGGGAGATCGCCAAGGCCAATGCGAAGCTCCGCAACGAAGGCTTCGTCGCGCGCGCCCCGGCGGCGGTGGTCGAGCAGGAGCGCGCGAGGCTTGCCGGCTTCAGCGCGACGCTGGAGAAGCTGAAGCCGCAGCTCACCCGCCTGTCGGGGTGATCCGACGCAGACCTTCCGCGCGCTGCGCCACCGGAACTTCCGGCTGTTCTTCGTCGGCCAGAGCCTGTCGCTCATCGGCACCTGGCTGCAGCAGGTGGCAATGGGCTGGCTCACCTACCGGCTCACGGGCTCGGCGTGGCTGCTGGGCGCGGTCGCGTTCTGCGGCAGCATCGGCATTCTCGTGCTTGGCCCCTTCGCCGGCGTCGTCGCCGACCGCATCAACCGGCGGCGCGGGCTCTTCGTCACCCAGTCGCTGCTGCTGCTCCAGTCGCTGGCACTCGCCGCGCTGACCGCGTTCGGTCACGTCGAGGTCTGGCAGCTCATCGCGTTTGCACTGTGGCTCGGCGTCGTCGCGGCGTTCGACGTGCCGCTGCGGCAGTCGCTCTACGTCCACCTGGTCGACGACCGCGCCGACCTGCCCAACGCGATCGCGCTCAATTCGTTCATCGTCAACTTCGCGCGGATCGCCGGGCCGGCGCTCGCGGGCGTGCTGCTGGCGCTGGTCGGCGAGGCGCCGTGCTTCGCGCTCAACGCGCTGTCCTTCGTCGCCGTGATCGCCGCGATCGCGAAGCTGCGCTGGCCCGCGCAGCCGCCGGCCGCACCCGCCGGTGGCTGGTGGGCGAGCTACGTCGAGGGCGCGCGCTGGGCGCTGGGTTTCGCGCCCTCGCGCGCGCTGCTGGCGCTGGTCGCCGTGCTGGCGTGGACGATCACGCCGTACTCGTCGCTGATGCCCGTCTACGCCCGCGACCTCTACGGCGGCGGCCCGCACACGCTGGGGCTGCTGCTGTCCGCCGCCGGCGCCGGGGCGATGCTGAGTGTCGGCTATCTCGCGGGGCGGACGACGATCCGCGGACTGGGGCGCGTGATCGTCGTGGCGGCGGGGACCGCCGGCGTCGCGCTGGCCGCGTTCGCGTACCTGCGCGTGTTCCCGCTCGCGCTGGTGCTGCTGATGCTGGTCGGCGGTGGCTTGATCCTCGCCGCGTCGTCGACCAACACCATCCTGCAGACGATCGTCGAGGATCGCCTGCGGGGGCGCGTCGCCGCCTTCTTCTCGATGGCGTTCCTCGGCGTGGCGCCGCTGGGCAACCTCGCCGCCGGCGCGCTGGCCGCGGCGATGGGCACGCCGGCGACGTTCCTGCTCAACGGCCTGCTGTGCGCCGCGGCGTCATTCGCGTTCTGGCGGCAGCTGCCGGCGCTGGCGGAGCTGATGCGCCCGACCTACCGGCGACTCGGGATCATCGCCGACGACTGAAAATGGGGTCAGGTCCAATTTGAAAATGGGGTCAGGTCCAATTTGCCGGATCGTGGCAACGACGGGCGATTGCCTTCGATCACGGCAAATTGGACCTGACCCCATTTTCACGTCGTTGCCATCATCCGGCAAATTGGACCTGACCCCATTTTCAGTGCAATGTCGGCGGCGGCGTGCGGTCGTCGGCGGGGCGCTCGTCGCCCGTTCGCCATTCGTCGTCGAACGCCGGGTCCTTGAAGTCCTCCTCGTCGGGCTCGTGCTCCCACGCGTAGCTGACGCGCGGGGGGATGTCGAGATGGCGGAGCAGGACCGCCATCACCACGCCGATCAGTGCGGCGGCGAGGTGCGTCTCCCAGGAGACGCCGACCCGGATCGGAAGCACGCCCCAGGCCAGCGTGCCGTACATGAACGAGACCAGCAGCGACGCCGCGATGGCGCGTCGGTCGCGGCGGATCAGCCCCGCGACGAAGATGTAGGTGACCAGACCGTACACCAGGCCGCTGGCGCCGATGTGGACGCCGCCCGCCGGCGCGAACAGCCACACGGCGATCCCCGGCCCGAGGTAGATCGCCGGTAGCACCTTGAGCGACGCGCGCGGATACAGGTGCAGCATCGCGGTGCCCAGCACCAGCAGCGGCAGCGAGTTGGCGAGCAGGTGCACGAAGCCGGCGTGCAGCAGCGGCGCGGCCAGGATGCCGGGCAGCCCGAGCCACTCGCGCGGCCGGACGCCGAAGCGCTGCAGGTCGAGGCCCCAGCCCAGCAGCGCGATCAGCCAGAGCAGGCCGACGAAGGCGGCCGCTATCTTGACCGCGAGGCGGAAATTCGCCCGGGCCACCGCGGAGCGTGTGTACGCCGGGTCGGGGACGTGAACCTGCATCGCCGCACAGCATACCAGCGCCGGCGGCGGGCACGACGCAGGACCTGGGCGGAGCGCGGCCGATCAGTCCCGCGTGCAGTAGCCCGTCACTTCCTCGCGGTCGTGATAGAGCTGGCGCAGCGCCAGCGTATGCCGCACGCCCGACTTCGCGATGGTCTCGTCGATGATCGCCGCGCAGCGCCGGACCTCGTCGTAGCGCTTCTTCATCGGCAGCTTGAGGTTGAAGATCGTCCGCCGCGCGTCGCCGTGGGCGATCCAGCGCGCGACCAGTGCCGCGATGCGCGCCGGCTGCTCGGCGATGTCGCAGACCATCCAGTCGACCGGCCGCCGCGGCCGGTACGACAGGCCGTCGACGCGCAGGTGCGTGACCAGCGAGTCCTGCGCCACTTCGCCCTTGAGCGGTCCGTTGTCGACCGCGGTGACGGCGAGGCCGCGATGCGCGAGCTGCCACGTCCAGCCGCCGGGCGCGGCGCCCAGGTCCACCGCCTTCATCCCCGAGCGCAGCATCTCCGGCGCGCGCTCGCCGAGGAACGTGACGAACGCCTCGGCGAGCTTCTGCGTCGAGCGCGACGGGGCTTCGCGCGGCATGCGCATCCGGGGTATGCCCATCGGCCACGGGCTGCCCCACGGGGGCGCGCTGGCGCCGACGAAGGCGTGCGCGCCGTCGGCGAACAGCACGTGCAGGCGCGGGCGCGGCATGCGCTCCGGCGTGTCGCCCGCCGCGGCCAGCGCGCCGCGTTCCGTGAGCGCCTGCGCCAGCGGCCCGGCCAGCGCGCGGCACAGTCCCGACAGCTCCTTGCCGTCGTTGGTGTCCGGCGTTTCGAGGCGCAGTTCCGAGAACGCCGCCGTCGGCGCGGCGGAGCGCAACGGGAACTCGGCGCGCAGCGCGTCGACCAGCGCCACCAGCGGCGCGACGCGATCGGGGCGTCCCCGGGTCGTCGCCGGATCGAACAGCGGATGCGGCCCGCTGCCGACGAACAGCGAGCGCACGAAGATTGGCGCCGCACCGGCGAGCGCCTGCGCCCAGCGCGTGCGCTCGAAGCGCCCGGGACGGCCGACGACGTAGCCGCGGCCGGGCGGCGCATCGACGTCGAGGGTGGTCCCCGCGGCGGCGGCAAGGCGCTGCAGGTCGGCGGCGGCTTCGGGCTCGAAGCCGGCACGGCAATGGGCAACGAACAGCGCAGTCATGGCAGCGCGGCCCTCCGACGGGCGTGCGGCGGGGGTGTCGTCATTTTCGGGTCGGGCGTCACCGGCACCATTTGCCGCGCCGCGATGGTCCCGATCGCCACCCGGTCGGCGCGCAGTTCCGTAGCCCGGGTTGAGCGAGAGCGAAACCCGGGGCAGGCGTGGCCATTGCGGCATCCACCCGGGTTTCGCCGCGCTCAACCCGGGCTACGAATACATCGAATGGCATGCGGGTCCTCATCGCTGCTCGATCTTCGGGTCGAGCGCGTCGCGCAACCCGTCGCCCAGCAGGTTGAACGCGAGCACGGTCAGGAAGATCGCGACCGCCGGGAACAGCGCGACGTGCGGCGCCGTCATCATCTCCGAGCGCGCCTCGTTCAACATCGCGCCCCACTCGGGTGTGGGCGGCTGCGCGCCCATGCCGAGGAACGACAGGCTCGCCGCGGTGATGATCGAGGTGCCGATGCGCATCGAGAAGTAGACGACCACCGCCGAGATGGTGCCGGGAAAGATGTGGCGCAGCACGATGGTCGCGTCGGAGGCGCCGATGCTGCGCGCCGACTCGACGTAGGTGAGGTGCTTCAGCGCCAGCGTGTTGCCGCGCACCAGCCGGGCGAAGGTCGGGATGCTGAAGATCGACACGGCGATGATGACGTTGGCCATGCCACTGCCGAGGATGGCGACGATGGCGATGGCGAGCAGGATGCCGGGGAACGCGAACAGCACGTCGCACAAGCGCATGATCGCGCGGTCCCACCAGCCCTCGTAGTAGCCGGCGACGAGCCCCAGCAGCGTGCCGATGACCGCACCCACCGCCACCGACACGAAGCCTGCGGTGAGCGAGATCCGCGCGCCCATCAGCAGCCGGCTGAAGATGTCGCGCCCCAGCGGGTCGACGCCGAACCAATGCTTCGCCGACGGCGGCGAGTTGAGCGTGTCGTAGTCGAAGTAGTTCTCGGCGTCGTAGGGCACGATGTGCGGTGCCAGCACCGCGAGCACCACCAGCACCAGCACGAAGCCGCCGGCGGCCAGCGCGACGCGCTGCCGCCGGAACTTGCGCCAGAACTCCGACCACGGCGTGCGCACGCGCCCGGTGCCGGTCGCGGTGCCGCGGCTTCGTCTGCGGGAGGCATGGCGTCGGTCATCGGCGTCAGCGGTAGCGGATGGTCGGATTGATCAGCCCGTAGAGCACGTCGACGATCAGGTTGATCAGGATGAACTCCAGCGAGAACAGCAGCACCAGCGCCTGGATCACCGGGTAGTCGCGCATGTCGACGGCGTCGACCAGCAGCCGGCCCATCCCCGGCCAGTTGAACACGACCTCGACCACGATCGAGCCGCCGAGCAGGAAGCCGAACTGCAGTCCCATCATCGTCACCACCGGGATCAGGGCGTTGCGCAGGCCGTGCTTGGCGACGACGACCGCCTCCGACAGGCCCTTGGCGCGCGCGGTGCGGATGAAGTCCTCCTGCAGGATGTCGACGAAGGACGAGCGGGTGAAGCGCGCCATGATCGCCGCCACCGCCGCGCCCAGCGTCAGCGACGGCAGGATGTAGTGCTTCCAGCTGTCGGCACCGACCGTCGGCAGCCAGTTGAGCTGCACGGCGAACACCTGCATCAGCACCATCCCCAGCGCGAACGCGGGGAAAGAGATGCCGGACACCGCCAGCGTCATGCCCAGCCGGTCGGGCCAGCGGTTGCGCCACACCGCGGAGACGATCCCGAGGCCCATGCCGAGCACGACCGACCACGCCATCGCCCATACGGTGAGCCAGAACGTCGGCGCGAAACGGTCGGCGATCTCCGTGGCGACGGGGCGCTTGGTGCGCATCGAGCGGCCGAAGTCGCCTGTCAGCGCGCCGCGGACGAAGCGGACGAACTGCTGCGGCAGCGGGCGGTCGAGGCCGAGGTCCTGGCGCACCAGCGCCACCGTCTCCGGCGTCGCGTCGGGGCCTGCGGCGAGCCGGGCAGGATCGCCGGGAAGCAGGTGCACCAGCAGGAAGACCAGGATGCCGACGATGAGCAGCGTCGGCACGAGGCCGAGCAGGCGCTTGGCGATGTACTGGCACGCGTGGCCCCTCCCAACCCTCTCCCCGCGGGGCGGGGAGAGGGGGTCGCCTGTCGGGGACGCCGGATCCTGCGCGGATTGCCCCCTCCGCCCGCCCCGCGGGGAGAGGGGGTCGCCTGTCGGGACGCCGGGTCTGCGCGGATTGCCCCCTCCGCCGCCCCGCGGGGAGAGGGGGTCGCCTGTCGGGGACGCCGGGTCTGCGCGGATGCCCCCCCCGCCGCCCCGCGGGGAGAGGGGGTCGCCTGTCGGGGACGCCGGGTCGTGCGCGGATTGCCCCCTCTCCCCGCCCCGCGGGGAGAGGGTTGGGGTGAGGGGGCGTCCCCTCGCCGGTGTAAACGCCTGCGCGATGCCCCCTCTTCCCGCGCGCGGGGAGAGGGCCGGGGTGAGGGGCACCGCCTACCTCAAGTCGATGTCGGTGAAGTTGAACGAGCCGTCCGGCATCGTGTAGACGCCCGTGAGCTTCTTGTTCTTGGCCGACAGCAGCTGCTCGACGACCAGCGGCGCCCACGGCGCGTCCTTGTAGATCGTTTCCTGCGCGTCCCGGTACAGCTTCGCCTTCTCGGCCTTGTCGGTGGTGAGCAGCGCGTTCCTGATGTCGGCGTCGACGCGCTCGTTCTTGTAGTAGGCCGTGTTGAACAGCTTCGGCGGCCACGACTCGCTGGCGAGCAGCGGACGCAGCGCCCAGTCGGCTTCGCCCGTCGACGACGACCAGCCGACGTAGTACATGCGCACCGGCGCGGTTTTCGGATCCTGCCAGCTCTCGACCTTCTCGACGCGCTGCCCGGATTCGAGCAGCGTGATCTTCGTCCTGATGCCGACCTGCTGGAGCTGCTGCTGCAGCACCTGGGTCACCTTCTGCGCGATGGTGTGGTTGTACGCCGACCACAGCTCGGTCTCGAAGCCGTTGGGGTAGCCCGCCTCGGCCAGCAGCTGCTTCGCCTTCGCGACGTCGTGCGGCCACACGCCGATCTTCGCCGAGTACGCGACGCGCTCCGGCACGATGGCGTCGGCGGGTGTGGCGTAGCCGCCGAACGCGACCTTCGCGACCGCCTCCTTGTTGATCGCGTAGTTGACCGCCTGGCGCACCTTCGGATCGTCGAACGGCTTCTGCTGCGTGTTCATCGACAGGTAGCGCTCGATGATCGACGGCGCCGCGATGACGTCGAGCTCGGGCTTCGCCTTGAGCACCGCCGCCATCTCCGGCGGCACGGGATAGGTGAACTGCGCCTCGCCGGTCTGCATGACCGCGGCACGCGTGTTGTTGTCGACCACCGGCTTCCAGGTCAGCGTGTCGACCTTCGGGTAGCCCTTCTGCCAGTAGCCGTCGAACTTCGCCACCTTGACGTGGTCGGTCGCTTTCCACTCGACCAGCCTGAACGGCCCGGTGCCCACCGGATGGAAGGCGATGTCCTTGCTGCCCCACTGCTTGAGCGCGGTCGGGCTGATCATCACGCCGCTCGGATGCGCGAGCTGGTTGATGAACGCGGAGAACGGCGTCTTGAGTGTGATCCGCGCCGTGTAGTCGTCGACGACGTCGGTCTTCGCGATGTTGCTGTACAGGCCGTAGCGCTTGAGCCTGTTCGCCGGGTCGGTCACGCGGTCGAAGTTCGCCTTCACCGCGTCGGCCTTGAACTCGGTGCCGTCGTGGAACTTCACCCCCTTGCGCAGCTTGATGGTGTACACGAGGCCGTCCTTGCTGACGTCGAAACTCTCGGCCAGCACCGGAATCAGGTTCATGTCCTTGTCGAAGCCGTACAGGCCCTCGTAGAACGACTTGGCCATCGCCTGCGACAGCGTGTCGTTGGCGTCGTAGGGATCGGTCGTCGTGAACGTCGAGGCGACGGCGAAGGTGACGTCCTTGGCCGCGAGCGCGGGGCCGGCGGCGAGCGCCGTGGCAACAAACGCGCCGGCGGCGAGATGGCGGAGCAACGGTTTCATCGTGATGACTCCTTCAGGAATGGCCGAATTGACACGAAATCAGGGGATTGAGACGAAACCCGTGGATAGATGCAGCCCGGGTTGAGCGCCAGCGAAACCCGGGGGGCACGTCAAAGGGACGACGGCGGGTCAATAGGCGCCACCGACCGTGTGCCGCGCGACGAAATGCCCCGGCCCGACCTCCTGCAGCGGCCGCACCACCGGCTCGTCCCCCACCGCCCGGACCGGGGCTCGGAATCTCGGCGGATGATAACTCCCTTTCCCGGCGCCGCCGTGCCGGGTCGGCGACGGGGACCGCCGCCATCAGCGCGCGCGTGTACGGGTGCTGCGGGTTCTCGAAGATCGCGCGGCGCGGGCCGATCTCGACGATCTGGCCGAGGAACATCACCGCCACCCGGTGGCTCACCCGCTCGACCACCGCCATGTCGTGCGAGATGAACAGGTAGGCCACGCCGAACTCGGCCTGCAGGTCGATGAGCAGGTTGACGATCTGCGCCTGGATGGAGACGTCGAGCGCGGACACCGCCTCGTCGGCGACGATGATCCGGGGATTGAGCGCCAGCGCGCGCGCAACCGCGATCCGCTGCCGCTGGCCGCCGGAGAATTCGTGCGGATAGCGCTGCGCGTGGTCGGGGGAGAGCCCCACGCGGCGCAGCAGCGTGCCCACGCGCTCCTCCGCCTCGCGGCCGGCGGCGACGCCGTGCACGTACAGCGGTTCGGCGATCGAGAAGCCGACGGTGAGCCGCGGATCGAGCGACGCATAGGGGTCCTGGAAGATCATCTGGATGTCGCGTCGCACGGCGCGCACGTCGCGCCCGGAAAGCCCGGCGATGTCGCGGCCGCCGTACTCGATGCTGCCGCCCGCGATGGTCGACCAGGCGCAGCAGCGAGCGCCCGGTCGTCGACTTGCCGCAGCCCGATTCGCCGACCAGCGCCAGCGTCTCGCCGGCGGCGAGGTCGAAGCTCACCTGCTCGACCGCGTGGACGCGGCGCGCGACGCGGCCGAGAAAGCCGGCCTTGACGTCGAAGCGCGTGGTCAGCCGGCGCACGCGACAGCAGCGGCGGACCGGCCGCCGGCGGCGCGGCCGCGGCGTCCGCGTCGGGGGCGCCACCGTCCACCCGCAGCAGCGCGAACCGGCGCGGCGCGTCGGTGCCCCGCATCGAGTGCAGCCGCGGGACCGCGGACAGGAGCGCCTGCGTGTACGGGTGCGCGGGCGCGGCGAAGATCTGCTGCGCCGGCCCGGCCTCGACCTCCTCGCCGCGCCACATCACCACGACCCGGTCGGCCACCTCGGCGACCACGCCCATGTCGTGGGTGATGAAGATCACGGCCATCCGCATCTCCTCCTGCAGCAGCCGGATCAGCGCGAGGATCTGCGCCTGGATGGTGACGTCGAGCGCGGTCGTCGGCTCGTCGGCGATCAGCAGCGTCGGGCGGCACGACAGCGCCATCGCGATCATCACCCGCTGGCGCATGCCGCCGGAGAGCTGGTGCGGGTAGCGCGCGCGCACCTGTGCCGCCTCGGGGATGCGCACCTGCTCGAGCATCCGCAGCGCCTCGGCGGCGGCGGCGGCGCGGTCCTTGCGCTGGTGCAGCCGGATCGACTCGGCGATCTGCTCGCCCACGGTGAACACCGGATTGAGCGAGGTCATCGGCTCCTGGAAGATCATCGCGATCTCGGCGCCGCGGATCGTGCGCATCGTCGCCGCGTCGGCGGCGGCGAGATCGATCCGGCTGCCGTCGGGACGCGCGAAATCCAGCCGGCCGCCGACGATCCTGCCGCCGCCGTGCTCGACCAGGCGCATCAGCGCCAGCGCCGTGACCGACTTGCCGGATCCCGATTCGCCGACGATGGCGACGGTCTCGCCGTGCCCGACGTCGAAGGAGACGTCGCGGACCGCGTGAACGGTGCGCTCGGTCGACGCGAATTCGACCGACAGTCCGGAGACTGCGAGGGCAGGGGAGGGAGAGGCGGCGCCCTGTCGCGCCACCACCCGGGTTTCGCTGGCGCTCAACCCGGGCTACGGATGCGGTTACGCGTTCTCGGGCTCGCGCGCAGGGCGCTTCATCAGCAGCGCCGGAACGGGTCGCGCCTTGTGGTGCGGATGGGCGTGCGGGATGGCTGCCCGCATTCGCCGGCGCCGCCGCCGGCAGCGGCTGGTCGGGATTGCGCGCGTACGCGGCCTCGCGCTCCTCGCGCCGCACGTCGCCGTACGGGCGCTCGCGCACCGCACCCGGCTCCGCGCCGGCGTCGCTGCGACGCTCGCGCGGCGGGGCCCGCTCGGCGCGTTCGCGCGCGGGCGCATGCGGGGCCCGCGCCGCCGGCGCCGCGTGCGGCGCTCGCTCGCTGCGCTCGCCGCCTTCGCGCCGCGCCGGCCGCTCGCCGCGTTCGTGCCGCGCCATGCGCCCGGTGGTCACGTCGAAGCCCTCGGCGGTGACGACCGGCACCGTCTTCTTCAGCAGCCGCTCGATCTCGGTGAGGTACTTCTCCTCCTCCGGCGCGACGAACGCGATCGCCTCGCCCTCGGCCCCGGCACGGCCGGTGCGGCCGATGCGGTGGATGTAGTCTTCCGGAACGTGCGGCAGCTCGTAGTTCAGCACGTGCGGCAGCATGTCGATGTCGAGGCCGCGCGCGGCCACGTCGGTGGCGACCAGCACCTGCAGCTTGCCTTCCTTGAACGCGTCGAGCGCTTCCATCCGCGCCTGCTGCGTCTTGTCGCCGTGGATCGACTCGGCGGTGAAGCCGTCCTTCTCGAGCTGCCGGGCGAGCCGCGACGCCCCGTGCTTGGTGCGCATGAAGCACAGCACCTGCTTCAACTGGCCGGAGCGGACCAGATGCTCGAGCAGCGGACGCTTCCCCTCCGCCGGCACCTTGTACACGCTCTGCGTGACCGTCTCGGCGGCGGTGTTGCGCCGCGCGACCTCGATCAGCTGCGGCGCGTTGAGAAGCTGGTCGGCGAGCTTCTTGATCTCGTTGGAGAAGGTCGCGGAGAACAGCAGATTCTGCCGCTTGGCCGTCACCGGCAGCAGCGCCATGATCCGCTTGATGTCGGGGATGAACCCCATGTCGAGCATGCGGTCGGCCTCGTCGAGGACGAAGATCTCGACCTGGCCCAGGTAGACGCTCTTGTGCTCGATGTGGTCCAGCAGCCGGCCGGGCGTGGCGACCAGGATTTCGACGCCGCCGCGGACGATCGCGAGCTGCGCCTTGATGTCCACCCCGCCGAAGACGACGGTGGAGCGCAGCTTGGTGTACTTGCCGTAGGTCTGGAACGACTCCTCGACCTGCACCGCGAGCTCGCGGGTCGGGGTCAGGATCAGCGCGCGCACCGGGTGGCGCGCGGGCGACGGGCTGGTGTTGGCCAGCGGCGCGAGTTTCTGCAGGATCGGCAGCGCGAAGCCGGCGGTCTTGCCGGTGCCGGTCTGCGCGCCGCCCATGACGTCGCGGCCGGCGAGAACGACGGGGATCGCCTGCACCTGGATCGGCGTGGGCGTGGTGTAGCCGGCATCGTCCACCGCCCGCAACAGCTCGGGCAGCAGGCCGAGCTCGGCAAAGCTCGTGACTGACATAGGGACTCCTGGCGCGGCCATCCCCTTCGGGATTTCCGGTCCAGGCAGCGGATTTCGGGTTGACGACGCGGGGCAGGGAACGGACTGCAGCGAACCCCAGGATTTCCCGGCGTTTGGGTGGGCGGTGACCGGAATGGCCGCCCGATCTCCAATCATAGCCTAAGTTTCGGATTTTTCAAAATATTCGTGGTGCCACCGGCCGTTTCCGGGCTATAATTTATGGTTATCCACAGCCAGCTTCGGCCGTGGGCTCGACCTGCCGCCCGCTCATCATGACCACCTCCGTCCGCCCCCTGCGCAACATCGCCATCATCGCCCACGTCGACCACGGCAAGACCACCCTCGTCGACAAGCTGCTGGTGCAGGCCGGCACCTTCGCCAAGCACCAGCACCTGACCGAGCGGGTGATGGACAGCAACGACCTCGAGCGCGAGCGCGGCATCACCATCCTCGCCAAGAACTGCTCGATCCGCTACCGCGACACCCACATCAACATCGTCGACACGCCGGGCCACGCCGACTTCGGCGGCGAGGTCGAGCGCGTGCTGGGGATGGTCGACGGCGTGCTGCTGCTGGTCGACGCGGTCGAGGGGCCGATGCCGCAGACCCGCTTCGTGACCCTGAAGGCGCTGCAGCTCGGCCTGAAGCCCATCGTCGTCATCAACAAGGTCGACCGCCCCGGCGCGCGGCCGGACTGGGTGGTCAACCAGACCTTCGAGCTGTTCGACCGCATCGGCGCCAACGAGGCGCAACTGGACTTCCCGGTCGTCTACGCGTCCGCGCTCAACGGCTGGGCGACGACCGACGTCAAGCTCGCCAAGCCGGCGTCAAGCCGGAGGGCGCGGACCTGCGCGCGCTGTTCGAGACCATCCTCGACTACGTGCCGGCGCCGGTCGGCGATCCCGACGCGCCGCTGCAGTTCCAGGTCAGCGCGCTCGACTACTCCAACTACCTCGGCCGGATCGGCATCGGCCGCATCCGCCGCGGCCGCATCGCCCCGGGACAGCAAGTCGCGATCCTGAACGGCCGCCGGAAGAGGGGCAGGTGCCGTTGAAGGCGAAGATCGGCCAGGTGCTCGCGTTCGCCGGTCTCGAGCGGGCGCCGGTGGCCGCCGCCGAAGCGGGCGACATCGTCCTGGTCACCGGCATCGACGAGCTCGCGATCGGCGCCACGCTGGCGGCCATCGAGCGCCGGAGGCGCTGCCGCCGATCTCGGTCGACCTGCCGACGCTGTCGATGTACTTCCAGGTCAACACCTCGCCGCTCGCGGGCCGCGAGGGCAAGTACGTCACCAGCCGCAACCTGCGCGACCGCCTGGCGAAGGAGATCCTGACCAACGTCGCGCTGCGGGTCGAGGAGACCGGCGACACCGACGCCTTCCTCGTGTCCGGCCGCGGCGAGCTGCACCTCACCATCCTGATCGAGAACATGCGCCGCGAAGGCTACGAGCTCGCGGTGTCGCGCCCGCGGGTCGTGCTGCGCGAGGTCGGCGGCGTCACCTGCGAGCCCTACGAGGCGCTGTCGGTCGACGTCGAGGACACGCACCAGGGCGCGGTCATGGAAGCGCTGGGCCCCCGCCGCGGCGAGCTCACCAACATGGAGTCCGACGCCCGCGGCCGGGTGCGGCTCGAGTACCGCATTCCGGCGCGCGGCCTCATCGGCTTCCAGGGCGAGTTCATGAACCTCACGCGCGGCACCGGGCTGATGAGCCACGTGTTCGACGACTACAGCCCGCTGAAGGGGGAGATCCCCGACCGCCGCAACGGCGTGCTGATCTCGGCCGAGGACGGCGAGGCGGTGGCCTACGCGCTGTGGAAGCTGCAGGATCGCGGCAAGATGTTCGTCTCCCCCGGCGACAAGCTCTACGAGGGCATGATCATCGGCATCCACAGCCGCGACAACGACCTCGTCGTCAACCCGATCAAGGGCAAGCAGCTCACCAACGTCCGCGCCTCGGGCACCGACGAGGCGGTGCGCCTGGTGCCGCCGATCCAGCTCACGCTCGAGTACGCGGTCGAGTTCATCGCCGACGACGAGCTGGTCGAGATGACGCCGCAGTCGATCCGCATCCGCAAGCGCTTCCTCAAGGATCACGAGCGCAAGAAGGCGAGCCGCGAGGCGGCCTGAGGCTCGAGCAGCCGACCGCCGCGACGTAGCCCGCCGGACGTAGCCCGGGTTGAGCCGAAGGCGAAACCCGGGTGGGCGCGGGGATGGCCCGCGGCGGGGCGTTCTTCCCGAGGCCTCCCCGGGTTTCGCTGCGCTCAACCCGGGCTACACCCGGGCTACACTGTCGTCGCCGCATCGACTGCGCCTGCCATGCCCGATTTCCCGATCAATCCCGTCACCGTCGCCGCCGTCGGCCTGGTCCTGCTCGTCGTCCTGTCGTGCTGGCGGCGCTGGCACTGTCGCGGCTGTCCGCGCTGACGGCGGCGCGCGAAGCCGCGGCGCGCGAAGCCACCGACCTGCGCACCCGTCTCGAGGTGCTGGCGGCCCAGAGCGCGGACCTCGAGCGCGACCTGCGGCAGGACCTGTCGATCGCGCGGCAGGAGCAGGCGTCCGCGGCGCAGGCCGCCCGCAGCGAGCTCGCGGCCGCGCTGGCGCAGCTCGGGCAGGCGATGGGTCAGCAGCTCACCGGCATGAGCGCGCTGCAGAGCGGGGAGCTGAAGCAGTTCGGCGACCGGCTGGCCACGCTGACGGCGTCCAACGAGCAGCGGCTCGAAGCGGTGCGCGCGAGCGTCGCGCAGAACCTCGAGGCGCTGCGCACCGACAATACGGCCAAGCTCGAGCAGATGCGCGCGACCGTGGACGAAAAGCTGCAGGCCACGCTCGAGCAGCGCCTCGGGCAGACGTTCAAGCAGGTGTCCGACCGCCTCGACCAGGTGCACCAGGGGCTGGGCGAGATGCAGAACCTCGCCGCGGGCGTGGGCGACCTCAAGAAGGTGCTGACCAACGTCAAGAGCCGCGGCGGCTGGGGCGAGGTGCAGCTCGGCACGCTGCTCGCGGAGATGCTCACGCCGGCGCAGTACGCGCAGAACGTCGCGACGCGTCCGGGCAGCCGCGAGCGCGTCGAGTTCGCGGTCAGGTTCCCGGGCCGCGGCGAGGACGGCGAGCCGTGCTGGCTGCCGATCGACGCCAAGTTTCCGCTGGAGGACTACCAGCGGCTGCAGGAGGCGGTCGAGCGGGCCGACGTCAGCGCGGTCGAGGCGAGCCGCAAGGCGCTGGAGGGGTTCTTCAAGTCGGAGGCCCGTTCGATCCGCGACAAGTACGTCGAGCCGCCGCACACCACCGACTTCGCGATCCTGTTCGTGCCGACCGAGGGCCTCTACGCCGAGGCGGTGTCGCGGCCGGGGCTCGCGGACACGCTGCAGCGCGAGTTCCGGGTGATGCTGGCCGGGCCGATGAACCTCGCGGCGATGCTCAACAGCCTGCAGATGGGCTTCCGCACGCTGGCGATCGAGAAGCGCTCGACCGAGGTCTGGCGGGTGCTGGGCGCGGTCAAGACCGAGTTCGGCAAGTTCGGCGACATCCTCGCACAAGACCAAGGAGCGGCTCGACCAGGTCGGCCGGACGCTCGACGACGCCGGCCGGAAGAGCACGACCATCGCGCGCAAGCTGCGCGACATCGAGGCGCTGCCGGAAGCCGAGGCCGACCGCCTGCTGACCGGCGACGGCGGCGCCGTGATCGAGCTCGAGCCCGAATCCGGCGCCGACGGCCCGGCGCCGCCCGCCGCGGCCTGACGCCGGCGCGGCAGCCACGGGCGGCGGCGGGCCGGCAGCGCCATGTTCGAGGCACTGCGCCGATGGCGCCGCCAGCGCGTTCTGCGCACCGCGGCGCTTCCCGACGCGCTGTGGCAGCAGGCGCTGGCCGCGCTGCCGTTCCTCGATCCGTACTCCGCTGCCGAGCGCGCGCGCCTGCGCGACCTGGTCGTGCTGTTCCTGGACGCCAAGGGCATCGTCGGCGCGCGCGGGCACGAGGTCACGCCGCTGCAGCGGGTCGTGATCGCCGCGCAGGCCTGCGTGCCGGTGCTGATGCTCGATCTGTCGCTCTACGACGGCTTCGAGAACGTCATCGTGTATCCGGACGAGTTCGTTCCCGGGTGGGAATGGGAGGACGAGGCGGGCGTCGTGCACCGGGTCGACGATGCGCTGGCCGGCGAGGCGATGCCGCGGGGGCCCGTGGTGCTGTCCTGGCCGGACGTCGCCGCCAGCGCCGACTGGGAGGCGACCGGGATGAATCTGGTGATCCACGAGTTCGCCCACAAGATCGACATGGCGAGCGGCGACGCCAACGGCTGCCCGCCGCTGCCGCCGGGGATGTCGTCCGGCGATTGGCGGCGCACGCTCGGCGCCGCGTACGACGATTTCTGCGCGCGCCAGGACCGCGGCGAAGACACCGAGATCGATCCCTACGCCGCGGAGTCGCCCGGCGAATTCTTCGCCGTGCTGTCGGAGGTCTTCTTCGCCGACCCGGTGCTGCTGCGCGACGAATACCCGGACGTCTACGCGCAGTTCGCGCGGTTCTACGGGCAGGACCTGGCACCCCGCGTCGGCGGCCGGACGACGTGACCCGGGGCGCCGGCGGCGAGGTCTGGAATAACCCCGGTCCGCGCGCTGTTGACCCCCGCAGCGTCGCGCGTATGCTCGCGCTCCGCACCAGAAGGGCGCCCGCCGGCGGCACGCCGGTCCACTGTTTGCGAGGAGCCGAAATCATGCAGATCACCAAGGTCGCGTTGCTCGCGGCAACGCTGTTCGCCGCCGGCACGGCAAGCGCATTCCACTGCCCGCAGGACATGAAGAAGATCGACGAGGCGATGGCCAAGAATCCCCCGCTGACGGCGGAGCAGACCGACGAGGTCAAGAAGTACCGCGCCGAGGGCGAGGCGCTGCACAAGGCCGGCAAGCACCAGGATCGCTCGACACGCTTGCCAAGGCCGAGAAGATCCTCGGCATTTGACGGTAAAATCGTCCGTCACGGCCAGGTGACGCCGGCGGGGCGCTGCTCCGCCGGCGTTTTTCGTTACCCGGGGGTAGATTGGTGTCTGAAATGTCGCACGCACGGGCGGTCGCGCTGATGGTTGCGGCCACCGTGCTGTGGAGCTCGGCGGGCGTGGTGACCCGGCTGCTCGAGCGCGCTCAGGGCTTCGAGGTGGCGTTCTGGCGGAGCTTCTTCGCCGCGGTGGCGATGGCCGGCATCCTCGCCTGGATGCACCGCGGCCGGGCGTGGGCCGCCGTTCGCGCCGCGGGGTGGCCCGGCGTCCTGTCCGGGCTGATGTTCGGCGTGATGTTCACCTGCTTCATGCTCGCCCTGCTGCGCACCACGGTTGCCAACGCGCTCGTCGTCAACAGCCTCTATCCGGTGTTCGCCGGGCTGCTCGCCGCCGCGGTGCTCGGGACGCGGCTGCCGGTGTACACCTGGATCGCGATCCTGGCGGCGGCGGGCGGCATGGTCTTCATGTTCGCGGCGGGACTGGGGTCCGGACTGACCGGCACGCTGATCGCATTCGCCGTGCCGGTGGCCGCGGCGGTCAACGTCGTCGCGTTGAAGAAGTGGGGCCGCACCGCCGACCTGATCCCGTCGGTGCTGCTTGGCGGTGCGCTCTCGGCCCTGGTCACGCTCCCGTTCGCGCTCCCGTTCGCGGCGACGGGGCGCGATCTCGCGCTGCTCGCCGGCCTCGGCCTGTTCCAGCTCGCGCTCCCGTGCACGCTGCTGGTGATCGCGAGCCGCGCGTTGCCGGCCGCCGAGGTCGCGCTGCTGTCGCTGCTCGAGGCCGTGCTGGGGCCGCTGTGGGCGTGGCTCGGCGTCGGCGAGACCCCCGGCGCGGCGACGCTCGCCGGCGGCATGATCGTGCTCGCCGCGATCGCCGGCAACGAGTTGATCGCGCTGTTCGGTGCCGCGAAGCTCCGCCGCCTGCGCGTCGTGTAACCCGGCGTCGAGCGAAGCGAAACCCGGGGCACCGTGGCCATGGCCCGGTCCACCCGGGTTTCGCTTCGCTCAACGCCGGGCTACGTCGGTCGGGCGGGCGTTGCGCGGATTTGGGGCGGAACGCCTTGCACACGGCGGCGTCGGTCTCGACGTACGGCGCGCCGATCAGGTCGAGGCAATAGGGCACGGCCGGGAAGATGCCGTCGAGCGTCTCCTTGATCGCCTTCGGCTGGCCCGGCAGGTTGAGGATCAGCGCGCTGCCGCGGATCACGCCGACCTGCCGCGACAGGATCGCCGTCGGCACGTACCTGAGACTCACCCGGCGCATCTCTTCGCCGAAGCCCGGCATCACCTTGTGCGCGACCGCGAGCGTCGCTTCGGGCGTCACGTCGCGCGCAGCGGGACCGGTGCCCCCGGTGGTCAGCACCAGCTGGCAGCCGGCCACGTCGACGAGCTCGATCAGCGTGCGTTCGATCACCGGCTGCTCGTCGGGGATGAGGCGCGTGTGCATCCGCCACGGCGAGGTCAGCGCGGCGGTGAACCATTCGGTGAGCGACGGCAGGCCCTTGTCTTCGTAGACGCCCGCGCTGGCGCGGTCGGAGATCGAGACGAGGCCGATCAGCAGGGATTCGGAGGCGGTCATGGCGGCGGGGGGTCGAGGGTTTTCAGCTGGCGGAAGAGTTCGCGGTACGCGTGCGGCGGCGCGCCGGCATTGCGCTCCGAGCGCGCCTGCGCGATGAGTGTGGCCAGGCGCCTGCGGTCGAGCCCCGGGCGGGCGGCGATCAGCGCCTCGAGCGCGGACGGATCGCGCAGCAGTTCCTCGCGCAGCTGCTCCAGCGCGTGCTGGCGTGCGGTGTCCTGGTCGTGGCCGTGGGCCCAGGCATCGAGCCGCCGGCGCACCGGCGCGGGGTCGATGTCGCGCATGAGCCTGCCGACGTACTGCAACTGACGCTTGCGCGCGCCCCACGCGGTGATCGAGCGCGCCTCGACGATCGCATCGACGAGGCGCTCCGGCAATTCCGCTTCGCTCGCCAGCTCGCGCAGCCGCCGTGCGTCGAGCGCGACCAGCGCCTCGCCCAGGTCCTGCAATTCGTGCATCGCCGCCTTGCGCTGGGTCTTGGACGGCGCGCCGGCGGGCTCGTCGTCCGGCAGCGGCGACGCGTCGCCGGGGGCGCGGGAGCGCCGGTGCCGCTTGTCGTCGGGCAGAGCCATCGGGATTGCGCCTTGGGGGACGAGGGACTGCTTTTGCTATCATAGCCGACCGCAGCAGCCACCGCCGGGTCCGCGCGCGAGCGCCGCGCACGGCCCGTCGCCGTCACCCCCCCGCCGCCGATCGCCGATCCCGTGCCGACTTCCACGACCCGTCCACCGTCAAAGCGCCGCCCCGCGGCCGATGCCGGCCCGTTTCCGCTGCCCACGGCGGAGCTCGAGCGCGTTGCCGGCGAAGTGATCGACGTCGCGCTGCGCGGCGGCGCGACCGCCGCCGAGACCGACGCGTCGCAGGCGGTCGGGCTCTCGGTGACCGTGCGCAAGGACGTCGTCGAGACCATCGCCTACAACCGCGACAAGGGGATCAGCGTCACCGTCTACGTCGGGCAGCGGCGCGGGCACGCGAGCACCGCCGATTTCTCCGGCGAGGCGATCCGGGCGACGGTCGGCAAGGCGCTCGCGATCGCCCGCCACACGGCGGAGGATCCCTGCGCCGGGCTCGCCGATCCGCAACGGCTGGCGCGCGACGTGCCCGACCTCGACCTCTACCACCCGTGGAACCTCGCCGTCGAGGACGCCATCGAGCTCGGCCGCGAGACCGAAGCCGCGGCGCTCGCGGTCGACCCGCGCCTCACCAACACCGAGGGCGCGACGGTGTCGCGCGGCGAGTCGGAGTTCGTCTACGCCAACAGCCTCGGCTTTCTCGGCGGCTATCGCAGTTCGCGCCACCACATCGACTGCGCCGTGATCGGCGAGGACGAGGGGAAGATGCAGCGCGACTTCTGGTACACGGCGGCGCGCGCTCGCGAGGACCTGCAGACGCCGGGCGAGGTCGGCCGGATGGCCGGCCTGCGGACCGCGCGCCGGCTCGGCGCGCGCCGGCTCGGGACGCTCGAATGCCCGGTGCTGTTCGAGGCCCCCGAGGCTGCCGACCTGATCGGCGCTTTCGTCGGCGCGGTCTCCGGCGGCTCGCTCTACCGCCGCTCGTCGTTCCTGCTCGATTCGATGGGCCGGCAGGTGTTCGCGCCGCAGGTCTCGATCCGCGAGGAGCCGCACCTGCCGCGCGCGCGCGGCAGCGCGCCGTTCGACAACGAGGGTGTCGCCACCGCGCCCCGCGACGTCGTCCGCAACGGCGTCGTCGAGGGCTATTTTCTCGGCAGCTATTCGGCGCGCAAGCTGGGCCTCGTCACCACCGGCAACGCCGGCGGCAATCACAACCTGGTCGTCGCACACGGCGGCGATGACCTGGCCGCGCTGATGCGGCGCATGGGCCGCGGACTGTTCGTCACCGAACAACTGGGGCACGGCGTGAATCCGGTCACCGGCGACTTCTCCCGCGGCGCGGCGGGGTTCTGGATCGAGGGCGGCGAGATCGCCTACCCGGTGGAGGAGATCACCATCGCCGGCAATCTCGCCGCCATGTACGCCGACATCGTCGCCATCGGCAGCGACGTCGACCGCCGCGGATCGCGGCACGTCGGGTCGATCCTCGTCGGCCGGATGACGGTCGCGGGAAGCACCGCCTGAGCCGCCGGCGTCCCCATCCATCGAGCGGCCCGCGCGAGGCGTGTCCTGATCCGTCGCCCGCCGCGCCCCGGCCCCCCGTCGACCTGATCGTGCGCATCCTGAATTCGCTCCGTTCGTTTAACGACCCGCTGCGCAGCCCGGCCGCGGCGGCGAAATGGATTGCGGCGCTGCCGACCGGGGACGCCCCGGCGGTGCAGAGGCGCGCGCTCGAGCTCGTCAGCCGGTTCGGCGGGCCCGGGCGGCAGATCGGACCGCGGCAGGTCGAGGCGCTGCTCACCGTCGACGCGCGGCTGGAGCCGGTGATCGCCGAGCTCACGCGGGACTACGTCGCCCATTACGAGACGAGCACCGAGGTCGAGCTGCGTCTGTGGCACCAGGTGTTCGACCTGATCAAGGCGTTCGCGGCGGCGTACCAGGCCGCGCTGCGCGTCGGCTACCCGCGTGCGGACGACCGGCAATGGCGCGCCCTGCTGCCCTGGGTGCTCGTGCGGCTCACCTATTACAAGGGACAGGACGGCAAGTTCCGGCTGTTCCGTTACAGCCGCTGGACGCCGCCGCAGTGGCGCGAGCTGCACGAGCTCTACGAGTTCGCGCGGATGCGCGGCTGGCAGCGCGAGCAACTCGTGCTCGGCGCCGCGAGCTTCTCCCGGCCGGGCATCTGCGTCGAGCAGGAATACCTGCAGACGCTGCTGCTGATGCGGCTGGACTCCGGCAACTTCACCGCCGACCAGGTCGATTGGATCTCGCGGCAGCTCGAGGACTGGTCGCCGTCGCTGGCGCTGGTGCCGCCTCCGGCCGACGACGCGAGCCTGTTCGTCGATCTGACCGGCGCCCAGGGCTTGCGCCGCCAGGATCGACCGCACACCGGCGGGCGGGTGCTGTTCCTCGACGTCGGGCCGGTGTACACGCGCATCGTCGAGCGCATGCGCTGGCTGCCCGAGCAGGACGAACCGTTGAAGCCGGGCGAGCCGCCGGTGCGCGAACAGCGGCTGCTGCTGATGCGGCTCGCCGCGCTGTTCGGTCCGGAGACGCTGGCGATCGCGCCGCGCGCGGCGCGGTATGCCATCGGCGCGGGGGTGCGCGTCGTGTTCGGACGCGATGCGATCTGCCGGGCGGTGGCCGACGCCGACGAGGCCGCGCCGGCCGGCGCCGGTGCAGGAGGCATCCGGCGCGACGAGGCGACGGCCGGCGACGCGGCTGCGCCTGCAGGCGGTGCCGGCGGCGAGGCGTGGACGATGGCGGATGCGAGCGAGACGGGATGCCGGCTTACCGCCCGCCTGCCCGAGGCGCCGGCCAAGCTCGGCGAGCTGCTGGCCATGCGCCACGGGGCCGACTGGTCGCTCGGCGTCCTGCGGCGGATGCAGCGGACCGAGTCCGACGAGGTCTCGCTCGGCGTCGAGATCATCGCCCGGCGGCAGGTGCCGGTCATGCTGCGGAGCTGGACCGCCGCGACGCCCGACGGTCGCGTCCGCGCCGGGCGCCCGTTCCTCGCGCTCTATCTGCCGGCGCCCGCGGACAAGCGCCAGGCCGCGCGGCGCAGCCTGATCGGCCCGCGCGACCGGCTCGTGGCGGGGGAGATGATCGAGTTCGACACCGGCAAGGCGCGCTACCTGATCCGCTTCACCCAGGTCCTCGAGCAGCAGGCCGACTGGTCATGGGCGCTTTTCAGCGCGGTGCGCAGCCTGGCCGCCTGAGCCGCGGCAGCCGCCGACGATCCTTCCATCGCCCGTCGCGCCCACTGGCGGGGCGGGGTTTTTCGGATAAAATCCCCCGTTGACAGGTTACGGGTTCGCCTGCCGCTCGCAGGGGCCGGTTTGCCGACGGCCGGGACTTTGGGTTTTGTGTGCCGATGGTCGGCGTTGCCGACTTCAACAAGCCAAGGAGGTACTGATGGAGCGTCGTTCATTTCTGAAGAAGGCCGGGGTTGGCGTCGCCGCCGGGGCGATCGCCGCACCGGCGATCGCCCAGGGGGCACCCGAGGTCAAGTGGCGGCTGGCGTCGAGCTTTCCCAAGAGCCTCGACACCATCTACGGTGCGGCCGAGGTCATTTCGAAGCGCGTCGCATCGTCGACTAACGGCAAGTTCCAGATCCAGGCCTTCGCCGGCGGCGAGATCGTGCCGCCGTTCGGCGTGGTCGACGCCGTGCAGAACGGGACCGTTCAGTGCTGCCACACGGCGCCGTATTACTTCTTCGGCAAGGATCCGACGTTCGCCTTCGGCTGCGCCATCCCGTTCGGGATGAACGCACGCCAGCAGAACGCGTGGATGATGCACGGCGGTGGCCGGCAGCTCTACAACGACTTCCTGAAAGACTACAACATGATCAGCTTCGGCGCCGGCAACACCGGGGCGCAGATGGGCGGCTGGTTCCGGAAGGAAATCAATACGGTCGCCGACCTCAAGGGACTCAAGTTCCGGGTCGGGGGCACCGGCGGGCTGCCGCTGGTCAAGCTGGGCGTCGTGCCGCAGATGATCCCCGGCGGCGACATCTACCCGTCGCTGGAGAAGGGCACGATCGACGCCGCCGAATGGGTCGGTCCGTACGATGACGAGAAGCTCGGCTTCTACAAGGTCGCCAAGTACTACTACTATCCGGGCTGGTGGGAAGGCGGTCCCGAGCTCTCCCTGTTCGTCAACGCCAAGGCGTTCGCCGAACTGCCGAAGGAGTATCAGTCGATCCTCGAAGCGGCCTGTGCCGAAGCCAACATCGACATGCTGGCGAAGTACGACGCGCTCAATCCGCAGGCGCTCAAGCGCCTCGTCGGCAACGGCGTCAAGCTCCAGCCGTTCTCGAACGACATCATGGCGGCCTGCTACAAGGCGACCCAGGAGGTCTACGACGAGATCGCGACCAAGAACGAGAAGTTCAACAAGATCTACGTGCCCTGGAAGAAGTTCAAGAGCGACGACGTCGAATGGTTCAGCATCGCCGAAAACCGGTTCGACAATTTCATGATCGCCGCCGAGCGGATGTCGCAGCGCAAGAAGTAGCGCCACGCGGCATCGCGCGATCCCCGCCGGGGACCGCGCGCGAGGCGCGCCGGGCGAGGTTTCGCCGGCGCGCCTTTTTATTGGCCGCTCGCCGGGCCCCGCCCCCGAGTCGTTACTTCTTCTCTTCCGGGGCGGCCTTCCCGTCGGGCGCGCTCCCGCCGCCCATCGCCTTCTCCAGCGCCTGTGCGGCGCTGTCCTGCTGCCCTGCGCCGGGTGGTGCGCTCCCGCCGCCCATCGCCTTCTCCAGCGCCTGTGCGGCGCTGTCCTGCTGCCCTCCGGAGGGCGACCCGCCCCCACCGCCCATCGCCTTCTCCAGCGCCTGTGCGGCGCTGTCCTGCTGACCGCCGCCACCCGGCAACGGCTCGCTTTTCGGCGCCAGGATATGGATGTTCCTGGTGTCGACCTTGGCCTTCGCGGCCAGCCCTCCCGAGACCAGGTTCGGCAGACCGATGATCAGGCCGACCATGACGACCTGGATCAGCACGAACGGAACCGCGCCCCAGTAGATCTGCCCCGTGGTCACCGGCGCCATCTTGCGCCCGGTCTGCCGGTCGAGGTACTCCTTGGCCGGCGCGACGCTGCGCAGGAAGAACAGCGCGAAGCCGAACGGCGGATGCATGAACGAGGTCTGCATGTTGACGGCCAGCAGCACCCCGAACCAGACGAGGTCGACGCCCAGCTTCTCGGCGACCGGTCCGACCAGCGGGATGATGATGAACGCCAGCTCGAAGAAGTCGAGGAAGAACGCCAGCACGAAGATCAGGAGGTTGACGACGATCAGGAAGCCGAGCTGGCCGCCGGGCAGGCTGGTCAGCAGGTGCTCGACCCACACGTGGCCGTTGACGCCGTAGAACGTCAGGCTGAAGACCCGCGCGCCGATCAGGATGAAGACGACGAACGTCGCCAGCTTGGCGGTGGTATTCATCGCCTGCCGGAGCAGCGAGAAAGACAGCCGCCGGCGCATGAGCGCCATGGCCAGCGCGCCGGTCGCGCCCATCGCGCCGCCCTCGGTCGGTGTGGCCACACCGAGGAAGATCGTGCCCAGCACCAGGAAGATCAGCGCCAGCGGCGGGATCAGCACGAAGGTGACGCGCTCGGCGATCTGCGACAGCAGGCCCAGCTTGAGCACCTTGCTGATGATGGCGCCGAAGAATGCGCTGCCTACCCCGACCAGCGCGCAGACGACGATGCGCTCGTCGGTCGCGGCCTCGGGGTGGTACTGGTCGTAGTAGATCATCCAGAACGCCACCGAGGCGGCAACGGCGAGCACCGTGACCACCAGCAGCGAACGGTTGCCCGACGAGCCGTCCGGCTCGCGCAGCGTGCGCGCCTCCGGGGGCAGCGCCGGCGCCCACTTGGGCATGAAGATGCTCACGCCCACCACGTACGACGCGTAGAACATCGACAGCACGAGTCCCGGCAGAAAGGCGCCGGCGTACATGTCGCCGACCGACCGGCCGAGCTGGTCGGCCATGATGATCAGCACCAGCGACGGCGGGATGATCTGCGCCAGCGTGCCCGAGGCCGCAATGACGCCCGACGCCAGCCGGCGGTCGTAGCCGTAGCGCAGCATGATCGGCAGCGAGATGAGGCCCATCGAGATCACCGAGGCGGCTACCACGCCGGTGGTCGCGGCGAGCAGCGCGCCGACGAAGATCACCGCGAACGCGAGGCCGCCGCGCACCGGGCCGAACAGCTGACCGATGGTGTCGAGCAGGTCCTCCGCCATTCCGCTGCGCTCGAGGATGAGCCCCATGAACGTGAAGAACGGCACCGCGAGCAAGGTGTCGTTGGCCATCACGCCGAAGATGCGCTCGGGCAGCGCCTGCAGCAGCGTCGGCTGCAGCAGGCCGAGCTCGATGCCGAGCAGGCCGAAGCCGATGCCCACGGCGCCCAGCGCGAACGACACCGGGTAGCCGATCAGCAGAACCACCACCAGCGCCGCGAACATCAGCGGCGCGATATTCTCGAGCAGGAAGGCGGTCATGATCTCTCGCTCCGGCCTTCGGCAATGTCTTCCATTTCCTGGGCGACGGCGCGCTCACCACGCGAGCGCAGTATTTCCTCGGCCAATTCCTCCTCCGGGGTCTTGACGTGGATCTTCTCGCTCGGGTCGGGAATGAGGTTCATCAGGAAGGCGACCCGCTTGATCAGTTCCGAGATTCCCTGCAGGATCAGCAGGAAGAAGCCGACCGGCACCATCAGCCGCGCCGGCCAGATGATGAGGCCGCCGGCGTTGGCGGACACCTCGTGGCGCTCGTAGGCATCGACGAACACCGGCCACGACAGCCACATGATCAGGAACGCCATCGGCAGCAGGAACAACAGCGTGCCGACGATGTCGATTCCGGCCCGCGTGCGCGCCGACAGCCGGCCGGTGATGATGTCGATCCGGACGTGCTCGTTGTGCTTGAGCGTGTACCCGGCGCAGAACAGGAAGATCATCGAGAACAGGTACCACTGGATCTCGAGGAACGAATTCGAGCTGTAGTTGAACGCCTTGCGCACGATGGCGTTGGCGGCGCTGATCAGCACCGCGACCAGTACCAGCCAGTAGATGGTGTGGCCGACCCGCTCACTCAAGGCGGTCGATCAGCCGGGACAACGCAAGCAGGGCTTTCACGGGGCTCCTCCGTCGAGTTGGCCGTTGCCGCGTCGTGGCGCGACCTGGCGGGGCTGGCGGCGATTATAGCGGCAACCGGCCGCGGAATAGGGCGCCCGGGCGGGGTGCCGATGCTAAAATGCCCCATTCATCCCCGAACCGAGCCGACCCTTGTTCCATCGCGCCCACCTTGTCGCCCAGTCGGACCCCGAGCTATGGGCCGCCATTGCCGGCGAGAACCGGCGCCAGGAAGAGCACATCGAGCTGATCGCGTCCGAGAACTACGCGAGCCCCGCGGTGATGGCCGCCCAGGGGTCGCAGCTCACCAACAAGTACGCCGAGGGCTACCCCGGCAAGCGCTACTACGGCGGCTGCGAGTTCGTCGACGTCGCCGAGCAGCTGGCGCTCGACCGGGTCAGGAAGCTGTTCGGCGCGCCGGCGGCCAACGTCCAGCCCCACTCCGGGGCGCAGGCCAACCAGGCGGTGTTCTTCGCCGCGCTCCAGCCCGGCGACACCGTGCTGGGGATGTCGCTGCCGCACGGCGGCCACCTCACGCACGGCTCGCCGGTGAACATGAGCGGGAAGTGGTTCAACGTCGTCGCGTACGGCCTCCACCCGGACACCGAGCTCATCGACTACGACGCCGCCGAACGCCTCGCCCACGAGCACCGGCCGAAGCTGATCATCGCCGGCGCGTCGGCCTACTCCCGGGTGATCGACTGGAAGCGCTTTCGCAGGATCGCCGACGCGACCGGCGCGCGGCTGATGGTCGACATGGCGCACTACGCGGGACTCGTCGCCGCCGGCATCTACCCCAGCCCCGTCGGCATCGCCGACTTCGTCACCAGCACCACGCACAAGACGCTGCGAGGCCCCCGCGGCGGCTTCATCCTCACCACGGCCGAGCACGAAAAGGCGATCAACTCCGCGGTGTTTCCCGGGCTGCAGGGCGGTCCGCTGATGCACGTGATCGCGGCCAAGGCGGCGGCGTTCGGCGAGGCGCTGCACAAGGACTTCCGCCGCTACCAGGCGCAGGTGCTGGAGAACGCGAAGGTGCTGGCGCGGGTGCTCTCCGACCGCGGGCTGCGCATCGTGTCCGGCGGCACCGACTGCCACATGTTCCTCGTCGACCTGCGCGCCAAGAAGATCACGGGCAAGGACGCCGAAGCCGTGCTGTCGCAGGCGCACATCACCGTCAACAAGAACGCCATCCCCAACGATCCGGAGAAGCCGTTCGTCACCTCGGGCATCAGGATCGGGAGCCCGGCGATCACCACCCGCGGCTTCACCGAGATCGAGTGCGAGGAGCTCGGCCATCTCGTCGCCGACATCCTCGGCGCCCCGGGTGATGCGGCGGTGCTCGACCGGGCGAAGGCGCGGGTCGCCGCGCTCACAGGCAGGTTTCCCGTCTACGGGTGACGCAGGTCCGGGGCCGGGGGTCGGAAGGAACGTCCCGGTATCGTGGCCATGCCCGAGCGGCGGCATTCCGATCACTGATTCCCGACCCGACCTCCGGCGATGAAGTGCCCCTTCTGCGGCAGCACCGACACCCAGGTGATCGATTCGCGGGTGACGGAGCCGGGCGATTCCATTCGCCGCCGGCGCCGTTGCCTCGCCTGCCAGAAGCGGTTCACGACCTACGAGACGGTCGAGCTGCGGCTGCCGCAGGTGGTGAAGACCGACGGCACGCGCTCCGATTTCGACGTCGCCAAGCTGCGCAACGGATTCCAGCGGGCGCTGCACAAGCGCCCGGTGCCCACCGAGTTCGTCGACCAGGCCGTCGACCGCGTCGTCGGGTACGTGCTGGCGCGCGGCGAGCGCGAGATCGCGTCGCGGCAGATCGGGGAGCTGGTGATGCAGGAGCTCTACAAGCTCGACAAGGTCGCCTACATCCGTTTCGCGTCGGTCTATCGCTCGTTCCAGGATGTCTCCGACTTCCGCGATGCACTGAAGGAAGTCGAGGCGCCGAGGAAGCGCCCGCGCCGCTAGCGCCGCCGATGACCGACGCCGCCGACGCCGACCGCGCGCACATGGCGCGGGCGCTCGCGCTCGGCGAGCGCGGCCTGTTCACGACCACGCCCAATCCGCGCGTGGGCTGCGTGATCGTCAAGGCCGGGGCGACGATCGGCGAAGGCTGGCACCGGCGCGCCGGCGAGCCGCACGCCGAGGTCAACGCGCTGGCCGACGCCCGCGCCCGCGGGCATGACCCGCGCGGCGCCACGCTGTACGTGTCGCTCGAGCCCTGCGACCACACCGGGCGCACGCCGCCGTGCACCGAGGCGCTGATCGCCGCCGGCCTCGCGCGCGTGGTCGCCGCGATGGCGGATCCCAACCCGCCGGCCGCGCACGGCGCGGACGCGGCTGCGCGCGGCGGGCATCGCGGTCGACGTCGGCCTGATGGAGGCCGAGGCGCGCGAGCTCAACATCGGCTTCGTGACGCGGGTGACGCGCGGCCGGCCTTGGGTGAGGATGAAGGCGGCGGCGAGCCTCGACGGCCGCACCGCGCTCGCCGGCGGCGAAAGCCAGTGGATCACCGGCGCGGAGGCGCGCGCCGACGGCCACCGCTGGCGCGCGCGCGCCTGCGCGATCCTCACCGGCATCGGCACCGTGCGCCAGGACGATCCGCGGCTCACCGTCCGCGCGATCGACACCCCCCGGCAGCCGCGGCCGGTCATCGTCGACCGCCACGGCGAGACGCCGGCCACCGCCAGGGTGCTCGCGGGCGGCGACGCGCTGGTCGTCACCAACGGCGCGCGCAACCCGGCCTGGGGCGACGGCGTGGAGGTGCTGGCGCTGCCGGATGCCGCGGGACGCGTCGATCTCGCCGCGATGATGCGCGCGCTCGGCGCGCGCGGCATCAACGAGCTGCACGTCGAGGCGGGCGGCAAGCTGAACGGGGCGCTGCTCGAGGCGGGCCTCGTCGACGAGCTGCTGCTCTACCTCGCGCCGTGCCTGCTCGGCGACCCGGCGCGCGGCGTCGCCGTGTTCCGCGACGGCCTTGCCCGTCTCGCCGACCGCGTGCCGCTGGCGATCCGCGCGATCGACCGCATCGGCGCCGATCTGCGCCTCGTGGCGCGCGTCACTTCCGAGGAGAGCTGATGTTCACCGGCATCGTGCAGGCGGTGGGGCGGATCGTGGCGGCGACGCCGCGCGGGGACGGGCTGCGGCTCGAGGTCGATCCGGCCGGGCTCGACGTCGCCGGGGTCGGCATCGGCGACAGCATCGCCGTCAACGGCTGCTGCCTGACGGTGGTGGCGAAGGCGCCGGGCGGCGCCGGCGCGCGGCTGGCGTTCGACGTGTCCGCCGAGACGCTGCGCTGCACCGCCGGCCTCGACGGCAGCGCCGACGTCAATCTCGAGCAGGCGCTGCGGCTCGCCGACCGGCTCGGCGGGCACCTGATGACGGGCCACGTCGACGGCGTGGGCACGGTGGTGGCGTTCGCGCCGGTGCCGGTACCCGCGACCGGGCCTCAATCCGAGTGGGATCGGGGCAGCTGGCGGCTCGAGATCGAGGCGCCAACGGCGCTGGCGCGCTTCATCGCGGCCAAGGGCTCGATCGCCGTGCAGGGCGTGAGCCTCACCGTCAATGGCGTGGCCGGCGCGCGCTTCCACGTGAACCTCATCCCGCACACGCTGGAGGCGACGACGCTCAAGGCGCTGGCGCCGGGCGCCGGCGTCAACCTCGAGGTGGATCTGGTCGCGCGGTACGTCGAGCGGCTTTCCAGCGCAGAACTCTAGGTGACATTCATAGGGCGCTGGTAACACGAGTCTTGCGGCGTACGTTCCTGTCCGGTAACTCGAGTCGTTGCATGGTAACGTCGCTAGGTTGACTCATGTTACCGGATGTTACCGCCCATGACCCCCGATCCGAGCACCCTCCCGCCAGGGGAGTACACCCTCGCGGAGAACCTCCGGCTGTTCGTGATCCTGCGGGTTCCCGTACGTGGCGGGTGGCCTATCGGCTGCACGGCAAGCGCCGGCAGATCATGATCGGCAGCTTGAAGGAGTTCGATCTCGAAGCGGCCAAGTCGGTCGCACGGAAAATCCACGCGCAAGTGGCGCCGGTAAGGACCCGGTTCAACAGCGCAAAGTCGCCAGGACCAAAGCGACGCTCGCCGCAGGTACGACGTTCCGCGGCATTGCCGATGACTGGTTCCGCAGTACGCCGAGCAGCGGTCGACTTCGTGGAAGGGAGAATTGCCGGCGCTGGGGCTCGACCGCGACATCCTGCCCATGATCGGCGATCGGTCCGTCGCCGAGATCGAGACCGTGGAGGTGCTGGCACTGCTGGAGGCGAGCGAACGCCGCGTCAGCGCCAGTCACGCCAACGACGTGCGGTTGGTCACGATGATCCTTGATCACGCGATCGCGCGGGCGCGGCACGCCACAACGTCGCCACTGCACTACGGAAGGCTATTCCAAGCCGCGCGCCAAGCCGCATCCTCACCTGACCGAGACTCAAGCGGGCTGCATACTTGCGCGCCGATGTCGATACGCTGACTCCGTCCGTCCTGTATGCAATCAGGCTGCGCCGCACCTTGCGTTGCGCGTTGCGGAGTTATGCCGGTTGGAGGCCTTGGACATCGACCTGAAAGCGGGGTGGTCCGGATTCCTGCTGAACGGATGAAGGGCAAACGCGAGCACATCGTGCCGCTGTCGAAACAGGCCACGAAGCTCGTGCGGGAAGCACTACAGCTTCGAGGGTATCCGCGCTATCTCTTGCCCGGCCTCAGTGCACGCGACCAGCCTATCACAAGAGGCGATCAATCGTGCGATCGAGAGGATGGAACTGCCGTTCCCAATTGTGCCGCACAGCTTCCGATCAACATTCAGCACCATCGCGCGTGAGAGCGACCTGGGTTCCCACGACGCCATCGAGCTTGCGGTGGCGCACCGTCTGGGCGGGGAAGTCGACGCGCCTACAACCGAGCGATGCTGCTTGAACGGTGTCGGGAGCTGATGCAGAGGTGGAGTGATCTGCTGACAAGATTGGCGCGCCGAAAGTAGGGTCAAGTACACGCACGATTGCTGCACCCGCAATCTGCCGCGGTGACCCTCGCAAAGCCCTCTACCAGCCGCACCCTCTCGACAGTGATCGATACTTCAACGACTCTTCCAAATCGCCCTCGTTCGATTCGATGACGGCTCCAGTTCGACCCAATGCGACTCCCTGACCGTCAATCGGATTCGATGATTTCCGAGGCAAGTCCGGCCGCCAATGCAAGGCAGCAATGAATACCGATTGGCAGCCACACTCTGCCTCACATCGACTAACGGGCGTATCCTTCTTAGCGACGAATATGTATATCCCTGTGTAACTCCAATGACGTCCAAGAGAATGAATTTCTCGTTAACAGAGCCGGAGTTGCAATTAAGGGGACATGATAGCGCTCGCGCGAATATTGAGTACCCGATAGGACTCTAGAGCGTAAGAACCGGGTGACCGCAAACGCGGTGTTCAAGGGAGCAATTCAAATGCAGATCGAAAACGAGGCTCTTTTCCGACATTACGTCCAGGATGGAATAAATCTATTTCTTGGAGCCGGCTTCTCTGTCAATTCAGAAAGTGCTATGGGTCAATTGCCCGTCGGCGACGGTCTGAAGACAGAGCTCCTTCACCAGTTTGGCCTTAAGCAGCCCTCTCGGTTAACCCTTGCTCAACTCTGCTCAACAATCCAAAGCACAAGAGCGGAAGACCTGCGGACCTCTGAAACGTCGCTTCACTATTATCCGATTTGACCCGAGCTACTCAGCGCTGGAGAAAATCAGTATTAGGGCAATCTTCACAACAAACATTGACGACCTAATTCACAATATCTTCGTGAGTAGCACTCGGCACTATGTCAACGACTTGCTTTTGAGGGGCCCTTCAATCAGCGAAAAAGCGCAATCCAATATATACCGCTTCACGGCTGTGTCGCACCATCCTCCTGAAGATTTCGACTTCACCCCGATCGAGCTGGCTTCATCATTCACTCGTGACAGTGATAAATGGTTTGGATTTGTCGGGCGAATTCAACATACACCAACGCTGTATTCGGGTTACAGATTGGAAGACGCGGAAGTCTCGGAGGCGTTCCACCGAAAGACGACCCATGATCGCCCACGAAAGGAGGCCTGGATAACTTTGAGGGCGCCAGACGAAGATGCTGAACAATATTTCCGGTCATTAGGATTTCAGATCATTATCGGCACAACGGTCGAACTTCTCGAATATTTCGGGAGGCTCTCGTCGCCGATGCCGATTCCACCTCCCGCGACGCCTGTCACCTTGTTTCCAGAATTCAATATTCCGCCAATTGGCACTACGCCATCGCGGTCCATTGTTGACTTCTATGCAGGTGCAGAGCCGTCCTGGAGCGACATCTATTCTGGACGAATCTATGAGACCTCGCACAGCCTGACCGCGAAAAACACGATCGCCAGAGGCAAGAATCTGATACTCCTTGGCGCAACCGCGACCGGCAAGTCCACGCTCATCCGGCAGCTAGCGTGTCGCTTTGAATTCAAAGGCCAAAAACTATTCATAAATGAAATATCTAGAAGCAAAGCGGAACTGTTAGTGCGTGCTATTGATGAACAACGAGTTCCCGTTCTCATTTTCATGGATAACGTTGCGGACGCGACCGACGGTATCCCGACGCTACCTACAGCAGCCCGAATATCCAGATAGTAGGGGCGGAGCGTGATTATCACTACGATACGGTGTCTCACAGATTCGAAAAGGGCAAATGCGTCCTGCAGGACATCTCCGATCTGACCGATATAGATATTCAGGAAATCGAAACCCGTATTCCGAAGGAGATCATTAAAGGTAAATTTTCGAAGGCAACAGGGCTGCTCGACAGTTCAGAAGCACCAACAATATTTGAGGTGATTGACGGCACTATCCTGGACAACTCCCTGAGGGAACGCTATATCAAGACGCTGTCACATTTGAAGGAGGACAGTCTAGCGCTTCACGATTTTCTGGTAATGATTTGCTATGTCTACTCATGTCGAATTCCCGCGTCAGTGGACATGGCGGCGTCCTTTTTGCACGAACACTCGATCAATGTGACACAGGTTCACACAATGGTCGAATCACTTGGTTCGACTGTTTCTTACTATGAGGGGGCGATGGCGGACCGTCTCCAAGACTATTTTGTCCCGCGATTGCGGCCCGTTTCTGATGCCGTTATGGATAGGTTGAAGCAAGACGATCTTGGGCGCATTCTTTGGGCGTTTCACGAGGGCGTGTCGCCAACAAAGATTCCCCGGTACGATATTTTCAAAAGGCGAGCCTATGATCAGCATTTCGCCACGCGGGCGTTTCCAGATGTTCGCGAAGGCATTAAATTCTACGAGTTTGTCCACGATCGTGACCCATCACCATATCTTCGTCAGCAAGGAGCGCTTTACTGCTCGAAGCGCGGCGATCTGACCACCGCGTTTAACTGGATCGATGAAGGTCGGGCGACAACCGGCGATCGAAATCCGACGATCCGAAATACGTACGCCGTGATCTTGTTTAGAGCGAATGTCAATCTGCCAAAAGACGCAACGGTTACGAGCACACTTCAAGAAAGCATGCAAATACTTGAGGATTGCTACACTTCGGATAAGCGAAAGGTCTATCACGCCAGAGTATTCGCCGATCAGGCCATGCAGTACGCGAAGAAATTTGGGGCGACGAAGGAGAGCAGCCGATACTTGGAGCGTGCCAGGGACTTGGCCCGCTTGCCGAGCGCGCTGGACGATCCAATGACCGCAACATGAAGAGCCTCTTGCGGCAAGTGTCACAGGTGCTCGGGAGCCTATAGGAAGGGATTGGTCACGAGCAAGAGCGCGAGCAATTACTTTCAAATTCTTGTGTCTGCAAAGTTGTTATGCAATCGCAACCATCGCTAGCCGTCCTGGCCTTGTTCGTCAAAGCTGCCGCTGCCTTCCCAGCAGAGCCGGGGGGCCTCCCCGTTGGGCTAGAGTGTAGGGTCCTGCGTTGCGCCCGGGGAACAGTCCCACTGACCAACGATATCGCATTCCCTGATTGCACCCGTCGGCGCATCGTGAGCATCCCGTGCTCTCCGCACCAGCGTCGAGTTGCGGTGTCATCGCTGCCTCTCTCGCAGCGTCGTCAGCGCTTTGTGCGTTCCGACGATTGCAAGAATCGACTTAGCCCGCGTAGTTCCAACGTAGACGGTCTCCCACTGTTCCTCGTCCACAACTTCATCGCCAATCCAGAGCACCACTGCCTGGGCCTCCAGGCCTTTGAACCGGGCAACCGTGTCGACGAGAACGCTTCGCTCGCGGCCGTGAGCCTCGATGGCCCACGCGGCACCGGCTACCGCGGCACGTTCCTCCAATAATTCATAGGCAAAGGTCTTGGGGTGCTTCGCTACCAGGACTACGACGTCTCTCGGCTTCAAACCCTCAACCTGAACCCACTGATTTACCCGCTGAGCAATCGCATTGGCCTGCGCGTCTGGCCTGTCAGCAGCCGACCAAACGACATCCGTGTCAATTCGCGCCCTAATAGAGCCAGCGATTCGCGGCGTAATAGAGCCAGTTCAGAGGTGTCGATTTCGTGATCTCGAACAGGTAGCGTTTTAGCGGTTTTGGGGGTTGGTTACAAGCATTGTTTTCGGTCGTTTTTCGGTGCCGCGGAGCTGAAGGTGCACGTCGTCAGCTCGGTGTTGCTTGGTGTGGTCGTCTTGTTCATCGCGGCGGCCTGACGGGCACGCGGACGGCGACAGGAATCAAGACTTTGGGGTGGGGGTAGAGTCCCACCCCGCAATCGCCAATCGCTTGTAGGGCGTTCTGAGCGCCCCGGCTTGGTGCATCGGGGTCGTTTCGGTCGTCAATCATCGCCGTCGGCGAATAACGAGTGAACGAGTTCATCGCCACGGCGCTCATGCCGCCGACCGGGCGTTGGTGGTCGTGCGCTTATCAGGCCGGGCACTCGCCGCGGCCGGGGCCGGCGGGCAACGGCCTGGGCCGACGACGGGTCTCGCCGTCGAGAAGCACGCGGTAAGCGCCATCGCGGAGTCGATCAATGGTGGCCGCGGCGAGCAACTTGTTGGGGAACGCAGCGCGCCACTCGTCCACATCCAAATTGCTGGTGACGATCGTACTCGCGTGTTCGTCTGGCGACGAGATCGTGCAGATCTTCGTCCTGTGGCGTGCGTAGCGGCCGCAAACCGAAATCATCGATGACGATGAGCGGAATCTTGGCGAGCTGCTGGAGCTTGCGATCGTAGGCGTTGGTGGCGCGCGCGGCGTGCATCTGGGCCAGCAGCTTGGCCTGGGTGGTGAAGAGCACCTCATAGCCCTGGCGCAGCGCACAGTGGACCAGTGCCTGGGCCAAGTGACTCTTGCCCGTGCCGACCGGACCCACGATTAGAACCGGGGCCTTCTCGACCACGAAGCGGCAGGTGGCGAGGTCGGCGATATAGGCGCGATCGATGGTGGGATTGTCGCTGAAGTCGAAGTGTTCCAGGGTCTTGTCGGAGGAGACTTGTGACTTGCGGCTGCGCTGATCGAACTGGCGTTGCTGGCGGCGAGCGACCTCGTCCTGGATGAGCAGGGCGAGGAAATCGGTGTAGGCGAGCTTGGATTCGATGGCCTGGCGGTTACGTGCCTCCAGGGAGTCGAGGATGCCGGATAGGCGCAGTTGTTTGAGCATGGGTTCAAGCGAGGGCATGGG
>CAVYID010000013.1:0-108744 GCA_963768535.1 uncultured beta proteobacterium | reverse complement strand
TTCCGTCGCGGGATTCTGCGCCTTTGCGCAGCGCCACGCTGGCGAGCGCCTGGTAGCGCTCCTCCACCACCCGGCGGTCCTCTTTCCCGCCAACCCCCCGCGAGCCCCTCGGGCGACCATCCCGGCCTGGCGTTGGAGCGCGGCGACGTCCTCGGGCCGCTGTGCGAATCCCGCGACCACGGCGATCGTTTCCAGCAGGCGGAGGGTCACCGCGGCGCTCGAGCGGCCATACTGCCGGATCTGGTCGAACGCCACGTTCAGGATCGCCGGAAACGTGAAGGCCGGCACGATCACCCGGAGCCGATCCTGCTCGTCATGGCGATACGGTGATGGCATCTCGCGTTGAGCCACACGAGACAATACGGACCCCAAGCGGTCCACACACGCAATCGCCGTGAACGGGTCGTTGATCCCCGGGGAGAGCGCCCGCACCGCGATCTCGACGAGTTGGTTCACCGCGAACTCGAGGTCTTGGCCGGGGGTCCGCTGACGGCCCAGGATGAACGCGGAACGCACCCGGGCCGTGAGCTGGTCGCGTCACCCGGTTTCCGGGCCAGACCCGTACGCAGCGGCCGGTCGGCGACGACGTAGTCGCCGGGCCGTCGCTCCAGCCGCAAGACGACGTCCTCTTCGCGTGGCCAACTCCAACAGGGCCTCCGCGTCGATGAACTGCAGGTAGCCATCCCCGTCCGCGACCACCGGGCGAGCCTCCCGGTCGAACGCGTCGAGGAATCCGGCGTCGGGCGGCTCAGCTCGGAATCCGCGGCGCTCCCCGCCCGATCTGCTCCGGGAACAGCCGGTCGACTCCCTCGATCAGCTCCGCGCCGACCCGCGCCACGATCTCGTTGGCCTGGATGGAAACGGATACGTGATGGATGAAGTAGATCAACACCCCCAAGCTCACCACCGCGAACAGCACGCCGAGCGTGACCGACAGGTGGGGGACGAAGACGAACTCCTCCGGACGGCGGATGGTGCGCAGAACGAGCAAGCAGTACAGGAAGGTGGCGACGAACGTGCCGAGTACCACCTGGGTCGTGGTATCGCGCATGAAGTTGCGGAGCAGGCGCGGCCCGAGCTGCGATGAGGCGAGCGACAAGGCGACCAGGGTCATGGAGAAGACCACCCCGGCGATGGTGATCATCGACCCGGCGATGGTCCCCAGCACGGCTCGCGCCCTCCGCTCCACCGGTGAACGTCCAGCCCTACGCTCCAACCAGTCCGTCACCGGTTCATCCAAGGCGACGGTCACGAAGGCCAACGCCACCGCCCCGCAGCCATGAGGACGGGCAGGAACCAGAAGCTGGACCGAATGCTGTCCCAATACCTCAGAATTTGCGATCTCACGGTGACGGCATCTCCGCCTCCCCCCGCGGAGGGATGGTAGGTCCTACGCGTCCCGACACGCGGTCGGGATCAGCGTAGCACGTCTCGCGTGCGTCCCGACCGACCGGGCCCGGCAAAGAACCCTCAGCGCCGCCGCAAGGGAATCCCGATTGCGGTCATCCGACCTGGCCGAGCTTTCCCGGGCAGCTCGACTACCGCCAATTGGGCTGGTCCGTGTAAGGATAGTTGTTCGAAATCCGGCGGCCCGACGAAATCCGGTTGTCGAGTTCCGGCGGAAGGTTCCGGTATTCGCCCGGGCCGAAGGTTCGGCATTCGCCTCCGAAGTTGGCATCGCTGCAGAAGATCCAGTACCCCCGATCGATGCGCAACGACGATCCGCGATCGTTGAAGCTGCCATCGAGGTTGCCCGAACCCTGGCTGCCGAGAGCCACCGCGCGGCCCGACAGGTTCCGTCCCGAGTACAGCGTCGCGCCCGCGCCATCGCCGCCGCGCACGCGTTCGCGCGGCGGTTCGCGGCCCGGGGAGTCGGCCGGTCGGGCCGATCCCACGCGGCCGCCGAGGCCACCGAGCGTCGGATAGCGCCCGGGCACGAAGACCCGGCAGTCGCCGTGGAAATCGGCATCGACGCAGATTTCCCAGGCACCGCCTTCGACGATGGCCGATTGCGGCCTATCCCTGCCACGCTCTCCTTCGAGCCTGCCGAGAGGCTGCGCAATCGCGAAACGCCGTCCGCCGAAGTTCTCGGACTCATAGAACGTCACCCCGCCTGGCGGCGGCGACACGTAGGCCGGCGATTGCAGGTTCGCCTGCGGCGACGATACCGGTCGTGCCGAGCTGATCCGGTGCGACCACTCGCCGAGATCCGGATAGCGGCCCGGCGCCAGGACCGTGCACTTGTTGTCGAAGTCGGTGCCGACGCAAACCTCCCAGGGCGCCTCCCTCGATGATCGCCGAGCGCGCGTCGTCGTTGAAGTCGAGGTCGCGGAAATTCGGCATCGAGTCGTTGCCTCCGATCCGGCGCCCGCCGAAATTCTCGGACTCGTAGAACGTGACGCCGGCCATCGCCGTGCTGGCGGCGAACATTGCGACGCCAAGAATGGCATGCCTGACGAATCGGTTCATCGCTGCGAATTCCTCGTGGTTGCCGGGCGGGAGAAGGATATTGCGATTGCGCACCGACGCCCGGAAGGTGCGTTCCCGGAAGGTTGAGCCGGGGAAGCGCAGCTGCGTCTGTTCGGCATCGCACGCATCGAGCCGCCCGACGCCCGGCCCGCATCGGACCCCGGCGAGCGAGCGCTCACCAGTAGACCGAGTCGTCGTTGGACGGGATCATCCTGAGGGCTGTGATAGAACCTCGACAGGACGGCCACCACCGCGGCCAGCGCGACGATGATCGACGCCGGCGACCGCCGCGATCGCCAGACCGTTCATCGCCGGATTGGCGGCCGCGACTACGAGCGCGATGGAGGTCGTGACAAGTGACAGGATGGCGACAATCGCGAACGACGCGGACGTTGGCGATCGTCTTGCACGTTTGACCGGACAATGGCACTGAAAGGCTTGGGGATGGGCATGGGTGGACGCCCGAAGCCGGGCTCGAAAGTGAAGGGTGACCCGCCAGCGCGGCGCCCTGTCGGGTTCGAATGCTGCATGAGGAGCGACCGGCTCCTGCCGATCCGCTCGATCAAGGTAGGTCAAGTGCGGACGGACGTCGTGCGGTACCGCACTCTCGCACGTGCTTCGTCGGCGGCGCGGCAAACGGTATGTGCGTTACCGAACAGAATGTCCGCCGTTGCCCGGAACACACTGGCAGGGCGGAATCAAGCGGGCGGCAACGGCCGCGGCGCGCGGTGCCTGCGCCATTTCCTCCCGAGCCCACGCCACGTGCATACGCTGGAATATCGCAAGCAGCTCGACGGACTCCGGTTCTTCGCTTTCCTGCCGGTGTTCCTGGTGCACAGCGATATCGTGCGCTTCTGGTGGGGCAGCTATGGCGTCTCGCTGTTCTTCGTGATCAGCGGATTCCTGATCACGCGAATCCTGATCGCGTTCGAGAACCGGCCGCGCATGCACGTGCTCAAGAGCTTCTACGCGCGCCGCGCGCTGCGGATCTTTCCCGCCTACTATCTCGTGCTGGGCGTGGCGGCCGCCACGGTCGGCATCGCCTACCTGCCTGCGTATGCGCTCTACGTGATGAATTGGGGCATCTTCTTCTACACGTGGATCCAGCCCGAGCTGGCGGACGTGGCCTGGGAGCCCACGCGGATGTACGGCATCCACTTCTGGTCGTTGTGCGTCGAGGAGCAGTTCTATCTCGTATTCCCGCTGCTGTTCTCCTTCCTGCGGCCGGGGCGTTCGAGGATTTTCTGGCTGCTCGCGCTGTGGGCGACGAGCATCGGCTTTCGCTTCCTGTTCGCCGCGCTGCTGCCGAAGGCGGCGTACGGGCTGATTCCGCTGGTGTGCGGCGAATACCTGGTCGCGGGGGCGGTCGGCGCCGTGGTGTTCGCGGATACGTCGCCGACCGGCGAAAGGATTCGTGCCGCCGCCCGGCAATGGATGTTTCCGGCCGGCCTGACGCTGGTGGTGGCGCTGTTCGTGCTGTTTCGGCCGGAGTCGCCGTCGATCGACCACGTCATGCACCCGCCGCACATGCAGACGCTGCTTGCGCTGGGGTTCCTGGCGATGGTGCTGGGATTGTGGCAAACGGACAGCCGCTGGGTGCTCGGCTTCTTCAACTACGCGCCGTTCCGGTTTCTCGGCAGGATCAGCTACGGCCTGTATCTCATCCACCTGTTCATGTGGCCGCTGCTCGATTGGCTCTCGGCGCGCTCTTCGCTGATACGCGAGCTTCCTCCCTTTGCGGCGCGGTTCGGGCTGACGGTCCTGCTGGCGGCGGCGATGTGGCATCTCGTCGAGGCGCCGATCCTGAAGCTCAAGGCAAGGCTCCCGTATTGACGGCCTCTTCCGAGCGCCTTCGCGGCGGGATGAACCGCGCACCGACAGCCCGGGTCGCCGGGATCTTCCCACGGCAGCGGGACGTGAACGCGGAGCCGCAGCGGACGCCGCGTGTGCCGCGATGCCTTCGTCGGCTCAGGGCGCGCTGCGCGCACAGCGTCGCCTTCGCCTTGCCCGTCTGCGGCGTCCGGCTTTTCGCGCCGGCCGCACGGCGCCCCGTGACCCCGGACCGCGAACAAGGACAGGTCGATGGCATCGGCCATCGCCTTGTAGCCCGCATCGTTCGGATGCAGATTGTCGCCGCTGTCATAGGCCGGGCGGATCGTGGCCGGATTGCCCGGGTCGCGCAACGCCTTGTCGAAATCGATCACCGCGTCGTAGGCCTTGCTGGTCCTGATCCATCGGTTGACGGCCTGGCGCATCGCCTCGCCGTCGGAGGTGTAGTAGAGCCCGGGCAGGAACGCCTGGAACGGCGTGAGGGTGCCTCCATAGACCTTGAGGCCCATCGCATGCGCCCGATCGATGATCTGAAGATGGGCGGCGATGATCTCCTCGGCGGTCGCGGCCCCGGGAAACCCGATGTCGTTGATGCCTTCCAGGACGATCAGGTAGCGCGCGCCGGACTGCACCAGCACGTCGCGATCCAGGCGCGCCGATGCGTTGGTGCCGACCGTATCGTGCAGAACCCTGTTGCCGCTGATGCCCGCATTGAGCACCGCGACCCTGCCACCGCTTCTGCGCGAGCGCAGCCGCTCGGCCAGACGATCCGGCCAGCGCCTGTTGGCGTCCGCCGTCGAGTGCAGCCCGTCGGTGATCGAGTCGCCGAGCGTGACGATGGCCCGCGAACCCCTCGCAGCGTCCACTTCGACGCCCGTCAGGAAGTAGAAGGACTCGGTGGTGGTCGCCACCGGCAGGGTATCGGCGCCGCTGTAATCCCCTTCGGGCGAGATGTACGTCGTGTGCAATCCCAGCGCGTGCTCGGTCGCCGCGAGCGCGCTGCCGGGGAGGTAGAGGCTGACCGCGAGGTCGGCGCCATCGGCCACCCTGAGATTCACCGGGTCGCTGATGACCAGCGCGCCGGCCGGGATCGTCGTGGACTCCGCACCCGTCGAAGGTCAGCGCCCGGTCCGAGCCCGGGACGATCGACGCTCCCGGAACTGCGCACGCCCACACGCGCCTCGCCGATCTGCAGCGAATCGGCGCCGTAGGCGTTGGACAGGCGCACGCGCACCCGAGTGCCGCCGATGCTGACGTGCACGATCTGGCGCACGCTCTGGTGTTTGAGCTCGACCGGATTGAACGCGGCCTGCGGGCTCGCGCTCCACGTGCCGACCCAATGCCCGGCGTCGCTCGCGTCCCTGGCCGCCGGCGCGGTCGCGAACGCGATGCCCGCAACGGCCAGCACCGTGGCTGCAAGCATCGCGAGCGGCCGCCGGAACGCGGCAGTCGAAACCCGGGGACAGATCGCGCATTTCGGCGTTCTGTCCGGTAGTCGGATGCGTCGGTGTCGTTGACAAGATGACTTCCTCCTAGGCGTGACGAACGGCCCGCGACGCGGCCGCGCACGGGGTGCACCCCTTGGACGAGCTGCGGTTGCCGGTCGAATGCGAGGTCACGGCACCGGAAAATCCGACGGGCCGTGCCCCGTCATCCCACCGACCTGGCGCTCGGCAACGCGATCAAGCACTTCGATGGTCCGCAAAACATTCTCCCATCGCAGGCGCGTCTTTCGTATGTACGGTGTCGAACATTGCGCCGATGTTCGGTAGCGCACAGACCGCGCGCGCGGTGCCCCCTAAGCTTTCATTGCCAGTCACCCGTGGAGCCCGCATGCGCACGACCGTCCGACGCAATTCCATCCGGCAGCACGAAGCTGCGTCCGCGGCGCCCCTCGGGCTCCGGCCGCAGATCCGTCGCCGAGGACATGCGGTCGCTGTCCGGCGGCCACGCGAGGAATGCGCGAGCGCCATGCCGTCGGCGGCGCCGGGGGCGCCTCGTCCGGCCAACCGTTCGGCGGTCAGCGGCGGCCGGATCGGGGAGACGCTCCGCTGCTCGGGCTCGGGCCCCGACCGCGGCCAGGGTTTCGCCGGGCACCCTGATCCGCACGGGTGCCGGCCGCACGAACATGGTGCGATGCCTGCGGGAACACGCCGCGGAACGGCCCGGCGACACCGCATTCGTGCATCTGATCGACGGCGAGGCGCGGCAGGCGTCGATGACCTACGCGCAGCTGGACCGGCGCGCCCGGGTCATCGCCGAGCACCTCCAGGACATGCGGCTCGCGGGGCGCAACGTCGTGCTTGCCTACCCGCCCGGCGTCGAGTTCATCGCCGCCTTCTTCGGTACGCTCTACGCGGGCTGCGTCGCCGTGCCCGCCTACCCGCCGCGGACGCGAACGCTCGATCGCTTTCACGCGCTCACCGCCGACGCCGGGGCGCCTTTGGTGCTCAGCACCGCTGCCACGATCGCCGCCACGCAGACGACGAGTCGCGGGAGCACGTCGGTCCGCTGGATCGCGACCGACGCGCTCGACGACGCCTACGCCGGGCGCTGGATCGAGCACGATCCCGATCCCGATTCCCTGGCGATGATCCAGTACACCTCCGGCTCCACCAGCCGGCCCAAGGGCGTGATGCTCAGCCACGCCAATCTCGTCGCCAACGCGCGCGCGATCGGCAGCGCCTTCGAGGTCGGACGCGACACGAGGGGCGTCTTCTGGCTGCCGGCCTGCCACGACATGGGACTCATCGGGGGCGTCCTCGCGCCCGCCTATTGCGGCATTCCGAACGTCATCCTGGCGCCGGCGATGTTCGTCCAGAATCCCTTCCTCTGGCTCGATACGATCAGCCGGTTCGGCGCGACCGTTTCCGGCGGGCCCAACTTCGCGTACGACCTTTGCGTGCGCAAGATCACGCCGGAGCAGCGCGCCGTCCTCGACCTTTCGTCCTGGTCCGTCGCGTTCGTCGGCGCCGAGACCGTCGACCCGGCACGCTCGCCCGCTTCGCCGAGGCCTTCGCTCCTTGCGGATTCCGGCCCGCGTCCTTCTATCCCTGCTATGGCCTGGCCGAGGCGACGCTGATGGTCACCGGACCCAGGGCCGGAAGCGGCGCCACGGTGCGGGCATTCTCCGACGACGCCCTCGCGCACAACGTCGTCGTGCCGCTGCCGGACCATGCCCCCGGTGCGCGGCGCCTCGTCGGCTGCGGCGCGCCCGTCGGGGCGCTCGGCGTGGCGATCGTCGTGCCCGAGACCGGCGAGCGGGCGGCGTCCGACGGCATCGGCGAGGTGTGGGTCGCCGGCGAATCCGTCGGCAAGGGCTACTGGCGCAATCCGGCACAGACGGCAGCGACGTTCGATGCGCGCCTCTCCGATGCCGACCCCGGTCCTCTTCCTGCGCACCGGCGACCTGGGCTTCATGCACGACCGGCAGCTCTACATCACCGGCCGGATCGACGACCTCATCATCGTGCGCGGCCTCAATCATCACCCGCAGGACATCGAAGCCACCGCGCGCCAAAGCCACCCGCTGCTCGCATCCGGCCTCGGCGCGGCCTTCGCCTTCGAGGAGGACGGCGTGCAGCGTCTCGTCCTGGTACAGGAGGTCGTCCGTGACGGGAGCGCCGATCTGGCCCCGGTCATCGACGCGGTCCGCGCCGCGGTGCTCGACGAGCACGGCCTCGCCCTCGATGCCGTCGCCCTGATCCGCTGCGGCACCCTCGCCAAGACCTCCAGCGGGAAGGTCCAGCGCCGGGCGACCTGCGCCGCGTTCCGTGCCGGCGAGCTGAAGCTGCTCGCCTCGCACGGCGCACAGTCGGAGGGCGCATCTTCGGCATCCCGTGCTGCCGCCCGCACCGCCGGCGGAATCCGCCGCGCTCGCCGCGGTGTGCCAGCACGCGCTCGCGATGGCGGGCACCGGGCTCGCCGACGTCACCCCCGAAACGCCGATCGCGGCACTCGGCCTCGATTCGCTGCAGCGCGTCGAGCTCGTTGCGGCGCTCGACAAGAGCTTCGGGCGCCACCTGCCGGATACGGTCTACGGCCAGGCGAGCACCCTCGGCGACCTCGCCGCCGCCGTGCAGAAGCACCTCATCGATCACCCGCAATCCGACGCGTCCGAGCGCGCGGTTCCGGCCGAGCACTACGACGTGGCGCTGTTCCCCGAATACCTGGAGTTCAAGCGCCACAAGCGCATGCTGCTGGCCGTCACCGAAACCAACCCCTACTTTCGGGTGGACCAGGGCGACGACATGCCGGCGCAGGGCATCCGCGGCCTCGCGCACATCGACGGCCAGGCGCTGACCAATTTCTGCGCCTACGACTACGTCGGGATGGCGCACGACCCGACGGTCACCGCCGCGACCAAGGACGCGATCGATCGCTACGGCACCGGCGCCGGTGCCAGCCGCCTCGTGTCCGGCGAAAAGCAGATTCATCGCGACCTCGAGCACGCGCTGGCCGCCTTTCTCGGCACGCCCGCGGCGATCGTCTTCGTCTCCGGGCACGCGACCAACGTCACGACCATCGGGCACCTGCTGGGCCCGGGAGACCTCATCGTCCACGACATCCTGGCCCACAACTCGATTCTCCAGGGTGCGCAGCTCTCGGGGGCAACCTGCCGCGGATTCGCGCACAACGACTGGCGCGCGCTCGACGCGCTCCTCTGCGGCATCCGCCACAGCTACCGCCGCGTACTCATCGCGATCGAAGGCGTCTACAGCATGGACGGCGACTACCCCGACCTCGCGCGCTTCGTCGACATCAAGGAAAGGCATCGCGCGATGCTCTACGTCGACGAGGCCCATTCGCTCGGAACGATGGGCGCGACCGGGCGCGGCCTCGGCGAGCACGCGGCAATCGCCGCCTCCGGCGTCGACCTGTGGATGGGCACGCTGTCCAAGTCGCTGGCGAGCTGCGGCGGTTACATCGCGGGCTCCGCCGAGCTCATCGAGTACCTCAAGTACACCGCGCCCGGGTTCGTCTACAGCGTGGGAATCTCCCCGCCCAACGCGGCCGCGGCGCTGGCCGCGCTGACGGTCCTCGACCGTGAGCCGCAGCGCGTCGCGCGGCTCCAGGAATTGTCGAGCCTCTTCCTCCGGCTCGCGCGCGAGCGCGGGCTCGACACCGGCGTCGCCGCGGGAACGCCGGTGATCCCGATCATCGTCGGCAGCTCGGTGCGCTGCCTGCTGCTCTCCCGCGCGCTTTTCCGCCGCGGCATCAACATCCAGCCGATCATCCATCCGGCCGTTCCCGAGCAAGCCACGCGGCTGCGGGCGTTCATCACGATCAATCACACCGAATCGATCGTCCGGGACGCCGTCGACGCGATCGCGGAAGAGCTCGCGAAGCTCTAGCACTGCCGTCGCGCCCTTCCGGACTCCAGCGAAGCAGCCCATCATGCCGAACACCGAACCCGCCATCGTCGTGGACAGGCTCTGCAAGCACTACGGCAAGAACAAGGCCGTCGACGACATCTCGTTCACCGTCAAGTCGGGCGAGGTGTTCGCGTTCCTCGGCCCCAATGGCGCGGGGAAGAGCACGACCACCGAGGTGATCGAGACCATCCGCGTGCCGACGTCGGGAACGGTGACGGTGCTCGGCATGAACGTCACCAGGCGCAAGGCCAAGGTGGTCCGGCGGATCGGCGTGCTGCCGCAGAACTTCAGCTCGTTCGACCGGATCACGGTGCGCGAAAGCCTGCAGTACTACGCCCGCGTATTCGGCTGCCGGGCCGACGTCGACGCCCTGATGGACCTCACCGACCTGCGGACACAAATCCGGGGCCCTGTTCAACACGCTGTCCGGCGGCCTCAAGCAGCGCCTCGGGATCGCCATCGCGCTGGTCTCCGATCCGGAGATCGTCTTTCTCGACGAACCCACGACCGGGCTCGACCCCCACGCCCGGCATCAGATCTGGGACGTGCTCAAGGGACTGAAGGCCCGCGGGAAGACGGTCTTCCTCACGACCCATTACATGGAAGAGGCCGAACTGCTGGCCGATACGGTCGCGATCATCTCCAGCGGGCGGATCGTCGCCATGGACTCGCCGGCGAAGTTGACCGAGGAGCACGCCGAACAGATGCGACTGACGCTGACGTCGATCGACGCGGCCGCCGTGGAGCTGATCCGGAGTCTGGGCTTCTCTCCGATGCCGAAGGACCACGACAGCCTCTGCGTCCCCATAAAGAGTCCAGACGATGTCCGCCGCATCCTCGGGGAGATCGAGCGTGCCGGGCTGGCACTCGGCGGCCTCGACGTGCGCAAGCCCAACCTCGAGGAGGTGTTCCTGAAGCTGACCGAGACTCCCGCGGCCGGCGCCCGGGAACGTGCGCAATGAGCCCCCGGATCATCACCGCCAATCTCGGCGTGCGGCTCAAGAGCTTCTATCGCGAACGATCGGCGATGTTCTTCACGTTCGCCTTCCCCGTGATCCTCGTGCTCGTATTCGGCACGATCTTCACCAAGCCCGAGCACCTCAACTTCGATCTGCCGGTGCAGGACAACAGCAGCAGCGAGGCGTCCTCGCAACTGCTCGAGGCCCTCGCCACGGGCGACGCCTTCACGGTCAAGCCGGTGCCGGTCGGCGTCGACGCGACGCAGTATGCGAAGGAGCACAAGCTCAACCTGCTGCTCGTCATCCCGAAGGATTTCGAGGCCCTGCAGAAGCAGCGCGTCGTCGGCCCCCGTGCCGGCGTCCCGGTGCCGCTGGACTATGTGTACGACCCGAGCTCGACCGCCGTCGAGACCAAGATTCAGCTTCTGCAAACGATCGTGGCCGCAGCCAACCAGAAGGCGACTGGCCGCCCCCCGGCGATCGCGCTCGCCGCGGTGTCGATCCTTTCCGAACGCTACCGTTTCATCGAGTTCTTCGTCCCCGGGATCATCGCGATGGCGATCATGACCTCGTGCCTGTCGAACGCGCTCAACATGAACGCGGAGCTGTGCCAGAAGGGGATCCTGCGCAAGCTCGCCACGACGCCGATCACGCGCGCCGACTGGCTCGCCTCCAGCATCGTCTACCAACTCATCCTGTCGGTCGTCTCGACGGCCGCCATCCTGCTGGTGAGCTTTTTCGTATTCGACGTCCGGCTGCACATCGGCATCTGGCTGCCGCTCATCCTCGTCGTCGAGGTCGTCGCCTTCACCGGCATCGGCATGCTGCTGACCCCGTTCGCCAAGGAGGCCGAAAGCGCGTCCGCGGTCGCCAACGCCTTCCTGTTTCCGATGATGTTCCTTTCCGGCACATTCTTCCCGGTGGAGATGATGCCCGCCTTCCTGCAGACGTTCGCCAAGCTGCTCCCGCTCTATTACGTGAACGAAGCGCTGCGGGCGACGATGATCTTCGTCGACGACGCGGCCACGCTGCGGAACGTCGGCGTGACCGCCGTGTTCGCGGCGGTCGTGTTCGTCGCCGGCACGTTCAGGACCCGGTGGGATGAGAGCACTTGACATGCGCGACGCCCGCTCGCGGGCGCGCGATTACGCAAAGGCAAACCACGAGTGTCGCGCGCCGGAAATCCGGGAGACGGCCCATGCCAAAACGAATTCTGTTCATATGCGGGTCGATGAACCAGACCACGCAGATGCACCAGATCTCGCGCCATCTGACTGAATACCGGCAGGCCTTCACGCCCTTCTACTGCGACGGCGTGCAGGAGGCGATGCGGCGGCTGAAACTCCTGGAATTCACGATCATCGGCGCCAAGCTCGCCGAGCGCTGCCGTCGCTACCTCGAGGCGTCGGGTCTCTCGATCGACTACCAGGGCCGCGGCGGCCCGTACGATCTTGTGGTCACCTGTTCCGACGTCTTCGTCCAGAAGAACATCCGCGGCAGCCGGGTCGTCCTGGTGCAGGAAGGCATCACCGATCCGGAGACCGCCGCCTTCCGCCTCGTGCAGCGGCACCGCTGGCTGCCGCTGTGGCTCGCGGGGACCGCCGCGACCGGCCTCTCCGACGCCTACCGCGCGTTCTGCGTGGCCAGCGACGGGTACCGCGACCTCTTCATCGGCAAGGGCGCGAAGGCGGAGAAGATCGTCGTCACCGGCATCCCGAACTTCGACAACTGCGCGCGCTATCGCGACAACACGTTTGCGCACCGGAATTACGTCCTGGTGTGCACGTCGCCGCTGCGCGAGATCTTCCGCGGCGAGGACCGCGCCTCGTTCATCCGCAATGCCGTCGCCCTCGCCAGGCGGCCGCCCGATGATCTTCAAGTTCCACCCCAACGAGGACCTGGCGCGGGCCGAGAGGGAGGTGCGGCAGCACGCCCCGGGCGCCCTGACGTTCAGCGAAGGCAGCGCCGAGGAGATGATCGCCAACTGCGACGTGCTCGTCACCCGGTATTCGTCCACGGCGTTCGTCGGCCTGGCGCTCGGCAAGGAGACGCATTCGGACTTTCCGGCGGACGAGCTGCGCCGGCTGCTGCCGGTGCAGAACAACGCCGCGGCGGCGAACATCGCCGACGTGTGCCGGCGGGTCATCGCCGACCGGCGGATCCCATGAGCCGAAGGCCGCCGAGGGCGAATTGCTCCCTCTCGGAGGGACGGCCGCAGCGCCAAGGGTGCACCAGTGAGCGCGGTCGGGCCGTCCCTGGGCGAAATCGCTCGCCCTCGGCGGGCAGCGCCGGGGCGCCGGCCGCAGGCGCGGGCGTCCGGAACGGCGCGATCACCGTGCGGGCAGTGACGTCGTGGCGGGACCGGCGGCGCTTTCAGCGGCTCCCGTGGACGATCTACGCGAACGACCCGAACTGGGTCCCGCCGATCCTGTCGCAGGAGCGCGGGCTGCTGGGCTGGGGGCGGCACCCCTTCTTCGATCACGCGCAGATGGTGACGCTCCTTGCCGAGCGGGGCGGCAAGGCCGTCGGGCGTATCGCGGTATTCGTCAACGACGTCCACAACGCGAAGTACGAGGAGAAGCGCGGGTTCTTCGGTTTCTTCGAATGCGTGGACGATGTCGCGGTCGCGCGCGAGCTCTTCGCCGCGGGCCGCGCCTGGCTCCTGCAGCGCGGGATGACCGCCTGGCGGGGACCGGTCAATCCGTCCCTCAACTACACCTGCGGCCTGCTGATCGACGGCTTCGCGAGCCCGCCGGTGTTCCTGATGACCTACAACCGGCCGTACTACGCCGCGCTGATCGAGGCCTGTGGATTCGCCAAGACACAGGACCTGTACGCCTACGAGATGGACGTGGCGCTCCTCGCGAAGCTGGTCGACCGCTACAAGCCCGCCGTCATGTCCGCGCTCGACGGCGACGACCTCGTCGTGCGCCGGTTCGACCGGTCGCGCTTCGCCGAGGAGATCAGGACCTTCCTGGAAATCTACAACCGCGCGCTCGAGGGCACCTGGGGCTTCACTCCGCTGCAGGAGCGCGAAGCGGAGCACATCGCCGCCGAGCTGGGACAGATCATCGCGCCGGAATTCGCGGCGTTCGCGCTGGTCGACGGCAAGGTCGTCGGCGCCGTGCTGGCGCTGCTCGACTACAACCAGATCATCCGCAAGCTCGACGGCCGGCTGCTCCCGTTCGGCATCTTCAGGCTGATGTGGGGACGCAGGCGAATCAACGTCGCGCGGGCAATGGCGGTGACGATGCTGCCGGAGCACCAGCAGTCGGGGATCAGCATCGTGCTGCTCGATCGCCTCGTCGAGGCGGCCAAGCCGTGGGGGCTCAAGGGCTGGGAATTTTCGTGGGTGCTCGAGAGCAACGAAAGTTCGCGCGGGACGCTCCGGCGGCTGGGAACGAAGCTCGCCAAGACCTATCGCATCTACGACCGGGCGCTGTGACGGCACGGCAGCCCCCGGGCGACCGGCGGACCTGCCCCGGGCGGCGACGGCTGCGGCACCGCGGCGGCTCACTCAAAGCCAGCGCGCGTCGCGGTACCACCGCGCGGTTTCGCGGAGCCGGTCGGCGAGCGCGGCCGCCGGCAGCCAGCCCAGCTGCTGCCGGGCCTTCGCCGACGAGCAAGTCCACGAGCCGGCGAGTACCTCGCGGACCTTGTCGCTGCCGATCCACCCCGGGCGCCCCCGAATCCGCGACGCGACGATCGCCGATCCGGCCGATCGTGCGCACCGACCATCCGGGCAGGCTGACCGTGCGGGGCCGCGGCTTCGCAAGCGCGCGCGCGATGGCGATTCCGAGCTCGACGTACGAGACGTCCTCCGCGGCGGCGAAGTAGACGCCCTGTCCCGGGACGCCGGGCGCGAGCCGTTCGCCTCTTTCCGCCGCGAGCACGAGGCACGCGGCGAGGTCCGCCGCGGCGACGAGCGAGACGCGGCGCTCGCCCGGCCCGCCGACGACGTGCAGGCCCGATCGGGCGATCGGCCTGAACACCTCGACCATCCCCCGGTCCCCCGCGCCGAACACGATGCAGGGCCGCACCACGGTGATCGGCAGCGCGACGGCGTATCGCATCGGCCGCCTGCTCGCCGGCGAGCTTGCTGCGACCGTAATCCGAGACCGGCGCCGGCGGATCGGTCTCGACGGTCGGCCCATTCGCGCGACGGCCCCGCCGCCGCGAGCGACGAGACCAGCACGAGCACCGGAGGGTCGGGCTGGTCGGCGCACGCCTGGAGGACCGACTCGACGCCGCCCGCGTTCACCTGCATGAACGCGCCGAGGTCCGGCGCCCGGACCCGTCCGGCGAGGTGGAACACGAAGCGCGGGTTCGACGACGCGACGGCGCGCGCGACCCCGGCGCGATCGGCGATGTCGCCGGCGACGAGCCGGGCGCCGGCCGCCCGCAGCTCGTCGACGCGCGACGTCGTGCGGACCAGGCAGGACACGCGGCAGCCGCGCGCGGTCAGCAGGCGGACGAGGTGCCCGCCGATGAAGCCGCTGGCGCCGGTGACCAGAACGGATTGGCCGGCCGTGGACGTCACGCGCGTCAGCCGCCCAGCATCGCCTTCTTGAGGTCCTGCTCGGGCGGCCTGTCGCCGAGCCAGACGCGGGTGAGCGCGCCGTTGAACGCCTCCCCCGGAACCACGCCTATGGCCTCGCCGTTGAGCGCGAGCTTCGTGCCGCCGTCGACGAAATCCAGGGTCAGGACATCCTTTTCCTTCACCGCAACACCCCTGAACTGCGTCAGCATCCGCACGAGCTGATCGGTCGGCGCCTTGACCGCCGCCAATTCGGCGGGCGAGTTGTTGTCGTTGAGGCCGCCGACCAGGGCGCCGACCAGTTGATCCGCCGTCAGGTCCCGGAGGAGGTTCATCTGGATCCGGCGCGGACCTTTCGCCAGCACGCCCGCAAGATCGCCGGCCTTCCGCGGCAGATAAAGGCTCCCGACGTAGATCCTGAAGAACACCTTGATGCGGACGCCGGCGCCGTTCAGCACCAGCGCCTGCCCGCCGACCGACGCCGTGTCCGCGAGGGTGACTCCCGCGACCTCCGCGGCCAGCGCCGGCGCCCCGAGGCACGACGCGAACACCAGGCAAGCCAAGCTGCGCATCAACATTCACTCCGGTTGCGGTTGTCCGCGTGCACATCCCGGCCGGGGATCACGGTCGAAGGAGTCATTGCACTTTCCCGCGAGAACGCGGCGTCCCTGTGGTCCCGCCGATTGTTGGCCAGCGCACAGACGGGCGGGCCGTCGGATGATGCAATGAAGGTGTGCGCGGCATCCGGTCGCGCGCCCAAGGCGAGGCTTCCATGTATATCGGCGTCGGTACTATCATACTCATTGTCCTGTTGCTGGTCTTCGTGTTCTGAGCGTCGGCAAGGCGCGTGATCCGCATCATCGAAGACGATGACGACCGGCCGCGCAAGCCGGCCGGTCACAGCACGTAGCGCAGGATCGCGTAGTAGTGGCTGGCGCTGCCGGCCATTACGAACAGGTGCCAGACGCCGTGCGCGTGGGTGAGTCGTGTGTCGAGCGCATAGAAGACGATGCCCACGGTGTAGAAGAGCCCGCCCGCCGCGACCCAGGCGAAGCCGGCCGGGCTCAGCGCCTGCAGCAGGGGAACCAGGGCCGCGACGACGGCCCAGCCCATCAGAAGATAGATGACCATCGACAGGACCCGCGCGCCGTTCTTCGCCCAGAACTCCTGCAGGCCGCCGAGCACCGCGAGCCCCCACACGATCCCCAGCAGCGACCAGCCCCAGGGGCCGCGGAGCGTCACCAGGCAGAACGGGGTGTAGCTGCCGGCGATCAGCAGGTAGATGCTCTGGTGGTCCAGCTCGCGCAGGATGTTCTTGGGGCGCCCGCGCAGGCTGTGGTAGAGCCCGGAGATGCTGTAGAGCGACACGAGCGTGACGCCGTAGATCGCGGTGCTGACCACCTTCCATGGATCGCCACCCGGCGCGGCCAGCAGCACAAGCACGACGGCGCCGGCGAGCGCCAGGATGGCCCCGACGACGTGAGTCACCGCATTGAACTTCTCGCCGTACTCCATGAGTTGGCCGCTGCTTGTGCCGGTCGATCATGCGCTCGCCCCGTCGACGAACTCGTGGCGGCAATTGCGCGCGATTCCGGCGCGATGCCGCGCCCGGGCGCCTGATACTGCCTTGACTTGTGCGCGGTCGTTGACCCGACACGCTTCACGGTCTCGGGGCACCTGGCGGCCATGGCGGACGCGCGCAAGGCGCCCGTTGCATGGCGGAGGGGCGTCCATCGCGAGAGATGTCTCCGGGCCGGGAGACATCATTCTCGCGACTCGTGGCGACGGCCTGAGGTCAGGCGCTCTTGACCGCGTCCTTCACGCTCTTCTTGATGTCGCCAATATCGGCCTGCGCCTCGCCGACGATCTTCTGAACCTTGCCTTCCTTCTCCAGCTTCTCGTTGCCCACGAGCTTGCCGGCGATCTCCTTGATCGTGCCCTTCGCTTCCTTGACGTGGCCCTTGACCTGGTCCTTGTTCATGCTCATGACCTGCTCCTGATAGCGTGTGCCGGGAAACGGCCGGCACGCCGTACTTTGAAAGTGGAAAGGCGCAGGCAGGACGCGGGGGAGGTATCGAAACGGACTCCCGCATCCACGACGGCTTCTGCGTCACTTCAAGCGCATGTCGTTCTTGACCGACGCAACGCCCGGGACTTTGCGTGCCACGGCAATCGCGGTGTTCTCGACCTCTTTCGAGCTCACGAACCCGCTCAGTTGAACCGCACCCTTGAACGTCTCCACGTTGATCTCGGCCGACTTGAGCGTCGGTTCATTGAAGATGGCCGCCTTGACCTTGGTGGTGATGACCGTGTCGTCGACGTATTCGCCGGTGCCTTCCTTCTTCGCGGTCGAGGCGCAACCCACCGCCAGTGCCACGAACAGAACGCCAACGAGAGTCGCCAGTTTGCGAGTGATGTTTGTCATGCTCATTCCTTTGAGTGGGACTTTCCAATTCTTCAATAACCACCAGCGATTACAGGCGCCCCATCATCCCTTGCGTTTGGATTGCGCTTGCCGCCGTTGCCGGCGGATTCCGAACATCCTATGGTCAAGGTAACTTGCCGCAGCGTGGTCGGTCTGTGCGCTGTCGCACGGTGGCGTGGCTACCGCCGCTTGCGCCATGGCACGGTGCGACCCGCATAGGATCGCTTCCCGTCCGGCGTCCTCAGGGGAACTCCGCCCCTCTCCGCCTTGCAGCATGAGCAACCACCCCGAATCCGCATGTGCGCTAGCGCACGGACGGAATGGGAGCGTCGCCTTAGTCTTGCATCAATGGCGGCAGATGGCATGTGCCTGAACAGTCAGCGCCGGGCATCTCGATTGCGCCCCAACGCTGCGGATGCCGGCCCGTCGGATTCATCGACTTTCGTGGAGAGCATCAGTGCAGGCAACCCGGCGTAGCGGCACCGCACCCAATCGCCTGCTCGCGGCGCTGCCCGAGCGTGAGCTGCTGGAGATGCTGAGCGCGTGCGAGCCGGTCCCGCTTGAGTTCGGAGACCTGCTCTACACAACCGGGGAGCGCCTCAGCCACGTCTATTTCCCGACCAGCGGCTTCATCGCGCTGATCATGCCGATCGACCGCACCGCGTCGCTCGAAGTCGGCCTGGTCGGAAACGAAGGCATGTTCGGGATGCCGCTCGTACTCGGCGTGGATGCATCGCCGTTGGGCGCGGTGGTGCTCGGCGCGGGATCCGCGCTACGAATGGATGCCGCGCTCTTCTGTCGCGAGCTTGGACGCAGTCGGGCGCTGCAACGCGAGATGGGCCGGTATGTCTTCGTTCTGCTCAGCCAGCTGGCGCAGGCGGCAGCCTGTACGCGTTTCCACGTCGTCGAGGCGCGGCTCGCCCGCTGGTTGCTGATGACCCAGGATCGCGCGCACTCGAACGCCTTTCATATCACGCAGGAACTCCTGGCCTCGATGCTGGGCGTGCGCCGAGTCGGCGTCACCAAGGCGGCGAGTTCCCTGCAGGACCGGGGGCTGATCCATTACAGCCGCGGCAACATCACGGTGGTCGATCGGCGCGGACTCAAGGCCGCTTCCTGCGGGTGCTACAAGGCAGATCGCGATTCCTATGATCGGATCCTCGGATTGCCATGCGGCGAGGTCGTCGGCCTCACGTCCTTGGCCGAAGATGACCACCTCGTGGCGTGCAAGGACGGGGGCCACTGCGACGTCGACGTCGACGCACAGGGGCGCGCGATCGTCGCGGAGCAATGACGACGTTCGGGCGGCCATCGCGCCCTGCCGGAATGGCCGCATCAGAGGTCCGGGTCAAGACTCGGCGATCGTGGAACAAGGCGGAAGGAGTCGGGAATGGGAAACTTCGGTTACAGCAGCCTCTGGGGCTTGCTGATACTCGCTGGCGATATCTGGGCGATCATCAACATTCTCCAAAGCTCTGCTTCCAACGGGAAGAAGCTGATCTGGGCAATCGCGGTGCTGCTCCTGCCGGTGCTGGGCTTGATCCTGTGGTATTTCCTCGGACCACGCGACGGAAAGGGATAGGCCTGCTCATTCGCGCTTGATGGCAACGCGGGTCGGCCGCTCGGCCAGCGACAGGCCGACCTGTGCCTGCTTCGATGTAAGCCCCTCCGCGGAGGGGCTCCCAGGCATCAGCCTGACGGCAGTCCCGGCGGGCTACGCCGGTGTCCGCAGGTGCATCACCGGGCCCGCTTTGCGGCCGTCTTCTTCGCGGCCTTCTTGACGGTCTTCTTCGCCGCTGTCTTGGTCGCCGGCTTGCCGGCCGCCTTCCTGACGGCGCTCTTCACGGTCACCTTCTTCCGCGGCGGCGGGCTGGAAACCTGCTTCACGGCTCGTTTCGCGGCCTTTTCCACCGCAGCGACCGCGCCGCGCACCGTGCTCTTGACCGACTTGACGGCATCCTTCGCGGCTTTCCTGACCTTCTTCTCAATGGGGCCCTGTGCGGCCTCCTTCTCGGCTTTCGACTTGTGGCGCAGATCGGCGGCGTGAGCGCGCTTGTAGGTCTGGATGTCCTTGAACTTGCCGCTCTCGTCACGGACGGCGTAGAGCTTGGTGCCCGTCCGGCTTCTCATCGTGGTACGACGCGTGGCCATGGTTCCTCCTGCCTGGGGTTGTGGTGCCGCGGCGCGAGAGCACGCCGACTGCCTTCCATTATTCACCACGTCGGACGCTTTGTCAGATCAAGCTCCCGGCCATCACGAATGGCGGTGGATGGGGCAGTGGCTCGATTGGCGCATACGGGGCGATGCTGACGCCGATCCTGCTTGTCTTCGTGGTTGCCGGCCTCGTGGAATGGGTCGTCGAGCAAAGAGGGAAGGGGTCCGTTGCGCCATCGAACGCCGGCTTCGCGGATAGCCGCGCTTGGCAGGGCCGGTCACAGGTGAGGTGCAACCAGGCATGGCGACCCACGCGGAGAGCTACTTGACGGCTTCCTTGGTTTTGTCGGCAGCCGCGCTCACAGCCTCCTCGCTGCCGTCTTTCGCTTTCTGGCCGGCTTCGACAGCGGCGTCCTTCACCTTTCCGGCAGCTTCCTCTACCACGCCCGCTGCCTCCTTGGCTGCCTCCATGGCAGCGGTCCCGGCGTGCGACGCCGCATCCTTGGCGGAATCCAGGGCCTTCGCAGCGGACTCCTTTGCCATATTCATCTGGACATCGTCCGACTTGGAGCACCCGCAAAGGGCGACGGTGAGCGCGATGGAGACAAGCACGATCCGGAGCATGGCGGTTCCCCTCGAATGGGCATTCATTGTGTCTGGTGGCCGACCGCATCAACTGGAAGCTCCGGCGCCGGGTGTGCCCGGTTCCGCAAGCTTCAATCGACGCTGTCGAGCCGCTCCTGTCTGCTCACGAATTCGGCGATCGACATTTGGCATTCGTCCTCGTCGTGGACGCGGCTGGAAGGCCGCACGTCGTGCATGTTCCAATTGCCGCCTTGGATTCGCGCCGACGCGTGTGCGGCGCGCCGCGAACGGGAACTGCCCTGGCGTGCTCGGTCCGAAGGCATTCCATTTGCAATCTTCATCGGCAGCGCGTTCTTCATGGCGGTCACCCGGTGACGTTTTGTCAAACGATCGACACCATGCTGCGCGAGCCGGGCACCGCGGTCTGTTCGTTACCGCACATTTCCAGCTCAGCGGCTGCCGGCACGCCCCGGCAGCGTTGGCTACGCTGCGGCGCCAGGCGATCCAGGCAACGCAGCAGCCACCGGTACGCAAGCCGGCCTTGATTCGGTAAGCGTGCCCCGCGCTTTGGACGATTGCCCAGCTTGGGAAGCGCGACGACCCGCAGCCGGGCTGCTCGGTGTGCGGATATCCGGCGGCACGACGCGATGTGCGACAGCGCACCGACATCGCCAACCAGGCGCGGTATCGTTTTCCCCGTCGGAATGTCAAGCCAAGAGTTCTCATGTCGCGCGTCCCAGTCGTCGTTGTCCTCTTCGCCCTGGCCGTCGCCGGCTGGGCAATCGAAGCGTCCGCCGCGAAGTCCACGGTCTGCACCATCACCGTCAATTCCGCCGACGAGAAGGATGCCTTTCGCCGGTACCTGCCGACGGACAAGTTCGAGTTCGTCGAATTGGTCGAGCGCGGAAATCGCGACTGGCTGGCGTCCGCGTGCCGGCGAAAGACTCAATGCGACGTGCTCGTGATCTCGGGCCACTTCGGCGGCGCACAGGTGGGCGCGACCGAATTCTATTCAGCCGAGCCGGGCGGCACCGAATTCCTGCCGGTCGAGGAAATGGAACGTGCCTCCTGCAGCGAATCATGCCCGGGACTGTTTTCCCGCCTGAAGGAAGTCTATCTGTTCGGATGCGAAACACTGAGCCCGGCCGCATCGCAGGCGACGTCCGACGAGATTGCGCGAACCCTGGTTCAAGCGGGCCGCACGCCGCGGGACGCCGGCCGCATCGCCAGCGCATTGAATGCCCGGTACGGCGAAACCAACCGCGACCGGATGCGCCGCATCTTCGCCGGCGTGCCGGTCATCTACGGCTTTTCGTCGATCGCCCCGTTGGGGCCGGGCGCGGCATCCACGCTGGGCCGCTATTTCCGATCCGCATCCGGGAGCGAGATCGGCCGCGGCCGGGTCAGCCAAAAGCTGCTGAACCAATTCGCCGCGAATTCGATGACCGTGACCCAGGGGGCTGGCCGCTTCGGATCCCCAGGCCGCCCATCGGGCCGACGTGTGCAGGTTCTTCGACGCGCGACTCGCGCCTGCGCAAAAACTCGCTTTCGTTCACGAGCTGTTCCGCCGCGACGTCAATGAAGTACGGATGTCCTTCGAGCGGATAGAGGCCTTTCTCGCCTCCGTCACCGACGAGGAGCGGCAGTCCCCCGCCTTCGTCGAGGTCCTGGCGACGCTCGCGCACGACCCGGCCGCGCGCGAGCGCTACATGGCGTTTGCGCGCAGCGCGGAGTCACCGTTGCGTACCCGCATGATCGAGGTGGCGCAGACGCTGGGATGGCTGACCCCGGCGCAGCGGCACGCCGAGATGACGCGCGTGATCAACGAGATGCTCGCCGCCGACAGGATTGGCGTCGGCGAGGTCGATCTGCTTTGCTCGGTGAACGAGCGCGGCGAGTTCGATGCCGAGTTCGAATTCTCCGCACTCCCGGCGGCGCGGCAGGGCCTGGTCAAATATGACGCGGCGTTCGCCTGTCTGGGCAATCCCGAGAGTCGCGCCCGGATGCTGGTTGCGCTCACCAGCTCCCGCGACGGCGACGTGCAGATGGCGCAGGTCTATCTGCACCATCGACCGATCACCGGCGCGACAGAGTTCCGCGGCGTCGCCAACGGCGTGGCCCACATGCCGCGGTCCGAGGCTCAGATTCTCGCCCTCGACACCCTCGCACGCCAGCACATTTCGGATCGCGCCAGCCTCGACGAACTCGCGCGCCTGTTTCCCGTGGCCGACACGGTTGGCGTGCAGCGCGCGCTCGCCGGAGTCTTCATCCGCGCCAACTATGCCGACCTCGACCGGGTCGCACTCGTGCAGACACTTACCGAAAGCCGCCTCGCGTCCCCGGACGGCGACGATCTCATCGACGCCCTGGTCCGCCGCCTGCAACTGCGCTGATCCCGCGACCGTCGCTCGGGTCGTCGACCGGTGCGATCGCCGTCGACTGCCGGAATCGATCGGCAACGTGCCGGCGGCGGCGCTGCGTCCTCCCAGCCCTGAGCTTCCCGATCTTCCCTGCGGCCTCGCGCCTCGTGGAGCGCATGGGTGCGACGCCGCACAGACGGTCGCCTCGCGTGAGCGCATTCTCCCCTGAGCGATTCGGGTTCCAAGGCTTTCCTGCTCCGCGTTGCGGGTCGTTGCAACGATCGGGCAGGCGTGCAAAGCGCTGCCCCCGTTGTGCGGATTCGCCGGATGACTTGACGCGCGATCGATGATGCGTGCACCTCCCGGAGAAGTCCGTTCGCTCAATCGATCCGATCCGAATGGAGAAGTTCATGAAGACCCTGCTTGCCATGCTTGTTGGTGCGGTGCCCCTGGTATCCAGCGAACTCGCCCTGGCCCAGAACGGAAGCATGATGAATGGCGGTGGCTGGATGGGCGGATACGGCGGCATGGGTGGATACGGCGGAATCCTGCTGCCGATCCTGCTTGTCGTCGTGGTTGCCGGCCTGGTGGTATGGGTCGTCAAGCAAAAGGGAAAGTGAACGGAAAGAGTCGATGTCTTCCAACCTGAACGGAGTCCGGTCATGAAACGCATGAACCTTCGCACGACGCTGGGCGCCGCCGTATTGATCGGCGGCACAATGGTGGGAGCAGGCGCGCTGGCTGACCCGCCGCAAGGTGCTTACGGCCACGGCTACGGCATGGGCGGCGGCATGATGGGTGGCGGCACGATGGGCGGCTACGGCACGATGGGCGGCTACGGCACGATGGGCGGCTACGGCATGGGCCCCGGCATGATGGACGGTCAGGGCCGCGGCTACGGCATGGGGTACGGCATGATGGGCGGCTACGGCTCGGAAGCGGATCTGCAGCTTACGGCCGAGCAGCGCAGCAAGATCGCGAAGATCCAGGACGACGTACGTCGCAAGCACTGGGACCTGATGGGCAAGATTCAGGATGAGCAGTCGCAGATGAACGAGCAGTTCGACGCGGACCCGCGCGACGACGCGGCGCTCAGCAGCAGCTACCGGAAGATGTCGGAGCTTCGGCAGCAGATGTTCGACTCCTCCCTCGCCGCCCGGACGCAGATGGATACCGTGCTCACTGCCGAGCAGCGCGGAAAGATGAAATAGGAGCCGATTCATGTACGGATTCAGCACCCAGCTAAAGCTGCCGTTCGATGCCGCGGTTGCGAAAGTCACCGAGGCCCTGAAGAAGGAGGGGTTCGGCGTACTCACTGACGTTGACATCAAGGCGACGCTGAAGGCCAAGCTCGGTATCGAACGCCGGCCGTATCGCATACTCGGCGCGTGCAACCCTCCGCTCGCGCACCGGGCGATCGAGGCGGACCCCGACATCGGTATGTTGCTGCCGTGCAACGTGGTCGTCCGCGAAGAAGCCGACGGCACCATAACCGTTGCGTTCATGGATCCCGAGGCCGTCCTGAAGCTGGTCGACAAACCCGGAGTGCAGGCCCTCGGCAGGGAAGTGCGGGCGCTTCTGTGGCGCGTCTGCAAGAGCCTCGAGGCTTGACGCCGGGAACGCCTGCCAGCACGGGAAGGTGAGCCGGCAAACACCCGCTGGCGGCGCGGGCAGTTCGGGGTAACATTGTGCCGTGCCATTGTCTTGGCGGTTCGAACGGAGAACGGCGATGTTCAAGATCGAGGTCGAAGACGGTCATGGCGTCTGGTCCGACGTGCGCAGCGCCGCCGGCGACATCCTGACCTTCGAGAACGAGGATGACGCGCGGGCCAAGCTGGCGGAGCTCTATCCCGTCATCGTGCAGATGGAAAAGTACGGCGACGGCAAACGCACGCGCGTTGTCCGGGTATTTCGCACCGATACGGAATGGAAGGACGGTACGCCACCGAGCTGACGGCGCGGCGTGTGCGCCGCCGGGACGAATTCGGCGCCATCGTGGTTCAACCGCAGGGAGCAGCCATGTCAGCGAGAGACGCGTACGTCGGAAAGATGAAGCTCGAGCTCGCGGAGCTCGACGCGAAGATGCAAGCGCTTGAAGCCATGGCGAACGGCACCAAGGTACAGGCGCGGGAGAAGTACAACAAGGAAATGAGCACGCTGCGCCTGCAGCACACGCTGGCCCTTGCCAAGCTTGACGAGCTGAACGCCGCCGGCGACGACGCCTGGGAAGCCATGACCGCGGAGGTGGAGAAGATGCGGGATGCCTTCGTTCATTCGGTCAACTACTTCAGGTCCCAACTCTAGACCGGGACCGCGGGACGCCTAGGTTCCCGCGCAATTATCTCCCGCTTCGCGGAGTGCCCGGACGACCGACTGGTACCGCTCTTCCGCTTCACGGCGGTCCCAGTCTTCCGGCAATCCCTCTCGCGCCCCTCGGACGATCATCTCGGCGTGGCGGTGCAGCGCCGCGCGGTCCTCCGCGCGGCCCGCGGCGAGCGCGATCACCGCGATCGATTCCAGCAGGCGGATGGTCACGGCAGCGCTCGATCGGGCGTACTGCCTGATCTGGTTGAACGCCGCGTTCACGATCTCCGGGAACGTGACGGCAGGCACGATCACCCGGAGTCGGTCCTGCTCGTCAAAGCGATAGGTGGACGGCATGTCCCGCTGCGCCAGGCGGCGCAGTGCCGACCCCAGCCGGTCCACGCAGGTGATCGCCGTGAACGGGTCGTTGATGCCAGGAGAGAGCGCCCGCACCGCGATCTCGACGATTTGGTGGATCGCAAACTCGATATCCTGGGCAGCGGTTCGCTGGGGGCCCAGGATGAAGACGGCATTCACCCGCGCTTCGAGCGCCTCGGTGACCCGGTTGCCGGGCCAGACCGTCACCAGCGGGCAGCCCATGACGACGTATTGTCCGGGCCGCCGCTCCAGCCGAAACAGCATCTTCTCCTGCGTCGCCAGCGCCATCAATGCATCCGCATCGACGAACTGGAGGTAGCCGTCTTCGATCGCCCCGACGGGACGGGCCTCGCGGTCGAACTCGTTGGGCACACCGGCGCCGGACCGCGTGTCCTCGGGGCGCGGTTCCGCGCGGCCCATCTGTTGCGGAAACAGGCGGTCGATTCCGCGGAGCAGGTCGGCGCCGACCCGCGCAACCACCACGTCGGCCTGGATGGAAACGGAAACGTGATGGATGAAATAGATCAGCACGCCGAGGCTGGCAAGCGCGAACAGCACCCCGATCGTCACTGACAGGTGGGGGACGAAGGCCACCTCATCGGCGCGGCGGATGGTGCGCAGGACGAGCAGGCAGTACACGAAGGTCGCGACGAACGTGCCGAGCACCAACTGGTTGGTGGTGTCGCGCATGAAGTTGCGCAGCAGGCGGGGCCCCAGCTGCGATGAGGCGAGCGACAGGGCGACCAGGGTCATCGAGAAGACCACGCCGGCGATGGTGATCATCGAGCCGGCGACGGTGCTCAGGACCAGGCTTGCCCCCTCGGCGCCCCCGCTATAACCCAGCTCTGGGCCCGCAGCCAGGTGGCCGGCGATCGCCTCGTCCAGGGCAACGGTCGCAAAGGCCAGCCCGACCGCCACGGCGGCCATGAGCGCGGGAACGAACCAGAAGCTGGAACGAACGCCATCCCAGTACTTGATTATTTGCGCTTTCATGGTAACGGCCCCTGCGCGCCTCGCCACCCGGCGACGAGGCGCCGCGAGATCAGGAAGTTGAAGGAGGTTGCGCGTCGACGATGCATGTGCACCCATGCGGGCGATCTAGTTCGCGAGGTGTTTCCGGATCCCCTGCAATTCCTTCCGGCGTTCGGCGCCGGCCCTGGGGTGGGAACCGGCCAAAGCGATGTATTAAAAGACATTTCTGCATGTAACCTCTTCCCGGGGCGTGCCGGGTACATGTCTCGCCTGGCGGTCCTCGGGGACGGGCCATGGGCTGCGCAGGCGCTGCGCGGACGCTATCGAACAGCGTGATGGTAGTTTGCAGGCAACCCCGTGCGATCTTCTGTTCGCTACCGCACAGTGACGGGGCGGTTATGCCGGCATGATGGGAGTCGTCGTGGTCAGGTGCGTGTCCGAGTTGCACCTCTCCATGGGTCGAGCACGATGACTTGACGAAAGGATCCCGGATGACGGAACGCCCGGTGGCGACCGAAGCGGGTGCGGCGAATTTCGGCGTGGTCGTCTCGGTCCGCGGCAGTGTCGTGGACATGCGCTTCGACGGTCCATTGCCGCCCATCCATACCCTGCTGCGCGCCGGTGACGAGCGGCCGGGTGGCCATCGAGGTCCAGGCCCAGCGCGACGCGCGGCACGTGCGGGGCATCGCGCTCACCCCCACCAGGGCCTGGAACGCGGAATGCCCGTCGAGGACACCGGCGGCCCGCTGCAGGCGCCGGTCGGCAAGCCGATCCTGTCGCGCATGTTCGACGTCTTCGGCAACACCATCGACCGCGAGCCGGCGCTGGCCGGCGTGCAGTGGCGCTCGGTGCACCAGTCAGCCGCCGCCGCTGGTGCGCCGTTCGACGAAGTCCGAGGTCTTCGAGACCGGCATCAAGGCCATCGACGTGCTCACGCCGCTGGAGCGCGGTGGCAAGGCGGGCCTGTTCGGCGGCGCCGGCGTCGGCAAGACCGTGCTGCTGACCGAGATGATCCACAACATGATCGGCCACCAGGAGGGCGTGAGCATCTTCTGCGGCATCGGCGAGCGTTCGCGCGAAGGCGAGGAGTTGTACCGCGAGATGAAGGCCGCCGGCGTGCTGCCCAACATGGTGATGATCTTCGCGCAGATGAACGAGCCGCCCGGGGCGCGCTTTCGGGTCGGCCATGCCGCGCTGACGATGGCCGAGTACTTTCGCGACGACGAGCACCGCGACGTGCTGCTGCTGATCGACAACATCTTCCGCTTCATCCAGGCCGGCGCCGAGGTCTCGGGCCTGATGGGCAAGATGCCGTCGCGGCTGGGCTACCAGCCGACGATGGGCACCGAACTGTCGGCGCTGGAGGAGCGCATCGCCAACACCGACAGCGGCGCCATCACCTCGATCCAGGCGGTGTACGTGCCGGCCGACGACTTCACCGACCCCGCGGCAGTGCACACCTTCTCGCACCTGTCGGCGTCCATCGTGCTGTCGCGCAAGCGCGCCAGCGAAGGCCTGTTTCCGGCCATCGACCCGCTGCAGTCCAGCTCGAAGATGGTCACGCCAGGCATCGTCGGCGAGCGGCACTACGCCCTGGCACAGGCCATCCGCCGGACGCTGGCCCAGTACGCCGAACTGAAGGACATCATCGCGATGCTCGGGCTGGAACAGTTGTCGCCCGACGACCGCAAGGTGGTGGCCCGTGCGCGCCGGCTCGAGCGCTTCCTCACGCAGCCTTTCTTCACCACCGAGCAGTTCACCGGCCTGACCGGCAAGCTCGTGAGCCTGAAGGATGCCCTGGACGGCTGCGAACGGATCCTGGGCGACGAATTCAAGGACCTGCCCGAAAGCGCGCTGTACATGATCGGCGCGGTCGATGAAGCCACGGCGAAGGCGAAAGGGGACGCGAGGGGCAAGGCCAAGCCTGTGGCCAATCCCGAGTCCGAACGGCAGCCCGCCAAGCGAGGAGGCTCATGCCGTCGATGACGCTTAAGGTGTTGCTGCCCTTCGGGTCCTCGCCGACGAGACGGGTGTGGCGCGCATCGTCGCGGAGACGGCGCAAGGTTCGTTCGGTCTGCTGCCGCAGCGGCTCGACTGCGTCGCGGCCCTGGTGCCGGGCATCCTGAGTTTCGAGAGCCGAAGGCCAGGGCGAAGTGTTCGTGGCCGTGGACGAGGGCGTGCTCGTCAAGACCGGCCGGGCGGTCGTGGTTTCGGTGCGTCGTGCGCTGCGCGGCAACGATCTGGCCCGGCTGCGCGACGCCGTCGAGCAGCGAGTTTCTGACGCTGGACGCGCAGGAGGAAGCCAGTGCGCACGGCGATGTCCAGGCTGGAGGCCGGCTTTCTGCGGCGGTTCGCGACGCTGGGGGATCGCCCGTCATGAGTCAGGACCCGAAACGCGTGCCGCCGGGCTCGACCCCTCCGACCCTGGCCGACCAGGTCGGCACCAAAGCCTCGCGCAAGCTCAAGGCGCGCCGCAGCGGCACGCCGGGGGTCTGGTTCGGCCTCGGCATGATGGGCTTGATCGGCTGGTCGGTGGCGGTGCCGACGCTGCTCGGCGCCGCGCTCGGCCTGTGGCTGGATGGGCGCTATCCCGGCGGGCGCTCGTGGACGTTGGCGCTGCTGGTGGCGGGGCTGGCCATCGGCTGCCTGAACGCCTGGCATTGGGTCTCCCGGGAAGACCAGGCGATGCACGACGAGCAGGACGACTCCGGTGTCTGATGCCGGCATTTGGGCTGCGGCCTGGGCAGCGTCGCCCGATGTGCCGGTGGTGGCGGGCGCGTCGATGCTGGCGGGCGCTGCGCTCGGGGCCGTCTTCTTCGGCGGGCTGTGGTGGACGGTTCAACGGGGTGCGGCCTCACCGGCACCGGTACGCTGGTTCCTCGGCAGCCTCGTCCTGCGCACCGCCGTCGTCCTGGCCGGGTTCTACGTCGTCGGTGCAGGCCAGCCTGTGCGGCTGGGGCTGTGCCTGCTCGGCTTTGTGCTGGCGCGCGCCGTCGTTCTGCGTACCACGCGGCCGACCCCTGCCGCATCGGCGCCGCCGGCGTCCAGGGACGCCCCATGCGCCTGACACCGGATCAGTGGATCTTCTGGCAGCACGGCTTCTTCAAGCTGAATGCCACCATCGTGTTCACCTGGGCGCTGATGGCGGTGCTGGTGCTGGGGGCCGCGCTCATCACGCGCCGTCTCGCCACCGGCCATGAACGCTCGCGCTGGCAGAACCTGCTGGAGATCGTCGTCACCGGCGATCGTGGGGCAGATCGAAGACGTCGGCCTGAAGCAGCCGCGCCGCTACCTCGGGTTTCTGGGCACGCTGTTCCTGTTCGTCGCCGCGGCGGCGCTGGCCACCGTCGTGCCCGGCTACGAGCCGCCCACCGCTCGCTGTCGACCACCGCGGCGCTGGCCCTGTGCGTGTTCGTGGCGGTGCCGCTGTTCGGCATCTCGGGCCAGGGCCTGGGCGGCTACCTGAAGTCGTACATGCAGCCGACGCCGATCATGCTGCCGTTCAATATCATCAGCGAGGCTCTCGCGCACGCTGGCGCTGGCCGTGCGCCTGTTCGGCAACATGATGAGCGGCGCCATGATCATCGCCATCCTGCTGTCGATCACGCCCTTCGTCTTTCCGATCGTGATGACGGTGCTGGGCCTGCTCACCGGCATGGTGCAGGCCTACATCTTCACCATCCTGGCGGCGGTCTACATCGCCGCCGCCACCCGCGAGCGGCAAGCGCAAGGCCAGGCCGGTTCCTGCGCCGGCCGCCTGAGTCGCCTTGACGCTCGACACGCCTGCCGACGCCCCGTTCAACCAACTCGAAGGATCAACATGGACTCTCTCACGCTGGATCGCCGTCGCGTCCATCGTCATGGCCGGCCTGACCACCGGCTTCGGCACGATGGGGCCGGCGCTGGCCGAGGGCAGGGCGGTGGCGGTTGCGCTCACGTCGCTGGCCCAGCAGCCCGACGCGTCGGCCACCATCACCCGCACGCTGTTCGTCGGCCTGGCGATGATCGAGTCGACGGCCATCTACTGCTTCGTGGTGTCGATGATCCTGATCTTCGCCAACCCGTTCTGGAATGCCGCAGCCGCCGCCGCCCAGGCGGCAGGAAAGTAGACCGTGCTCATCGACTGGTTCACCGTCGGTGCACAGCTGCTGAACTTCATCATCCTGGTGTGGCTGATGAAGCGCTTCCTGTACCAGCCGGTGCTGGACGCCATCGCGCACGGGAGCAGAAGATTGCAGCGGAACTGGCGGACGCCGCCGCGACCAAGGCCGAGGCTCACCAGCAGCAGGACGAGTTCCACGCAGAAGAACCAGGCTTTCGACGAACAGCGCGCAGAGCTGCTGCGACAGGCCAGGGACGCAGCGCAGGCCGAACGCGAGCGCCTGCAGCTCGAAGCCCGCGAGGCGGCCGATGCGGCGAGCGCCCAGCGCGCGAAAGCGCTGCTGACCGACGCGCAGCACCTGCACGCCGAGATCGCCCGCGACACGCAGCAGCAGGTGTTCGACATCACGCGCCGGGTGCTGGGCGACCTCGCGGGGGTCAGCCTGGAGCAGCGGGTGTGCGAGGTCTTCATCCAGCGCCTGCAGGCCGTCGAAGGCCCCGCGCTGGCCACGCTCGGCGCGGCACTCGAGGCGGCGTCCGATGCCGAGCCGGCCTTGCTGCGCAGCGCCTTCGAGCTGCCGGCACCGCAGCATGCAGCGATCCAGGCGGCCCTGGAAGAATCCTTCGGGCGGCCGATCCCGCTCAAGTTCGAGACCACTCCCGAGCTCGTCGGCGGCATCGAACTCAGCGCGCAGGGGCAAAAGCTGGCCTGGAGCATTTCGGATTACCTCGGCGCCCTGTCATGCGGGCCTGGAAGAGCGGCTCGGCGCGAAGGAACCCGCATGACGACCACGAGCGTCGGCGCCCGCCACGCTGCAAAGCGTTGTTCGGGGTGCGTTCGCCGGCATCGCCGAGCGCCTGCAGGCCTTCGAGCCGCAACTGGTGCCGCGCGAGGTGGGCACGGTCGCCAGCGTCTTCACCGGCATCGCGCGGGTTCACGGCCTGCCCGGCGTGGGCTTCGAGGAGCTGCTGCTGTTCCCGGGCGGCCTGTCGGGCATCGCCTTCAACCTCGACGAGGACGGCGTCGGCGTGGTGCTGCTGGGCGACTACGCCCACCTGCACGCCGGCGACGAAGTGCAGCGCACCGGCCGGGTGATGGACGTGGCGGTGGGTGATGCGCCTGCTGGGCCGGGTGATCGACCCGCTGGGCCGGCCGCTGGACGGCGGCGCTCGCGTGGCGGCGCACGAGCGCCTGCCCATCGAGCGGCCGGCGCCGGCCATCATGGACCGCGCCCCGGTCGACCGTGCCGCTGCAGACCGGCCTCAAGGTCATCGACGCGCTGATTCCCATCGGCCGCGGCCAGCGCGAGCTGATCCTGGGCGACCGCCAGACCGGCAAGACCGCCATCGCCATCGACACCATCATCAACCAGCGCGGCAAGGACGTGCTCTGCGTCTACTGCGCCATCGGCCAGCGCGCGTCGGCGGTGGCCAAGGCGGTGGCGAACCTGCGCGAGAACGGGGCGCTGGACTACACCGTCGTGGTGGTGGCCGAAGGCAACGACGCGCCGGGCCTGGCCTACATCGCGCCCTACGCCGCCACCAGCATCGCCGAGTACTTCATGGAGCAGGGCCGCGACGTGCTGATCGTCTACGACGACCTCACCCACCACGCGCGCGCCTACCGCGAGCTGTCGCTGCTGCTGCGCCGCCCGCCCGGGCGCGAGGCCTTTCCCGGCGACATCTTCTACATCCACTCGCGCCTGCTGGAGCGCGCCACCCACCTGCACGACGAGCGCGGCGGCGGCTCGCTGACCGCCCTGCCCATCATCGAGACCGAGGCGCAGAACATCTCGGCCTACATCCCGACCAACCTGATCTCCATCACCGACGGGCAGATCTACCTGTCGCCGTCGCTGTTCGAACTGGGCGTGCTGCCGGCGGTCGACGTCGGCAAGTCGGTCTCGCGCGTGGGCGGCAAGGCGCAGCGTGCGGCCTACCGCGCGGTGGCGGGCGATCTCAAGCTGGCCTACGCGCAGTTCGAGGAGCTCGAGACCTTCGCCCGCTTCGGCACCCGGCTCGACGAGGACACACGCGCGCTCCATCGCGCACGGCAAGCGCATCCGCGCCTGCCTGGGCCAGTCGGAGCTCTCGCCGGTGTCGGTGCCGGCGCAGATCGCCATCCTGCTGGCGCTGAACGCGGCGCTGTTCGACCCCGTGCCGCTGGACCGCATGGCCGCCGCCCAGCGGGCCGTGGAGGACGCGGCCAACGCGCTGCCCGACGACGTGTGCGAGCGACTGGCCGATGCCGATCAACTGACCGACGCCGACCGCGAGCAGGTCACCGAAGCCGCCCGCCAGTCACTGGCGACGTTCCTGCCCCAGGCGGAGTCGAACCCGGCCCCGCCCGCCGCCGGGGCAGCGCCCGCGCAGCGCTGATGGCCACAACCACGACCGCGTTGCGCCGCCAGATCGGCAGCGCGGGCGACCTCAAGTCGGTGGTGCGCACGATGAAGGCCTCCGCGGCGTCGGCCATCGGGCAGTACGAAAGATCGGTGGCCGCACTCGGCGACTACGCGCGCACGGTCGAACTCGGCCTGAGCGTATGCCTGCGCTCGGTCGATGCGAACAGGTCACGCGCGGACGCCTCGCCGAGGCGCGCCGACGAGACCGTGGTGCACGCCGTCGTGTTCGGCTCCGACCAGGGGCTGGTGGGCCGGTTCAACGAGGTGGTGGTCGACCATGCGATGGGGCGGCTGGGATCATTGCCTGCGAAGGCGCAGGTCTGGGCGGTCGGCGAACGCGTGCATGCGCGCCTGCTCGATGCGGGCATGGCGCCTGAGGGGTCGTTCCCGGTGCCGGGATCGGTGGAGCGGATCACGCGACTCGTCGGGCAGATCCTGCAGCAGGTCCAGATCCCGGACAGCGGATCGGTGGGCGAGCCGCAGGGCCGAACACTGATGCTTTTCTACAACCGGCCGACCGGTTCCGGCTACGCACCCGTGAGCCAGCGGCTGCTGCCGCTGGACGAGCGCTGGCAGCGCGACCTGGCCCTTCGGCCCTGGCCCACGGCGCGGTTGCCGGAAGTGCTGGGCACGGGCCCCCAGGCGTTGCGGGCCTTCATCCGCGAGCACCTGTTCGTCTCGCTGTTCCGCGCCAGCGCCGAGTCCCTCGCCAGCGAAAACGCGAGCCGTCTTGCCGCCATGCAGCGAGCGGATCGCAACATCGGCGAGTTGCTCACCGACCTCGGCGCAAAGTTCCACCGGCTTCGCCAAAGCGGTATCGACGAAGAGCTCTTCGACGTCATTGCCGGGTTCGACGCCCTGGCACCCCGGGCGGGGCACCGTGGGTGACGAGTCCTGCCGCTGCCCCGGCCGCGCCCGGTGGCGACGCCCGGCATCCCGGCCAGCGCCGAATCCGGCGACTGTTCCGGGCGCCGATTGGACCACCGCCGGCGGGCGGCACGTCGCTACTTTGGTCGGCTGTCGACGTCGGAAGGCGCCGGTCTTGCGCTGCCGCGTTCTGCCGCGGGAGCGGCGTTCGACGTGGACGCTGATTTCCCCGCGCCTGGCGTCGTCGCGTTCCTGTGCGGCGACAGGAACGACATTACGATCGCAAAGCACAGCCAGATGATCCAGTAGTGCGTCCGTTGCTCACGGACGCCGGCGCTCGGCGCCGCCCGGGCGGGCGCTGCCTCGCGCGCCTTCGGCAGAAGCGCCACCAATCGGGCGGCAAGAATCTCCGTTTCCGCCGGCTTCTGTCGGTCGCCGGGAAACATATCGAGCGTCGAGACGAGAGTGCGTTCAGCGTCCGACGTGGACAGTGCAGCCAGACGGGCCGCCTCCTCCCAGGGATCGACGTTCGAGCGGGCCAATGCGGAAATGACGCTGAGCCGCATTCCGCCCGGCTCGTCGCATATCGGGGCAAAGAGGAAGTCGTCGTATCGGGAACCGACGTCGGAAACAGAAAGTTGAGTGGCCATGACGGTACCGCCTTCGCGCGTTCTTCGAGACACTGTAGCGCCGGCCCGACGATGCGTCTGTACGACATCGTACATAAACGTGGAAGGCGTCACCTGCCGTGTGCTCGAGAACAGGCCAGGCGGTCGCCAGGCGCGGCGAACGCAATCCGCTAGGTTTCGAGCAGCCATTGCCGGGCCTCGGCGGCGTCGGCGTGTTCGAAGTATCGGACCGCCGCCTTCGTGAACGGCTTGCAGAAGGTCGCCATGCCGCGTTGCCACCTCTTCTCCCCCACCATCGCGAGCCGTTCGATGTCGGAATAGTGGTTGATGGCGAACTTGGTGTCCTCCCACAGCGCGCCGGCTTCCCAGCCGTGGAATCCGGTCATGTCGAACAGCATGCGGACTTTTCCGTGCTGTCGGACGAGACGCTCGAACTCGGACACGAAGTCCGCATAATCCGCCGCCAGCAGCTTCCCGCTGACGTGGACGACGAGAATCCTCCCGTCGCTTTCTTCAGTCAGTTGAATGGACATCGTTGCTCTCCGTCAGTTCGATTGCGATGTGGTCGTTGCTTGTTTGCGCCGGCCTGCCGGAAGCCAGCGTAGTCGAGGCACGCTCGTCGCCTACGGCGCTCGCTTCGCTTCCTTCGACTCGCTGCGCTCCCATCTCCAGTCGCGGATCTCCGGCAGGTCCTCGCCGTGCTTCTCGATGTATTGCCTGTGCTCCAGCAGCTTGTCCTTGAGCTGCTGCTTCAGGTAGATGCCCTTCTCGCCGGTCTGCGGCAGGCGGTCGATGGCGTCCATCACGAGGTGAAAGCGATCGAGATCGTTCAGCACCGTCATGTCGAACGGCGTGGTGATGGTGCCCTCTTCCTTGTAGCCGCGGACGTGGAATGCGTCGTGGTTGGTGCGGCGGTAGGTCAGCCGGTGGATCAGCCACGGATAGGCGTGGAAGGCGAAGATCACCGGCTTGTCCCTGGTGAAGAGCTCGTCGAAGTCGACGTCGCTCAGTCCGTGCGGGTGCTCCGATGGCGGCTGCAGCCGCATCAGGTCGACCACGTTGACCACCCGGATCTTCAGGTCGGGCAGATGCTCGCGCATGATGGAAACCGCCGCCAGCGTCTCCAGCGTGGGCACGTCGCCGCAGCAGGCCATGACCACGTCCGGGGCGACGCCCTGGTCGTTGCCGGCCCACTGCCAGATGCCGATGCCCTGCGTGCAGTGCTTGACGGCGGCGTCCATCGTCAGCCATTGCGGCGCGGGATGCTTGCCCGCGATCACGACGTTGACGTAATGGCGACTGCGCAGGCAGTGGTCCATCACCGACAACAGGCAGTTGGCGTCCGGCGGAAAGTAGACACGCACGACTTCGGCCTTCTTGTTCACGACGTGGTCGATGAACCCCGGATCCTGGTGGGTGAAGCCGTTGTGATCCTGGCGCCATACATGCGAGGCCAGCAGGTAGTTCAGGGAGGCGATCTTTCGCCGCCATGGCAGATGCGCCGTGACCTTCAGCCACTTTGCGTGCTGGTTGAACATCGAATCGATGATGTGGATGAACGCCTCGTAGCAGTTGAAGAGTCCGTGCCGCCCGGTGAGCAGGTAGCCTTCGAGCCAGCCCTCGCATTGGTGCTCGCTGAGCATCGAGTCCAGCACGCGGCCGGTGGGCGCGAGCCACTCGTCGTTCGGCACGGTCGCCGCGTCCCATTGGCGCGGGGTCACCTCGAACAGCGCTCCCAGGCCGTTGGAGAGCGTCTCGTCCGGGCCGAAGACCCGGAAGTTTCGCTGCTCCTGGTTCAACTTTGCGACGTCGCGCAGGAACGCTCCGAGCACGCGCGTATCGCCTGCACCGCTCGCCCCGGGCGTCGGCACTCGCCTCGGCATAGTCGCGGAAATCGGGCATCCGCAGGTCGCGCAGCAGCATCCCGCCGTTGGCGTGGGGATTGGCGCCCATGCGTCGCTCGCCCTTGGGCGCAAGCTCGGCCAGTTCGGGCTTCAGGCGACCCTGCGCGTCGAAGAGCTCGTCCGGCCGGTAGCTCAGCAGCCATTCTTCCAGCAGCCGGAGGTGCTCGGGATGGGTGGCCGGGTGCAGCGGCACCTGGTGCGAGCGGAAGGTGCCTTCCACCTGCAAGCCATCGACGACTTTCGGCCCTGTCCAGCCCTTGGGTGAATTGAGGACGATCATCGGCCAGCGCGGACGCGTGGTATCTCCCGTCGCGCGGGCCTTCTCCTGGATTGCCCTGATCTGCTCGACTGCCGCGTCAAGCGCGGTAGCCATGGCTTCATGCATGAGTTCCGGGTCATCGCCTTCGACGAAGCAGGGGCTCCACCCGTAGCCGCGGAGCAGTTGGTCCAACTCCTTATGGGTGATCCGGGCGAGCACGGTGGGGTTGGAAATCTTGTAGCCGTTCAGATGCAGGATCGGCAGCACCGCGCCGTCGGTGGCCGGATCGAGAAACTTGTTGGAATGCCACGCGGTGGCCAGCGGCCCGGTCTCCGCCTCGCCGTCTCCGACGACGCAGGCGACGACGAGATCGGGGTTGTCGAACACGGCGCCGAACGAATGGCTCAGCGAATATCCGAGTTCTCCGCCCTCGTGGATCGACCCCGGGCATTCCGGCGACACGTGGCTGGGAATGCCGCCGGGAAACGAGAACTGAAGGAAGAGCTTCTGCAGCCCGGCCTCGTCCCGGCTGATGTCGGGATAGACCTCGCTGTAGGTGCCCTCGAGATAGGTGTTGCCCACGATCGCCGGCCCGCCGTGCCCGGGGCCGGAGACGTAGATCATGTCGAGATCGTATTTCCTGATCACCCGGTTCAGGTGCACGTAGACGAAATTCTGCCCGGGGGTCGTGCCCCAGTGTCCCAGCAGCATGCGCTTGATGTCCGCGAGCACCAGCGATCGCTTCAGCAGCGGATTGTCGTAAAGATAGATCTGCCCGACCGCCAGGTAGTTGGCGGCGCGCCAGTAGGCGTGCATCTTCCGGAGCAGTTCCGGAGACAGGGTACGGGCGCCTGATTCGATCGTGTCCGAATTCATTCTTGGCCTCCTTATGTCAGTTTCAGCCTCCGCGTGTCGATGGCCACGATCACCGGGCCGGCGGCCATCAGCACCGCTCCCGGAAGCTCCGAGCAGCCCGGATTCGGGATTTCCGTGCGGTCTCGCACATGCCCTGTTCTTGCGGATGCGAAAGGCGCTATTTCTTCCGAGCACCGCCACTCGTCTTTCTGGCGGCCTTTTTCGTGACCGCTGCGTCGTCCTGCTTGTAATCGCCAATGACCCCCTTGACCGGGCAGATCGTCAGGATCGGGCATTTCCTGCAACCAACGGCAAGGGCGACGGGGCAAAGAACCATGATGAACTCCGATATCGGGTCGGTAAGAAGAGATGCCGTCCGGCATGCGGCGGCGGTCGTGGCGCGACGCCTTGCGGGTGCACCGGCCGACGATCGGTTCGATCGTACGCCACGCGGATCGGCCCGTCTGCGTGGTATCGCACATACGGGCCACCTTGTCCGGCATCGCCATTCCCCGTCTGCTCGGTAGCGAACAGACCGGACTCGGCGGTGCCGGTATTTTGCAACCTGTTCGCCTTATCATCCGAAAGGCGCATCAAGGAGATACACATGTCATCCAGATTGCTTCGTTCCGCCGGAATCGCTGCGCTCGTCGCCGCGACTTCGGCTTTCGTCGTGCCGAACGTTCAGGCACAGGCCGACCCGATGGCGCACATCGCGGCCTCCGAGGCCACGCTGAACAACTTCCTCCGCGATCCGGACATGCAGTGGCTGCAGCAGAACTTCGGCCGCGCCAAGGCGGTGATCATCACGCCCGAGATCGTCAAGGCCGGGTTCATCTTCGGCGGCTCGGGCGGGCGCGCACTCGTGATCGCGCGCGAACCGAAGAGCGGCAAGTGGGTCGGCCCGGCGTTCTACGCGATGGCGACGGCCAGCGTCGGCTTCCAGGCCGGCATCTCGGTGGCGGAAGGCGTAACGCTGGTGATGACCGAGAAGGGCTTCAACTCGCTGCTGGCGACGTCGTTCAAGATCGGTGGTGACGCCAGCGTCGCCGCGGGTCCCGTCGGCGCCGGTGCGCGCAGCGACATCGTGGCCGATCTCATCACCTTCAATCGTGCCAAGGGTGTGTACGGCGGCCTGAATCTCGACGGCACGGTGGTCACGGCCTCCGATGACTGGAATGCTTCGTTCTATGGAAAGAAGGTGCTGCCGCCCGACATCCTGGTAAGGGCATCGGTACACAACGCCGCGGCCGACACGCTGCTCGCGCAGGTCAGCGCTGCCGCCGACAAGCCCTAGCATCCGCAACTTCGGTCGAAGTCGGGCTTCTTCGTGCCTATGTTCGATGACGAACAGACCGACGCGGCAGAATTGGAGAGACTCCGCACGCAGCCGTGAGTTCCTTCGCTACAGATTGCAGCGCGCGGATGTAGGCCCTCGGATCAGATCACGTTCGAGGGCCTTTTCTTTGGTTCATCGCCGATTCGCGGGACAGGCATTTGCCGTGCCGGCATCCGGCGGTCGTCGAATCGACTGTGGCCGGAGGGGCGTGGCGCGTGTCGGCGTGTTTTGCCGGAAGCGGTCCGCAACGATCCGTGTGACAGCGAACAGACGCGGCTCGGCCGCCTGCGTATCGTCTGCAACAGAGGGACGGTCCGCGCTTCGGACTCTGGGTGCTGAAGCGCCGGATGACCGAAAGGGCAAGTCCTCGAGCAGTACTTTGGTCATCGGCGCCTTCCCGGCCCGCGATGACGCTTCCGATACCCCACTTGAAACTCAAGGAAACAACATGTCCAGATTGCTCATTGCACTCCTCGTCACTGCCGGATTGAGTCTTGCCGGTCCCGCGGCGGCGCAGACGGCCGCGCCGAAAGCCGGCGCGACGCCGATGTCGAAGGACGCCTACACGCTGGCGAAGAAGGATGCGGCGGCGCAGTACGCCGCTCGACAAGGAAGCGTGCTCGTCGCTGAGCGGAAACGCCAAGGACATCTGCGTCGCGGAAGCGACCGGCAAGCGCGACGTCGCCATGGGCGGCGCGGACAGCCGCGTTCAACAACACGCCCAAGTCTCGCGAAATCGCGCGCATCACCGTGGCTGAGGCGAACTACAACGTCGCGGTCCAGAAATGCGACGATCTGGCGGGCAACCGCAACGACGTCTGCGTGACGGAAGCCAAGGCCGCGCTGGTCAAGGGCAAGGCGGACGCCAGGGTCGACCGTGTCGCGGCCGACACCAACCGCGAGGCGGCGACCAAGCAGGCCGAAGCCCGCAAGGAGGCGAGCTCCGTCAAGCGCGACGCGCAATACCAGGTCGCAGTCGAGAAGTGCGACGCGCTCGCGGGTGCCGCGAAGGATGCATGCGTCGGCAACGCGAAGGTGGAGTTCGGCAAGTCCTGAAATCGAAGCCTGCCTCTGTCGCCGCGGCCCATCGCCGGCGGCGTGACGGAAGGGACATCGCGGCCGGGAGATCTCTCCCGGCCGCCGTCTTTTCGCCCGGCGGCGACGCGCAGGCGACCGCAGCCCCGATTGCGTACGGCACCGCACAGACCGCATTCGCGCGAGCCGATATCCTTCCGTTGCGCCTCCCTTCCGGCGGGCCTGTTGGTCCCTGAGGGCTGTTCGCAATCGTCCCGGTCTCGACGTCACCCGCGCTCCGCGGAAGGTTCTCAACGCCGGGTTCGCCATGACACAGCCGCGACCAGACGAGGACTCCCGATTTGAACGTCAGCGAGCGGACGGTTTTCGAACGATTTCTCCAGATCACGGCGCGATTCGGTCGCGCCGACGCGCTCCGGAAAGACGCTGACGAAGAGCCGCCGCTGCGATCGGAGCTGTTCGGCGCCGATCGGATGGAGCAGCACGGCCAGGACCTCGCGGCCGCGCATCGGCTGGCGCCCGGCCGCGGTCCCGACCGGCTGCTGGCACGGCTGGCCGGGAACGAGCGCGTCCTGGTCGAGGTTTGCGACCTGCTGATCGCGGCGGTCAGCGCCGGCCGGCGCATCACGCCGGCGTCGGAATGGCTGCTCGACAATTTCTACCTGATCGAAGAGCAGATCCGCACGGCCAAACGGCATCTGCCCAAGGGGTACAGCCGCGAACTGCCCCGATCTGGCGCACGGCCCCTCGGTCCGGCTGCCACGTGTCTACGATCTCGCGCTCGAGGCGATCTCGCACGGCGACGGCAGGGTCGACGCCGAGAGCCTTTCCCGTTTCGTGGCGGCCTACCAGACGGTGTCTCCGCTGAAGCTGGGGGAACTGTGGGCCATCCCCATCATGCTGCGGCTGGCGCTGATCGAGAATCTGCGTCGCGTCGGAGTCCGGATCGCCGCCGGCACGATCGAGCGGAACCGCGCCGAACGTGTGGGCGGACCAGATGCTGGACGTCGCCGCGCGCGACCCCAAGAGCCTGATCCTGGTGATCGCGGACATGGCGCGTTCCAACCCACCGATGGTGAGCCCCTTCGTTTCCGAACTGGCCCGCCGGCTGCAGGGACAGAGCGCCGCGCTCGCATTGCCGCTCACCTGGATCGAGCAGCGGCTTTCCGAATCGGGCCTTTCGATCGAGCAGCTGGTGCAATCGGAATCGCAGGAGCAGGCCGGCGTCCAGGTCTCGATCAGCAACACCATCGGCAGCCTGCGCTTCCTGGGGTCGATGGACTGGCGCGAGTTCGTCGAGACGATGAGCCTCGTCGACCGGACATTGCGGGAGGATCCGGGCGGGCTCTACGGCGGGATGGATTTCGCGACCCGCGACCGCTACCGGCACGTCGTGGAGGAGATCGCGAAGGGCAGCCGGCTGTCCGAAGACCGAGGTCGCGCGCGCGGCGATCGGGCTGGCGTGCGCGCAGACCGCGGGGCCGGCCGGCAGCACCGGCAACGACGATCGGACCGCCCACGTCGGCTTCTATCTGGTCGACAAGGGGCGGGCGCAGCTCGCGCGGGCGGCACGGATGCGCCGGTTTCACGGCGACGTTCTGCGCCGCGTCGGGCGACGGATCCCCCTGCTGCTCTACCTGGGCACGGTCGCGGCGATCACTTCGGCCGTCACGGCGGCCCTGGTGGTCAAGGCACGCGGCGATGGCGCCGCGGATGCCCTGCTCGTGACGCTGGGAGATCCTCCTGGTCCTGACCGGCAGCCAGCTGGCCGTGGGAATGGTGAACTGGCTGGCGACGCTGCTGGTGAAGCCGCATCCGCTGCCGCGCATGGATTTTTCCCTGGGAATTCCGTCGCAGTGCCGCACGCTGGTGGTCATTCCGACGATGCTCGCCGGCACCGACGGCATCGAGGACCTGGTCGAGGCGCTCGAGGTCCGGTTCCTCGCCAACCGGGACGACCACCTGCAATTCGGCCTGCTCACCGATTTCGAGGATGCGGCTGCCGAATCGCTGCCTGGGGACGAGTCCCTGCTGCGGTCCGCGCAGGCGGGAATCGAGCGGCTGAACGAGAAATACCCACGCGCGCCGAGTCCCGCGGACAGCGGAGCCCTCGGCGGCAGCTTCTTCCTGTTTCACCGTCCGCGCCGCTGGAATCCGGAGGAGCGGCTGTGGATGGGCTTCGAGCGCAAGCGCGGAAAGCTTGCAGACCTCAACGCGCTGCTGCGCAATGGCGGAAAGGCCCGCTTCTCGCTCGTGGTCGGCGACACGGCGCTGCTGTCGAACGTGAAGTACGTGATCACGCTGGACACCGACACGCAGCTGCCGCGAGACTCGGCGCGGCAGTTTGTCGGCGCGATGGCGCACCCGTTGAACCGCCCGCGCTTCGCGGCGTCAGGCAAGCCCCGGACGACCGGCTGCCGACCGAAGGCTACGGGATACTGCAGCCGCGCGTCGGCATCAGCCTGCCCGGCGCGAGCCGCTCGCGATACGCGCGTCTGCACGGCGGCGAGCCCGGGATCGATCCGTACACGCGTGCCGTCTCCGACGTCTACCAGGACGTGTTCCAGGAAGGGTCGTTCATCGGCAAGGGGATCTACGACGTCGACGCGTTCGAGCAGGCCATCGACGGGCGCTTTCCCGAGAATCGCATCCTGAGCCACGATCTGCTCGAAGGCTGCTATGCGCGGTCGGGGCTGCTGAGCGACGTCCAGCTCTACGAGGAGTATCCCGCGACCTACGCCGCGGACGTCAGCCGCCGGCACCGCTGGGTTCGCGGCGACTGGCAGCTGGCGGGGTGGCTGCTGCCGCTCGTGCCCGGGCCGGGCGGGCGCCGGCGGCGCAACCCCCTTTCGGCGCTGTCGCTGTGGAAGCTGTTCGACAACCTGCGGCGCAGCCTCGTCCCGGCCGCAATGACGCTGCTGCTGCTGGTCGGCTGGACGGTGCTGGCGCAGGCCTGGGTGTGGACGCTGGCAGTGATCGCGATCCTCCTGCTGCCGTCGGCGTGCGCCGCGGTCGTGGACCTGTTGCGCAGGCCGGACGAGATGCCGCTGCGGCAGCACCTCGCCGCCAGCGCAGGCGTGGCCCGGCGCAACGCCGCTCAGTGCGCTGCTGACGCTCGCCTTCCTCCCGTTCGAGGCGACGGTCAACCTCGACGCGATCGTCCGCACCGCGTGGCGGATGCTCGTCACGCACCGGCGCCTGCTCGAATGGAGTCCCTCGGCCGCCGACCAATCCGATCGTCACGGCGCCGGCGACAAGGTGCGCCACGGCGCGCTGGCGACGTCGGTGCGCTCGATGTGGATCGCCCCGGCCGTCGCGACGGCTGCCGCGCTGCTGGTGGCGCATTCCGCCCCGTCGGCGCTGGCGGTGGCTGCGCCGATACTTGCTCCTGTGGTTCGTCTCACCGGCGCATCGCGTGGTGGATCAGCCGGCCGCTCGCCCGCCGCGAGGCGCGATTGACGACGCAGCAGGCGCTGTTCCTGCGCAAGCTCGCGCGCCGGACCTGGGCGTTCTTCGAGACCTTCGTCGGCCCCGACGACCAGTGGCTGCCGCCGGACAACTGGCAGGAACATCCGGTCGCGAGCGTCGCGCATCGCACGTCGCCGACGAACATGGGGCTGGCGCTGCTCGCCAATCTGACCGCCTGCGATTTCGGGTACATCCCGGCCGGGCAGCTCCTGCGGCGCACGGCGAACGCGGTGCGCACGATGAACGGCCTGGCGCGCTACGAAGGGCATTTCTACAACTGGTACGACACGCGCTCGCTGGCGCCGCTGCCGCCGCTCTACGTCTCGATCGGTCGACAGCGGAAACCTCGCCGGCCATCTGCTGACCCTGCGACCGGGACTGCTGGCACTTGCCGACGACAGTATCCTCGACCGGCGCTGGTTCGAAGGTTTGACCGACACGCTACGGATCCTCGCCGACGCGGTGGGCGGCGCCGCGCCGGCGCCGCTCGCTCGCCTGCAGAGGGATCTGGAAACCGCCTGCGACGCCCCGCCCGCGACCGTCGCCGCCGCGCAGCGGTGGCTCGACCGGTTCGACGCGGGCGTCGCCGAGGTGGCCGCGCAGCTGGCCGTGCCGATCGTCGAGGTGGCCGCGCGGTTTGCCGTGCCGGCAGCCGACGCCCCCGGCCCCGAGCCCGCCGGCACGACGGCGCCCGCGGCTGAAGCAACCTTCTGGACGGGTGCCCTCGTCCGCCAGTGCGGCATGTTGCGCGACGAACTCTCGTACCTCGCGCCCTGGAGCGCACTGCCGGCGCCCCCCGGTGCCTACCTCGAACTCCCGGGCCTCCGGGAGATTCCGACGCTGCGCGAGCTTGCGCTGCTCGCTGGCGACGTCGTGCCGGCGATCGAGCGCGGGCGCGGCGCCGATGCGTCGCCCGCGGAGCGCGCGTGGCGGGACGACCTTGGCCGCGCCGTCATCGAGGCGAGCCGCCGCGCCGGCGAGCGGCTGGCGGAGATCGAGCGCCTGGCGCTCCAGTGCGAGGAGCTCGCCCGCATGGAGTACGACTTCCTCTACGACAAGGCGCGTCACCTGCTCGCCATCGGGTACAACGTCGACGAGCGCAGGCGCGACTCGAGCTACTACGACCTGCTCGCGTCCGAGGCGAGGTTGTCGCAGCTTCGTCGCGATCGCGCAGGGCCAGGTGCCGCAGGAGAACTGGTTTGCGCTCGGGCGCCTGCTCACGACCGCCGGCGGGCAGCCGGTGCTCCTGTCCTGGAGCGGCTCGATGTTCGAATACCTGATGCCGCTGCTGGTCATGCCCTCGTACGACGGCACGCTGCTCGGACAGACGGCACGCGTGACGGTGGCGCGGCAGATCGCCTACGGGAGACAGCGCGGCGTGCCCTGGGGCATCTCGGAATGCGGCTACAACTCGGTCGACGCGAGCCTGAACTACCAGTACCGCGCCTTCGGCGTGCCGGGCCTCGGATTGAAGCGCGGTCTCGCCGAGGATCTCGTCGTCGCGCCGTACGCCTCGGCGCTCGCGCTGATGGTGGCGCCCGAGGCGTCGTGCCTCAATCTGCAGCGGCTGGCCGCCGACGGGCTCGCCGGGCGCTTCGGCCTCTACGAGGCGATCGACTACACGCCCGCGCGCCTGCCCCGCGGCCAGACCAGCGCCGTCGTTCGCTCGTTCATGGCGCATCACCAGGGCATGAGCCTGCTGTCCGTCGCGCACGTGCTGCTCGAGCGTCCGATGCAGAAGCGCTTCGAGTCGGACCCGCTGTTCAAGGCGACGCTGCTGCTGCTGCAGGAGCGCATCCCGAAGGTCGCGGCGCTGCATCGGCAGACCGTCGAGCTGTCCGCGGGTCGAGGGACCACCGGCGCCACCGAGGCGCCGGTGCGCGTGCTCGGCAGCGCCGACACGCCGAACCCGGAAGTGCAGCTGCTTTCGAACGGCAGGTACCACGTGATGGTCACCAACGCGGGCGGCGGAAGCACCCGGTGGAAGGACCTCGCCGTCACCCGCTGGCGCGAGGACGGCACCTGCGACGACTGGGGCACGTTCTGCTACATCCGCGACGTGGCGAGCGGCGACTTCTGGTCCGCCGCGCATCAGCCGACGGGGCGGCGCGCGGCGCGCTACGAGGCGATCTTCACCGAAGCGCGCGCCGAATTCCGCCGGCAGGACAACGATTTCGAATCCCACACCGAGATCGTCGTCTCGCCGGAAGACGACATCGACCTGCGCCGGCTGCGCATCACCAACCGCTCGCGCACGCGGCGGACGATCGAGGTCACGAGCTACGCGGAAGTCGCCCTCGCGTCGCCGGCCGCGGACGCGCTGCACCCCGCGTTTTCCAACCTGTTCGTGCAGACGGAAATCGTCCCGCAGCGGCAGGCCATCCTGTGCACGCGCCGGCCCCGCTCCGAGGACGAGCACGCGCCGTGGATGTTTCACCTCATGACCGTCCACGGGGTGGCGTCGCAGGACGCGTCCTACGAGACGGACCGCGCGGCGTTCATCGGCAGGGGGCGCACGGTCGCGGCGCCGCGGGCGATGACCGACGCCGGCGCGCTGTCGGGCAGCCAGGGTTCGGTCCTCGATCCCGTCGTCGCCATCCGGCAGCGGATGACCCTCGACCCGCAGCAGACGGCGACGATCGACATCGCGTCCGGCATGGCCGAGACGCGCGCCGCGGCATTGGGGCTCGCCGGAAAGTATCAGGACCGGCACCTGGCCGACCGCGTCTTCGACCTGGCGTGGACGCACAGCTCGGTGACGCTGCGCCAGATCAATGCCACGGAGTCCGACGCGCAGCTCTACGCGCGCCTTGCGGGCTCGGTCGTCTACGCCAACGCCTCGCTGCGCGCGGAAGCGGGCGTTCTGCTGCGCAACCGGCGCGGGCAGTCCGGGCTCTGGAGCTACGCGATTTCCGGCGATCTGCCGATCGTTCTGCTGCAGATCGGGGACGCGGAGAACATCGACCTCGTCCGCCGGATGGTGCAGGCGCACGCGTACTGGCGGCTGAAGGGCCTGGCGGTCGACCTCGTGATCTGGAACGAGGACCGCGGCGGCTACCGGCAGGTGCTCCAGGAGCAGATCATGGGCCTGATCGCCGCCGGCATCGAAGCGCACGTGATCGATCGTCCCGGCGGCATCTTCGTGCGGCGTGCGGAACAGATCGCCGAGGAGGACCGCATCCTGCTCCAATCCGTCGCGCGCGCCATCATCACCGACCGCCGGGGGAGCCTGGCCGAACAGGTGGCTCGGCGCGCGCCGGCGGAGGTGCAGGTCCCCGGCCTCGTGCCGACCCGCAGCCATCGGGGCGAAGCGCTGCCGGCGCCGCCGCCCGCGCGCGAGCTGATCCTGGACAACGGGCTGGGGGGATTCACGCCCGACGGCAGCGAGTACGTCATCACGACGCAGGCGGGCCAGGCAACGCCCGCGCCCTGGGCCAACGTGCTGGCGAACCCGGATTTCGGGACGGTGATTTCCGAGAGCGGCCAGGCGTACACGTGGAGCGAGAACGCGCACGAGTTCCGCGTGACGCCGTGGCACAACGACCCCGTGAGCGATCCGAGCGGGGAAGCGCTCTATCTGCGCGACGAGGAGTCCGGCCACTTCTGGTCGCCCGCGCCCCTGCCCCGCCGCGGCGCAGGCGCCTACGTCACCCGTCACGGATTCGGCTACAGCGTGTTCGAGCACACCGAGGACGGCATCGACTCCGAGCTGTGCGTGTACGTGGCGCTGGACGCGGCGGTGAAGTTCTCGGTGCTCAAGGTCCGCAACACCTCGGGCCGGTCGCGCCGGCTCTCGGCCACCGGCTACGTGGAATGGGTGCTCGGAGACCTGCGGCCGAAGACGGCGATGCACGTGATCACCGAAGTCGAGGTGAAGAGCGGCGCGCTGCTCGCGCGCAACGCCTACAACGCGGATTTCCCCGACCGCGTCGCGTTCTTCGACGTGGACGAGGCGGCGCGCAGCGTCAGCGGCGACCGCGTCGAATTCCTGGGCCGCAATGGCGGGCTGCGCAATCCGGCCGCGATGGCGCGAACGCGGCTTTCCGGCAAGGTGGGCGCGGCGCTGGACCCGTGCGCCGCGATCCAGGTCCCGTTCGAGCTGGCCGACGGCGAGGGGCGCGAGATCGTGTTCAGGCTCGGCGTCGGTCGCGATGCCGCCGACGCCGGCAGCCTGGTGCAGCGGTTCCGGGGACCGGCCGCGGCGAGCGGCGCGCTCGCCGCGGTGCGCTCGCACTGGACGCACACGCTCGGCGCCGTGCAGGTCGAAACGCCCGATGCGTCGCTCGACGTGCTTGCCAACGGCTGGCTTCTGTACCAGACGCTGGCGTGCCGCCTCTGGGCCCGCAGCGGCTATTACCAGTCGGGCGGGGCGTTCGGCTTCCGCGACCAGCTGCAGGACGTGATGGCGCTCGTCCACACCCGGCCCGCGCTCGTCCGCGAGCACCTGCTGCGCTGCGCGGGCCGCCAGTTCGTGGAAGGCGACGTCCAGCACTGGTGGCATCCGCCGTCCGGCCGCGGCGTGCGCACGCGCTGCTCGGACGACTATCTGTGGCTGCCGCTCGCGACGGCGCGCTACGTGAAGGCGACCGGCGACACCGCCGTGCTGGACGAGCCGGTCCCGTTCCTGGACGGCCGCCCGGTGAACCCGACGGACGACTCCTACTACGACCTGCCCCGGCGCTCGGACGAAGCGGGCAGCCTCTACCAGCACTGCATGCGCGCGGTCGTGCACGGCGTCCGCTACGGTGCCCACGGCCTGCCGCTGATGGGCTCCGGCGACTGGAACGACGGCATGAACCTGGTGGGAATCAAGGGCGCGGGCGAAAGCGTCTGGCTCGGCTTCTTCCTTTGCGCCGTGCTGCAGCAGTTCGCCGAGGTCGCGCGCGGGAAGGGAGACGCGCCGTTCGCCGGGCGCTGCGAGGCCGAAGCGCAGAAGCTGCGCGAGGCGCTCGAGCAGCACGGCTGGGACGGCAAGTGGTATCGGCGCGCGTACTTCGACGACGGCTCGCCGTCTGGGATCGGAGGGCAACGTCGACTGCCGCATCGACTCCATCGCGCAAAGCTGGTCGGTGCTCTCCGGCGCGGGCAACGCCGCGCGCTCGCGGATGGCGATGAACGCCGTCGACGAACACCTCGTGCGGCGCGACGACGCGTTGATCCAGCTTCTGGATCCGCCTTTCGACAAGTCGGATCTGGACCCCGGCTACATCAGGGGCTACGTCCCGGGCGTGCGGGAGAACGGCGGCCAGTACACGCACGGTGCGATCTGGGCGGCGATGGCGTTCGCGGCGCTGGGCGATCGCGAGCGGGCGTGGGCGCTCACGACGATGATGAACCCGGTCAACCATTCGCGCACGCCGGAGGGCGTGGCGACCTACAAGGTGGAGCCGTACGTGGTCGCCGCCGACGTCTACGCGCTGGCCCCGCACACCGGCCGCGGCGGCTGGAGCTGGTATACCGGCTCGGCCGGATGGATGTACCGGCTCATCGTCGAATCGCTGCTCGGCGTGACGCTCGAAGGCGACTGCCTGCGCTTCGCGCCGTGCCTTCCCGCGGACTGGACCGCGTTTCGCATGCGCTACCGATTCGGCGAAACCGCGTACGAAATCACCGTGGCGCAGGTGCTCGCCGACGCCGGCCAGGAAAGCCGGCCGGCCCGCGTCACCGCGGACGGTGTCGCCCGAACCGACGGCCGGCTGCCCCTGGTCGACGATCGCGCCACGCATCAGGTGCTGGTCGAGGTCTGCGGGGCTCCGGAGCAGCTCGTGTCGGCGCCTCGCGAGCGCGCGCCGGCGCACTGACCCGGCCCGCCCGTTGCCGTGGAGAGCGTCGCCGGGCCCGGGGTCCGCCACCTGTGCGATGCCATACGCAGCGCGCCGCGTGCGCTGCCGCACCGACCGGCGCACGACCGGCTTGCGGTTCACGCTCATCATTGCTCTAATTGGAACCGATGATCGAACCGATCCTGCTCGCCGCCACGCCTGTCGTCACTTTCGACGGGACGCGGCCGCTGACCAACGCGAGCGGCTTCTTCTTCGAGCGCGACGGCCGGCTGTTCCTGGTGACGAGCCGGCACGTGTTCGTCGACGCGCCGAGCAAGCACTTCCCCGACCGCATCGAGATCGAGCTGCACGTCGATCCGGACAACCTCGCCGACTCCACCGGGTTCTCGATTCCGCTGTACCGCGACGGCGAAAGCCTCTGGCGCCAGGGCCAGGACAGCGCCGGAGAGATCGACGTCGCGGCGATCGAAATCGAGCGCGCCGTGCTGCCGGCGACGATGGTCTATCGCGCCTTCACGCCGCGGCACCTCGCCGGACCCGGCGATCCGGTCGAGGTCGGCGCTTCGCTGCTGGTGGTCGGCTTTCCCCTCGGCTTTCACGACACGCTGCACCACCTGCCGGTGGCGCGGCACGCGGTGATCGCCTCGTCGTACGGCCTGCGCTTCAAGGGACAGGGCTATTTCCTGACCGAGGCGCGCACCCACCGCGGCACCAGCGGCGCGCCCGTGGTCATGCGCGCCGCCGAGCCGGATCCGCAGCACGGCGACCTGCCGTGGCTGCTGCTCGGCGTGCACTCCGCACGGCTCGACGTCGGAACGCGCGACCGGGTGCTGGACGAGGCGCTCGGGCTCAACTGCGCCTGGTACCCCGACATCCTGCTGACGCTCACCGAAGGCTGAGCGGGAACCTCGACGCGGACGACAGGATCGGCGCCGGCAGGGCGAGGACCGCCGTCTGTCCGGCCCCCACCGTACGCTAGCGCACAGACGCTCCACTCGCGTCGGCGCAATCTGTTCCGCAGCGGAAGTCCTCCTTCGACGCAGGCCCTGGCCGGAAGACCGATCATGGCACTGCGGGATCCGGCATGCGCGCAACCGGGAACCGGCGGCGCCTCCTGGAACCGACTTCGGGATTGGCGCCGCGCACCCGACCCACATTACCGGAAACGACGATGAACATGACCCTGAGCCTCGCCCCCCTGGTTTCTCTGCTCGCCGGCATACTGATCCTCGTGGTGCCGAGGCTGCTGAACTACATCGTCGCCATCTATCTCATCATCATCGGTCTGCTCGGGCTGTTCGGCGGCGGCAATTTCCACCTCAGATGAGCGCGCCCACGCACCGCCATCGGATCGGCGACGCCTCGCCGCTCCCGTGCGCGATCGGGCGCGTGTCGCCGCCGGCAGGCTGCGCGGCGCGGCCACCCCGCTTCGCTTGAACACGCGAATCGTGGACGCTGCGTTCATTCCCCCGGCGAGTCCGGAGCCCGCTTCACTGGCGGCGCCGGAGCCGGTCGTTCCCGTCGTCCGGATGCCCGTGGACGCGCGCGGCTTCGCGCTGTCGATCCTGGCCGTGATCGCGGTGGTTTTCGCGCTGGAGTGGGCGCACACCTTCGTCATTTCGCTGCTGGTCGGGATCGTGATGGCGTACACGCTGAATCCCCTCGTCACGTGGCTGGAGCGGATCAGGATTCCGCGGGTCGTGGCCACGCTCGTCGTGATGCTGGGCGTCATGGGCGCGGTCGCCCTGGGCGCCTACTCGCTGCGCGGCCAGATTCAGGGGATCGTCGAGCAATTGCCCCTTGCGGCAAGCAAGTTCTCGGCGGGGCTGGCCCGGCAGAAGTCGGTCGCGCCCGGCACGATGGAGAAGATGCAAAGCGCCGCCACCGAAGTGCAGAACGCGACGACCAAGGCGGCCGGTGGAGCTTCCGTCCCCAAACAGGCAGGCACGCGTGTCGTGGTCACCCCGGCTCCGTTCAATCTCGCCGAATTCCTCTGGCTCAGCTCCAAGGGGGCCGCGGGAGCCGCGGGTCAGGCGATCATGGTGCTGTTCCTCACCTTCTTTCTCCTGGTGGGAGGCGACACGTTCAAACGCAAGCTGGTGCGACTGTCCGGACCGACACTGTCGAAACGCAAGATCAGCGTGCAGATCATGGACGACATCAACGACTCCATCCAGAAATACCTGTTCATGATGCTGGTGACCAACGCGCTGGTCGGCCTGCTGGTCTGGGCGGCTTTCCGGGGGATCGGTCTCGAGAATGCCGGTGCCTGGGCCGTCGCCGCGGGCTTTCTGCACATCGTCCCTTACCTCGGTCCCGGCGTCACCGCGGCCGCGACCGGGATGGCCGCATTCATGCAGTTCGACTCGTTCCCGATGGCGGTCCTGGTCGCCGGGGTCTCGCTGGCGATCGCCACGATCGTCGGGCACCTTCGTCACCACCTGGATGACCGGGCGCATCGCCAGAATGAACGCGGCCGCCGTGTTCATCTCGCTGCTGTTCTGGGGCTGGCTCTGGGGAATCTGGGGCATGCTGCTCAGCATTCCGATCATCGTCATCGTGAAGGTCGTGACGGAGCACGTCGAGCAGCTGAAGCCGGTGGCCGAGCTGCTGGGGGAATGAAACGAGGGTCAATCAAAGGAGAAAGGCATGACCAAGATCCGCAGCGCCGTCATCGCGGGCATGGCAATGGGCATCCTGATCGTGGGACTGTCCGGATGCGAGAAAAAGGAAGGTCCGGCGGAGCGGGCCGGCAAGGAACTCGACAAGTCGATCGAGAGCGTCGGGCAGCACCTCGAGAAGGCCGGGCAGGACATCAAGGACGCGGCCAAGGACGCGAAGAAATAGACCGGATTGCGGGGCGGGCACCGGCGGCATGCGTAGCCCGGCGTTGAGCCGAAGGCGAAACCCGGGTGGGCGGTCGCCCGGGCACCGGTCGCACCCGGGTTTCGCCTTCGGCTCAACGCCGGGCTACGCGCCCGTTCCGATCACCGGGCCGGGCGGGCCGCGATTTGCGCAATCAACGCGAACTCTTCCGGCGTCACCGGCGTGATCGACAGCCGGTTGCCGCGCTGCAGGATGCGCAGCGACGCGAGCCCGGGCTGCGCGCGCAACTCCGCGAGCGTGACGAGCCGCGTCTTCTCCACGAAGGTCACGTCGACGTTGAACCAGCGCGGCGCGGCCGGCGTCGCCTTCGGATCGTGGTACTTGCTCCGGCGGTCGAACTGCGTGGCGTCGGGATACGCGCGGCGGCTCACCCGGGCGATGCCGGCAATGCCGGGCTCCGGGCAGCTCGAGTGATAGAACAGCACGCGGTCGCCGACGCGCATGTCGTCGCGCATGAAGTTGCGCGCCTGGTAGTTGCGCACGCCCGTCCAGGGCAGCGTCTTCTTCGGCGCCGCGGCGAGGTCGTCGATCGACGCCTCGTCGGGCTCGGATTTCATCAACCAGTGCCGCATGACCCGCCCCAAAGCCTCCGATGGAGTCCCGAAACCTGCGCAATGTTCGACGACGCACGCAATCCGGGCCACTCGGAAGGCACATTGCATCTGTCAGCCGAGCCTGCCCGGCCCTGCCGACCGCGGCCCGCCAATCGACGCGGGCTCATCCAATCACCATGATGGAGTGACGACACGTCCGTTGCCCGCGTTTCCGGAAGACGTCCGCTGATCCGCACGCCCGAACAACCGGCACCCCGGCCCGAGTGATTGAAACACATGCCCGCTCATTTGCACACGGTGCCGGGCGGTGCGAACACCTCGCGGGTGATCGACCTGCCTTGCGTGATGCCATTGACGGTGTACGCAAACGTCGCATTGTTGCCATCCGCGAACGTGAGAGTGACATTGCCGACCTCGGTCGCAATCACCTTCGACGAATCGAACGGCGCCGAATTGAACGCAGGTCCGGTGCCGGTGTAGAGCTTGCCGGCATACACGTCGGGCCCGATCCTGGCCGCCGCCGCCACCAGCCAAAGCGGTTTGCCATCCTGCCCGAACGTGAACCAGGCCGCGAAGATCGTGTCGCCTTGCTGGGTGAGGCTGAGTCCCCATCCCGATTCGGAACCGGCCGGCGTCGCCCACCAGAGGTCCTGAAAGTTGGTCGCCAGCGCGAGATTCGATTGCTCGCCCCAGGTGCATGTCGGCACAGGGCTCGCAAATGCTTCGCGCGTGATCGCCTTGGTCTGGCTGATCCCGTTGACCGTGTACGCGAACGCCGCGTTGTTTGCGTCCGAGAACGTAAACGTCGCGAGACCCACGGGCGTCCTGGTGACGAGCGCCGGGTCGAACGGGCTCGCGTCGAACGCGGGGCCGGTCCCCGTGTAGAGCGTTCCGGAATAGACGTTCGGTGCGGTCTTCGTCGCGGCGACGACCAGCCACAGCGGCCGGCCATCGAGGCCGAACGTGAACCACGTCGCGAAAATCGTGTCGTTCTGGTGCGCAAAATTGATGCCCCATCCCGATTCACTGTTGGCAGGGGCGTTCCACCACATGCCGCTGGCGTTGTCGACCACCGCTTTCACGCCCACGCCGGAGATCGGGAGGATGGCGAGCGAGGCGAGCTGCGCCGCGTCGATCACCAGGCTCGCGTACCGCGCACCGACGCCCTGCGGCCCGAAGGAAATGGAAATCCGGCACGATTCCCCGACGGGAATCGCCGTTCCCACGCGACATGTGTCGGCGACACCCGGGAAATCGTACGCCGCGGGGCCATTGATGACGATCGCGCTCGGTGTCAGCGGCGCCGGACCGAGGTTGATCAATTCGACCGGGAGCGGCGCGGATTGCGTGCCCAGCGCCTGCGCGGCGAACGCGGCGCTGGCAGGGGAGAACACCAGTGTCGAGGTTGCCGCCTGCGCGTCGATTCCGCGGCCGTAGAACGTCACCAGCTGGTCCGGGACCGTCGTGGAGTTGTGCAGCCACACGGCGCCGGAGGTCTGCCCGGCCGCCTCGGGCGCGAACTCGATCCCGATGGTGCAGCTTTGCCCGGCGGCCAGCACCAGCGAGGTCACGCAGGTCGTGTCGACGTGAAACGCCGGGCCGGTCGCCGGGTGCACGCTGACGCCGGTAAATGACCACGGTCGGTCGCCGCAGTTGCTGATGGTCACGTTTGCGGTCGTGCTGGTGCCGACGGCGCGGTTGCCGAATTGCACGGCATCGCGGCTGCTGCAGTACCTGCCGTCGGCATGCGCGGGCGTCGTCGCAACGGCACCGACCAGCACCAACAGGAGAGCAAGACCGCCACGGCGCAGCACGGTGAATGCGATGCATACGGGCGAAAAGCCTGCGGCGGCGTTTTTCATGGCGACATACGACCGGCCGGCAAGGCGGGTGGAAGTTCAGAAGGCAAGTCAGAAGCTCGGTACGTCGCGCGCACCGGCACCTCTCGGTCGAGGCCGCGGCGCATTGTCCCGCCATGGCGGGGTCCGTCGCAACAATTCCGTCTCCGATGTCGTGCCCGTTCGGCGGCAGGTCGTCGTATTGTCCGCGCGATCCCACAAAAAAATCGCGGCGCCGTCGCCGGCGCCGCGCCTGTCTGAAGTTCGCGGGTCCTGTTTGCCCGGCCCGCTGACGCACCCCGCCTTCGCAGCCCGGGTTGAGCGCAGCGAAACCCGGGGGGACGATCGCATTGGTACGGCTGCCCCGGGTTTCGCTGCGCTCAACCCGGGCTACGACACCGCCGTCGCGCCGTCGGCTTCAACGACGCGTCGATAGGGTGTTCCCCGCCTGTGCCGTGCCGCCCGTCATCTTGAACCTGGGTTCAAGAGGGCCGCCTGCCAGGGCCTTCAGGCGCTTCCGCTTGGGAACGCACACCAGCCCGATCAAGGCGCGGCAGCCGCGCTAAGTAGCATTGGTTCAAAGAGTATCTGGACGACTCGAACACCGCAGGGAACGCTGACTGCTGGCCCCGCGCGTCCGGCGGGGGCCGGTGCGCACTCAGGCTGGTCTGTCGAATCCGGCCAGCGCCTCGTCGATGGCGGATTGCATGGCACCGATTCTACGCCGCGTGGCGTCGTCGTCAATCGCCGGATGCGACTTCACCGGCTCGACGTTCGCCGCGCCGGTCTTCGCGCGCGTGCGCAGCAACTCGTGGGCGATGTTGAGCGCCGCCATCACCGCGATGCGGTCGGCGCCGGCCACCTTGCCACCGCTGCGGATTTCGCGCATGCGCTGGTCGAGAAACCCGACGGCGTCCTGCAGTTCGGCGCGCTCGGATTCCTTGCACGCGACCTTGTAGTCGCGGCCGAGCAACGCGACGTCCAGCGTCACCATGCGCTCGGACGCCGCCTTCGCCGTCACTCGGTGGCCTCCGGCAGGCGCGCGAGCAGCGCATCGACCCGCTCGGTGGCCACCGCGACCCGCTCCGCGAGCGCGCGGTTCTTCTCGTAGGCGAGCCGCCAGGTCGCGGCGCAGCGTGTCGTTCGCGGCGCGCAGCGCGCGCGCGTGCGTGACCAGCGTGGCCAGCTTGCGCTCGAGCGCGGTCAGGTCGCCGTCGATGACCGAATCGGTCGCGGTGGCAGGAGGCTGCGTCATCGGAACACTATAGGATGCGCGCGCGAGCCGCGTCAACCGGTGTCGGCCGCCGACGGCACGCCCGTCGCGAGCGGCGTGTAGCGGACGCCGACGACGTCGATCTCCTCGACCCCGCCCGGCGTGAAGAGCGTCACCGTGTCGCCCTCGCGGGCCTTGAGCAGCGCGCGCGCCATCGGCGACACCCAGCTGATGTAGCCGCGCGCCGTGTCGATCTCGTCGACGCCGACGATGCTGACCGTGCGCTCGACGCCGTGCCGGTCGGCGACGGTGACCGTGGCGCCGAAGAACACCTGGTCGACGCCGGCGTCGTCGCGGCGGGCCAGCGGATCGACGACCTCGGCCGCGTCGAGGCGCCGCAGCAGGAAGCGCACCCGGCGATCGATCTCGCGCAGGCGCTTCTTGCCGTAGAGATAGTCGCCGTTTTCCGAGCGGTCGCCGTTCGACGCGGCCCAGGCCACGACCGCGACCAGCTCGGGCCGCTCCTTCTTCACCAGCTGCTCGAGCTCGGCGGACAGGCGCGCGAAGCCGCCCGGCGTCATGTAATTGCGGGTGCCGGCCGGCAGCGGCGTCGGCGTCTCCAGCTCGTCGTCGTCCGGACCGTCGTCCTCGCGGGTGAAGGCCTTGCTCATGATTCGGACATCTGCAGGCGCCGGATGAGGATGTCGATGATATCGCGGCCGTCGGGAGATTTCATGCGGTAGCGGGTGAGCACGCGCAGGACGTCGGACCTGGCCAGCGCCTGGTAATCGGCGCGGATGAGCACGGAGGCGATGGCTCTCTGCACGTCCAGCGACTTGGCGTGCGGGAACAGGCCCGCCAGCGCGTCCAGGCTCTGGCGGTCGTCGAGGTGCTGACGGGCGAGCGCGTCGAGCGCGCGCACCTGCGTCGCGGGCTCGGTCATGCGCGCGACATCGCTGGCCACGCCGCGCAGCTCGGCGACGTCGGCGATCGGCCGGTGCCGCAGATAGACCTGCGCGGCCGCCACCGCGTCCTGGTCGCTGCTGGTCAGCGCCGCGAGCACCTGCGCGCGGGCACCGGCGCTGCCCAGGCAGGCGGCTACCGCGGCGTGCGCCGCGTCGTGCATCCGCGCCGGCGGCAGCGCGCGCCGATCGAGCCCGCCGTCGAGGCCGTGACCGTCGTTGAGCGTGCACACGAGGTCGACGTCGGCCGCGTCGATCGTATCGCGCGCCAGCAGGTCGCCGATCATCCGCAGCGTCTCGGCGCGCTGGTCGTCCGCCGACAGCCAGCCGAGCGGGACCGCGAGCGCAATCATGCGCGCGCGGGTCCGGGCCTCGTCGGCATCGGCGGCGAAGCGCAGGTACCGCTCGCGGGTCGCCTGGTCGCGGGCGATCCGCTCGCGCGCCGCGACGAACGACGGGGCGTGCCGCTCGCTCTCCGGCAGCGCGGCGAAGAATTCCTCGAGGCGATCGAGGAACATCCTGACCTCGGCCATGTCGCGATGCAGGAGCTCGTCGATGAACTCGAGCTTCGCGGCGGCGGGGCTCCGGTCGTCGACGAACCGGCAGACGTCGCGGCGATGCGCGCTGCGCGGATCTGCATCGTCGAGGCCGCGGGTCGCGATCATCGAGTTGTCTGCGAATTGGCGGAGGAGCGCGGCGCTCGCCCGGCCGCTGCCGATCTCGGCGGTCGACGCCGATTCGAGGTAGCGGTCGAGCAGGCCCGCCGCGGTCGGCCCCAGCGGCGCAAGCGAGGAGAATCCGTAGATGACCGGCACGTCGCGGAAGATGCGCTGCATGCGATCGCGGCTGCTGTCGCCGTGGCGCTCGTCGAGCACGCGCGCCAGCCGTTCGGCTTCGGCCGGCGAATGTCCGGCGCGCACCAGGCTGCGCACGGCTTCCGGCGAGGTGCTGGCGGCGACGTCCGCGTTCAGCGTGTTGCAGCCGAAGAGGTAGACCTCCTTCAGCTGCGAGAACAGCCCCGGACAGGAGTCGCTGCAGGACGCGCGCTCCATCTCCGCCACCGGCAGCGATTCGCGCGCGCCGAGCCGGTCCGAGTAGAACTCGCTGCCGCTGTCGAAATGCCCGGAAATCACCAGCAGGTCGCAGCGAACGCCCTGCCGGCAGGCCGACGCCAGCCAGTCCGGGCGTCCGCGCTCGACCAGCTCCACGAACCGGTACTGGTCCCCGGGCAGGTACCGCTGCAACGTCTCCTTCTCGTCGGGCGAGTTGACGGTGATGGTGCACACGGTGCGCGGCGCCGCGAGCGCCGGGGCGCTCGTGATCGCGGCGGCCAGCACGGCGAGCAGCACGGCCCCGGCGGGTCGCAACCGGGATCGGCGAAGTTCGGGTCTCACCACGCAGCCTCCGGATCGGGATGATGCCGCCGGCGGGGGTGCCGGCGGGATACCGCAGCCGGCGCGGTCCGGCGTCGCGGACCGCAGGGTCGGTGCCCGGTGCCGGGGGGCTCGCAGCGTCGCGCACGCGTCCCGGCACCGTGCAAGCCTATCACAGCCCGGGCGGCGCCGACGTGCCTCCCCTCTATAATCGTTGTCCGCCGTTCCCTGTCCACGCCTGCCTGCCGCCTCGTCCCCGATGCCCGTTCGCGATCCCGTGCTGCGCCCACCGGGCGGGGTGCTGATCCTTCTCGCCGGCCTCGCGCTCGCGGCGCTGGCCGCGCTGGCGCTGGCACTCGCGATCGGCAGCGTGCCGGTCGATTTCGCCGCGGTCGGGCGGGGACTCGCGGGCGGGACCGACACCGGCGCGACGATCGTCCGCGACCTGCGGCTGCCGCGCGCGCTCGCTGCGTTCGCCACCGGCGGCCTGCTGGCGTTTGCGGGCGCGCTGATGCAGGTCCTGTTGCGCAACCCGCTGGCCGATCCGTACGTGCTGGGCATCTCCGGCGGCGCCGCGGTCGGCGCGCTGGCGACGATGCTCGCCGGCTTTGCCGCGCTGGCGGCGCCGGCGGCGTTTGCCGGCGCGCTCGCGTCGACGCTGCTGGTGTTCGGCCTCGCCCGGCGCGGCGGCGATCACGCTGCGTGGACCGCGACGCGGCTGCTGCTGACGGGCGTCGTCGTCGCCGCCGGCTGGGGCGCGCTGATCGCGCTGATGCTCACCCTCGCCCCCGATGCGCAGGTCAAGGGCATGCTGTTCTGGCTGATCGGCGACCTGTCCGCGGTGACGCAAGCGTGGCCGGCGCTGCTGACGCTCGGCGTCGCCGTCGCGGTGGCGCTGCCCTTCGCGCGCGACCTCAACGTCCTCGCGCGCGGCGAAGAGGGCGCGATCGCGCTGGGGGTGGCCGTGCCGCGGGTGACGCTGCTGCTGTACGCGCTGGCGGCGCTCACCACCGCCGCCGCGGTGACGACGGCCGGCAGCGTGGGCTTCGTCGGGCTGGTCGTGCCGCACGCGCTGCGCCTGGTCATCGGCAACGACCAGCGCCTGCTGCTGCCGGCGTCGGCGCTCGCCGGCGGCACGCTGCTCACGCTCGCGGACACGCTGGCGCGCAGCGTCGCCGCGCCGCTCCAGCTTCCGGTCGGCGTGATCACCGCGCTGATCGGCGTGCCGCTGTTCCTCCATCTGCTCGGGCGGGGACGCACGTGAACGGCCTGGCGGCACGCCTCACCGCCCGCGGGCTGGCGCTCACCGTGCCGGGGCGCACGCTGTGCAGCGGCCTCGACGTCGACGTCCGCGCCGGCGAGTGCTGGGCGATCGTGGGCCCGAACGGCGCCGGCAAGACGACGCTGCTCGCCGCGCTGGCAGGACTGCGGGCGCCGGCCGCCGGCGCGATTTCCTACGACGGCATCGCGCTGCCGGCGCTCGCCCCGCGCGAGCGGGCGCGTCGCCGTGGCTGGCTGCCGCAGGACAGCGTCGATTTCTTTCCGGCGACGGTGCTGGAAACCGTGCTGGTCGGCCGCCACCCGCATCTCGGGCGCTGGCAGTGGGAGAGCGCGGCCGACGTCGAGCGCGCGCGCGCGGCGCTCGCCGACGTCGGGCTGTCCGGTTTCGACGCGCGCCAGGTGGGCTCGCTCTCCGGCGGCGAACGGCGGCGCGTCGCGCTCGCCGCGCTGCTGGCACAGGACGCGGATCTCGTGCTGCTCGACGAGCCGTCGTCGCATCTGGACCTCGTCCACCAGATCGCGGCACTCGACGTGCTCGCCCGCCTGACGCGCGAGCACGGCAAGGCAGTGGTGATGGTGCTGCACGACCTGCATCTGGCCGTGCGCTACGCCGACCACGCGATCGCGCTCGGCGGCGGCCGCGCGACCGCGGGCCCGGCCGCCGACATCCTCAGCGCCGATGCGCTGTCCGCGCTGTTCGGCCATCCGCTGCTGGCGCTGGGCCAGGGCCGCGCGCGCACCTTCGTGCCGGCCTGAGCACCAACGCCGAGCTACGGGGGCGTCGCGCCCATGCGGGCACGCGCGGCGTCGAGCGCCGCGCACAGCGCGTCGACGCCGTCGAGAAAGCGCGGGCCCGGGCGGTGCAGCAGGTTGCCGTCGACGACCAGCAGGTTGCCGTGCGCCACCGCCGGCAGCGTCGGCCAGCGCCGCCATTCGTCCAGCCAGTCGGGGCGCAGGCCGTCGTCGGCTGCGGCGATGATCGCTTCGGGCTTCGCGGCCAGCACCGCCTCGACGCCGACCGTCGGTGCGGGCAGCGTCAGCGCGGCGAACACGTTCGCGCCGCCGCAAACCTCGATGGCCTGCGAGATGAGGTGGGTGCCGCCGATGGTGAACAGCGGCGACGGCCAGATCTCGTAGAACACCGCCAGCGCCCGCTCGCCCGCGCTCGCCCGTTGCCGCGCGCCGAGGCGCGCGCGCATCTGCCGCGCGACCTCCTTGGTCCGCGCCGAGGTGCCGAGCAGCGCGCCCAGCCGCTCGAGGTCGGCGGCGATGCCGTCGATCGTCTTCGGATCGGTCACGAACACGGCGATGCCGCGCTCGCGCAGGCGCTCGACCTGCCCCGGCGCCGTGTACGGCCAGGTGACGACCAGGTCGGGCGAGAGCGCCACGATCCGCTCGAGGTCGATCGCGCGCGCGTTGCCCACACGCGGCAGCGCGCGCGCCGCGGGGGGCCAGTCGGAGGTCTCGCTGACGCCGATCACCCGCGCACCGGCGCCCGCCGCGAACAGCAGCTCGGTCGCGGACGGCGCAAGGCTCACGATCCGCCGCGCCGGCGAGTTCAGGGTCACGATCGCGCCCGTGTCGTCGAGCGCCTGCATGGGCGCGGCGGCGACCGGTGCGGCGGCGCTCGCCCATCCGGCCAGCGCGAATGGCAGCAGCAGCGCGATCGCCGCAACCCGCGTCATCGGAACTGCGCCCGGACGCCGGCGTACAGCGTCGCGCCGCCGGTCGCGTAGCCGGCCGCCAACTCGTAGTTCTTGTCGAGCACGTTGTCCGCGCGCGCGAACAGCGTCACGCCCTGCGGCAGCGCCCACTCGGCGGTGAGATTGACGATCGCGTAGCCGCCCATCTTCACCAGGTTCTCGGCGTCGTCGTAGCGCAGCGACGAGGCGATGACTTCGAGGCCGAGGCGCGCCGGCCCGATCGGGGTGCCCAGCGCCAGCGCGCCGTGCTGCCTCGCGCGCCGCGGCAGCAGGCCGCCGGTGAGATCGTCCTTCGGCGACTGCAGGTCCAGCGATGCCGACAGCGTGGCGCCGCCGTCGGCGCGCACGTCGATGCCCAGCGTCACGCCGTCGAGCGTTGCCTCGTCCACGTTCTGCGGCGCGCAGTTGAAGTCGGCGTCGCACTGGAACACGATCAGCTGCGAGACCCGGTTGCGATAGGCGACGAGGCGCGCCTCGACGGCGGCGCCCGCCGCGCTGCCGGTCCAGTACACGCCGCCCTCGACGTTGCGCGAGGTCTCCGGCTGCAGGTCCGGATTGGAGAAATCGGGGTAGTAGAGGTCGTTGAACGACGGCGCCTTGAAGCCGGTGCTGTAGCCGGCAGTGAGGCGCCACGCGGGGACCGGGCGCCAGCTGTACGCGATCGACCCGGTCGTCTCGCCGCCGTACTGGCTCGACGCGTCGTGGCGCAGGTTCGCCTGCAGCGCCTGGGCGCCGGCGCGCAGCTGGTAGATCCCGAACACCGAGTCGGTGTTGCGGGTGGTGATCGCGAAGTCGGCGTCGGTCGCGAGGCGCTCCTCGCGCCGCTCGTAGCCGGCGGTGAGCGCGCCGACGGGCAGCGCCAGCTCGTTCTGCCAGGTGTACTGGCGCTGCGTGGTCTTGAACGGGTAGTCGCCGTAGGCGGTCTGCGTCCGGCTGTCGTCGCTGCCCTGCGCCGCCGTGAGCTGCGACACCCAGAAGCCGGCGAGCCGGTTGCGGCTTTGCACCTGCCAGGTTTCGGCGACGGTGATGGTGCGATCGTCGTAGCCGGGACCGCCGTCGAACTGGTTGTCGAGCCGACTCCTGAAGTACTGCGCGCGCGCCTCCTGGCCCGGGGCGAAGGTGATGCCGGCGTTGGCCGAAACGCTCTGGTTGGTGTAGCCGTCGGGGTCCGGGTTGTAGAGGAAATTCGCGGGATTCGCGATGGCGTTGAAGCCGTCGCTCTCCTTCGCCCCCGCCTGGACCGCGAACGTGACCGGGCCCGCGCTGCCGCCGACGCCGCCCTGGACGTTCCAGGTGTTGTAGGTGCCGTAGCCGGCGCTCGCATTGCCGGACACCGCCCCGCCGCCCCGCCGCGTGAACACCTGGATCACGCCGCCGATGGCGTCGGCGCCGTAGAGGCTCGACGCGGGGCCGCGCAGCACCTCGATGCGCTCGACCTGATCGAGCGGGATCGCCTCCAGCGTGGTCGACCCGGCGCTCGACGACGACAGCCGGACGCCGTCGACGAGCACCAGCGTCTGCCCGCGATTGGCGCCGCGCAGGAACACGCCCGAGACGGCGCCGGGCCCGCCGTTCTGCACGATCTCCACGCCGGCCTGGCGCTGGAGCAGCTCGGTGAGGCTCTGCACGCCGGCGCGCGCGATTTCCGCCGGGCCGATCACCGTGAGGTCGGCCAGCACGTCTGCGATCGGCTGCGACTGGCGCGTCGCGGTGACGGCGACCGGCTTGAGCTTCTCGGGGGTGGGTCGGACTCGCTCTGCGCCGACGCGAGCGTGGCGGACGCCGCGGCGAGGCCGGCGACGACCGTAAGCGCGCGTTGGCGCAGGCCGCGAGGCTCGAATCGGCGCGACCCGGACGCGCGACGGTCGGCGGGCCGGCGGGAAGAAGCGGGCATGGCGAATCTCCGCGGCACCGTGCACCCCGTACGGTGGTGGCGGGCGGCAACACCGGCTTGCGCCGCGTCGCGCCTCGGCCCGGACGCGACGCGCGGAAAGACGCGCCACATGCGGGGCACAGGCCGGTCTCCGGGCTCGCCAGACTTGATCGCCCGCCTTCCCGTCGTGTCCGACAGTGGCGATTGGGGCGACCCGCACTGGCCTACCGTTGCGGGGGCAGCCGCGGGTTGGCGCGAACAGGGCTCGCGCGGCACCGCATTCCCGTTTCACCCGCCGCGACGAATTCGCGGCGGACACCTGCGAGACGATTCTACCGCACGCCGGCGGGGGGCACCCGGACCCCGGAGTCGCGAATCGACCGGATCGGTCCGGCAGGGCGTCGCCGGACAGGTTCGCCCGGAACGGACGCTCGCGACGATCGTCGCCAACCGCCGGCCCCCGCGTTATAATTCGCGCCCCTCGATTTCCGTCGGCCCCCACCGGATGACCACCGGCCCCCGGGGCGCGCCCGTGACGCAAAAGCTCTACATCCGCACGTTCGGCTGCCAGATGAACGAGTACGACTCGGACAAGATGGCCGACGTGCTCGCCGCCTCCGACGGTCTCGCGCTGACCGACCGCCCGGAAGACGCCGACGTCATCCTGTTCAACACCTGCTCGGTGCGCGAGAAGGCGCAGGAGCGGGTGTTCCACGACCTGGGCCGCGTGCGCGAGCTGAAGCGCGAGCGCCCGGGGCTCATCATCGGCGTGGGCGGCTGCGTGGCGAGCCAGGAGGGCGCGGCGATCGTCCGCCGCGCGCCCTACGTCGACGTGGTGTTCGGGCCGCAGACGCTGCACCGGCTGCCGCAGCTCATCCGCGACCGCCGCGCGACCGGTGCCGCGCAGGTCGACATCCGCTTCCCCGAGATCGAGAAGTTCGACCACCTGCCGCCGCCGCGCGTCGACGGCGCCTCGGCCTTCGTGTCGATCATGGAGGGATGCAGCAAGTACTGCTCGTTCTGCGTGGTGCCGTACACCCGCGGCGAGGAGTTCTCGCGGCCGTTCGAGGACGTGCTGACCGAGGTCGCCGACCTCGCCGACCAGGGGGTGAAGGAGATCACGCTGCTCGGCCAGAACGTCAACGCGTACCGCGGCACGCTGCCGGGCGGTGACACGTTCGCCGACTTCGCGCTGCTGATCGAGACCGTCGCCGAATTTCCCGCCGTCGAGCGCATCCGCTACACGACCTCGCACCCGAAGGAGATGTCGCCCCGGCTGATCGCCGCCTACGGCCGGGTCGGCAAGCTGGTCTCGCACCTGCACCTGCCGGTGCAGTCCGGCTCGGACCGCGTGCTGGCGGCGATGAAGCGCGGCTACACCGCGCTCGAGTACAAGTCGATCGTCCGCCGGCTGCGCGCAGTGCGGCCCGACCTGTCGCTCACCTCCGATTTCATCATCGGTTTTCCCGGCGAGACCGACGCCGACTTCGAACAGACGCTGCGGCTGGTCGCGGACGTCGACTTCGACGGCGCGTTCAGCTTCGCCTACAGCGCGCGCCCCGGCACGCCGGCGGCCGAGCTCGCCGACCCGGTCCCGGCAGCGGTCCAGCAGGCGCGCCTCGCCCGGCTGCAGACGCTGCTCGACGGCCGGTACCGCGCCCACAGCGAGGCGATGGCCGGAACCACGCAGCGCGTGCTGGTGACCGGCCACGCGGTGAAGGACCGGCGCGAGCTCGCGGCGCGCACCGACAACAACCGCGTGGTCAATTTCGCCGGCGACGCGGGGCTGGTCGGCACCTACGTCGACGTCACCATCACCGCCGCGCTGCCGCACTCGCTGCGCGGCGAACTCGCCGTGCCGCCGGCTGGCGTCTCCTGCGAACCCGACCCATGCGCCTGCCCATCCCCTCGCCCCGCCTGCTGAGCGTCGCCGCGCCGGCGGCCCTCGCATGCGTCCTGCTCCTGTCCGCCTGCGCGACCGCGCCGGCGGACACGACCCCCGCGGCAGCGGTGAGCGCCGCCGACGCCGCCAGCGTCGGCCTCGCGGCCGCGCAGGCGGCGAGCGCACGCGCATCGAAGCCCGGGGCGACGCCGCCGGCCGCGGCCGCCGCGGCCGCCGCGGCCGCGGTCGTCGCGCAGGGCAAGCCGAAGCCGTTCGCCGAGGTCATCAAGGACGCGAAGGAGACGGCGGGCCTGTTCCGGATCTGGCAGAAGGACGACAAGATCTGGCTGGAGATTCCGCCCGAGCAGCTCGACGTGCCGTACTTCTTCTCGGTCAACCTGAGCTCGGGCATCGGCGAGAACATGTTCTTCGGCGGCCTGATGGCGGAGAGCCATCTGGTCGCGTTCCGCAAGGTCGGCACCGAGGTGCAGCTCATCGCGCTCAACTCGCGCTACTTCGCGCAGCCGAAGACGCCGCAGGCGCTGGCCGTGCGCGAGGCGTTCTCCGACAGCCTGCTCGCCAGCGCGCCGATCCTTTCGCAGCCGCATCCGGAGCGCAAGTCGGTGCTCATCGACGCCGGCGCGCTGCTGCTCGCCGACATTCCGGGCGCGAACGGCGAGCTCGAGCGGACCTACCGCCAGTCGTACGCGTTCGACGCCAAGCACTCCAACATCACCCGCGCGCGCACGACGCCGGAGCTCACGTCGTTCAATGTCAACGCCCACTATGCGCTGTCGCGGGTGGCGCAGCCGCCGGTGCGGCCCGGGCCGACGCCGTTCACCCCGCCGCCGGCGACGATGCCCGACATCCGCAGCCTGTTCCTCGGCTGGTACTACAACTTCGCGAAGCTTCCGGCAGACGCCGATGACCCCGCGGGTCGCCGACGACCGGATCGGCTATTTCGGCACCTGGCGCTTCGACTACACCAACGACAAGGCGCTCACGCCGCGCGTCAACTACGTCAACCGCTGGCGCCTGGAGAAGAAGGACCCGGCCGCGGCGCTGTCGGAACCGAAGCAGCCGATCGTGTTCTGGCTCGACCGCAACATTCCCGAGCACTACCGGCCGACGGTCGTCGCCGGCATTCTCGAATGGAACAAGGCGTTCGAGAAGATCGGCTTCAAGGACGCGGTGCAGGCGAAGATCCAGCCCGACGACGCCGACTGGGAGACCATCGACGCGCGGCACGCGTCGATCCGCTGGATGGTGACGGCGCGGCCGCGCTTCGGCGGCATCGGCCCGTCGCAGGTCGATCCGCGCAGCGGCGAGATCCTCGACGCCGACATCGGCATCGACCCGGTGCGCCTGCGCAACCGCCGCATCCAGCGCGTCGAGGTGATCCCGGAGCCGATCACGCCGTTCGGCGCGCGCAGCGTGGACGCCTGCCGGCAGAGCGACTTCGCCGCGGTGGAGCTGGGCTTCGCGCTCGACCTGCTCGAGGCGCGCGGCGTCATCGAACCCGACAGCCCCGAGGCGGAGCGGTTCGTGCTGGAGGACCTGAAGGACACCGTGATGCACGAGGTCGGGCACGCGCTCGGCCTGCGCCACAACTTCCGCGCCTCCATCGCCTACACGCAGGCGCAGTTGAACGACCCCGAGTTCACCCGCACCCACGGCATCTCCGGCTCGATCATGGAGTACAACGCGATCAACATCGCGCTGCCCGGCGAGAAGCAGGGCGCCTACGTGATGGGCACGCTGGGCCCGTACGACTACTGGGCGATCGAGTACGGCTACCGCGAGATCCCCGCCGCCGAGGAAGCCGCGGAGCTGAAGCGCATCGCCGCGCGCAACACCGAGCCGCTGCTCGCGTACTCGACCGACGAGGACGCCGCCGCGGCGATCGATCCCGACGCCAGCCAGGGCGACCTCGGCGACGACCCGCTGGCCTTCGTCGCGCGCCGCGTCGTGCTGGCCCGCGAGCTGCTCGAGCGCTGGCAGGACCGCCAGCTCAAGCCCGGCGAGGACTACGCGATCCTGCGCCGCAACGTCGGACGCGGCCTGTCGCAGGTGGGCGCGTCGAGCCTCATCGCCGCCCGCTACGTCGGCGGCGTCACCGTCGTGCGCGACCACGCCGGCTCGCCGCGCCCCCCGCTGTATCCGGTCCCGCCGCAGCGCCAGCGCGACGCGCTCGACCTGCTCGCGAAGAGCCTGTTTTCCTTCGACAGCTTCCGTTTCAAGCCCGAGTTCATGCAGCGGCTGACGCAGGACTACCTCGACCGCGGCAACCAGTTCGACGTCGGCCTCTCGACGCCCGGGATCGACTACTCGCTGCCCACGCAGGTGCTCGCGATCCAGAGCAAGGTGCTCAGGCAGCTGCTGGGCAAGGCGGTGGCGCAGCGCATCCTCGACAGCCAGGCGAAGCTCCCGCCGGGCGACGCCGCGTTCCGCCTGCTCGAGCTCTACGACGGCCTGCACGTGGCGATCTTCAGCGAGCTGAAGTCGGGGAAGGACATCGACCTGTTCCGTCGCAACCTGCAGCGCGAATACGTGAGCCTGGTCGCGGGCGCGCTGGTGCGCCCGTCGGGGTCGATGCCGGCGGACGCGCGCAGCCAGCTACGGGCCGAGGCGCGGCGGCTGCGCACCGAGATCGCCGGGGCGCAGGCGAAGCGCGGCTATTCGCCCGAAGCGAAGGCGCACCTCGCCGAGGCGCAGGCCACGCTCGACGAAGCGCTGAAGGCCTCGCTCACGCGGCAGGGCGTGTGAATGCGACAATGGCGGTCAACCTGGAGCCAGCGCGCGCATGCCTAGCCGCCGCGAACAGCAGCAGCTGTCCCTTTCCCCGCTCGACAATCGCGCGCTCGCCAACCTCTGCGGCCCGCTCGACGCCAACCTGCGGCAGATCGAGGCCGCGCTCGACGTCACCATCGCCCATCGCAGCGGCGAGTTCACGCTTGGCGGGCAAGCCCGTGCAGACGGCACGCGCGGCGCAGGCGCTCGAGCGCTTCTACGCGGCCGCCGAGAAGCCGCTGTCGATCGACGACATCCAGCTGGGACTGATCGAGCTGTCGGCGCAGCACGCGGCACCCGCCGCGCCCGTCGTCGAGGTGGAGGGTCCGCTGCTGCGCACCCGCCGCGCCGACCTGCACGGCCGCACGCCGAACCAGACCGGGTACCTGCGCAACATCCAGGAGCACGACGTCACCTTCGGCATCGGGCCCGCCGGCACCGGCAAGACCTACCTCGCCGTCGCCTGCGCGGTGGACGCGCTGGAGCGCGACGCGGTCAAGCGCCTGGTGCTGGTGCGCCCGGCGGTCGAGGCCGGCGAGCGCCTGGGGTTCCTCCCCGGCGACTTCGCGCAGAAGGTCGACCCGTACCTGCGCCCGCTCTACGACGCGCTGTACGACCTGATGGGCTTCGACAAGACCGGCAAGCTGTTCGAGCGCGGCACCATCGAGGTCGCACCCCTCGCGTACATGCGCGGGCGCACGCTCAACCACTCGTTCATCATCCTCGACGAGGCGCAGAACACCACGCCCGAGCAGATGAAGATGTTCCTGACCCGCATCGGCTTCGGCACCAAGGCGGTGATCACCGGCGACGTCACCCAGATCGACCTCGCGCGCGGCCAGAAGAGCGGGCTGATCGAGGCCGACCGCATCCTGACGGGCGTGCGCGGCATCGCCTTCACGCGCTTCACCAGCGCCGACGTCGTCCGCCATCCGCTGGTGCAGAAGATCGTCAATGCCTACGAGCGCGACGCGGCGAAGAAGCTCCCCGGCGGTGCCGGCCGCTGACCCGAGCCGTCGCCGCGGGGCGACGCCGGCGCGCCCACCGCGCCTGACGCTGACGGTCCAGTACGCGGTCGGCGCGGCCGCGCTGCCCGCGCGCTCGACGCTGCGGCGCTGGGCCCGCGCCGCGCTCGAGCGCGACGCCAAGGTCACGCTGCGCTTCGCCGGAACGCGCGAGGCAGCCACACTCAACGCCGACTTCCGGGGCAAGGACTATGCCACCAACGTGCTCACGTTCGTGTACGATGACGCCGACGCCCTTGCCGGCGACATCGTCCTGTGCCCGCCGGTGCTGCGGCGGGAAGCGAAGGCGCAGGGCAAGGCTTTCCCCGACCACTGCGCGCACCTCGTCGTTCACGGCATGCTGCACCTGCAAGGCTACGACCACGACACCGCCCGCGCGGCGCGCACGATGGAACGGCGCGAGACCGCGATCCTCGCGGCGCTGCGCCTGCCGGATCCCTGGGCCGGTCCGCCCGCAGGCCGTGCCTGACGCCGCGCGCCGCTGACGATGGTCGACCCCGACGACAAGGAACCCGCCAGGCCGACGCTGCTCGAGCGGCTGTCGGCGTTCCTGACCCGCGAGCCCGAAGACCGCGAGGAGCTGCTCGAGCTGCTGCACGGCGCGTTCGAGCACAAGCTGCTCGACGCCGACGCGCTGTCGATGATCGAGGGCGTGATGTCGGTGTCCGACATGACGGTGCGCGACATCATGATCCCGCGCTCGCAGATGGACGTCGTGTCGGAGCACGACGACCCGGCGGAGTTCATGCCGCTGCTGCTCGAGACCAAGCACTCGCGCTTTCCGGTCATCGGCGAGAACAAGGACGACGTCGTCGGCATCCTGCTCGCCAAGGAGCTGCTCAACTACTACGCAAACCCGGAGAACTTCGACGTCAAGGACACGTTCCGGCCGGCGGTGTTCGTCCCCGAGTCGAAGCGGCTGAACGTGCTGCTGCGCGACTTCCGCGCGAACCGCAACCACATGGCGATCGTCGTCGACGAGTACGGCGGCGTGTCGGGGCTCGTCACCATCGAGGACGTGCTGGAGCAGATCGTCGGCGACATCGACGACGAGTACGACTTCGACGAGAGCGAGGACAACATCATCGCCGAGGTCAACGGCCGCTTCCGGGTCAAGGCGCAGACCGAGATCGCCGACTTCAACGCCCGCCTCGGCACCGATTTCGCCGACGACGAGTTCGACACCGTCGGCGGGCTGGTGCTGCAGGCCTTCGGCCGGCTGCCCAAGCGCGGCGAACTGGCGACGATCGGGCAGCTGCGCTTCCGCGTCGTCCGCGCCGACAGCCGCCGCCTGTACACGCTGCACGTCGAGCCGGTGTCGCCGCCGGCCCCGGAAGGCGCCGACGCGCCGGCGGCCGGCGGCGCGTGAAGGCGACCCACGCGGCCGCGCCTGCGGCCGCGATGAAGTCCGCGCGCCGGCTGCCGGCGGTGCTCGCGGCAGCCGCCGGCGCCGGAACCGTCTTCGGATTCGCGCCGTTCGGCCTGCCCGGCGTGCCGGTGGTCACGCTCGCGCTGCTGTTCGGGCTCTGGCAGGGGGTCCCGACGCCGCGCGCGGCGGCGCGGCTCGGCTTCGCCTTCGGCGCCGGACTTTTCGGCGCCGGCGCCTCGTGGGTCTACGTCGCGCTCAACACCTTCGGCGGCATGCCGGCGGTCGTCGCAGCGCTCGGGACCGCGCTCTGGACCGCGTACCTGGCAGTGTTTCCCGCGCTCGCCGGCGCCGTCGCGACGTGCCTGACGCCGCCCCGATCGTGGACGCGCGCGCTGGCGGCGGCCGCGCTGTGGACGCTGGCCGAATGGGCGCGCAGCACCGGCTACACCGGATTCCCGTGGCTGGTGCTGGGCAATTCGCAGCTTCCGATGCACGGCGCCGCCGCGAGCGCGCTCGCCGGCTACGCGCCGCTCGGCGGCGTTTGGCTGGTCACGCTGGCGGTGGCGCTGTGCGCGGCGGCGCTCGCGCTCGCCGTGGACGCCTTCGCCGCGCCGGCGCGTGCGCGCGGCCTCGGTTTCCTCGTCGGCGCGGCGGCGATCGCCGGCGGCGGCGTGCTGGCGGGCGGCGTCGAATGGACCGCGCCGGCGGCCGCGCCGGTCGCGGTCTCGCTGGTGCAGGGCAACGTCGCGCAGGACGTCAAGTTCGACCGCGACGTCCGCGAGGAGACGTTCCGGCTGTACGCCGGTCTCGTCGCGGCGAGCCGCGGCCGACTCATCGTGCTGCCCGAGAGCGCGTACCCGATGTTCGCCAGCGAGGTGCCCGACCGGGTGCTGCGCGAGCTCGCGCTGGCCGCGGCGGCGCGCCACGGCGACGTGCTCGCCGGGATGTTCACCGAGGACCCCCCGCTGCCGGGCCACGACGAGCTGCGCTACTACAACAGCGTGGTGAGCGTCGGGACGGCGCCGCTGCAGCTCTACCGCAAGCGCCACCTGGTGCCGTTCGGCGAGACCATCCCGCTGGAGCCCGTCGTCGGCTGGTTCATCCGCTCGGTGCTGTCGATCCCGCTGGCGGACCAGACGCCGGGCGCGGCGGGGCAGCCGCCGTTCTCCGCCGCGGGCGAGCGAGTCGCCGTCAACATCTGCTACGAGGACGCCTTCGGCGGCGAGCTGCGGCGGCAGGCGCGCGCGGCCACGATGCTCGTCAACGTGACCAACGACGCCTGGTACGGCCGCTCGCTCGCCGCCGAGCAGCACAACCAGATCGCCGCGATGCGCGCGCTCGAAACCGGCCGCCCGATGCTGCGCGCGACCAACACCGGCATCACCTCCGCGATCGACCATCGCGGGCGCGAGCTCGCGCGGCTGCCGTGGTTCACGCGCGGCATCCTAGAAGTGGAGATCGCCGGCCGGGACGGGACGACGCCGTACCTGCGCTGGGGCGATGCGATGCCGGTTTCGGCGGCGGCGCTGCTCCTGGCGCTCGCGTGGATCGCCGGCCGCGCGGGCGCGTTCCGTAGCCCGGGTTGAGCGCAGCGAAACCCGGGGCAATCCTGCCGATGGCGACGTCCCCCGGGTTTCGCGGCGCTCAACCCGGGCTACGGGCGACGGGTGACGGGCGATGCCTGCGGCGCGGCGCATGTCGCCCACGTGGCGGATGCCGGTTAAAATGCGCCCACGGCAGTCACACGGCCGGTGCCGCGGCCGCCCCCTCCCCCGATGCTCACCTTTCAGCAGGTCATCCTCAAGCTCCAGGACTACTGGGACCGGCAGGGCTGCGCGCTGCTGCAGCCCTACGACATGGAGGTCGGCGCCGGCACCTCGCACACGGCGACGTTCCTGCGCGCGATCGGCCCCGAGCCGTGGCGCGCCGCGTACGTGCAACCGTCGCGCCGGCCGAAGGACGGGCGCTACGGCGACAACCCGAACCGGATGCAGCACTACTACCAGTACCAGGTCGTGCTCAAGCCCTCGCCGCCGGACATCCTCGACCTGTACCTCGGGTCGCTCGAGGCGCTCGGCTTCGACCTGAAGGCGAACGACGTGCGCTTCGTCGAGGACGACTGGGAGAACCCGACGCTGGGCGCCTGGGGCCTCGGCTGGGAGGTGTGGCTCAACGGCATGGAGGTCACGCAGTTCACCTACTTCCAGCAGGTCGGCGGGCTCGACTGCAACCCGATCACCGGCGAGATCACCTACGGGCTCGAGCGCCTGGCGATGTACCTGCAGGGCCGCGAGAACGTGTTCGACCTCGTGTGGACGCAGTGGGAGGAGCGCGGCGTGAAACGACAGCTCACGTACCGCGACGTCTATCACCAGAACGAGGTCGAGCAGTCGACCTACAACTTCGAACAGTCAAACGCGCCGAAGCTCTTCGAGCTGTTCGCGCTGTTCGAGAGCGAGGCGAAGCGGCTGCTCGACGCGAAGCTGGCGCTGCCCGGCTACGAGATGATCCTCAAGGCCGCGCACACGTTCAACCTGCTCGACGCCCGCGGCGCGATCTCGGTCACCGAGCGCGCCGCCTACATCGGGCGCATCCGCACGCTGTCGCGACTGGTCGCGCAGGCGTATTTCGACTCGCGCGATGCGCTCGGCTTCCCGATGCTCGGTGCGGCCGGCAAGGCGGCGGCATGAGCGCGAAGGGCCGTCCCGAGCGCGAATTGCTCCCTCTCGGAGGGACGGCGCGCACCGCCAAGGGTGCACCAATGAGCGCGCAGCGCCAAGGGGCTCGCCGATGAGCGCCGCCACGCTGACCGTCGAGCTGCTGACCGAAGAGCTGCCGCCCAAGGCGCTGAAGCAACTGGGCGAAGCGTTCGCCGCGGGCATCCTCGACGGCCTGCGCAATCGCGGGTTCCTGCAGGCGGCCAGCACCGCGGCGCCGTACGCGACGCCGCGGCGCCTCGCGGTGCGGATCACGCACGTGCTCGCGGTGTCGCCGGACCAGCCGTTCACGCAGAAGCTGATGCCGGCGAGCGTGGCGCTCGACGCCGGCGACCGCCCCACCGCGGCGCTGCGCAAGCGCCTCGCCGGGCTCGGCCGCGCGCAACTCGCCGACCTGTGGCCGGACGCCGTCGACGGCGCCGACCGGCTGCTGCGCGAATTCGACGGCAAGGCCGACGCAGTGTTCCTGCACTCGATCGCCAGGGGTGGCGCGCTGCACGTCGCGCTGCAGGGTGCGCTCGACGATGCGCTCGCCGCGCTGCCGATTCCCAAGGTGATGACCTACCAGCGCGCCGACGGCGCCACGGTCAAGTTCGTGCGGCCGGCGCACCGGCTGCTGGCGCTGCACGGTGCGGACATCGTCCCGGTGACGGCGCTCGGCCTCGAGGCCGGCCGCACCACCGACGGCCATCGCTTCCTCGGTCGCCGCGGCATCGAGGTGGCCACCGCCGACGCCTACGAGGAGACGCTCGCCGCCGAGGGCAAGGTGATCGCGCGCTTCGACGAGCGCCGGGCGCGGATCGTCGCCGGCCTCGCGGTGGCGGCCGCGGGCTGCGGTGTGGCCGGCGCGCAGCCGATCATGCCCGACGCGCTGCTCGACGAGGTCAGCGCGCTGGTCGAGTGGCCGGCCGTCTACGCCGGCAGTTTCGATCCCGCGTTCCTCGCCGTGCCGCCGGAATGCCTGATCCTGACCATGCAGCAGAACCAGAAGTACTTCGCGCTCGCCGGCGGCGACGGCGCGCTCGCCAACCGCTTCCTGGTCGTCAGCAACATCGAGACCGCCGCCCCCGCGGCGATCGTCGAGGGCAACGAGCGCGTGCTGCGGGCGCGGCTCGCCGACGCGCGCTTCTTCTTCGACCAGGACCGCAGGACACGGCTCGACGCGCGGGTGCCCAGGCTCGCCGCGGTCGTCTACCACAACCTGCTGGGGACCCAGCTCGAGCGCGTCGAGCGCGTGCGCGGCGCTCGCGACGGCGCTGGCGCCGGCGATCGGCGCCGATCCGGCGCTGGCCGCGCGCGCCGCGTACCTGGCCAAGGCCGATCTGGTCACCGACATGGTCGGCGAGTTCCCCGAGCTGCAGGGCATCATGGGCCGCTACTACGCGGCGCACGACGGCGAGAGCGCCGCGGTCGCCGACGGCGATCGAGCAGCACTACTGGCCGCGCTTCGCCGGCGACGCGCTGCCGGAGGCGCCGGTGGCGCAGGCGGTGGCGCTGGCCGACAAGCTGGAGACGCTCGCCGGCATGTTCGGCGTCGGCGCGCTGCCCAGCGGCGACCGGGATCCCTACGGCCTGCGGCGCCACGCGATCGGCGTGATCCGGATGCTGGTCGAGTGCCGCCTGGCGCTGCCGCTGGCGGAGCTGGTCGAGTGCGGCCTTCGGTGCGTTCGACCGCGCTGCCGGCGCGTGCGCGACGCGCGCGTCGAGCTGGCGAACTTCATCTACGAACGCCTGCGCGGCTACCTGCGCGACGCTCGGCTACTCCGCGAACCAGGTCGAGGCGGTGCTGTGCCAGCGCCCCGACCGGATCGACCTCGTCCCGGCGCAGGCCGCGGCGGTGCAAGGCCTTCGGCGAGCTGCCGGAGGCCGAGGCGCTCGCCGCGGCCAACAAGCGGATCGTCAACATCCTGCGCAAGGCCCAGAGCGAAGCGGCGCCGGCAGTCGACCGCAGCCGGCTCTGCGCGACGGCGCCGAGAACGATCTGCTATCTCGCGTTCCAGCAGCTCGACCCCGTCGTCGACGCGCACTTCACGCGACCGCGACTACACCGGCGCGCTGATGGCGCTGGCGGCGGCGAGGCCCGCGGTCGACCGCTTCTTCGACGACGTGATGGTGATGGCCGACGACCCGGCGGTGCGCGCCAACCGGCTGGCGCTGCTGCGCGGGGTCGCGCGGACGATGAACCGCGTCGCCGACATCTCCAAGCTCGCGGTCTAGCCGGGCCGTCACTGACATGGTCCAGCTCGCCTCCGAAGCGGTCGCCACCAAGCGGGCGGTCAAGCTGATCGTTCTCGACCGCGACGGCGTGGTCAACCGCGACAGCGACCACTTCATCAAGTCGCCCGACGAGTGGCGGCCGATCCCCGGCAGCCTCGAGGCGATCGCGCGGCTGAACCACGCCGGCTACCGGGTGGTCATCGCCACCAACCAGTCGGGCATCGGCCGCGGCCTGTTCGAGATGGCGACGCTCAACGCGATCCACGAGAAGATGCACAAGGCGCTGGCGCTGGTCGGCGGGCGCATCGACGCGCTGTTCTACTGTCCGCACACCGCCGACGCCCAGTGCGAGTGCCGCAAGCCGAAGACGGGGATGCTGAAGGAGATCGGCGTGCGCTTCGGCGTCGACCTCGCCGGCGTCCCGTGCATCGGCGACTCGCTGCGCGACCTCACGGCGGCCGCGGCGGTCGGCGCGCAGCCGATCCTGGTCCTGACCGGCAAGGGCGAGCAGACGCTGCGCGACGGCGACTGCCCCCGGGACACGGTGATCTTCCCCGATCTCGCGTTCGCCGCCTCGGCGCTGCTCTCCGGCGACTGAGGGCCCGCGCCGTGCGCGACGTCCGCTCGCTGCTGTTCGGCCTCTACCAGATCGTCGTCACCGTCGTGTGGGCCTTGCTGGTGCTGGTGATGGGCTGGCTTCCGGCGCGGCCGCGCTTCCGCTTCATCAGCGTCTGGTGCCGGCTCACACCTGTGGGGCGCGCGCTGGATCTGCGGCATCCGGCACCGGGTCGTCGGCGCCGAAAACATCCCGTCCGGCGCGGACGTCCCGCCGCACATCGTGATGTCCAAGCACAGCTCGACCTGGGAGACGCTCGCGCTGCACATGTTCTTCCCGCCGCTGGCCTTCGTCGCCAAGAAGGAGCTCCTGTCGCTGCCGTTCTTCGGCTGGGCGTTCGCGCTGGCCTCGCCGATCACCATCGACCGCAAGGCCGGCACCGACGCGATGCAGCAGATGGTCGGCCAGGGCCGCGAGCGCTTCCGCCAGGGCTTCTGGTTCGTCGTCTACCCCGAAGGCACCCGCATCCGGGCCGGGACCCGCGCCAAGTACAAGACCGGCGGCGCGCGGCTCGCGATCGCGCTCGACGTGCCGATCGTCCCGGTCGCGCACAACGCCGGCTACCTGTGGCCGAAAGGCGTGCTCGGCAAGCGGCCGGGGACGGTGACGATCTCCTTCGGCAAGCCGATCGGACCCGCCGGCAAGACGGCGCAGGCGCTCACCGCCGAGGTCGAGGACTGGATCGAGAGCGAGGTCGCGCGCCTCGGCGTGCCCGAGTGAGCGGCCGCGCTGCCGCCCGGGCCGGAGCCCGCAGCGCCGGCCCGGCACGCGAAGAAGCACGGGTACGGCGCATCGCGCTCGCGGGGCAGGAGATCGACTACCGGCTGGTGCGCGTGCCGCGGCGCTCGATCGGCATGCAGATCGGCCTCGACGGCCTCACCGTGCGCGCGTCGCGCTGGATCAGCGTGCGCGAGATCGAGGACGTGCTCGCCGAGCGCGCGGCGTGGATCCTGCGCACGCTCGCCGCGTGGCGCGGCCGCCGCCGCGACGTGCTGCCGCGCGAATGGAAGAGCGGGGCGCCGATACTCTTCCAGGGCCGCGAGCTGGCCCTCGCGCTGCATCCCGCCCGCATCCGGTCGATCGCCGCCGACCTGTTCCACCTGACCGTGCGCCACCCGTCACCGCAGGACGAGCACGCCGTCGCCACGTTCGTCGGCCGGTGGCTGAAGGACGAGGCGCTCGGCGTGGTGACGCCGCGCGTGGCCGAATACGCGGCGCGCGCCGGCGTGGCGGTGCCGCCCGCGCGCCTGTCGAACGCCCGCAGCGAATGGGGCAGCTGCAACCACAAGGGCGAGCTCCGGCTCTCGTGGCGGCTGATCCTGCTGCCGCCGCCGCTCGCCGACTACGTGGTCGCGCACGAAGTGGCGCACCTGATCGAGCTCAACCACTCCCCGCAGTTCTGGGCGGTCGTCGAGAAGCTCTTTCCCGGCCACGCCGCGGCGCGGCGCGCGCTCGGCGACTGGACGGCGCTGCTCGAGGCGTGAAGGAAATGGGGTCAGGTCCAATTTCCCGTGCCGGGAAATTGGACCTGACCCCGATTTCGCCGTTCACGGCGCCGCCAGCGGCGGGAGCGCGAGCGCGAGCCCGGCCTGTGCGCGGACGAGCGCACCGAGCGCGGCGGCAAGCTCGTTGCCCGACCGGGTGTCGCGCCACGCGCCGTCGGCGGGCCGGAAGTGATAGCCGCCGGCGCGCGCCGCGACCCAGATTTCGCGGTTCGGCAGATGGCGATTGACGATCAGCTTGCTGCCGTCGCCGCACTCGATCTCGAGGATTCCTTCGTTCAGGTTCCAGTCGACGTCGGCATCGGCCGACTCGAGCGCGGCGTCGAGCGCCGCGCCGATGGCGGCCAGCGTCCGGTCGGCGGCGACGATGAATTCGGTGTCGGTGATCACGGTGTCCCCCGGTGGCGGCGGCGCGGGCGACCAGGCGCCATCGCCGTGTTAGGATTCCTGCCCGATGTTACGTGAAATCGCCGCGACGCTGCGCCGCCCCGCCCCGATACGAGCGGCCCTGCCGATCGCCGTCGTGGCGGCGATGCTGGCGGGCGGCGCACTGCTCGCCGGTTGCGGCATCAAGGGACCGCTGAAGCTGCCGCCGCCGGCCGCGAGCACCAAGCCGGCCGCGCCGGAGGAAGGCCGCAAGCCGGTCGCGCCGCAGACGGGCGCGCCGCCGGCCGATACGCCGGCGCCCGCGCGTCCATGACCGGATTCGTCCGCGTCGACGGCGAGTTGTGGGTCGAGCGCGTGCCGCTCGCGGCAATCGCCCGGCGCTTCGGCACGCCCTGCTTCGTCTACTCGCGCGCGATGCTGGAGGCGGCATGGACCGAGTACGACGCGGCGTTCGCCGGCATCCCCCACCTCGTCTGCTACGCGATGAAGGCGAACTCGAACCTCGCCGTGCTGAACCTGTTCGCGCGGCGGGGCGGCGGGTTCGACATCGTCTCCGGCGGCGAGCTGGCCCGCGTGCTGGCCGCCGGCGGCGATCCGGCGAAGGTCGTGTTCTCCGGCGTCGGCAAGACCGAGCCCGAGATGACGGCCGCGCTCGCCGCGGGCATCCTGTGCTTCAACGTCGAATCGGCCGCCGAGCTGGAAGCGTTGAACCGGGTCGCCGCCGCCGCCGGCACGAAGGCGCCGGTGTCGTTCCGCGTGAATCCGGACGTCGACCCGAAGACGCATCCGTACATCTCGACCGGGCTCAAGGAGAGCAAGTTCGGCGTCGCCTTCGACGCCGCGCGCGACCTCTATGCCCGGGCCGCGGCGCTGCCCCACGTCGAGATCCGCGGCATCGACATCCACATCGGCTCGCAGATCGGCGACCTCGCCCCGCATCGCGAGGCGGCGCTCAAGGTGCGCGACCTGGTCGACCGGCTTGCCGCCGACGGTATCGCGCTGCACCACATCGACCTGGGCGGGGGCCTCGGCATCCGCTACGACGACGAGGTGCCGCTGCCGGTCGCCGACTACGCGGCGATGCTGCGCGAGGTCTTCCGCGGCCGCAGCGAAACGCTGCTGCTCGAGCCGGGGCGCCGCCTGGTCGGCGACGCGGGCGTGATGCTGACGCGGGTGACGTATCTCAAGCCGGGCCGCGAGCGCAACTTCGCGATCGTCGACGCCGCGATGAACGATCTCATCCGCCCCGCGCTGTACGACGCCTGGCACGGCGTCGAGCCGGTGCGCCCGCGCGCCGGGCCGCCGCTGCGCTACCAGGTCGTCGGGCCGGTCTGCGAGAGCGCCGATTTCATCGCCCGGGACCGCGACCTCGCGCTGGCCGAGGGCGACCTGCTCGCGGTGCGCGCGGCCGGCGCCTACGCGTTCGCGATGAGCTCGAACTACAACTCGCGGCCCCGCGCCTGCGAGGTGATCGTCGACGGCGACAACGTGCATCTCGCCCGTCCTCGCGAAACCGCCGCCGAGCTTTTCGCGCGCGAGTCGCCGCTGCCCTGAGCCGGCCGACGCGCGCACTGCTCGCGCAAAAAATGCGCGGTGCGAAAGCGCAACATCCGAATTCGCAAGCTCCGGAATCGGCAAGTAATTCTTGCAATTAAAAAAAATGTGGCTAGAATTCAGGCAGCAGGTAGCGACGCGTTTGTCAAGAGGTAGTCGCAGCAGATGACGATCGAGGCGCCGCCTGCAAAGTCGTAGAAGCACCATAACAGTTACAGCAACTCAGACAGGAGAAATGAAGATGGCAGATATCATGTCGATGATGCCGGGCACGACCCCGGCCCCGGCGCCCAAGAAGGCGGCCCCGAAGAAGAAGGCGGCAGCCAAGAAGAAACCGGCGAAGAAGAAGGCGGCCCCGAAGAAGAAGGCGGCAAAGAAGGTCGCAAAGAAGAAGGCGGCCCCGAAGAAGAAGGCGGCAAAGAAGGTCGCAAAGAAGAAGGCGGCGAAGAAGACCACGAAGAAGAAGGCGGCGAAGAAGAAGGCGGCAAAGAAGAAGGCGGCCGAAGAAGAAGGCGGCGAAGAAGACCGCGAAGAAGAAGGCGGCCCCGAAGAAGAAGGCGGCGAAGAAGACCGCGAAGAAGAAGGCGGCCCCGAAGAAGAAGGCGGCGAAGAAGGTCGCGAAGAAGAAGGCGGCAAAGAAGAAGTAGCAGGCCGCGGCACGAAGCCCGCCCGGGACACCCGGCGGGCAAGAAAACAGGCGACGTCGAGAACGTCGCCTGTTTTTTTTCAGGGTCGGCCGCGCGCGGCCTGCCGCGCCGGGCGGCAGTGCCGCCCCCGGATCGCGATCAGCGGGCGGCGGCGGATGCGGGCGACGACACGGATGTGCCGTTCGCCGGCCCGGCGCCCTCCGGCGCCGCCTTCACCGCGCTCGACCCTTTCACCGGCTGCGCCCGCGCCTTGCGCCGGCTCTTCGCCGTGTGCACGTGGGTCCTGCTCTTGCGCGTCGCGGTCCGTGCGCCGGTCTTCCGCGCGCCGTTCGCGGGCGGCGCCTTCGCGACCCGCGCCCTGCGCTTGCGCTTCGCCGTCCGCTTCCCGGTCTTGCGCTTGCCCTTCGCGGGCGGCGCCTTCGCCTTCGCGACCGGCGCCTTGCCCTTGCCGCCGGCGGCGCGCGTCGCGGCCCCGGCGTTCGGCGCGCGGTCGCTGGTGATCCGCAGCTGCTCCCCGATCCGGACGAGGCTGCCGTTGATCTTGTTCCAGCGGCGCAGGTCCTGTGTGCGCACGTCGTAGCGCGCGGCGATGCCCGACAGCGTGTCGCCCCGACTCACCCGATAATAGAACGTGCGGCCCTGCGGCACCGTCGTAAACACGGCTTCCGTCAGCGCCGCGACCGTTTCCGGCGTCGGACGCTGCGACGGGACCAGCAGCAGCTGCCCTGCCGGTACCCTGACGTTGGCCCCGATGCCGTTCACCGCGAGCAGCGTGTCGGTCGACATCCCGAATCGCGCCGCGACCTCGGGCATCGTCTCCCCGGCGCGCAGGCGGTAGGCCTGCCACGACACCAGCGGCTGGTCGGTCAGCTCGAGCTTCGCCGCGAAGAGCTCGGCCTTGTCGATCGGCAGCAGGATCGCGTATTCGTCGGCGCCCGCGATCACCGGCCGGTTGTGGTGCGGATTGAGGTACTGGAATTCCTCCTCCGGCATCTCGGCCAGCTCGGCCGCAAGCTTCACGTCCATCTCCCGCGTCGTCCTGACCACGGCGAAGTACGGCGCGTCGGGAATGTCCGCAAGCTCCAGGTTGAATCGCGCCGGGTCGCCGACGATGTTCTTGACCGCCTGCAGCTTCGGCAGGTAGTTGCGCGTCTCGTCGGGCATCGTCAGGCTCGCGTAGTCGGTCGGCTTGCCCGCCTTCCGGTTGCGCTCGATGGCGCGGGCGACGCTGCCCTCGCCCCAGTTGTACGCGGCGAGCGCCAGCTGCCAGTCGTCGAACTGGTCGTGGAGCTTCTCCAGGTAGGTGAGCGCGCCGTCGGTGGCGGCGATCACGTCGCGCCGCGAGTCGAACCACCAGTTCTGCTTGAGCCCGTAGACCTTGCCGGTTCCCGGTGTGAACTGCCAGATGCCCGACGCGTGGGCGGACGACTCCGCGACCGGGTTGTACGCGCTCTCGACCATCGGCAGCAGCGCGATCTCCAGCGGCATCCCGCGCTTCTGGACCTCGACCACGATGTAGTACAGGTAGCGGCGGCTGCGCTCGACCATCCGCGCGACGTAGTCGGGGCGCGACGCGTACCACTCCTCCCATTTGGCGACGCGCGGATCGTCGAGGTCCGGCATCCCGTAACCCTTGCGGATCCGCACCCACAGGTCCTCCGCCGGCGGCGGCAGCGGCTCGAGATCGGCGCTGATCTCCGGCGGGAACACGCCGCGGATGTGCGGCAGCGGCGCGGCGGCGAGCGGCTCGGCCACCGGCGGAGCCGGCGGCCCGACGACCGCCGCCGGCTCGGGCGCGGTGTCGGTTTCGGGGGCGGGTGACGCGCACGCGGCGAGCGCGAGCGCAACGACGACGGCGAGTGCGGGAAACGGAAGGCGCAATTCGATCCTGATCTAGAACTTGTTCTTCCACTCGCGCAGCACGGCGAAGGCATCCACGGCGTCGGCGAGACGGCGTCCTGCGTGGGCTTCGGCAGCGGCGAACACCGCAGGTTCCGCAGACCGCAGGAACGGATTGGTGGCCCGCTCGTCGGCAATCGACGAGGGCACCGTCGGGACGCCGCGGTCGCGCCTGGACTGGTCGCGCGCAATGCGCTCGCGCAGCGCGGCGTTGCCGGGCTCGACGGCCAGCGCAAAGCGCAGGTTGGCGAGCGTGTACTCGTGCGCACAGTAGGCGCGGGTGTTCGCGGGCAGCGCGGCGAGCTTGGCGAGCGAATCCGCCATCTGCGCGGGCGTCCCCTCGAACAGCCGGCCGCAGCCGCCGGCGAACAGCGTGTCGCCGACGAACGCGACCGGCACGCCCTCGCCGCCATCGGCCGCGACATAGGCGATGTGCCCGGCCGTGTGACCGGGCACGTCGAGGACGGCAAGCTCGAGACCGATTCCGGGGACCGTGATCGTGTCGCCGTCGGCCAGCGCGCGAGTGCGGCCGGGGATGTTCTCGCGCGCGGGGCCGAACACGGGCACCGCGGCGCGCGAGAGCAGTCCGGCGTTGCCCCCGACGTGGTCGCCGTGGTGATGCGTGTTGACGATTGCGGTGAGCGTCAGTTGCTCGCGGTCGAGATACGCCTGCACCGGGGCGGCGTCGCCGGGGTCCACGACCGCGGCATTGTGGCCCTCGCGCAGGAGCCAGATGTAGTTGTCGCTGAACGCCGGGATGGGGATAATCGCCGTCATGGACGCATCTTCCCGGCCCCCGGGAGCCGTGTCAAATGGGCTCGCCGACTGGTTCGCCACGCCGCTGGGCCGATATCTGCTCGAGCGCGAGCAGGCCCAGTTCGACCGGACCGTCACCGACATCTTCGGCTTCCACGCCATCCAGATCGGACTGCCCGAGTGCCCGTTCCTCGCGCAGAGCCGGATCGCGACGCGCTGGAGCGTCGCGGTCGAGTCCCCCGCGCAGCTGCTGGCGGATCCGCAGTGGCTGCCGTTTCCCGAGAATTCGCTGGACCTCATCGTGCTGCCGCACGCGCTCGAATTCGCCGCGGATCCGCACGCGCTGCTGCGCGAGGTCCATCGCACCGTGCGCCCGGAAGGGCAGGTGGTGATCGCCGGCTTCAATCCGTTCTCGCTGTTCGGCGCCCGGCGTTATTTCGGCCGCGGCGTGACGCCACCCTGGAACGGCAGTTTCATCGCGCTCTACCGGCTGAAGGACTGGCTCGCGCTGCTCGGCTTCGACGTCACCGGCGGGAGCCTGGACTGCTACGTGCCGCCGTTCACGCAGGAAAAATGGCTGCGCCGCTTTGCGTTCTTCGAGCGCACCGGCGACCGCTGGTGGCCGATCGCGGGCGGCGTCTATTTCCTGCGCGCGACGAAGAAGATCATCGGCATGCGCGTGATCACCCCCGCGTGGGAGCGGCGCAAGAACGGTCTCGCGACCGCGCCCCGGCAGGCGCGGGAGAGCATCGAATGAGCACGGAAGGCTCCGGGGGTGGGTGCACCAGCGTCCGGCGCGGTGACCGTCCACACCGACGGCGCCTGCAAGGGCAACCCCGGCCCCGGCGGCTGGGGAGCGATTCTTTCCTGGGGCAACCACGAAAGGGAGTTGTTCGGTGGCGAGCCCCACACGACCAACAACCGGATGGAGCTGACCGCGGTGATCCGCGCGCTCGAAAGCCTGACCCGCGCCTGCGACGTCGACCTCTACACCGATTCGCAGTACGTCAAGAACGGCATCGAGAGCTGGATCCACGGCTGGAAGAAGAACGGCTGGAAGACCAGCGACCGCAAGCCGGTAAAGAACGCCGAACTGTGGCGCGAGCTCGACGCGCAGAGCGCGCGCCACCGCATCCGCTGGCACTGGGTGAAGGGCCACAACAATCATGCCGGCAACGAGCGGGCCGACGCGCTCGCGAACCGCGGCGTGGACCAGATAAGGGCCGCGTAGCCCCGGGGCGCACGTGAATGGGGCGCAAGCGCAGGGGCGCGCCGCCCCGCCAGGACGCGCTTCACGACGCCGCTTTCTCCAGCCGGCGCGCGAATACCAGCATCTCCTTCTCGGCCTGCTTGTCGCCGCGCGCCTGCGCCACGGCGATGCCCGCGCGGTACGCGGCGAGCGCGTCGACGGGCCTGCCGGCAGCCGCCAGCGCCTTTCCGTAGAGCTTCCACGCCGCGGTGTATCGGGGGTCGAGCGCGACGGCGCGCTCGAGGTGCGCGGCCGCGCGGGCCGCGTCGCCGGCCTTCAGGTGCTCGTTGCCCAGCGAGAATCGCAGCAGGGCGCCGTCGCGGCCCGCCGCGAGCATCTTCTCGAAGCTCGCCAGCGCCGTGGAAGCCGCCTCGTCCATTTCGCGGCTACTGCGTGATGAACTCGCCGGTCTCGCAGCTGACGCGCCGCATCGGATAGATCACCTGGCGGTCGGCGCCGTCCGACCTTGCCGTCGACGGTCGCGTAGAGCCAGCCCTCGCGGCTCTTGCGGTAGCTGATCTTCTGCGGAAAGTGCTGCGCGGGGTTGGCAAAGCCGAACACCATGTCGCCACCGCTCGCTCGGGGGTGGCGACGTCGACGAGCTTGTAGGCAATCTCCTTCTGCCCCGACGGCACGGTGACGTAATAGGTGTCGTCGCCGCGGGTCTCGAGGCGCAGATACTCGTAGTCCAGCGTCTTGCCTTCCATCACGGTGTGGCTGACGCCGAGGAGGAGGCCGCCGCGCAGCGGCAGCCAGCGCTCGAGGTACTCGCGCTTGTTCACGCTGCCGCGCCAGCAGCCTTCGAGCCAGGCCAGCGGCGCGAGCGGACCCGTCGCGCCGGCGCCGGGAACCGGCGCCGCGGTGGCGCCCGGCGCGCCGGCGGGCATGGCGGACGCGGCAGTCGGCGACGGTGCGGCGGAGGCGGAGGCGCTCGGCGTCTGCGCGGTGGCGCAGGCGCCGAGCGCGGCCGCCAGCAGCGCCAGCAGCGGTGCGCGTAAGGTATCGGGTCTGGTCATTTCCGTTCCGTGGGGTTTCATTGCAGCCGCGCGAGCGGCAGGTTGAGCAGGAGATTCTGCGGCTTGAGCCTCAGTCGGCGGTCGCGGTCCATCGCCATCGCCAGGTACACGGGGCGGCCGGCGATGCTGCTGCGCATCGCGGCGGGATCGGCGAACCCGAGCTCGAACAGGCACAGCAGCCCCGCCATCCGCGACTCGTCGACGTCGACGCGATTGTACAGATCGTTGAGCAGCGCGCTCGCCTCGGCGTCGAGCCCGACGTGCCAGACCCAGCGGCGGTCGTCGATCTCGCTGCGCGGCGCGATCGTGACCTCGACCTCCAGGAAATGGGCGATCCAGCGCTCGAGCACGCGGCACAGCGCGGCCAGCGCCGGCTGCCCGCGATTGAGGCTGACGGCGAGGTCGAAGCGCTCGTCGCGCTCCCAGTAGGCGGCGGCATTCGCCGCGTCGAGCACGTCGAGCTCGGCGGAGCGCGGCGGCGTCTGCGCCTCGCGGAGAAGCTCGCCCAGGCTGCCGAACGCGCCGGTCGTCGCCAGAAGGTCGACCGCCGCCTCGTCGGCGGCCATGACGGCGCCGTCGGCGGCCACCGCGATCCGTTGCGGGCGGAACAGCATCTCGGCCATCCGCGCCTGCAGCGGATCGGCCGCGGTCCCCGAGGATGTGCCGCAGCAGGATCTGGGTGAGCTGATGGACGAACAGCGGCGGCACGTCGACGCCTTCGCGGAACAGCGCGACATACGCTGCCTCGATCGACGGCGCCGCCACCAGCCGCGCGCGGAACCGCAGCCAGACGGCGTAATTCTCGCGGACGTCCGCGTCGGCGAGTTGGCGCAGATCGCCCTCGCGTCACCGCGTCGCGGGGCGCCGCCAGCAGGCGGTCGTGCAGCGCGAGCTCGGCGGCGCAGGACTCGGCGACGGGGGCGAGCTCGGGGCGCAGCAGCAGGCTGCGGAGGAAGTCGTCGGTCAGCGTCAGGCGGCCGTCGGCGCCGGCCTGAAGCAGACGGTACCCGCAGCTGGGCCAGAAGTCGGGCATCGGGACGCTCGCGATCGGCTGCGCAGCGACGCCGCCTGCCTCCCGGCCCGCGCCCGGAGGTGCGGGCACCGGCGGGGCGGCGCTCAGCCGCCGAGCAGCGCCGTCTTGAGATCGGCCTGTGCCGGCTTGTCGCCGAGCCAGACGCGGGTGAGCGCCGCGTTGAACGCCTCGCCCTTGATGGTGCCCCGGTCGGCGCCGCCGAAGCCGACCCGGGTGCCGCCGTCGACGAAATCGAGCGTGACGACGTCGCCCTCCTTCACGTTCTTGAACGCCTTCATGATCGATTCCAGCTGCTCGGTCTGCGCCTTGACCGCCGCCAGTTCGGACGCCGTGTTGTTGTTGTTCAGCCCCTCGACCAGCGCATCGACCAGCTGGTCGGCAGTGAGGTTCGCGCAGGACGTTCATCTGGATCCGGCGCGGCCCGCGTGGCCAGCACGCCGGCGAGATCGGTCGCCTTCGCCGGCAGGTAGAGGCTGGCGACGTAGACCTTGAAGAATACCTTGGTGCGGATGCCGGCGCCGTTGAGGACCAGCTCCTGGCCGCCGACCGAGGCCTTGGCGTCGAGCTTGACGCCGCCGACCTCGGCGGCGAGCACGGGCGCGCTGAGGCATAGCGCGAGCAGTACGAGAGAGAATCTTCGCATCATCGGATTTCTCCTGTTGCAAATGTGGTCGCGCGACCGCGATCCGGGTGCGCGGATCGCCGTTACCTGCGGGCAGCGTCCTGCCGCACTCGAAAGCCCCTGCTCCCGCTTGCCGGTTCGGCCTCCGCCGCAAGGCCTGCGCGCGGCGGGGCTTTTCGTGTCGCGCTGGCGCGGCGACTACTTCGTCGTCTCGCCCTTTACCTCCACGTCCACGCGCCGGTTCGGCTGCAGGCAGGCGATCAGCTCCTTCCGGTTCTTCTGGTCGCACTGCACGACGGGCTGCTTCTCGCCCATGCCGATGGTCTCGATCTTGGCCTTGTCCACACCCTTGCTGACCAGGTAGTTACGCACCGCATCGGCGCGCCGCTCGGACAGCTTCTGGTTGTAGGCGTCGGAACCGAGCCGGTCGGTATGACCGGTCACCAGGACGACTTCGAGCTTCTGCACCTGCGCGAGCCTGCCGACGACCTGGCTGTCGATCGCCGCCATGCCCTCGGGCTTCAGCACCGCCTTGTCGAAGTCGAACAGCACCTTCGAGTCAAGCGTGATCTTCTGCACCTGCGGGGCCGGTGCCGGCGCGGGGGCCGGCGCCGGGGCGGCGGCGGCGGCGGCGCCATGGCGGGAGCCGGGGCGGGCGCTTGCGCAACCTTCGGCGCCGTGTACGCCTGCGGCGGCGAACCGAACGTGTAGGTCGCCTGCAGCGAAAAGATCGTCGTGCTCACGTCGTACGAGCCGTTGACCAGGGCATAGGACGCGGTGCTCCCCTGGTTCTGGTTGAAATTCGGGCTGTCCGCAAAGATGTACACGAAGCCCGCGTCGAACTTCCAGTTCGCCGTCGGCCTGTATTCGCCGCCGATTCCAAGCCAGATGCGGTCGGAGTCCGGCAGCCGCACCGTGGGATCGTTCGTGACCGGCGTCTGATCGAATGCCACGCCGAAACGGGCCTTCCACTGTTCGTTGTACCGGTAACTGGTGCCGACCGAGAACTTCCACGTATCGTCCCAGTTCAGCGGGACGGCGCCCAGCGAGGAGCCGTCGGTCGGGACGAACCTGAGCTCGGGGATGCTCGACCAGCCCGTCCACTGGGCGTCCGCCATGAGCTCCCACTTCGGGTCGAGCTGCCAGTGCATCGAGAGGTTGGCGATCTGCGGGATGGTGACGTCCGAGGTGATGCCCCGGCTGTACGTCGCCTTCGAGTTGACCCCGGCGGAGAGCGCCGCGATCGTCCCGGCCAGAGCCGGCGGCGTGCCCGGGGCGAGCGCTATCGTCGGGTTGCTGAAGTCGGCGTTGCCCGACAGCTTGTACTTCATCTCCGAGCGATAGCTCGCGCCCACGCGAAACGCGGGCGTTGCATCCCAGGCGAGGCCGATGTTCCAGCCCCAGGTATCGTCGTCGCCGTCGATCGAGACCTTCGAGTCGAGGCCGGGTGTCGACTGCGCGATGGCGTTGAAGGTCGCGGATCCGGGGGTGATGCCGGCCTGGACGGCGGCGCTGAGCAATGCACCCGAATAGTTGACGTTCTGCGTGAACGTGCCGTCGAGACGCTGCCAGTTGACACCGACACCGACCGCGAATTGCGGGGTCACCCGCCACGACAGGGCCGGGTTCACGTTGATCGTCTTGATCTCCGACTTGAGGCCCTGATAGCGGCCGATCCAGTTGTCGTCGTACTCCGTCACCAGGCCGAACGGCGCGTTGATCCCGAGACCGAACGCCCATTGCGGGTTGATCGGCACGACGACGTACATGTTCGGCACGAAGTTGTTGCCACCGGCGTCGCCACCGTCTCCGCCCAGCGGCTGATTGGTCGCCGGCTGCGACAGCGCTTCGTTGTGGAACTTGATCGACGGCGTGATGATGTGCAGGCCGACTGCCCCCTGCGTGCGCGGGAACGCCGACAGCGCGGCGGGATTCCACCACATCGCGCTGACGTCGTCGGTGAACGCCGCGCCGCCGGCGAACGCGTTGCCGAGGCTGCTCGCGCTGTTCTCGTTGATTTGAAACCCGGTGCCGAACGCCTGGCCGGCGCCGAGCGCGATGACGAGGCCGCCGACGGCGGCGGCGATCCGGGTGCGTACGAACGGGTGGGTCATGGCAGTGCTCTCCTCGCGGTTGGCGTCCAGCGCGCCCCGAAACCGGAAGGGTGTCGAGTTCGAGAGAGGCGCCGAAATGTACTTGCAATCGGCTGTCGGCCGGTGTCGGGCCCGACCATATTCGGGAATGCACCGAAAAATATACGCCCGCCGGCCCGGCGCAACATTGATGCAGGGCAATTACCGCGGCGTGCTGCACCGGGTGTTGCAGAAGGGGGAATCCGTTTGGGCAAAATCATCCCGGCGGCACTTCCCGGGGGCGCCGGTCGGCGTCCGTCGCCACGTAGGTGAGGCTCGCCTCGGTGACCTTGACGGTGACGAGGTCGGTCGGATTGCGCTGGGCGTAGACCTCGACGTCGACGGTGACCGACGTGCGCCCGACGCGGGTGATCGCGGCGTAGAACGTCACCAGGTCGCCGATCAGCACCGGCTGCTTGAACACGAACGAGTTGACGGCGACGGTCGCGACCCTGCCGCGGGCCCGCCGCGCGGCGACCACGCCGCCGGCGATGTCGACCTGCGCCATCACCCAGCCGCCGAAGATGTCGCCGTGCTGGTTGGCGTCCGCCGGCATCGGCACCACGCGCAGCGTGGGCTCCTTCGCCGGCAGGACGACGCTCACGTCGGTCATGGCCTTACGCCTCCTCCCCGCCCCGCCTGTCGCCGCCCGATGGCGGCGGCGCGGGCTACGTCGTCCTGCGCGATTCGTCGCGCAGCTCGCGCCGCAGGATCTTGCCGACGTTGGTCTTCGGCAGGTCCTTGCGGAACTCGACCTCGCGCGGAACCTTGTAGTTGGTGAGGTGCTCGCGGCAGTGCGCGATCACCTCTTCGGCGGTGAGCCGCTCGTCCTTCTTGACCGCGAACAGCTTCACCGACTCCCCCGACTTCTTGTCCGGGATCCCGACCGCGGCGCACTCCAGCACCCCGGGGTGCATCACCACGACGCCCTCGATCTCGTTCGGGTAGACGTTGAACCCGGAGACGATGATCATGTCCTTCTTGCGGTCGACGATCTTGATGAAGCCCTGGTGGTCCATGATGCCGATGTCGCCGGTGGCGAACCAGCCGTCCTTGTCCAGCACCTTGGCCGTCTCCGCCGGGTGCTGCCAGTAGCCCGCCATCACCTGCGGGCCGCGGATGCAGATCTCGCCGGCGTGGCCGAGCGCCACCTCCTTGCCGTCGTCGTCGCGCAGGATCACCTCGGTCGACGGTATCGGCAGGCCGATCGAGCCGTTGTAGCGCGGCAGGTCGAGCGGGTTGATGGTCGCCGCCGGCGACGTCTCCGTCAGCCCGTAGGCCTCGATCAGCGGCTTGCCGGTGACCATCTGCCATTTCTCGGCGACCGCCTCCTGCACCGCCATCCCGCCGCCCAGCGTCAGGCGGAACGTGGAGAAATCGAGCTTCCCGAAGTCGTCGTTGTTGACCAGCGCGTTGAACAGCGTGTTGACGCCGGTGAAGGCGGTGAACCTGTGTCCTGCCATCTCCTTGACCAGTCCAGGGATGTCCCTCGGGTTGGGGATCAGCACGTTCTCCGCGCCCAGCGTCATGAAGGTCAGGCAGTTCGCCGTCAGCGAGAAGATGTGGTAGAGCGGCAGCGGCGTGATGATCACCTCGGGCTGGTTCGGGTCGAGGAACGGCAGGATCCACGACCGCGCCTGCAGCAGGTTGGCGACGATGTTCCGGTGCAGCAGCATCGCGCCCTTGGCCACACCGGTCGTGCCGCCGGTGTACTGCAGGAAGGCGATGTCGTCGTGCGCGAGGGGAACGACGGCGAGCTTGTGCCGGCGCCCCCGCGCGAGCGCGGCCGACAGCCGCACGGCGCGGGGGATCGACCACGCGGGGATCATTTTCTTGATGTGCCGCAGCACGAAGTCGACGGCGATGCCCTTGAACCCCAGCTGCTCGCCGATGCTGGTGACCACGACGTGCTTGACCTTGGTCCTGGCGTGCACGTCCTGGAAGGTGGCGGCGAAGTTCTCGACGACGACGATCACCTCGGCGCCCGAGTCGGTGAGCTGGTGCTCGAGCTCGCGCGCCGTGTACAGCGGGTTGACGTTCACGACCGTGCAGCCGGCGCGAAGGACGCCGAACAGGCAGATCGGGTACTGCAGGATGTTGGGCATCATCAGCGCGACGCGGGTGCCCTTCCCGCAGCCCTTCGCCTGCAGCCAGGCGCCGAACGCGCGCGACAGCGTGTCGAGCTCGGCGAAGGTGATCGACTTGCCCATGCACGTGTACGCGGGGCGCGACGCGTACTTGGCCACACTCTCCTCGAACACGTCGCGGACCGAGCCGTAGGTGCTGAGGTCGATTTCGGCGGGAACGCCCTTGGGATAGTGCTTGAGCCAGATCTTGTCCACCAGCATTCCCTCTGCGCCGCAAGCCGTCGATGCGCGACGGCGCGCGTTCCGGACCCGGCGCCGGGAGGCGATGCGGCGATCGCCCGGCCCGATCGCGCGGGCCGTCCCTGCGGCGTGGATACTAAGGAATTCTACGCCAGAGTCCGCGCTAGCGCGCCGCTGCCGCGTAGCGCAGCGGCCCTCCCGTGAACGGCGCGAAACCGGCGCCGAAGATCGCGCCCGCGTCGACCAGATCGGCGTCGGCGACGATGCCTTCGGCGAGCGCGGCCTTCGCCTCGGCGACCAGCGGCGCGATCAGGCGCTCGGCCAGTCCGGCCGGAACCGTCCCGGCGGCCTTTTTCGCCGGCTTGCCGGACGCGTAGTCATAGAAGCCGCGGCCCGTCTTGCGCCCGAGGTGCCCGGCGGCGATCAGTTCCTGCACCTTCGGCGACGGCGGGGAATCCGGTGCGAGCATCCGTCCGACCGCGGCGCAGATGTCGAGGCCGACGGTGTCGGCCAGTTCGATCGGACCCATCGGCATGCCGAACGCAAGCGCCGCCTCGTCGATCGCCTCGGGCGCGATGCCTTCGTCCACACAGCCCATGGCCGCGCCCAGGTAGGGGGCCAGCACGCGGTTGACCAGGAACCCGGGCGCGCTCTTCACCGGCAACGGCAGCTTGTCGATCTGGCGGACGAACGCGGCGGCCTGCGCGACCAGCCCGGCGCGGGTCGCCGGTCCGCTGACGACCTCGACCAGCATCATCTTCGGCACCGGATTGAAGAAGTGCAGACCCACCAGGCGGCCCCCGTCGCGCATGCCCGCCGCGATGTCCTCGAGCGGGATCGACGACGTGTTGGTCGCCAGCAGCGCCCCGGGCTTCGCCTTCGCCTCGACCGCGGCGAACAGCGCGCGCTTGGCGTCGAGGTTCTCGAAGATCGCCTCGATGACGACGTCGGCGCGGGCGATGCCGTCGCCGGCGACGTCGGGGATCAGCCGGTCCGTCGGCGTCGCGCGCACGACGGGGGTCCTTCTGCCGGCCGGCGAACAGCTTGCCCGCCCGCGCCATCGCCGGCGCGATCCGCTCGGCGCTCTGGTCCTGCAGCGTCACCGTCAGGCCGCGCAGCGCGCACCAGGCGGCGATGTCGCCGCCCATGGTGCCGGCGCCGACGACGTGCACGTGGCCGGCGACGAAATCGCCTTCCTTGCCCAGCGATTTCAACCGCTCCTGCAAGCCGAACACGCGGATCAGGTTGGCGGCGGTCGGGCCTTCGAGCAGCGCCGGGATCGATGCCGGGTCGGAGGCGGGGGCGGCGAGCGCATTGCCGTCGTACTTCACCCACAGCTCGAGGATCGCGTACGGCGCGGGGTAGTGCTCGCGGCGGGCGCGGCGCGCCACCGCTTTGCGCGCCTGCGCGGCGATGTACGGCCGCAGCAGCGGGCTGAGCGTCAGCGACAGCGCAAACGGCAGCGAGCGCGGCGCCTTCTTCGCCAGCAGCACGCCGCGGGCGGCGTTTTCCATCACCCGCGCCGGCACGCATTCGTCGGCGAGCCCCAGCCGCTTCGCGCGGCGCGCGTCGATGGTGCGGCCGCTGAGCAGCAGGTCCAGCGCCGCCGGCGCGCCGATGAGCCGCGGCAGCCGGCGGATGCCGCCCCAGCCCGGGACGATGCCCAGCATCACCTCCGGCAGTCCGAGCCGGGTGCCGGGCTCGTCGACCACAATCCGGTACCGGCACGCGAGTGCCAGCTCCAGCCCGCCGCCCAGGCAGAAGCCGCGGACCAGCGCGACCGTCGGGTACGGCACCGCGGCGAGCCGCTCGAACGTGTCCCATCCCCGCCGGACGATGGCGACGGCGCCCTCGGCGTCGTGCACGTCGCGGAACTCGTCGACGTCGGCGCCGGCGATGAAGCCGTTGGCCTTGCCCGACGCGATGACGAGCCCCGCGGGCGGTTCGCGCTCGAGTGCGTCGAGCGCGCCGTTGAGCTCGGCGAGCGCCTCGGCGGAGAGCGTGTTCGCACTCGCCCCTGCCTTGTCGAAGCTCAGCCGCGCGAGGCCGTCGGCGCCGCGGGCGAGCGTCCAGTGCCGCATCGTCAAAGTGATTGGGGTCAGGTCCAATTTTCCTCCCGGAAACGCCAGCGTTTAAATGGGGTCAGGTCCAATTTTCCTCCGGAAAATTGGACCTGACCCCATTTAAACGTGATCCCATTCAAACGCGCTCGACGAGCATCGCGCCGCCCTGCCCGCCGCCGATGCAGATCGCCGCGATGCCGCGCCGGCCGCCGGTGCGGCGGAGCACGTTGAGCACGTGCAGGACGATCCGCGCGCCCGAGGCGCCGACGGGGTGGCCGAGGGCGACCGCGCCGCCGTCCACGTTGAGCCGGGCCGCATCGATCCGGCCGAGCGGCGCGTCGAGCCCGAGTTCGCTCTTGCAGTACCCGGCGTCGTCCCAGGCCCGCTCGCAGGCGATGACCTGCGCGGCGAACGCCTCGTTGATCTCCCACGCATCGACGTCGCCCAGCGCGAGCCCGTGGCGCCGCAGGATCGGCGTGGCCGCGTGGACCGGCCCCAGCCCCATCTGCGCCGGATCGAGCGCCGCCCATTCGGAATCGGCGATGCGGCCCTGCGGCGTCAGTCCGTGGCGCTCGACCGCGCGCTCCGAGGCGAGCACCAGCCAGGCCGCGCCATCGGTGATCTGCGAGCTGTTGCCGGCGGTGACGTTCCCGTACTTCCGGTCGAAGAACGGGCGCAGCTTGGCGAGGTTGTCGACGGTCGAGTCGGCGCGCGCGCCGTCGTCGGCGGCGTAGAGCTTGCCCTGGCCGTCGTAGAGCGGGACGATCTCGCCGCCGAAGTGGCCCAGCTGCTGCGCGGCCAGCACGCGCTGGTGGCTGCGCTCGGCGAACTCGTCCATCTCGCGCCGGGTGATGCCGAAGCGGAAGGCGAGGTTCTCCGCGGTCTGCCCCATCAGCAGGCCGACCATCGGATCGGTCAGCCCCTTCATGATGCCGATCACCGGCGCGAAGTAGCCGGGCTTCAGCCGCGCGAGCGCTCGCGCCCGCTGCGACAGCGACTTCGCCGCGTACCAGCCGGCGAGCCAGCGCACCATCGCGTCGGACAGCAGCAGCGGCGCGCGCGACAGCGCGTCGACGCCGCCGGCGAGCACCAGGTTCGAGCGACCCGTGCGGATGTTGGCGATCGCCGAGTCGAGCGCCTGCATCCCCGACGCGCAGTTGCGCATCACGGTCCAGCCGGGGACCTTCTGTCCGCAGCCCATCCGCAGCGCGACCACGCGGCCGATGTTGACTTCGTCCACCGAGGGCGACGCGCAGCCGAGGATCACCTCGTCGAGCTCGGTCGGCGCGAAGCGCTGGCGCACCAGCAGCGCGCGGCCCGCGGCGGTCGCGAGGTCGGCGGCCGCGAACGGCCCGGGCCGGTTGCGCGACTTGAGGAACGGCGTCCGCGCGCCGTCGACGATGTAGATGGGTTCACTCATCGGTCTTCCGCCTCCGTGGCCGCTAAGCCGCCGCCTTGTGCTTGTACGGCGGAGTCGTCGTGGTCGACGGCGTCGTCGCGGACGGCACCGCAGGTTCCGTCGCCGGGCGCAGGTCGGACGCCCCGAGGTCCTGGGCGAAGTCGTCGACGCGGATCACCCGAGCCGTCAGGTCGCGGGCCTCGAGCAACGCCTCGCCTTCCGCGGCAGTGATGACGCCGGCGTCCTGCGCGCGGCGCGCCAACTCCTCGACACCGGCGCCCGGCGGCAGCGTCGCATCGATACGGCCGCCCTTCACCGCCACCCGGATCTTCGCCTCGACCGGTTCGACGGCGATGGTCGCGGCGAGCGCTCGCTCGAGCAGGCCCACGCTCTCGTCGTCCGGGCTGCCCAGGAACATGTCCGCGGTCAGCCGGTCGCGAGTGGCCGAGGGCGACAGCAGCAGCCGCGCCACCTGGTGCCCCAGGTGGTCGGCCGGCGTGACGTACGGCCGGCCGAGAGGGAACACCAGCCGCCGCAGCACGAAGCCGATGGCACGGTGCGGGAAGTTCGAGATCACGCCTTCCAGCGCGCCCTGCGCCTTGTACATCGCATCCCAGATCGCCCAGTGCATCAGCGGTGCGTCGGCCTTGTGCCGTCCCTCCGCCTCGTAGCGCTTGAGCGTCGCCGAGCACAGGTACATCAGCGACAGCACGTCGCCCAGCCGCGCGGAAAGCTTCTCCTTGCGCTTCAGCGCGCCGCCCAGCACCCCCATCGACACGTCGGACAGGAACGCGAGCGCCGCCGAGAACCGGGTGAGCTGCTGGTAGTAGCGGCGCGTCTCGGGCGCGACACCGGCCGGGACGCCGACGAAGTGCGAGCCGGTGAGCCCCATCACCCAGGTCCGCGCGAGGTTCGAGAGCGCGAACCGCAGGTGGCCGAACAGCGCCGCATCGAAGTCGTGAAGCCCCTGCGCGCGATCCTGCGCTCGCGTCGCGGTCATCTCCTTCAGCACCCAGGGATGGCAGCGGATCGCGCCCTGGCCGTAGACGATGAGGCTGCGGGTCAGGATGTTCGCGCCCTCGACGGTGATCGCGACCGGCGCGCTCATGTACGCGGCGCCGATGAAGTTGGACGGCCCCATGCAGATGCCCTTGCCGCCGACGATGTCCATGCCGTCGTTGACGACCTCGCGGGCACGCTCGGTCAGGTGCAGCTTGGCGATGCCCGACAGCACGGCGGGCCGCTCGCCGAGGTCGACCGCCGCCGCGGTCAGCACGCCGGCGGCCTCCATCATGTAGAGGTTGCCGCCGATGCGCGTCAGCGGCTCCTCGATGCCTTCGAAGCGGCCGATCGGCGTCCTGAACTGCTGGCGCACGCGCGCGTAGCCGCCGACGGCGCGGGCGACGAGCTTGGCCATCCCGATCGACGACGACGGCAGCGATATGCCGCGGCCGGCGGCCAGCGACTCCATCAGCATGCCCCAGCCGCGCCCGAGCATCGGCTGGCCGCCGATCACCCAGTCCATCGGGATGAACACGTCCTTGCCCCAGGTCGGTCCGTTCTGGAAGACGGCGGCCAGCGGCATGTGCCGGCGTCCCACGTCCACCCCCGGGTGCGAGGTCGGGATCAGCGCGCAGGTGATGCCGATGTCCTCCTTGTCGCCGACGAGGTGGTCGGGGTCGTAGGCGCGGAACGCGAGCCCGAGCAGCGTCGCGATCGGCCCCAGCGTGATGTAGCGCTTGTCCCAGGTGAGGCGCAGTCCCAGCACGCGCTCTCCGCCGTGCTCGCCCCAGCAGACGATGCCGTAGTCGGGGATCGACGCCGCATCGGAGCCGGCGGTCGGGTTGGTGAGCGCGAAGCACGGCAGCTCGAGGCCCCCGGCCAGCCGCGGCAGGTAGTGGCGTTTCTGCTCGTCGGTCCCGTAGTGCGCGAGCAGCTCGCCCGGTCCCAGCGAATTCGGCACCATCACCGAGACCGAGACGGCGGCCGAATGCGTCGACAGCTTGATCATCACCCGTGAGTGGGCATAGGCCGAGAAGCCCTTGCCGCCGTATTCCTTCGGGATGCCGAGGCCGAGGAAACCCTTGTCCTTGATGAACTGCCAGACGTGGGGCGCGAGGTCGCGATGCACCTGCGTGGACTCCCACTCGGTGGTCATCCGGCACAGCTGCTCGACCTCGTTGTCGAGGAAGTCCTGCTCTTCGGGCGTCAGCGTCGGGCGTGGCACGTCGAGCAGCTTCCGCCAGTCGGGCCGGCCCGAGAACAGCTCGCCGTCCCACCACACGCTGCCGGCCTCGATCGCCTCGCGCTCGGTGGTCGACATCGGCGGCAGCACCTTGCGGAAGGCGCCGAGCACGCCCTCGCTGATGAGCTTGCGGCGCAGCGCCGGCACATTGAGCGGGATGGCGAGCAGGACGAACGCCGCCGTCAGCGCCAGCGTGAGCCAGGGCACCAGCAGCTGCGCGCCCCAGGCGACCCCGAGCGCGACGGCAAAGGCCGCGGTCCACACCGGCGCCGAGACGTTCACGTAGGCCAGCGCGACGGTACCAACGAAGACTGCGACCAGCCAGAGGAGGGTAAGCATCGTGGTGGGCTCCTTGCGGAAAGTCCGTTGCGGTGGGTGAGGTTACGAGGCGGTACGCGGCCGGGCGCGGGTGCGCCGGGGCGGTGGCGGCGGGGTGCCTGCCGCATCGCGGCCGTCGCCGAGATCGCCCAGCGGCGCGGTCAGCCCGGCAAGCAGGAACGGCGCGAGCCGCTGCAGCAGCCGCTCGTCGTCGGTGCTCTCGCCGGGGCGCAGCTCCTCGATCAGCTTGAGCACGTCGGTGCCCGCGAGCGTGTACGACAGCGCGCCCATGATGAAATGCAGTCGCCAGGACAGCTCGCGCGCGGGCAGGTCGGGCAGCGCCCGGCGAAACGCCGCCTTGAAGCGGGCGATCATCACCGCGTACTGCCCGGACAGGAACTGGCGGATGAACGGCGCCGGATCGGCGTAGGCGCGTCCGAGCAGGCGCAGGAAATTGCTGCCGCCGCGCGCCGGATCGCGCGCGAGTTCCAGCGCCGGAACGAGCATCGCCGACAGAATCCGTTCGCAGGACACCGGTGCGGGCGCGGTGCGGCGCTCCAGTGCGGTGAGCAAATCGACGCGCTTCTGGTTCATCGGGTCGAGCCGGCGCGTGAGCACCGACTCGAACAGCTCTTCCTTGCTGCCGAAGTGGTAGTTGACGGCGGCGAGGTTGACCCCGGCGGCGGCGGTGATGAGGCGCAGCGACGTCGCCTCGAAGCCGTGCTCCATGAACAGCGCCTCGGCGGCGTCGAGGAGCCGGTCCTTGGTCGCCGCGGCGCCGCGCGGCGCGCTCAACGGAATCACGTTGCCGGACATGGTTGCGATGCCTCCCGCGCAGCTGACGCTGCAAAGATCGTGGTCCCGACCCCGGCATGCCGGGACGGGTGTTTCAAACGACCGTTTTAATCCTATGTTTGTTTGCGGGCGCGGCTGTCAGAGCCCGGCGGCGGGCCGCGCCCGGCGGCCGTCTTCCGCGCCTGCCCGAGGTCCTGCTGCCGGCCCTGCAGCGCGTATTCGGCGTGCTGCTGGATCAGCTTGGCGACCAGCCCGGTCCAGCCGGTCTGGTGGCCGGCGCCGAGACCGCGCCCGGTGTCGCCGTGGAAGTACTCGTGGAACAGGATGAGGTCGCGCCAGTGCGGATCGGTCTGGAACTTCTCGGCGTCGCCGTAGACCGGCCGGCGGCCGTTCTCGTCCCGGAGGAAGAGCCGGATCAGGCGCGACGACAGGTCGGTGGTCACCTCCCACAGCGTCGCCATGCGGCCGGAGCCGGTCGGGCATTCGACCCGGTAATCGTCGCCGAGGAAGTACTGGTGCTTCTGCAGCGCCTCGATCAGCAGGTAAGTTGACCGGCAGCCACACCGGCCCGCGCCAGTTGGAGTTGCCGCCGAACATCGGCGTCGGGGACTCGCCGGGCGCGTAGTCGAGCTCGAAGCGCTCGCCGTCGAGCTGCAGCACGAAGGGCTCGCGGGCGTGGCGCTTGGACACGCGAGCGCACGCCGTGCGGGCCGAGCAGGCCGTTCTCGTCGAGCACGTGGCCCAGGATCCGGCGCAGGCGTGCCGAGTCGACCACCGCCAGCCGGACCCGGTCCTCGACCCCGTGATGGGTGATGTCGGCGAGGCCGTGCAGCAGCTCCGGGCGGTTGCGCGCGAACCAGCGGAAGCGCTCGCTGAAGTCGGTGAACGAGGCCATCGTGTCCTGGTCGGCGACGGCGACGGCGAACACCGGGATCAGCCCGGCGACGGTGCGCGCGGCGATCGGGATGCGGCGCCCGTCCGGCAGCTTCAGCCGGTCGAAATAGAAGCCCTCGGCTTCGCTCCAGAGGCCGTCCTCGGCGCCGCCGATGCGGTTGAGCGCGGCGCCGATGTAGACGAAGTGCTCGAAGAACTTGGTCGCGATGTCCTCGTACACCGGGTCGTCGCGCGCGAGCTCGAGCGCGATGGCGAGCAGGTTGAGGCAGTACATCGCCATCCAGCTGGTGCCGTCGGCCTGCTCCAGCTCGCCGCCGCCGGGCAGCCCGGCGGTGCGGTCGAACGGCCCGATGTTGTCGAGCCCGAGGAAGCCGCCTTCGAAGATGTTGTTGCCGCTGGTGTCCTCGCGGTTCACCCACCAGGTGAAGTTGAGCAGCAGCTTCTGGAACACGCGCTCGAGGAAGGCGCGGTCCTGGCGGCCGTAGATCTTGTCCTCGATCTGGTAGACGCGCAGCGCCGCCCAGGCGTGCACCGGCGGATTCGACGTCGCCGAACGACCACTCGTACGCCGGAATCTGGCCGTTCGGGTGCATGTACCACTCGCGCAGCAGCAGGATCAGCTGGTCCTTGGCGAAGTCGGGATCGATCATCGCGAAGCGCGACGCGCGTGGAACGCCGTGTCCCAGGCGGCGAACCACGGGTACTCCCACTTGTCCGGCATCGACAGCACGTCGCCGGCGGCGAAGTGCGGCCAGTCGTGGTTGCGGCCCTGCCGGCGCTGCGGCGGCGGCGGCGGCCCGGCGCGGATCGCCCTCGAGCCAGCGGTGCACCAGGTACCGGTAGTACTGCTTGTTCCACAGCATCCCGGCGAACGCCTGCCGCTGGACGAGGCGCATGTCGTCGGGCATCTCGAACGGCGTGACGCGCCGGTAGAAGGCGTCGGCCTCCTGCCGCCGCTGCTCGAAGCAGCGGTCGAACTCCGCGCCCAGCGGCGCCTCGAGATCCCCGCGCGGGGCGAGCCGCAGCCGGATGACCTCGGTCGCGCCGGCGCCGATCTCGCGCACGTAATGCGGCGCCGCCTTGGTGCCGGTCCGCGCCGGGTTCACCGCGTCGCGCGCGGCCGTCGACGACGTACGCGTGGAACGCGTCCTTGACGTACGGCGACGCGTTCGGCTCGCCGTCGAGGCGCTGGTGGTTGGTCTCGTTGTCGGTGAACAGCAGGTCCTGCGGCGGCTCGCAGTACAGCCAGAACGGCTCCAGCGTGCCGGTGCGTGGCCGCGAGCACGGCGCCTTCGGCGTCGGCGCGCGCGAGCGCGATCCGCGGCTTCGCGTTGGCGAACGACCACGACCAGTCGTTCTTGAACCACAGCGTCGGCAGCAGGTGCGCGGTGGCCGCCTCGGGGCCGCGGTTGGCGATGCTGATGCGCACCAGGATGTCGTCGGGGTCCGCCTTCGCGTACTCGACGAACACGTCGAAGTAGCGGTCGTCGGCGAAGATGCCGGTGTCCAGCAGCTCGTATTCCGGATCCTGCCGGCTGCGCCGCGCGTTCTCGGCGACGAGGTCGGCGTACGGATACGCGCGCTGCGGATACTTGTACAGGTACTTCATGTACGCGTGCGTCGGCAGGTTGTCGAGGTAGAAGTAGTACTCCTTGACGTCCTCGCCGTGGTTGCCCTCGTGGCCGGAGAGCCCGAACATGCGCTCCTTCAGGATCGCGTCGGCGCCGTTCCACAGCGCCAGCGCGAAGCACAGCCGCTGGCGTCGTCGCAGATGCCGGCGATGCCGTCCTCGCCCCAGCGATAGGCGCGCGAGCGCGCCGCGTCGTGCGGCAGGTATTCCCACGCGGTCCCGCCGGGGCTGTAGTCCTCGCGCACGGTGCCCCACTGGCGCTCGGCGAGGTACGGTCCCCAGCGCCGCCAGCGCGCGCGGCCGGCGCGCGCGGCCTCGAGTCGCAGCTCCTCCTCGGTCATCGGCGATCCTCCCTCAGGCGTGCGGTGCCGGTCCGGCGCCGCGCCGCGATCCGGGCCGGCGCCGGCACCACCGCGGATAGTACGCGCGCCGGTGGCGGCGCGCCGCGCCGCGCCGGGCGTGGTGGTAACCTTGGCGGTTCGCGCCGCCGTGACGCCGCCATGGCGGCATCCCACCGGCAACGAACAGGACAGGAACGTCGCGTGGCCCTCTCCCCTCTCGCCGGCAAGCCGGCCCCGAAAGACCTGCTGGTCGATGTCGCGGCCCTCGAGCGCGCGTATTTCGACCAGCGGCCCGACGCCGACGACCCGGCGCAGCGGGTGAGCTTCGGCACCAGCGGCCATCGCGGCTCGTCGCTCGCCGGCGCGTTCAACGAGGCCCACATCCTGGCGATCACGCAGGCGATCTGCGAGAGCCGCCGCGCGCGCGGGGTCGACGGACCGCTCTACCTCGGCAAGGACACGCACGCGCTGTCGACGCCGGCGCAGCATACGGCGCTGGAGGTGCTCGCCGCCAATGGCGTCGAGACGACCATCCAGCGCGACGACGGCGTGACGCCCACACCGGTCATCTCGCGCGCCATCCTCGTCCACAACCGCGGCCGGACCGGGGGGCTCGCCGACGGCATCGTCATCACCCCGTCGCACAACCCGCCCGCCGACGGCGGCATCAAGTACAACCCGCCCAACGGCGGGCCGGCGGACACCGACGTGACCCGCTGGATCGAGGACCGCGCCAACGCGCTGCTGCGCGCCGGGAACGCCGGCGTGAAGCGCGTGCCGGGCGCGGCGCCGGGGAAGTCCGGCACCCTCCACGCCGAGGACTTCGTCCGGCCCTACGTCGACGACCTCGCCAGCGTGGTCGACATGGACGCGATCCGCACCGCCGGGCTCGCGCTGGCCGTCGATCCGCTCGGCGGCGCCGCCGTCCACTACTGGGGCCCGATCAACGCCGCCTACGGGCTCGACATCGACGACGTCAACCCGACGGTCGATCCGACGTTCGCGTTCATGACCGTCGACCACGACGGCAGGATCCGCATGGACTGCTCGAGCCCGTACGCGATGGCCGGGCTCGTCGGCCTCAAGGACCATTACCGGCTGGCGTTCGCCAACGACCCCGACGCCGACCGCCACGGGATCGTGACCCCGACGGCCGGGCTCATGAACCCCAACCATTACCTCGCCGTGGCGATCCGCTATCTGCTGACGCACCGCCCGCAGTGGCCGCGGGACGCCGCGGTCGGCAAGACGCTGGTGTCCTCCGGCATGATCGACCGTGTCGTCGCCGGGTTGGGGCGGCGCCTCGCCGAGGTGCCGGTCGGGTTCAAGTGGTTCACGCCGGGGCTGCTCGACGGCTCGCTGTGCTTCGGCGGGGAAGAGAGCGCCGGGGCGAGCTTCCTGCGCTTCGACGGCAGCGCCTGGACCACCGACAAGGACGGCCTGATCATGAACCTGCTCGCCGCCGAGATCACCGCGCGGACCGGCAGGGACCCGGGCGAGCACTACGCCGCGCTGACGGCCGAGTTCGGCGCGCCGTGCTACACGCGCATCGACGCGCCGGCCACGCCCGCGCAGAAGGCGGCACTCGGCCGACTCGCGCCGGAAGCGGTCACCGCGGCACAGCTCGCCGGCGAGCCGATCACCGCCCGGCTCACCCGCGCGCCGGGCAACGACGCGCCGATCGGCGGACTCAAGGTGATCGCCGCCAGCGGCTGGTTCGCCGCGCGGCCGTCGGGCACCGAGAACATCTACAAGATCTACGCCGAGAGCTTCCGCGACGCGCGCCACCTGCAGGCGATCGTCGACGAAGCGCAGGTGATCGTCAACGCCGCGCTGGCGGCAGGGACCCGGGCGTGAGCGCGCCTTCGCGGCGCGGCGGCGCCGATCGTCCCCGCAGCCGCCGGCCCGAAACCCGGGAGGCACGCCCATGAAGGCCACGCAGCAGCTCCACGACCTCGGCCAGAGCCTGTGGCTCGACAACATCACCCGCGACCTCGTCGCCTCCGGCACGCTGCAGCGCTACATCGACGAGCTGTCGGTCACCGGGCTCACGTCGAATCCGACGATCTTCGATCACGCGATCAAGGGCAGCGCCGCCTACGACGACGCGATCCGCCGCAGCCTCGCGAAGGGTGCCTCCGGCGAGGACCTGTTCTTCGAGCTCGCGCTGGCGGACCTCACGCAGGCAGCCGACATGTTCCGGCCGACGTTCGAGCGCACCGGCGGCGTCGACGGCTTCGTCTCGCTCGAAGTCTCGCCGCTGCTCGCCTACGACACCGCGACGACGCTCGCCGCCGCCAAGGGCCTGCACGCGCGGGCGGCGCGGCCGAACCTGTTCATCAAGATTCCCGGCACGCGCGAGGGCCTGCCCGCGATCGAGGAGGCGACGTTCGCCGGCATCCCGGTAAACGTGACGCTGCTGTTCTCCCGCACGCAGTACCTCGCCGCGGCGCAGGCGTGGCTCGCCGGCATCGAGCGCCGCATCGCCGCCGGCCTGCCGCCCGGCGTGGCGTCGGTCGCGTCGCTGTTCGTCAGCCGCTGGGACGTCGCGGTCGCCGGCAAGGTGCCGGGGCCGCTCGTCAACCGCCTCGGCATCGCCATGGCCCGGCACGCCTGCGCCGCCTACCGCGAGTTCGCGGGCTCGCCGCGCTGCCGGCGGGCGATGAACGAAGGCGCGCGGCCGCAGCGGCTGCTGTTCGCAAGCACCGGAACCAAGGATCCGGCGGCGCCGGCCACGCTCTACGTCGACGCGCTCGCCGCCCCGCTCACGGTGAACACGATGCCCGAGGCCACCTTGCAGGCGCTGGCCGGTCACGCTGCCGAGGTGGCGCCGATGACGGAGGACGGCGGCGAGGCCGCGACGACGCTCGCCGAGTTCGCCCGCGCAGGGATCGACGTCGACGCGCTCGCCGCCACGCTGCAGCGCGACGGCGCCGCCGCGTTCGTCAAGTCGTGGAACGAGCTGCTGTCGGTGATCGCCGGGAAATGCGCCGCGCTGCGGCAGGGGGCCGCATCATGAGGACCGCGCCGCCGGCATCGCCATCGACCGGCGCGCGGCGCGCGCCACGGGAGGCGTGACCATGGACGTGCTGGTCGTCGACATCGGCGGCAACAACGTGAAGCTGCTGGCCACCGGCCAGACCGAGCCGCGGCGCTTCCCGTCCGGCCCGGCGCTGACCGCCGCCGCGATGGCGGAAGGCGTGAAGCGGCTGCGCGCAGGGCTGGCACTACGACGCGGTCTCGATCGGCTATCCGGGAGTGGTCGTGCGCAACCGGCCGGTGGCCGAACCGCACAACCTGGCCGCCGGCTGGGTCGGCTTCGACTATGCGGCGGCGTTCGGCTGCCCGGTCAAGATCCTCAACGACGCCGCGATGCAGGCGCTGGGCAGCTACCAGGGCGGCAAGCTGCTGTTCCTCGGCCTCGGCACCGGCCTCGGCACGGCGATGATCGTCGACGGCATCGTCGAGCCGATGGAGCTCGGCCACGCGCCGTACCGGAAGGGCTTCTACGAGGACTACGTCGGCGAGGCCGGGCGCAAGCGGATGGGCAACAAGAAGTGGCGCGAGGAGGTCGCGCGGGTCGTCGCCACGCTGACGGCGGCGCTGGAGCCGACCGACGTGGTCATCGGCGGCGGCAACGTCAAGCGGCTGAAGGCGCTGCCGCCGGGCGTGCGCGCGGGCGACAACGCCAACGCCTTCACCGGCGGCTTCCGGCTGTGGGAAAACGGCGAGCCGCGCCGCGACGCCGATGCGCCGCCGGCCCCCCACGCACTGACCCCGCCCGCCCGAGGACGACCGCCATGCCGCCACCGAATCCCTCGCCGACGACGCGCCCCGCGTGGCAGGCGCTGGCCGCGCACCACGCCAGCGCCCGCGCGCTGCACGCTGCGCGAGCTCTTCGCCGCCGATCCCGCGCGCGGCGAGCGCTTGACCGTCGAGGCCGCCGGCATCCACCTCGACTACTCGAAGAACCGCGTCACCGACGAGACGCTCGCGCTGCTGCTGCGCCTCGCCGACGAGTGCGGCCTGCGCGCGCGGATCGACGCGATGTTCCGCGGCGAGCGGATCAACGTCTCCGAGAACCGCGCGGTGCTGCACGTGGCGCTGCGGGCCCCGCGCGGCGCGACGATCGCCGTCGACGGCGAGAACGTGGTGCCCGCCGTGCACGCGGTGCTCGACCGGATGGCCGACTTCGCCGGCGCGCGTGCGCAGCGGCGCGTGGACGGGGCACACCGGCAAGCCCATCGCCGCCGTCGTCAACATCGGCATCGGCGGCTCGGACCTGGGGCCGGTGATGGCCTACGAGGCGCTGAAGCACTACAGCGAGCGCGCGCTGACCTTCCGCTTCGTCTCCAACGTCGACGGCACCGACTTCGCCGAGGCGGTGCGCGACCTCGATCCGGCGACGACGCTGTTCATCGTCGCGTCCAAGACCTTCACCACGCTGGAGACGATGACCAACGCGCACACGGCGCGCGACGTGGCTGCTCGCGCGGCCTCGGCGGCGACGCGAAGGCGGTGGCGCAAGCACTTCGTCGCGGTGTCGACCAACGCCGGCAAGGTCGGCGAATTCGGCATCGACACCGCCAACATGTTCGGCTTCTGGGACTGGGTCGGCGGGCGCTATTCGATGGACTCGGCGATCGGGCTCTCGACGATGCTCGCGATCGGCGCCGAGCATTTCCGCGCGATGCTCGCCGGCTTCCACGCGATGGACGAGCACTTCCGCACGGCGCCCTTCGAGCGCAACCTGCCGGTGCTGCTGGGCCTGCTCGTCGATCTGGTACAACGACTTCTTCGGCGCGCAGACCGTCGCGGTCCTGCCCTACGACCAGTACCTCAAGCGCTTCCCCGCGTACCTGCAGCAGCTGACGATGGAGAGCAACGGCAAGCACGTCACGCTCGACGGCGCGCGCGGTCGACGTCGACACCGGCCCGATCTACTGGGGCGAGCCCGGGCACCAACGGCCAGCACTCGTTCTACCAGCTCATCCACCAGGGCACGCGGCTCGTGCCCTGCGACTTCATCGCCTTCGCCCAGCCGCTCAACCCGCTGCGGCCGCCACCACGACCTGCTGCTGGCGAACGTGTTCGCGCAGACCGAGGCGCTGGCCTTCGGCAAGACCGCCGACGAGGTCCAGGCCGAGGGCACGCCGGAGGCGCTGGTCCCGCACCGCGTGTTCGAGGGCAACCGGCCGTCGAACACGCTGCTGCTGGAGCGCCTCACGCCGGCGGCGCTGGGCGTCGCTGGTCGCGCTCTACGAGCACAGCGTGTTCACGCAGGGCGCGATCTGGGGCATCGACTCGTTCGACCAGTGGGGCGTGGAGCTCGGCAAGGCTGCTCGCGCAGCGCATCGTGCCCGAGCTCGACAGCCGCCGACGAGCCGCCGCTGCACCACGACAGCTCGACCAACGCGCTGATCCGCCGCTATCGGAAGCTGAGGGCGCCACGCGGCTGACCGCGCCCCCTCGCCGCGCCCCGCCGGCACGCGCGGCCGGCAACCGCAAGGGCGCCGCGCGCTCGAACCCCAGTCAAGGACAAGGAGCCACCCATGCAACTCGGAATGATCGGACTCGGCCGGATGGGCGCCAACATGGTGCGCCGGCTGATCGGCGGCGGCCACGACTGCGTCGTCTTCGACACGTCGCCGGACGCGGTGCGCGACCTGGTCCGGGAGAAGGCCGTCGGCGCGTCGTCGCTCGCCGAGCTCGTCGGCGAAGCTCGACCGCGCCGCGCGCGGTCTGGCTGATGGTGCCGGCCGCGGTCGTCGACCGGACGATCGCCGACCTCGTGCCGCACCTCGACGCCGGGCGACATCCTCATCGACGGCGGCAACTCCTACTACGTCGACGACATCCGCCGCGCCGGCGAACTCGCGCGACAAGGGCATCCACTACGTCGACGTCGGCACCAGCGGCGGCGTCTGGGGCCTCGAGCGCGGCTACTGCATGATGATCGGCGGCGAGCCGGAGGCCGTGCGCGCATCTCGATCCGATCTTCGCGACCCTCGCCCCCGGCCGCGGCGACATCGCGCGCACGCCCGGGCGCGAGCAGGCCGGCGGCACCGCCGAGCAGGGCTACCTGCACTGCGGGCCGAACGGCGCCGGCCACTTCGTCAAGATGGTCCACAACGGCATCGAGTACGGCCTCATGGCCGCCTACGCCGAGGGGCTCGGCGATCCTGCGCTCGCGCCAACATCGGCAAGCGAGGGCACGACGCCGACGCCGAGACCACGCCGCTGCGCGAATCCCGAGCACTACCAGTACGACCTCAACCTGCCCGACATCGCCGAGGTCTGGCGGCGCGGCAGCGTGATCGCGTCGTGGCTGCTGGACCTCACCGCCGCGGCGCTGCTCGCCGATCCCGCGCTCGCCGAGTTCGCCGGCCGCGTGTCCGATTCCGGCGAGGGCCGCTGGACGATCAAGGCCGCCATCGACGAGGCGGTGCCGGCGCCCGTGCTCACCAGCGGCGCTGTACGAGCGCTTCGCCTCGCGCGGCGAGGCGGACTTCCAGAACAAGCTCCTGTCGGCGATGCGCTTCGAGTTCGGCGGCCACCAGGAAAAGCCGGCGGAGACCTGAGTGTCCCGCACCCCGGGAGCAAACGATGGATGCTGACCGATCCGACGCGCTGGTCTTCTTCGGCGCCACCGGCGACCTCGCCTACAAGAAGATCTTCCCGGCGCTGCAGGCGATGTGCCGGCGCGGCCACCTCGACGTCCCCGTCATCGGCGTGGCCAAGGCGGGCTGGAATCTCGAGCAGCTCAAGGCCCGCGCCAGGGACAGCCTGCGAGAAGCACGGCGGCTTCGACGCGGCGGCGTTCGACAAGCTTCGCGCGCCTGCTGCGCTACGTCGACGGCGACTACAACGACGCGGCCACCTACGCGGCGCTGCGCCAGGCGCTCGGCGGCGCGGCACGGCCCGCGCACTACCTCGCCATCCCGCCGGGGCTGTTCGGCACCGTCGTCGAGCAGCTCGGCAAGGCCGGCTGCACCGCCGGGCGCGCGGGTCATCGTGGAAAAGCCGTTCGGCCGCGACCTCGCCTCGGCGCAGGCGCTCAACCGGATCCTGCTCGGCACCTTCGACGAGGAGCCCATCTTCCGCATCGACCACTACCTCGGCAAGCGGCCGGTGCAGAACATGGTCTTCTTCCGCTTCGCCAACGCCTTCCTCGAGCCGTTCTGGAACCGCGAGTTCGTCGAGAGCGTGCAGATCACGATGGCCGAGAGCTTCGGCGTCCAGGGCCGCGGCGTCGTTCTACGACAAGATCGGCACGATGCGCGACGTGGTCCAGAACCACCTGTTCCAGGTGCTCGCCAACCTGGCGATGGAGCCGCCGGCGCGCGCCGACGCCGAGTCGATGCGCGACGAGAAGGTCAAGGTGCTGAAGTCCATTCCGCCGATCGCGCCCGGCGACCTCGTGCGCGGCCAGTTCCGCGGCTATCGCCAGGAGCCGGGGGTCGCGCCCGATTCGACGCGCGAGACCTTCGCCGCGCTGCGCCTGTCGATCGACTCGTGGCGCTGGGCCGGGCGTGCCGTTCTACATCCGCGCCGGCAAGTCGCTGCCGGTCACCTGCACCGAGGTCGTCGTCCGGCTCCACCGCGCGCCGAAGATCTTTCCGGGCTGCGCCGACGCGACCAACTACGTCCGCCTCCGGATCGGCCCCGAGGTCGCCATCGCCATCGGCACCACGGTGATGGACGTGGGCGACCGGATGGTCGGGGAGCAGGTGGAGCTGGTCGCCAGCCGGCATCCGGGGGCCGCCGAGATGGACGCCTACGAGCGCGTGCTCGGCGACGCGATGCTGGGCGACCGCTCGCTGTTCGCGCGCGAGGACTACGTCGAGGAGGCCTGGCGCATCGTCGACCCCGTGCTGAAGGCCGACACGCCGGTCTACGTCTACGAGCCCGGCACCTGGGGGCCGCCGGAAGTGGCCGCCCAAGACGTGGTGCCGCCCGGCGGCTGGGCCGACCCGGTCGTGACCCCGCCCGCCCCCGCCCCCCCGTAGCCCGGGTTGAGCGCAGCGAAACCCGGGGCCGCCGCGGCCGCGGCCACCGATCGCCGCCGAGCCGCGCGCCGGCGCCGACGAATCCCACCCCCGCCAACCGCCGCGCCGGCCTCCTCTACGGCCTCGTCGGCGTCGCGGCGTTCAGCCTCACGCTGCCGGCGACCCGGGTGGCCGTCGCCGATCTCGATCCGGTGTTCGTCGGCCTCGGGCGGGCGCTCGTCGCCGCGCTGCTCGCCGCCGTCGTGCTCGTCGTCACGCGCACGCCGTTCCCTGGCCGGCGCGTGCTGCCGCGGCTCGCGCTCGTGGCCGGCGGCGTCGTGGTCGGCTTCCCGCTGTTCTCGGCGTGGGCCTGCGCCACGTCCCGGCGGCGCACGGCGCGGTCGTCGTCGGCCTGCTGCCGCTGGCCACGGCGATCACCGGCGCGTGGCTCGCGCACGAACGCCCGCCCCTGCTGTTCTGGGTCAGCGCCGTGGCCGGCAGCGCGGTCGTCGTCGCCTTCGCGCTGTGGCAGGGCGGCGGGGCGCCGCAGCCGGCCGACGCGCTGCTGGTGCTCGCCGTCGCCGCCGCCGCCGTCGGCTACGCGGAAGGGGGCAGGCTCGCGCGCACACTGGGCGCCTGGCAGGTGATCTGCTGG
>CAVYID010000012.1:0-579309 GCA_963768535.1 uncultured beta proteobacterium | reverse complement strand
CTGTTCACCACGAGTGGTCTCGACGGCGACCACAACGACGACGGCACCGTCGACGCCGCCGATTACTCCTGTGGCGCAAGACCCAGCGACCTACGGCGGTCCGGCGATATGACTACTGGCGTGCCCACTTCGGCCAATCGTCCGGAAGCGCCTCGTCTATCAGTGCCACTGCCGTCCCCGCAACCGGTCCGGCGACCGGTGACGTAACTGATCATCACAGTGGCTTTGCCGTGTCTCCGGAGACGCCGGGCCCATAGCGAGTGCCGAGACCTGTTAACACATGAAACACGCTAACAAACGACCGTTTCGAAATCGGTTCCGCGGGCGACCATCCTGCCCGCTCCGGCGACTGCGACTGACACCCTCGCCGTGCGTTTCTGAACTGATCGATGCGTTAGCTTCTGGGCACAGATTTTCCGTGCCCAGAACTGGTCTCTTCGGTCGGTCTTGACACATGGGAGTGATTTTGACCGCAAAAAACGCGTTATCAACCCAGGTTTAACAAGCGGATACCGCCGATAGTTGCATAGTTAAACGAGCGAAGAGTAGAATCGCTGTTATAAAGATGCCGATATTGGCGGCCCGACCAGTTCCTTGCTAGGTCGCGATACCATCAGCGGCGGAGTTGTTGCATGAAGCACCTACGAATCATCCCTGGCCGATGGCACCGACGGCTGGCAGCACGCTGTATCGAAATCTGTTTGCGTCCGATTCTGAGCATCATTTCCATCAAATGCTCTTCTCCACGGCCGGTGGTGGCGGCCCGCCACAGAACTCTCGCGTGCGTCGCGTTTCTGTGACCTGACGCAGCTGCCGGCCGCCAATGCGACGAGGCGATCATCTCCGAGCGCCTTTCTCTCGGCATCGCAAACCGATCGCAGTTGAGTATCGCGCGGTTATTTCACCTGGGCGTCCACACCCCAACCTTGTGACCGGAGTCCGTGCCATGAGCCGACGATACTCGCACCGCTGCCAACGCCCGAGACCGACCGGAGACACGCGACTCTCCACCGCCGCCGACTGCAATTCGAGCCGCTGGAAGATCGTCGAATGCTGGCCATAGTGACGGTCAGCAATGACCTCGACGTGGTGAATGGTGCTATCTCGTCGATCACCGACTTGGTCGCCAACGACGGCGGCGACGGCATCTCTCTCCGCGAAGCGATCGAGGCGGCGAACCATACGACGGCGCCGACACGATCACGTTCGACGCGGGTCTCTCCGGCCAGACGATCCTGCTGGGAGGATCGGAGCTGGCGATCACCGACACGCTCACGATCGACGCCTCGTCGCTGGCCGAGAACGTCGTGATCGATGCCAACCAGCAGTCGCGAGTCCTGAATTTCTCGGCATCCACGGGCGATCTCACGCTCGCCAGCCTCACGCTGCAGAACGGTCGAGATAGCCGGTAATGGTGGTGGCATCCGTTTCGTTTCAAGCGGCGACTTGGCGATCACCGGCAGCACCCTTTCGGGCAATTACGCGGCGGGCGGCGCGGCGGCGGCATCTTCAACCTGGCAGGGCGACGATCACGGGCAGCACCCTTTCGGGCAATTATGCGCACGCCGGCGGCGGCGGTATCTTGAACGGCGGCACTGTCGACAATCACCAGCAGCACCATCTCGGGCAAGTACTGGCGGGCTTGGGTGACGGCGGCGGCCTCTATAACTCCGGCACGGCGACGATCACCGGCAGCACCCTTTCGGGAAATAGCGCAATCCGGCGGCGGTCTCTATAACCACGGCGCGGCGACGATCACCAACAGCACCCTTTCGGGAAATATCGCGGGCGACGGCGGCGGCATCTTGAACGGCGGCACGGCGACAATCACCAGCAGCACCATCTCGGGAAATACCGCGGGCTTGGGTGACGGCGGCGGCCTCTACAACGCTTCGGGCATGGCAACTCTCAACAATACGATCGTGGCCAATAGCGTTAACGGTGGCGATATTGTCAATGCCGGCGGCACCTGCGGCGCCTACAACCTCGTCGAGGACGGCCAGAACCTCGGCTCGCTCATGAATACGCTCACCGGCGATCCGCTGCTTGGGCCCGCTGGCCGACAACGGCGGGCCGACGCTGACCCAGGCCCTTTGCCCGGCAGCCTGGCGATCGATGCGGGTGATCCGAACTTCAATCCAAACGATTACACTCCGCCACTGGTAAACGACCAGCGCAGATTAGCGCGGGTGGCCAACGGCGGTGTCAATGGATTGCGCATCGATATCGGCGCGTACGAGGCCCAGGCGCCGCCACCTGCTTTGCTCGGCGATTACAATTTGAACGACACCGTTGACGCCGCCGACTACGTGCTGTGGCGGAAGATGCAAGGTCAGACGGGCCTCACGCCCTTCAGCGGGGCAGACGGCAACGGCGACGGCGACATCACCACTGGCGATTACGTGGTCTGGCGCGACAACTTCGGCAACTCGGCGCCTGGGCTCCGGTAGCGCTGCGCTGGCTGCCGAGCCGGATGCGGTTCTTCAGGCCGAACTAGGGACGACCACCATGCGTTTCGACCCATTCGTTCGATCTCGGTTATTGGACGCCGCGCTAGAAACGCGAGTGAGTTCGCATGACTCAGGCACTCCGCCCGGCCGCCAGGTCCACAAACTCCGAGAAGCGATTTCCCAGCGGGGACGATTTACTCTTGTTGGCGATGGAGCGCGTGACAGGGTCCACGCGTCAGAAGGGCCCGGCGACCGCCTTCGGCGATCGTCACGACGCTTATATCAGTGACCATGACGGTCAGACCCTCGACGATGCGCCGTCGGACGCGGCACTTGCAGCGTGGCAATGTGCGAACCCGCTATTCAGCAATTTTTTGGCTCAAACTGAGCACACTTAGCGGCCCGCGAACAGCGGCCTTCCTGACCCAGGTCGAACCGCCATTTCGCACTTCGCTCGCGACCCAGGGCACGCCCGCATTACGCACTCAGCTGACGAATGTCTGGCGATGTCCGAATCCGTTTCCTAATTTGCAGTCGCCTGCGCGGAATCGTCACGACTTACACTTAACGTTTTGTTGGCGAGTGCTGTCGCGGGCGAAGGCCCGTGTGGTTTCTGGCGGTCAAATTCACTCACGACCAAGAAACACTGCGTTTGACACTTAATTGGATCTTAGTGGTTCACAAAAAAGATGCGTTTCCGTGTCCGAACGGCAGGTGACCATGGGACTTGCAGCGATCTCGCCGCGCACCAAAGCCCCGCGAGAGGTATCGAATATTTGCAAATTGGATGGAGCAGGCGTAGACTCCGGGCTGCGGAGGAGAGGATATTATGTAGATTGCGATTCGTTCATGTCGAGCTCGCGGGGGCGTCAGCGGACGAGTTGTTACATGAAACACCTTCGCATCATCCCAGGACGATGGCACTGCCGTCGGAGAGCCGATTTGCATTGCCGCTATCACGGGGCTCCTTCCCGGCTGCGTCTTATTCTATACCCTGCGCGGGGATGAATGATCTGTTCCCTGGCAGCTGATTTGTTGTACAAGGGCCTTCTGTCGCCGTCGAGGAGGATGGCGTGGTGCTGGCAAGGAGGTCTGTCATGGCGTGGTTTCGGGTTCATTTGACGGAGGACGAACAGCAGATCGTGGGGGCCGAGCGGGAATCTCATCCGCATTCGCATGTCCGCCGCAAGATGCTCGTGTTGTGGTCGCTGCATTGCGGTTTGAAGCGCTCCGCAGTCGGCGCAAGTGGCGGGGGTCGGACTGGCGACCGTCGAGCGGTACGTCGCGGCCTATCGGGATGGCGGGCTGGAGGGGCTGCGGCGCTGGAACGTGCAGGGGCCCGTGAGCGACTTGGCGGCCTATCGCGACGTGATCCGCGCGTCGTTCGAGAACCAACCGGTCCGTACGACCGCGGAAGCCTGCGAGCGCATTTACCAACTGACCGGCCTGCGACGGGGACTGTCACAAACTCGCAAGTTCCTGAAAGACATGGGGCTCCAGTGGCAGCGGGTCCGGGCGCTCCCCGTGCCGCCCAAAAAAACTTGGCCCAGCACGTCGCCGAGCAGGCCCTGTTTCACGACGTCGAACTGAAGCCTCGCCTCGATGCCGCCGCCCGAGGACGGGGACACGTGTTCTTCGTCGATGCGGCGCACTTTGTGTTCGGGACGTTCCTGTGCTGCTTGTGGTCGTTCACGCGAATCTTCGTGCGGGCCGCCTCGGGCCGCCAGCGGTTCAATGTACTGGGGGCGTGGAACGCCGTGACCCGCGAACTGGTGAGCGTGACCAACACGACGGTTGTGAACACGGAAACGATGTGCGAGCTGTTGCGGAAGATCGCCGCCCTCGGCCTCGCCGGGCCGATCACGTTGGTGCTGGACAACGCCCGCTACCAACGCAATGCCGCGGTGCAAGCGTTGGCGAGGCAACTGAACATCACGCTGCTGTTCCTGCCGTCGTACTCGCCGAACCTGAATCTCATCGAACGGCTCTGGAAGTTCATCAAGCGCCGGGCCGTCTACGGGCGTTACCATCCAGGATTCCAAGAATTTCAAGCCGCCATCCAAGAAACAATCGCCGGCATCACAACCCGCCACGCCGAACCCCTGAAATCCCTCATGACGCTCAACTTTCAGCAATTCGAAGATGTCTCATTGCTGGCCGCGTAGGGTATAAAAGTAAGGCGCGGAATTCAGGCCCTCAACAAAAGAACGACCCAGGTCTGCGGGGGAATCTCGTCAAATCGCCTGCAGAAATCAGTCTTGTGTCTCGATGAGCGGCCCCAATCTAAGATGTCGATTCTTGCAGCGATACGAAATCGGCCGTCAAATGGTCACGTTCGCCCGTAATCTTTTGGAGTGACCGCAATGAGAATTCTCCAATCCAGTTTGATTCTTAGCATCATATTGCTAGATCTCGGGGCCTCTCCGTGCTGCGGAGCCGCGGTCGAGCCGCAACCGCCGTCAGCAACGTGCAATTTCCGGATAGGCGCGGTCGCGGTAAATATCACACCGGTGAAGTACCCCGTCGTTGTTAACGGGATGTTCGAGCAGCGCATGGCAGATCATGATGTTGATCCGCTCTTCGCTCGCGCTTTTGTGCTCGATGACGGCACCACGCGTATAGCGATCGTCGTTGTCGACAGTTGCATGCTGCCGCGCGAACTGCTCGATGCTGCCAAAGAGCGAGCAGCAAACATCACGGGCATTGCGGTCGATCACATGCTGATCTCAGCAACGCACACCCACTCGGCCCCGTCGTCGATGGGCTGTCTAGGTTCGAGACCCGATCCGCAATATCCGGCATATCTCATTCCGCAAATCGCACGGGCAATTCAGCTTGCCAACGGCCGATTGCAGCCCGCACAAATCGGCTTCGCCAAAGTTCATGCGCCAAACTATACGTTTTGCCGCCGCTACATCCGTCGACCGGATCGGATGCTCAAGGACCCGTTTGGAGCACCGACCGTGCGGGCGAATATGCACCCGGGATTTCTTAGCCCCGATGCGATTGGTCCTTCTGGCCCGGTCGACGATGAGCTTTCGGTGCTGGCCATGCAAACGCCCAACGGCAAACCACTTGGCCTGCTGGCCAATTTCTCGATGCATTATGTCGGCTCGGCAATTCTGTCGGCCGATTATTTCGGCCGCTTCGCTGAGCATCTGGGCAAACGCCTCGATGGCAGTGACGGATCGAGCTCCTGCATCGTAGCGATGTCCCAAGGCACAAGCGGCGACCTGGCCAGCATGAATTACAGTGCCAAACAAGTGAGTCGCGAGTACGAGCGGTACGCCGACGAACTGGCAGCACTGGCCGAGCAAGCGTATCGCCAAGTGAAATACCAGACCAATGTATCGCTCGCCATGCGCGAAACGAAGCTTACGCTTGGTCGACGTGTGCCCGACGCCCAACGACTCGCTTGGGCGAAGGAATTGGCTGCAAAAGTCGGCGACCGGAGACCGAAGGGCTGGCCCGAGGTTTATGCGCTCGAACAGACCTTTCTGGCAGCCGAGCCACAACGAGAATTGAAGTTGCAAGCGGTGCGAATCGGCGACGTGGCAATCACCGCCATTCCGAACGAGGTATTCGCGATTACGGGCCTCAAGCTGAAGCTCCAAAGTCCGCTTCTGCAAACCTTCAACATCGAACTGGCCAACGGCGCGGAAGGTTATATCCCACCGCCCGAGCAGCACAAGTTGGGCGGTTACACCACCTGGGCCGCACGCACCGCTGGACTCGACATCAATGCCGAACCGAAAATTGTCGAGGCGGTATTGAAGCTGCTAGAAGAAGTGGCCCAAAGACCGCGCCGGGCGTTGCCCGATACGGTCGGAAGCTATGACGTGGCCGTGCGGCAATCAAAGCCGCGCGCATTTTGGCGGCTTGCCGAAATTGGCGGTTATAGCGCGGCCGACAGCAGCGGAAACAAACGAAACGCAGTGTACGAGGATGGCGTCTGCGCACTATTTGCCGGGCCCGCCGGGTAAGGGTTATGCCCCGAGTGGCCAATTAAGCCGGTCCGCTCACTTCGCGGGTGGGCGTTTGCGTGCCCAATTATCCGACGTCGGCGACACCTACTCGGTGGAATTTTGGTTTTGGAATGGCCTGCCCAACGACGCCCGGCCGGTCACGGGATACTTGTTCTCCCGCGGACCGAACCACGACCGCCAGGCCCGCGGAGATCACTTAGGCATCGGCGGAACAAAAAATTCAAGCGGCCGCTTAATCTTCTTCAACGGCAGTGCACCCGACCAGATTCTGGACGGCCATTCGACAATTGAGCCGAAGACCTGGAATAACATCGTTTTGGTGCGGAATGGCCCAAAAGTGCTCGTATACCTTAACGGTCGCGACGCGCCGGAAATCGTCGGTTTATCCGGGACCGATCGATCCACAATCAGCAATGAGTGGTTCTTCGGTGGCCGGAACGACAACTTCGCGAATTTGGAAGGAAAGCTTAGCGAGGTTGCGATCTATGATCGTCAACTGGCACCAATTGAAGTTATGCATCATTACGACGCAGCCGGCATGCCGGCCAAGTAACCGCTACGTACAAACGGAGTACGAACTGCAGTTCGTTGGTACGATTGAACCACATGAAGTATCGGAGCGATCCTGAATTCCAACGGATGGCAGACTTGGCAGAGAGGGCACACCGATCGGCATGTGAAAATTGACCGGCCTCCGCGCCGACCATTACTCTTGGCGCAACTCCTTCTGTTCTGCGTTCTTGCCCGCATCGTTACGAAGAGGGTCCCTTTCGGCACGATCTTTGCGACGACTCTAGTAACTGGCAAAGCCATTATGAAACCCTTCACCTATTCGATCGTCCGACGGAAATCTGACCGACGAGTCGCTCGACGAGGCTAAAAAACTGCGACGACGCGGAGCGAACCACCGACAACTCTGTTATCTGCTCCCGCGTTGAGACTGCCCGCCTTCCGATTTGATAGGTGGTGCGTGCGACAAACCGCCGAAACGGCAACGAACGCAACATTGTGCTGAACCGCTTCCACTTCACTGTACCAGTGGCTGGAATCTCACATGCCGGTGAGAAACGATCGTTTCACGACGGATCCATGCAAATGGCAAGTGATAGTCGGCAGTCGGTTACTTCGTTAGGCGCGTGCGGCGCGGGCGTAATCGACCATTGCCTGGATGTTTGGCAGTGGCGTGTCGCGAACGATTTCGCATCCGGCCCCCACAATGAACTGCGCTCCGGCCTGACGATGGCACTCGGCCAGGGCCGTCGTAACGGCCGCTGGTGAGGAGTCGCGGAGATGGCGACCGGGTTGAGATTGCCGAGCAGGATTTGTCTAGGCCCCATAGTCTGGCGAGCATCGGCGAGAGGAACGAAGTAGTCCAGATCGACAATTTCGCAACCAAGCCGGCCCATGCCGTCGAGGATGCGGCGGGTATTGCCGCAGATGTGCAGCCGGACGCGCGTTCCCATGGCGTGCAGTCCAGTCGACCAAGTTTCATCTCATACGGCCATACGAACTCTTCGTAGAACTTTGGCCCCACCAACGAAGCGGCCGCATCTCCGATCCCGATCAGGTCGGCCCGCCTTGATCTGGGCCTGGGCGTATCTTAATTCCATCTCGACGACAAATTCGAACAAATCGTGCACAAAGGTCGGGTCGTCGAAGAAGTCGAGCATCAGCGTGTTGATGCCCCGCAGGTCGGCACCCTCGGCACAAGGGCCTTCGACCCAGCCCATCACCACCTTTTCCTGGCCGATTTGCGACTTCAGGAGCTCCAGGGCCTTGATTGCCGAGTGCATGCGACCGCCGCCCAGCGGATCGGGAATCGAGAGTCGGGCCAGTTTGGTTTTGTCGGCCAGCAGCGCGTCGCTTTCGACGATCGCGGCTGGCTGGTCGTCGTAAAACTCGACCTGCGCCCCGCAATCAGAGGCCTCTCGCGCCGGATCCGACATGTGTCGAAACTAGGTCGAAGTCGAACTTCTCGGCAGTTCGCATTTGGGCTTCGGCCAGTACCCGGTAGTCCTTTACGTACTGTCCGTATTTGACGCCAATCTGGTCGGCGCAGAACATCATTACGATCGGCATCAAAGGAAGCCGGTCGACGGGTTGTCCTTGGAGAAAAGTCAGAACTCGCTGACGGCCGTTCATGCCGGACACGGTCTCCGATTTCATCGCCGCATGGCGAGATTGTACAATTCGCAGCGGTCGCACGGCGAGCCAAAGGCCTGCACACGTTCGGCGGGTCCCAAGCCAATCAGTCCTGACACCGACTTCAGCGGCTGCATCAAGCAACTATCGCTCAAAGTGACGCCGACATCGCAATCGCCGAATAAACCGAACAGCGTTCGCTGCTCTGCGAGCGCCATTCCGCAGTAGCCAGGGCTATAAGGCAGGGTGGGGGCAAAATCAAACCTTTGTGCCTGTGCGCGTAATTGATCGATCACTTCAGCCTCCGCGGCTTCGGCCCTCTCGGCGCCGACCGCATTGACAATCATCGCCGCCAAAAGATCGCCGCGCTGCATCAGTTCGCTGGCCAGGAGTTCCACTTTGGGACCAGCGGTCGCGATGAAAGCAGCCACACATTCCGCAGCTCCAAGAAACTCGCCGATCGCACCCAGAAACTCAACCTCGCCCGTTATTGTCTGTACCTGCAAGCTACGGGGCGCCAATTTGGCAACCGGCAAAACCATGTAAATCGCGCGGGGAGAAGCTCGACGACTGCCCTCAGTCACCCACTCCTCGAGGGACGATATCAAATGCTTACCTGGTGCCACACCGATAGGGTAGCCAAGATAACGCAGCACCTCGCCATGATCGACTTCCGCCGATACCTGGTTGATCCGGTGTGGGCCCGCTCCAATTTGAGCCAACAATTTCGCGCTTGTAGTCACGACCATTCGTCCTGTCGCAGACACTGCGAAGAAGCCAGAGTCCGATATGCGTTCAATTGTATCCGAAATCGAGTTATAATTCGCTCTAAACCAACGCGAACCAATCCCTGGACGGCGACACTCGGAAACGCGAACCGCCAAGCACGGTGTCGCTAAGTCGTCACTTCGCCACTCCGCGAAACGAACGATTATATGACTGACTCTGGACCTGAACTAAAAGGCTTGTACGAAGCCGTGCTTAACGGCGACCTGACCACGGCTGTCGAAATTACGCGAGATTCGTTGGCCGCCGGGAGCGACCCGCAACAATTAGTTACCCTGCAGATGATCCCCGCGATGGATGAAGTGGGTCGGCGATTCGAGAACAATGAGTATTTTGTGCCTGAACTGCTGATTGCCGCGCGGGCCATGAAGGGGGCATTGGGATTGATCCGGCCACTGCTGGCCGAACGTGGTATCGAACCGGTTGGCCGGGTAGTGATCGGCACCGTAAAGGGTGATTTGCACGACATCGGCAAGGGATTGGTCGCTGCCATGTTGGAAGGCGGTGGCTTCGATGTAGTCGATCTCGGAGTCGACGTGCCGCCCGATAACTTCGTGGATCAGGCTATGGAGAAGGAGGCCAACATCATTGCGGTTTCCGCTCTATTGACCACGACGATGATCGGAATGAAGTCTGTCGTTCACGCCGTGCACGAGGCTGGGCTCAAGGGCCGATGCAAGGTCATCGTCGGCGGTGCACCGGTGACGCAGAACTTCGCCGACTCGATTGGCGCCGACGGCTATAGCAACAGCGCGGCCGGCGCCGTGACGCTTGCGCGACAAATTGTGGCGTCGCAAGGTTAGCAGTAAACGTGTTGGGACGAGTGAATGTTCAGCCGTAGGTGCCCTCAGTCAATGCCGCGTCGAACATCGCGACGACGTTTTCCGGTGGCACACCGGCTTGGATATTGTGCACCGGTGCAAACACGTAGCCTCCGCCCGCTTTGAGGGCCCGGATGTGCTCGCCCACTTCTTTCGCAACCTGCTCCGGACTGCCGAAGGGCAGCGTCTGCTGGCAATCGAGCGACGCGCCCCAAAACGTAATACGGTCGCCAAATTCCGCTTTGAGCCGCGCAGGATCCATACCATGCGCGCTAGTTTGCACCGGGTTTAGGATATCGACCCCCATTTCGATCAGGGACGGGATCAACGGGTACAGCGCGCCATCGGAGTGAAGCATGACTTTCATTGCCGTATTACGATGGATCCACTCAAGCCCCCGTCGATAGTACGGCAGGAGCCGCTCGCGAAACATCTTCACAGAGAGGAACGGGGCCTGTTGCGTGCCGAAGTCATCGCAGATTTGCAGAATCTGCACGCGTTCTCCTACGGCATCGACGAAGCGTCGCAGGTTTTCCAGCCAGGTTGTTACGAGTTTCTTGTAGAGTTCGGCAATGTAGTCATCTTCCGTGGTGAACGTGACGATCCAGGACTCGAAGTCACCGGTTCCTAAGCCAGAAAACAATTCGTAGGGCGGGCCTAAGGGAGCGACCACGGCGAAGTCTGTATTCTGGTAGAGCGCGTTGACTTGATTGCGATAAAACTCGCAACTTTCGTCGGCGAGAAGCGGCGGCTGAAATGTCTGCAAATCGACGTGTGCCGCCCCCGGATAAATCTCGAGCCGATCGAAATAAAAACCATCTACAGGCATGCGGGCGATCTGATGTCCGTCGCGCATGAGTACAATGTCGCCGCCGGGTTCGATGATCGGTTGGAAGCCGCCCGGCATCTCCACCGGCGTACCATCAAACAGCTGCCACGGTTTCCAATTCTCGTTGCGAATTCCGAACGAGACCGATGCGGGATACAAACCGATGACATCCGCACCAAATCGCTCGCGAATTGGACGTTCGACTTCCGCCAACATTTGGAATAGGTCAAACACGCGCGTGGAAGAGCGCACGCCAAGAAACTGCTTGAGCCGGTGATAGGCCGCCGCGGCGATTCCAGATTGCCGGGTGCCCCCTAGATCGATCGGCACCCGGTCGGGCTCTTGGTGGTTGATTGCCAACAAGACCCGTTCGCGCGAGTTCATCCGCCGATCCGTTGCTTGAGTGCCCGAATGTAATCCGGTCCGGTCCCACAACAGCCCCCAATGAAACTGGCACTGCTGCTACTAATTCGGGGCCGTACTCGGCGAACTGTTCCGCATTTGTTTCATACACCACCTGGTCGCCGACGATTTGCGGCACACCCGCATTGGCCTTGATCCAAATCGGCCGGTCCGTCATGAACTCGATGCCGATGGCGTTGAGCTTCTGGCGCACGCTCTTCCTGCGCATCGCCTGCCCCGGCATGATGAACGTGCGGCCGACGTAGCGGTTCTTGACGAAGCCCTCGCGGTACGTGAGCCCCAGGTGGTTGGCGAGCTCCAGCGCCGACGGGCGGCTCGAGTCCGGGATCGGGATCACGACGTCGATGTCGCGCGCCTGCGGGATGCCGCGGATCTTGCTGCGCGAGCTGCTCGCCCATGCGCAGCCGCGACTCGTACACCGAGATGCCGTCGATCACCGAGTCGGGCCGCGCCAGGTAGACGAACTCGAAGATGCAGGGACGCAGGCACGGGGTTCGCCGCGCATTGCCGGGCGTGGAGCGTGCCCGTCTGGTCGACGAAGATCGCCTCCCCCGGCATCACGTCGCGCACGCACGCGAAGCCCAGCGCCTCGAGGGCGACCGACTCGCTGGCCACCATGTGCTCGGTGCCGCCCTCGCCTCGCTGACCCCGAAGATCAGCGGCCGGATGCCGTACGGGTCGCGGAAGGCGAGCATGCCGTAGCCCGCGATCATCGCGACGATCGCGTAGGCGCCGCGGCAGCGCCTGTGCACGCCGGCGCACCGCGTTGAAGATCGCGTTCGGCGTCGAGGCGCGCAGTGGCGCGCGGCGCGCTCGAGCTCGTGCGCCAGCACGTTGAGCAGCACTTCCGAGTCGGAATTGGTGTTGATGTGGCGGAAGTCGAGCTGGAACAGCTCGCGCTTGAGCGCGTCGCTGTTGGTGAGGTTGCCGTTGTGCGCGAGCACGATGCCGAACGGCGAGTTGACGTAGAACGGCTGCGCCTCTAACTCGCGACGCCGCCGACCCCGCGGTCGGATAGCGGCAATGGCCGATGCCGAGGTTGCCGGAGAGCTCGCGCATGTTCCGGGTCCGGAACACGTCGCGCACGTAGCCGGGGCCCTTGTGCATGTGGAACTTCGCGCCCTCGCTGGTGACGATGCCCGCGGCGTCCTGCCCGCGGTGCTGAAGCAGCAGCAGCCCGTCGTAGAGGAGCTGGTTCACCGGCGTGTGGGCGACGGCGCCTACGATTCCGCACATCGTTCAGGGTCTCCTGTCAGCGCCGCCGTCGCGGCGCCCGGGCGCGCGGGCGGCGGGCCCGCCGGCGAATAGTCGAGGCGTCCGGCCCACGCCGGCGGCAGCCAGGGCCGCAACGCCAGCGCCGCCGTCGCCAGCACCGGCCCCAGCGACGCATTCTGCCACCATTCCTGCCGCGGCAGCGCCGTCACGCCGGCGACCAGAACGAACAGCACGACGATCGCGGCACCGCGCGCCAGGCCGAAGATCGCACCGAGCAGCCGGTCGAGAAAGCCGAGCCCGACGGCGCGGACCATCCTGGTCAACAGGTGCGCGATCAGCGCGCCGGCCATCAGGACGCCGATGAATATCAGCGCGAACGCGAGCACCTGCCGTGCCGTGGGACTCGCTTCGAGTCCGGGAAGCATCGCCGCCACGCGCGCCGCCGAACGCGAGCGCCAGGATCGCCGCGGCGATCCAGCTCGCCAGCGCGATCACCTCGCGCACGACCCCGCGCGCGAACGCAAGCAGCGTCGACAGCGCGACCACCGCGAGCACCGCAATGTCGAATCCGGTCATCCCGAGCGGCGACGGCGATGCGGGCCGGCGGCGGGACCGGCGCGGCGCGCGAGGGCATCACTTCGCCGCCGTGACGAGCCCATCCTGACCATCGGCCTTGAGCCTGGTGCGCGCCTCCGCCGCCGCCTGGCGGGTCGGATAGCCGCCCACGCGCACGCGCCAGAGCGTCGTCCCGCGGCTGGTCTCGACCGGCTCCGTGTACGCCGGGTAACCGATCTTCTTGAGCTTTCTGGCCAGCGCATTGGCGCCGTACTTGTCGGTGAAGGCGCCCAGTTGCACGACGTAGCCTTCGGGTTTCGCCGCCTCGGCGGCCCCGCCGGCGGCGCGACCCTGGCGCCGCGGCGCAGGGCGCTCCCCGCGGCGGCGGGCGATGCCGCCGCCGATTCCGCGCGGACTCGCCGCCGAGCCCGGCTCGCCGTGCCGCCGCGCCCGCGGGTCGACTGTCCGCCCCGGCGCTCGCGTTCGCGGCCGCGGCGCCGTTGCCGCGGTCGCCACGCTTGCGCCGGGGCCTTGCTGTCCTTGCCCGCATCCGCTGGCGTCGGCCGCCGCACCTGCGTCCGGGGCCTGCCTTCCGTGCTCCGCCGTGGCTGCGGTCGCGGCGCGCCCGGCGGCAGCGCCCGCGGCCGCCGGCGCGACCGGGACCGGTGCCGAGGATCGCCGTGGGCGCAGTGGATGCCGCGGGTGCCGCGGGCGCGGGAGCGCGTTCGGCGCCCCGGATCGTCCCCGAGACCGCATCCGCGCTCTTGTCGCCCTTGAGCCCGCTGACGAACTTGCTCGCCGTCCACCGGGGGAATCTGGACCGAGACGTCGTCGCCCAGCGGCTTTTGCTCCTGCTCGAGCAGCAGCGGCAGGATCGTGGCGGCGGCCAGCGCCAGGACGATGGCGCCCACCAGCCGCCGCCGCGCCTTGCGCTTCAGCTCCTCGACCGCGAAATCCGCATTGTCAGCGCCAGGATCAGCCATGCCGGTCGGTGCGGCGCCCCCGGCGTGCGCAGCAGGCGCCACGGCCATCGTCGGGAACGATCCGAAAGCGATGATTCTATCAGCTTCGCGCGCGCGTTCCCGCGCTGCGGCAGGGGCTCAGCGCTGCGGGGCGACGGCAAACGGGGCCGCCGGCTCGCCCCGCTGGTGGCGCTCCCACATCGCGACGAACGCCGCCTCGAGGTGCCGGCGGAAACGGTCGGTGTCGAACAGCGCACAGCTCCCTCGATTGCGTTCGAGCCTGGCGCGCAGCGCCGCCAGCAGCGCGGGCTCGGTGGCCAGCCGCAGCGCCAGCGCCTCGTAGGCGGCGGCATCGCCGGTCACCAGCTCCGGCAGGCCCGCCGCGCGCAGGATGCTTCCCGCGGCCCGCGCCGCCAGCGCGCGGCCGCTGCAGGTCAGCACCGGCAGCCCCGCCCACAGCGCGTCGCTCGCCGTCGTGTGCGCATTGCAGGGCAGCGTGTCGAGGAACAGGTCGGCCAGCCGGTGGCGCGCAAGATGGTCGGCCAGCCCGAGCCGCGGCGCGAACACGAGCCGCTCCGGCGCCACGCCGTGGCGCGGGGCCGCGCGCCGCAGGTTCGCCGTCGCCTCCGGGTTGTCGTCGAGCAGCCACAGCACGCTGCCGGGCACCGCGGCGACGAGGCGCATCCAGATCGCGAAGAAGTCCGGCGTGATCTTCCAGCTGTTGTTGAAGCTGCAGAACACGAAGCCCGCTGCCGGAAGCCCGGCTTCCGCCCGCGTCGGCGTGCGTGCGGCGATCGGCCGCGTCGCATCGTTGACCTGGTAGCAGTCCGGCAGGCGGACCACCTGCTCGGTCCAGAACACGTCGTCCCCGGGCGGCACCACGTGGGGGTCCGCGACGACGTAGTCGACGTAGCCGGCGCCCAGCGTGCCGGGGTAGCCGAGGTAGCTCACCTGGATCGGCGCCGCGCGATGGGCGAGGATGCCGGTCCGGCAGTCGGCGGTGAACCCCTTCAGGTCGACCGCGATGTCGATCTCGCGCTCGCGCAGCATCCGGGCCACCTCGTGGTCGGACTTGCGCCGGACGTCGACGAAGCGGTCGAACGCCCGCCGCAGCCGCGCGCGCATCGGATCGGCGGCGTCGGGCCCGAATCGAAACGGCGTCGATCTCGAAGCGGCTGCGATCGTGCAGCTCGAACAGCCGGGCCGCAAGCCAGGCGGTCGCGTGCTCGTGGAAGTCCCCCGAAAGGTAGGCGACACGGATCCGGTCGTGCCGATAGGGCCCGATCGCATCCGCCGCCGACGGCGCCGGCGGGAACAGGTCGGCGGCGTAGGTGCGCGCGCAGCGCAGCTGGGCGCCCGGCGAATCCGTCAGCGCGATGAAATCCAGCGGCACGGCCGCGCGCGCGCCGCGCTCGACGAGGCGGGCAATTTCCTGCACCTGCGGTGCCAGGTCGGTCCAGTCGCAGCAGCGCAGGCGGCAGCGCAGCAGATTGCCCCGCGCATAGTCGAAATCCGGAGCCGCCGCGACGAGTTCGGCAAAGTCGCGGGCCGCGTCGCCGAAGCGCTTCGCCTCCCACCGCGCCAGGCCCCGGTTGCTGCGCGCCGCGAGGTGGCCCGGCTGCAGCGCGAGCAGGCGGTCGAAGCTCGCGAGCGCATCGGCAGTGCGCTTCAACCCCAGCAGCGCATTGCCGCGATTGTTCAGCGCGCCGGCATGGCCCGGGGCAAGCGCCAGCACCCGATCGTAGCCGGCGAGCGCCAGGTCGAGCTCGCGCAGATCGGCGTGCGCATTGGCGCGGTTGTAGAGGATCTCGGCCTCGTCGGGCAGCAGCGCGAGCGCACGGTCGTAGCTCGGCACCGCCTCCGCCGGCCGCCGCAGCGCGGCGAGCGCGTTGCCGCGATTGAACAGCACGCCCGGGTCGTCCGGCCGCAGCGCGAGCGCGCGGTCGAAGCACGCGAGCGCCTCGGCCGGGCGGCCGAGCGCCGCCAGCGCGTTGCCGCAATTGGAGTGCGCGTCGGGGTCCGCCGGGTCCAGCGCGAGCGCGCGCTCGAAGCCCGCCAGCGCGTCGGCGCAGCGCCCGGACTGCAGCAGCAGCGTGGCGCGGTTGTAGCAGGCAACCGCGTCGTCGGGACGCAGCGCCAGCGCGCGGTCGTAGCTCGCCAGCGCGTCGGCGGGCCGCCCGAGCTCCAGCAGCGCGTGCGCGCGATGCGCGAGCGCCGCGGCGTGCTGCGGGACCGCCGCGAGCGCGCGCTCGTAGCTCGCCAGCGCGTCGGCGAAGCGCCCCGCGGCGAAGTGCGCGTCGCCTCGGCGGCAATGCCCGTCGGCATCCGCCGTCCGATTCCGCGGGGCCGGCGGCCGGATCAGCCATGCCGGAGCGTGCGCGGCGACGTCGCCGCGCGCGCCGCGAGCGCCGCCGCCACCGTCAGGAACGAACCGAAGACGATGATCCTGTCGGCCTCGCCCGCACCGTCGCGCGCGGCGGCGAAGGCGGCGGCGACGTCGTCGAAGGCGCGAATCGCGGCCGGCGCCACGCCTGCGCGATCGAGCGCCGCCGCGATCACGGCCGCGCTCGCGCCGCGCGGCCCCGGCAGCGTCGCGACGTACCAGCGGTCGACCGTCGCCGTCATCGCGGCGACGACGCCGGCGATGTCCTTGTCGGCCAGCATCCCGCACACGGCGCGGGTTTCCGGGTGGTAGCCCATGGTGCGCACGGCAGCCGCCAGCACGTGCGCGGCGTGCGGATTGTGCGCCACGTCGAGCACGACGGTGGGCCGGCCGGGCAGCACCTGGAACCGCCCGGGCAGCGCCACGGTCAGCAGCCCCTCGCGGACCGCCCCGCCGCTCACCGGCAGGCGGGCCTGCATGAGGTCGAGCACCGCCAGCGCGCCCGCGGCGTTGCCGAGCTGATGTGCTCCGCGCAGCGCGGGATGCGGCAGACCGTGGCGCGGACCGCCCGGCCCCCGGTATCGCCACTGCACGCCCTCGGCGTCGAATCCGTAGTCGCGGCCGACCAGCGTCAGCGGCGCGCCGAGCGCCGCCGCGTGGTCGACGAGCGAGCGCGGCGGTGCGGGGTCGGTGCAGACCGCGGGCCGGCCCGGGCGCAGGATGCCCGCCTTCTCGCGGCCGATCGCCTCGCGCGTCGGCCCGAGGTAGTCCATGTGATCGAGGTCGACGCTGGTGACGACGGCGACGTCGGCGTCGACGATGTTCACGGCGTCGAGGCGCCCGCCCAGGCCGACCTCGAGGATCGCGACGTCGAGGCGCGCGCGCGCGAACAGCCACAGGGCGGCCAGCGTCCCGAACTCGAAGTAGGTCAGCGGCGTCGGCGACGCCGCCGTCGTCGCCCGCCGCCGTCCGCGCGTCCTCGACGGCATTGAACGCGGCGACGATCTCGGGGTCGGTCGCATCCCGCGCGTCGACCCGGACGCGCTCGTTGTAGCGCGCGAGGTGCGGCGAGGTGTAGAGGCCGACGCGGTACCCGGCGGCGCGCCAGATCGCCTCGAGCATCGCGCAGGTCGAGCCCTTGCCGTTGGTGCCGGCGACGGTGACGACCGCACATTCGAGCACCGTGCCCATCCGCGCGTGCACCGCGCGCACGCGGTCGAGCCCCATGGCGATCGCCTTGGGGTGCAGCGTCTCGAGGTACGCGAGCCAGGCGTCGAGCGTCGTCGGCCGGCTCATCGTGCGGCCCTCCGGCAGGTCAGCCCGTCGGCGCGGGCTGCCTCGTGAGCAGCACCAGCAGCGCGGCGAGCTCGTCGCGCAGCTGGCGGCGGTCGACGATCAGGTCGATCGCGCCTTTCTCGATCAGGAACTCGGCGCGCTGGAAGCCCTCGGGCAGCTTCTCGCGCACCGTCTGCTCGATCACCCGCGGGCCGGCGAAGCCGATCAGCGCGCCGGGCTCGGCGATCACGAGATCGGCGACGAACGCGAACGACGCCGACACGCCGCCCATGGTCGGATCGGTCAGGATCGAGACGAACGGCAGCCGCGCCCGGGTCAGCTCCTGCAGCACGGCGGTCGTCTTCGCCATCTGGAACAGCGAGTTCACGCCCTCCTGCATCCGCGCGCCGCCGGAGGCCGCGATGCAGACGAACGGCACCCGGTTCTCGAAGGCGACCCGGACGCCGCGGACGAAGCGCTCGCCGACGACCGAGCCCATCGAGCCGCCCATGAACTCGAACTCGAACGCCGCCAGCACCAGCGGCACGCTCCGGACGCTGCCCTGCATCACCACCAGCGCGTCGGTCTCGCCGGTCTCCTCCAGCGCGGCAGCCAGTCGCTCGGGGTATTTGCGCGTGTCCTTGAACTTGAGGCTGTCGACCGGAACGACCTCGGAGCCGATTTCGAACCGGCCCTCGGGGTCGAGCAGCTGGTCGATGCGCACGCGCGCCGGCACGCGCGAGTGGTGCGCGCACTTCGGGCACACGAACAGGTTGTTCTCGAGATCGGTGCGGTAGAGCACCGCCTCGCACGCCGGACACTTGATCCACAATCCCTCCGGCACCGCCGTCCGCTTGACGCCGGTCGAGGCCTTGATCCGCGGCGGCAGCAGCTTCTGGATCCAGCTCATCGTCGTCTCCCTTCCCCGTTCGGCGAGCGCAGCGGCGCCGGCTATGGCGCGCGCTTCGGCATCGCGTCCAGCGCCGCGCGGATGCCCGCGAGCCAGTGCCCGGCGCGCTGCGCCGCGTCCGCCGCCGGCCCGGCCTCGATCTCCTGGATGATCCGGCTGCCGATGACCACGGCGTCGGCGTGCGCGGCGATCGCCTGCGCGCTGGCGGCGTCGCGGATGCCGAAGCCCACGCCGACCGGCAGCGCGACGTGGCGGCGTATCGCTTCGACCTTGCGCGCGACCTCCGCGGTGTCGAGGTGCCCCGCCCCGGTGACGCCCTTGAGCGACACGTAGTAGACGTAGCCGCGCGCGACGGCGCCGATCGCGGCGATGCGCTCGTCCGGCGTCGTCGGCGACAGCAGGAAGATCGGCGCGAGGTCGCGCGCGGCGAGCAGCGCCGCGAACTCGACGGCTTCCTCCGGCGGATAGTCGACGACCAGCACGCCGTCCACCCCGGCCGCCTGCGCGCGGTCGGCGAACGCCGCCGCGCCCATCGCCTCGATCGGGTTGGCGTAGCCCATCAGCACCACCGGCGTGCGCGTGTCGCTGCCGCGGAAATCGGCGACGATGGCGAGCACGTCGGCGAGGCCGACGTGCAGCGCCAGCGCCCGCTCCGACGCGCGCTGGATCACCGGCCCGTCGGCCATCGGGTCGGAGAACGGGACGCCGAGCTCGACGATGTCGGCACCGGCGGCGACGAGGCTCTTCATGATCGGCACCGTCAGCGCCGGCGCCGGATCGCCGGCGGTGACGTAGGGGACCAGCGCCGTGCCGCCGGCGGCGCGCAGCCGCGCGAACGTCGCGTCGATGCGATTCATGCGCGGCGGGCCGGACGCGTCGCCGCGACGACGCCGGCGGGCGTCATCGCCGCCCCGGATCGCATTCCGCCCGGCAGTAGAACCTGAGGCCGGAGCGCTCGGCGACCGTGTTCATGTCCTTGTCGCCGCGGCCCGAGAGATTGACGAGCAGGATCCGGTCGCGATCCATCGTCGCGGCGAGCTTCGCCGCGTACGCGAGCGCGTGCGCCGATTCCAGCGCCGGGATGATCCCCTCGGTCAGGCAGCACTCGTGGAACGCGGCCAGCGCCTCGTCGTCGGTGATCGACACGTACTCGGCGCGGCCGCTGTCCTTGAGCCAGGCGTGCTCGGGGCCCACGCCGGGATAGTCGAGGCCGGCCGAGACCGAGTGCGTCTCGATGATCTGGCCGTCGGCGTCCTGCAGCAGGTAGGTCCGGTTGCCGTGCAGCACGCCGGGGCGCCCGGCGGTCAGCGACGCCGAGTGCCGGCCGGTGGCGATGCCGTCACCGGCCGCCTCGACGCCGATCAGGCGCACGCCGTCGTGCGCGAGGTAGGGATGGAAGATGCCCATCGCATTGGAGCCGCCGCCCACACAGGCGATCACCGCGTCCGGCTGCCGGCCCGCCGCCGCCGGCATCTGCGCGATGCACTCGCGGCCGATGACGCTCTGGAAGTCGCGGACCATCATCGGGTACGGGTGCGGCCCCGCCACCGTGCCGATGATGTAGAACGTCGACTCGACGTTGGTGACCCAGTCGCGCATCGCTTCGTTCAGCGCGTCCTTCAGCGTCTTCGAGCCGGACTCGACCGGGACCACCGTGGCGCCGAGGAGCTTCATCCGGAAGACGTTCTGCGCCTGGCGCCTGATGTCCTCCGAGCCCATGTAGACCACGCACTCCATGCCGAAGCGCGCGGCGACCGTCGCGGTGGCCACCCCGTGCTGCCCGGCGCCGGTCTCGGCGATCACCCGCGGCTTGCCCAGCCGCCGCGCGAGCAGCGCCTGCCCGATGCAGTTGTTGATCTTGTGCGCGCCGGTGTGATTCAGGTCCTCGCGCTTCATCCAGATCTGCGCGCCGCCGACCTTCTGCGACCAGCGGCGGGCGTGGTAGACCGGCGACGGGCGGCCGACGTAGTGCGCGAGCTCGTCTTCGAATTCGGCGACGAACTCGGGGTCGTGCTGGTAGCGCGCATACTGCTCGCGCAGCTCGGTCAGCGCGTGGATCAGCGTCTCGGCGACGAACACGCCGCCGTAGGGGCCGAAATGGCCGCGGGAGTCAGGCAGATCGTACATCTGCATTGCGCACTTCCTCGATGAATGCGGTGATCCGCACCGGGTCCTTGATGCCCTTCAACGGCCTGCCGTCCGGCCCGGCGGCCTCCACGCCGCTCGACACGTCCACCGCCCACGGCCGCACTGCGCGGATCGCGGCGCCGACGTTGCCCGGATCGAGCCCGCCGGAGAGCACGATCGGCCGCGCCAGCCTCTCGCCGAATCGCGGCGCAAGCGCGCGCCAGTCGAACGTCCGGCCGGTGCCGCCCGGCAGCCCGTTCGCCGGCGGCGCGTCGAACAGCAGTCCCGCAGCGTCGCCGTAGCGGCTGGCGCATTCTAGCAAACCGCCCTCCACGGATTCCGGGTGGACGGCGATCGCCTTGAGATAGGGGCGGCCGAACGCCCGGCAGAGCTCGGGAGGCTCGGCGCCGTGGAACTGGAGCACGTCGAGCGGGACCGCGGCGAGCGTGGCGCGGACTTCCGCCGGGTCCGGGTCCACGAACAGCCCGACGAGCGAGACGAACGGCGGCATCGCCGCGGCGATCGCCGCCGCGCGCTCCACACCCACCCGGCGCGGCGTGCCGGCCCAGAACACGAGCCCGATGGCGTCGGCGCCGGCCCGCGCGGCGGCAAGGCCGTGCTCGCGCTCGGTGATCCCGCAGATCTTGACCCGCGTGCGCGTGCCGTCCATCACCGCTGCGCCAGCGGCAGCGTCAGCCGCCGCCGGGTCGCCGGCAGACCGAGGCTCGCCGCGTAGTCGGCGCCGGTGAAATACAGGCCGGCGGCGGCGAAGGTCGCCGCGCAACGCTTGCGGTCGCGACCGGCGATGAGCTCGCCAATCCACGCGGGCGGCGCCTTGCCCGCGCCGACGTGGACCAGCGCACCGACGATGTTGCGGATCATGTGGTGAAGAAAGGCATTCGCCGAGAAATCGAAGCGGATCCATTCGCCATCGGCGCCGACGTCGGCGACCGCGATCGTCTTGACCGGCGACTTCGCCTGGCACAGCGCGGCGCGGAAGGCGCTGAAGTCGTGCGTGCCGACCAGCACCGCGGCACCGGCGCGCATCGCGGCGACGTCGAGCGCCCGATGGTACCAGCCCACGCGCCGGTCGAGCAGCGCGGGACGCACGGGTCGGTTCACGAGCAGGTAGGTGTAGTGGCGCGCCGTCGCGTCGAAGCGCGCGTGGAACGTCGGATCGACCGGCGCCGCCCACACGACGCCGATCTCCGGCGGCAGGTGCGCGTTGGTGCCGCGGACCCAGGCGCCGATCGGACGCGAGGCGGCGGTGTCGAAGTGGGCGATCTGCAGCGTCGCGTGGACGCCGGCGTCGGTGCGTCCGGCGGCGACCACGCGGATGCGCTCGCCGGCAATCGCCGCGAGCGAGCGCTCGAGCGCATCCTGCACGCCGCGGCCGTCCGGCTGCGACTGCCAGCCGGTGAACGGCGTTCCGGCGTACTCGAGGCCGAGCGCGATGCGCATGGTCGTCGGCGCCGCGCGGCCGCCGCTGCGCCGCGCTGCTGCGCCTGCCGGATCAACCGAGCTTGCCGATCAGCGTCTGCGCTTCCGTCTTCTGCGCGTCATCGCCTTCGCGCAGGACTTCCTGCAGGATCTCCCGCGCACCTTCGACGTCGCCCATTTCGTGGTACGCCTTGGCGAGGTCGAGCTTGGTCGCGGCGTCGTGCCATTGCCCGTCGAGCACCGACGGGGTCGTGTCCTCGGGCACGGCGCCGCCCGGTTCGAACGACAGGTCGAGCTTGTCGAGATCGAGCGCCGGCTCGGTCCGCCCGGACGGCTCGGCGGCGGGTTTGCGCAGCAGCGCCGGCTCGGCGGCGTCGAGGTGGAAATCGAGATCGGCCCCCGCCGCTGTGGTGTCGATCCGTTCGTGGATCGTCGGGGCCGCGTCGCCGGCGGTGCTGCCGCCGGTCAGCGCCGCACCGGCACCGGCGCCGGCCGCGACCGCGCCGCGCGTGCTCTTCTCGAGCTCGGTCTTCGCGCCGGCCAGAATGTCGGCGGGAGACTTGGTCGCGCCTTCCGGCGGCGACGCGAGGTCCTCGTCGAGCCTCGCGTCGAACGTGGTTTCGAACCGCGCGGGTGGCGCCTGCCCGACCGGGCTGCCGGCCGGCGCTGCCGGCTCCGCGCCCGGTCCCGCGGCCGGCGCCGGCGCGGCGTCGACGCCCGCGGGTGCGTCGGCGCCGGCGAACATCGGATTGGCGGGGTCGAGCTGGCGGCCCAGCGCGACGGCTTTCTGCCAGGTCTCGCCACGCCCCTTCGAGACCGCGTAAAGGTCGGCGGCCACCGTGTCGAACGCGGATGGCTTGTTGTGCTGTGCGTGGATCTCGAGCAGCTTGAGGTAGATTTCCTGCCGCTGCGGGTCCTTGCGCAGCGCGTGCTTGAGGATTTCCTCGGCCTGCGCGTCGCGGCCGTACGCGAGGTAGACCTCGGCCTCTGCGATCGGGTCGACCTCGTCGGTGTCGATGTTGCCGAGGCCCTCGCGGCTGAATTCGCCCGCCAGCGAGTTGTCCCCGGTGTTGACCACACCGCCCCCGGTCGAGCCGAACACCGTGTTGGTCTTGATGTCGGTCTCGGCGATGATGCCGTCGCCGTATGCCGTGGCCTTGCGCCGCCGGGCCGCGATGAACGCCGCAATGCCCGCCAACAGCGCCAGCGCGCCACCCCCGATCGCCCAGGTCGGCGTATTGGCCATCATGTCCTCGAGGAACGATGGCGGCGCCACGGGGGCAGCCTTTGGCGCCGGTTTCGGCGGCTGAGCGGGCGCAGGCGGCGCAGCCGCAGGGGCGGGTGGCGCGGCCGCAGGGGCCGGCGCTTCCGCGGCCTTCGCCGGTTCGGTCTTTGCGGCTTCGGCGACCTTGAGATCCGGCGGCTTGGGCGCTTCGCCCGCCGCGGAGGGTGCGGACTTCCCGGCCTCCGCCTGCGCCTGCAGCTGCGCCATCGACTGGTTCTTGAGCTCGACGGCACGCTGCAACTCGGCCAGCGTCTTCTCGAGCTCGGCGATGCGCATCTGCGCTTCCTTGATCTGCCGCTCGCGAGCGATGATCTCCTCGGTGGTGCCGCCGCTCTGCCTGCCGGGTCCCGCGTCGCGCGACACCTTGAGCTGGTCGCCGGCCGGCGGGGTCGCGGGCGCGGCCTCGACGACGGCCGCCCCGATCCTGCCGCCGGCGCTGCGTCCCGCGGTCGCGCCGCTCTCCGGCGCACCGGCCGCCACGCGATCGCGATACGCGCGCCAATCGGCGGCGTGCATCCGGACGACCTTGACTGCTTCCGGCGCCGACGTCGCCGCGACGGCGTCGGCCGCCGGAATGGTGACGATCGAGCCGGCGCGCAGCCGGTTGATGTTCTCGCCGTCGAACGCGTCGGGGTTGGTGTTGTACAGCGCGACCAGCATCTGGTCGAGCGTCACGTTCGGCGGCATCGCCTCGCTGGCGATCTTCGACAGCGTGTCGCCGCGACGCACGGTGTAGCGCTCGCCCGCGGCAACCGTCGGCGCCGACGAAGCAGCCGGCGCGGCGGCCGCCACGGCCGGCGCGGCGGCCGCCCGCGGCGACGCGCTGCCCGAGCGCACCGGCGTGACCGGCTCGACCGGGATGGGCGCGATCCCCGGCGGATCGAGGAGGAACGTGTAGTCGCGGACCAGGCGACCGGACGCCCAGCTCACTTCCACCATCAGGTCGAGATAGGGTTCGTTGACCGCGCTCTGGGTCACCACCCGCAGATAGGGCGTCGCCCCGGCGCCGCGCTCGACAACGACCCGGGCGCGCGACAGCACGCCGTTGTAGGCGAGGTGGTTCTGGCGGTACAGGCCCGGATCGGCGATCCTGACCGTCAGCGTGTCGAGTTCCTCCCGGGTGGCCGCGTTCAGCTCGATCCGCGCCGACAGCGGCTGGCCGATCGACGATTGGACGGTCAGCTTGCCCAGCCCGAGCGCACCCGCCGCGCCCGGGAGCGCCAGGGCGCCCGCCGCCATGCCCAACGCGAGAATGCGGTTTGCTCTCATGCCGACCTCGTTCGGAAAATCGGGTTTCGGAAGCTAACTTAACATCATGGGCTTAGCGTCGCAAGCTAAACCACGGTATTAGCTGGCTTTTTTGCGCCATCCACGCCGCGGCGGCACGAGATTCATGCCGCCATCGTAAGCCGGGGCGCAAGCGCTTGGGCGCGACGGCCCGTCGACCACAAGCTATTGTAGCCGTGTCGGCCAGGCATAGGCAGGAGTGTGGCCGTCCGCCGGCGTTGCCAGGATGCGACGCCCGACCGCGCGTGACGGGGACACGGAGCGGCCCGTTCCCGGCGGACCTGCAGAAAAGTGCGCAAAAAACGGCGCCGTCGCCGCAACCGCCGACCTCGCCCCCGAAAGACCGCCTGGCGACGCGCCCCGCGTCCCCCGACCGCGCACTCAGCGTGTGAGGAGAATCCGCAGCATTCGGCGCAGCGGTTCCGCGGCGCCCCACAGCAGCTGGTCGCCGACGGTGAAGGCGCCGAGATACTCGCCGCCCATCGCCAGCTTGCGCAGCCGCCCGACCGGCACGTCGAGCGTGCCGGTGACCGCCGCCGGCGACAGGCGCGCGATGCGTCGCGTCGCGCTGACGTTGGGCACGACGCTGCACCCACTCGTTGGCCGATGCGAGCATCGCTTCGATCTCGGCCAGCGGCACGTCGCGCTTCAGCTTGATCGTGAGCGCCTGGCTGTGGCAGCGCATCGCGCCGATGCGCACGCAGATCGCATCGACCGGGATCGCGGCTTGCCGACCCGTCCCGCGACCGAGGATCTTGTTGCGTCTCGGCGCCGCCCTTCCACTCCTCGCGGCTCTGGCCGCCGCGCCGAGGTCCTTGTCGATCCACGGCGATGCAGGCTGCCGGCCAGCGGCACGCCGAAATGCTCGGTCGGGAAGCTGCGTCGCGCGCAGCGCGCCGGCGACCTCGCGGTCGATGTCGAGGATCGCCGAGGCCGGATCGTCGAGCAGGTCGCCGCGCCGCGCGCTGCGCCGCGCCCATCTGCTGCGACCAGCTCGCGCATGTTCTGCGCGCCGGCGCCGGACGCCGCCTGATAGGTCATGCAGGTCATCCACTCGATCAGGTCCTCGCGCGAACAGCCCGCCCAGCGCCATCAGCATCAGGCTGACCGTGCAGTTGCCGCCGATGTAGTTCTTGCACGCCGGCGGCGAGCGCCGCATCGATCACGTCGCGGTTGACCGGATCGAGGACGATGACCGCGTCGTCGTTCATGCGCAGCGCCGACGCCGCGTCGATCCAGTAGCCCTTCCAGCCGGCGGCGCGCAGCTTCGGGAACACCTCGTTGGTGTAGTCGCCGCCCTGGCAGGTGACGATGACGTCCTGCGCGCCCAGCGCGGCGAGGTCGCGCGCGTCCTTGAGCGGCTTCGCGGCCGCGCCGATCGTCGGGCCCGTGCCGCCGGCCTTCGACACGCGAGAAGAACTCGGGCTCGATGCAGATCGAAGTCGCTTCTCCTCGCGCATGCGCTGCATCAGCACCGAACCGACCATTCCCCGCCAACCGACGAATCCGACTCGCATCATCATTCCCTGCCGTGAAGACTCCGTGTTGCCCGATCGCCCCGCTACAGCGCGGCGACCACCGCGGTGCCCATCGCCCGGGTGCCGACCGCGCGCTCGCCGGGTGCGGCGATGTCGGCCGTGCGCAGGCCGCCGCCCGAGCACCGAGCGCACCGCGCGCTCGATGCGCTCGGCGACGTCGGCGCGCGTCGAACGTGTAGCGGAACATCATCGCCAGCGACAGGATCGTCGCCAGCGGATTCGCCACGCTCCTGCCCGGCGATGTCGGGCGCGGAGCCGTGGATCGGCTCGTACAGCCCCTTGCCGTCGGCGTCGAGCGACGCCGAGGGCAGCATGCCGATCGAGCCGGCCAGCATCGACGCCTCGTCCGACAGGATGTCGCCGAAGATGTTGCCGGTGACGATCACGTCGAACTGCTTCGGCTCGCGCACCAGCTGCATCGCGGCGTTGTCGACGTACATGTGCGACAGCGCGACGTCGGGGTAGTCCGCGGCCATCGCGGTGACGACCTCGCGCCACAGGATGCTGGTGTCGAGGACGTTGGCCTTGTCGACCGAGCACAGCCTCTTCCCGCGCTTGCGCGCCGTCTCGAAGCCCACCGCGGCGATGCGGCGGATCTCGCTCTCGCCGTAGAGCATGGTGTCGAAGCCCTCGCGTCTCGCCCGCGGCGTTGGTTCGCCGACCGCGCGGCTGGCCGAAGTAGATGTCGCCGGTGAGCTCGCGGATGATCATCAGATCGAGGCCGGCGACGACGTCGGGCTTCATCGTCGACGCCGCGGCGAGCTCCGGGTAGAGCAGCGCGGGCCGCAGGTTGGCGAACAGCCCGAGCGCCTTGCGGATGCCCAGTATCCCCTGCTCCGGGCGCAGCGCGCGCGGCAGCGTGTCGTAGCGCGGCCCGCCGACGGCGCCCAGCAGCACCGCGTCGGCCGTACGCGCGAGGGCGAGCGTCGCCTCGGGCAGCGGATGCCCGGCCGCGTCGTGGCCGGCGCCGCCGATGGGCGCGGTGTCGGTCTCGATCGGCAGGCCGTCCCGCCGCAGGGCGTCGAGCACGCGCACGGCCTCGGCCACGATCTCGGGGCCGACGCCGTCGCCGGGGAGGATCGCAATTTTCATGCTAGACGAGCCACGGCTGCTCGGCCAGCCGCTTCGCCTCGAACTCGCGGATCGCGTCGGCGTGCTCCAGCGTGAGGCCGATGTCGTCGAGCCCGTTGAGCAGGCAGTGCTTGCGGAAGGGCTCGACGTCGAAATGGAAGCTCATCGCGCCGTCGGGGGTGCTCACCATCTGCCGTTGCAGGTCGATGGTGAGCCGGAAGCCCGGAAACGCGTGGACCGCGCCGAACAGGCGGTCGACGTGCGCCTCCGACAGCACGATGGGCAGCAGGCCGTTCTTGAAGCAGTTGTTGAAGAAGATGTCCGCGTAGGACGGCGCGATCAAGGCCCGGAAGCCGTAGTCGATGAGCGCCCACGGCGCGTGCTCGCGCGAGCTTCCGCAGCCGAAATTGCGCCGCGCGAGCAGTATCTGCGCATCCCTGTAGCGCGAATGGTTCAGCACGAAATCGGCATTGTGCCGGCGCGTCGAGTGGTCCATGTCCGGGCTCGCCCGGATCGTGGTAGCGCCAGGCGTCGAACAGGTTGACGCCGAAGCCCGATGCGCTTGATCGACTTCAGGAACTGCTTGGGAATGATGGCGTCGGTGTCGACGTTGGCGCGGTCGAGCGGCACCACCAGCCCGGTGAGATGGCGGAAGGGTTCCATGGCGAGGTCAGTACGGCTTGGCCTTGTTGGCGGCCTTTTCGACGGTGTTGCCCGCGGCCTTGATGTCCTTGCCCGCGCCCTCGATGGTGTTGCAGCCTGTGGCCACCAGTGCCACGCCGACGATCACTGCCAGGCCCACGATTCGTCTGATCATATCCATGCCTCCATGGCGTCTCAGGACAGCCGCCGTACGTCGACGAAGTGCCCGGCGATGGCCGCCGCGGCCGCCATCGCCGGGCTGACCAGATGGGTGCGCCCGCCGGCGCCCTGGCGCCCCTCGAAGTTGCGGTTCGACGTCGACGCGCAACGCTCGCCCGGCTCCAGCCGGTCGTCGTTCATCGCGAGGCACATCGAGCAGCCGGGCTCGCGCCACTCGAAGCCCGCGTCGCGGAAGATCCGGTCCAGCCCCTCGCGCTCGGCCTGCGCCTTGACCAGTCCCGACCCCGGGACGACCATGGCGAGCTTCACGCTGCCCGCGACCCGGCGGCCGCGCGCGATGCCCGCCGCGGCGCGCAGGTCCTCGATGCGCGAGTTGGTGCAGGAACCGATGAACACCTTGTCGAGGCGGATGTCGGTGATCGGCCGGTTCGGCTCGAGGCCCATGTAGGTGAGCGCGCGCTCGATGCCCTCGCGCCGCGCCGCGTCCTTCTCGCGGTCGGGATCGGGGACCCGCCCTTCGATCGAGACCACCATCTCCGGCGACGTGCCCCAGGTGACCTGCGGCGCCAGCGCCGCCGCGTCGAGCGCGACCACCGCGTCGAACTCGGCGCCGTCGTCGCTTGCGCAGCGTGCGCCAGTGCGCCACCGCGCGGTCCCACAGCGCCGCCGCCGGCGCGAACGGCCGTCCGCGCAGGTATTCGATCGTCTTGTCGTCGACCGCGATCATGCCCGCGCGCGCGCCGGCCTCGATCGACATGTTGCACACCGTCATCCGGCCTTCCATCGACAGCGCGCGTGATCGCGCCGCCGGCGAACTCGATCGCGTAGCCGGTCCCGCCGGCGGTGCCGATGCGGCCGATCACGGCGAGCGCCAGGTCCTTGGCGGTGACCCCGGCCGGCAGGCGCCCGTCGGCGCGGATCAGCATCGACTTCGCCTTGCGCGAAAGCAGGCACTGTGTCGCCAGCACGTGCTCGACCTCGGAGGTGCCGATGCCGAAGGCCAGCGCCGCGAACGCGCCGTGGGTGCTGGTGTGCGAATCGCCGCAGACGACGGTCATCCCCGGCAGCGTGGCCCCCTGCTCCGGCCCGATCACGTGGACGATGCCCTGGCGCTTGTCGCGGAAGGGGAAATACGCCTTCGCCCCGGTGGCGCCGATGTTGGCGTCGAGCGTCTCGACCTGCGTGCGCGAGATCGGATCGCGGATGCCCTGCTCCCAATCCCGCGTCGGCGTGTTGTGATCCGCGGTGGCGACGATCGACTGCACGCGCCACGGCTTGCGCCCGGCGATGCGCAGGCCCTCGTAGGCCTGCGGGCTCGTCACCTCGTGCACCAGGTGCCGGTCGATGTAGAGCAGCGCCGTGCCGTCCGCCTCGGCGCGGACCACGTGGCTGTCCCAGAGCTTGTCGTGCAGCGTGCGCGCGTGCATGGCCGTGAGTGGGCGGGCGCGACGAGGCCACGCCCGGCAGTTCGATGGAACCTGCGAATTATTGCACAGCAGCATGCCGCTGTCAGGGGGTGCGGCCCGGGGCGTCCGCGGGCATCCGCGGCCTGCTCAGCGCTGCGGAATGCCCCGCGCGGCGAGAAAGGCCGCCACCGCGTCGGCGACGCCGGGAGACGCGGCGTCGAACGGCGTCGCCGGCCACGCCCGCAGCCACGTGAACTGGCGCTTGGCGAGCTGGCGGGTGGCGGCGATTCCCTTCGCGCGCAGCGTCGCGGCGTCGATCGTCCCGTCGAGGAATTCCCACGCCTGACGGTAGCCCACGCAGCGCATCGCCGGCAGGTTCGCGGCTCAGCGCGAACCGCCGCCGCAGCGCCGCCACCTCGTCGACGAGGCCGGCGGCGAGCATGGCGTCGAAGCGCCGGGCGATCGCCTCGTGCAGTCGCGCGCGGTCGGGCGGCAGCAGCGCGATCGGCAGCAGCGGACCCGGCCCGTCGACCGTTTCCCGGGCGCCCTGCAGCCGCGACAGCGGCGTACCGGTCAGCGCGTACACCTCGAGCGCGCGCTGGATCCGCTGCGCGTCGGTGGGCGCGAGCCGCACCGCGGTGGCCGGGTCGATCCGCGCGAGCTCCGCGTGCAGCGCCGGCCAGCCTTCCTCCCGCGCCCGGGCATCGAGGCGCGCGCGCAGCGCCGCGTCCCCCGCCGGCAGCGCGGAGAGCCCCGCGACGAGCGCCTTGAAGTAAAGCATCGTGCCGCCGACCAGCAGCGGCACGCGGGCGCGGGCGCGGACGGCGGCGATCGCCGCCAGCGCGTCGGCGCGGAAGCGGGCCGCGGAATAGGCTTCCGTCGGGTCGATGACGTCGACGAGGTGGTGGGCGACGCGTGCACGCGTCGCCGCGTCCGCCTTGGCCGTGCCGACGTCCATGCCCCGGTACACCTGCGCCGAGTCGACGCTCACGATCTCGACCGGAAAGCGCTCGGCGAGCGCCAGCGCGAGCGCGCTCTTGCCCGACGCCGTCGGGCCCATCAGCAGGACGGCGGGGGCCGCGCTCACCGCCCGCGCAGGAACAGCCGATCGAGGTCGGCAAGCGAGAGCTGGTACCAGGTCGGGCGCCCGTGATTGCACTGCCCCGCGCGCTCAGTGGCCTCCATCTCGCGCAGCAGCGCGTTCATCTCGGGCAGCGTCAGGCTGCGGTTGGCGCGCACGGCGCCGTGGCAGGCCATCGTCGAAAGCAGCTCGTCGCGGTGCGCGGCGAGCACGTCGCTGCCGCCGAACTCGGCGAGCTCGCCCAGCACCGCGTGCGCGAGCGTCGCGGCGTCGGCGTCGCCGAGAGCCGCCGGAATGCCGCGCACCGCCAGCGTGCCCGGACCCAGCGCGCCGATGGCGAAGCCGAGGCGGTCGAGCGTCGCGGCGTGCTCGTCGGCGGCCGCGGTCTCGAGCGGCGACGCCGCGAACGTCGCCGGAATGAGCAGCGGCTGCACCGGCACGCGCGTGAGCACCGCGGCCTTGAGCCGCTCGTAGACGATGCGCTCGTGCGCGGCGTGCATGTCGACCAGCACCAGGCCGGCGCGGTTCTGCGCCAGCACGTAGATGCCGTGCAGCTGCGCCAGCGCGAAGCCCAGCGGATGGTCGTCGCCGGTGGCGGGAAGGTCCGGGCCGCCGGCGGGCTCCGCCGCGCGCTCGCCGAACAGCCGCGCGTAGAACGCCGCCGGCTCGGTCGTCGCCAGCGGCATCGGCCGCTGCTGAGTGAACTGCGGCGGCGGCCCCGGCGTACGCGCGCCGCGGCCGACGGCGGACCAGTCGGGCACCGGCACCGGCGGCGGCGTCTTCGCCGCGGCGATCCCCAGCTTCTCCGCCGCCGACACCGCGGGCTGCTCGGCACCGGTCGCGGCCAGCGCGCGCTCGACGGCGTGGCGGATCGCCTGGTGCACGGCGCCGGAATCGCGGAACCGGACCTCGGTCTTCTGCGGGTGGACGTTGACGTCGACCAGCCGCGGATCGAGCGCGAGCCACAGCGCGTACGCGCACTGGCGGTCGTGGTGCAGGACGTCGCGATACGCCTCCCGCACCGCGTGCGCGATCACGCGGTCGCGCACGAAGCGGCCGTTGACGAACACGTACTGCGTGCCGGCCTGCGTCGCGTGCGCGGGGCGCACGGCGAGGCCGGCGACGGCAAGCGGCCCGGCCTGCGCATCGACGATCGCGGCGCCGGCGGCGAAGCTCTCGCCCAGCAGCGCGTCGATCCGCGCGGGCCGGCCCTGCGCCAGCAGGCGGAACACGACGCGGGCGTTGTGCTGCAGCGTGAAGCCGACGTCCGGATGCGCGAGCGCGATGCGGCGGAACGCCTCCTCGCAATGGCCCCATTCGGTCGCGTCGGTGCGCAGGAACTTGCGCCGCGCCGGCGTGTTGAAGTAGAGCTCCTGCACCGTCACCGTCGTGCCGGCGGCCAGCGCGGCGGGGGTGACCGTGCCCACGCTGCCGCCGTCCACCTCGAGCCGCCACGCGTGCGGTGCGCCGGCGGCGCGCGACGCCAGCGCCAGGCGCGACACCGCGGCGATCGACGCCAGCGCCTCGCCGCGGAAGCCGAGCGTCGCGACCGCGGCGAGATCGTCGACGCTCGCGAGCTTCGAGGTCGCGTGACGGGCCACCGCGAGCGGCAGCTCCTCGCGAGCGATGCCGGCGCCGTTGTCGGCCACGCGGATGCGCTGCCGGCCGCCGGCCGCGAGATCGACGTCGATCTGCGTCGCGCCGGAATCGAGCGCGTTCTCGAGCAGCTCCTTCAGCGCCGCCGCCGGGCGCTCGACGACCTCGCCCGCGGCGATCTGGTTGATGAGATGGTCGGAGAGCGCGCGGATCAGCGCCATGGAAGGGTCATGTCAGCGCCGAAGACCCCGCGCCCAATGCGTGTAAACATCGTCGGCGACCGCCTGCAGCGCCGTCACGCGCGCGTCGAGCCCGGCGCGGATGTCGGTGGCGCTCTGCCGCGCGGGCCCGGAGGTCTGCGGCAGCTCGTCGGCACCGCTCGCCAGCCACGATTCGACGAGGTCGGCCGTCATTTCCACGTGGCACTGCAGCGCGAGATGGCGATCGTCGACGACGTACGCCTGGTTGTCGTTGAAGCGGTTGGTCAGCACGCGGACGGCGCCTGCCGGCAGCGCGAAGGTCTCGCCGTGCCACTGGAAGCACTCGAACCGGGCGCGACCGCCGAACCACGACGCCGCCGCGGGTGCCGGCCCGACGTCGACGTCGATCCAGCCGATCTCGGCCGTCGGCGCACGCCGCACCTGCGCGCCCAGCGCCTTGGCCAGCAGCTGCGCGCCGAGGCAGTGGCCGACCACCGGGACCCCGGCGGCGACCGCGCCGCGCAACAGCGCGCACACCGGCTCCACCCACGGCAGCGGATCGTTGACGCTCATCGGCCCGCCCATCAGCGCGACGCCCGCGAACGCCCGCGCATCGGCCGGCACCGCCGCGCCGTCGTCGACCGGGACCAGCCGCCGCGCAATCGCGCGCGCGTCCAGCCAGTCGGCGAAATACGCAGGGCCTTCGGTCGGCGAAAAGCGCAGGATGACGACGTCGCGCATGATGCTTGGAAGCCCGTCCCGCCCGGCGCCCGCGGGCACCCCGGGTCAGAGGCCGCGGGCGATGCGCGCGTACGCGGAGTGATTGTGGATGGACTCGTAGTTCTCCGCTTCCACCACGAAGCCGTCGAGGCGCGCGTCCGCCTGCAGCCGCGCCGCGATGCCGCGCACCAGGTCCTCGACGAACCTGGGATTGTCGTAGGCGCGCTCGGTGACGTACTTCTCGTCGGCGCGCTTCAACAGTCCGTAGAGCTCGCAGGACGCCTCCTCCTCGGCGACGCGGATGATCTCGGTGAGATAGACCGGCGCGCAGGGCACGACGGCGATGGTCACCAGCGAGCGCTGGTTGTGCGCGCCGTATTCGGAAATCTCCTTCGAGCACGGACACAGCGACGTGACCGGCACCGCGACGGTGACCGTCTGCCGGAAGCGGCCGGCGTCGATCGCGCCGGTCAGCCGTACCGCGTAGTCGAGCCGGCTGGCGACCCCGGACACCGGCGCGGTCTTGCGCACGAAGTACGGGAAAGCGACTTCGATCCGCCCGCCCGGCGCGTCGAGCAGCGCCACCAGCTCGTCGAGCAGGCCGTGGAAGTTGGCCAGCGTCAGCGGCGGCTGGCCCGGCTCGCTGCGCGCCTCCAGCAGCGCGACCAGGCGCGACATGTGGGTGCCCTTGCGCTCCGCGGGCAGCGCGACGTAGACGTTGCAATCGGCGATGGTCGGCTGCGCGACGCCGTCGCTGTCGGCGAACTCCAGCGGGTAGCGCAGGCCCTTGATGCCGACCTGGTCGATCGCGAGCTCGCGGGCGTCGGTGCCGGACTGGACGTCGGCGATGGGGAACAGCATCTGCGGGGTGTCGGGACGGTTCACGGCGCCAATTCTATCCGAGATCGGCAACGGTTCGCGCGCGGCACCGGCGGCGCGGGCGTCACGCGGCGGGCTTGGCCAGCGCATCGGGCCGCCGCTGCCCGAAATGCTCGCGGATCGCCGCGGCGATGCCGGGCGCGTCGAGCCCGCAGGCGGCAAGCAGCTGCGCCGGATCGCCGTGGTCGACGAAGCGGTCGGGCAGCCCGAGATGCAGCAGCGGGATCACGACGCCCTCGGCCGCCAGCGCCTCGGCGACGCCGCTGCCGGCGCCGCCGGCGACGACGTTCTCCTCGACGGTCACCAGCGCGTCGTGATCGCGCGCGAGCTGCAGCACCAGGCCGACGTCGAGCGGCTTGACGAAGCGCATGTTGGCGACGGTGGCGTCGATGTCGTCGGCGGCGGCGAGCGCGGCGCTCAGCACGCCGCCGAAAGCGAGGATCGCGACGCGGTTCGACCGCCGCCGCGCCTCGCGCCGCAGCTCGCCTTTGCCCACCGGCAGCGCCGTCATCTCGGCGCAGGGCGCGACCCCCGGGCCCGCGCCGCGCGGGTAGCGCACCGCGGTCGGGCCGTCGAGCGTGAACGCGGTGTAGAGCAGCTGCCGGCACTCGTTCTCGTCCGCCGGCGCCATCACCGTGATGTTCGGCAGGCAGCGCAGGTACGACAGGTCGAAGGCGCCGGCGTGCGTCGCGCCGTCGGCGCCGACGATGCCCGCGCGGTCGATCGCGAACAGCACGGGCAGGTTCTGCAGCGCCACGTCGTGGACCAGCTGGTCGTACGCGCGCTGCAGGAAGGTCGAGTAGATCGCGACCACCGGCTTCAGCCCCTCGCAGGCCATCCCGGCAGCGAAGGTCACCGCGTGCTGCTCGGCGATGCCGACGTCGAAGTAGCGCTCGGGGAACGCCTGCGAAAAGCGCACCAGTCCGGAGCCTTCGCGCATCGCCGGCGTGATGCCGACGACGCGCTCGTCGCGCGCCGCCATGTCGCACAGCCAGTCGCCGAAGACCTGCGTGTACGCGGGCCTTGCCGCGGGCTTGACCACCACGCCGACCGCCGGGTCGAACTTCGGCACGCCGTGGTAGAGGATCGGGTCCTCCTCGGCGCGCGCGTAGCCGTAGCCCTTGCGGGTGACGACGTGCAGCAGCTGCGGGCCCTTCAGCTCGCGGACGTTGGCGAGCGTGCGCGTCAGCGTGTCGAGGTCGTGGCCGTCGATCGGCCCGATGTAGTTGAAGCCGAACTCCTCGAACAGCGTCCCGGGCAGGACCATGCCCTTCATGTGTTCTTCCCAGCGCTTGGCGAGCTCCTTCACCGGCGGCAGGTGGGCGAGCATTTCCTTGCCGCCGCGCCGGACGTAGTTGTAGGCCCGCCCCGAGAGCAGCCGCGCGAGGTAGTTGTTGAACGCTCCCACCGGCTCCGAGATCGACATGTCGTTGTCGTTGAGGATCACCAGCAGGTCCGCACCCGCGGTGCCGGCGTTGTTGAGCGCCTCGAAGGCCATGCCGGCGCTCATCGCGCCGTCGCCGATCACCGCCACGACCGAACGCTCCTCGCCCTTGCGCGCGGCGGCGACCGCCATGCCCAGCGCCGCCGAGATCGACGTCGACGAGTGTGCGGTGCCGAAGGTGTCGTAGGGGCTCTCCGAACGCCGCGGGAAGCCCGACGGGCCGCCGGCCATCCGCAGCCGACCCATCGCCTGCCGCCGCCCGGTGAGGATCTTGTGCGCGTAGGTCTGGTGGCCGACGTCCCAGACGATGCGGTCGTGCGGCGTGTGGTACGTGTAATGCAGCGCGATCGTGAGCTCGATGGTGCCGAGGTTCGACGACAGGTGCCCGCCCGTCTCGCTCACCGAAGCCAGCACGAACGCGCGCAGCTCGCGCGCGAGCTGCGGCAGCGCGCTGCGGTCGAGCTTGCGCAGCGCCGCCGGGTCGTCGATCAGCTCCAGGAGCGGATAGCTCATCGCTGCCTCAGCACAATCCAGTCGGCGAGCTCGGCCAGGCGCCGCGCGGCACCGCCGAAGGGCGCGAGCGCGGCGTGCGCGTCGCGGCGCAACGTCTCCGCCCGCGTCCTGGCGGCGGCGACGCCGAGCAGCGTCACGAAAGTCGGCTTGCTCCGCGCCGCGTCCTTGCCCGCGGTCTTGCCCAGCGTCGCGGCAGAGCCCTCGACGTCGAGCACGTCGTCGACGACCTGGAACGCGAGTCCTGCCGCGTCGGCATAGGCATCGAGCGCCGCGGCCTGCGCCGGGGAGAGCCCCTGCCCGCAGGCCGCACCCAGGCGCACCGCCGCGCGGATCAGCGCACCGGTCTTCATCCGGTGCATGGTCTCGAGCTCCGCGAGCTCCAGCGCGCGGCCGACGGCCTCGAGATCGATCGCCTGCCCGCCCGCCATGCCGGCCACGCCGGCCGCTTCGGCCAGCAGCGCACAGGCGTGCCCCGGATCGGGCATCCGTCCGCGCGCGAGCACGTCGAACGCCAGCGCCTGCAACGCGTCGCCGGCGAGCAGCGCCATCGCTTCGCCGAACGCGACGTGGCAGGTCGGCTTGCCCCGCCGCAGCGTGTCGTCGTCCATGCAGGGCAGGTCGTCGTGAACCAGCGAGTAGGCGTGGACGAGCTCGACCGCGGCGGCGGCCGCGTCGACGACGTCGGGACTGGCACCGACGACCTCGCCCGCGGCGTACGCGAGCAGCGGACGCACGCGCTTGCCGCCGTCGAGCACCGCGTAGCGCATCGCGCGGTGCAGCGTCGTCGCCGCGTCCGCTTCGAGCGGCAGCAGTCCGCCCAGCACGTGCTCGACGCGGCGCTGGCGCTCCTCCGACCAGACGGGCCACGCGAGATCAGGATTCATCTTCGTCGACCCCGCCTTCGCCGCCCGCGGCTGCAAACGCCTTCAGTGCGCCCTTCTCGAGCACCTCGACCTGCATCTCGGCGTCCTTCAGCGCCTCCTGGCAGTACTGGAGGAGCACGGCGCCGCGCTGGTACGCGCGACAGCGACTCCTTGAGCGGCAGCTGCCCGGCCTCCATCCTGCCCACGATCGTCTCCAGCTCGGCGAGCGCGGCTTCGAAACTGGCGGGGACGTCGCTCGGCTGAGTCATCGGCGGGAGATAATTGGGTGCGGGCGGCGCATGGACCGCGCGCGCCGACGGCACGTCCGGTCCGCCCGTTCGATCGGGCGCAACACCGGGAACTTCGCACAACGGCGCCGACATTGCACGCGGTTCCGAAAGTTGACCCGGGTCGGACCGGCCTCGTATAATAACATGTTCTATGGATCCGGCCTCAGCGAAGCCTTCGCGCGGCCGACTTGGCAGAGCGGTCCGGGGCGGCCTGGAAGTGCATTCGAGAGCCGTAATCGTCCCGGGTTGTTGGGTTGGGTTGGTTGGGTTTTCATTCCCGATACGCGACGATACGGAGGGCTGATGTCCAATCTCGCCGCTGCGGAGCATTTGCGACGCGCCACGTCGCAGCTCCCGGTCTCGTGGTACTGCGATCCCGCGGTGTTCGACGCCGAGCGGCGCCTGCTGTTCGCGAACGCGCCCGGCTACGTCGGCCACGAATTGATGGTCCCGGATCCCGGCGACTATTACGCCCTCGACTGGCGCGACAACGCGCAGGTCCTGGTGCGCAACGGCGAGCGCGTCGAGCTGCTGTCGAACATCTGCCGGCACCGGCAGGCGATCATGCTCAAGGGCCGCGGCAACGCGCGCAACATCGTCTGCCCGATCCATCGCTGGACCTACGACCTCGACGGCCGGCTGCTCGGCGCGCCGTACTTCGCCGACAAGCCGTGCCTCGACCTGCGCCGCACGCCGCTCCAGAACTGGAACGGGATGCTCTTCGACGGCCGGCGCGACGTCGCCCGCGACCTCGCCAACGTGGCGCTGCTCGACAAGCTCGACTTCTCGGGCCACGTGCTCGACCGGGTCGAGATTCACGAGTGCCGCTACAACTGGAAGAGCTTCATCGAGGTCTACCTCGAGGACTACCACGTCAAGCCGTTCCATCCCGGCCTCGGCCAGTTCGTCAGCTGCGAGGACCTCACGTGGCAGTTCGGCGACTGGCAGTCGGTGCAGTCGGTGGGCGTCAACAACCGGCTGTCCAAGCCGGGCAGCCGGACCTACGAGCGCTGGCACAAGGCGGTGCTCGACTACTACCGCGGCGAGATGCCGCCGTTCGGCGCGATCTGGATGATCTACTACCCGAACGTCATGGTCGAGTGGTATCCGCACGCACTGGTGGTCAGCACGCTCATTCCCCGGGCACTGGACCGCACGACCAACGTCGTCGAGTTCTACTATCCCGAGGAGATCGCGCTGTTCGAGCGCGAGTTCGTCGAGGCCGAGCAGGCGGCGTACCTCGAGACGGCGCTCGAGGACGACGAGATCGCCGAGCGTATGGACGCCGGACGCAACGCGCTTCACCGCGCCGGGCGCAGCGAGGAAGGCCCGTACCAGTCGCCGATGGAAGACGGCATGCAGCACTTCCACGAATTCCTGCGGCGCGAGCTCGATCCGCACATCGCGCCGCGGTAGCGGGCGGCGGCGGCGCCCAAACCACGGAGGCCTGTCGCCATGTTCACCACGCTGATCTCCACCGCCGACCTCGCGGCGCGGCTGGGCGCCGCCGACCTCGTCGTCGTCGACGTGCGGCACGATCTCGCGCAGCCCGACGCATGGGGCGAGGCGCAGTACCGCGCCGGCCACGTTCCCGGTGCCGTCTTCGCGCATCTCGACCGCGACCTTTCCGCGCCGAAGACCGGCCGCAACGGGCGCCACCCGCTGCCGTCGCCCGGGGCCTGCGCCGCGGTGTTCGGGCGCCTGGGCATCGGGACGGGCACGCAGGTCGTCGCCTACGACCAGGGCAGCGGCGCGTATGCGTCGCGGCTGTGGTGGATGCTGCACTGGCTCGGGCACCATGCGGCGGCGGTCCTCGACGGCGGCTACGACCGGTGGGTGCGCCAGGGCCTGCCGGTCTCCGCCGACGTGCCGGCCGCGCGCCCGGCCACGTTCGCCGCGCGTCCGGTGGCCACGCCGGTCGACGCCGAGGCGGTGCAGGCCGCCATCGGGCACGGGTCGATGCTGCTCGTCGACGCCCGGGGCGGCGAGCGCTTCCGCGGGGAGGTCGAACCGCTCGACCCGGTCCCCGGGCACATTCCGGGTGCCGTCAACCGGCCGTTCACCCAGAATCTCGGCGCGGACGGAACCTTCAAGCCCGCCGCCGCGCTGCGCGCCGAGTTCGAGACGCTGCTTGGCGGCGAGCCGCCGGCGACGGTCGTCCACCAGTGCGGGTCCGGCGTGACGGCGTGCCACAACGCGCTGGCAATGGAGATCGCCGGGCTCGCCGGCTCGCGGCTGTATCCGGGCTCCTGGAGCGAATGGTGCGCCGACCCGGCGCGGCCGATAGTGCGCGGAGGCTGATTCCCGCAGGTTCCCCGCCGCGGCTACCGGGCTGGCAGCCGGCGCCCTGCGGCGAGTGACAACGACGATCGCCGCCACGTATGATGCGACCCATGCCCGGTGCCCGCTCGGCCCCGTGCCTCCGGAACCGGCGCGTTCCGGCGTGCGTATCGCGTCAGTCCATGGAGAAGACAGATGATCGTGAGAGCAATGGTTGCGGCACTGCTGGTGACCGCGGCATTCAGTGCCAGCGCGCAGAAGTCGCCCCCGGGCGCGCCCACGAAAGAGTGCAAGAAAAGCGACCCGGCCTGCCAGATCGCGGTGACGGTGCCGGCGCCGTGCAGTGCCTGCACCCCCGCCGTCGACCATCTCCTCGTCGCGATCGAAAAGGGCAACAAGAACCAGATCACCTGGAGCATCGGCACGCCGGGCTACGCCTTCGACAAGACGAAAGGCATCGACTTCACCGACGATCCGAACGGCGACGAGTTCAAGTGCCACGCGCAGCAGAACGCGGCGATTTACGTGTGCACCAACAAGCACTCGACCAGCGGCAAGACCTACAAGTACACCGTCAACGTGACCGGGCCGGGTCCCCGGTGCCGCTCGATCCGTGGGTGGTCAACCGGTAAGCGGCACCCGCATTCACGGCCGGCCGGTTAGCCAAGCGCGCGCCGCGGCCATCGCCGCTTCGTAGGACAGCGCGCGGCCCGCGGCGTCGGCCGCCGCGAACGCCGCGGGACCCAGCGCTTCGCGCGCCTTCCCGACCAGCGGCATCAGGAACGCCTCGTCGGCGGGATCACGGTGGAGTCCGGTCTTCTCTGCCTGCGCTTCCGCGGCGCCGAAGAACCGCGCCGCCGGCTCCCACGCGGCGCGCGATGCAGCGAGACCGGCGCAGACTTCGAGCATGCTCTGCCCCGCCGGCCTCCAGCCGAGCTCCTCCGCGATCGCCTCCACTTCGAGCAGCATGCCCGCGGCGCGATCTCCGGCCCCGCGGCCGATCGAGACCATTGCGAGATTGAGCAGGGCGATGGCGACGATCTCCCGGTCACCGATTTCGCGTCCGATCGCCAGCGCATCGCCGTACAACGGCTCCGCGGCATCCGAGCTCCCCTTGCGCGCGATGGATCTGCGCGAGCGCGTTGAGCACGGCCGCGACGTCGCGCTTGGTGCCCTGGCGCCGCTCCAGGACCAGCGCCTCTTCCAGATGCGCGCGCGCCGCGCCCAGGTCCCCCAGGCCGAGCGCGGCGAGCGCCAACGGCTGGAGCGCCGCCGCGACGCCCTCTTCGTCGCCGAGCTCGCGGGCAATCGCGATGCTCTGCTGCAGGTAGCCCTGCGCCTCTTCATAGCGCGCCATCCAGCAATCGAGCTGGCCGGCGTCGAACAGCGCGCGGCAGCGTGCCGCGCTGCGCTCCTGCGCCCCTGCCCGCCCGAGCGCCTCGACGGTCACGCGGCGACCGAGCTCCGGAACGCCCCGGCCGATCCAGTAGCGGCGCATCGAAGAGGCGAGCCGCAGACCGAGCTCGCCTCCCCGTTCCGCGTGGTCGCACCACGCGTGAGCGGCCAGCAGGTTCTCGCGCTCGAGGTCGAGCCGCGCGAGCCACTGCGCCTGCTGCGGCCCGACCAGCTCGGGCCGCGCCGTCTCCGCCAGCGCGAGGTAGTGGTCGAGGTGGCGCGAGCGGGTCGCGTCGCCGTCGCCGGACTCGGCCAGCCGCTCCCGCGCGTACTGCCGCACCGTGTCGAGCAGCCCGTAGCGCTCGCCGTCGGCCTCGAGCACCACCAGCGATTTCTCGACCAGATGCGTCAGCAGGTCGAGCACCATCGGCTCGTCGATCCCGCCGCCCGCGGCGACCTCCTCGGCCGCCTCCAGCGTCCAGCCGCCGGCGAACACCGAGAGCCGGCGCAGCAGCGCGCGCTCGTGCTCCGACAGCAGGTCGTAGCTCCAGTCGATCAGCGCGCGCAGCGTCTGCTGCCGCGGGAGCGCGGTCCGGCTGCCTCCGGTCAGCAGCCGGAAACGGTCGGAGAGCCGTTCGGCGATCTTCTCGACCGGGAGCGCGCGCACGCGCGCCGCGGCGAGCTCCAGCGCCAGCGGGATGCCGTCCAGGCGATGGCAGATCTCCGCCACCGCCGCGGCGTTCTGCGGCGCCAGCCGGAACGCCGGCTGCGCCGCCGTCGCCCGTTCGACGAACAGCCGCACCGACTCGTATCCCAGCAGCGCCTCCGGCGTGGCCTCCTCGCCGGCCGCCGGCACGCGCAGCGCCGGGAGGTGATACGTGGTTTCGCCCGGCGTGTGCAGCGGCTCGCGGCTGGACGCGAGGATCCTGACGTGAGGCCCCGACCGCAGCAGCTCGCTGGCCACTTCGGCGCAGGCCTGGACCAGGTGCTCCGAGTTGTCGAGGATCAGCAGGTAACTCCGATCCCTGCCGAACGCCGCCAGCGCCTCGATGACCGGCCGCCCGGCCGCTTCCTTCACGCCCAGGACCGAAGCGACCGCCTGCGGCACGAGCAGCGGATCGGTGATCGGCGCCAGCTCGACGAACCAGACCCCGTCCGGATAGTCGTCCATCACGTCCGCGGCGGCCTGCAGCGACAGCCGCGTCTTGCCGAGGCCGCCGATGCCGAGCAGCGTGAGCAGCCGCGTCTTCGCCAGCAGCGCCTTGACCTCTTCGAGCTCGCGCTCGCGGCCGACGAACGACGTCACCTGCTGCGGCAGGTTGTTCGGCGTGGCCTCGAGCGAGCGCAGCGCCGGAAAATCCTGGCGCAGCGCCGGGTGCGTGACCTGGTAGACGCGCTCCGGGCGCGCGAGGTCGCGCAGGCGGACGGTGCCGAGGTCGCGCAGCGCGATGCCGGCGGGCAGGCGATTCCCGACCACGTCCGCAACCGCCTGCGACACCAGCACCTGCCCGCCGTGCGCGGTCGCCATGATGCGCGCCGTGCGGTTGACCGGCGTGCCGAAGTAGTCGTCGTCGCGCCGTTCGACCGCACCGAGGTGCAGGCCGCAGCGCACGCGCAGGGGGACGCCGCCGGTGGCCGCGGGATCCGCGAGCGCGCTGCTGCAGCTGCAGCGTCGCGAGGACGCCGCCGAGCGGATCTTCGAAGACGGCGTGGATCCCGTCGCCGGTCGTCTTCACGACGGTCCCGCCGTGGGCCTCGACGGCGGCTCGCGCGATCGCGTCGTGCCGCGCCAGCGCCGGCCGCATCCGCTCGGGCTCCTGCTCCCACAGCCGGGTGCTGCCTTCGATGTCGGTGAACAGAAAGGTCGTGAGCGCGGAGGGTTCGAGCACGGCGGGGTTCGAGTACGGCGAGGCCGGTGACGGCGGTGGTCGCTGGACGGGAACTCTACGGCAACGACGTGGCGCCGGCCAGTGGCCACGACGCGAGGCGCCGATAGCGCGGGCCCTCCGGCAGCGTGTCCGACGCCATCAGCACCAGGGCGTCGACCGGCCAGGCGACCGGCGCCATGCCGCGCCGCGGCAGCGGGCGCGCACAGCGGCGGGCGAGCGTCACGTGCGGATGGAATGCCCGGCGCTCGGTCGGCAGGCCGCCGGCGTCAAGCAGCTCGCGCAGCGCCGCGAAGACCTGCTCGAGGGCCGCCGGCACCGCTTCGGTCCCGGCCCAGGCGACGCCCGCCGCGCGGAACGCACCGAGAGCGTCGAGCGTCAGCACGAACGGCGCGGCAGCGGCGGCCGCGTGCGCGCCGATCGCCTGCAGCGCGTCGAGCTGCGCCAGCGGCACGTTGCCGAGGAAGGCCAGCGTGACGTGCAGGGTCTGCGCGCGCGACGCCCGGCCGCCGACGGCCTGCGCGACGTCCTGCGCCAGCACCGCGAGCGCATCGCGCGCCGCGGCGTCGGGGACGAGCGCGAAGAACAGCCGCGCCGAAGGGCCGCGGCCACGGGCCCGGCGCGCGGGCTCCCGGTCGATGCTCACCCCCGCGCCCGGCGCAAGGCCGGTGCCTCAACGGAAACGGGCCGCGCTCCCGCTGGGAAACGCGGCCCGGCGTCCGGCGATGGCGAATCGATCAGCCGTTGATGACGTGCAGCTCCTCCTTCGGCTTCTCGAAGAACTGCTCGTCCTCGGTCGAGTGGGCCAGCGCCGTGGTCGACGCCTGCGCGCCCTGCACCGTGGTCGTGACCGCGTCGAAGTAGCCGGTGCCGACCTCGCGCTGGTGCTTGATCGCGGTGAAGCCCTTGCTCATCGCCGCGAACTCGGCTTCCTGCAGCTCGACGAACGCGGTCATGTGGTTGTGCGCGTAGCCGTGGGCCAGGTTGAACATCGAGTAGTTGAGGCTGTGGAACCCGGCCAGCGTGATGAACTGGAACTTGTAGCCCATCGCGCCCAGCTCGCGCTGGAACTCGGCGACGGTGTCGTCGTCGAGGTTCTTCTTCCAGTTGAACGACGGCGAGCAGTTGTACGCGAGCATCTTGCCCGGGAACTTGGCGTGGATCGCCGCGGCAAAGTCCTGCGCGAACTCGAGGTCGGGCCGGCCGGTCTCGCACCAGATCAGGTCCGCGTACGGCGCGTAGGCAAGCCCGCGCGCGACCGCCTGGTCGATGCCGTTGCGGGTCTTGTAGAAGCCCTCGACCGTGCGCTCGCCGGTGCAGAACTGCTTGTCGATGGGGTCGACGTCGGAGGTCAGCAGGTCGGCCGCCTCGGCGTCGGTGCGCGCGAGAACGATCGTCGGCACGCCCATGCAGTCGGCAGCGAGCCGCGCGGCGACCAGCTTGTCGACCGCTTCGCGCGTCGGCACCAGCACCTTGCCGCCCATGTGCCCGCACTTCTTCACCGACGCGAGCTGGTCCTCGAAGTGGACGCCGGCCGCACCCGCCTCGATCATCGCCTTCATCAGCTCGAACGCGTTCAGCACGCCGCCGAAGCCGGCCTCGGCATCGGCGACGATGGGCGCGAAGTAGTCGATGTCGTCACTGCCTTCCATGTGCTGGATCTGGTCGGCGCGCGTGAAGGTCCGGTTGATCCGCCGCACGACCTCCGGCACCGAGTTCACCGGGTACAGCGACTGGTCCGGGTACATCTCGCCGGCGATGTTGGCGTCGGCGGCGACCTGCCAGCCGGACAGGTAGATCGCCTTGAGGCCGGCCTTCACCTGCTGCATCGCCTGGTTGCCGGTCATCGCGCCGAGCGAGTTCACGAACGGCTCCTCGTTGATCAGCTTCCAGAGCTTTTCCGCGCCGCGGCGGGCGAGCGTGTGCTCGACGTGCAGCGATCCGCGCAGGCGCACGACGTCCTCCGCCGAGTACTTGCGGGCAATGCCCTTCCACCGCGGATTCTCCGCCCAGTCCTTCTTCAGCCGTGCTGCTTCGAGATCGTAGTTCATCGGTTGCTCCCATCGTGTGCGTAATGGCCAATCCGGCGCCTGCCCTCGTCCCCGTCGACGACGACTGACCGGAACCTTGGTCAGCGGACCCGCCGCACGCTTCTACCGGCGTGGGCGAACTGCCGCGTTGCGGTGCGGCCGGCGAACCCAGTCGCCGAGGCACCGCTGCACGGACCGGCGAGGATCGCTCGCCGGTCTGGCGGGCATGGATGGGGTGTGAACGCTACCCAGGCCCTGAATCCGGTCGTCGCCGAGGTTGGCTGTAACCGTTCGTGGTGTCGCAACAGTACCAAAGTTGCCGCGCGATGACAAGGGGAATACTGCGGCGCAATAAGCAAAACATCTCACTTAAATCATGAAGTTATCATGGCGGTCGAGAGCGGGGAATAAATTCGCCCAGTCGGATGCTGCATCGCGACAAGGGGCCGCCGCGTTCCCTGCGCCGGCGGGTACGGGCAGCGCTGCAAAGGGACCTTCCGGGGCTCGCGCCGATCAACGCAAACGGCGCCCGCAGGCGCCGTTTGCGCGTTCCCCGGGGGGCCGTTCAGGCGACCGGCTCCGGCTCTGTCTTCTCCTCGAACACCAGCTTGATCGCGTCGTCCGGGCCGATGTCGATCGTCACCTTGCCGCCGCCGACCAGCCGGCCGAACAGCAGCTCGTCGGCCAGTGCCTTGCGGATGGTGTCCTGGATCAGCCGGGCCATCGGCCGCGCGCCCATCTGCGGGTCGAAGCCCTTGCGCGCGAGGAAGGCCTTCAGCGCCGGCGCGAACGACGCCTCGACCTTCTTCTCGTGGAGCTGGTTCTCGAGCTCGAGCAGGAACTTGTCGACGACCATCATGATCACTTCGTGGTCGAGCGCCGCGAACGAGATCACCGCGTCCAGCCGGTTGCGGAACTCGGGCGTGAACAGCCGCTTGATCTCGGCCATCTCGTCGCCGCGTCTCCTTGGCGTTGGTGAAGCCCATCGTTCCCTTGGCCAGCGCGTCGGCGCCGGCGTTGGTCGTCATGATGATCGTCACGTTGCGGAAATCCGCCTTGCGGCCGTTGTTGTCGGTCAGCGTGCCGTGGTCCATCACCTGCAGCAGGATGTTGAAGATGTCCGGGTGCGCCTTCTCGATCTCGTCCATCAGCAGCACGCTGTACGGGTGCTTGGTGACCGCCTCGGTGAGCTGCCCGCCCTGGTCGAAGCCGATGTAACCCGGCGGCGCGCCGATCAGCCGCGACACCGCGTGCCGCTCCATGTACTCGGACATGTCGAAGCGGATCAGCTCGACGCCGAGGCAGTAGGCGAGCTGGCGCGCGACCTCGGTCTTGCCCACGCCGGTGGGACCGCTGAACAGGAAGTTGCCGATCGGCTTGCGCGGATTGCCGAGACCCGAGCGCGCCATGCGGATCGCCGCGGTGAGCGCGTCGATTGCCTGCGCCTGCCCGAACACGACGTTCCTCAGGTCGCGGTCGAGCGTCTTCAGCGCGTTGCGGTCGTCGGAGGACACGTTCTTCGCCGGGATGCGCGCGATCTTGGCGACGATCTCCTCGATCTCGCCCTTGTTGATGACCTTCTTCTGCTTCGACTTCGGCAGGATCTTCTGCGCGGCGCCGGCCTCGTCGATCACGTCGATCGCCTTGTCGGGAAGATGCCGGTCGTTGATGAAGCGCGCCGACAGCTCGGCGGCGGTGGTGAGCGCCGCCGGCGAGTACTTGACGCCGTGGTGCTTCTCGAAGCGCGTCTTCAGCCCCTTGAGGATCTCGACGGTCTCGGCGATCGACGGCTCCGGCACGTCGACCTTCTGGAACCGCCGCGAGAGCGCGTGATCCTTCTCGAAGATCTGCCGGTACTCGTTGTAGGTCGTCGCGCCGATGCACTTCAGCGCGCCGGTGGACAGCGCGGGCTTGAGCAGGTTCGAGGCGTCGAGCGTCCCGCCGGAGGCCGCGCCGGCGCCGATGATGGTGTGGATCTCGTCGATGAACAGGATCGAGTTCGGATTGTCGGCAAGCTGCTTCAACACCGCCTTGAGCCGCTGCTCGAAATCGCCGCGGTACTTGGTCCCCGCCAGCAGCGCGCCCATGTCGAGCGAGTAGACCTGGTAGTCGTGCAGCAGCTCCGGCACCTCGCGCTCGGTGATGCGGCGGGCGAGCCCTTCCGCGATCGCGGTCTTGCCCACGCCGGCCTCGCCCACGAGCAGCGGGTTGTTCTTGCGGCGCCGGCACAGCACCTGGATCACGCGCTCGAGCTCGAGCGCCCGGCCGATCAGCGGGTCGGTCTTGCCGGCCCTGGCCATCTGGTTGAGGTTGATCGTGTACGCGTCGAGCGCTCCCTGGCTCTCGCTCCCGCCCTCCGCCTCCTCCTTGGCGTCGCCCTTGTCCGGCTTCGGCTGCGCGCCCTTGCCGATGCCGTGCGCGATGTAGTTGACGACGTCCAGGCGCGTCACGCCGCGCTGGTTGAGGAAGTAGACGGCGTGCGACTCCTTCTCGCCGAAGATCGCGACCAGCACGTTGGCGCCGGTGACCTCCTTCTTGCCCGACGACTGCACGTGCAGGATCGCGCGCTGGATCACCCGCTGGAAGCCCTGCGTGGGCTGGGTGTCGGAATCCGAATGCGGCGACAGGCGCGGGGTGTGCTCGCTGATGAAATCGGTGAGGATTCCGCGCAGCTCCTCGAGGTCGACGCCGCAGGCCTTCAGCACCTCCGCCGCCGACGGATTGTCCAGCATCGCAAGCAGCAGGTGCTCGACGGTGATGAACTCGTGCTGCTTCTGCCTGGCCTCGACAAAAGCCATGTGGAGGGAAACTTCCAGTTCCTGCGCAATCATCGTCTCTGCCCCTCGAGGCCACATCCGTCACGCCGCGGGGTGCGGCATTCACGGGTCCTGCAGGCCATAACGCTCAGACCTCCTCCATCGTGCACTGCAACGGGTGCTGGTGCTTGCGGGCGATGTCGATCACCTGCCCCACCTTCGCCGTCGCCACTTCGCGGGTGTAGGTGCCGCACACCCCCATCCCCTCCCGATGCACCTGCAGCATCACGAGGGTCGCCTTCTCCCTGCTCATGGCGAACACAGTCTGCAACACGACAACCACAAAGTCCATCGGCGTGTAGTCGTCATTCAGCAACAGAACCTTGTACAGCGGCGGCGGCTTGAGCCGGGTTTTCTCGGCCTCGAGGATACTGCCGTCATGCTGCTGGTTTGCCATGTTCCGCTGGGAAGTGACGGGGTCGAGCGACTTATGTTTGATGATTGCAACAGATTTATCAAGGGGCCGGCAGAAATATCCGGGGCAGGGTTGACGCCGCCCATCCCGACGCGTAAAAAACCCGTGTTTGGATCCAAAGTGTCTGCTGTTTCGGTCCGCCCGCGCTCTGCCGCTTGCGTCTGCCGCAGGTAGTCCTTGCAGTCCAAACGACAACATCCCGTTCATTCTGTAAGGACGTAGCACTATGGCAACCGGCACGGTCAAGTGGTTCAATGATGCGAAGGGCTTCGGGTTCATCACCCCGGACGGCGGCGGCGAGGATCTGTTCGCGCACTTCTCGGCAATCAACATGCCGGGGTTCAAGACATTGAAAGAAGGCCAGAAAGTCAGCTTCGAGGTGACCCAGGGCCCGAAAGGCAAGCAGGCCTCCAACATCCAGGCGGCCTGACGCCGGGCACTCCCGGCGCCGGCCGCCGCCGACAAGGCGCGGCCGGCCCGGACCTGCCATCGACGAAGAGCCCGCCAACCGGCGGGCTCTTTTCTTTGCCAAACCCCCGGCGGCGCGGCCGGCGCCGCGGTGCGCTACATCCGCTCGATCATCGCCTTGCCGAAGCCGGAGCACGAGACCTGCGTCGCGCCGGGCATCAACCGGGCGAAATCGTAGGTGACGACCTTGTCGGCGATCGACTTCTCCAGGCTCGAGACGATCAGCGCCGCGGCCTCCTTCCAGCCCATGTGCACGAGCATCATCTCCGCCGACAGGATCTCGGAGCCAGGGTTGACGTAGTCCTTGCCGGCGTACTTGGGCGCCGTGCCGTGCGTGGCCTCGAACATCGCCACCGAGTCCGACAGGTTCGCGCCGGGCGCGATGCCGATGCCGCCGACCTGTGCGGCGAGCGCGTCGGAGATGTAGTCGCCGTTGAGGTTGAGCGTCGCGATCACGCTGTACTCCGCCGGGCGCAGCAGGATCTGCTGCAGGAAGGCGTCGCAAATCACGTCCTTGATGACGATGTTGCCGCCCGTCTTCGGGTTCTTGACCGTCATCCACGGCCCGCCGTCGAGCGGCTGGGCGCCGAACTCCTTCTGCGCGAGCTCGTAGCCCCAGTCCCGGAACGCGCCCTCGGTGTACTTCTGGATGTTGCCCTTGTGCACCAGCGTCATCGAGGGCTTGTCGTTGTCGATCGTGTACTGGAGCGCCTTGCGCACGAGGCGGTACGTGCCGTCGCGCGAAACCGGCTTGATGCCGATGCCGGAGGTCGCCGGGAATCGGATCTTCTTGACCCCCATCTCGTTGATCAGGAAGTCGATCAGCTTCTTCGCCTGGTCGCTCTCGGCGGGCCACTCGATGCCGGCGTAGATGTCCTCGGCGTTCTCGCGGAAGATCACCATGTCGGTCTTCTCCGGCTCCTTGACCGGCGAGGGCACGCCCTTGAACCAGCGCACCGGCCGCAGGCAGACGTAGAGGTCGAGCTGCTGGCGCAGCGCGACGTTGAGCGAGCGGATGCCGCCGCCGACCGGCGTGGTCAGCGGCCCCTTGATCGAGACCACGTAGTCGCGCAGGATTTCGAGCGTCTCCTCCGGCAGCCACACGTCGGGCCCGTAGACCTTGGTCGACTTCTCGCCGGCGTAGATCTCCATCCAGTGGATCTTGCGCTTGCCGCCGTAGGCCTTCGCCACCGCCGCGTCGACGACCTTGATCATCACCGGGGTGATGTCGAGGCCCGTGCCGTCGCCCTCGATGTAGGGAATGATCGGCTGGTCGGGAACCGAGAGGCTAAAATCCGGCTTGACGGTGATCTTCTGGCCTCCTGCCGGGACCTTGACGTGTTGATAGCTGGGCATCGAACTCTCCATGGATGGTAGCCGCGAACGGCCGGATTCCGGCACGATTCTCCACGGCCTGGACGGTGTGCGCTTTGCGGGGGGTCAAACTATGGGTGCTGCGGCTTCCAGATTATCCCCGTTTTCGACGGTCCCTGCCACGCCGCGGCGTCCGCGCGCCCGGCGGCGCGCGTCTCCGCGGCCCGGCGGCGACCCCGGCGTCATCCTGTTCAACAAGCCCTACGGGGTCCTCTGCCAGTTCTCCGCCGACGGCAGCGGCCGGCCGACGCTCGCGGATTTCGTGCGCGTGCCCGGGGTCTATCCCGCGGGCCGGCTCGACGCCGACAGCGAGGGCCTGGTCGTGCTGACCGCCGACGGTGCGCTGCAGGCGCGGATCGCCGATCCGCGGCACAAGCAGGAGAAGGTCTATCGGGTCCAGGTCGAGGGCGTGCCGACGCCGGAACAGCTGGCCGCGCTCGCCGCCGGCGTCGCGCTCGGCGATTTCGTCACCGCGCCGGCGCGCGTCGCCGCGATCGCCGAGCCGGCGGGACTGTGGCCGCGGCAGCCGCCGATCCGCGTCCGCCGCGCGATTCCGACGAGCTGGCTGGAGGTCGCGCTGCGCGAGGGCAGGAATCGCCAGCTGCGGCGGATGACGGCGGCGGTCGGCCTGCCGACGCTGCGCCTCGTCCGCTGGGCGGTCGGGCCGTGGACGCTCGAAGGCCTGCCGCCGGGTGCCCTGCGCGCCGAAGCGATGCCCAAGCGCGTGCTATGATCCGGCCGCGCCCGTCGAGCGCCCGAACCGGGTCCTTGCGGGCACCTTTCCCGCTCTCCGTCGCGGCCGCCGCAGCCCCTACCGGTTTCGCCCTGTTGGTTTTCGCTCCCGCCCCGGCCGTCGTTTCCGCCGCGTCCTCCCGATGATCCGCCGACTTTTCGCCCGCTGGCTGCCCGGAAAGGGCAAGGCCGCCGGGACGCCCAGGGTCTACGGTCGCCAGGATCACCCGGTCCGGCAGACCATGATCAGCCGCGGCGCGTTGCAGGTCACGCGCCGGCTGCAGGAGGCCGGCTTCAAGGCGTTCATCGTCGGCGGCGCGGTGCGCGACCTGCTGCTCGGCATCGAGCCCAAGGACTTCGATCTCGCGACCGACGCCCTCCCGGAAGAGGTCAAGCCGCTGTTCCGCCGCGCGTTCCTGATCGGCCGCCGGTTCCGGCTGGTCCACGTGCACGCCGGCGCCGAGGTCATCGAGGTCGCGACGTTCCGCGCCGCGCAGACCGGCGACGACACCACCGACGAGCACGGCCGCCTGCTCTCCGACAATGTCTACGGCACGCAGGCCGAGGACGCGGCGCGCCGCGATTTCACCATCAACGCGCTGTACTTCGACCCGGCGACCGAGGAGGTCTGGGACTTCGTCGGAGGCGTGGCCGACATCCGGGCACGGCGGCTGAAGCTGATCGGACCGCCGACGACGCGCTACCGGGAGGATCCGGTGCGCATGCTGCGCGCGGTGCGGCTGGCCGCCAAGCTCGGCGTCGCGATCGAGGCCAAGACGGCCGCGCCGATTCCGAAGCTCGCGTCGCTGATGGCGAACGTGCCGCCGGCGCGCCTGTTCGACGAGATGCAGAAACTGCTCCTGTCCGGGCACGCGGTGGAGACCGTCAGGAGCCTGCGCATGCACGGGCTGTCGCACGGACTGCTGCCGCTGCTCGACGTCGTCCTCGAGCAGCCTCTCGGACAGCGCTTCATCGACCTGGCGCTCGCCAACACCGACGCGCGCGTGCGCGAGGATCGCGGCGTCTCGCCCGCCTTCCTGTTCGCGACGCTGCTGTGGCACGAGGTCCTGGCGACCTGGAACGCGGCCACCGCGCGCGGCGACAAGCCGATCCCGGCGCTGTTCGAGGCGATGGACAAGGTGCTCGAGCGGCAGGCGAAGCAGATCGCGATCCCGCGCCGGTTCGAGGCGACGATCAAGGAGGTCTGGGCACTGCAGCCGCGCTTCGTGCAGCGCTCCGGGCAGCGGCCGTTCCGCCTGCTGGAGCACCCGCGCTACCGCGCCGCGTGGGACTTCCTCGCGCTGCGCTGCGCCAGCGGCGAGTTCGAAGGCGAGCTGGCGGGCCTCGCCGACTGGTGGGAGCGCTTCGCCGCGGCCGGTTCCGGCGAGCGCGAGTCGATGCTCCGGCCGGACGAGGGCCCGAAGAAGAAGCGCCGCTCCCGCGGCCGCGGCAGAAAGCGCGCCGACGGCGACGAGACGCCGCCGGACGCCGGGCCGGCGCCCGGGTGAGCGCGGCGCTCGCCTATGTCGGTCTGGGCAGCAATCTCGCCCACCCGCACCGCCAGCTCGCCCAGGCAGTGCGCGCAATCGCCCGGCTGCCGCGCGTGCGCCTGGTCGGGGTCTCGCCCAGCTACGCGAGCGCCCCGGTCGGCTGCGACACGCCGCAGCCCGATTACGTCAACGCGGTCGCCGCGCTGCGCACCACGCGCGCGCCGCGGGCGCTGCTCGCGGCGCTGCACGCGATCGAGCGGCGCCGGCGCCGGCGCCGCGACGACGCGCCGCAACGCAACGCGCCGCGGACGCTCGATCTCGATTTGCTACTATACGGACACCGCCGCATCCGGCTTCCCGGGCTCACGCTGCCGCACCCGCGAATGCACGAGCGCGCCTTCGTGCTGCGTCCGCTCGTCGACCTCGCGCCGGCGGCGACGATCCCCGGGCGCGGGCTCGCCCGGCGCTTCCTCGGGGCCGTTCGCGGCCAGCGCATCGCCAGGACCCGTACCCACGTACTCTAGTGCACCAGCGGCCCGCCAGCATGGATCTCGAGAAGTGCCGCTACATCGTCGTCGAGGGGCCGATCGGCGCCGGGAAGACGAGCCTCGCGCGGCAGATCGCCGCGCGCATCGGCGGTGATGCGCTGCTCGAGCGCCCCGAGGACAATCCATTCCTCGCGCGCTTCTACGAGGACATGGCGCGCTACGCACTGCCCACGCAGCTCAACTTCCTGTTCCAGCGACTCGATCAGCTGCGCGGCGTCGGCCAGCTCGACATGTTCCGGCGGGCGACCGTCGGCGACTTCCTGTTCGACAAGGACCCGCTGTTCGCCCGCCTCAACCTCTCCGACGCCGAGTTCCGGCTCTACGGGAAGGTATATGCGGAGCTGCGGCCCGAGGCGCCGGTGCCGGACCTCGTGATCTACCTGCAGGCGCCGGTCGAGACGCTGGTCGACCGCGTCAGGGAGCGCGGGGTCGAGTACGAGCGGACGATCTCGCCGCACTACCTTGCCCGGCTCGCCGACGCGTACAGCCGGTATTTCTACGGCTACGAGGAGGCGCCGCTGCTGATCGTCAACAGCGAGCGGCTGAACTTCGTCGCCAACGCCGAGCACCTTTCGCTGCTGCTGGCCCGGATCGGATCGATGCGCGGCCGGCGCGAATTCTTCAACCTCGGCCAGACGGCGTAACGCGAGGAACCGACATGGCACCCTACACCCCCGCCACCGCGGCGCCGCGGCCCGCGCGACTGACCGTGCCCGCGCTGGCCACGATGGCGCGCGAGGGCGCGAAGATCGCAATGCTGACCGCGTACGACGCGAGCTTCGCCGCGCTCGCCGAGCGCGCGGGCGTCGACATGCTGCTCATCGGCGACTCGCTCGGCATGGTGATCCAGGGGCACCCGACGACGCTGCCGGTGACGCTCGCCGACGTGCTCTACCACACGCGCTGCGTGGCCGCCGGCTGCGCGCGGCCGCTGATCGTCGCCGACCTGCCCTTCGGCAGCTACCAGCAGAGCCCGGCGCAGGCGTACGGGTCGGCCGTCGCGGCGCTGCAGGCCGGGGCGCAGATGGTCAAGCTGGAGGGCGGCGCCTGGGCCGCGCCGACGGTCGAGTTCCTGGTCGCGCGCGGGGTGCCGGTGTGCAGCCACATCGGGCTGCAGCCGCAATCGGTCAACACGCTCGGCGGCTACCGGGTGCAGGGCAAGACCGCGGACGCCGCCGAGGCGCTGCTCGCCGACGCGCAGGCGCTCGTCGCCGCGGGGGCGGCGCTGCTTCTGGTCGAATGCGTGCCGCAGGCCGTCGGCGACGCGCTGACGCGCGCGGTGCCGGTGCCGGTCATCGGCATCGGGGCGGGCCCGCACTGTTCGGGGCAGGTGCTGGTGATGTACGATGCGCTCGGCATCCAGCCGGGCCGGCCCGCCCGCTTCGTGCGCAACTTCATGGCCGGGCAGGACGGCGTCGAGGCGGCGCTGGCGGCGTACGTGGCGGCGGTGAAGGACGGTTCGTTTCCCGGTCCCGAGCACTGCTTCTGAGGCCGCACGGCCCGGTCACCTCGACGGCGTCCGGACTTTTCCGCGCCGGTCCGGCCTGGACGTACAAGGCGGGCGTCCGCGTCCCCACCCGCTGCGCGCCGCGCGGCATCCCGACCTCACCGCCGACCGGAAACGAGCATGGAAATCGCCAGAACCGCAGCGGAACTCTCGGAGCGACTCAACGGCGCCAGCCGCGTCGCCTTCGTGCCGACGATGGGAAACCTGCACCAGGGTCACCTGTCGCTGATGGAGATCGCGCGCGCGCACGGCGACGCGGTGGTCGCCAGCATCTTCGTCAACCGCCTCCAGTTCGGCCCGAACGAGGACTTCGACCGCTACCCCAGGACGATCGACGCCGACAAGGCCGGGCTCGAGCGCATCGGCGTGGACGTGCTGTTCGCGCCGCTGGAGCAGGAGATGTACCCGACCCCGCAGGTCTACCGCGTGCACCCGCCGCCGCTGGCCGAGGAGCTCGAGGGCGCGTCGCGGCCCGGCTTCTTCCACGGCGTGTGCACCGTCGTGCTCAAGCTCTTCAACCTGGTCCAGCCCGACGCTGCCGTGTTCGGCAAGAAGGACCGGCAGCAGCTCAAGATCGTCCGCGGCATGGTCCAGCAGTTCAACATGCCGATCCGGATCGTTCCCGCCGAGACCATCCGCGCGCCCGACGGGCTCGCGCTGTCGTCACGCAACAACTACCTCACGCCGGCCGAGCGCGCCGAGGCGCCGAACCTCTACCGGATCCTGCGCGGGGTCGCCGACGAGATCGCCCGCGGGCGCCACGACTACGCCAACCTCGAGGTGTCCGCCCGGGCCGAGCTCGCGCAGCGCGGCTGGAAGGTCGATTACGTCGCGATCCGCCACGGTCTCGGACTGCGCATCCCGCATCCGGAGGGCTTCGACCATCCGAACCTGCTGATCGTGCTCGGCGCCGCAGGCCTCGGGAACACGCGCCTGATCGACAACGTCGACGTCGTCCCGGGGGAGCACGAGGACTGAGCCGAAGTTCGCCATTCCGTAGCCGGGGTTGAGCGCGGCAAAACCCGGGGCAATCGGGGCCATTGCCGCGTCCACCCGGGTTTCGCTGCGCTCAACCCTGGCTACGCGGTTTCGCGGTTACGCGGCGCGCAGCGCGTCGACGATCTTCATCCGCGCCGCGCGCGCGGCCGGCAGGAACCCGCCGACGAAGCCCATCGCCAGCGCGAAGGCGAGCGACATCCACACGATCCTCGGCGTCAGCGTGAAGCTGAACGCGAGCTCGGCGAAGGTCTGGAAGTTGGTCGTCGAGATCGACAGCGCCTGCATGAACGCCGCCGCGGTGAGCCCGACCACGCCGCCGACCAGCCCGAGCAGCAGCGCCTCGGTCAGGAACGCGCCGAGGATCGCCGCACGGGGGAACCCCAGCGCGCGCAGCGTCCCGATCTCGGCGGTGCGCGCGGCGACACTCGCGTACATCGTGATCATCGCGCCGATGATCGCGCCGATGGAGAAGATGATCGAGATCGTCGTGCCGAGATAGCTGATGAAGCGCGACAACTGTTCCGACTGGTCGGCGTAGAACCGCATCTCGCGCTTGGCCTCGAGCGTGAGTCGCGGATCCGATTCGATCTCGGCCTTGACCGCGTCGAAGCGCGCGCTGTCCGCCAGCCTGAAGATCAGCGACGAGAATCCGAGGCGCCGGAACGCCTGCAGCATCTGCTCGGCGTCGCCCCAGATCTCGGAGTCGAACCCGGTGCGCCCGGCGTCGAACACGCCGACCACGGTCCAGTCGCGGGAGGCGAAGCGCAGCGTCTCGCCGATGCCGGTTCCCCGGAATCCGTGCTCGACGGCGCGGCCGACGATGATCTCCGAGGTTCCCGCGCGGAACATCCGCCCTTCGGCGAGCCGGACCTGCGGGCGCAGCGCGAGCCCGGCCGCGGTCACGCCGCGGATCACGACGTTGGCGGGCTTGCCGGTGTCGCGCTTGTCCAGGTTGATCAGCACCACCGGCTCCTTCGAGACCAGCCTGCGCCCGTCCTGCCCGATGGCGATGTCGGGCAGGCTCTCGACGATGCCGGCCTGGCGCCGGTCGATGCCGCTCTGGACCTCGGTCTGCGCCGCGCGCCGGATCACGACGACGTTGTCCTCCTGCCCGGTGGTGACCAGCGTGCGCTCCAGCCCGGCCGCCAGCATCAGCACCGTCGCGAAGACGTACACCACCAGCGCCATGCCGCCGGCGGTCAGCGCCGTCGTCAGCTTGCGCGCGACCAGGTTGCGGGCGATGTAGGACACGGGCAGCATGAGTGGCCGTTGATCGCTCAGGCGACTGCGCGCAAGCGCCGTCCACGATCCGCGTTCGCGCCATCCGCCACGCCGGCAGCGACGCGGCGACCAGCCCGACCGCCAGCGCGGCGGCGAACTGCAGCGCGACGGTGTCCGCACCCACCGCGACCGCCGGGAAGAACGACCCCACGGTGGCGGCGAAGGCCTCGGTGAGCGGGAACGTCAGCGCGATGCCGAGCAGGCCGCCGACGAGCGCGATGGCGATCGACTCGGCGAAGATCAGGGCCGCGACGAACCCGCCGCCGAAGCCGAGCGTCTTCAGCGTCGCGTACTCGGCGCTGCGCTCGCGCGCGGTCATCGCCATGGTGTTCGCCATCACCGCCATGATGATGACGATGACGACGAAGCTCACCGCCTGGATCGCGACCAGGATGGTATCCGCCATCGCCACGAAGCCCAGCTGGAACGCCTTCTCGGTCTCGGTCCGCGTCTCGGCCAGCGAATTCCGGAACGTCGCGTCGATCGCCTGCGAGACTTCGGCGGCCTGCTGGGGGTCGGCGAGCTCCTCGATGAACACGCCCGTCTGGTCGCCGCGCCGCGGATAGATGCGCTTGATGGTCTCGTTCAGCAGCGCCCAGTGGAAGAACATCGTCGACGTGTCGGTGGTGGCGTCCGCGCCGTCGTAGATGCCGCGCAGCGTGAAGTTCCAGGTCCCGGCGTAGATGGTGCCGCGCAGCGGGATCTGGTCGCCCACCTTCCAGCCGAACTTGTCGGCCAGCTTGCGCCCGGCGATCGCGCCCTTGCGGTCGGCCAGGAACGCCTTCGTCTCGTCCGCCGCCAGGACGATCTCCGGATACACCTCGAGATAGCTCGGCGCGTCGATCGCGAACTGCGGGAAGAAGTTGCGCTCGCTGACGTAGACGCCGCCGAACCAGTTCGCCCAGGTCACCGCCGCGACGCCGGGCACCTGCCGCAGCCTGGGCGCGTAGGTGAGCGGCAGCGGGAACACCAGCGAGACCGCGCTGCGCGTCACCAGCCGGGCGCTGGAGCTCGCATTGGCGCCGGCGTACCAGGCGTCGACGATGGTGCGCAGCAGGCCGAACGCGGTGATGGCGACGACGATGCCGACGACGGTCAGCGTCGTGCGCAGCGTGTGCCGGAACGCATTCTTGACGACGAGCGAGGGCAGGAACACGGGGCGATTGGCGCCGGGCGGCGGCCGCCGCGGCAAGGCACGGAAGGTAGTCGAAGCGGGAGTCTAACCGATGGCCGCGCCCGGGGCCGGCGCGGCATGGTTCCTGCTACACTGTTTCGATTGTCGGCGGATGCCGTCGGCCACGCTCAACAAGAATGACCAGAATCCTGGTGCCGCCCGTCGCGCAATCCCGCCGCCGATCCGCGCCGTGCCCTCGTCGCCGGCGATCGGCGGCGTCGCGCCTGCTGGTCGCCGCACTTGCCGTGCTCGCGGGCTCGGCGCAGGCGTTCGGCCTGGGCGAGATCGCGCAGCAGTCCGCGTTCGGGGACTCGCTGCGGATCGTCGTGCCGGTCATCGCCGGCACGCCCGAGGATCTCGCCGGCGAATGCGTGAAGCTGGCCACCGCACGCGGCAGCAACGACGGCATCCCCGAAGTGCGCGAGGCGCGGATCGCGGTGGAGCGCACGCGTTCCGGCGCGCGGATCGTCATCGCATCGCCGCGCACCGTCACCGATCCGCTGCTGAAGCTCACGCTGCAGGCCGGCTGCGAGAGCGTCGTGCGCCGCGAATACGTGCTGCTGATGGACCCGCCGCCGATCGATACGCCGGTGGCGCGCGACGCCGTCGCGTCGTCCGGCGCGACGACGGCGCCGCTGGCGCCGGCCGCGCGTCCGGCCACGGGCGCAGGCGGCGCGACCGGCAGCGTGGCCGCGCGCGACGCCGGCACCGCCGCTACGCCGCGGCCGCCGCGCCGCCGGCACGCGCTCCCGTGCGCCGGCGCTCGACCACGGCTGCGCCGCGCGCGCGCCCGACGGCCCCGGCCACCGCGCCGCGATCGGGCAGATCATCGGCAAGGCCGGCGGCGCAAACCGCGGCGAGCGCGCCGGCCGCGAGGCCCCGGCTCACCGTCTCCAACGCCGAGCCGACGCGCCGGCACGCCCGGCAAGGGCGCGGCAGCAACGCCGGCGCCCGGCGCGCGCGCCCCGGGCGCCCCCACGCCGGCGTCCGACGCGACCGCGGCGCTCGACGCCGAAGCGGCCGCCCTGCAGCAACGCGTGGTCGAGTTGACCGCGATGGTCGACCGGATGCAGCAGGAAATGCGTGCCGCCGACGCGCTGCAGGCGGCGCAGGCCGCGCGGGTGGCCGCGGAAAACGCGGCGAAGACCAGCCCGCAGGCGATGCTGGGCCGCTGGTGGAGCGAAGGCTGGCCGCTGCTGCTGGCCGTCGTCGTCCTGGCGGCGCTGATCGCCGCGTTCCTGTCGTACCGGCGGCGCCGTGCCGCCACGCCCGCCGGCCAATGGCGGATCGACGCGGCACCGCCGGGCCGGACCCAGCCGCAGGCGCCGCCGGCCGCGACGGCGCCGCCGGCGCGCTCCGTGGCGCCGCCACCGGTCGCGGCGGCGCGGACCGGGCCCCAGGTCACCACCCCGGGCACCCCGACGACCGTTGACGTGTCCGAGCTTTCGCACGTCACCGAAGAGGCGGGTGTCTATCTCGCGTTCAATCGTCCGGATCGTGCGATCGGCGTCCTGGCCGAGCACATCAGCACCAGCCCACGCTCGCTGCCGGCGGCGTGGCTGATGCTGCTCGACCTGTATCACGGCCAGGGCCGCGAGGCCGAGTTCCGCGAGCTCGCGGAGCGCTTCCACGCGCAGTTCAACGCGCAGACGCCGTCCTGGGACGGGTACCGGCTCGAGGGGCGGGACGACCGCGGGCTCGAGGCGTTCCCGCACCTGATCGAGCAGCTGGGCACGACCTGGGGCAGGCCGGAGTGCCGCGAATTTCTCGACCACCTGCTGCACGAGAATCGCGACGGGCGCCGAGCCGGCTTCTCGCTCGCCGCCTACGAGGACATCCTCTTCCTGCGGCAGCTCGCGGATGCCGTTGCCGGCGACGGCGCTGCGGCGCGCGCGGCGCCGCGGTTTCCCGCGGCGGCACCGCCGCGCCCCGCGCCCGCCGCGCCGGCGACGGGCCCCGCCGGCGCTGCCGCCGGGACGAGGCGTGTGCCGACGCTCGACCTCGAGCTCGCGCTCGACGAGGACATGCTCGACGCCGGCAGGCCGCGCCCTGGCGATTCCGCCGCGTCGCCGCCGGCGAAGGACGATCCGCCGAAGAAAGCCTGACGGCATAGCCGCCGGCAACGGTCAGTCGGCGAGCACGCCCTTCTCGAGATGGGCGACGCGGTGCGCCTTCTCCGCCGCCTTCGGGTCGTGCGTCACCATCACGATGGTCTTGCCGAGCTCGCGGTTCAGACGGTCGAGCAGCCCCAGGATCTCCTCGGCCGTCGTGCGGTCGAGGTCGCCCGTCGGCTCGTCGGCGACGATGATCGTCGGGTCCGAGATCAGCGCGCGGGCGATCGCCACGCGCTGCTGCTGGCCGCCCGAGAGCTCGTTCGGAAGATGGGTCCTGCGGTCGGTGAGGCCGACCAGCGCCAGCGCCGTCTCGACGCGCTCGCGCCGTTCGCGACGCGACAGCGAGGTGAGCAGCAGCGGCAGCTCCACGTTGTCGAACGCGGAGAGCACCGGCATCAGGTTGTAGAACTGGAAGATGAATCCGACGTGCGCCGCGCGCCAGGCGGCGAGCTCGGTCTCGCGCAGCTGCGCGATGTCGACGCCGGCGACCCGGATCTCGCCGGCGCTCGGCTTGTCGATGCCGGCGATCAGGTTGAGCAGCGTCGACTTGCCCGAGCCGGAGGGCCCCATCAGCGCGATGTATTCGCCCGCCGCGATGTCGAGATCGATGTCGACCAGCACCGGGATGATCTGCTCGCCGCGGACGTAGAACTTCGACAGCCGGCGGATCACCACCAGCGGCGGCGGCGCGGAACCGGCGGGCGCCGCGCCGGCGGCGGTGGCGCTCATCGGCAGCGCGCGAGACCGCGCCCGCCGGCGGACCCGGGCGCGGTCGCCCGCGTCATTTGGGTGCGGCCTTCACCGGGGCGCCGGCGGCGAGATCCGGCGCCGGCTTCAGCACTGCCTTCTCGCCGGGCCGGACGGCGCCCGTGATCGCCGCGAGCTCGCCGATGCGCACGCCGGGCGTGACCGGAACCTCGACCGCGGCGCCGTCGCGCACGACGAACACCACCGTCCTTCCGGCGCGCGGCGCGAGCGCGCCGGCATTGACCGCCGTCAGCGGCTTCTCCTCCTCGGGCGTGACCTCGCGCGACAGGAACGACACCTTGGCGCTCATCTCCGGCAGCACGCGCGGATCGATCCGGTCGAACCGCACCTTGGTCATCACCGTCGCCTTGGCGCGGTCGACGGTGGGCACGATCCGGCCGATGCGGCCCGCGAACCGGTCGTCGGGCAGCGCGTCGAGCGTGATCTCGCAGGGCTGCCCCACCGCGATCTTCGAGAGGCTCGATTCGGACACGTCGGCCTCGACCTCGAGCGTGCTCATGTCGGCCATCGTCACCACCGCCCCCTTGGAGTCGACCGCCGACGAGAACGGCGTCACCAGGTCGCCGACGTTGGCGCTCTTGGACAGGATGACGCCGTCGAACGGCGCCCGGATCAGCGTGAAGTCGACGGCGATCTGCGCGTTGCGGGCGTTGGCCTCCGCCACGGCGACCGCCGCCCGCGCGCTGGCGACCCCCGCCGCGGCGCGGTCGGTGCGCAGCCGGGCGGTATCGATGGAGGCCGGCGAGACGAAGCCCTTCGCCAGCAGCTCCTCGTTGCGCTGCTGCTGCGTCTGCGCGTCGCGCAGCTCCGCCTGCGCCTGGTCGACCGCCGCGCGCGCCGCGCGCACCGACGCCTGTGCGCTCGCCTCCTGCGCAACCACGTCGCGATTGTCGATGCGGGCGATGATCTCGCCGGCCTTCACCCGCGAGCCTTCGGCCACACCCAGCCATTCGAGCCGGCCGGTCGCCTTCGACGCGATCGCCGCCTTGCGCTGCGCGACGACGTAGCCGGTCGCGTTCAGCACCACGTATTGCTGCGCGGGATAGGTGGTGACGATCGGCGTCGTCTGCACGACGGCCGGATGGGGCTGCAGCGCGTACCAGCCGGCCGCAGCGGCGGCGATCACGGCCAGGGTCGCAAGCCACGCCCAGCGCCGCCGGCGGCGGTGCCGGACCGGCGCGAGGCCGCGGTCGATGGCGAGCGTGGCGAGATCGGGCGGCGCGGACGACGTCATGGGAAATGGCGAAAAATCGCCGGCGGGGACGCCGGCGCCGCCATTCTACCGGGTCGGGCGATGGCGAACGTCGCGTTGACGGTGGCGGGCGGGGCGTGGCGGGTGTCGGCGGGCGCGGGCTTCGGTGCCGCCAGGCGTGTCGGGGCAGCACAGGCGCCCGCGCCCGCCGACACCCGCCACGCCCGGGACTGTGCGGTGCATCGAAATTCCCGTGAGCGAATCGACACTGACCGCAGATCGGCGAATGACCCGAATGGACGAGCGAGCCGCCTACCCGCCCTCTACCGGCGTCGGCGTGGTGACCGGCACCTCGCCGCGACGGCCAGCGGCGTAGGCCAGCGCCGAGATCACCGCCAGACCGGCGCCAATGCAGGCGATGCCGATCCACTCCTGCCCGGACAACCTCTCGCCGAAGACGGCCATCGACGTCACCAGCGCAATCACCGGGATCGCCAGCATATTGATCGTCGCGGCGCCCGCCGTCAGGTGGCGCAGGACCGCGATCCACAGCACGAAGCCCATCGCGGTCGACACAGCGCCCGTGAACAGCAGCAACAGCGCGTAGGAGGCGCCCCAGTCGGTCGGCGTCACCGGGTACGCGAGAGGGACCAGCAGCAGCGGCACGATGCCGAGCACCATCTGCCAGGCCATGAAGTTCAGCATGTCGTAGCTCCGGTCGCGCTGGAAATACTTGATCGAGACCGTTCCCGCCGCCCAGCCGAAGCCAGACAGCACCGCCCACAGCTTCGGCGCGAGCGCGCCCTGCCAGTTCCACGGCTCCACGACCAGCGTCAGGCCGGCGAAGGCGAAGCCGACCGCCAGCCATTGCGCGCCGCGCAGGCGCTCGTGCAGCACCGGCCATGCGATCAGGATGGTCCAGAACGGCATCGTGAACACGAGGACCGACGTTCGCCCCGCGCCGCCCTCGGCCAGCGCCATCGTCGTCGAGCCGAAATTCATGGTCGTCTGGAAGATGCCGGTGACCAGCACCGCCAGCCACGATTCCGGCAGCAGCCGCCGCCGCTGCCAGAGCAGCACGCCGAAGAGCACCGCGATCGCGACCAGCGTGCGGTGGATGTTGTAGGAGACGGGGTCGGCGTGGCGCAGCGCGAGCTTCATCACCAGCCAGTTGTTGCCCCAGATCAGCGTGAGCACCGCCAGCGCCACATAGGCGCCGCGGCGGGAACGGATCGCGAAGCGTGTCGGCACGGCGGATCGGTCCAATCGGAGATCGGGATGCGTCGCGCGCGAGCGCGCGGTGGCGCCCGGCGGATCAGCCGCGGGCGCCGGCCGCCTCGAGGAAGGGCTCGATTGCCGCCGCCACCGCCTCCGGCCGGTCGTGGTGGAGCATGTGGCCCGCATCGGCGACGGTGACGAGGCGTCCGTGCGGCACCTGCGCGAGCCGCTGCCCGACGACGGCGACGACGTCGCTCGCCGCCTCGTCACCGGGATGCGGGTCGAGCCAGCGCAGGATCGTCGATTCGAGCGCGGCGACCCACAGCACCGGTGCCGTGATCTCGCGCCAGATCGCGTACACCTCGTCCATCCGGTAGACGGTCGGAAACGGCAGCCGGTGGCGCGGATCCGAGCTCAGGCGCGCACTGCCGTCGGGAAGCGACGCCGCCCAGTGCGCCGCCAGGAACAGCGCCCGCTCGCGCGCCAGCCGCGGGTTGTTGCGCTGCAGCCGGTCGGCCACGGCGGCGAGACTGGCATAGGGCTGGAACGGCTCGGGCGCGGCCAGCGCGTCCAGCCAGCGCCGGTATTTCGCCGGCGCCTTCTCCGGCGCTTCCGCGGGGATGCCGAAGCCGTCGAGCGACACGACGGCGCGCACGCGTTCCGGCCGGATGCCGGCGTAGTGCATCACGACGTTGCCGCCGAGGCTGTGGCCGACGAGGCTCGCCGGCTCGTCCGGCGCGAGCGCGTCGAGCAGCGCCTCGAGATCGGCGAGGTAGTCCGGATACCAATAGCCCTGCGCCTGCCACTCGCTGCCGCCGAAGCCGCGCAGGTCCGGGGCGATCGCGTACCAGTCCTGCGCCAGCGCGTCGACCAGGAACTGGAAGGACGCGCCCACGTCCATCCAGCCGTGCAGCAGGAACAGCTTCGGCGCCGCCGGGTTGCCCCAGGTCAGCACCTGGTGGTCGTGCCCGCGCAGCGTCAGGCGCTGCGTGCGCAAGGGCCGCATCGTGCCCGCGCCGCCACGCGGCGGCACTATTTCTTTGTGCAAATCGCCCGTCCGTCGTGCCAGCCGGTACGGTAGTTGCCGTCCGCGGCAAAGCGCGCCGCGTCCTTGCGCTCGCCGCCGCCGGCACTGGCGCAGCCGTCGGCGTAGCCCTGGCGATAGGGCAGCGGGAAGCCCGCGAGATTCACGGCGGGCGGTGGCGGCTCGACGTCCGGCGGAAGCGCCGCCGGCGCGGTGCCTCCCGGCCCGCCGCCGGGCGTCGTCGCGCAGCCGCCGAGCGCGAGCAGCAGCGCGACGGCGAGCGCGGCGGCGGCGCGCGGGATGCGGCGGTGCGAAACCGGCGTTGGCGTTGCGCTCACGATGGGAATGGCGGCCCGAAGTCAATCTGGCGAAGGGGGTAAAATTCTAGCATCCCGCGACCCCGCCCATGACCGAAACGCCCTTCGTCCACCTGCGCCTGCACAGCGAGTACTCGATCGCGGACGGCACCGTGCGCATCGACGATGCCGTGGCGTCGGCGGCCGCCGACGCGATGCCGGCGCTGGCGCTGACCGATCTCGCCAACGCCTTCGGCCTGATCAAGTTCTACAAGGCCGCGCGGCGGGTCGGCGTGAAGCCGATCTTCGGCTGCGACGTCAGGGTGACGCACGACAGCGAGCGCGACCAGCCGTTCCGGATGCTGCTGCTCGCACAGTCGCGCGCGGGCTACCTTCGGCTTTCGGACTGGCTGTCGCGCGGCTACCGCGGCAACCAGCACCGCGGGCACGCGGAGCTCAAGCGCGAGTGGTTCGCCGAGGGCACCGACGGGCTCATCGCGTTGTCCGGCGCGCGCGAGGGCGAGGTCGGCTGCGCGCTGGTGCAGGGCAACGCCGCCGGCGCGGCCAGGGCGGCGCTCGAATGGGCGGCGCTGTTTCCCGACCGCTACTACCTCGAAGTGCAGCGTGCGGGCTGGCCGGACGACGACGCGCTGGTCGCGGCCACGGTGCGCATCGCCGGCGACGCCGGCCTGCCGGTCGTCGCCACGCACCCGGTGCAGTTCCTGCGCCGCGGGGACTTCCGCGCGCACGAGGCGCGGGTGTGCATCGCCGAGGGCTACGTGCTCGCCGATCCGCGCCGGCCGCGGCGCTACACGACCGACCAGTACTTCAAGTCGCGCTCGGAGATGGCCGCGGCGTTCCACGACCTGCCCGAGGCGATCGCCAACTCGTCGCGATCGCGCAGCGCTGCAGCCTGACCATCCCGCTGGGCACGAACTACCTCCCCGACTACCCGACCCCCGAAGGCGTGGGCATCGACGCGCACCTGCGCGCGCAGACGGCCGCCGGGCTCGAGCGCCGCCTGGCGACGCTGTATCCCGATCCTGCGGTGCGCGACGCCAGGCGGCCGGAGTACGCCGCCCGGCTCGAGTTCGAGGCGGCCACGATCGTGCAGATGGGCTTCGCCGGCTACTTCCTGATCGTCGCCGACTTCATCAACTGGGCGAAGGCGAACGGCGTCCCGGTCGGGCCGGGCCGCGGCTCGGGCGCGGGCTCGCTGGTCGCGTACGCGCTGGGCATCACCGACCTCGACCCGCTGCGCTACATGCTGCTGTTCGAGCGCTTCCTCAATCCCGAGCGCGTGTCGATGCCCGACTTCGACATCGACTTCTGCCAGGACGGCCGCGACCGCGTCATCGACTACGTGAAGGGGAAGTACGGCGCCGACTCGGTGTCGCAGATCGCGACCTTCGGCACGCTGGCCGCGAGGGCCGCGGTGCGCGACGTCGGCCGCGTGCTCGACATGCCCTACTCGCAGTGCGACGGCATCGCCAAGCTGATCCCGTTCCAGCCGGGCAAGACGGTGACGCTGAAGCGCCCGGGGCCCGAGCGCGAGCCCAACGTCATCTACGCCCGCGAGGCCGAGCCGCTGCTCGAGCAGCGCGCGCACGACGAGGTCGAGGTCGGCGAGCTGCTCGCGCTGGCCGAGGAGCTCGAGGGCCTGACGCGCAACGTCGGCATGCACGCGGGCGGCGTGCTGATCGCGCCGGGCAAGCTCACCGACTTCTGCCCGCTCTACGTGCAGCCCGGCTCCGACGCGATCATCCGCAGTTCGACAAGGACGACGTCGAGGCGGTCGGCCTGGTCAAGTTCGACTTCCTGGGCCTCACCACGCTGACGATACTGGACTGGACGCTGCGCTACGTGCGCCGGCTCGATCCCGCCAGCACGCTGACGCTCGAGACGCTGCCGCTCGACGACCAGGGCGCCTACGACGTGCTGCGCACCGGCAACACGACCGCGGTGTTCCAGTTCGAATCGCGCGGCATGCGCGAGCTCCTGAAGGACGCGCCGCCGACCGCTTCGAGGACGTCATCGCGCTGGTCGCGCTGTATCGACCGGGGCCGATGGAGCTGATCCCGGACTACAGCGCGCGCAAGTCGGGGCGCGAGCGCGTCGACTACCTCGACCCGCGCCTCGAGCCGATCCTCGGGCCGACCTACGGCGTCATGGTGTACCAGGAACAGGTGATGCAGATCGCGCAGGTGATCGGCGGCTACACGCTGGGCGGGGCCGACCTGCTGCGCCGCGCGATGGGCAAGAAGAAGACCGAGGAGATGGCGCAGCAGCGCGACAGCTTCGTCGCCGGCGCCTGCGCGAACGGCCTCACCGAGGCCAAGGCCACGCAGCTGTTCGACCTGATGGAGAAGTTCGCCGGCTACGGCTTCAACAAGTCGCACGCCGCCGGCTATGCGCTGATCGCCTACCAGACCGCCTACTTCAAGGCGCATCACCCGGCCGCGTTCATGGCGGCGAACCTGTCGCTGATGATGGACGACACCGACAAGGTCCGGCAGTTGCGCGACGACGCGCTGGCGCTGGGGCTCTCGATCCTGCCGCCCGACGTCAACGCGTCGAACTACCGCTTCGAGCCGATCGACGCGAAGCGGATCCGCTTCGGGCTGGGCGCGGTCAAGGGCACCGGCGGGCAGGCGATCGAGGCGATCGTCGCCGCCCGCGCGCAGGGTGGCGCGTTCCGCGACCTGTTCGACTTCTGCCGCCGCGTCGACAAGCGCACGGTCAACCGGCGCGCGGTCGAGGCGCTGATCCGCGCCGGCGCGTTCGACGCCGTCGACGCGCGGCGCGCGGCGCTGTTCGCGTCGGTCGGGATCGCGCTGGCCGAGGCGGAGCGCGCCGAGGCGGCGGCCGCGCAGGTGTCGCTGTTCGGCGAGGAGCAGCAGGCGGCGGGGCTCGCGCTGGTCGCGGCGCGCGAGTGGACCGACGCCGAGCGGCTCGCGCACGAGAAGACGGCGCTCGGGTTCTACCTGTCCGGACATCCGTACGCAAGCTACGCGGCGGAACTCTCGCAGATCGTCCGCCAGTCGCTCGCGAGCCTGCAGCCGCGGCGCGAGAGCGCGCTGATCGCCGGCATCGTCACCGCGCAGCGGACGCAGACGGGCCGGCGCGGCAAGATGGCGTTCGTCACCCTCGACGACGGCGCGGGGTCCGTCGAGATCCTTGTCTACAACGAGGCCTACGACGCCGCGCGCGCGCTGCTGCGCGAGGACCGGCTGGTGATCGCCGAGGTGAAGGTCCAGCCGCGGACCACCGACGACGGGCAGGTCCAGGGACTGCGCGTGATTGCCGAGAGCATTCACGACCTCGCCTCGATCCGCAAGCGCCGCGCGAAGGGGCTGCGCCTCGCCTGCAACGGCAATGCCGCGGCCGACCGCCTGTACGAGCTGCTCGCGCCCTACCGCAACGGGCCCTGCCCGATCGTCGTCGAGTACCGCAACGGCGGTCTCGCCGGAGAGCTCGAGCTCTCCGAAGACTGGCGGGTCACGCTCGACGAGCCGCTGCTCGCCGGCCTGGCAGAATGGCTCGATCCCGAGCACGTGCGCGTCATCTATTGATCCCCACCGCCGCCCTGCCACCGACATTTCGTAGCCCTGTGTTGAGCGCAGCGAAACCCGGGGCGATCGCGGCCATCGAAAATGGGGTCAGATACGTAATATGGCGCGGCGGGTGTCAGCATGACTCCGGCGGTGACCACGCGCCATATTACGTATCTGACCCCATTTTCGACGACCACCCGCGCCCGATCCACTGGAGACCGCCATGCCGATTCCCGCCACGATGCGCTACATCGCCGCCCGCGAGCCGGGGCCGCCCGACGTCCTCGCCCTGACCGAAGGACCCGTGCCGGCGCCGCAGGCCGGCGAGGTGCTGATCTGCGTCAGCCACGCCGGCGTGAACCGACCCGATTGCCTGCAGCGCGCCGGCGCGTATCCGCCGCCGCCCGATGCCTCCCCGGTCATCGGGCTCGAAGTGGCCGGCACCGTCGTCGCCTGCGGCGAGGGCGTCACCGCGTGGAAGATCGGCGACCACGTCTGCGCGCTGACGCCCGGCGGCGGGTACGCGGAGTACTGCACGACGCCGGCGTCGTTCTGCCTGCCGATTCCCGCACCGCTCGACGAACTCGAGGCGGCGAGCCTCCCTGAGAACTATTTCACCGTCTGGAACAACGTGTTCGACCGCGGCGGGCTCAAGGCGGGCGAAACCGCGCTGATCCACGGCGGGTCGAGCGGCATCGGCCTCACCGCGATCCAGCTCGCGAAACGCTTCGGCGCCCGCGTGATCACCACGGTGGGCAGCGACGACAAGGCCGAGTTCTGCCGCGGCATCGGCGCCGACCACGCGATCAACTACCGGACGCAGGACTTCGTCGCGGAGGTCGCCCGGATCACGGACAAGCGAGGCGTGGACCTCGTGCTCGACATGGTCGGCGGCGACTACATCGCCCGGAACCTGAAGTGCCTCGCCACCGACGGCCGGATGGTGTTCATCGGCTTCATGCAGGGGGGCCGCGCCGAGGTCGACTGGCGCCACGTCATGGTCCGGCGGCTGACGATCACCGGCTCGACGCTGCGGGCGAGCCCGGTCGCGCGCAAGGCGGAGATCGCCCGGTCGCTGCGCGAGAAGGTGTGGCCCCTGTTCGCGCGCGGCGAGATCCGCCCGGTCATCCACCGCGTCTTTCCGCTGGCCGAGGCCGCCGCGGCGCACGCGCTGATGGAGTCGAGCGCGCACATCGGCAAGATCATGCTCGCCGTGAACCCGTAATACCGGCGTGCAGCCCGGAAAAATGGGGTCAGGTCCAATTTCGGCTCGCCGAAATTGGACCTGACCCCATTTTTCACACGTCGAGTACGTCGCGCGGCCGCCCGAGAGATCGAACACCGCGCCGGTCGAGAACGAGCAATCCTCGCTCGCGAGCCAGCAGACCATCGCGGCGATCTCGTCGACGCCGCCGAAGCGAGCCATCGGGATCTTCGAGAGCATGAAGTCGATGTGCTGCTGCGAGATCTGGTCGAAGATCGCCGTGCGCACCGCCGCGGGCGTCACGCAGTTGACGCGGATGCCGGTCTTCGCGAGTTCCTTGCCCAGCGACTTGGTGAGGCCGATCACGCCGGCCTTCGACGCGCTGTACGCCGACGCGGTCGGATTTCCCTCCTTGCCGGCGATCGACGCGATGTTGACGATGCGGCCGTAGTCGTTCTTCTGCATCGCCGGCACCAGCGCGCGGTTGCAGTAGAAGACGCCGTTGAGGTTGACGTCGATCACCTGCCGCCACGCGTCGAGCGGGTATTCCCAGGTCGTGTGGTTGGGCCCGGCGATGCCGGCGGAGCAGACCAGCACGTCGACGCGGCCGAGCGCCTCCTCCGTCGCCGCGGCTGCGCGCGCCACCGCGGCGGCGTCGGCGACGTCGAGCGCGTGCACGACGGTGCCGCCGCCCAGCGCCGCCTGCGCCTTGGCCAGCGCGCCGGCGTCGCGGTCCCACAGCGCGACCCTCGCGCCGCTGCCGGCGAGCCGTTGCGCGATGGCGAAGCCGATGCCGGCCGCGCCTCCCGTGACGACCGCGGTGCGGCCGGTGAAATCGAGTTGGTTCATGGATGTCCTCTCGTATGGCGCCGGATGTCGGGACCGCCCGGGCGCTCCCGCCGGGCGCGCGGGGCCCGGCTCGCCCCCTGAAAATACCATCAAACGCGCGCGCCGTCGCCGCGGGTCAGAGCTTCGAGCGGTCGAATCCGGTCTCCTTGTAGATCGATTCGAGCAGCTCGCGGCCCACCCGCGCGGCGACGCCGTCGTGGACCCCCAGCAGCGCCTTCTTCCACGCCCGCTTCTCCGCCGGTCCGAGCGTGATGATCTCGGTGTCGCCCGCGGCCGCGACCGCGGCGAGCGCCCGGTCGTTCTCCTCCTTGGCGATGGCGTTCGAGTACCGTGTCGCCTCCGCCATCGCGGTCTCCAGTTCGGCACGGATGTCCGCGGGCAGCTCGTCCCAGAACTTCGCGTTGACGATCACCGCGTAGCCCAGATAGCCGTGGTTGGAGACGACGACGTAACGCTGCACCTCGTGCATGTCCTGCGTGTACAGGTTCGACGGGGGATTCTCGGCGCCGTCGACGATGCCCGTCTGCAGCGCCCGCGCGACGTCGGAGAAGCCCATCACCTGCGGGATCGCGCCCAGCGCGCGCATCTGCGCGTCGAGCACCCGCGACGGCTGGATCCGGATCTTCTGGCCGCTGAAGTCCTCCGGCCGGGCGATCGGCTTGTTGGAGCTCATCACCTTGAAGCCGTTGTCCCAGTAGGCGAGCCCCTTGATCCCGCGCGGCTCGAGCTTCGCCAGCAGCCGGGCGCCGACGGGCCCCTCCGTCACCTTGTGCAGGTCGTCGTAGTTCTCGAACAGGTAGGGAAGGTCGAACACCTCGAACTCGGCCACGCCCAGCGGGCCGAACTTGGACAGCGACGGGGCGAGCATCTGCACGGCGCCCAGCTGCAGCGCCTCCAGCTCGTCCTTGTCCTTGTAGAGCGTGCCGTTCGGGTACACCTCGACCCTTACGCGCCCGCCGGTCAGCGCCTCGGCGCGCCGCTTGAAGAACTCCGCGGCCTTGCCCTTGGGCGTGTCGGCGGCGACGACGTGGCTGAACTTGATGACCACGGGCGTCGCGCGCGACCCGCCGCCGGAATCGCAGGCCGCGAGCAGCCACGGCACCAGCGCCGGCAGGAGCAGCCGGGCCCACGTGACGCCGCGGCGCGGCCGCGGCGCGCCGCGGTGCGCGAGCGCCAACCGTCCGCCCGGTGTGGCGCGTCCAGTCATGGTTTCGGATTTGGGCGAGGCATCATCGCCGGGTGCACACGGCGGCGCGCGTCCCCCCGGGGGCGCGCCCCGAGGGGGAACGTCGATCAGGCGCGGCTCAGAACAGCAGGTCCGGCAGGAACATCGTGATCTTCGGCACGTAGGTGATGATCACCAGGAACACCACCAGCACGCTCAGCCACGGCAGCGCGGCGCGCACCACCTGCAGGATCGACATGCCGGTGATGCCGGCGGTCACGAACAGGTTGAGGCCCACCGGCGGGGTCACCATGCCGATCTCGAGGTTCACCACCATGATGATGCCCAGGTGCACCGGATCGATGCCGAGCTCGGTGGCGATCGGGAACAGGATCGGCGCCAGGATCAGGATGATCCCGGTCGGCTCCATGAAATTCCCCGCGATCAGCAGCAGGATGTTGACGACGATCAGGAACTGCCACGGCGCCATGCCCCAGGAGACGATCTGCTCGGTGATCGCCTGCGGGATGCGCTCGGTCGTGAGCACGTGCGCGAACAGCAGCGCGTTGGCGACGATGAACATCAGCATCACCGTGACCCGCGCGGCGTCGACCAGCACGTGCGGCACCTTCGCCATCCCGATGTCGCGATAGACGAACACCGCGACGAAGAACGCGTACACCGCCGCCACGCCCGCCGCTTCCGTCGGCGTGAAGATGCCGCCGTAGATCCCGCCGAGGATGATGACCAGCAGCAGCAGGCCCCAGATGGAATCGCGCGCCGCCTGCAGGATCTCGCCGATCGACGCCTTCGGCTGGCGCGGCAGGTCGAGCATGCGCGCCCGGACGTAGATCGCGACCATCAGCATCACGCCGAGCAGGATGCCGGGGATGACGCCGGCCATGAACAGCTTGCCCACCGACGTCTCGGTGGCGGCGCCGTAGACCACCATCACGATCGAGGGCGGGATCAGGATGCCGAGCGTGCCGGCGTTGCAGATCACGCCGGCGGCGAACCCCTGCGTGTAGCCGGCCTTGACCATGCCCGCGATCACGATCGAGCCCACCGCCACGACGGTCGCGGGCGACGAGCCCGACACCGCCGCGAACAGCATGCACGCCAGCACCGACGCCATCGCCAGCCCGCCGCGCAGGTGCCCGATGCACGCGATCGCGAAGCGGATCATGCGCTTGGCCACGCCGCCGGTCGTCATGAACGCACCGGACAGGATGAAGAACGGGATCGCCAGCAGCGTGAAGTGCTCGGAGGTCTCGTAGAGCTTGAGCCCCAGCGACGCCAGCGAGTCCTGGCCGAAGAACAGGATCGTCAGCACCGACGACAGACCGAGCGCGATCGCGATCGGCATGCCGAGCAGCATGAACACGAACAGCATGACGAACAGGATGGCGGTGGTCATTTCCCGTCGCCCCCCTGCCCGTCACCGGGCAGCACTTCGTCCTTCAGCTTCAGCGCTTCCGCCGCCTCGTCGGCCAGATGCAGCCCGGCCTCCTTGCCGGCCACGATGCGGTAGAACGTCGCCCCGTAGCGCAGGATCAGCAGGCCGAAGCCGATGGGCAGGACCAGCCGCGGCACCCACTGCGGGATCGGCAGGTCCTGCGCCTCGATCCCGATCTCGTACATCTTGCTCACGTACACCCAGCCCGCGTAGAACATGATGACCGAGTAGACGACGCACAGCGCCGCCGCGAGCGGCGCCGGCGATCCGCGCCGAGCGCGGGCTCATGATCTTGACCAGCGCGTCCACGCCGATGTGCGTGCCGACGCGCACGCCGTAGGCCATGCCGAAGAAGATGAGCCCGCCGAACAGGAAGGTGTTCGTCTCCAGCGCCCAGACGAAGCTGTAGTTGAAGACGTAGCGCGCGACCACCTGCGTGAACGTGATCATCGTCATGGTGGCGAGGATGAGGGCGATGAAGCCCTCCTCCAGCCGGTTGAAGAAATCCAGCTTCACGGGCGGTCCCGGCCGTCGCGTCGCGGGGGACTACTTGCTGGCTTTCTGCGCGGCCGCGATCAGGTCCGCGCCGATGCCCGGCTCGAACTTCTTCCACACCGGCGCCATCGCCTTCTTCCAGAGCTCGAGATCGGCGGGCGTGAGCGTCTGGATCTTCGCCTTGCCGGCCTCTTCGATCAGCTTGCGGTCGCGCTTGTTGAAGTCGCTCGCCAGGCCGTTTCCGTACACGGTCGCTTCCTTCATCGCCTCGGCCAGCCCGGCGCGGATGTCCGCCGGCAGCCCGTCCCACCACTTGGCGTTGGTGACGACCATGTAGTCGATCACGCCGTGGTTGGTCTCGGCGATGGTCTTCTGGACTTCGAAGAACTTCTGCGAATAGATGTTGGACCAGGTGTTCTCCTGGCCGTCGACCACGCCGGTCTGCAGCGCCTGGTAGACCTCGCTGAAGGCCATCTTCTGCGGGTTGGCGCCGACCGCGCGGAACTGCGCCTCGAGCACGTCGGAGGCCTGGATCCGGAACTTGAGCCCCTTGACGTCCGCGGGAACCTTCAGCTGATCCTTGTCCGACGACAGCTGCTTCATGCCGTTGTGCCAGTAGGCCAGCCCCTTGAGGCCCTGCTTGGTCATCGAATTGAGCAGCGCCTGGCCCTCGGGGCCGTCCTGGAACTTGTCGAGCGCCTCCGGATTGGCGAACATGAACGGCAGGTCGTAGACCTGCAGCTTCTTGGTGTAGCGGTCGAACTTGGACAGCGACGGCGCGATGAACTGCACGTCGCCCGAGCAGCAGCGCCTCGAGCTCCTTGGCGTCGCCGAAGAGCTGCGAGCTCGGGAAGACCTGGACCTCGACCTTGCCCGGCAGCTTCTTCTCCGCCAGCTCCTTGAACTTGAGCGCGGCTTGGCCCTTGGGCGTCTTGTCCGCCACGACGTGGCTGAACTTGATGACGATCGGCGCGGCGTGTCGCGACGACGGCGAAGCCGGCGGCCACGAGGCCCACGAGCAGATGACGAAGTTTCATGATGTTGCCCTCCAGTTGATCCGGATCCTCTTTGACGGCCCGTTCGGAATCGACGCTCCGATTGACCCCGATGGATTTTCGGGGAAAGCCGGCAGCTGCGGAATCGTGGAAACCCGCAACCCGCGCAGGCACGCTGCCCGCTTGGCGCCGCGGGTACCATTGTATCCATCTTTTCAGGATATCCCGTGCCCGACCCGACCGGAAGACCCCGATCGCAGCCGGCGCCCGCCACGCCCGGGTGGTACTGGGCGATCGCGGGCGTCGCGCTGTTTCTCGTCTTTCCCGCGGTGGGGGCGCTGCTCTGGGTGCTGCACCGCAACGAAATCGAGGACCAGCGGGCGCAGGTGATCAGCGACGTCCTGTGGGCCGAGCAGGACCTGCGCTTCCACCTGGGCAACGTTCAGGACCTGCTCGAGGAGCTCGGGCGCGACGCGGCGGAGGGTCGCGTGACCCCGGAGGGCATGGGCGGGAGCGTCGCCCTGCTGATGCGCAACCACCCCTGGCTCGATCCAGGTCATCTGGTACGACGCCGCGCCGGCGGTCGTCGCGGCCGATTCCCCCGGGCATCGGTGAATTCGCCGTGGGCGAGTCCGCGGGAACGATTCCCTCCCGCGAGACGTTCGGGTTCGCGCGGTCGCTGGGCAAGCCGGTGTTCAGCCTGCCGCTACCCGGTGGTCAACGACGACTACCACGTCGAGCTGCACGTCCCGCAGCTCGGCAACGACGGGCTCCGGAACATGATGGTGGGCGTCGTGTCGCTCAAGGCGCTGCTGCGCGACGCCGTGCCCTGGTGGTTCGCGCAGAAGTACCAGCTCCGGGTGGTCGACCACACCGGCGGCGTGCTCGCGGCGACGTCCCGGGCGCAGGGCAGCGGCGCCGGCATGTCGTATGCGCTCGCGTTCGATCCGCCGGGCCGGGGGCTGCTGCTGCAGGCCACCGCGTACCGGGCGGGCACGAACCTGCTGCGCAACACGCTCGCCATCACCATCGTCGCCCTGACCTCCGGGGTCCTGTTGAGCCTGTGGGCGCTGCGCCGCCACGTCCAGCGGCGCTACGCAGCCGAGGTCGCGCTGCGCGAGGAGCACGCGTTCCGCGAGGCGATGGAGGACTCGGTGATCACCGGACTGCGGGCGCGCGACCTCACCGGACGGATCACCTACGTCAACCCGGCGTTCTGCCGGATGGTGGGCTGGACCGAGGAGGAGCTCGTCGGGCGCGCGCCGCCGATGCCGTACTGGGCACCGGAGAGCGCAGGAGGAAATCCGCCGCGTCCACGACGGCATCCTGGCCGGCAGCGAGGCGTTCGAGGGAATCGAGGTCCGGCTGGTGCGCAAGAGCGGCGAGCGCTTCGATGCGCTGATCTACGAATCGCCGCTGATCGACGCGCAGGGGCGGCAGACCGGCTGGATGGGCTCGGTCCTCGACATCACCGAGCGCAAGCGCGCCGAGGAGCTCTACCGCGTGCAGCAGGACAAGCTGCAGTTCACCTCGCGGCTGGTGGCGATGGGGGAGATGGCGTCCACGCTCGCGCACGAGCTCAACCAGCCGCTGTCGGCGATCGCCAGCTACAACACCGGCTGCATGAACCGGCTGGAGGCGGGATCGTACGCGCGCGACGAGCTGATCCAGGTGACGCACAAGATCGGCCGGCAGGCCCAGCGCGCCGGCGAGATCATCCGCCGCATCTACGACTTCGTCCGGCGCACCGAGCCGCGGCGCGAGCCGTGCAACGTCAACGAGCCGCTGGCCGATGCGCTCGCCCTGCTCGAAGCCGACGCGCGCCGGCGCGGCGTGCGGGTGGAGACGCGCCTCGCCGCGACGCTGCCGCCGGTGATGGCCGACCGCGTGATGATCGAGCAGGTCATCTTCAACCTCGCGCGCAACGGCATCGAGGCGATGCGCGAGACGCCGGCGCCGAGCGCGTGCTCAGCGTCTCCAGCGAGGCCGCCGGGGACCACGTCGCGGTGCGGGTCGCCGACCGCGGCCCCGGGATCGACGCCACGATCGCCGAGCAAGCTGTTCGTGCCGTTCTTCACCACCAAGGACGAGGGCATGGGCATGGGCCTCAACATCTGCCGCTCGATCACCGAGCTGCACAAGGGCCGCCTGTGGTTCGAGGCGAACCCCGCGGGCGGCACGATCTTCAACCTCACGCTGCCGCTGGTGCAATTCATGACCGCACCGGTCGCGCACATCGTCGACGACGACGAGGCGATCCGCGACGCGCTGTCGTGGCTGTTCGAGTCGCGCGGGGTCAAGGCCGCCGCCTGGCCCGGCGCGGAGGCGTTCCTCGCCGACTATCGGGACGACATGGAAGGCTGCCTGGTGCTCGACATCCGCATGCCCGGCATGAGCGGGCCCGAGCTGTTCGACGCGCTGACGGCGCGCCGCCTGACGTTGCCGGTGATCTTCCTCACCGGCCACGGCGACGTGCCGATGGCGGTGGCGGCGATCAAGAAGGGCGCCTACGACTTCATCGAGAAGCCGTTCAACGACAACGACCTGGTGAACCGGGTGATCGAGGCGCTGGCGATCGACGCGTCGCGGCGCAAGCTGCAGGCGTCCCGGGCGTCGCTGTCGTCCCGCCTGGAGACGCTGACCCCGCGCGAGCGCGAGGTCATGCAGCTCATCCTCGCGGGCAAGCTCAACAAGCAGGTCGCCGACGAGCTCGACATCGCCATGCGCACCGTCGAGGTCCATCGCGCCCGCGTGTTCGAGAAGATGGGCGTGCGCTCCGCGCGTGGAGCTCGCCGGGCAGCTCGGCGGCGCGCAGGCCTAGAAGTGCGGGTCGCCTGCCGGCGAGCCGGCCCACCCTTCGGCTTCCGCGCTCGGGTGAGGCGTTCGCGCGCCGGCTACGCCGACGGCCCGCGATGGTCGGTCCGGGTCGCGGCGAGTGCGGCCGCGATCTTCGGGCTCGCATAGCGCGCGCCGGCGAGCACCGCGCGGATCGCGTCGAGCAGCGCCTCGCCGATCTCCTGCTTGCTGACGTAGCCGCCGGCGCCGGCGCGAAACGCCTGCTCGGCGCAGGCCGGCCGTCGTGGATGGTCAGCACGAGGACCGGCAGGTCCGCATGGGCCGCTCGGATGTCGCGCACCAGGACCAGGCCGTCGTCGTCTCCGAGCGAGAGATCGGCGATCACCAGGTCAGGTTGCGTGCCGGCGATCGCCGCGAGTGCCTCGTCGTGCGTGGCCGCGGCGGCGCAGACGACGATATCGGGCTCGTCGTCGATGAGCGCGCTCAAGCCGCGACGCACGAGGAGGTGATCGTCGACGACCACGATGCGCCGTCGCGCCGGCGCTGCCGGCCGGGAGTCCTGGCCGTCCAAGGCTGATGCCATCTCGCTCGCTTCGTTCCGCGTTCCGCGTTCCGGATCGACACTATGCCGGGCCGGCGGAGCGGCGAGAATCGGGGCGGCGCCCTGTTTGTCGCATCGGGGAATGCCCCATGCCGCGCCCGTAGCGGCGACGGATCGCGCGTCAGCCCGGATGACCGCTCTCGACCCACTGGGTGGCGCGGTGGGCGAGCTCCGTAGCCGAGGCGAGCCGCAGCTTCTGCTTGATGTGCTCGCGGTGCGACTCGATGGTCTTGACGCTGAGGTTGAGCGCTTCCGCGATCTGGCGCGTGCCGCGGCCCTGGCCGATCAGCCGGAACACCTCCAGCTCGCGGTCGCTCAGCGCGTTGAGCGCGGATTCGGTCTCCAGCGTCCGCCCGCCGACGTTCTTGGACGCGAGCCGCGCCGTGAGCCTGTCGCTCATGTAGGTCTCGCCGGCGAGCATGCGCCGGATCGCGACCAGCACCGTGTCGTCGAGCTGCCTGCTCGGTGACGTAGCCCCGGGCGCCGGCCCGCAGCGCGCGCTCGGCGTACAGCGCCTCGTCGTGCATCGAGAGCACCAGCGCCGGAATCCCGGGTGGCGCGCCGCCATCTCCTTGATCAGGTCCAGGCCGTCCGAGCCCTCGAGGGCGAGATCGACGATGACCAGGTCGGGCGAGTGCCGGCGGATGGCCGCGAGCGCGGCCGTGCAGCTCGCGGCTTCGCCGCAGACGCCGAGCCCTGGCTCGGATTCGATCAGCGCGGCCAGCCCCCGGCGCAGCATCGGGTGGTCGTCGACGATGAGAACCGTCTTCCCGGCCGGGGGCTGCGCGCTGCGGCTCGTCGCGGACATGGTTCTGGCGTCAGCGGCCGGCGGACGGCACCGGCAGCGGGAAGGCGCACGCGATCGCCGTGCCGCCCGGGGAATGCCGGCCGACCGCGAGGGATCCGCCAATCACCCGCGCACGGTACGCCATCGTGCGCAGACCGATCCCGTCACCCTGCGGCGCATCGTCGGGGATGCCAACGCCGTTGTCGCTGACTTCGAGCAGGCCTTCCCCCTCGGTACGGCTGAGGCGGATCGCGAGCCGGTCCGCCCGGCCGTGGGTCACGGCGTTGTTCACGGCCTCCTGCGCAATGCGCAGCAGGTGCGCCTCGACCACGTCGTCGAGCCGTGGAAAGGCGTCGTCGCAATCGACGGCGCAGGAGACGCGAAACCGGTGCTGGACGGAGAACGCCAGACCCTCGATCGCTTCGGGTAGGTCGGCGTTCTGCAGGCCGATGGGGCCAGCCGCGCGCCAGGTCGCGCGCCTCGCCGATGGCGTCGTTCATCAGCCGGGTGATCTCGGCGGCGGCGGCGCTCGCTTCGGCGTCGGAGCGTTTCGACAGCCGGCGCGCCAGCGTCGAGCTCAGCGCCGCGATGCCGGCCAGCGTCTGGCACAGCCCGTCGTGCAGCTCGTGCCCGAGGCGCTGCTGCTCGCGCTCGCTCGCCTGGAGGATTTCCCGCTCGAGACGCTGCGTGCGCTCGAGCATCTCGATGCGCACGCTGGCCGAGCGTCCATTGCGCCTTCACGGCGGCCGCGGCGACCGCGACGGCGGAAAAGAAGAAGAACCTGACGGCCAGCGCCAGCGGGAATCCCCACCCGGTGTGGTACGGATGGATCTCGATGCGCGCCAGCCACCAGACCAGCGCGCAGAGGACGGCGAGTGCGAATCCCGCGCCGCGATCGAAGCGGAAGACGACCACGACGATGGGCAGCGCAAAGGCCATCGACGCGTCCAGCTCCCAGCCGCTCGCGTAGTCGGCCCAGCCGATCAGGCCGACCAGGCCGAGCAATGCAATGGCCACGATCCAGTCCGGCGCGGCCGTCACGGCCTGAACAATGACGGGTCTTCGACACTGCGTGGCTCATGGAGTATGGGCCCCCGTCGGCATGGCGCTGGCACGGGGTGCCGCTCGAGGCGCGGCGCCCCCCCGGCCCGACCGCTCCGGCGAATCTAACACACCGAAACCACGGCCCGCGCGGCAACGGGCCGCCGCAGGACAGGCCGCGCCTCCTTCTCGTCGCCCCGCCAACGCCGCGGTGCCTGGGGGTTTCCCCGATGCCAAAATCAGGGCGCCGCCCTGATGCGGATTCCGGTCCGGCGGGTTACGTTGCGCGGGCAGATTCCTGCGTCGATCCGGGCGCGGCGTCCGCGTGGCGAACTTCCGAGCGCCGCCGGCTCCCGGACGCGGGAGGGGACGCGGATGACCCGGCACGGGAAGGCGACGACACCCGTGGCGGGCACGACACTTGAGGCAGCAGGACACGCTTTCGCGATCGAGGAGAAGACCATCATGAACTTTCAGTCGAAGGGACTCAACGCAGATCTTCCGGCATGCTCTGGTGCTCCTGATCGCCTGCGGCGTGCGGCCTGGTCCAGGCGCAGGTCCCGCGCCAGATCACCTACCAGGGCTTCCTGACCAACCCCGGCGGCGCGCCCATCAATTCCCAGGTGCAGATGGTGTTCCGGCTCTACCCGTCGCCGACCGGCGGGACGGCGATCTACATCGAGACGCAGTCGGTGACCGTCGAGAACGGCATCTACAACGTGCTGCTGGGCTCGGTGACGCCATTGAACCTGCCGTTCGACGTCCCGTACTTCCTGGGTGTCACCGCGGCTGCGGATGCCGAAATGACGCCGCGGCAGCCGCTCACGGCAAGCCCGTACGCGCTGAACGCGGCGACCACCTCCGCACTGGCGTCGACCGCGACCGTGGTCAGCTCGCAGCTCGCCGACCATTCGGTGACGCAGCAGAAGCTCTCGCCCACGGGCGGGACGGCCGGGCAGGTGCTCGGCACCAACGGCACCGACCTGGTGTGGCAGACCGGCGGCGGCGGCGGCGGCGGATCAGCGCGGTGACGGCCAGCCTGCCGCTCGCCTCCAGCGGTGGCCCGACGCCCAACATCAGCGTGACGGGCACGCTTCCCGTGGCCAACGGCGGCACCGGGCAGACGAGCCTCAGCACCAACGGCATCCTATTCGGGCAGGGATCGGGACCGGTCGGCACGGCGGTGGGCACGGCCGGACAGGTGCTCACGGGCACGGGCGGTGCGCCGCCTGGACGGGGTCGCCGTCGCTCGGCGGCAACCTCAACGTCGCCGGCAAGCTGGGCGTCGGCACGACCACGCCCGATGCCAAACTGGAGGTCTACGATTCAGTCGCCATCATCCAGGCGACCAGCGTCGGTGCCGCGACCGGCGGGTGGCTTTATGGCAAGAGCGCCAACGGAACCACAGCGTCCCCGACCGCCACGACTGCCGGCAACGAGCTCGCGTCATTTCGCGGCAGCGGCCACGACGGTTCGCAGTTCAGGGCGACGCGGGCGTTCATGAGCTTCTATGCCAGCGAGAACTGGACCAGCACTGCGGAAGGCGCCGAGATCGCCTTCGCGACCGCGGCGTCCGGAACGACGAATCCGGTCGAGCGCATGCGGATCACCAACGACGGCAGGATCGGCATCGGCACCAACACGCCGACCAGGGCCCGAGTGGAGATCGTGAGCCCAGACACATACACACAGATCGACCCGGTGACACCCTCGACAAACGTCGCTCTCTACGACTCAGGGGGAATTCCGATTAAGGGTGCGAGTACTTCTGCTCCTGTTTCGCTCTACGCCGCAAGTGCCATCGCGGCCCGGGCTTTCATTGCGTTCTCCGACGAGCGCATCAAGCGCATCGAGGTCGCTCCGATGCGACGCGCGATCTCGCCACGCTCGCGGGCATCGAGGTCACCGACTACACTTACATCGACACCGTGACCAAAGGCTCGGGCAAGCACAAGAAGGTGATCGCCCAGCAGGTGGAGAAGGTGTACCCGCAAGCCGTTACCCGCTCGACCGACACCGTGCCCGACATCTACAAGACCGCGAAAGTCAGCGGTGGCTGGGTGAAGCTCGCGACGAACCTGAAGAAGGGCGAGCGCGTGCGCCTGATCGGCAAGAACAAGGAGGGGGTGCATGAAGTGCTGGAGACAGGGCGGGACCGTTTCCGAACCGACTTCGCCGCCGATGGCGATGAGCTCTTCGTCTACGGCCGCGAGGTGAAGGACTTCCGCAGCGTGGACTACGAGGCCATCGCCATGCTCAACGTCTCCGCCACGCAGGAGCTCAACCGCCGGCTGGAGCAGCAGGCCGCCCAACTCGCGGCGCAGACCGAGGCGATGACGGCGCAGACCGCGCGCATCGCGGAGCTCGAGCAGGTCCGGCTGGCGCAGATGGCGCGCATCGACGCGCTGGAGATGCAGGGTTCCGAGATCGCGGCGCTGAAGCAGCAGGTGGCGCTGATGGTGCAGCTGCAGCAGCAGACCGCAAGAGCGAGCGGGGTGGTCGCGGAACTTGCCGCCAGGCAGTAGCCGGTTGCGTCGGAGAACCCCATGATCAGACATCACGCTGCCCGAGCGCTGGCGCTGGGCCTCGCCCTCGCCGCGGGCTCGGCCGTCTGGGCCGCCGGCCCCTCGAGCGCCGGCTTCGCGATACCCCTGAGTGTGTTCAACTCCGGCGTGCGCGACGTGGACTCGGCGAGCTTCAACCTGTCGTCGTCGCTGGGCGACGCGTTGTTCACCGCCCCACTCGCCAGCACCAGCTTCCGGCTCGCACCCGGGCTTTGGCCGGCCGGCGAAGGGACGGGCCCGGGCTCGCAGAACTTCCAGGGCATATGGTGGGCGGCGCCGGCCGGGTCCGAGGACGGCTGGGGCATCAATTTCAATCATCAGGGCGACACCATCTTCGCGACCTGGTTCACCTTCGGCCTGGACGGCAAGCCGCTGTGGCTTGTTGTGGCGGCGACCAAGACGGAGCCGAACGTCTACAGCGGATCGCTCGTCACCGGCACCGGCCCGCCGTTCAGCGCGGTGCCGTTTCCCCCGATCGGCACGCCCGGGGGCGCGATGGGCACTTCGGTCGGCACGGCGACGTTCACATTCACCGACGGCAATCACGCGGAATTCAAGTACGAGGTCCAGTTGGCCGGGATGGCAAGCCCGGCGATGCAGACCAAACAGATCACGCGCGAGCAGTTCGGACCGTGGATGCCGGGCTGCATATGGGGCGCGCAGCCCGACCTCACGGTCGCGACCAACTACCAGGACGTGTGGTGGGCGGCACCGGCCGCGTCGGAAGACGGCTGGGGCATCAACTTCGCCCATCAGGGCGATACCATCTTCGCGACCTGGTTCACCTACGGCCCGGACGGCAAGGCGACGTGGTTCGTGGTCGCCGTCTCCAAGACGGCCGCGTCCCCTCCCACCTTTACGGGAACGCTGTTTCAAGTCGTCGGGCCGCCGTTCAACGCAACGCCGTTTCCGCCGGTGGGCAGCCCTGGCGGAGCGACCGGCACGCCCGTGGGCACCGTGACACTGACGTTCACCGACGGCAACAACGCGACGTTCGCGTACACCGTCAACGGGATATCGCAGTCCAAGGCGATCACACGCGAGATCCTGGCCCCGCCCGGCACCGTCTGCCAGTAGCGGTCGGCGGCCCGGGGCGCGCGGCGCCCCGCGAGGCGGCGATCGCCGGATGGTGCCGGATGTCCGAATCGAACGGACGACCTACCGCTTGCAAGCCTAGGCGTGACCTATCCTGAGGCGTCCCGAAGAGCCTGTAAGCCTATGACTGGGTCGAAGAAGGGCATTTGATGGTCGATCACGTTCACATGATGTTGTCGATTCCGCCGAAGTACGCGGTGTCGCAGGTGGTCGGGTTCATCAAGGGGAAGAGCGCGATTCACCTGGCACGGGTGTACGGGAAGCGGAAGCGCAATTTCGTCGGGCAGAGCTTCTGGGCCCGCGGATACTTCGTCTCGACGGTAGGTCGGGATGAGGCGACGATTCGGGAGTACATCCGCAATCAGGAGAAGGAAGACGAGAGGTTGGAGCAGCTGAACCTGTGGCGCGAGCGGCCGCCGAGAGGGCGGCCCCAGCATGGAGGCCGCGTCAGCGGCCGTAATCTGCCGCTTCGAGCGGCTCACAATCTAAAGCCCCCGGCTCTGCCGGGGGGATACTTGCTTAAGTCCAGACTCGGCGAACGTGCCGCGCAAGAATTTGGAAGTTCAGGCACGACAATTGCGGCATACAGACTCCAGAATATGGGAGATCGCAGATGCCTACCCACCAGGAAACAACCGTTCCCGGATCACTCGGAGGAGCGGCGACGAAGATTCTACCGTTTCCCCATCGGGCGACCCTGGCTTGTCCCCACCTGCGCGACGGCAACCGGCTGGACGGGGTTCTGCGGATCGGCCACGAGTGGATCGCCGGCCTGCCGTCAGATGTCCGACCGCTGCTGCTAGCAATGCAGTATCCGCGGCTCCTCAACCTCATCGCCACGGTGTGGAACATGCCACCCGTTGCCGGAACGTTACTGACCGACCTTCTCAATGACGACCGCGGCGACCGGGACGACTTCCCTGGATGGTCTTTGCAGAACTGCGGGGATTGCACGATCACTACTGCAAACTGGGTCTCGTGGAACGGACGACCTGTCGGGAGTTCGAGGCGATCGCCGCCGGCGAAAGCTGGGGCTTGGGACCGGTAAATGCCTGCGAAACGCTTCCGGCGGCAATCGCGTAATCGGCGCGATGTGACGCGCTGCGGCACGCCGACGTGCCCACTGGCCCGAGGGCCAGCCGCGTTGCGTGGCGCCCGATTCTGACAGTCGGCGCGATGCTGTCGTGCGCGGCATGAGCGACGGACTCGACGCGATCCGCGCGGCGCTGGCCGCAATCCCCGAGGGCGAGCTCGCCGCGCTGCGGGCGACGGCCGACGATGGAACGCAATTCGCGCCCGGGCTGCTCGCGTTCCTGGCGCACGCGGCCGTTGACCCTTCGGAGATGGGCGCGATCTTTGGCGCGCTGGCGGCGCTGCTGGCGACCTTTGGCGCGCAATCGTGCGTCGGCGGACTTCTGCGCGCGACCGGCGAGACGCTCGCCGCGGACCCGCCGCCCGTGCATTGGGCGCGACCGCGGACCAACAGCGCAGGACGGCGCAGGCGAGGCGCTACGGCGCGCTGACCTAGCTGTATACGTCGGCGATCCACGCATGCGCCGGGCGCCTGAATGGACGCATCGGCGCATCTCTCGCCGCGGGCCAATTGCGTAGGCTACAAGCAATCATTTCCGGCCGGGATGGGTTGCCATGCGTCGCGGGCGGCCGGGCGCGAATATTGCTCTAAGGGAGTGCACACAAGCCAAAGAAGGGGTTATTGCCATGTCAAACGACTACCGTGAGCTGATTCCGACCGGTCTGCCGCGAGCCATACTCGGGATCGCCGCGATGCTCGTGCTCGTGACCGTCGTCCTTGCCATATTGCATTAACTGCGCCGCGCCAGATCACGATCGGCGTCGGCAAGGCGAAGATGGACCTTGCATCTAGGCGCTCAGCGGCACTTCGTGCCGATCGACCGCCACGGGAAGCTCGACATAGCGCTAGTGCTAGTGCGATGGGTCGGCGTGACCTTGCTGGTTCCATTGATGGACGAGCGTTTCTGGCGCTCTCTCCTGATGCGCTGGATTCAAGACCCGGATTTCGAGTCTGTCGATCCACGTCGGGTGGGACTGAAGGCGGTGGCGGTGGCGCTCTCGACCTTCGTCTTCATGCTCGTGCACACGCTATGGCTGGCCGCCATCGTTGCCGGCTTGGTCTATGCATGGCTCTACATCCGTACCGGGAAGTGGCAATTCTGGTGAGGCTACCGATCGCCTCGTGAGATCGAGCCTCGCCACGGAGCGCCATCGCATTGGCAACTCAGACCCCGGTCAACGAACCGTCGCGGACTCGGCGAACACGCCCGCCGGATCGCGGCGGCGACCGCGGCGAGCGCATCCGCCGGCAGCCCGTAGTTCGTCAGGGACTTCGTGATCGTTCGCGGGCAAGCAGGATGCGGCCGAGTGCAGGCTTGCCCAGTCGGCACCCGGCTGTCACATCTTGGCGATCCACGCCTTCACCAACGCCACGTGCTCACGCACCTCCTGCTCCATCGCCAGCGCGGCTGCGCGCACGGGCCCGCCGCTGACGGCCGCCGCGAGCAGACCGAAAAAGCGCTCAGCGCGTTCCTCGTTGCGCAGCGCAATCTGCAGCGCATCATAGGGCTGCATGTGATCACGCAGCTCCTCACTCGCGGTCATTTCCGGGCCTTCGCCGGCCCCGGGTTCCCACGCTGGCACCGACGCGGGCGGCGCATTGGTCCAGCCCATTTGCGTGAGCAGCGCCGCGGCGTGCTTGCGCTCGATGTCCGCCATGGTCCTGAACAGTTTGACCACGTCGGAGTTGACCTGGCCGTGTGTCTCCAGGATGTCTGCGAGCTCGTCGTAGCACTGCCCAGCCTCGAGCTCCATGGCGATGGCCTTGGCCATGAAGGATTCGAGCGAAAGCTGCGTCTTCGAGCTGGTCGCCGCCTCGGCTATCGCGGCGAGAAAGGTATCGGCGGATGTGCTCATCGCGCGAACTCCGTTCGAGTTCCTGCACTGTAACGTTGGGCGCGACACCCAAAAATGGGCAAGAAGACCAGTCGCCAGCATGCATACCGGCCGCGCATCATCGCCTTGACCTGCTCCCCGCGCTTCGTCATCGGGCAGTGGCTCGACGCCGGCAGCGGCGCAGACGTAGGCGTAGGTCTGCAGGAGGTGCTCCAATTCGGCGTCGTCATCCATCACATGATCTTCCGCGAGAGCGTCGGCGGTGTCACCCAACCGGACCACCCGACCGCGGCGAGGACCGGCGCGCGGTAGGCGCAGAAGGGGCAGCGGCGAAGCTCGACGGGTGCCATTCGCCCATGATGCCCAAGCCGCCATCAGAGGGGGAAGCCAACGGGCCACCGCGGGAAGCGGCATGCTATCTGGCGGTTACGCAGCGACGATGCGGGCGGGGCCGTCAAATCGGGGGTAGGCGCCGTAACGTGTTCCCAAAGGTGTTCCCAAACGGAAAACGACCTATTTTCTGCCGCACCGATAAAGCGATAATACATTGTTTTATAAATGGTGCCGGATGTCCGAATCGAACGGACGACCTACCGCTTACAAGGCGGTTGCTCTACCCCTGAGCTAATCCGGCGCAGGCCTGGTCGAAAGCGGCCAGATGAATCGTCCCGGGCGGCGCGCCGCCGTGCGGACGGCCGCTACTTGATGATCTGCAGATGCGAAGGCCGCGGCTTCGGCTTGTCGTCCGGCGCGGCGGCGTCCGCCGCACTGTCCGCCTCCGGCTCGATCCCCGGCGCCTGCGGCGCGGTGGCGGCGGCGAGCGCCGCCGCCGGATCCTGCGCGCCGGCGACGGCGAACGCGAAGCCGTATCCGGTTTCCTTGGCGAAGATGCCCGACACCGTGCCGACCGGCACCGCGACTTCCTGCGAGACCCCCGAGAAGCGCGCGCTGAAGCGCACCCAGTCGTTGTCGATGGTGAGCCGCCGCGTGGCCGACGCGCCGACGTTGAGCACGATCTCGCCGTTCTTGACGAACGCCGTCGGCACGCGCGTGCGCGAATCGACCTTCACCGCGAGGTACGGCGTGAGGCCGTTGTCGGCGCACCATTCGCAGATGGCGCGGATCAGGTAGGGCTTGGCGGATTGCTCGGACATGGGGGGAGGATGATACGCGCGGGGACGGTGCCGTCAATCGGCGGCGGCGGCCGATGCCCGGTGCGCGTTGAACAGGGCGCAGGTGCGTGGATGCGTAGCCCGGGTTGAGCGCCAGCGAAACCCGGGGGGATCGTCGACCTGGCGGCAACCACCCGGGTTTCGCTGGCGCTCAACCCGGGCTGACGGATCACGGACGGCAGACGCCGCTCACCTGCGCATCCCGCGCTCGGCGGAGGTCAGCGCCTCGGAGAACGCCGGCCGCGCGAACAGCCGCTCGGCGTACTTCATCAGCGGCGCGGCCGGCTTCGGCATCACGACGCCGTAGTAGTCGAGCCGCCACAGCAGCGGCGTGATCGCGACGTCGAGCATCGAGTACTCGTCGCCCAGCATGTGCTTGTGCTTGGCGAACACCGGCGCGATCTGCAGCAGGCTGTCGCGCACCAGGTTGCGCGCCTTCTCCAGCGCCTTCTGGTTGTTGCCCTCGAGCGCGTCGATGTGCGAGAACAGCTCCTTCTCGAACCGGTGCAGGAACAGCCGCGCCCGCGCGCGCATCACCGGGTCCGCCGGCATCAGCTGCGGGTGCGGGAAGCGCTCGTCGATGTACTCGTTGATGATGTTCGACTCGTGCAGCACGAGGTCGCGCTCGACCAGGACCGGAACCTGGTTGTACGGGTTCATCACCGCGAGGTCCTCGGGCTTGTGGTCGAGGTCGACGTCGATGATCTGGAAGTCCATGCCCTTCTCGTGCAGCACGATGCGGCAGCGCTGGCTGAAGGGGTCGGTCGTCCCGGAGTAGAGGGTCATCATGGTTTTCTTGTCCTCCCGCGAACGGGAATGGTGAGGCGCTAGTGGATGTCCTTCCAGTACTCGCGCTTCATCCAGAACGCGAACACGAACAGCACGCCGAGGTAGAGCAGAACGATGATGCCGAGGCTGATGCGCCGGTTCTTGTTCGGCTCGCTCATGTAGTCGAGATAGTTGACGAGGTCGGCGACCATCTCGTGGTACTGCGCGGTGGTCATCGTGCCGGGATCGTCGACGGCGAGCGTCTCCACCTCGTACTTGTGCCCCTTCGCCGGCGCCAGCGCCGCGAGCCCCTTCGCCGCGATCAGCGCGCCCAGCGCCTCTTCGTGATTCTCGTACTCGGTCTTGACCAGCCGGTTGACGCCCGCCTGCTTCCACAGCACGTGCGGCATGCCGACGTTCGGGAACACGAGGTTGTTCCAGCCGCTCGCCGACGCCTCGTCGCGGTAGAACCCGAGGAAATAGTTGTACAGCCAGTCCACGCCGCGCACCCGCGCCTCGACGGTCAGGTCGGGCGGCGGCGCGCCGAACCATGCCTTGGCGTCCTTCGGCGTCATCGCGACGGTCATCGTGTTGCCGACCTTGTCGGTCGCGAACATCAGGTTGTCCTGGATCATCGCGATGTCGACGCCGATGTCGGTCAGCCGGTTGTAGCGCATGTACCTCGCGGTGTGGCAGCTCAGGCAGTAGTTGACGAAGGTACGCGCGCCTCGCTGCAGCGAGGCGGTGTCCAGACGCTGGATCGGTGCGGGCTGCAGGCGCATGTCGGCGCCTCCCGAGGCCGCCGCGGGGAGCGCGGCGCCGGCCGCGGCGAGCAGCAGGGCGAGGATTGTTGCGGCTAGCTTGTTCATCATCCGGTCACCCTGTCCGGTACGGGCTTGGTCTTGTCGCGCGCGGTGTACCACGGCATCAGCAGGAAGAACAGGAAGTACACGACGGTCAGCAGCCGCGAGACCACGGTCGCGCGATCGGCGCCGCCGAGCACGTGCCAGCTTTCGGGGAACTGGCCCCATACGGTCACCGGGACGACGCCGAGGTAGCCCAGCACCAGGAAGCTGACGACGAACAGCGCGAGCCAGGTCTTGTAGGTCGTCCCGCGGTAGCGGATCGACTTCACGGCGCCGCGGTCGAGCCACGGCAGCGCGAAGAAGATGACGACGGCGGCGCCCATCACCAGCACGCCCCAGAACTGGCTGCCCATCATCGACGGCACCGCGCGCAGCATCGCGTAGTACGGCGTGAAGTACCACACCGGCGCGATGTGCACTGGCGTCTTGAGGGGATCCGCCGGGATGAAGTTGTTGGCCTCGAGGAAGTAGCCGCCCATGTCCGGCACGAAGAACATGATCGTCGAGAACACCGCCAGGAACACGACCACGCCCATGATGTCCTTGACCGAGTAGTACGGGTGCGAGTAGATGCCGTCGAGCGGAAGCCCGGTCGCGGGATCCTTGGGCTGCTTCTTGATCTCGATGCCGTCGGGGTTGTTCGAGCCCGTCTCGTGCAGCGCCATCAGGTGCGCGGCCACGAGGCCGATCAGCACCAGCGGCACCGCGATCACGTGGAAGGCGAAGAAGCGGTTGAGCGTAATGTCGGAGATCGTGTAGTCGCCGCGGATCCACACGCCCAGGTCTTCGCCGATGACGGGCACCGCCGAGAACAGGTTGACGATCACCTGCGCGCCCCAGTACGACATCTGCCCCCACGGCAGCAGGTAGCCGAAGAACGCCTCGCCCATCAGCGCGAGGTAGATGAGGCAGCCGAAGATCCAGGTGAGCTCGCGCGGCTTGCGGTAGCTGCCGTACATCAGCCCGCGGAACATGTGCAGGTAGACGACGACGAAGAACATCGACGCGCCGGTCGAGTGCATGTAGCGGATGATCCAGCCGCCGCTGACGTCGCGCATGATGTACTCGACCGACTCGAACGCCTTTGCCGCGTCGGGCTTGTAGTTCATCGTCAGGAAGATGCCGGTGACGATCTGCAGCACCAGCACCAGCGCGGCCAGCGAGCCGAAGTAGTACCAGAAGTTGAAATTCTTCGGCGCGACGTACTTGCCCCACTGGCTCTCCCACAGCGAGGTGAGGGGGAAGCGGTCGTCGATCCAGTTCAGTATCTTTTCCATGGTCGCGCTGTTCCCGTTACGCCGACTTGGCGTCGGTGCCGATCTCTATCCGCGTGTCGGACAGGTACTGGTGCGGCGGAATCACCAGGTTGGTCGGTGCCGGCACGCCCTTGAACACGCGGCCGGCGAGGTCGAATTTCGACTGGTGGCACGGGCAGAAGAAGCCGCCCAGCCAGTCGGGGCCGAGATCGGCCGGCGCCACCTCGGGGCGGAACGTCGGCGAGCACCCCAGGTGCGTGCAGATGCCGACGGCGACCCACATCGCGTCCTTGATCGAGCGGTGCTCGTTCTTGCAGTACGGCGGCTGTTGCGGAACGTCCGAATTCGGGTCCACGAGCCGCGAATCGAGCTTCGGCAGCGACTCGAGCATCGGCTTGGTCCGGTTGACGAGCCAGACGACCTTCCCGCGCCACTCGACGTCGATCTTCTGGCCCGGCTCGATCTTGCTGATGTCGACTTCGATCGGCGCGCCCGCGGCCTTGGCGCGCTCGCTCGGGAAGAACGACATCACGAACGGGGTCGCCGCGGCGGCGACGCCGATACCCCCGACCACGCTGGTCGCGCCCACGAGAAAGCGGCGCTTGCCCTTGTTCACCGTATCTTGCGTTGCCATTCCGCCGGATCCCCTTTGGTGTCGCCGCTGGCGGCGCGCACGCCGCCCGTCGCGCCCCGGTCGCCAAAGCTGCCAATTATAGAGGATTCGGGCCCCGCGCCGGAAGCCCGAACCCCGGTCGGGGTAGAAAAAGGGATCGAAATCAGCCGTTTGGAGGTGTCCGGCCGGCACGCGGGCGATCCCGGCGGATGGGTATCGCTATAATCGGAGCCTTCCGATTGCCGAGAATCGCGTGCTGCGCAAACTGTGGCTGATCTTTGCACAGGCCTGCACCCTGTGCCTCGCCCTGTTGTTCGTCGTTTCCACCCTGCGGCCGGACCTGCTCCCCCACGGCGCCGGCCAGGGCGGCAACGTGGTGCTGCTGCAGGCGCCCCCGACGCCGGTCGTCGCGACGGGGCAGGTGACGACCTACGCCGAGGCCGCGCGCAAGGCGATGCCCGCGGTCGTCAACATCTACACCAGCAAGGAGATGCGCGAGCGCAACCCGATCCTGGACGACCCGCGTCTGCGCCGCTATTTCCCGGACCTCGCCGAGCGCCTGCCCCGGCAGCGCTCGACCAGCCTGGGGTCGGGCGTGATCGTCGCGAGCGAGGGCTACATCCTCACCAATCACCACGTGATCGAGGGCGCCGACGACATCCAGGTCGTGCTCGCCGACGGCCGCCGGCTGGAGGCGCGCGTGCGCGGCGCGGATCCCGAGTCGGATCTCGCGGTGCTCGAGGTCGAGGGCGGGAACCTGCCGGCGATCACCTTCGGCAACCTCGAGACGGTCCACGTCGGCGACGTCGTGCTCGCCATCGGCAACCCGTTCGGCTTCGGCAACACGGTCACGCAGGGGATCGTCAGCGCGCTCGGGCGCAGCCACCTCGGCATCAACCGCTTCGAGGACTTCATCCAGACCGACGCCGCGATCAATCCGGGCAGCTCGGGCGGCGCGCTGGTCGACGCGGCGGGCAACCTGATCGGGGTCAACAGCACGATCTTCTCGCAGTCGGGCGGATCGCTGGGCATCGGCTTCGCGATCCCCGTGTCGCTGGCGCGCGCGGTGCTCGAGCAGCTCATCCGGGACGGCGAGGTGACCCGCGGCTGGCTCGGCATCGAACCGCAGGACCTGACCCCCGAGCTCGCGCAGTCGCTCGCGGTCGGGAGCGGCGGCGTGCTGATCCGCTCGCTGGTGCGCGGCGGCCCGGCCGACCGCGCGGGCATGCTCGTGCGCGACGTCGTCGTCGGAATCGACGACCGGCCGACGCGCGACACGACCGCGCTGCTCGCCCGCATCGCCGAGCTCTCGCCGGGGGCCGGCAGCAAGGTGACCGTCTGGCGCGAGCACAAGCTGGTGAGCCTGGCAGTCACCGTCGGCCGGCGGCCCAGGGCCGTGTCGGCCCCGTCGGCTCCGTGAACCCGTAGCCCGGGTTGAGCGCCAGCGAAACCCGGGGGGTTGCGGCGCCAAGCGCCGGTCCCGGGTTTCGCTGGCGCTCAACCCGGGCTACGCGGTCGCATGAGGTTACGCGGTCAGGTGGTCGCCGCCTCGTCCTCGACGGGTGGCGGCACGACGAAGCGCGCGAGCAGCATGCCGATCTCGTAGAGCAGCCACAGCGGCACCGCGAGCAGCAGCTGCGAGACGACGTCGGGCGGCGTGAACACGGCACCGATGACGAAGGCGCCGACGATGACGTAAGGGCGGATCGCGGCGAGCTTTTCTAGCGTCACGACGCGCATGCGCACCAGCACGATCACGACCACCGGCACCTCGAAGGTGATGCCGAAGGCGATGAACATCGTCAGCACGAACGACACGTACTTGTCGATGTCGGTCATCATCTGCACGCCCGCCGGCGTGTACGAGGCGAAGAAGCCGAACGCGAGCGGGAACACGACGAAGTAGGCGAACGCCATCCCGACGAGGAAGAGCACGAAGCTCGACGTCAGCACCGGCACCGCGAGCCGCTTCTCGTGGTGGTAGAGCCCCGGCGCCACGAACGCCCACACCTGCCACAGCACGTACGGCAGCGCGACCAGGAACGCCGCCATCAGCGTCACCTTCAGCGGCACGAGGAACGTGCCGGTGACGTCGGTCGCGATCATCGTCGCCCCCGCCGGCAGCGCCTTGAGCAGCGGCGCCGCGAGGACCCCGTAGATCTCCTTGGCGAACGGCACCAGGCACAGCAGGATGACCACGACTGCGATGATCGCGCGCATCAGCCGGTTGCGCAGCTCGACCAGATGCGAGATGAACGTCTCCTGCGCGACGTCCGGCGGCGGGGTGGTGTCGCTCATCCGGAGGCCTGGCGGCCCTATCCGCGCTCGAAGCCGGGCAGCGATGCCTGCCGCGCGGGCGCGCCCGCGTCCGCAGCAGCACCATCGGGTGCCGGCGCCGTTTCCGGCTGCGGCGGCAGCGGGAGCATCTCCGCCGCCGGCGAAGCCGGCGCGGCCGCGTCGGCCGCGGCATTGAGCTCGGTCTCGACCTCGCGCACGCTCGACTCGACCTCCCGCCCGGCCGCCTTCACCGAGGTCTCGATGTCCCGCGCGGCCGACTGCACCTCCTGGCGCAGCTTGCGCAGCTCGTCGAGCTCCATCTCGCGGTTTATGTCGGCCTTGACGTCGTTGACGTAGCGCTGCAGCCGCCCGAACAGGTGGCCGAGCGTGCGCGCGGCCTTCGGCAGCTTCTCCGGTCCGATGACGATCAGCGCCACGACGGCGACGAGGACCATCTCAGTGAAGCCGATGTCGAACATTCGCTGCGGCTAGACCGCCTTGTCCTTGTTCACCTCGGCATCGATGGTGCGGCCGGGGATCTGCTGCGACGGTGCCTCGTCCGCCGCCTTGGTCGCGTCCGCCTCGTCCTCGGCACCCTTGATGCCTTCCTTGAAACCCTTCACCGCGCCGCCCAGGTCCTGCCCGATATTGCGCAGCTTCTTGGTGCCGAAGATCAGTACCACCACCACCAGTACGATCAGCCAATGCCAGATGCTCAATCCGCCCATTTCGTTCTCCTCGATTTCGCGCTCAATTGCGCGGCAGCATTCGACCGAACGGCTCCGGCCCGCCGAGCACGTGGATGTGCAGGTGCATGACGTCCTGCCGGCCGATGCGGCCGGTGTTGACGATCGTGCGGAAGCCGTCGGGCGAGCCTTCCTCGCGCGCCAGCCGGCCGGCGAGCGCCATCATCGCGCCCAGCACGCCGGCGTCGTCCGGCGCCGCGTCCGCCAGCGAGGCGATGTGCCGCTTCGGGATCATCATGAAATGCACCGGCGCCTGCGGGTGGATGTCGCGGAACGCGAGCACGTCGGCGTCCTCGTACACCTTCTGCGCGGGAATCTCGCCGCGCACGATCCGGCAGAAAATGCAGTCCTGCCCGCTGGGTTCCGAGCTCATCGTCGTGTCCTCATCCGTCTGCGGCGCCCGGCCCGCGAGCCGCCGGGCGCCGGGCGTCGATCGCAGCCTTCAGCGCCTGCGCCTCGTCGCTGCCGATCATCAGCGGCCGCTCGCTCGCGAACTCGAGCCGCACCGCCTCCCGGCCCGATACATTGTATAGCCACCCGGAAGGCGTCCAGTGCAGCCCCCAGCCCCACCAGATCTTCGTCCTCAGCACCTCGCAGCGGCGGATGTCGGCGAGCGCCACCGTCTTGCGGAACAGCCCGACCCCGAAGCGAACCCGGATCTCGCGCGCGTCGACCTCGACGGTCAGCGTCGAGAACAGCGCAAACGCGGCCGCGATGATCGCATACAGCGCGACCACTGACCACTTCGCCGCCGCCAGCGTCGCCGGCGACAGCGACAGCGTCATCAGCACGGCCGCGACCAGCCCCACCGCCGTGCCGGCGGCGACGACCTTGCCGAATTGCGTGTGGCGGTACATACCGGGAATCCGCGGGGGCGCGACCGCGCCGGCGGCGGGCCGATCAGCCAAGGCGCAGGACCGGCGCAGCATCGCGGCCACGGCCGCTGCCGCTGCCGCCCTCACCTGCCACGTGCCGCCTTTTCCGCGATCCCGGACACTCCCTCGCGCCGGGCCAGCTCGGCGAGCACGTCGCCGGGCCCGAGGCCGTGCCGGGCGAGCAGCACCAGGCAATGGAACCACAGATCGGCAACCTCGGCCGTGATGCGCAGTCTATCACCGTCCTTCGCGGCCAACACCGTCTCGGTCGCCTCCTCGCCGATCTTCTTCAGGACGGCGTCCTCGCCGCGCGCGAACAGCGCGGCGACGTAGGAGGCCGCCGGGTCGGCGCCCTTGCGCGCCTCGATCGCCGCGGCGACGCGCGCGAGCACGTCGTGCGCTTCCCCGCGCCCGGCGCCGGGATCAGCCATGGCCGTAGATCGCCTGCGGGTCCTTCAGCACGGGCTCCACGCTCACCCAGCGCTCCCCTTCGAGCCGCTGGTGGAAGCAGCGCTCCCGCCCGGTGTGGCAGGCGATGCCGCCGACCTGTTCGACGACCAGCAGCACGGCGTCGTTGTCGCAATCGAGCCGCAGCTCGCGCACCTTCTGCACGTGGCCCGATGATTCGCCCTTGCGCCACAGCGAACGTCGGGAGCGTGACCAGTAGTGCGCCTCGGCGGTGGCCGCGGTGAGCGCCAGCGCCTCCCGGTTCATCCACGCCAGCGTGAGCACCTTGCCGCTCGCGGCCTCCTGCGCGATCGCCGGCACCAGCCCGTCGGCGGACCACTTCACCGCGTCGAGCCAGCCCGTCACCCCGGCCTCCCCATGGCGCCACCGGCGCCGGGAAAGTCGTCCCGGATCTCGATTCCCGCGGCGGCGAGCGCAGCCTTGGCCTCGTGGATCGTGAACTCGCCGTAGTGGAAGATCGACGCGGCCAGCACCGCGTCCGCGCCCCCGGCGACGATGCCCTCGACCAGGTGCGCGAGCGTGCCCACGCCGCCGGAGGCGATCACCGGAACGTCGACCGCCTCGACCACTGCCCGCGTCAGCGGCAGGTCGAATCCGGTGCGCACGCCGTCGCGGTCCATGCTCGTGAGCAGGATCTCGCCGGCGCCGCGGGCGACGACCTCGCGCGCCCAGTCGATGGCGTCGATGCCGGTCCCCGTGCGCCCGCCGTGCGTGAACACCTCCCAGGACTCCGGCGCCGTCTGCTTGGCGTCGATCGCCGCGACGATGCACTGCGATCCGTAGTGTCCGGCCGCCTCCTCGAACAGCCGCGGATTGCGCACGCCGCCGGTGTTGATGCTGACCTTGTCGGCGCCGGCGTTGAGCAGCGCGCGGATGTCGTCGACCGAATCGACGCCGCCGCCGACGGTGAGCGGGATGAACACCTCGTCGGCGACCGCCTCGATCATCGCGTAGAGCAGGCCGCGGGTCTCGATGCTCGCGCGGATGTCGAGGAACGCGATCTCGTCCGCACCTTCCGCATCGTAGCGGCGCGCGACCTCGACCGGGTCGCCGGCGTCGCGCAGGTTGACGAAATTGACGCCCTTGACGACGCGCCCGGCGGCGACGTCGAGGCAGGGAATGATGCGCTTGGCGAGCACCTACCGGCCCTTGGCCGCCTCGAGCGCCGCCTTGAAGTCGAGCTTGCCCTCGTAGAGCGCGATCCCCGCGATCGCCCCGATGATGCCTTCGCCCTCGTGCTTGACCAGCTCGGTGATGCAGTCGATCGACGCGAGGCCGCCGGACGCGATGACCGGGACCTTGATCTCGCGGGCGAGCCGGACCGTCGCCTCGACGTTGATCCCGGTCAGCATGCCGTCGCGCCCGATGTCCGTGTAGACGACCGCCTCGACGCCGTAGTCCTCGAACTTGCGGGCGAGGTCGACGACGTCGTGTCCGGTCATCTTGGACCAGCCGTCGGTCGCGAGCTTCCCCTCGCGGGCGTCGAGGCCGACGATGATGTGCCCGGGAAACGCGTAGCAGGCGTCGTGCAGGAAACCGGGGTTCTTGACCGCGGCGGTGCCGATGACCACGTAGGTGATGCCGTCGTCGAGATAGCGCTCGATCGTCTCCAGGTCGCGGATCCCGCCGCCAAGCTGGATCGGGATCTCCTCGCCGATGACGCTCACGATCTCGCGGATCGCGAGCTCGTTCTTCGGGACCCCGGCCACGGCGCCGTTGAGATCGACGATGTGCAGCCGCTGCGCACCCAGCTCGAGCCAGTGCTGCGCCATGGCCGCCGGATCCTCGGAGAAGATCGTCGCCGTGTGCATCTCGCCCTGCTTGAGGCGTACGCAGTGGCCGTCCTTGATGTCGATGGCGGGAATGATCTGCATGGCGGCAGGCGGGATCCGGTGGACGGCGGCGAGCGGAGGAACGGCGGTGGCGTCCGGGCGGGTCGCCGGACGCTAGCCGTGTCCGTTCCAGACTACGAAATTGGCGAGAAGTTGCAGGCCGGCGCGTTGGCTTTTCTCGGGGTGGAACTGCGTCGCGAAGATATTATCCCGTGCCATCGCGCAAGTAAACGGCAGCGGATAGTCGGTCGTGCCCACGGTCGCGGCGGCGTCGTCGGGCTGCGGATGGTAGCTGTGCGCGAAGTAGAACCGGGTGCCGTCGGGGATGCCCGACCACAGCGGGTGCGCCCGCGTCTGCCGCACCGGGCTCCACCCCATGTGCGGAACCTTGAGCCGGACGCGCGACGGCAGCGTCATGTCCCGGTCGCGAAAGCGCACGACGCGCCCGGGCACCACGGCGAGGCACCGGGTCGGGCCCTCCTCGCTCGTCTCGAACAGCATCTGCAGGCCGAGGCAGATGCCGAGGAACGGACGGTCGCGCGCCGCCTCGAGCACGACCTCGCGCAGACCGCTCGAATCCAGGCAGCGGATGCAATCGGGCATCGCGCTCTGGCCCGGCAGCACGACCCGCGCGGCGGCGCCGATCACCGCCGGGTCGGCGCTGATCACGATGTTGCGCTCGGGCGCAACGTGCTGCAGCGCCTTGGCCACCGAGCGCAGGTTGCCCATCCCGTAGTCGACGACGGCGATGTCGATCATGGTGTCGGATTCCGGTATTCGTGGTCCGGTATTCGTCGCTCGGTATGCGTGGCCCGGTATTCGTGGTCCGGCGTTGAGCGGAGCGAAACCCGGGGGGTGCACGCTTGGGCACGACTGCCCCGGGTTTCGCTCCGCTCAACGCCGGGCTACGCATTGGCCGCGATCGCGTTACAGCGACCCCTTGGTCGACGGCACGGCGCCCGCTCCGCGCGGATCCGGCGCGACGGCCATCCGCAGCGCGCGTCCGAACGCCTTGAACACCGTCTCGGCCTGGTGGTGCGCGTTGTCGCCGCGCAGGTTGTCGACGTGCAGCGTGACCAGTGCGTGGTTGACGAAGCCCTGGAAGAACTCGTGCGCGAGGTCGACGTCGAAGCTGCCGATCATCGCCCGCGTGAACGGCACGTGGTATTCGAGCCCCGGCCGGCCGGAGAGGTCGATCACGACGCGCGAGAGCGCCTCGTCGAGCGGAACGTAGGCGTGGCCGTAGCGGCGAGGCCCTTCTTGTCGCCCAGCGCCTGCCGCAGCGCCTGGCCCAGCGTGATGCCGACGTCCTCGACCGTGTGGTGGGCGTCGATGTGCAGGTCGCCCTCGGCGCGCACGACGAGGTCGATCATCCCGTGCCGCGCGACCTGGTCGAGCATGTGGTCGAGGAACGCGACGCCGGTCGCGAGCTGGGCCGCGCCGGTGCCGTCGAGATTCACCTCGACGGCGATCCGGGTCTCGGCGGTATGGCGCTCGACCCGCGCCGTGCGCGACGGAATGGCCGGGACAGCAGCGTCCATGCGATGGTCTCCAGCGCCGCGAGCAGCGCGTCGTTCTCGGCCGGCGTGCCGACGGTGATGCGCAGGCACTGCGCCAGCAGCGGGTGCCCCCCGTGCATGCTCTTGACGAGGATGCCCGCGCTCGCGCAGCCGCGCGCACCATGCCGGGGCATCCGGAACCCGCGCCAGCACGAAATTGGCCTCCGAGGGGAACGTCCGCACGTCGCGTCGGGCCGCCAGCGCCGCCGCCAGCCGCGTCGCGCTCGGCCACGATCGCCGCGATCTGCGCGTCCAGCAACCCGGCCTCCGCCAGCAGCACCGGCGCCGCCGCCTGCGTCAGTGCGTTGAGATTATACGGCTGCCGGACCTTGTCGAATTCGGCGATCCATTCGGGCGCCGCCGACCGCGTAGCCCAGTCGCAGCGCCGCCATGCCGATCTTCGACACGGTGCGCAGGACGAGCAGATTCGGGAACTCCGCCGATCCGCGGCAGGAGGCTCCCGGCCGCGAACGCGACGTACGCCTCGTCGACGACCACCAGCCCCGGCGCCGCGTGCAGGATCCGCTCCACGTCCGCGGTCGCGAAGCGGTTGCCGGTCGGATTGTTGGGTGAGGCGAGAAACACCAGCGCCGGGCGCTCGCGCGCGATCGCCGAGAGCATCGCGTCGACGTCGAGCGCGAAGTCCGCGGCGAGCGGCACGCCGACGCAGCGCATCCCGGCGTAGAGCGCGCTCATCCGGTACATCACGAACGTCGGCTCGGGCACCAGCACCGCCGCCCCGGGGCGCGCCAGCGCGCTGGCGATGATCGCGATCAGCTCGTCGGAGCCGTTGCCGAGGAGCACGCCCAGCGCGTCCGGGATGCCCGCCGCGGCGCGCAGCGCTGCGATCAGCGCGTCGGCGCCGCCGTCGGGTAGCGGTTGAGCGGCACGGCGGCGACCGCGGCGGCGATGCGCGCCCGCAGCGCCTCGGGCAGCGGATACGGGTTCTCGTTGGCGTCGAGCTTGATCTCGCCGTCCGCCTTGGCCACGGCGTACGCCGTCAGCGCCCGGATCTCGGGACGGACCACGGCGGCGGCCACGGCGGCGGCGGCGCGCCCGGTGGCGGATGCCGCCGCGAGCGGCCGGGGATCGTTCATGGCGCCTCCACCCGGTTGCGGGCGCTGCGCGCGCATGCGCGGGCAGCCCCTCGCCGTCGGCGAGCGTCGCGGCGATGGGTCCCAGCAGCCGGGCCGCGCCGGCCGGGATTCTCGAGCAGGCTGCTGCGCTTCTGGAAATCGTAGACGCCCAGCGGCGACGAGAAGCGCGCGGTGCGCCCGGTCGGCAGCACGTGGTTCGGGCCGGCGCAGTAGTCGCCGAGCGCCTCCGACGCATGATGGCCCAGGAAGATCGCGCCGGCGTGGCGGATTCCGGGCACCAGCGCGGCCGGGTCGGCCACGCGCGAGCTCCAGGTGCTCGGGCGCGACCCGGTTCGCGACCGCACAGGCCTCGGCGAGGTCGCGCACGCGGATCAGCGCGCCGCGGTTCGCGAACGACGCGGCGATGATCGCGCGGCGCGGCATCGCCGCGATCTGGCGCTGCGCGCTCGCCGCGACCGCGTCGAGCAGCGCGGCGTCGGGCGAGACCAGGATCGCCTGCGCGAGCTCGTCGTGCTCGGCCTGCGAGAACAGGTCCATCGCCACCCAGTCCGCGTTGGCGGTCGCGTCGGCGATGACCAGGATCTCGGAGGCGCCGGCCACCATGTCGATGCCGACCGCGCCGAACACGCGGCGCTTGGCCGCGGCCACGTAGGCGTTGCCGGGGCCGCAGATCTTGTCGACGGCGGGGATCGTCGCCGTGCCGTAGGCGAGTGCCGCCACCGCCTGCGCGCCGCCGATCGTGAACACGCGGTGCACGCCGGCGAGGTGCGCGGCGGCGAGCACCAGCGCGTTGCGCACGCCGTCCGGCGTCGGCACCACCATCACGATCTCGGCGACGCCGGCGACCTGCGCCGGGATCGCGTTCATCAGCACCGACGACGGATACGCCGCCTTGCCGCCGGGCACGTACAGCCCGACGCGGTCGAGCGGCGTCACCTGCTGCCCGAGCTCGCAGCCGGTGTCGTCGCGATACGTCCACGACGCCATCTTCTGCCGCTCGTGGAACGCGCGGATGCGCGCGGCGGCGGCCTCCAGCGCCTCGCGCTGCGCGGCGGGCAGCGCGGCGAGCGCCGCGCAGCTCTGCCGCCGGAATCTCGAGCGCGGCGACCGACGCCGCCTGCAGCCGGTCGAAGCGCGCCGTGTACTCGAGCAGCGCGGCGTCGCCTCGCGCGCGCACGTCGGCGATGATCTGCGCCACCGCCGCGTCGACCGCCGGGTCCTGCGCCGCCTCGAACGCGATCAGCGCGGAGAGCTCGCGCTCGAAGTCCGGCGCCGCGCTGTCCAGGCGTCGCGAACGGCGACGCGGGACGGGGCGCGCTCATGGCCTGCCCGACGGCTTCCGCGCCGCCGCGACCGCCCGCTCCAGCGCCGCGAGCAGCGGCTGCACGCGGTCGCGCTTGAGCTTGAGCGCGGCGGGGCTGACGATCAGCCGGGACGAGATCGGCATGATCGTCCTCGACGGCGACGAGGTCGTTCGCCTTCAGCGTGTTGCCGCTGCTGATCAGGTCGACGATGACGTCGGCCAGCCCGCACAGCGGCGCGAGCTCCATCGAGCCGTATAGCTTGATCAGGTCGACGTGCATGCCCTTGGCCGCGAAATGCTCGCGCGCGGTCGCCACGTACTTGGTCGCCACCCGGATCCGCGCGCCGCGCTGGACGGTGCCGGCCCAGTCGAAGCCGCGTTTGGTGGCCACCGCCATCCGGCAGCGCCCGATCTCGAGGTCGAGCGGCTGGTAGAGCCCGCCGCCGCCGTGCTCCAGCAGCACGTCCTTGCCGGCCACCCCCACGTCGGCCGCGCCGTACTGGACGTAGGTCGGCACGTCGGAGGCACGAACGATCACCACGACGACCTCCGGCATGCTGGTCGCGAGGATCAGCTTGCGCGAGGCCTCCGGGTCCTCGAGCGGGACGATGCCGGCGGCGGCCAGCAACGGCAGCGCCTCGTCGAAGATACGGCCCTTGGACAGGGCGAGCGTGAGCAGGGACACGGGCGGATTGGTGCAGTGCAAAGAGGGCATTCTACCGGAGGGCGAAAATGGGGTCAGGTCCAATTTCCCGCGCGCCGGAAATTGGACCTGACCCCATTTCGCCGTCACTGCCGCGCGGTGCGCACGCTCGTCGCCGGCGGTTCGAAGCCGTTGCCGCGGAACGGGTTGATGTCGAGTCCGCCGCGGCGGGTGAAGCGCGCGTAGACCGACAGCGCGCGCGGCGAACAGCGCTGCCAGACGTCGGCGAAGATGCGCTCGACGCAGTGCTCGTGGAACCCCGGCTGGCGACGGAAGGAGACGAGGTACGCCAGCAGGCCCGGCGCGTCGATCCGGGGCCCGGCGTAGCGGATCTGCACGCTGGCGTAATCGGGCTGGCCGGTCACCGGGCACACCGAGCGGAACAGCCGCGTGCACAGCGTCTGCTCGACCTCCGGCCCGGCTGCCTTCAGCCGCTGCGGCGCCGGTGCGTCGTCGTGCGCAGCGAGGGGGAGCGCGTCGAGCCAGGTGCCGGCGAGCTCCCCGTGCGGCAGCGCCGCGAACTCGCCCGGCCCGACCAGCGCGACCGTCACCGGCGCCCCCGTCGCCGCCGAGACGTCGCGCTCGATGGTCGCGGCGACCTCGGCGCCCGAGGCGAAGCGCGTCTGGTTGAACGCGGTGAGATAGAGCTTGACCGACTTCGACTCGACGATCGACGGCGATTCGGCGGGAACGGCGAAGGTCGCGACCGCGACCTCCGGCCGGCCGTCCGGATCGAGCCACGACAGCTCGTACGCGGTCCACAAGTCGACGCCGCGAAACGGCAGCGGCAGGCCGAGCCCGGCGCGCAGCGGCGCGCGCTCGACGGCGAACAGCAGCGACGCGTCGTACGCCTCGGCGTAGGTCGTCGCCCGCGCCAGCGGCGACGCGGCCAGGTCGGTCATGACGCGCGGCGGATGCGCGCGCCGAGCGCGGTCAGCTTGTCCTCGATCCGCTCATAGCCGCGGTCGAGATGGTAGATGCGGTCGATCACCGTCTCGCCCTGCGCCATCAGGCCGGCGATGACGAGGCAGGCCGACGCACGGAGGTCGGTCGCCATCACGTGCGCCCCGGCCAGCGCGGGCACGCCGCGGACGATCGCGGCGCTGCCTTCGACCTCGATGTCGGCGCCCAGACGCTGCAACTCCTGCACGTGCATCATCCGGTTCTCGAAGATGGTCTCGGTGATGACCGCGGTGCCCGCGGCGCAGGCGGCGAGCGCCATCATCTGCGCCTGCATGTCGGTCGGGAAACCCGGGTACGGCGCGGTGCGGATGCTCACCGCGGCGAGCGGCCCGTCGCGCCGGACCCGCATCGCGTCGCCGTCGACGTCGATGGTCGCGCCGGCCTCGCGCAGCTTGTCGATCACCGCGTCCAGCGTTTCGGGCCGCGTCCCCGTCAGCGTCGCGTCGCCGCCGGTGGCCGCGACCGCCGCGAGGAAGGTCCCGGTCTCGATGCGGTCCGGCATGATCGCGTGCGTGGCGCCGTGCAGCCGCGGCACGCCCTCGATGGTGATCCGGTCCGTTCCCGCGCCGGCGATGCGCGCGCCCATCGCCGCGAGGCAGTTCGCGAGGTCGACGACCTCCGGCTCGCGCGCGGCGTTCTCGAGCGTCGTGACGCCGTCGGCGAGCGTGGCCGCCATCATCAGGTTCTCGGTGCCGGTGACGGTCACCATGTCGAACACGATCCTGGCCCCCGTCAGCCGCGCCGCCCGGGCGGCGATGTAGCCTTCCTCGAGGTCGATCTCGACCCCCATCGCCTGCAGGCCCTTGACGTGCTGGTCGACCGGGCGCATGCCGATCGCGCAGCCTCCGGGGAGCGACACCCGCGCCTCGCCGCAGCGGGCGACGAGCGGCCCCAGCGCCAGGATCGACGCGCGCATCGTCTTGACCAGCTCGTAGGGGGCGAGCGGCCGGTCGATCGTCGCCGCGTCGAGCACGAGCGTTCCGGGCGCGCCGGCGTCGAGCCGGACGCCCATCTGCGCCAGCAGCGTGCGCATCGTCCCCACGTCGTTGAGCCGCGCGACGTTGGTGAGCCGCAACGGCTCGCGCGAGAGCAGCGCGGCGCAGAGGATCGGCAGCGCCGCGTTCTTGGCGCCGGAGACGCGGACCTCGCCGGCGAGCGGCCGGCCGCCTTCGATCAGCAGCTTGTCCAATCAGTCCGCTTTCCGGAGCGCTTCCCACTGTTCGGGAGTGAGCGTGGTCATCGACAGCGCGTGAATCTCCTCGCGCATCCTGTCCCCCAGCGCCTGGTAGACGAGCTGGTGCCGGCGCACGCGGGACAGCCCTTCGAAGGCGCGGCTGACGATCAGCGCCTCCCAGTGGTGGCCGTCGCCGCCGACCTGCACGTGCGCGCAGTCGAGTCCGGCGGCGATCGATTGTTCGATGGATTCTGGAGTGGCCATGGTATCGAGTCGGTGGATTTGATGGGGCGCCCGCCGGAACGTAGCCCGGGTTGGGCGCCGGCGAAACCCGGGTGGGCGTGGCGAGTCGCAGACGGGCGGCCGTCCCGGCGCCGCCCTCAGCCGCGCAGCCGCCACCCCCGCTGCAGCAACCCGAGGGTAAGCGCCGACAGCGCCACGCAGGCGCCGCCCACGATCGCGAGGCTCGCCAGCGGCGGCACGTCGGAAAGCCCGAAGAAGCCGTAGCGGAAGCCGTCGATCATATAGAAGAACGGATTGACGTGCGACGCCGCCTGCCAGAACGGCGGCAGCGTGTGGATCGAGTAGAACACGCCGGACAGGAACGTCAGCGGCATGATGATGAAGTTCTGGAACGCCGAGAGCTGGTCGAACTTCTCGGCGGCGATCCCGGCGATCAGCCCCAGCGTGCCGAGGATCGCGCTGCCCAGCAGCGCGAAGCCGAGCGCCCACAGCGGATGCGGCATCGCCAGCAGCGACGGCACGAAGAACAGCGTCACCACGAACACGCCGAGGCCGACGACGAGCCCGCGGATCATCGCCCCGCCGACGTAGGCGACGTAGAGCTCGAGCGGCGTCAGCGGCGTCAGCAGGACGAAGATCAGGTTGCCGGTCACCTTGGACTGGATCAGCGACGACGACGTGTTGGCGAAGGAGTTCTGCAGCACCGACATCATCACCAGGCCGGGGACGAGAAACTCGGTGTAGCGCACCTGGCCGCCGAACACCGAGACGCTGCGCTCCAGCACGTGCGAGAAGATGAGCAGGTACAGCAGCGCCGTCAGCACCGGCGCGAGGATCGTCTGGAAGCTCACCTTCCAGAACCGCAGCAGCTCCTTGTAGAGCAGCGTGGGCCAGCCGGCGCCGGCGGGCGCGATCCCGTTCACGCCGTCGCCTCGAGCTGCGCCGACGCGGCGGCGTCGGCCATGATCCGCAGGAACACGTGCTCGAGGTCGGCCTCCTGGAGGGCCAGCTCGTCGATGCCGATGCTCTCGGTGCGCAGCGCCGCGAGCAGCCCTTCGAGGTCGGCGTGCCGGTCGAGCCCGAGGAAGAAGGTCCCGGCCTCCCGGCGCAGCACGCGCGGCTGCCACGACTCGGGAACGCGCTCGGCGACCAGGCGCACCGTCAGCCCCGGGAAGCGCGAGAGCAGCGCCCGCGTGGTGTCGAGCGCGACGACCCTGCCGGCGCGCAGCATCGCGATGCGGCCGCACAGCGCCTCGGCCTCCTCGAGATAGTGCGTGGTCAGGATGATGGTGTGGCCGTCGCGGTTGAGCTTGCGGATGAAGCCCCACAGGCTCTGGCGCAGCTCGACGTCCACACCGGCAGTCGGCTCGTCGAGGATGATGACGGGCGGCCGGTGCACCAGCGCCTGCCCGACCAGCACCCGCCGCTTCATCCCGCCCGACAGCGACCGCATGTTGGCGTCGGCCTTGGCGGTGAGGTCGAGGTGATGCAGGATCTCGTCGATCCAGGCGTCGTTGCGGCGGATGCCGAAGTAGCCCGACTGGATCGCGAGCGTCTCGCGCACCGTGAAGAACGGGTCGAACACCAGCTCCTGCGGCACCACGCCCAGCTTGCGCCGCGCGTTGCGATAGTCGGCGACGACGTCGTGGCCGAGGATGCGGGCGGTTCCGGTGTCGGCGCGGGTCAGCCCGGCGAGGATCGAGATCAGCGTCGTCTTGCCGGCGCCGTTGGGCCCCAGCAGGCCGAAGAACTCGCCTTCGGTCACCGCCAGGTCGACCCCGGCCAGCGCCCGGACGGCGCCGAAACGGCGGGTCACGTTGACGGTTTCGACCGCGAACGGCATGCCGGCCGGGTGTGACGGCTGCCCGATGCCCTCCGGCACCGGACTGCCGGGCTCACGCCCCAAGAACGTCCTCGACGCCGTACAGCTCGGCGAGCGTCGACAGGGCGGGCGGCACGCCGTCGAAGGTGAGCGGCGTCCCGCGCTCGGCGCCGTGGCGCTTCAATGCCAGCAGCAGCGCCACCGCCGCCGAATCCACCGCGGTGATTCCTTCGCAGGCGACGCGACCCGACGCCGGCAGCGGCAGCGCCAGCGCCGCCGCCAGCGCGGGGCCGGCGTTGGCGAAGGTGAGCGCGCCGGTCGCGAGCCAGCGCTGGCCGTCCTCACTCGCGCGGAACACGGCGTCCCTGGCGAGCGCGGACTTGCCGAGCAGCTCCGCGATCACTTTGCCGCAGCTCCCTTGTTCTTGTCGGCGAGGGTCTTCAGCAGCCCGTCCACGCCGCCGCTCTTGATCTGTTCGTTGAACTCGTCCCGATAATTGGTGACCAGCGAGACCCCGCCGACGATGACGTCGTAGGCTTTCCAGCCGTCGGGCGTCTTCTCCATGCTGTAGTCGATCTGCACCGGCGAGCCGCCCGGCTTCATCACCGCGGTGCGCACGGTGACGTCGGTGTCGTCCGGGCGCATCCGCAGCGGCTTGGTCTGGATCGTCTCGTCGCGGTACTTGTTGAGCGCGCCCGAGTAGGTGCGCACCAGCAGCGTGCGGAACTCGTCGATGAGGCGCTGCTGCTGCGCCGGCGTCGCCGCGCGCCAGTTGCGGCCCATCGCGAGCTGGGTCATCCGCGCGAAGTCGAAGTTCGGCAGCAGCTTCTTCTCCATCACCTCGCGGATGCGCGCCTCGTTGCCGGCCTGCACCAGCGGGTCGGACTTGATCGTCGCGATGACCTCGTCGGCCACGCGCTTGACCAGCGCGTCGGGCGCCTCCTGCGCCTGCGCCGCCGCGGTTGCCGAGAGCGCGATCGCGACCACGGCTGCGGTGCGCCAGCATCCATTCCGGAGTGCTTGCATCATTCTTCCTCTTTTTCGGGCGGGGGCTTGCCGTCGTAGACGAGATAGCGCCGCCGCTGCAGATAGGCGTTGCGGATGAACCGGTACTTGTCGAGTGCCGCGGTGTCGGCGATCGACAGCGCGTCGCCCACCTGCGCCCGGACGTCGACCGCACCGATGCCGTAGAGCGAGTTGCGGACCGCGACGTCGGTGACGTACCCGACCGGGCCGACGTAGACGCGCACCAGCAGGCCGGTGCCGTCGCGGAAGGTCGTCGGCCCGATGATCGGGACGAACAGGTACGGCCCCTGCGGAAATCCCCAGACGGCGAACGTCTGCCCGAAGTCCTCGCCGCCGCGCTCGATGCCCAGGTCCGACGCGACGTCGAAGATGCCGCCGAGCACGAAGGTGTTGAGCAGCACCCGGCCGAAGTCGTCGCCCGCCTTGTCCGGCTTGCCCTGCAGCAGCGCGTTGATGCCGGAGAACAGGTCGTCGATGTTGTTGAAGAAGTTCGACACGCCGAGGCGCACCAGCTTCGGCACCACCGCCGCGTACACGTCGACGACCGGTTTCATCACGAACTTGTCGGCGACCTCGTGGACCTCGAACATCGCGCGGTTCATGGGCTCCAGCGGATCGTCGCGCGACGGCGCCGCCGCGCAGCCGGCGAGCGCCGCCACCGCGATTGCGCCGCACACGTGCGCGGCGAGTGCACGGAGGAGCTTCATTTGGCGCCGCCCCCGGCGGCCCTGTCGTACATGAACTGCCCGATCAGCTTCTCCAGCACGATCGCCGACTGCGTCTTCATGATCTTGCCCCCGTCCGCCAGCATCTTGGGATCGCCGCCGGCGTCGAGCCCGATGTAGACCTCGCCCAGCAGCCCGGAGGTGAGGATCGACGCGATGGTGTCCGCGGTGAACTTGTTGCCCTCGTCGATCTTCATCGTCACGATCGCCTGGTAGGTCACCGGGTCGAGGCGCACGCGTGCGACGCGGCCGACGACGATGCCCGCCGCCTTCACCGGCGCGCGCAGCTTGAGGCCGCCGATGTTGTCGAACCTCGCCTCGATGCTGTAGCCGGGCGTGGAGCCGAAGCTCACCAGGTTGCCGACCTTGAGCGCGAGGAACAGGATCGCCCCGAGGCCCATGGCGACGAAGATGCCGACCCAGAGGTCGATTGTGGCGCGGTTCATGAATGGACCCCACGGAACATGAAGACGGTCAGGACGAAGTCGAGCGCGAGGATCGCGAGGGAGCTTTCGACCACGGTGCGCGTCGTCGCGCTGGACACGCCCTCGGCGGTCGGGTTGGCGTCGTAGCCCTCGAACACGGCGATCATGCTGACCGCAGTTCCGAAAACGAAGCTCTTGATGATCCCGTTGACGATGTCGTCGCGGAAATCGACGGCGGAGCGCATGTTGCCCCAGAAGGCGCCGGCGTCGATGCCGATCAGCTTGACGCCGACGAGGTAGGCGCCGAAGACGCCCAGCGTCGAGAACAGCGCCGCCAGCAGCGGCATCGAGACCACCCCGCCCCAGAACCTCGGCGCGACGACCCGCGCCAGCGGATCGACCGCCATCATCTCCATCGCCGAGATCTGCTCGGTCGCCTTCATCAGCCCGATCTCGGCGGTGATGGCGCTGCCGGCGCGGCTGGCGAACAGCAGGCCGGCGACGACCGGCCCGAGCTCGCGCACCAGCGACAGCGCGACCAGGATGCCCAGCGACTCGTCGGCGCCGTAGCGCGTCAGGACGTCGTAGCCCTGCAGCGCGAGCACCATGCCGACGAACAGCCCGGACACCAGGATGATGACGAGCGAGAGCACGCCCGAGAAATAGATCTCGCGCAGCGTGAGCTGCAGGCGGCGGAAGGCCGCCGGCGAATGGCCGACGACGGCGACGAAGAAACGCGCCGCATAGCCGAGTCGGGCCACGGCGTCGATCGCAGCCGCGCCGAGCCGGCGGAACAGCGCCAGCACCACCGACAGTGCGGCGTCACGCATCGGCGAGCAGCTCCTCGCGATACTCGCGCGCCGGGTAGTGGAACGGCACCGGGCCGTCGGGCTCGCCGTCGACGAACTGGCGCACGAACGCGTCGCCGGACGCGCGGACCTCCTCGGCGGTGCCTTCGGCGACGATGCGGCCCTCGGAGACGAAGTACAGGTAGTCGACGATCTTCAGCGACTCGTAGACGTCGTGCGTGACGACGACCGACGTGATGCCGAGCGCGTCGTTGAGCCGGCGGATGAGCTGGCCCACCACGCCGAGCGAGATCGGGTCGAGCCCGGCGAACGGCTCGTCGTACATCACCAGCATCGGGTCGAGCGCGATCGCGCGGGCGAGCGCGACCCGCCGCGCCATCCCTCCCGAGAGCTCCCCCGGCATCAGCTGCGCCGCGCCGCGCAGGCCGACCGCGTGCAGCTTCATCAGCACCAGGTCGCGGATCAGCTGCTCGGGCAGGTCGGTGTGCTCGCGCATCGCGAAGGCGACGTTCTCGTAGACCGACATGTCGGTGAACAGCGCGCCGAACTGGAACAGCATGCCGAACTTGCGCCGCAGCGCGTACAGCGCGTCGCGGTCGAGATCGGGGACCGACTCGCCGGCCACGAGCACCCGGCCGGAGCGCGGCGCGAGCTGACCGCCGATGAGGCGCAGCAGCGTCGTCTTGCCGCAGCCCGATCCGCCCATGATCGCGACCACCTGGCCGCGCGGAATCCGCATCGTGATGCCGTCGAGGACCGTCCGCGTGTCGTAGGCGAAGGTCACCGCGTCGAGCTCGACGAAGATTTCGGGCGCGCCGGGAGACGGCGCGCTGGCGGCGCTGGCTGCAGCGGGAGGCATGGCAAGGGGGCGCGGCAAAAAAGACCGCAATTGTAGCCCTTCCGCCTGGGCGACAACAATGACCGGCGGTCAGTTAGCTCGGTCCGGGCGCGGCGCCGCCCGTGCGGACACGCCGCCGCATCGTGGGGTCGTCAAGGGTCGTGCCCCGGGTTGAGCGGGATTACGGGGGGCGCCGTCTTCCCTGCAGCAGCCGCCCCTCGGCCGCCGCCAGATCCTCGGGCAGGCCCAGCAGCACGACGACGTCGCCTGCCTCGAACCGCCAGTCGGGTCCCGGCGCCTGCGCCCGCGCGCCGCGGCGGCGCACGCCGGTCACCTCGACCCGGCCCGCGAGCTGCAGCTCGGACAGCGGCCTGCCGACGGCATGCGCGCGCTCGGGCAGCAGCACCGAGCACAGCCGGGGCTGCAGATTCTCGGCGGCGTCGGCGGCGTCGCTGACGCCGTGGAAGAAGCCGCGGAACAGGCTGTAGCGCTCCTCGCGCACCGAGCGGATGCGCGCGAGCACCCGCGCGAGCGGCACGCCGACCAGCAGCAGCGCGTGCGACGCGAGCATCAGGCTGCCTTCCTGAACCTCGGGCACGACCTCGGCGGCGCCCGCCTTGAGCAGGCGGTCGATGTCGTTGTCGTCGATGGTCCGGACGATGACCGGCAGGTCGGGCCTGAGCTCACCCACGTGGTGCAGGATCTTGAGCGCCAGCGGCGTGTCGGCAAAGGTGACGGCGAGCGCGCGCGCCTTCATCAGCCCGGCCGCCAGCAGCGCTTCGCGGCGCCCGACATCGCCGTAGACGACGTTGCCGCCGTCGCCGGCGGCCTCGCGCACCCGCTGCGGATCGGCGTCGATCGCGAGGAACGGAATGTCCTCGCGCTCGAGCAGCCGCGCGAGATTCTGGCCGCTGCGCCCGAAGCCGCAGATGAGCACGTGGTCCTGCCGCGCCATCGTCGTCGCCGCGATCCGCGTGATCTGCGCCGCTTGCGCGAGCCAGTCGTTCGCGGTGAGCCGGCGCACGATCGGGTCGGCGAAATGGATGACCAGCGGCGCGATCAGCATCGACAGCACCATCGCCGCCAGCACCAGCTGCGCGACGAACGGCGTCACGATCGCATTTTCGTACGCGAGCGCGAGCAGCACCAGCGCGAACTCGCCGGCCTGCGCGAGATAGAACCCGGTGCGCAGCGACGACCCCGGCGGCGCGCCGAACGCGCGCGACAGCACGACGATCAGGACGAGCTTCAGCACCACCGGAACCAGCATCAGCAGCAGCACCCAGTGCCAGTTGCGCGGCGACGACCGACAGGTCGAGCGCCATGCCGACGGTGACGAAGAACAGGCCCAGCAGCACGTCGCGGAACGGCTTGATGTCGTCCTCGACCTGGTAGCGGTATTCGGTCTCCGCGATCAGCATGCCGGCCAGGAACGCGCCCAGCGCCAGCGACAGCCCGGCGAGCGCGGTCAGCCAGGCAAGGCCCAGCGTGATCAGCAGCACGTTCAGCATGAACAGCTCGGGCGAGCGCGAGCGGGCGACGACGTGGAACCACGCACGCATCGGCTTCTGCCCGTAGCGCAGGATCAGCGCCAGCGCGACCACGGCCTTGAAGCCGGCGGCGGCGAGCGCCCAGGCGAGCTCCGGCGCGGGCTTCCCCAGCGACGGCAGCACGATCAGGAACGCGACGACGGCCAGGTCCTGGAACAGCAGGATGCCCATGACGTCGCGACCGTGCGGCGCCGTGAGCTCCATCCGCTCGGCGAGCATCTTCGACACGATCGCGGTCGAGCTCATCGCCAGAGCGGCGCCCAGCGCGAAGCCGGTCTGCCAGCCGAAACCGAGCAGCGGCAGCGCGATCATCGCGCCGCAGGTGGTGATCGCCACCTGCGCGAGGCCGAGGCCGAAGACCGCGCGGCGCATCGCCTTCAACTGCGGGAGGCTGAACTCGAGGCCGATCGAGAACATCAGGAAGACGATCCCGAACTCGGCGAGGCCGCTCTCCTCGACGCTCGAAGGCACCCACGCGAGCGCGTGGGGACCCACCGCGATGCCCACGATGAGATAGCCGAGGATCGGCGGCAGCCGGAACGCCCGGCAGGCGGCCACGACGACGACCGCGCACCCGAGCAGCACCAGAATCAGTTGCAGTGTCTGCGGCATGGAGCGGGCGGAGCGCGCCTTTCACTCAGGACCGACCCACTGTAGCACAGCGAAACGGCGCCTCCGCGCCGGTCCGGACGCGACGGACGGTGGAGTTATACTCGCAATCCGATGAGCGTCGCCGCGACCCGCAAGACACCGGCCTCCCCGCGCCAACGTGCCCGCGACGGCGCCGGACGCGGCGCGCGCGCCTCGCGCTCGCGCGCGGCGTGCTGGCGACCGAAGCCGCGGCAATCGTCGCGCTGGCCGGGCGCCTGGGCGATCCCTTCGTCGCGGCGGTCGCGCTGATGCTCCGTTGCGAAGGCCGCGTCGTCGTCTCCGGGATCGGCAAGTCGGGGCACGTCGCGCGCAAGCTCGCTGCCACGCTCGCGTCCACCGGCACGCCTGCGTTCTTCCTGCATCCCGCCGAGGCGGGCCACGGCGATCTCGGCATGGTCGCGCCGGGCGACGTCGTGATCATGCTGTCGAACTCGGGCGAGACCGACGAGCTCGTGCTGCTGACGCCGCACCTGAAGCGCCAGGGCGCGCAGCTGATCGCGCTCACCGGCAACGAGCGCTCGTCGCTGGCGCAGGCCGCCGACGTCCATCTCGACGCCGCGGTCGATGTCGAGGCCTGCCCGCTCGGCCTCGCCCCGACGGCCAGCACCACCGCGGCGCTGGCGCTGGGCGACGCGCTGGCGCTGGCGCTGCTCGATGCGCGCGGATTCTCGATCGAGGATTTCGCGCGCTCGCATCCGGGGGGCGCGCTCGGGCGCCGGCTGCTGACGCACGTGCGCGACGTGATGAGGAGCGGCGGCGAGCTGCCGACGGTCGACGTCGATGCGAGCCTCGGCGAGGCGGTGGTCGAGATGAGCGGCAAGGGCATGGGCATGACCGCCGTCGTCGACGCCGGGGGCCGCGTCGAGGGAATCTTCACCGACGGCGACCTGCGCCGCTGCCTCGACCGCATCGGCGACCTGGGCGCCATGAAGGTGGCGGCGGTGATGACCCGGTCGCCGCGCGCGATCGGCCCGGACCGGCTCGCCATCGACTGCGTCGAGCTGATGGAGACGCCGCCCAAAGTGACCCAGCTGCTCGTCACCGACGCGCGCGGCGTGCTCGTCGGCGCGCTGCACCTCCACGACCTCTTCCGCGCGCGGATCGTCTGATGACCGGCGCCGCGCCCGACGACGTCGCGCTGCGCATGCGTGCGATACGCCTCGTCACCTGCGACGTCGACGGCGTGCTCACCGACAACCGCATCTACGTCGACGACCACGGGCGCGAGCTCAAGGCGTATTCGGCGCAGGACGGGCTGGGCATCAAGATGCTGCTGCACGCGGGCATCGCGGTCGCGATGGATCACCGGCAGCAAGGCGCCTGGCGTGGTCCATCGCGCCCGGCAGCTCGGCGTCGCGCACGTGATCCAGGGCGCCGACGACAAGGCCACACCCTGGGAGCGCCTGCGCGAGGAACTGGGCGTGCCGGCGGCCGCCTGCGCGCACGTCGGCGACGACCTGCCCGACGTCGCACTGTTCAACCGCTGCGGCCTCGCGGTCGCCGTGCCGCACGCGCCGCCGGCCGTGCAGGCGCGCGCGCACTACGTCACGCGCCGCGACGGCGGCAAGGGTGCGGTGCGCGAGGTCTGCGACCTCATCCTCGACGCGCAGGACGCGCTGCTGCCGCAGCTCGTCGCCTACGGCGCGGGGGCACACCCGTGACGATGCGCCGCCGGATCGTCGATCGCCTGACCGCGTGGTCTCCGGTGCTGCTGCTGGGCGGCCTCGCCGCGCTCACGTACTGGCTGGACGCGCAGATCGCGTCGCAGCCGGCGCGGCGCGACGGCACCTCGCGTCACGATCCCGACCTCTACGTCGACAGCTTTCGCGCCATGACCTTCGCCGCCAACGGGCAGGTGAGCCAGTCGCTGTCCGCGAAGCGCGCCGAGCACTTCCCCGACGACGACAGCCTCGAGTTCACCGCGCCGAAGGTGGTGCTGACCGAGCCCGGCCGCGCCCGGCTGTCGGTCGACGCCGACAAGGCCGCCGTCCCGGCCGCCCGCGACGTCATCACCTTCACCGGCAGCGTGCGCGCGGTGCGCGACGGGGCCGCCCCGGCGGCAGACGGCGCCGCCGGAAACCGGACCGACGCTTCCGGCGGGCCGGTGACCGTCACCACCGACTACCTGCGCGTCATGCCCAAGCAGGGCCGGGCCGAGACGCCCCGGGCCGTGACGATCGAGGAGTCGCGTGGAATAATCCACGCTGTCGGAATGGAACTCGACAACCAGGCCAAGACGCTGAAGCTCAAGTCCGGCGTCCGCGGCACCTTCCAGCCCTCCCCTCCCGCAAAGTGATGCCCGCCGCACCGTCCGCACGACATCCAGGCCTTCGCCCCCTCGCCGCGCAGCCTCGGCGCGCACGCCGGTGGGCCGCGGCGCTGGCGCTGCCGCTCGTGCTTGCCGTGCCGGTGGCGCACGCCGAGCAGGGCTGACCGCGACAAGCCGATCAACTACAGTGCCGATGCCGGCGACGTGAACTATCAGACCAAGGTCGGTTCGCTGTCGGGCAACGTGATCATCACCCAGGGCACGCTGACGATCCACGCCGACAAGGTCGTCATGAAGCAGAACGCCGACAATTCGATGTCGGTGAGCGCGGTCGGCAACCCGGTCACCTTCCGCCAGAAGCGCGACGGCTCCGAGGAGTACTTCGAAGGCTACGCCCAGCGCGCCGAGTACGACGGCGCGAAGGATTTCCTGGAGCTGTTCGATCGCGCGCTGCTGCGGCGCGGCAAGGACGAGATCCGCAGCAATTACATCACCTACAACGCGAAGACCGAGGTGTTCAAGGCCGAAGGCCGCGCGGCGAGCGAGGCGGCGCCGGCCGAAGGCAACCCCGGCGCCCGCGTGCGCGGGGTGTTCCAGCCGAAGTCCGACGCGGCGCCGGGAAAGGCCGCCAAGGGCGCGGACGCGGGAGCGGCGGCCCCGGGCGCCGCCAAGGCCGCGCCCGCCGCCACGCCCGCCACCACCGCGCCGCTCCAGCTGAAGCCGGCCGCCGAGCTCGCGCCGCCCGCCGCGAAATGAGCGCGAGCGCCGCGCCGGCCGGCAGCGAGCTCAAAGTCGCCCGCCTGGAGAAGCGCTACAAGGCGCGCACCGTCGTCCACGACGTCTCGCTCGACGTCGCCAGCGGCGAGGTGGTCGGCCTGCTCGGCCCCAACGGCGCGGGCAAGACCACGTGCTTCTACATGATCGTCGGCCTGGTCGCCGCCGACGGCGGACGCATCACGCTGGACGGGCAGGACCTCGTCGCGGCTGCCGATCCACTCGCGCGCGCGGCTGGGCCTGTCGTACCTGCCGCAGGAAGCCTCGATCTTCCGCAAGCTCACGGTCGCCGAGAACGTGCGCGCGATCCTCGAGCTGCAGGACCTCGAAGGCGACGCGCTGTCCAACCGGCTCGACGCGCTGCTCGAGGACCTCTCGATCTCGCACCTCGCCGACGCGCCGGCGGTCTCGCTGTCGGGCGGCGAGCGCCGCCGCGTCGAAATCGCCCGCGCGCTGGCCACGAGGCCGCGCTTCATCCTGCTCGACGAGCCGTTCGCCGGCATCGATCCGATCGCGGTGCTCGACATCCAGAAGATCATCGGCTTCCTCAAGGAGCGCGGGATCGGCGTGCTGATCACCGACCACAACGTGCGCGAGACGCTCGGCATCTGCGACCGCGCGTACATCATCAACGAGGGCCGCGTGCTCGCCTCCGGCGCACCGGACGAACTCGTCTATAATGAGGCGGTGCGGAAGGTCTATCTCGGAGAGCATTTCCGCCTCTGAACGCGCCCGATGAAGCAGACCCTCCAGCTCAAGCTCACGCAGCACCTCACGCTGACGCCGCAGCTGCAGCAGTCGATCCGCCTGCTGCAGCTGTCGACGATCGAGCTCAATGCCGAGGTCGAGCGGATGCTGCAGGAGAACCCGCTGCTCGAGAAGGCCGAGGGCGACGACGCGAAGCCGGCCGAGCTGCCGCTCGCCGGCCCCGCCCGCGCCAGCGAGGCCGAGGCCCGCGGCGAGACCGGCGACACCGGCGCCGACGCGGCGGGCGACATCCCGCGCGCGGCCGACGCCGACGAGCGCGCCGAAAGCGCGGAGCGCGCCGAACGCGCCGACTTCGAGGACTATTCGCCGGGCGAATCCGACTGGGGCGGTTCCGGCGGGGCGCGCGACGACGACGGCGACGGCGGCTATCCGCAGCAGGTCGCCGTGTCGACGCTGCGCGATCACCTCTACGGCCAGCTGACGGTGATGAACCTGCCGCAGCGCGACCTCCAGGTGATCGCCGCGCTGATCGACGCCGTCAACGAGGACGGCTATCTCGCCGCGACGCAGGAGGAGCTCGTCGAGCTCTTCCCCGAGGACTTCGCGATCGAGCCCGACGAGATCTCCATCGCGCTCCGGTTCCTGCAGAGCTTCGAGCCGGCCGGCGTGGGCGCGCGCGACGCTCGCCGAATGCCTCGCCTTGCAGTTGAAGGCAATGCCCGAGGACACGCCGTACCGCGCCGAGGCGATCAAGGTGGTCAGCGCGCACCTGCCGCTGCTCGCGGCGCGGGACTTCACGCGCCTGAAGCGCCTGCTGCGCACCGACGACGACGGCGTGCGCGGAATGCGCGCGCTGGTCATGCGCCTCAACCCGCGGCCCGGCGCGTCGTTCGCGAACTCGGCCGCGAACTACGTCATTCCCGACGTCGTCGTCAGGAAGTCGCGGGGCCACTGGGTGGCGTCGCTCAACGACGCGGCGATGCCCAAGCTGCGGCTGAACCGGATCTACGCCGACATCCTGACCCGCAACCGCGAGAGCTCGAACCAGCAGCTCGCCGCGCAGCTGCAGGAGGCGAAGTGGCTGATCCGCAACGTCGCCCAGCGCTTCGAGACCATCCTGCGCGTGTCGCAGGCGATCGTCGAGCGGCAGCGGCACTTCTTCGAGCACGGCGAGGTCGCGATGCGGCCGATGGTGCTGCGCGAGATCGCCGACATGCTGGGGCTGCACGAGTCGACGATCTCGCGCGTCACGACGCAGAAGTACATGCTCACCCCGCGCGGCACCTACGAGCTCAAGTACTTCTTCGGCAGCCACGTCGCCACCGACACCGGCGGCGCCTGCTCGGCGACTGCGATCCGGGCGCTGATCCGGCAGCTGATCGGCGCCGAGAATCCGAGCACGCCGCTCACCGACAGCCGGATCGCCGACCTGCTCGGCGACCAGGGCATCGTCGTCGCGCGGCGCACGATCGCCAAGTACCGGGAGGCGCTGATGATTCCTCCCGTCAACCAGCGCCGGGCGATCTGACGACCCCGCGCGAGGACCGCAGCACAAGTGAGGAGAGCCTGATGAACTTGAACCTGACCGGCAACCACCTCCGATCACCCCGGCGATCCGCGACTACGTCGTCGCCAAGCTGCACCGGGTGACGCGGCACTTCGATCACGTGATCGACGTCAACGTGGTGCTGGCCGTCGACAAGCTCCGCCACAAGGTCGAGGCGAATCTGCACGCGCGCGGCAAGGACATCCACGTCGAGGCCGTGGAACCCGACATGTACGCGGCGATCGACGCGCTCGTCGACAAACTCGACCGCCAGGTGGTCAAGCACAAGGAAAAGCTCGCCGTGCATCGCCATGACGGCACCGGGAGCAAGCGCGACGTCGCCTCGGCCGAAGCCCGCCCCGCCGGCGCGAGCGCCGCCCCCGACGGGGGCGGGACTCCGTGACCGGCGGCGGGGCTCGCCGAAGCGGCGCGAGCGTATAATTCGCGGGACGCGCACCGGCGGGCCGTCAGCCACCTGACCGTCCGCCGGTTTTCTTTGGCCCGCCGCCACTGCCGATTCCAGCTCCGATGAACCAGATCGCATCGCTCCTGCCGGCCCCGAACATCCGGCTCGACCTCCCCGCGGGATCGAAGACCGGGCTGTTCGAGGCGGTCGGGTCGCTGTTCGAGACCAATCGCGGCCTGGCGCACGGCGCCGTCGTCGGCAGCCTGGTCGCGCGCGAGAAGCTGGGCTCCACCGGCCTCGGGCAGGGCGTGGCCATCCCGCACGGGCGCATCAAGGGACTGGCCGAGGCGCAGGGGGCGTTCATCCGGCTCGCCGACCCCATCGCCTTCGACGCTCCCGACGGCAAGCCGGTGGCACAGGTGTTCGTGCTGCTCGTCCCCGAGCATGCGACCGAGAAGCACCTGCAGCTGCTCGTCCGAGCTCGCGCAGATGTTCAGCGACCGTAGCTTCCGCGACCGGCTTGCCGACGCGGCGGACGCCGACGCGGTCCACGCGCTGTTCCGCGACTGGCAGCCCGGGTAGCGCGCGCGCCATGACCACGCAGAGCGGGATGATGCGGCAGGTCACCGTCGCCAAGCTCTTCGCCGAGAACCAGGGCCGTCTGGGCCTCACCTGGCTTGCCGGCGGCCAGGGCGGCAGCAAGGTGCTGACCGGCGAGGCCGCGCTGAAGCCGACCGTCGGACAGGTCGGCCACATGAACTTCATCCACCCGTTCCGCATCCAGCTCCTGGGCGCGGCGGAAATCGCCTACCTCCGCGGCCTTGCCAAGGAGCAGCTCGAGGCGGTCGTCGACGCGCTGTTCACGATCGACCTCGCCGTGATCGTCGTCGCCAACGGCGAGGGTGTGCCGCCGTACCTCGCCGAGCAGTGCGACGCGCACCATCTCGCGCTGTTCACGTCGCCGCAGCCCTCGCCGCACGTGGTCGACGTGATCCGGCTGTTCCTGATGCGCGTGCTCGCCGAATCGACGACTCTGCACGGCGTCTTCCTCGACGTGCTCGAGATGGGCGTGCTGATCACCGGCGCCTCCGCGATCGGCAAGAGCGAGCTCGCGCTCGAGCTGATCTCGCGCGGCAACGGGCTCGTCGCCGACGACATCGTCGAGCTCTACCGGATCTCCCCGGACACGCTCGAAGGCCGCTGCCCGGGAGTGCTGCGCGACTTCCTCGAGGTCCGCGGCATCGGCATCCTCAACATCCGCACCATCTTCGGCGAGACGGCGGTGCGCCCGCGCAAGCTGCTCAAGCTGATGGTCCATCTCGAGGACCACAGCCACGAGGCGTTCTCGGAGCTCGACCGGCTGCAGGTCAACGCGACCTTCCAGGAGATCCTCGGCGTGCCCATCCGCAAGGTCACGATCCCCGTCGCCGCCGGCCGCAACCTCGCGGTGCTCGTCGAGGCCGCGGTGCGCAATTTCGTGCTCAACCAGCGCGGCATCGACAGCACCAAGGAATTCATCGACCGTCAGCAGAAGCTGATGGAGGACGGCGACTGAAAATGGGGTCAGGTCCAATTTCCGCGGACACATCGCGAAGAAATCGTGATCGCGGGCGCGGAAATTGGACCTGACCCCATTTTCGCGCCGTCCCTGACACCATGGACCTGCTGCTCATCGGCGGCGTATCGGGCTCCGGCAAGAGCGTCGCGCTCGCCGCGCTCGAGGACTGCGGCTACTACGCGGTCAACAATCTGCCGCTGCCGCTGCTCGCGGAAACCGCCTCGTACCTGCAGCGCGCGGGGCAGGTGCGGGTGGCGATCGGGCTCGACGTCAAGACCGAGCCGGGCCTCGCCGCGCTCCCGGCGATGATCGCCCGGCTGCGCGCCGCCGGCTGCGACGTCCGCTTCGTGTATTTCGACGCGCGCACCGACACGCTGGTCAAGCGCTTCTCGGAGACGCGCCGGCGGCACCCGTTCTCGAGCGATTCGCGCACGCTGACCGAAGCGATCGAGTTCGAGCGCTCGCTGCTCGCCGACGTGCGGCCGCTGGCGCTGGTCTTCGACACCAGCGAGACGTCGGCCGCCACGCTGCGCAACTGGATCAAGGATTTCATCAGCGTCGACGCCTCGAGGCTCACCGTCCTCTTCGAGTCGTTCGGATTCAAGCACGGCGTGCCGCTCGACTCCGATCTCGTGTTCGACGTGCGCTGCCTGCCCAACCCGCATTACGAGCCGGCGCTGCAGGCATTGACCGGGCGCGACGGCCCGGTCATCGCCTTCCTCGAGCCGATGCCCGAGGTCGAGCGCATGTACGGCGACATCTACCACTTCGTCGCCGGCTGGCTCCCCGACTACGCGCGCGACAACCGCAACTACCTCACCGTCGCGATCGGCTGCACCGGCGGCCAGCACCGGTCGGTCTACCTCGCCGAGCGGCTCGCGCGCACCTTCGCGCCGCGCTACCAGGTGCAGATCCGCCATCGCGAACTGGGCTAGGCGCAGCAGGATGAAACAGTCGCCGCGCGAAGGCGCCGGCCACCCGTCGACGCCGTTGCCGCTGTTCCCGCTGCGCGCGGTGCTGTACCCGGGCGGGCTCCTGGCGCTGCGCATCTTCGAGCAGCGCTACGTCGAGCTGACCAAGGCCTGCGTCCGGGACGGCAGCCCGTTCGGCGTGTGCCTGCTCACGCAGGGCGACGAGGTCGCGGGCCGCGTCCCGGAGCCGGTCCGCTTCGCCGCCGTCGGCACGCTCGCCACGATCGAGACCTGGGACATGCCGGAGCTCGGCATCTTCCACGTCAGGGCCGCGGGCGGCACCCGCTTCGAGGTGCTCTCGCACGCGACGCGCGACGACGGCCTGGTCGTCGCCGACGTCGCGCCGATCCCCGCCGAGCCCGCGGTCGCGCTGGGCGCGGCGCACGCGCCGCTCGTCCGGCTGCTCGAGGTGCTCGCGACCCGGATCGGCCCTCAGAACTTCCCGGCCGGTCGCGCATTCGACGACGCGTCGTGGGTCGGCTACCGGCTCGCGGAACTGCTGCCGCTGCCGCTCTCGGTCAAGCAGAGCATGCTCGAGATCAACGACGGGAACGTGCGCCTCGACGTGCTGCTGCGCTTTCTCACGCAGCAGGGCGTCCTGTAGCGGGGGCCGCCCGCGCCGCCGGTCGGCACGCCGCCCGGCGCTACCCCAGACAGCAGCGCGACGAACGTCTGCAGCGTGATGGCGTTGGCGATGTCGATGAAGAACGCGCCGACCAGCGGCACGACGATGAAGGAGCGCGGGCTCGCGCCGTGCATCTTGGTCACCGCCATCATGATCGCGATCGCCGTCGGCGTCGCGCCGAGCGACAGCCCGAGCATGCCCGCCGACGTGACCGCGGCGTCGTAGTTGCCGCCGACGATCCTGAACACGACGTAGCGCATCAGGCACCAGCTGACGACGATCTGCGCGGCGAGGATGGCGAGCAGCGGCCCGGCGACCTCGAGCAGCGTCCACAGCTGGAGGCTCATCAGGCTCATCGCGAGGAACAGGCCGAGCGAGATCTCGGCGACCAGCGCCAACGGCGGCGCGCCCGTGGGCCAGTGCAGCTTCGGGAAGAGGTGCGGAATCGTGTTCGACAGCACGATCCCGGCGAACAGCGCGGTGACGAAGGACGGCAGCCTGAAGCCCAGGCCGGCAACGAGCGCGTTCAGCCGCCCGCCGAGGCCGATCGCGACGGCGATGACCAGCAGTGCGTTGAAGATGCCGGTCGCGTCGAGCTTGAGCCGCGACTCCTCGGCGAAGGTCGAACCGACGGTCAGCGGTGCCGCCTCTCCCGGCGGCGCGAGCCGGTACCGGTTGACGAGGTTGTGCGCGAGCGGCCCGCCGAGCACCCCGCCGGCGACCAGCCCGAACGTGGCGGCGGCGGTGCCGATCTCGACGGCGTTCGGCACGGAAAATTTCCCGGCGATCGTCGGCGCCCACGCGATCACCGTGCCGTGCCCGCCGGCCAGTGCCGCGGAGCCGGCGAGGATGCCCACCCCGGGCGAAATGCCCAGCAGCTGCGCGAGCCCCACGCCGACGCCGGTCTGGATCACGTTGTTGGCCGCGGCGACGATCGTCAGCACGAGCAGGATCGCGCCGCCGGAGGCCAGCATCCCGACGTTGGCCGACAGCCCGATCGTGGTGAAGAACACGACCAGCAGCGTGTCGCGCAGATCCATCGTGAACGCGACCTGCTGCCCGGCCACGAGGTAGAGCGCTCCGAACGCCAGCGACGCGACCAGGCCGCCGGTGACCGGCTCCGGGATGTTCCAGTCGCGCAGCGGCGCGAAGCGGCGGTTGAGCCAGCGGCCGAGAAACAGGACCAGGATCGCGATGATGAGTGTCTGGCGCTGGTCGAGCTCCATGCGGTGGCCTCCCCTGCCGCGCCCCGGGCCCCGCGCCCGCGGGCGCCCCGTCCGGACGCGGGTCCCGGCGCTGCCGATTCTAGCCGATCGCGCCGGTTATAATTCGCGCACTGAATCGAGGAATCACCGGAGCCTCCATGGCGGGCCACAGCAAGTGGGCGAACATCAAGCACAAGAAGGCCGCCACCGACGCGAAGCGGGGGAAGATCTTCACCCGCCTGATCAAGGAGATCACCGTCGCCGCGCGCCTGGGCGGCGGCGACGCGACGATGAATCCGCGCCTGCGGCTCGCCATCGACAAGGCGACCGCCAACAACATGCCCAAGGACACCATCGAGCGCGCGATCGAAGCGCGGCGCGGGTGACCTCGAGGGGGTGAGCTACGAGGAGATCCGCTACGAGGGCTACGGCATCAACGGCGCCGCGGTGATCGTCGACTGCATGACCGACAACCGGACGCGAACGGTCGCCGACGTGCGCCACGCCTTCTCGAAGTTCGGCGGCAACCTCGGCACCGACGGCTCGGTCGCGTTCCTGTTCCGGCACTGCGGGCAGCTGGTGTTCCCGCCCGGCACCGACGAGAACCGGCTGCTCGAGGCGGCGCTGGACGCCGGGGCCGAGGACGTCGTCACCAACGACGATGGCAGCCTCGAGGTGATCGCCGGCCCCTACGACTTCCTGGCGGTGAAGGACGCGCTGGCGAAGGCCGGCTTCACGCCCGAATACGCCGAGGTGACGATGAAGCCGTCGACCGAGGTGACGGTGGCCGGCGACGACGCCGCGCGCATGCAGAAGCTCCTGGACGCGATCGAGTCGCTCGACGACGTGCAGGATGTCTACACCAACGCGGTCATCGAGGAGTAGCGCGACGGCTCCCGACGCGCGGCGCGCGCCCGCGCCGGTGCGGCGCATCCTCGGCATCGATCCAGGCCTGCGGGTGACCGGATTCGGCTTGATCGCCGTCACCGGCAGCGAGCTCGCGTTCGTCACCTGCGGCTGCATCCGCAGCGATGCGCGCGACCTCCTGCCCGAGCGCCTCGCGATCATCGTCGCGGACCTCGGCGCCGTCATCGCCCGCGAGCAGCCGACCGAGGTGGCCGTGGAGAAGATCTTCGTCAACGTCAACCCGCAGTCGACGCTGCTGCTAGGGCAGGCGCGCGGTGCGGCGATCGCCGCGGCGGTGCAGGCCGGGCTTCCGGTCGCCGAGTACACGGCGCTGCAGGTGAAGCAGGCCGTCGTCGGGCACGGCAAGGCGGCCAAGGCGCAGGTGCAGGAGATGGTGAAGCGCCTGCTGCGCCTGCCCGGCGCGCCCTCCCCCGATGCGGCCGACGCGCTGGCCTGCGCCATCGCCCACGCCCACGGCGCGGTCGGCCTGGGCGGACTGCGCAAGGCCGGCTACCGCGTCCGCGGCGGGCGGCTGGTCTGATGCGCGCGCCGCCGCCCGGACCTGGGCGCCCGACCGCGGTGATCTTCGACATGGACGGCCTGATGCTCGACACCGAGGGGCTCGCCGCCCGTGCGTGGACCGACGCCGCCGAGCGGCTCGGCGTCACTTTCGACGCCGCGGTGACGCCGCGGCTCGTCGGTCGCAACGCCGCCGACTGTCGCGCGCTCATCCGCGCGCATCACGGCGACGGCTATCCGGTCGCCGACCTGGAGCGCGCCTGGCTCGCCGCCTACGACGCCATCGTCGAGCGCGACGGGGTGGCGCTGAAGCCGGGCCTGCTCGCGCTGCTCGCGTGGCTCGAGGACGCGGGAATCCCGAAGGCGGTCGCGACGTCGACGCGACGCGCCCGCGCGCAGGCGAAGCTGGTCGGCACCGGGCTGCACGAGCGCTTCGCCGCGCTCGTCGGCGGCGACGAGGTGGCGCAGGGCAAGCCGGCGCCCGACATCTACGTCGCGGCCGCGCGCCGGCTCGGCGTCGCCCCCGCCGCCTGCCTCGCGCTCGAGGATTCCGAGCCCGGGATCGACGCGGCGCTGGCCGCCGGAATGGCCGTCATCATGGTGCCCGACCGGGCGCCGCCCTCGTCCGCGCTGCTCGCGCGCGGGACGCCGGTGCTCGCCTCCCTCCGCGACGTGCACGCGCACCTTGCCACGCTGCCGGCCCAGGCGCGCGTGCGATAATCCGGCGAACGCTCCGGGCACCCCATGATCGGCCGACTCACCGGCATCCTCGTCGAGAAGAATCCGCCGCAGATCCTGCTCGACGTCCAGGGCGTGGGCTACGAGGTCGACGTGCCGATGAGCACGTTCTACAACCTCCCCGCCGCCGGCGAGCGGGTCCTGCTGTTCACGCACCTGGTCGTGCGCGAGGACGCGCACCTGCTCTACGGCTTCGGCAGCGAGCCTGAGCGCCGCGCGTTCCGGCAGCTCGTCCGGATCAGCGGCATCGGCGCGCGGATCGCGCTGGCGGTGCTGTCGGGGCTGTCGGTGGCGGAGCTCGCGCAGGCGGTCACGATGCAGGACACGGGCCGTCTCATCAAGATCCCCGGGATCGGCAGGAAGACCGCCGAGCGGCTGCTGCTGGAACTCAAGGACAAGCTCGGTGCCGACGTCTCGACCGGGGTCGGCGTGCACCGCGCGCCGCCGGCGATGGCGGACGTGCTGAACGCGCTGCTCGCGCTCGGCTACAGCGACAAGGAAGCGGTCGCCGCGGTGAAGAAGGTTCCCGAGGGGCTCGCCGTGGGCGACGCGATCCGGCAGGCGCTGAAGCTGCTGGCGAAGGTATGATCGCGCCATGATCGAGAACGACGAGCTCGACCGCCTGGTGACGGCCAAGGTCGCCGGCGTCCAGGAGGAGGTCGTCGAGCGCGCGCTGCGCCCGCGGATGCTCGACGACTACGTCGGGCAGGAGAAGATCCGCGGCCAGCTGTCGATCTTCATCGAGGCGGCGAGGAAGCGCAAGGAAGCGCTCGACCACGTGCTGCTGTTCGGCCCCCCGGGGCTCGGCAAGACGACGCTGTCGCACATCATCGCCCACGAGATCGGCGTGAACCTGCGGCAGACTTCGGGCCCGGTGCTCGAGCGCGCCGGCGACCTCGCGGCGCTGCTCACCAACCTCGAGCCCAACGACGTGCTGTTCATCGACGAGATCCACCGCCTGTCGCCGGTGGTCGAGGAGATCCTCTATCCGGCGCTCGAGGATTTCCAGATCGACATCATGATCGGCGAGGGGCCCGCGGCGCGCAGCGTCAAGCTCGACCTGCCGCCGTTCACGCTGGTCGGCGCGACCACCCGCGCCGGCATGCTCACCAATCCGCTGCGCGACCGCTTCGGCATCGTCGCCGCGGCTCGAGTTCTACACCGCGCCCGAATTCGACCCGCATCGTCACCCGCTCGGCGGGGCTGCTGTCGATCGCCATCGAACCGGACGGTGCGCTCGAGATCGCGCGGCGCTCGCGCGGCACGCCGCGGATCGTCAACCGGCTGCTGCGCCGCGTGCGCGACTACGCGGAGGTGCGCGCGGGCGGCGAGATCACCTGCGCCGTCGCCGACGCCGCGCTGGCGATGCTCGACGTCGACTTCGGCGGTCTCGACGTGATGGACCGCAAGCTGCTGCAGACGGTGCTGGAGAAGTTCGCCGGCGGGCCGGTGGGCGTGGACAACATCGCCGCGGCCATCGGCGAGGAGCGCGACACCATCGAGGACGTGCTCGAGCCGTTCCTGATCCAGCAGGGCTTCCTGCAGCGCACTTCGCGCGGCCGCGTCGCCACCGCGCTCGCGTACCGCCATTTCGGGCTCGCGCCGCCGGCGCCCGGCGCGGCGGCCGACCTGTGGGATGCCGCGACCGAGACGCTCGATGGGCGCGGCACTCGCGCCGCCCGACCGCGAGCTTCCGCTTTCCGGTGCGCGTCTACTACGAGGACACCGACGCGGCCGGCGTCGTGTACTACGCCAACTACCTGCGCTTTCTCGAGCGCGCGCGCACCGAGTGGCTGTCCGCGCTGGGATTCGAGCTCGTGGTGCTGGAACGGGAACACGGCGTCGCCTTCGCGGTCCATCACCTCGACATCCGCTACCATCAACCGGCCAGGCTCGGCGACCGGCTCGAGGTCACGGTCGCGATGACCGGGCGCGGCCGCGCCCGGCTGGTCGCCGACCAGCAGGTGCGCCGCGGCGCCGACGTGCTGGTCGACGCCCGGGTCACGCTGGCCTGCCTCGACCGCGACCACTGGCGCCCGGCGCGCATCCCGCCGCCGCTCGCCGCCCGCATGGAGATTCCCGCGTGAACGTGCATCCGGATCTGTCGTTCGTCGTGCTGATCGTGCACGCCTCGGTCGTCGTGCAGGGCATCCTCGGCCTGCTGATCGCGCTGTCGCTGTGGTCGTGGTGGCGCATCTTCCTCAAGCTGTTCCAGTTGAAGCAGGCCACACGCAACACCGACGCCTTCGAGGACGACTTCTGGAAGGGCGGCGACCTCGTCGACCTCTACCAGCGGGCGAGCAAGTCGCGGGCGGGCAGCAGCCTCGAGCACATCTTCACCGCCGGTTTCCGCGAATTCTCCAAGCACCGCAAGCAGGGCAGCCTGGCGGCGGTGACGCTCGACAGCGCGCGCCGCGCGATGCGCGCCGCCTACCAGCGCGAGATCGACATGCTCGAAGGCCACCTGTCGGGTCTGGCCACCGTCGGCTCGGTCAGCCCCTACATCGGTCTCTTCGGCACGGTCTGGGGCATCATGAACGCGTTTCGCGGGCTCGCCAACGTCAGCCAGGCAACGCTGGCGCAGGTCGCGCCGGGCATCGCCGAGGCGCTGATCGCCACCGCGATCGGCCTGTTCGCCGCGATCCCGGCAGTGGTCGCGTACAACCGCTACACCCACGACGTCGACCGGCTCGCCGTGCGCTACGAGACGTTCATCGAGGAGTTCTCGAACATCCTCCAGCGGCAGAGCTAGGCGATGGCCGCACGCACCCAAGGCGTCCGCCGCCGCACCGGGAGGCACTAGGATGAAACAGCCCCCACGCTCGCTGTGTGCGGCTGCGCCGCATCCCGCTTCGCGGGACCAGCCTTCGGCTGTCCTGCGGCCTGCGGCCTTGTGCTCGCTGCCCCCCGAGGGGGCGCAGTCAGTACCCTTCGGACGGCCGGGCGGGTACTGACATGCGCCGCGCCCGCAAGTCGATCAACCAGATCAACGTCGTGCCGTACATCGACGTGATGCTGGTGCTGCTGGTGATCTTCATGGTCACGGCGCCGCTCATCAACCCGGGCCAGATCGAGCTGCCGTCGGTCGGCAGCAAGCTGACGGTGCCGGCGCAGCCGCTCAAGGTGACGCTCAACACCGACGGCACGCTGACGCTGCAGGACCAGCAGGCGGGCGCACCGCCGGCACGCGTTTCCCGTGACGAGCTGATTGCCCGCATTCGCGCGAAGCAGGCGACGAGTCCCGACCAGCCGGTGGTCATCGAAGCCGGGAAGAACGCGCGCTACCAGGAGGTGCTCGACGTGCTCGACGTCCTCCAGCGCAACGCCGTGAAGAAGGTCGGGCTGCTCGCGCGCCCGCCGGCCAAGTAACCGGTGCCGAACACCAAGGATCGTCCGCGGAAACCGGGTCCGGTGCCGGGGCGCTGGCTCGCGCTCACGCTCGCGCTCCTCATCCACGCAGCTTTCATCGCCGTGCTGGTGTTCTCGATCCGCTGGCAGAACCGGCAGCCCGACGCGGTGGTCGCCGAGCTGTACGCGCCGCCGGTCGCCGCGCCGGTGGTGCCGCCGCCGGCCCCGCCACCGAAGCCCGAGCCCCAACCCGAGCCCCAGCCTGAACCGCAGCCCGCACCGCCTCCACCGCCCCCTGCGCCCGCCCCGAAGCCGGAGCCGGTCATCGAGAAGCCCGACCCGCAAGCTGTCGAGATTGCGCTCAAGGCGAAGCAGGAAGCCGAACGCGCCCGGCGCGAGCGCGAGGCGAAGGAAGCGGAACAGCGCGACGCCGAGAAGAAGAAGCTGGAAGAGCAGAAGCGCGAGGCCGAAAAGAAGAAGCTCGAGGAGCAGAAGCGCGAGGCCGAGAAGAAGAAGCTCGAGGAGCAGAAGCGCGAGGCCGAGAAGAAGAAGCTCGAGGAGCAGAAGCGCGAGGCCGAGAAGAAGAAGCTCGAGGAGCAGAAGCGCGAGGCCGAGGCACGCGAGCGGCAGGCCCGCGAGGCCGCGGCGTTGAAGGCGCAGGCCGCGCGCGAGCGGCAGGCCCGCGAGGCGGAGGCGCTGAAGGCGCAGGCGGCGCGCGAGGCGCAGGCCCGCGCCGCGTCCGCCGCCGACGCCCGCGCCCGCGCCGATTACATCGCGCGCATCCAGGCCAAGATCAAGAGCAACATCAACGAGCCCGGGAACATCTCCGGGAATCCCGAGGCCGTCTTCAGCGTCATCCAGCTTCCCACCGGCGACATCATCGACGTGCGGCTGGTCAAGTCGAGCGGGCTGCGCGCCTACGACGACGCCGTCGAGCGGGCGATCCGCAAGTCCTCGCCGCTGCCCCGGCCCGAGCGCTCCGATCTGTGGACGCGGGAGCTCATGCTGAAGGTCCGCCCGCGCGACGACAACTAGCCGTCGGCCCGGTCGCGCGCCGCGCGATCGACGATGTCGATTGCCGCCCAGATCCAGTCGGGGTGCCGCTCCAGCGGCTCGCGCAGCGCGATCGTGTACACGGTCCGCGTGGTGACGAGGACGACGCTGCGGCCTTCGGCGTATTCGGACGAGGGCACGGCCAGCGTCTTCGCGGCCAGAGGCCGGTCCGGCCTCGACGGCGGCGGCAGGTAGAGGCCGTCGAAGCGCTCGCCGATGGTCGACACGTCGACGCCGTCGACGATGAAGCTCATGTCGTCGCGCGCCTGGCGCTTGGCGTGCAGCGCGACGGCGATCACGCGGGGGGCGATGATCGACACTCCGGCTTCGATCTTCTCGGCGGACGGTCGCGCGATGCGCCGGACCACGCCCAGCACCCAATCGCCGTCGCGGGGCTCGCGGATCGCAACCAGCCTTCCCAGCGCGAGGTCCTGGCCGAGCCCTGCCAGCGCGACGATGCGCAGGCCCGTCGCGCTCCGGTCCTCGACCTGCCACAGCTTCTCGCCGTGCGGCGCGCCGGAGACGGCGGTGATTCCGCGCGCCAGGTTCCAGGCCTCGTCGCCGACGATGGCACCCGTCCCGGCTCCGCCGCTGACTTCGAGCGACGAGTTCTGCGTGTCGCCGGACGCGAGCTCGCGGCAGATCGGGGCCAGCCCGATGCGCACCTGCGCCGACAGGCTCACTTCGGTGCGCGTCTCGCGCGGCACCGCGGCGGGAGTCTCCGGCGACACCGCCGGCCGCACGCGCTGCAGGGTCGCGATGTGCTGCCGGCTGGCCGGCGCCGCGCCGTCCGGATCGGTCGCGATCAGCCGGCACAGCGCGTCGAGCCCGCGCTCGAGCTGCTCGGCCAGCGGTCCCGTATCGAGATAGCGCAGCATCGCGCCCGGTCTCGCCCGTCGCGCGACGGACGAGCCCGCGATTTGCCTTCCAGATCGACGACGAAGCCGCCCGGCGCCCGCGGCGCGTCGTCGAGCTCGAGCCCCGTGGCCCAGAGGCGGATCTGCGCCGCCGCCCAGTCGATTTCGCGCGGCGCCAGCGTGCCGGTGTTCAGCAGATGCGTGAGCAGCACGACCAGATATTCGTACTCGATCGTCGGTCGCGTTCCACCGGACCATGCGGGATCGCGCCCGAGCGGCGTACGCGAAACGCCGTGCTCGATGGCGTGCCGGAAGAGCCGGTGCAGCTCGGCCCATTTGGCGGGGATCCAGGGCTCGCTCTTCAGCAGGCGCAGCTTGGCGTCGGTGCCGTAGAAATGGATGAGCCGCGCGAGCAGCCGCGGGAGGGCCTCCGTCCATCGGCCGTCGTTCGCCGCCACCGCGCGATCGACGAGGCCGCGGTAGCCGAGAATGAAGCCCCGACTGGCGTCATGGGCGGCCTGCCAGACGCGGCCGGCCGCCGCGGCCGCGCTGTCGGCATGCTCGACGTACTGGGTGATCAGGCGCCCGCGGTCGACCGCCAGCTCGCGGTCGAGGAATTCGATCGCGCCCACCTGATCGAAATCCAGCGTGCGGCCCGGCTGGCACGCGGATTCGATCGCCTGCGCGACGGCCTGCACGCGACCGATGGCGTCGAGCGCCGGAAGCTCCCGAAACCATGCCGCCGCAGACTGCTGCGTCGCCAGCGGCTCGGCGTGTCCGTGGGGCGGGGTCCGGAAGCGGAAGAGCGACATCGGCGCGTGCGCGTTGGGCGTGCCCCCGTCGTCCGGCAGCACGCCGACGGCGCGCCGTGCGCCTCACGACCCGGAGGGCGGGGAATGAAGGTATTCTAGCGTTCAATCACGCGCCCCGCCAAAGCGGCGCCGATGTCGGCTACAATTCCGACCCTCTCCGGCGGCGGCGCGCGGGGATCGCCTGCGTCGCCGCCTGCCGGCGTTTCCATCATCGACGAGGCTTCCAGGAATGATCCACAGTCCCTTCGAGCGGCCGGCCCGCGGCGTTCTCACCCGCACGGCGTTGGCGCTCGCGCTTGCCATGCTCGCCGGCACGGGCACCGCGCAGACGCCGGCCGGCGGTGGCACCGCCGCCGCCGCGGCCCCTTCCGCCTCACTGTCCAGCACGATCGGAGCCAACGTGACCGAATTGAAGAAAATCGATGTGCGGCCCGGAACCGGCGCCGAAGCCGTTGCGGGCAAGGCGGTGATCGTGCATTACACCGGGTGGCTGTACGACCCGGCCGTGCCGGACGGCCACGGCCGGCAATTCGACAGCTCGGTCGACCGCAAGGTGCCGTTCGGCTTCATTCTCGGCGCCGGCAAGGTGATCAAGGGCTGGGAGGATGGCGTTGCGGGCATGAAGGTCGGCGGCAAGCGCACGCTGGTGATCCCGCCGGCGCTGGCCTACGGCGAGCGCGGCGCGGGCGGCGTGATCCCGCCCAACGCGACGCTGGTGTTCGACGTCGAGCTGCTGGACGTGAAGGGCTGACGCCGACGATGCTCCCGCGGGACGTGCCGCCGGGCGCCGTGCGCCGGCTCGACTACCGCCCGCCGGCGTGGCTCGTCGACACCGTCGACCTCAGTTTCGAGCTCGATCCCGCGGCGACCGTCGTCACCGCGGTGCTCGACTTCCGGCGCAACCCGGCGCAGAGCGCCGGCGCGGACGCGCCGCCGCCGCTCGTCCTCGACGGCGAGCGGCAGCAGGACGTGTCGATCGCGCTCGACGGCGTCCCGCTCGGCGACGACGCGTACACGCTGTCCCCGGTCGCGCTGACGCTGCACGCGCCGCCCGCGTCGGGCCGGCTGACGATCCGCTCGCGGATCGATCCGGCGGCCAACGCCGCGCTCGAGGGCCTCTACCTCTCCTCCGGCGTGTTCTGCACGCAGTGCGAGCCGGAAGGCTTCCGCCGGATCACCTACTTCCCGGACCGGCCGGACGTGCTCTCGGTGTACACGGTGACCGTCGCCGCCGACCGCGCCCGCTTCCCGGTGCTGCTGTCCAACGGCAATCCGGTTCGCGCCGGGAACCTGCCCGGCGGGCGCCACTTCGTCCAGTGGCACGACCCGTTCCCGAAGCCCACGTACCTGTTCGCGCTCGTCGCCGGCGATCTCGCGGCGCTCGAGGACGGCTACAGGACGATGTCGGGGCGCCGGGTGGCGCTCGCGATCTACTCGACGCCGGCCAACCTCGAGCGCTGCACGCACGCGATGGCGGCGCTGAAGCGCGCGATGCGCTGGGACGAGGAGAAGTTCGGCCGCGAGTACGACCTCGACACGTTCATGATCTTCTGCGCCGACGACTTCAACATGGGCGCGATGGAGAACAAGGGCCTCAACATCTTCAACAGCAAGCTGGTGCTCGCGCAGCCGCGAGACCGCGACCGACGCCGACTACCAGGCGATCGAGGGCGTGATCGGCCACGAATACTTCCACAACTGGACCGGCAACCGGGTCACCTGCCGCGACTGGTTCCAGCTCTCGCTGAAGGAAGGGCTCACCGTCTTCCGCGACCAGGAATTCTCCGCCGACATGGGCTCGCGTGCGGTCGAGCGCATCGCGGCGGTCGAATTCATGCGCTCGCACCAGTTTCCCGAGGACGCGGGCCCGATGGCGCACCCGGTGCGGCCGGACGAGTACCTCGAGATCAACAACTTCTACACGCCCACCGTCTACGAGAAGGGCGCCGAGCTGATCCGCATGCTGCACACGCTGCTCGGTCCGCAGCGCTTCCGCCGCGGCATGGACCTGTACTTCGCGCGCCACGACGGCCAGGCGGTGACCTGCGACGATTTCGTGCAGGCGATGCAGGACGTCGCGGACGGCGTCGACCTCGAGCAGTTCCGGCGCTGGTACGCGCAGGCCGGGACGCCGGTTCGTCGCCGTGCGCGACCGCTACGACGCGGCGCTGCGGCGCTACACGCTGGACGTCGCGCAGCGCTGCCCGCCCACGCCCGGCCAGCCGCACAAGGAGCCGCTGCACATCCCGCTCGCCATCGGCCTCCTCGGCCCCGACGGGCGCGAGCTCTCGCTGCGCCTTGCCGGAGAAGCCGCGCCCGCCGGCACCACGCGCGTGCTGGACGTGACCGCCGCCGAGCAGTCGTTCTCCTTCGACGACGTGCCCGCGCCGCCGGTGCCGTCGCTGCTGCGCGGATTCTCCGCGCCGGTGCAGCTCGAATACGAATACACGCGCGAGGCGCTGGCACTGCTCGCGGCGCACGACCCCGATCCCGTCGGGCGCTGGGCCGCGGTCCAGAAGAGCTACTGCAACGCGATCCTCGGCGAGGCGAAGCGCCAGGCGGCAGGATTGCCGCTGGCGCTCGACCGCACCGTCGCCACCATCGTCGGGGCGCTGGTCGACGACCACGCCGCCGATCCGGCGCTGGTGGCGCTGGCGCTCGCGCCGCCCGATCTCGCCTATCTCGCGGGGCAGGTCGGGACCATCGACATCGATGCGCTGGCCGCCGCGCGCGATTTCGTCGTGCGCGAGCTCGCGCGCGCCCTGCGGCCGGCGTTCCTGCGCGCGTTCACCTCGCGCCGGCCGGCGACCCGCTACGCGCCGACGCCGGAGCAGATCGGCGCGCGCGCGCTCGCCAACCGGTGCCTCGCCTACCTCGGCGCGCTCGACGACGACGCGGCGCGCGCGCTCGCGGTGGCGCAGTTCAACGGCGCCGACAACATGACCGACGCGGTCGCCGCGCTGGCGGCGATCAGCCACAGCCGGGCGCCCGAGCGCGAGGCGCTGTTCGCGCGCTTCGAGGCGAAATGGCGCGACGAGCCGCTGGCGCTGGACAAGTGGTTCGTGCTGCAGGCGACGTCGCGGCGCGCCGACACGCGCCAGCGGGTCGAGGCGCTGCTCGCACACCCGAAATTCGACGCCAGGAATCCGAACCGCGTGCGCTCGCTGCTCGCGGCCTTCGCCCTGCGCAACTGGCAGGCGTTCCACGCGGCCGACGGCGGCGGCTACGCGCTGATCGCCGACCAGGTCATCGCGCTGGACCGGACGAATCCGCACGTGTCGTCGCTGCTCGCGGGGGCGTTCAACCACTGGCGCCGGTTCGCCGGGCCGCGCGCCGCGCTGCAGCGCTCGGCGCTCGAGCGCATTGCCGCCGAAAGCGCGCTCTCACCCGACCTGCGCGAGATCGTCACCCGCACTCTCGCCGGCTGACGCCCCGGGGCCGCCGCAGCGCTCACCAATACGTCTCGACCGTGATGTGACCCGGCTCCCGCCGCCGGTGCCGGCGCATGCCGCGCGCCTCGAGCACCTTCTGCGTGTCCTCGATCATCGCCGGATTGCCGCACAGCATCGCGTGCGCGTTCCCGGCCGTCAGCGCCAGTCCGGCGCGGGCCTCCAGGCGGCCGTCGCCGATGAGGTCGGGAATCCGCCCGGGAAGCGCGTCCGCGTGCGCGGCGCGGCTCACCACCGGGATCGCGGTGAACGCGCCGGGATGCGCGGCGGCGATGGCTCGCCACGACGTCGCGGTAGGTGAGCTCCTCCGGGTGGCGCACCGCGTGCACCAGCACGACGCCGCCGGAATTTCTGCCAGGGCAGGTCGGTGCGCAGGATCGACAGGAACGGCCCGATGCCGGTGCCGGTCGCGAGGCACCACAGCACGTCGGCCGGCGGGACCTCGGACACCGAGAAGAAGCCGTTGGCGCGCGGCAGCAGCCAGACGCGCTCGCCGGGCTCGAGCGCCGCCAGGCGCGGCGTCAGCGGGCCGTCCGGCAGCGTGATGAAGTAGAACTCGTGCGGCCCGGCGCCCGGAGCGTTCACGAACGAGTACGGACGGCCGATCATGTCCTCGACCGATCCCGGCGGCGCCGGCAGCGCGAGGCGGCCGAACTGCCCGGCCACGAACGTCACCCCCGGCGCGTCGACCTGCAGCGAGTGGAGCCGCTCGGTCCACCGCCGGTTGCCGACCACCCTGCCCTCCACCCATTTGCTCATCGGAATCGCCGCCGCGTTGGTAAACTCGCCATTATGCCTACCCAAGCGCCGGCCCCGGCACCGCAAACGCGCTCCCGGGGGCCGCGGGTGTGCGTGCGCGCACCGTGCCGCAGCGATGCGGCGGCTTTCGTCGCCGCGGTCGCCGCGAGCCGCGCGGTGCACCGCCGCTGGGTGCAGGCGCCGGCGACCGCCGCCGAATTCGCCGCCTACGTGACGCGCTTCGCCGGCCGCCGCTCGCGCGACCCGGCGGCCGCGACGCACGCCGGGTTCCTCGTCTGCCGCATCGCCGACGGCGCCCTGCGTCGGAGTCTTCAACCTGAGCGAGATCGTGCGCGGCAGCTTCAACTGCGCGTATCTCGGCTACTACGGCCTGGCGCCGCACGCCGGACAGGGCTACATGAGCGAAGGGCTCGCCCAGGTGCTGGCCGCGGCGTTCGGCCGGCTGCGGCTGCATCGCGTCGAGGCCAACGTCCAGCCGGCGAACGAGCGCTCGATCGCGCTGCTGCGCACCGCAGGCTTCGTCCGCGAGGGCTACTCCCGCCGCTACGTGAAGATCGCGGGCCGCTGGCGCGATCACGAGCGCTGGGCGATCCTCGCCGAGGACTGGCGCGCGCGCCGCCGGCGGCGATGATCCCGGTGCCGCCACGCCGGAGCGGAGCCGCCGGCCGCCGGGCGGCGGTCGCCGCCTGCATGCTGGCCGCCGCGTGCGCCGCCGACACCGTCACGCCCGAGCAGCCGAAAGTCGTGCACGACATGCCGCTCACCCCCTACGACATCCGCCAGGACTGCGTGTCCCTCGCCGTCGGCGACCGCATCGACTACACGTTCAGCGCGACCGAGCCGCTCCGGTTCATCATCCGCTACCGCGACGGCAACGCGCGGGTCGCGCCGGTCGTGCGCGAGGGCATGCGCGCGGACAGCGGCATCTTCCGGCCGCTGCTCGCGCGCGAATACTGTCTCGTGTGGGAGGCCGGGCCGGCAGGCGCGCTGGTCGACTACCGGATGGAGCTGCACGCCGCGCCGCGCTGAGCCGGCGGCGCAGACGGGGCGGACCACCCGGCGCCTGCCTACAGGTCCTGGTGGGTGTACGTCCGGCCGTGCTCGACGCGGCCCGGCGAGCAGCCGGTCGGCGATCCGCGCCGCCACCTCGGCCGGCGCCTTGAGCGCGCCGCTGTCCTTGAAGCCGCGGAACAGCGCCACGTCCGGAAATTCCGCCGGGTCGCGGCTGCGCATGTACGCCTGCATGTCGGTGTCGAAGATGCCCGGGCGCAGCGTGATGCAGTGAAACGTCGGCGCGGTGTTCTCGGCGGCGAGCGTGCGCGTGAGCATCTCGATCGCGGCCTTCGACATCCCGTAGACGGCGCTGCCCGCGATCGCGGTCTGCGCGGCCCCCGAGGAGATGTTGACGATCCGGCGCGCCAGGCGGTCGTCGGAGAACACGCGCAGGAACGCGTTGCACAGCGCCAGCGGTGCCGCGACATTGGTCGCGAGCGCCGCCGCCGCCTCGCCGTCGGCAAGGCGGCCGACACAGCCGACCGGCCACGCGACCGCCGCATTGTTGACGAGGGTCACCGATTCGGGCCCGGTCGCGGCCAGCTCGCGCAGCGCCGGCTCGACGGCGGCGCCGATGCGCGCCGGCTGCGCGAGATCGCAGGCGACGAACCGGTAGCGCTCGCCACCCAGCCGCGCGCTGTCGGAGCGGCCGACGCCGGCGACGCGCCAGCCGCGCCCGAGGAGCTCCGCCGCCAGCGCCTCTCCGAGTCCGCGCGACGTCCCGCTGATGATGGCTGCGTGCATGCGGTGGCCTCCTGTTCCTGCGTCCGGTTGCTGCGGGGCGCGGCGCTTGCGCAACGCGCTCAGCGGACTCCCCCGAGCACCGCGACGATCACGACCGCGAACAGCACGGCCAGCACCAGCAGCGCGACCTTCCACGGACTCTTCGGGTACTCGCCCCGGATCGCGCCGGTCACGCCGTTCATCGCGCACTGGTAGGCATCGCGGCCGAAGGTGTAGGACAGCAGCCACACCGGCGCGAGGATGTGCTTGAACGTCTGCCCCGAGTAGTCGGCGTGCACGGCCAGGTTGCGGTAGGTGTCGCCGGGAACCTGCTGCGCGCACAGCGCCTGGAGCTTCGCGTCCATCGCCGCGCGCGCGCGCTGCGCGGCGGCGGCGACGTCGATCTGGTAGCGCTCGACCACCCAGCCGGCGACGTAGCCCGGGTCGTAGGGCACGAGCTCGTCGGTCGGGAACGGCTCGATGCCGCGCAGCAGGCCCGGGTGGACCCCGACCGACGCGCAGACGAGGTCGTCGTCGAAGAAATGGGCGACTCGCCCCGCCGCGGGCGCCCAGCGCACCTGCCGCACCTGGCGCGTGCGCAGCCGGCCGTTGTCCGAGTACGCCTCGGTCGTGTAGTAGTAGTGGCCGGCATCGGCGGTCCACTCGGCGTCGACCTGCGCGTCGAACGTCCAGTACGGCAGGTAGACGCCGCGCACCGTGTCGGTGAGCGCGGCCTTCTTCAGCCGGTTCGGCGCCAGCCACAGCCGGCCGTACCACGCGCGGATGCCGTCGCGCGCCTGGCCCTCGCTGACGCGGAACGGCAGCATGCTTTCGGGGCGGAAGGCCTGCGTCTGCTCGGCATACGGCACCAGCTGCGCCGAGCCGCAGAACTCGCAGTTCTGCGCCTGCCGCGCGGGGTCGAGCACCGAGATCGCGTTGCAGCTGCGGCACTTGACCTGCCGCCGTGCGGGGCTGCGGCCGCCGCGGTCGTCGCCGGCCGCCCGCAGCGCGGCGGCGAGATCGTGTTCCGCGACGACGCCGGTCGCGTCGGGCTTCGCCGCCGACTCGGTGCCGCAGAACGGGCAGACCAGCTTCTGCCTGGCCGGGTTCCAGTTCGCCTCGCCGCCGCAGGCGGGGCAGGCGAACTTGGACAGCGCGACGGTCTCGGCCGCCATGGGCTCGCGCGGTGCGCGCTCAGCCGATGGCGTAGCCGACGACGCGCCAGGCGGCGGTGCCTTCGCGCTCGAGCGTGACCGTTTCCCGCGCGATCTCCTGGTTCGCGAACGAAGTCCGGAACACGACGACCGCGTAATTCCCGTCGGGAAAGCCGGGGAGCGCGGCCGCGAACCGGGTCGTGTCGACCGCGCGCGTCTGCAGTGCGCCGAGCGGGCCGCGCACCTTCTGCAGCGCATCGGCCCAGCGATCGGCCGGCACGGCGCTGCGGAACTTGGCGGCGGCGGCGTCCCACGCCGCCGTGGCGTCCATCCGGTCGACGAGCACCAGCCAGTCGCGCGCGGCGTTCTGCGCCTCGGCGCTGCGCGGATCCTGCGCGGCCACCGACAGCGGGAACGCACCCGCCGCGAGCGCCGCCGCCGCGGCCAGCAGCGTACGGCGCCGGTGGTCGATCCCGGCCGTCATGAGGCGAAGAAAGCGTCGACCGCGGCGCGGGGAATGCGCCATTGCGTGCCGATCCGCTTGCCCTTGAGATCGCCCGCCTCGAGGCTCGTCATCACGTCGGACTCGCCGACGCCGAGCATCTGCGCGACCTGCGCGGGCGTGAGCAGTGCCGGCGCGGGCGCGACGGCGTCCGGCGTCGCGGGCGCGGCGATTCCCGGCGTCGACTGACGGGCGAAGCCGCCGGTCTCCTTCATCATCTGCTGCGCCATGGTCATGCCCACCGCCATTTCCGCCGCGATGCCGCCGGCGCCGCCGCCGCCGCCCTTGCCCATCCCCTGCGCCATCTGGAACTTGACGTAGTCGTTGAGATTGCCCACCGCCGCCATGCTCGAGCGCTGGTCGATGGCGGCTTCCACTTCCGGCGGCACCGACACGTTCTCGACGACGAACGTCGTCATCTCGAGCCCGTAGCGCTCGCCGAGGATGGGGTTGATCAGCGGCAGCAGGGCCCCGCCCAGCTCCGAATAGCGCGCGGCGATGTCCAGCGCCGGGATGCTCGCCTCGGCCAGCGCGTCGGAGAACACGCTGACGATGCGCGAGCGCATGGTGTCGGCGAACTCGTCCAGCCGGAAGTGATCGTCGGTGCCGGCGACCTCCTTGAGGAATTTCTTCACCTCGACGATGCGGAAGTCGAAGGTGCCGTAGGCGCGCAACCGGACGATCCCGAAGTCGGCGTCGCGCATCATCACCGGGTTGGCGGTGCCCCACTTGTTGCCGGTGAACGTGCGCGTGACGACGTAGTAGACGTCGGCCTTGAACGGGCTCTCCAGCGCGTACTTCCAGCTCTTGAGATTGGTGAGGATCGGGATGTTGTCGGTGGTGAGCGTGTGCCGTCCCGGCCCGAACGTGTCGCCGAACTCGCCCAGGTAGACGAACTGCGCCACCTGCGACTCGCGCACGATCAGCTGCGCGCCGTTCTTGATCTCCTTGTCCTCGTCGGGGTACCGGTACGACAGCGTGTCGCGCGAGTCGTCGGTCCACTCGATGATGTCGATGAACTGCTTCTTGAGGAAATCAATGATCGCCATTTCGGCTCCTCGCTCCGGGTTCGGTGAAGGCGGCGCTTCGGGGCAGCGTCACTGCCTGGGCGCGGCCGCGGTCTTCTTCAGTTCCGCCGCGGCCTTGGCGAACTCCGCCTCCAGCCGGTCCTTGGGCAGCGCGCCGGGAACGATCGTGCCGTCGGCGAACACCAGCGTCGGCGTCGCGTTGACGCGCAGCTTTTCGCCGAGCGCGCGCGTCGCCGCCAGCGGCGTCTCGCACTCGCCCTTGTTGTCGGGCAGCTTGCCGGTGGCGAAGAACGCGTCCCACGACTTGACCCGGTCGGGCGAGCACCAGATGATCTTCGACTTCCTGGCCGAGTCGGGGTGCAGCGAGTCGATCGGGTAGATGAACGTGTAGATCGTCACGTCGTCGACGTTCTTGAGCTCGTGCTCGAGCCGCGCGCAGAACGGGCAGTCGGCGTCGGAGAAGATCGCGAGCTTGCGCGTGCCGCTGCCCTTGACCCGCTTCATCGCGAGGTCGAGCGGCAGGCTGTCCCAGGCGACGCGGTTGAGCTTGCGCAGGCGCTCCGCGGTCAGGTTCTCCTTCGTCGCCGTGTCGTAGATCGAGCCGACCATGATGTAGGCGACCTTGGCGTCGGTGTAGACGAGCTGCCCGTCGAACTGCGCCTCGTAGAGCCCGAAATATCCGCTCTTGCCGACGTCGCTGACCGTGGCGCCGGGGAATCTCTGCTCGAGCAGCTTCTTCACCGCCTCCGCCTCCGCGTTCGTTGCCGCGCCGGCCGGCTTGGCCGCCGTCTGCGCCACCGCCGGCGGGACCAGCGTGAGGCCGAAGGCAGCGGCGCCCGCGAGGACCATCGCCATGCGCTTGCAGGTGGGAAGCATCGTGTTCTCCAAGAAGTCGTTGGCGCAGCGGGCGGCCCGGTCAGGCCGTTACCGCAGCGCGGATTGTGCGAGCAGCCGCTTGGCCAGCGGCAACCGGTCGACGGCCGTCAGGCCGAGGTTGCGCGCCGCCCGCAGCCAGGGGGTGGTGGCACCGAAGAGCTGCCACAGCCCGTCGGTGACCGCCTGCATGGCGCGCACGGGTTCGACCCGGCGGCGCGCATATCGTTCAAGCAGCACGGCGGCGCCGGCGTCGGCGACCGGGCCGCGCTCGCGCAGCACCGCCGCCAGCGCCTCGGCGTCGCCGAACCCGAGATTCACACCCTGGCCCGCCAACGGGTGCACACCGTGCGCCGCGTCGCCGACCAGCGCGAGCCGGTGCGCCACCGTGGCCGGCACCCGCATCAACGCCAGCGGAAAGCCGGCGGCCGGCGTGATGCAGGCGAGCTCGCCCAGCGCATCGCCGCCGGCGGCGCCGACGCGCGCGGCGAGCGCGGCGGGGTCGAGCGCGAGGAGCTCCTGCGCGAGCGCCTCGGGCGCCGACCAGACCAGCGACATCCGGCGCCCCGGCAGCGGCAGCCAGGCGAGGATGCCGCCGTCGTCGCGGAACCACTGCCGGGCGCGGCCGTGATGCGCGCGCTCGCAGGCGAAATTGGCGACCACCGCCGTCTGTCCGTAGGGCCGGACCGAGGCATTGACGCCGGCGGCGGCGCGCACCCACGAGCGCAGGCCGTCGGCGGCGACGACCAGCCGGGCGCTCGCCGCCGAGCCGTCGGCAAACGCGATCGTCGCAGCGTCCGGCGTCCAGGCGAGCGACGCGAAGCTCCGCGGCGCGAGAATCTCCACGCCGGCGGCATGCGCGCGCGCGACCAAGCGCGGCGCGCAGCGAGCGCTCCTCGACGATCCAGGCCAGCGCGCGCTCGCCCAGGTCGCAGGCCGAGAATTCGAGCGTCGCGCCGCCGTCGCCGGCGACCCACATCTGCTCCACCGGGCTCACCCGGTCCGGCGCGAGCAGCTGCCAGGCCCCGACCGCGCGCAGGAACGCGGCGCTGCCGGGGCTGATCGCGTACACGCGGGCATCCCAGTCGGCGTCGCCGACGGGGTCGGCCGGCACCGCGACCGCGGCGCGGTCGGCCAGCGCGACGCCGAGCCCCAGCGCGGACAGCGCCGGCGCGAGGGCGAGCCCGACCAGTCCGGCGCCCGCGATCACGACGTCGCGGCGGGCGTCGGCAGCGCTCATCGGCGAGCCCCCTGGCGCTCGTGCGCTCATGCAGGCGGGTTCCCCGCGCCTTCGCCGCCGAGCACCTCGATGACGTGCTGCTGGTTGGTGTAGATGCAAAGATCGCCGGCGATGGTCAGCGCGCGCTTGACGATCTCGGCCGCGGCAGAGCGCGGTGTCGTCGAGCAGCGCGCGCGCCGCCGCCTGCGCATACGGTCCGCCCGAGCCGATGGCCACGATGCCGAACTCCGGCTCGAGCACGTCGCCGTTGCCGGTGATGATCAGCGATGCGGACGCGTCGGCCACCGCGAGCATCGCCTCGAGGCGGCGCAGGATGCGGTCGGAGCGCCAATCCTTGGCGAGCTCGACCGCCGCGCGCGTCAGTTGGCCCTGGTGCTTGTCGAGCTTGGCCTCGAAGCGCTCGAACAGCGTGAACGCGTCCGCGGTCGCGCCGGCGAAGCCCGCGAGGACGCGGTCGTTGTGCAGCCGCCGCACCTTGCGCGCCGTCGCCTTGACGACGATGTTGCCGAGCGTGACCTGGCCGTCGCCGCCGAGCGCGACGTCGGCGCCGCGGCGCACGGAGAGGATGGTGGTGCCGTGGAAGGTCTGCATGCGCAGGCGTGCCGGCGAGGGTGGCGGGCCGTGCGGCGAGCCGCCGGGTCAGCCGGCTTTCTTGAAGAAGTACCCGGGTGCGACTCCGATCAGCAGCAGCATCGCGCGGATGAGCGGCGTCGCCCCGAAGATCTGCACCGACTTGCGCCGGTCCTCGATGGCCTGGATCGCATTGTAGACGGCACCGGCCCCGACGAAGTCGATGCGCTCGACCAGCCGCATGTCGACGGGAACGACTTCACGCCCGTCGGCGAACGCGGTCAGCTTCGCCACCTGTTCCGGGTGCGCGCCGGCGACCACGCCGGTCCAGCCGAGAACCTCGATCCCCGCAATCCGGGCGTCGACGAGCGTCTCGGAGAGGTCCGCCGCCGCGGCGGCGGCCCCGGTGTCCCGCGCGTCGCCGGCCGGCGCCATCTCCGACGGCTCCCACGACGGCGGGGAGACTTCGAACGTGACCGCGTATTCGACGGCCAGGTCGTCGAACGTCGCGCGGTCGCTGTGCCACTGCAGGAGTTCGAGCGAGAGCAGCCACGCGCCCTCGCCGCCGTCGCGCCCGCGCGCGACCGCTTCCGCCAGCGCGTGCCTGAGATTGTCCGCACGCTGCAGCCGCAGCGGATACTGCTTCCGGCGCGCTTCGCCGAGGACGTCGGCAAGCAGCCGCGCGCCGGCGTCGTCGAATTCGCTGATCGTCGCCAGGTCGAAGCGCGCCTGCGACGCGTTGCCGGCGATGGCGTTGCGCAGCGGCTCGAGCTGCGCCGCACTCGCGGCGGTGAGCCTGCCGCTGACGCTGACGTGGCCGCCGGGCGCCTGGCGCGGCCCGGTCGCCGGCGGGGCGCGGTCGTCCCAGGCCGGCGCCGAGCGCTCGAACTGGACGACGTAGCTCAGCGCGAGGCGCTCGAAGCCGTCGCGGTCCCGGGCCCGCTGCAGCAGGTCGAACAGCGCCAGCCATGCGAGCGGCGAGTCCCGCGTCTCGGTGTCGGTTTCGATGCCCTCGGCCAGCAGCGCGCGCGCCGGCTCGGCGTGGCCGCTGGCGAACAGCAGCACCGCGTTTTCGAGCACCGCGCACAGCCCCGACGTGCCGTGGGTGACTTCGATCACCCGCCGCGTCGGAGACGGCTCGACCAGCCCGAAGCCGGTGATGGTGATCCCGCCCCCCGCCGGCCGGCCCGGCGGTGCGCCGGACCCGTGGTCGGCGTGCCTGCCCTCCGCCTCGGCGGCGCGCGCATTGGCGGCCGGTGCCGCGCCTGGCCGGGCGTGCGCATCCTGCCGGTGCGCTCCGGGCTTCCTGGCCGGCGACTTGGAAAACAACGCCATGAGATCCGGGTCCGATTCAGCGGAAGATCGGGCCGGGGAGAACCCCGCGCGGGCCGCCCCGGTCGATGCCGTCGCAGCATTCGCCGCTGACGCGTCGATTATGTTCCTGACACTACCCCGCGACAAGCCGCGGCTACGCGATCCGCGAGACGCGCGGCGCCCTCAGTCTCCGTAGAGCTTCTGCACGCGCTCGCGCCGTTCCTGCGCCTCCAGCGACAGCGTCGCCGTCGGGCGCGCGAGCAGCCGGGGAAGGCCGATCGGCTCGCCGGTCTCCTCGCAGAAGCCGTAGCTGCCGTCGTCGATCATCTTGAGCGACTTCTCGATCTTCTTCAGCAGCTTGCGCTCGCGGTCGCGGGTGCGCAGCTCGAGCGTGTACTCCTCCTCGAGCGTCGCGCGGTCGGACGGGTCGGTGGTGACCTCGTTTTCGCGCAGGTGCGCACCGGTGTCGTCGGCGTTGTTGAGGAGCTGCGCGCGAAGGTCGAGCAGACGCTGGCGGAAGAACGCGAGCTGCGGCTCGTTCATGTAGTCCTTTTCGGGCGCCTTCAGCAGCGACTCCTCGGTGAGGACCTTGGGCTTCCTGGCCGCGACCGCGCCGGCAGTTGCGTTCTTGGCTACCGCATTCTTGGCTACCATGCTCACCTCGATGACTCCGTCGTGCCGTGCGGGCCGTCGCCGCGGTTTGCGTCGAGCCGGGGAACCGCCCGTGCAGGCGGCGAGCCTTCCGCACCAAATCGGCGATTATAGCGCGCAAACGCCGGGGGAAGCCACCCTCCCGACGAACGCCCGCGGGGGCCGCTTTCGCGCCGGCGCCGCGGCCGGCGCGGCCCGCGCGCCCGTATAATCGGCACGTCGAACCCGGCCTCCGATGACCCCGCCCTCCCCCGCTCCGGCGCGCCTGACGATCGCGCGTCCCGACGACTGGCACCTGCACCTGCGCGACGGCGAGAGCATGGCCGCCGTCGTCGGCGCCAGCGCCCGCGTCTTCGGCCGCGCCATCGTGATGCCCAACCTGCGCCCGCCGGTCGCCACCACCGCCGGCGCTCGCGGCTACCGCGACCGGATCCTCGCCGCGCTGCCGCCGGGCTGCCGGTTCGAGCCGCTGATGACGCTCTACCTCACCGACGAAACCGACGCCGGCGAGATCGCCGCGGCGAAGGCCTCCGGCATCGTCCACGCGGTCAAGTACTACCCGGCCGGCGCGACGACGAACTCCGCGTCCGGCGTCACCGCGCTGCCGCGCGCGTACCCGGCGCTGGCGGCGATGGAGGCGCAGGGCATGGTGCTGTCGCTGCACGGGGAGTCCACCGCGCCCGACGTCGACGTGTTCGACCGCGAGCGCGTGTTCGTCGAGATGTCGCTCGCGCGCATCGTCCGCGATTTCCCGGCGCTGAAGATCGTGCTGGAGCACATCACCACGCGCGAGGCCGCCGATTTCGTGCGCGCGGCGCCGGCGACCGTCGCCGCCACGATCACGCCGCAGCATCTGCTCTACTCGCGCAACGCGCTGCTCGTGGGCGGCGTGCGTCCGCACCTGTACTGCCTTCCCGTCCTGAAGCGGGAATCGCACCGCCGCGCGCTGGTCGACGCGGCGGTATCGGGCAACGCGAAATTCTTCCTCGGCACCGACTCGGCGCCGCACGCGCGGCACACCAAGGAGGCGGCCTGCGGCTGCGCCGGCTGCTACTCGGCGCCCGCGGCGCTGGAGCTCTACGCCGAGGCGTTCGAGGATGCCGGTGCCCTCGACCGCCTGGAGGGATTCGCCAGCCGCTTCGGCGCCGCCTTCTACGGCCTGCCGGCGCACACCGACACCGTGACGCTGGTCCGCGAAGCCTGGACGGTGCCGGCCGAGTACCGGTTCGGTGCGGACACGATCGTGCCGCTGCGCGCCGGCGAAACGGTGCGCTGGAAGCTGGCCACCGCCGCCGTTCCACCGTCCGCAGCGCAGGCAGGATTCCGTGGCCCGGGTTGAGCGCCACCGCCGCGGGAAGCGCTGCCGCGTGCTATCCTGAACGCTCGAAGCCAGCCAGACCGTCGCCGCCCGCGTCAAGCGGGGGGAGGAAAGTCCGGGCTCCGAAGAGCAGGATGCTGGGTAATGCCCAGACGCTATAAGTCGCCGTTAGCGCGGCCGATGAAGGCGATGAACAGGGCCACAGAGACGAGTCGCACCCGCAACGGGTCAAACCGGCGCGGGGGCGGGTGAAACGCGGCAACCTCCATCCGGAGCAACACCAAGCAGGCGGACGATGACGCTGCTCGCCGAGTCCGCGGGTAGGTGGCTTGAGCGTGCCGGCAACGGCACGCCTAGACGAATGACGGCCATAGCGCGCTGATAACGCGCCGTAACAGAACCCGGCTTATCGGCTGACTTCGACTTCATTCCGCCGGCACGCAGCCGTGCCGCGCTCTCGTGGCCCGGGCGCGCTCGCTCTCAGAACCGCTTCCGCCGCACGTCGCGCAGGATTTCGCGCGCCGCGTTGTGCCCGGGGATGCCGGTGACGCCGCCACCCGGATGCGTGCCTGCGCCGCAGAGGTAGAGCCCCCGCAGCGGCGCGCGATAGCTCGCGTTTCCGAGCACCGGCCGAGCCGAGAACAGCTGATCGAGCGACAACGCGCCGTGGAAGATGTCGCCGCCGACGAGCCCGAACTCGCGCTCGAGATCGAGCGGCGTCAGCGCACGGCGGCCGAGCACGCTGGCGCGGAAGTTCGGCGCGAAGCGATTCACCGTGTCGATCATCAGGTCGGCGACCTCCTCGCGCGCGTCGTCCCAGGTCCGGCCCGGTGCGACCGCCGCGAGGTCGGGATGCACGTGCTGGCAGAACAGGCTCGCGACGTGCCGCCCGGGCGGGGCGAGCGAGTCGTCGACGACCGACGGAATCAGCAGCTCGACGATCGGGGCGCGCGACCATCCGTGCGTCCGCGCGTCGAAGTACGCGCGCTCCATGTATGCGAGCGACGGCGCAAGGATGATGCCGCTTGCGTGATGCGGCGCCGGCACCGCGCCGGGCAGCGCCGTGAAGTCGGGCAGTCCGGCCAGCGCCACGTTGATGCGAAAGGTCCCGGATCCGCAGCGGTAGGCGGCGATCCGCGCGCGAAAGTCGGCGTCGAGGTGCTCGGGCGCGACCAGCCGCTCGAACAGCAGCTTCGGATTGACGTTGGCGACCACGCGCCGCGCTTCGATCACCTCGCCGTCCTCGAGCTCGACGCCCACGGCGCGGGCGCCCTTCACGACGACGCGCGCCACCGGCGCGGCGGTGCGCAGCGTGACGTTGCGCACCGCGCACTCGCGCGCCATCGCCGCGGTGATCGCGCCCATGCCGCCCCGCGCGTGGCCCCACTGCCCGCGCCGCCCGTTGACCTCGCCGAACACGTGATGCAGCAGCACGTACCCGGAGCCCGGCGTGTACGGACTCGCGAAGTTGCCGACGACGGCGTCGAAGCCGAAAGCGGCCTTGATCGGTGCTGATTCGAACCAGCCGTCGAGCAGGTCGCCCGCGCTCTTGGTGAACAGGTCGAGCAGGTCGCGCTGGCCGGGCAGATCCAGCGCGCGGAAGCGCCGCGCCGCCTTCCACGCGCCGAGGAGCGCGGGCAGCCCGCCGCCGAGGTTGGGCGGCGTCTCGAGCAGCAGGTCGCGCAGGACGGCGGCGACGCGGTCGAGCATCGCGTAATACGCAGGCAGCCGCTGCGCGTCGCGCGCGGAGAACCGGGCGACCTCGGCCTGTGTGGCTTCGAGGCCGCCGCCGATCTTCAGGAAGGCGCCGCGCTCCCCCGGCGGCAGCGGCAGGAAATTGGCGAGCGGCCGCGGGAGGATCTCGAGGCCGTGCGCCGCGAGCCGCAGGTCGCGGATGACCTTCGGGGCGAGCAGGCTGACCGTGTAGCTTGCGGTCGAGTTGCGGAATCCCGGGTGAAATTCCTCGGTCACCGCGGCGCCGCCCAGCACCCCGCGGCGCTCGAGCACGCAGACGTCGAGTCCGCCGCCGGCGAGGTACGCGGCGCAGACGAGGCCGTTGTGACCGCCGCCGACGATGACGGCATCGAAGCGGCGGCGCGAGGGGGTCATCGGCGGTGGGTCAGGGCTATGCTCGCACGCGGCGAGGGTGTCATTGTCGGCGACGAGGGGCGATGCGCTTTCGTAGCCCGGGTTGAGCGAACGCGAAACCCGGGTGGGTGCCCGCCACGGCGCCTGCCCCGGATTTCGCTGCGCTCAACCCGGGCTACATCGTCTACGCCTCGCCGGTGGCCATCCCCGCGGCGATGGTCGAGAAGCCGCAGTCGACATAGGTGATCTCGCCGGTGATCGCGCTCGAAAGCTCCGAGAAGTAGAACGCGGCGACGTTGCCGACCTCGTCGATGGTGACGTTGCGGCGCAACGGCGCCGCCTTCTCGAACTGGCTCAGCAGCCGCGAGAAGTTGCCGATCCCCGCCGCCGCGAGCGTCTTGATCGGGCCGGCCGAGATGCCGTTGACGCGCAGCCCCTCGGGCCCGAGGCAGGTGGCGAGATAGCGCACGTTCGACTCGAGGCTCGCCTTGGCCAGGCCCATCACGTTGTAGTTCGGGACCGTGCGCATCCCGCCGAGGTAGGAAAGCGTGAGCAGCGAGCCGGCGCGCCCGCGCATCAGCGGCCGCGCGCCCTTGGCCAGCGCGGCGAAGCTGTACGAGCTCACGTCGTGCGCGATCGCGAAGGCGGAGCGCGTGATCGCGTCCAGGAAATCGCCCGACAGCGACTCGCGCGGCGCGTAGGCGATCGCGTGCAGCAGGCCGTCGAGCGCCCCCCACTCGGCCTTCAGCGCCGCGAACACCGCGTCGATCTGGTCGTCCTGCGTCACGTCACAGGGCAGCACCGGGACACTGCCGAACTCGGCGGCGATCTTCGTCACGCGCTCCTTGAGCGTGTCGTTGACGTAGGTGAACGCCAGCGCGGCGCCCTCGCGGTGGCAGGCACGCGCGACGCCGTAGGCGATCGAGCGGTTCGAGAGTATGCCCGTGATCAGGATCTTCTTGTCGGCGAGAAAGCCCATCGTGGCTCCGGATTCGGCGTGCGCGGCCGCGCCGCGTCGTCATGCGGCCAAAGTATGGTGGGCGGCGCGTCCGTTGGCAACGCGAAGATTACGCACGGCCCCCGAATCAGAGGAATGGCGGGCGCGCCTTGTCGATCACGCCGCATGCCACCCGATTGTTGGGAACGTCCGGCTTTGCGTCGAGCGAGCCCTCGCCGGGGGAGTGGATCACCACCGACCTGCCGGCGATCCCGTCCGGACCCTCGAGATGGATGCCGGGCACGCGCAGCACCAGCGTCACCGCACCGTCCCTGATCGGAAACACCGGCACGACCGCCGCCATCACGTGCTCCGCCGCGCCGGGCAGCCTGTACGGCGGCCCCGCCGAAAACCCGTTGGGCGACGTGCAGTTGCCGGTGGCGTGGATGACGATGCGGTAGCTCTGGAACGGCATGCCGGTGAGGTAGACCTTCATCGCGACGCCGCCCTTGATCGGGGCGAGGACCACCGAGCCGCTGACCGCGCTGTCGCCGACCGGCTTCAACATCGCCTCCATGCTGTCGCCTGCCGGGAACATGACCTCGCCGGCGTCCTGGAACGTCTGGCAACCGGCCGCCGCCAGCGCGAGCAGCACGACGAGCGCCAGCCTCGCCGGGGCCCTCGCGGGAGTCCCCTTGCGCGACCGCGCGCCGCCGCGCGCGCATGCGGCGCCTCGCATGCCGGTCACGACTTCCGGATCACGCCGCAGGCGAGGCGCGCGCCCGAGTTCCCGGTCGGCTGCGTCCTGTAGTCGTCGGCGTCCTTGTGGACGATGATGCTCCGGCCGACGACGTCGGTGGCGCCGCCACCACCGACGGTGATGACGTCGAGCTCCGCGCTCAGCGTCGCGTTGCCGTAGCCGTCCGCCACCAGCATCGGCATGTCGCCGGCATGGCGGTCCATCGTCGTCGGCGCCGCGTGCGGCTTGCCCAGCGGATTGAAATGCCCGCCCGCGCTGGCGCCGTCGCCGGAGCTGCAGTCGCCCTTTTCGTGGATGTGGAAGCCGTGGCTGCCGGGAGTCAGCCCGGACACGCGGGCCGTGACGAACACCTTGTCGCCCTTCTGGACGAACTCGACCTTGCCGGCGGTCGTGTTGCCCCTGGTCGGCTCCAGCGTTGCCGTTGCCGACGGTCCGTCCGTCATCATGCCCGCGCACCCCGCGGTCAGCATGCCGGCCGCCGCCGCCCCCATCCATCGCTTCATCCCGTTCTCCCGGTGCGCCGGGTCCAGGTCCGCGATGGACGCGGGGATCGCCGGCAACGGCGCATGATAAGGGATGGCCGCGACGAAGACCATCGAGTCGCGCGCTGCCAGCGTCGTCACGCACCCGAACCACACGGTGTGGATTGCCGGCTGAGGGCTCCCCCGCCCGTCCGACCGCCCGCCGCCGCCAACGTCATCACGTATTCGAACGGCACGGCGTCGATTCCCGACGTCGTTTCGTGCCGCGGTAGAATACGGCGGCCGCCCCGTCCGGGCGGCCGTTTTTCCTGTTCCCGGCCCGCCATGTCCAACATGACCCCCTCCGAGATCGTCTCCGAGCTCGACAAGCACATCGTCGGCCAGGACGCGGCCAAGCGCGCCGTCGCCATCGCGCTGCGCAACCGCTGGCGGCGCCAGCAGGTGCCCGAGCCGCTGCGCCAGGAGATCACGCCGAAGAACATCCTGATGATCGGGCCGACGGGAGTGGGCAAGACCGAGATCGCGCGCCGCCTCGCGCGGCTCGCCGACGCGCCGTTCATCAAGGTCGAGGCGACCAAGTTCACCGAGGTCGGCTACGTCGGCCGCGACGTCGACACCATCGTCCGCGACCTGGTCGACGCGTCGATCAAGCGCACGCGCGAGGCCGAGACGCGCAAGGTGCGCGACCGTGCCGCCGATGCGGCCGAGGAGCGGATCCTCGACGTCCTGCTGCCGCCGCCGCGCGAGGTCGACCTCCACGACCTGCAGCCGACCGATTCCGCCGCGCGCCAGAAGTTCCGCAAGATGCTGCGCGAAGGCAGGCTCGACGACCGCGAGGTCGAGATCGAGGTCTCGCTCTCGCCGGCGCAGATGGAGATCATGGCCCCGCCCGGGATGGAGGACCTGACCAGCCAGCTGCAGGGCATGTTCCAGCAGCTCTCGGGCACCCGGCGCAAGGTCACCAAGATGCGTGTGGCCGACGCGCTCAAGGCACTGACCGACGAGGAGGCCGCGAAGCTGCTTTCCGACGACGACATCAAGGCCCGGGCGCTGGCCAACGTCGAGCAGAACGGCATCGTGTTCCTGGACGAGATCGACAAGATCGCGAGCCGGTCGGAGATGCACGGCGCCGACGTCTCGCGCCAGGGCGTGCAGCGCGACCTGCTGCCGCTGGTCGAGGGCACCAGCGTGTCGACCAAGTACGGCATGGTGCGCACCGACCACATCCTGTTCATCGCTTCGGGCGCGTTCCACCTCGCCAAGCCGTCCGACCTGATCCCCGAGATGCAGGGGCGGTTTCCGATCCGCGTCGAGCTCTCCTCGCTGTCGGTGTCCGATTTCGAGCAGATCCTGACCGCCACCGACGCCTGCCTCGTGCGCCAGTACGAGGCGCTGCTCGGCACCGAGCAGGTCCGGCTCGACTTCCGGCCCGACGGCATCCGCCGCCTCGCCGAGATCGCGTTCGCCGTCAACGAGCGCCAGGAGAACATCGGCGCGCGCCGCCTGTACACGGTGATGGAGCGCCTGCTGGAGGACGTCTCGTACAACGCGGCCAGACTCGAGGACGCGGCGATCGTCGTCGACGCCGCGTACGTCGACAGCCGCCTGGCGGGGATCGCCGGCGACGACAACGTCGCGCGCTACATCCTCTAGTGCCCTGAATGCTCGAGCGCGTTCTCGGCATCATCCTCCCGGTTTTTCTGGTGATCGCGCTGGGATTCGGGTTCGCCCGCCGGGCGCGGCCGGACATGACCTGGGTCAACCGGATCAACGTCAACGTCCTGGCGCCCGCGCTGATCTTCACCGCGCTCGCCGGCAAGGACTTCGACCTCGCGGCGAACGGACTGCTGATCGCCGGCTGCGTCGGCGTGGTGCTGGGCTCCGGCCTGCTCGCGTGGCCGTTCACCCGGCTGCTGGGCGAGGATCACCGCACGTTCGTGCCGCCGATGATGTTCAACAACTGCGGCAACATGGGCCTGCCGCTGGCGGCGCTGGCGTTCGGGCAGGCGGGGCTCTCGGCGATGGTCGCGGTGTTCACCATCTCCAACCTGCTCCACTTCACCGTCGGCATCTGGATCGTCGACCGCCACGCGCATGTCTGGAAGATGCTGAAGAGCCCGATGGTCGCCGCGACCTTCGTCGGCTTCGCGTTCGCGATCCTGCACCCGCCGGTGCCCGACTGGCTGATGCTGGCGCTGAAGCTCACCGGCGACGCGATGATCCCGCTGATGCTGATCTCGCTCGGCGTGCGGCTCGCCGAAGTGTCGCTGGTCGAGCTGGCAGCTCGGCGTCGTCGGCGGTCTGGTCTGCCCGCTGACCGGCATCGCGATGGCGGCGCTGCTCTCGCCGGTCCTCGGGCTCGACCCGCCGCAGCAGGGGCTGCTGCTGCTGTTCGGCTGCCTGCCGCCGGCGGTGCTCAACTTCATGGTCGCCGAGCAGTACCACCAGGAGCCGGGCAAGGTCGCGTCGATCGTGCTGATCGGCAACCTGATGGCGGCGCTGATCGTGCCGATCGGCGTCTCGCTGGCGCTGCGGCCATGAGGGCCCCGGCGATTCGCGTCGACGCGATCCTGTTCGACCTGGGCGGCGTGCTGATCGAGCTCGCCGGCATCGAGCAGATGCTCGCGTGGTGCCCGGCGCTGCCCGGCAGCGACGAGCTGTGGCGGCGCTGGCTCACCTCGCCGGCGGTGCGCGGCTACGAGACCGGCACGACGACGCGCGCCGCATTCGCCGCCGCGATCATCGCCGAGTTCGACCTGCCGGTGGACCCCGGCACCTTCCTCGACGCGTTCGCGCACTGGCCGCGCGCCCTTTATCCCGGCGCCACGGAGCTGCTCGCCGAGCTGGCGCCGCGCTACCGGCTCGCCAGCGTGTCGAACACCAACGAGTACCACTGGCAGCGGTTCCGCGGCGAGTGGTCGCTCGACGCCCACTTCCACCACAACTTTCCGTCGCACGAGGTGGGCAGGCTGAAGCCGGACGACGACTATTTCGCCCACGTGATCGAGGCGCTCGACGTCCCGCCCGCGCGGGTGCTGTTCGTCGACGACAACGCGCTGAACGTCGAGGCCGCCGGCCGGCTGGGCATCGTCGCGCGGCGCGTGGCCGGCGTCGACGGCGCGCGCGCCGCGATCGCGGAGCTCGGACTGCTCCCCTGACCCGGCCGGCACGCACGAAACGCACCGCGCACCTGCCTGCCGCCACCGTCACCGACCGAGGAGACCGCCGATGAACCTGTACCGCCTCCTGCAGCAGCGTGCCGCCGAAGGCCGCCCCCTCACCGTCGGGCTGATCGGCGCCGGCAAGTTCGGCGCGATGTACCTCGCGCAGGCGAAGCACACGCCGGGCATCCACGTCGTCGGCATCGCCGACCTGGCCCCCGAGCGCGCGAAGGCGTCGCTCGCGCGCACCGGCTGGGCGGCCGAGCGCTTCGCGGCACGCTCGTTCGCCGCCGCGCGCGCGTCCGGCGCGACGCACGTCACCGACGACGCGCTGGCGCTGATCGCCGCCCCCGAGATCGCAATCGTCATCGACGCCACCGGGAACCCCGCCGCCGGCATCCGCCACGCGCTCGCCTGCTGCACGCACGGCAAGCACGTGGTCATGGTGAACGTCGAGGCCGACGCGCTCGCCGGCCCCCTGCTCGCGCAGCGCGCGCGCACGGCCGGCATCGTCTATTCGCTCGCCTACGGCGACCAGCCGGCGCTGATCTGCGAGATGGTCGACTGGTGCCGCGCCGCCGGCTTCGAGGTGGTCGCCGCCGGCAAGGGGACCAAGTACCTGCCCGAATATCACGCGTCGACGCCCGACACCGTGTGGCCGTACTACGGCTTCACGCCGGAGATGGTCGCCGCCGGCGACTTCAACGCGCAGATGTTCAACTCGTTCCTCGACGGCACCAAGAGCGCGATCGAGATGGCGGCGGTGGCCAACGCGACCGGCCTCACGCCGGCGCCCGGCGGGCTCGAGTTCCCGCCCTGCGGCGTCGACGACCTGCCGCGCGTGCTGCGCCCGCGCGACGAGGGCGGGCACCTCGACCACGCGGGCCAGGTCGAGGTGATCTCCAGCGTCGAGCGCGACGGCCGGCCGGTGTTCCGCGACCTGCGCTGGGGCGTCTACGTCACGTTCCGCGCCGGCGACGCCGCCGGCGAGGACTACGTCCGCCGCTGCTTCCGCGAGTACGGCTTCTCGACCGACCCCTCGGGACGCTACGCGGCGATGTACAAGCCCTACCACGCGATCGGGCTTGAGCTCGGCATCAGCGTCGCCTCGGCGGGACTGCGGGGCGAGCCCACGGGGCAGGCGCTCGCGTGGCACGGCGACGTCGTCGCCACCGCCAAGCGCGCGCTCGCGGCCGGCGAGACGCTCGACGGCGAGGGCGGCTACACCGTGTACGGAAAACTGATGCCGGCGCGCGACTCCCTGCGCCTTGCCGGACTGCCGCTCGGGCTCGCGCACGGCCTGAAGCTCAAGCGCGCGGTGGCGGCGCACGCGTCGGTGCGCTGGGACGACGTCGTGTACGATCCGGCCGACGCCGCCGTCGCCTTCCGGCGCGAGATGGAGGCCGCGCTGGGCGGCTGAATCCGCGCCCGCAACGAGGAGCTGCCGATGCCCGGCTGGTCATGGATCATTCCCGTCGCTGCTGCGGCTCTGCTGGCGGCGGCACTTACCGTTCCGCCGGGCACCGCGCTCGCCGTCGCGAGCGCCGCGGCGCTCGTCGGCGCCGTGATCGCGGCGGTCCATCACGCCGAGGTCGTCGCGCACAAGGTGGGCGAGCCGTTCGGGACGCTCGTCCTGGCCCTCGCGATCACGGTGATCGAGGTCGCGCTGATCGTGTCGGTCATGGTCGTCGGCGGGCCGGACAAGGCAGCGCTGCCGCGCGACACCATCTTCGCGACGATCATGATCATCTGCAACGGCGTGGTCGGCGTGTGCCTGCTGGTGGGCGCACTGCGCCACCACGAGCAGACGTTCCGGATCGAGGGCGCCAACTCGGCGCTCGCCGCGCTGATCACGCTGGCGACGCTGTCGCTGGTGCTGCCGGCGTTCACCACCAGCTCGCCCGGCGCCACCTACACGGCGGTGCAGCTCGAGTTCGCCGCGGCCGCGTCGCTCGCCGTGTGGGCGGTGTTCGTGTTCGTGCAGACCGTGCGCCACCGCGACTACTTCCTCCCGGTGGGCGCGCCACCCGGCGAGGACACGCATGCGGCGCCGCCGACCGCCGCGCTGGCGTGGGCGAGCTTCGGCCTGCTGCTGGTGTCGCTGGTCGCCGTCGTCGGCCTCGCCAAGACGCTGTCGCCGCGCATCGAGGCGATGGTCGCGCAGGCCGGCGCGCCGGAGGCGGTGATCGGCATCGCGATCGCGATGCTGGTGCTGCTGCCGGAGACCTGGGCCGCGATCCGTGCCGCGCTCGCGAACCGCCTGCAGACCAGCCTGAACCTCGCGCTCGGCTCCGCGCTGGCGAGCATCGGGCTCACCATTCCGGTGGTTTCGCTGGCGGCGATCTGGCTGGACATCCCGCTGGTGCTGGGGGTCGAGCCGAAGGACCTCGTGCTGCTGGTGCTGACCTTCGTCGTCAGCGCGATCACACTGGCCAGCGGGCGCACCCACATGATGCAGGGCGCGATCCACCTCGTGATCTTCGCAGCGTTCCTCTTCCTCGCGCTCGTTCCCTAGCGGCGCGGCGCGTTCACTTCACGCCGGCCTTGCCGGTCGCATCGGACCCGCCCGCCGGATCCGGCTTCGCGGCGCCGGCGGACGCGCCGGCCGCGTCCGGCCGGCCGGTGCCGATCAGGCGCACCAGACCGCTCAAACTGCTCCTTCAGCACCCCCTCGACCGCCGGCGCATCCTTGTCGAGCGCGCTTTTCGGCGCTCCATTGACACGGTAGGCGAGCGTCAGCGACGTTCCGCCGTCCGCGGGCTGGAGTTGAAAACTCAGGATCCCGTTCACGGCCTTCCCCTGCAACGGCCCGAGCGCCGTGCTGATGCGCAGGAACTTGTCGCGCAGCGCCAGCACCACGCGGCCGTGCTCGACCGACCCGTCCTTCCAGCGCTCGCAGAAACACGCGGCAGCCTCGGCCTTGAGGCTGAGATTCGCGGCGTCGCCGGAGTAGGTGTGCGCGCTGCTCCACCAGCGCTCGACGCCGGCGATCGTCGCATAGACGTTCCCGGGCGGCGCGTCGACGCGCTGATTGAACGAGATCACGAATCCGTCGCTGGCGGACTCGCTTGATTTCCGCAACGGCGCTCGCCGGTTGCGGCGACCATCGCCGAAGCACGCAATCGCGTGAATCAGCACTCGATCAACCGTAAATCCGACCATGTTCCACCTCCCGCCATCGCCTCGGACCGGTCCTGACTAGCGAACGCCTGCGACCGGCTGCATCTCCTTGTCGCAGGCGCCGCCCACCTGGGTCGTCTCGACGGTGATCTTCGCCTGGCAATTTTCGCCGCTCGCGCGGACGCGGCAGTTGAGCTGCACCGGCTCGCCCGCGCTCAACCAGCCCGGCGTCTTTCGATAGCGACCGACCTGCTCGAATCGGCAACTCGGCGCGGTTCCGTACGGCGAGCAGCGCGAAGCGGACTGCGAGCGTCACCTTGCGGCCGTCGATGACGAAGCCCGGATACCGGTCCAGTTGCGTCACGACGTCGCGCTCGCCGTCGTCTTCGACCAGCGCCTGCTCGAAAAGATAGCCGCTCCCGCGTCGTTCGCCGACGGCGATGCGGGTGTTCGCGATCAGGGCGAAGTCCTCGCCCCGGCGGGCGACCGCGCCGCTGATGTACTCGAGCCGCTCGTGGTTCGGAAAGCACTTTCCCATCGCCGGCGGGTGGAAGTAATGGCGAACGCGGGTCAGGTCGTCCAGCGAGTTGCCCGGAAACACCGCCGGCAGTTCGTCCGCGCGACCGTACAGAATCCGCTCGACGTCGCCCACGCTCTGCTCGTACATCCGTTGCGTGAGGGCGTAGTGGGGGCGATCGGCCAGGTCCGGACGCAGAAAGCACGAGGTCAGCCCCGTGGTCTGGGTCAGCACCTCGTCCCAGATGTTGTACTGCGAGACCGTCGCCGACACCCCCTCGAAGTCGCCCGGCGACCGACAGCCCTGGCCGTCCAGGCACAGCTCGAGGGCGCGGTTGCGGATCGACAGGGCGATCACGTTGCGCTCGCAGGCGCCGTACGCGTTGCAGCCGCGGCCCCGATGTCCTTCGTAGAGGGCCGTCCGCATCACGAAGTCGAGCTGCCTGGCGCGCGCGAGGCTGGCGGCCTGCCACCTCCCGGCGCTCGCAGCGGTGAACGCGCTCCAGGCCTGCTGCAACGCCTCCCGACGGCCGGTCAGAGTGCGATTCGCCGTCTCGCACTCGCTCGACGCATGGAAGGCGTGAACGATCTCGTCGAGCTCTTCGCGCGCAGCCTTCGGAGCAGGCGCAGCCGCCGGCCGCGGCGGATCGAAGCTCGGCGCCTTGCCGAGCGCGTAGAGCTTGCGGACGTCGACCACGTGCTGCGCGGACGCGGGGCAGTGATGATTCCTGACCGTCATCGCCTTGCGCTGCGCGAAGACCTGCTCGAACCGCTCGGTCGAAGGCCGGCGTCGCGCCGTTCGCGTCGACGACGACCTCGAAGCCGACGTACGGCGTCCCTCTGGCGTCCGTGACCGGCTTTCCCGAGCGGATGACGAGGCAGGGAATGACCGACGTCCCCTGCGCCAGGTGGCCGGCGGGCGACGCCGGTCCATTCCTCAGGAAGGCGTCCAGATCGTAGTACGGGACCCCGAGCAGGGCCGTTGAACTGGTAGACCGTCATCAGCAGGGTCGCCGGAATTTCCCCGACGGCCGCGCCGAACGCAGGCGACGATGCGACGAGCGCAACGATGCCGCAGAGCGCACTCCTCATCGGTCGATCGATCATCTCGGGCTGACTCGAGGATTCCGGTTGCGCACGGCCACGACGTCGCGTGCCGGTCGGGTGTGACGGTCGTTCGCCTTTCCGAGCGCGGCTACGCGGCCTTGCCGACCGAAGGCAGCCCCGCCAGCGCCATCGCCAGCTCGCCCTCGTCGTAGTCGAGGTCCTGCAGCTTGCCGCCGAAGTAGTCGATGTAGGCCTGCATGTCGAAGTGCCCGTGCCCGCAGAGGTTGAACAGGATCGCGCGCGAACGGCCCTCCTCGCGGCAGCGGATCGCCGCGTCGATGGCGCCCTTCACCGCGTGGTTGGCCTCGGGCGCGGGGAGGATCCCCTCGGCGCGCGCGAACTGCACGCCGGCGTCGAACACCGTCGACTGGTGGTAGGCGACCGCCGAAATGAGGCCCAGCTCCTTGAGGTGCGACACCAGCGGCGCCATGCCGTGGTAGCGCAGCCCGCCGGCGTGGAAGCCCGGCGGCGTGAACGTGGAGCCCAGCGTGTGCATCATCGTCAGCGGCGTCAGGTGCGCGGTGTCGCCGAAGTCGTAGGCGTAGGTGCCGCGGGTGAGGCTCGGGCACGCCGCCGGCTCCACCGCGATGACCTCGACCGCGCGGCCGCCGCGCAGCTGCTCGCCGATGAACGGGAACGCGATGCCGGCGAAGTTCGAGCCGCCGCCGGTGCAGCCGACGATCACGTCCGGATAGTCGTCCGCCATCTCCAGCTGCAGCAGCGCCTCCTGGCCGATCACGCTCTGGTGCAGCAGCACGTGGTTGAGCACGCTGCCGAGCGCGTACTTGGTGTCGTCGCGCTGCGCGGCGACCTCGACCGCCTCGGAGATCGCGATGCCGAGGCTGCCCGGGTGGTCGGCCCGCTGCGCGAGCACCGCGCGGCCGGACGCCGTCTCGGGCGACGGCGACGGGACGCAGCGCGCGCCGTAGGTCTCCATCAGCGCGCGGCGGTACGGCTTCTGGTCGTAGGACACGCGGACCATGAACACCTCGACCTCGAGGCCGAACAGCGCGCCGGCAAAGGCGAGCGAGCTGCCCCACTGGCCGGCACCCGTCTCCGTCACCAGCCGCTTCACGCCCGCCTGCTTGTTGTAGAACGCCTGCGCCACCGCGGTGTTGGGCTTGTGGCTGCCCGCCGGCGACACGCCCTCGTACTTGTAGTAGATCCGCGCCGGCGTCTGCAGCGCGGTCTCCAGCCGCCGCGCGCGATACAGCGGCGTGGGGCGCCACTGGCGGTAGACGTCGCGCACCGGCCCGGGAATCTCGATCTCGCGCTCGGTCGAGACCTCCTGCAGGATCAGCTCCAGCGGGAACAGCGGGGCCAGGTCGTCGGGGCCGACCGGCTGGTGGGTGCCCGGATGCAGCACCGGCGGCAGCGGCTTGGGCAGGTCGGCCTGCAGGTTGTACCAGACCTTCGGGATCCTCGATTCGTCGAGGACGTACTTGATGGTGTCGTTCACGCGGTCTCCCGTTCGCGGCCGCGGCTACGGCGCGGCTATTGGCCGATTCTACCCCGTGAGCCAGGCCGCGAGATCGCGCTTGAGCTTGAGCATGTCGGCCTCGCGCGTGTACATCATGTGGCCGGCGTCGTAGTAGTGGTGGGTGACGCGCGCGAGCACCTCGGGCGGCGCGTCGAGCTGCGCGAGCGACCAGTCGCTGGCGCTGTACGGCGTGCCGAGGTCGTAGCGCCCGCTCGCCACCAGCACCCGCAGGTGCGGATTGCGCCGCAGCGCGCGCGCGAGATCCGGGCTGGTGCAGGCATAGCCGTTGCCCTTGGCCTCGCCGCGGTTCCAGTTCCAGTGCTCGTGCGCCTCGCGCGACAGCACTTCGTAGCGCGCGCCGGTGTCGACACCCAGCCGCTCGCTCATGTACGCGTTGGCCGCCATCGTGTACGGCGCGATGACCGCCTCGATGCCGGGGTCGAACTCCCAGTCGCGGGTTCGGCTCGCGGCCATCGGCCCGGTGACCCGCGCCTCGAGCCGGCCGACGATCAGCCCGCGGTCGCGCAGCAGCTCGAAGAAGAACGTCTGGTCGCTGATGCGCAGGTTCTTCTCCTCGACCAGCGTGCGCGGGAGCCCGGTGAGCTCGGCGACGCGCCGGGCGATGCGGCGCCGCGCCGTCGGCGACAGCCGAGCGCCGGCGTGCAGCGCGGCGAGATACTCCTCGGCGACGAACTGTTCCGCAGCCGCGCGCGCCGCCTCGGGCGAGGCGGCGAGGCGCCCCGCGAGCCTGCCGTGGTACTGCGCCACCGCCGCGAACGCCGGCAGGAACAGCGCGTACGGCAGGTCGTTGCGCGGCGCGAACACGAGGCTCTGCAGGTCCATCGCGCACGACACCAGGACGAGCCCCGACAGCGCGACGCCGATGTCCTGCAGCTTGTCGGCGAGCGCCGCGCCGCGCGTCGTACCGTAGCTCTCGCCGGCGAGATACACGGGCGAGCTCCAGCGCTTGTGGCGCGCAAGCCACGCGCGGATGCACTCGGCCAGCGCGTCGACGTCGCCGTCGACGCTGAGCATCTTCTTGCGCGCCTCCTCGCTGGCGGTGATCGAGTACCCGGTGTGCGGGGGGTCGATGAACACGAGGTCGAAGTGCTCGAACCACGATTCCCGGTTATCGGTCACCGTGTAGGGCGGCGGCGGCATCGTGCCGTCCTCGCGGATCGCCACCCGCTTGGGACCGAGCGCCCCGAGGTGCAGCCAGATCGACGCCGAGCCGGGCCCGCCGTTGAACACGAAGCACACGGGGCGCGCCGCGGGTTCGGCGCCGTCGAGAAAGTACGACGTCGTGAACACGGCGGCCTCGGGCTCGTCGCGCTTGTCGTCCACGCCACCGGCGGTGACCGGGACGAAGGCCGCGACGGCGGCGTACTTCAGCGTGCGGCCGTCCAGCACGAGGCTGCCCTCGCTTTTCCAGGGCGCGGCGGCGAGCAGCTTGTCGACCTTGTCGCGCAGCCGCTTCTTCGCGTCGTCGGCGGGCGGGGCGGGTGTGGGTTCGCTCATGGGATCGGCCGGAAAGGGAAGTGCGCGAGTATTTCGGGATTGGCCCTTCCGGTCAACCACGCCGGCTCATTCCGCACGCAATTTCCGGGCGCGGGTCGCCACGCGAGCTTCCACGGCCCGCGCCGCCAAGGTAACCTGCGCACGGGCGGCTCCGCGGGGGCCGCATGCGAATCAGGGAGCAAGATCATGGACCCGGGCACGCGAGGCCGTTCTTCGCGCGTGGCGCTGTTCAGCTGCGCGCTCGGCGCGCTGCTGGCCATCAGCGCCGCCGGTCGCGCGGGGAGCGTCGCGGCCGCCCCCGGGTGGAGCACGTTCGGGGGCAACCCGCAGCACACGGGACTTTCGGCGACCGCAGCGCAGTCGCTGGAGGTCATCCACTGGTCGACGCCGGTGGACCTCGGCGGACCCGGCGCCCCGATCCTCATCCACTACGGCTCGCCGCTGGTGACGCCGGCCAACACGGTGATCATCCCGGTGAAGACCGGCGCCACCGACGGCTACCGGCTCGACGCGCGTGCGGGCGCCGACGGCACCCCGGTCTGGACGGCCGCCACCGACTACGTGCTGCCGCCTCATGGCTGGACGCCCGCGTACGCGCCGGTGCTCACCGCCGGCAATCGCGTCTACTTCGCCGGCGCCGGCGGAACGGTGCTGTTCCGCGACGACGCCGACGCGAGCGTGCCGTCCGCCACGGGACGCCTCGCGTTCTACGGCCTCGCGAACTATCAGGCGGGCGCCGCGAGCTTCGACGCCACGGTCTTCGTCAACACGCCGATCACCGCCGACGCCGACGGCAACATCTGGTTCGGCTTTCGCGCGATCGCCGGCGCCCCGCTGGGCCTGAGCAGCGGGATCGCCCGCATCGACGCCGCCGGCAACGGCTCCTGGGTCTCCGCGACCGCCGCCGCCGACGATGTCGCGATCACCCGGGTCCCGCACCAGGCAGCGCCGGCGCTTGCGGCCGACGGGCAGACGCTCTACGTCGCCGTTGCCGGCGACGCCACCGGCTTCCCCGCGTACCTGCTGGGTCTCGACCCCGCGACGCTGGCGCTGAAGGAGTCCGCGCCGGGCGTGCCGATGCGCGCGCCGCTGGTGGACCCCCGCGACGGCGGCGCCAATTACGCCAATGTGTCCGACAACAGCTCCGCGTCGCCGACGGTGGGCCCTGACGGCGACGTCTACTACGGCGTCCTGGGCAATCCGGGCAACGGCTCGCGCGGCTGGCTGCTGCACTTTTCCGCCGACCTCGCGCAGGCGAAGATACCCGGAGGGTTCGGCTGGGACACCACCGCGGCGATCGTGCCGGCGACGGCCGTCCCGTCCTACGCCGGCGCGTCTTCCTACCTGATCTTCAGCAAGTACAACAACTACGCCGGCTTCGACGGCGGCGACGGCGTGCACCGGCTGGTGGTGCTCGACCCCAACGACATCATGGTCGAGCCGCACGCCTCGTCGGCCGGGACGCTGGTGATGAAGGAGGTGCTGGCGATCGCCGGTCCCACGCCGGACCCGGACTACTTCCCGGATTACCCCGATGCCGTGCGCGAGTGGTGCATCAACGCGGCCGCGGTCGACCCGATCACCGGATCGATCATGGCCAACAGCGAGGACGGCAAGCTGTATCGCTGGGACCTCGCCACCAACAGCTTCACGCAGGCGGTGACGCTGTCGGCGGGTGTGGGCGAGGCCTACACGTCGACCGCGATCGGCCCCGACGGCATCGTCTACGCGACCAACTGGGCGATCCTGAACGCGGTCGGCCAGGCGAATCCCGCGCCGGCCCCGGTCGGCGCGGCCTCGCGCAAGCAGCACGGCGATCCGGGCACCACGTTCGATCTGCCGCTCGCCGCGACGCCGGCCGACCCGACGACGGAACCGCGGCTGGCCGACGCCGGCGGCCGCCACGCGATCGTGTTCACGTTCGACAAGCCGCTCACCGGCGGCATCGCGACCGTCACCGAGGGCGGCGCGACGGCGGGCGCGCCGGTGTTCGCCGGCCACGAGATGATCGTGCCGTTGTCGGGCGTGGCCGACGCGACGTATGCGACGGTGGCGGTGAGCGACGTCGCCTCGGGCGACGGCGGCACCGGCGGCGCCGCCTCGGTACGCGTCGGGTTCCTGGAAGGCGACGTCAACGGCAGCCGCAACGTGACGCTGTCGGACCTGCTGCTGGTCAACAGCGTTCTGGCGCAGGTGGTGAGCGCGGGCAATTTCCTCCGCGACGTCGACGCCGGCGGCGCGCTCTCGGTCGGCGACCTGCTGCGCGTCAACGCGCGGCTGACGCACGTCCTCCCTGCCCCCTGACCCCCGGCGCCGCGCGGCGCGGGCGGGCGGCCGTGTATCATTCGCGCGCATCGCCAAATCCGTATCTGCGAAGGAGAATCCCCATGAGACCCGCCCGGACCGCGACGCCCGCGTCGCCCGTCGCCAGCGCCGTCGCGGCGCCTTTCCCGGCGCGCGCCGCGACGCGTGCGCTCGCGATCGCCGTCACCGCCGTCGCCGTCGCCGTCGCCGGGCTGCCGGCCGCCGCGCTCGCACAGGCGGCGAAATCGAACGCGGTCTCGAGTTCCGCGGCGATCACCGGTCTTGCGACCTTCGACACCGACCTCGACAGCAACGGCGGCTCGTTCGACTGGTCGGGCGTCATCGCCAGCGGCTCGCTGACCCGGAAGATGAACGCCGAATGGTCGGTGGGCTTCAACCTGGGCTACCAGTACGAGCACTGGTCGTTCTCGTCGCCGTCGGCGTTCGGCGGCGAGGCGCCGTGGGGCACGATCAACCGGCCGAGCGTCGGCTTCAACGTCAGCTACAACGTGCAACATGACGTGGCGCTGTTCGTCTCCCCGCAGTTCGAGTGGGCCTACGAGACCGGCGCCAGCGACAACGGGCAGAACTTCGGGGCGGTGCTCGGCGCGACCCGGGTCTTCTCGCGCGACCTCGTCCTCGGCGTCGGCGTCGGCGTGTTCCACCAGATCGACGAGACCAAGGCCTTTCCGTTCGTCATCGTGAACTGGCAGATCAACGACAAGTGGCGGCTCGCCAATCCGTTCCAGGCGGGGCCGGCCGGCGGGGCCGGGCTCGAGCTCGTCTACGCCATCGACGACCAATGGGATCTGGCCGGCGGCGGCACCTATCGCGACTACCGGTTCCGGCTCAAGGACTCGGGAGCCAATGCCGACGGCATCGGCCAGAACCAGGGCATCCCGCTGTTCGCCCGCCTGACGCGCAAGCTCGGCGCCACCGGGCGGCTCGACCTGTACGCGGGCGCGACGGTGGCGGGCACGCTGAAGCTGCGCGACAGCAACGGCAACACGCTGGTCTCTTCCGACTACAACGCCGCGCCGTTCGTCGCGCTGACGCTCGCCGGAGAGTTCTGAAGCGCCCGCCGCCCGGGCGGGTCAGTCCCCGCCCCGATGGGGCGGCCTCATCGGCCCGTTCCGCGAGCCAGGCTCCGGCCTCGCGAAACGGCGCGCCCGACCGGTCGGCTCGACCGCGGACCTGCGCGCCTTCGATCGCGCTCGGCAGCAGGCCGGCGAACGACCGGGCACGGCGCCGATCGGCGATCGGCAATCCTGGCCCGCACGACATCCGCATGGGCGAATGTCGCACACTTTATCGACCGGGGAACCGCCCATCGCCATGCGGATCAATTAGGATCACCATGGTTGATCGCGCGCCTGCGACTGCGCGACCAATCCGTCCGCAGCCCAGCCGAAGGAGTTCGACGCCCAATGGCCAACTACATCGTTCACCCGATCGCACTCGCGGAAACCGTTCTCGACAAATCGGCGCTCACCTATCGCCGAAGCTTCGGTCAGCCGTACACCCAGCTGAGCTACATCTGGTATCTGGAAGGACCCGGCCCCAGGATCATCGTGGACGCGGGCGTCGACTCGGAATACCTTTCGAAAGTACGGGGAATTCCGTCGACCGACATCCAATCCGTGAGCGCGGGCCTGGCAAGTTTCGGCATCACGCCCGAGGATATCGATTTAGTCATCATCACTCACCTGCACCATGACCACGTGGCGCAGGGCACGCAGTTCAGGAATGCGAAATTCATCGTGCAGCAGGCCGAGCTGGATGGCGCCAGCAACCCTCACCCGAGCGTCGCTCCGCAGTACCCGAAGCACTTCTTCTCGGGACTGAACTTCGAGACCATCACGGGCGACGCCGAGATCTGCGACGGGGTCTCCGTGATCAGCACGCCGGGGCACACCGTTGGCGGCCAGTCGGTGGTCGTCGACACGAGCAAGGGAAAGGTCATCATCTGCGGGCTGTGCACCATCCAGGAAAACTTCGAGCCGCCCGAGAGCGTCAGGAAGACCACGCCGGTGATCCCGTGCGGCGTGTTCGTGAACCTGTTCGACACCTACGACAGCCTGGTCAGGATCAAGGATTCCGCCGACATCGTCCTGGCGTTGCACGATCCCAGGTTCAGGGACACCGCCATCGGTTGAACGCAGCCAACGGACCCACGCGCGGGCGCGAACGGCGCGCCCAACCGTGATGCGGACGTCATCATGAAATCGAACCGGATCGGAATCATCGGACTGGGCAACATCGGCATGCCCATCGCCCTCAACCTTCTGAAGGCCGGGTTCGCGCTGAGCGCATATGACGTTCGCAGCGAGCCCTGTGCCGAGGTACGGGCGAAGGGGGGGCGGATTGCCGTCTCCTGCCTGGACCTCGTGCGGGCGAGCGACTACGTGATCAGCCTCGTCCGTGACATACCGCAGACCAAGGAAGTCATCCATGGCCGGGACGGACTCTGGGAAGGCCTGGACGAGGGCAAGACGCTGATCATCATGAGCACGATCCTTCCCGAATTCATCCGCGAGTTCGCCGCGGTCGCGGCGCAAAGGAAGGTCACGGTGATCGATGCCGCGATCAGCGGTGCGGACGTCGCCGCCAGGGACGCAACGCTGACCATCATGGTGGGCGGGCCGGAGGAAGCCTACGAGGACACGCTGCCGCTGTTCAGGGCCGTCGGCAGGAATGTCTTTCACCTGGGTCCCGTCGGCAGTGGCATGGTCGTCAAGCTGGTGAACAATGCCATCCGCACGGTGAACCTGTACGGAACCCGCGAAGGTCTGAAGCTGGCGATCCGGGCGGGCGTGGATCCGAAGCGCCTCTTCGACGTGGTCAACGTCAGCACCGGGCAGAGCTGGGGTTCCGATCACTGGGAGCGCGACCAGAGGGAGGTCGAGAGTTACCGCAGCGATCCGCAGAACAGCCGGTTCGCCAACATGGCGAAGGATCGCGAGATCGCGCTGAGCTTCGCCCGGGAAACCGCGGTCGACGTTCCCTTGCTGGAGCTCACGAAGAAGCTCGTTCTGGAGTGAGCAGCCAGGTGCGTCGCCGCTGAATGGAGGGACGACCGTGGTCAAGTTTTTCGGAATCATGCGGCTCAATCCGGGATTCGATCCGGACGAAACTTGGGAATTGTGGAAGACGAAGTACACCGCGTCCGGCACCCGTCTGCTCCTGCCAGACCTGAAGAAATTCACGATCAACAGGATCGTCGGCGCGGTCGGCGACACCCGGACCGACATCTTCGGCTACGCCGAGCACGTCTACGAGGACCGCGAGAGTCTGCTGCGCGCCTTTGGTCGACGGTTCCAGAAGTCGGACTTCAAGCCGCCTTTCGACATCCAGCGCCTGATCGCCGAGCCGTGGGAAGTTCCGCTCGACCGGAAGTAACGTTGCCGGCCGGCTCCGACAGCGCGTCAGGCCCACGACGCTGTCCGGCGCCCGGAGCGGACTCATGAACAGGCCTCGAATCTGCACGGTGATCGTGGACAAGGCCGACGTCGATGCCGCGCTGGCCATCGAAAGCTTCGTCGATCTGTACGAGGTGCGGATAGACCTCGTCGGCGACGGCTGGCAGTCGGTAGCCAAGCGGCTCACGAAGCCGTGGCTGGCCACCAACAGGGTTGCCGACGAGGGCGGGAAGTGGACCGGCGACGAGAAGGCGAGGATCAGGGAGCTGCTCCTGGCGCTCGATCTTGGCGCACAGCTGGTGGACATCGAGCTCCGGACCACGGGCGTCGAGCAGATCGTAAGGACGGTCAAGGCCCGGGCCAAGTGCGTCGTGTCGTTTCACGATTGGAGTGGAATGCCGAAGCTCGAGGAGCTCGAGCACGTCGTGCGCAGGCAGCTGGCCGTCGGGGCCGATATCTGCAAGGTGGTTGGAAAGGCAGTCAGGTTCGAGGACAACGTGACGCCGCTCGAGCTCGTCGGGCGATTTCCCGGGGTCTCGCTGATCGCCTTGTCGATCGGTCCGGACGGCGTGATCGGCCGGACGCTGAGCCCGCTGCTGGGCGGCTATCTCACGTATGCCACGGCCGGCGAAGGCAGGGAGTCGGCGCCGGGGCAGAGCCCTGCCGCCGAACTTCGGAGGATCTACGACATCTGGCAAGCTCGCGCGAGCGGGCCGATCCCGTCCGGGCGCTGAGGCGTACACGGTCCGATGCAACGCGTCGGGCGCTCGCGCGCCGGCGACGGCCAGCGCGCGCCGGTCAATACTTGACGCTGCAGCCGTACGGTGTCGTGCTGGCGACGGAGACCGGCTTCCCCGCAAGCGCGTCGGTATCCGCGAACGCGCCCCCCGTCAAAGCGTCGCCAGCGCATCGAGCACGATGGCTTTCTGCAGGATCTCGGGCAGCAGCAGCGGCTCCTTGCCGGGGCGGTAGAGCACGTACACCGGCACCCCGTTACGGCCGAGCGCGCCGAGCGCGCGCGTGATTTCCGCATCGCTGGCGGGTCCAGTCGGCGCGCACCAGCGCGACGTTGCGGCGCGCGAACGCGGCACGCACGTCGGCGGTGTCGAGCACCAGCCGCTTGTTGACCTGGCAGGTCACGCACCAGGCCGCCGTGAACTCCACGAACACCGCGCGGCCGGTGCCGGTGAGCTCGGCGACCCTGGCCGGGGAAAAGGCGATCCAGCCGTCGGCCTCGGCGCCGGTCTCGGCCTTGACGGCGTTGACGTCGTCCGGCTCGGCCGCGAACAGCGGCCACGCGGCCACCGCTGTTCCCGCCAGCGCCGCCAGTCCGGCGATCGCCCACGGCCGCGCCCCGCCGGTGCGCACGATGTGCCACGCCCAGAGCACGAAGCCGACGCCGAGCAGCACGACCAGCAGCCGCAGCACGGCATCGTTGTCGCGCTGCGAACCCAGCACCCACGCCAGCCAGACCGCGGTCCCGTAGAGCGGGAACGCGAGCAGCTGCTTGAAGCGCGCGAGCCAAGGCCCCGGGCGCGGCAGCCGGCGCCGCCACGCCGGAAACCACGCCAGCAGCACGTACGGCAGCGCCATCCCCGTGCCCAGCGCGACGAAGACGACCAGCGTGACCGCCGTCGAGCCGGTGAAGGCGTAGCCGAGCGCTGCGCCCATGAACGGCGCGGTGCAGGGCGACGCGACGACGACCGCGAGCACGCCCGAGCCGAAGGCGTCGAGCGTGCGGTTCTTCGCCGCCCAGCCGGCCGCGCCCGACGGCGCGAGCTGGCCGAACTCGAACACCCCGGACAGGTTGAGCGCCAGCACGAAGAAGAGGATCGCCAGCGCGGAAACCACCGCCGGCGACTGCAGCTGGAAGCCCCAGCCGAGCTGCTCGCCGGCGGCGCGCAGCGCGACCAGCGCGAGTGCCAGCGTGACGAAGGTCAGCACGACGCCGCCGGCGAAGGCGATCGCCTCGTGCCTCAGCGTGCGCTGGCTGTCCTGGTGCGTGGCGAAGCCCAGTACCTTGATCGAGAGCACCGGGAACACGCAGGGCATCAGGTTCAGGATCACGCCGCCGACCAGCGCGAACAGCAGCGCCGCCGCGAGCGTGAGCCGGTCCGCGGCCGGCGCCGGCGCGACCAGGTTGACCGGCGGCGGCGCGGCGGTCGCCGGCTTCGCGCCCGCGACCACGCTGCCCGCGAGCGCAATGTCGATCTCGGCAGCGCGCACGCCGCCGCCCAAACTCTGGCCGGCGGTGACCACTCCGGCGACGCGCGTGAGACCGCCGACGAGGTTGCTCGCGACGGGCAGCGTCAGCACCCAGGCATCGCCGTCGCGGGTCAGCACCTGCGGCGGCGACGGCTCGATCTGCGCCTCCGCGTAAGGAAAGAAATGCAGCGCGCCGGGATCGGCCGCGCCGGCACCCGGCGGCGGGGTCAGCCTGAGCGCGATCGACGCGCCGGAACCTTCGGCGCTCGCCTGCCATCCCGCAAGCGGCCGCGGCAGTGCGGCGCGAGCCGCGGCAAGCGGCGCACCCCAGCGCGGGTCGGGGGCCGCGCTCGTCGCCACCGGCAGCTCCAGCGCGAGGTCCACACCCTCGGGAATGCAGATCTCCTTGCACACCAGCCAGTCGGCACGGGCGTTGAACACCACCGGATTTCCGGGGACGAGCGTCGCGGCCGACTGCAGCTGTGCCAGCAGCAGCACCTCACCTTCGTAACCGAAGTTCGCGAGCGGACCCACCGGCAGCAGCTGCGGCGCCGGCCACTCGAGCGGTCCCGCCGCGACGCCCGGCGGCAGCTTCCACGCCAGCGTCGTCGGGAGTCCGGAATCGCCCGGATTGCGCCAGTAGGTGTGCCAGCCCGGCTCCATCTTCAGCCGCAGCGCGACCGGCAGCGTGGCGCCCGGGACGAGCGCGGTGGCGCCGGCGACGAGCTCGGCCTCGACGTGCGGCGTCTTCACGGGCGCTGCGCCGGCCGGAACGGCGATCGCCGCGAGCAGCGCCAGCGCAAGCCCGATCACCTGCCGGCCGGCGGAGGCACCGGTGCGGCAGACGCGGCGGGCGGAGAGAGTGGGGAGCATGGGTGGTGGTGGCGGCGATCAGCGGCGCAGACCGCCTCGTATGCCGCGGGTCCACGCCGTTGGTGCAGCGGCCCGGGCAATTGGTTCCGCCGCGATCCCGCCGGCGCGCGGGCAAACGTATAATTCTACCGCTGCCGGGCACCTCGGCGCGGCGCCGTCTTTGGCGCGGCCGGATTCTCCGGCGCCGCCGACGACGGCGCCCTCCCGCGCCTGCCGTCACTCCCCCACCCTCCCTCATTCGGCGCAAGCCGGCCATGGAAGCCTTCCTGGTCTCGACCGCCCTGGTCGCCGTCGGCGAAATCGGCGACAAGACGCAGTTGCTCGCGCTGCTGCTCGCGGCGCGGTTCCGGCGGCCGCTGCCGATCGTCCTCGGGATCCTGGTCGCGACGCTCGCCAACCACGCGCTGGCCGGGTTCGCCGGCAATCTGGCGCGCGCCGCGCTGCCGCCGGATGCGCTGCGCTGGCTGGTCGCGCTGTCGTTCCTCGCCGTGGCCGCGTGGGCGCTGAAGCCGGACGCGCTGGACGACGAGCCGCCGCCGGCCACGCGCTGGGGCGTCTTCGGCGTCACCGTGATCGCGTTCTTCCTGGCCGAGATGGGCGACAAGACGCAAGTCGCGACCGTGCTGCTGGCGGCGAAATATCCGTCGCTGCTGCAGGTGGTCCTCGGCACGACGCTGGGCATGCTGGTCGCGAACGTGCCTGTCGTCCTGGTCGGCCGCGCCGCGTCGAAGCGGATTCCGTTCAAGGCGGTGCGCATCGCCGCGGCGATCCTGTTCGCGTGCCTTGGCATCTACGCGCTGTTCGGGGCGGGCGTGCCCGGTGCCTGACGCCGGGCCACGGATCGGCGGCCGGTATAATCGCCATTTTTCGCCCGCGGGAAATCGGCTGCAACCGCCCCCGGGTCGCGAGATCAGCGCATGAAGCCGTACACCCCCGCCGAGATCGAAGCCGCCGCGCAGTCCGCGTGGAAGGCGACCGACGCCTACCGCGCCGTCGAGCGCCCGGACCGGAAGAAGTTCTACTGCGTGTCGATGCTGCCCTATCCCTCCGGCAAGCTGCACATGGGGCACGTGCGCAACTACACGATCAACGACATGATGTACCGGCAGCTGCGGATGGCCGGGTGCAACGTGCTGATGCCGATGGGCTGGGACGCGTTCGGGCTGCCCGCCGAGAACGCGGCGATGAAGAACGGCGTGCCGCCGGCGAAGTGGACCTACGACAACATCGCCCACATGAAGCGGCAGATGCAGGCGATGGGCCTGGCGATCGACTGGTCGCGCGAGGTCGCCGCCTGCGATCCCGCCTACTACCGCTGGAACCAGTGGATGTTCCTGCGCATGCTCGACAAGGGCATCGCCTACCGCGAGACGCAGGTCGTCAACTGGGACCCGGTCGACCAGACGGTGCTCGCCAACGAGCAGGTGATCGACGGGCGCGGCTGGCGCACCGGCGCTCCGGTCGAGAAGCGCGAGATTCCCGGCTACTACCTGAAGATCACCGCATTACGCCGAGGAGCTCCTCGCCGTGCCTCGACCGGATGCCCGGCTGGCCCGAGCGCGTGAAGACGATGCAGGCCAACTGGATCGGCAAGAGCGTCGGCGTGCGCTTCGCGTTCCCGCACGACATCCGCACGCTCGACGGCAGCCTGGTCGGCGGCGGGCGCATGTACGTCTTCACCACCCGCGCCGACACCATCATGGGCGTGACCTTCTGCGCGGTCGCGGCCGAGCACCCGCTGGCCGCGCACGCGGCGAAGGGCAATCCCGCGCTCGCCGCGTTCATCGACGAGTGCCGGCACGGCAGCGTCATCGAAGCCGACATGGCGACGATGGAGAAGAAGGGGATGCCCACCGGCCTGTTCGTCAGCCACCCGCTGACCGGCGACGAGGTCGAGGTCTGGGTCGGCAACTACGTGCTGATGGCCTACGGCGACGGCGCGGTGATGGGCGTGCCGGCGCACGACGAGCGCGACTTCGCGTTCGCGCAGAAGTACGCGCTGCCGATCAGGCAGGTCGTCGCGATCGACGGCGAGAGCTTCTCGACCGACGCGTGGCAGCCATGGTACGAGGACAAGCAGCGCTGCCGCTGCGTCAACAGCGGGCGCTACGACGGCCTAGCCTGCGCCGAGGCGGTCGACGCCATCGCCGCCGACCTCGCCGCGCTCGGCCTCGGCGAGAAGAAGACGACGTTCCGGCTGCGCGACTGGGGCATCTCGCGCCAGCGCTACTGGGGCACGCCGATCCCGATCATCCATTGCGCCGACTGCGGCGCGGTCCCGGTCCCGGAAGAGGACCTGCCCGTCGTGCTGCCCGAGGACTGCATCCCGGACGGCAGCGGCAATCCGCTCGCCAGGCGCGAGGACTTCCTGAACGTCGCCTGCCCGCGCTGCGGCAGGCCGGCGCGGCGCGAGACCGACACGATGGACACCTTCGTCGACTCGTCGTGGTACTACATGCGCTACGCATGCCCCGACGCGAGCGCGAACGGGAAGCCGGCGATGGTCGATGCGCGCAACGACTACTGGATGCCGATGGACCAGTACATCGGCGGCATCGAGCACGCGATCCTGCACCTGCTCTACGCACGCTTCTGGACCAAGGTGATGCGCGACTTCGGCCTGGTGAAGATCGACGAGCCGTTCACGCGGCTGCTCACGCAGGGCATGGTCCTCAACCACATCTGGTCGCGGCGCGACGCGAAGGGCGGCGTCGAGTACTTCTGGCCGCACGACGTGGAGCCGACGATCGCCGCCGACGGCCGGACCACCGGGGGCAGGCTCAGGAGCGACGGCTCCGCGGTCGAGTACGGCGGCGTGGGCACGATGTCCAAGTCGAAGAACAACGGCGTCGATCCGCAGGAGATCATCGACCGGTTCGGCGCCGACACGGCGCGCCTGTTCGTGATGTTCGCCTCGCCGCCCGAAGCCACCCTCGAGTGGTCCGACGCCGGCGTCGAGGGCGCGTTCCGGTTCCTCAAGCGGCTGTGGACGTTCGGGCAGGCGCATGCCGACGCGATCCGGGCGGCGGCCGGCGCGTTCGACTGGCGCGACGCCGATCCCGCCGTCAAGGCCGCGCGCCGCGAGATCCACCTGACGCTCAAGCAGGCGAGCTACGACTACGAGCGCATCCAGTACAACACCGTGGTCTCCGCCGGCATGAAGATGCTCAACACGCTCGAAGCCGCCCCGGCCGGCGCCGCCGGCGCCGCGGCGTTCGTCCGCGAGGCGACGTCGATCCTCATCCGGGTGCTCTACCCGGTCGTGCCGCACATCGGCTGCGCGCTGTGGGAGGATCTGGGCTACGCGCAGGCGAGCGGTCCGCTGCTCGATGCGCCGTGGCCGCAGGTCGACCCGGCGGCGCTGGCGCAGGACGAGATCGAGCTGGTGCTGCAGGTCAACGGCAAGCTGCGCGGCAAGCTCACGGTCCCCGCCGGCGCCGACCGCGCGGCGATCGAGGCCGCCGCGCGCGGCAGCGCGGAGGTCGCGCGGCACGCGGCAGGCGCAGCGGTGAAGAAGGTGATCGTGGTGCCGGGGCGGCTCGTCAATGTGGTGGTCTGAACACCGCGCTGCCGCCGGCGGCGCGCGCGGGCCGCGGGTGCGCCGGCCCGGCGCGCCGGCCCGGGCGCTCTCGCCGGCCTCGTACTCGCGCTCGCCCTCGCCGGCTGCGGCTTCCACCTGCGCGGCGACGTGACCTACGCTTTCGCCACGCTGTACGTCAGTTCGCCGGCCGCGCCGCAGTTCGGGCTGGAGCTCAGGCGCCGGCTGGAGAACGGCGGCGCGACGCAGATCGTCGACGCCCCCGAAAAGGCGCAGGCGCTGCTCGACGTCAGCGCCGTCGTCGACGACAAGGGCGTGCTGTCGCTGTCCAGCGGCGGCCGCGTGCGCGAGTACCTGCTGACCAAGCGCGTGAGCTTCGGCGTCCGCGACGCCGCCGGCCACGACTGGCTGCCGATGAGCGAGGTCACGGTGCGCCGCAGCTACACGTTCAACGAGTCCGAAGTGCTCGCGCGCGAGGCGCAGGAACAGCGGCTGCTGAAGGACATGCAGACCGATGCGGTGCAGCAGATCGCGCGCCGGCTGCAGGCGGCGAGGAAGCCGGAAAGCTGATTCCCCGTTGTCCATGGACCTCCGGCACCACCAGCTCGCCGCGCACCTCGAGCGCACGCTCGCCCCGCTGTACGTCATCCACGGCGACGAGCCGCTGTTCGCGATCGAGGCCGGCGACGCGATCCGCGCGGCCGCGCGCCGCGCCGGCTGCGAGGAGCGCGAGGTGCTGGTCGCCGAGCCGTCGTTCCGCTGGGACGCGTTTCTCGCCGCCAACGCGAATCTCGGCCTGTTCGGCGCGCGCAAGATCGTCGACCTGCGCATCCCCTCGGGCAAGCCCGGGGCCGAGGGCGCGAAGGCGCTCGAGGCCTGCGCCCGCGCACCGAATCCCGACCACATCACGCTCGATCACGCTGCCGAAGCTCGAGCGCGCGACGCAGCAGTCGGCGTGGTTCGCGGCGCTGGGCGCGGCCGGCGTCGTGATCGCCGTCTATCCGCTCGATCGCGACGAGCTGCCGGCGTGGATCGCCGCGCGGCTCGCACGGTCGCGCCAGCGCGCGGCGCCGGAGACGCTCGCGTTCCTCGCCGAGCGCTGCGAGGGCAACCTGCTCGCGGCGCGGCAGGAGATCGAGAAGCTGGGCCTGCTGCTGCCCGAGGGCGAGCTCGCGCAGGACGCCGTCGAGCGCGCCGTCGCCGACGTCGCGCGCTACGACGTGTTCGACCTGTCGGCGGCGTGCCTCGGCGGCGACGCCGCGCGCGCGCTGCGGATCGTCAACTCGCTGGAGGCCGAGGGCGAAGGCCTGCCGCTGCTGCTGTGGCAGATCGGCGAGGACGTCCACGCGCTGGCCGCCGTGCTGGAAGCGACGGCCGGCGGCACGCCGCTCGCGTCCGCGGTGCGCAACGCGCGCGTCTGGGGCAAGCGGCAGGCGGCGCTGGAGCGCGCCGCGCGGCGCGTCAAGCCCGGCGCGATCGCACCGCTGGTGCGCACGCTGGCCACTCTCGACGCGCTCGCCAAGGGCATCGGCCGCGGCAACGCATGGGACGAAATGCGCACGCTGGTGCTGGCGCTCGCCGGAAAGCCGGTGCTTCCAGCGACCTGACGTCGCCCGCCGCCTCCGTAGCCCGGGTTGAGCGCAGCGAAACCCGGGGCAGTCGTGGACCGCGAGCCTCCGCCCGGGTTTCGCTGCGCTCAACCCGGGCTACACCTCCGGCGACGCCTCGGGCAACACCTCGGGCGAAACTCGTCGTCGGCAAGACGCGCGGCGCCGCGCTCACTCGCCCCGATCAGCGCAGGTCACCCCACAACACGTTCAGCGCCGCCAGCGCGGCCATGCCGGCGGTCTCGGTGCGCAGCACGCGCGGGCCGAGCCGAACGGCGACGAAGCCGGCGTCGAGCGCCGCGGTGATCTCCCCCGGCGCGAGGCCACCCTCCGGCCCGACCAGCAGCGCGGCGGGCGCGGCCGCGAGCGACCCGAGCGCGCACGCGGCGCCGGGCACGAACATCGCGCCGCCGCCGACCCCATGCGCCGAGCCACTCCGTCAGCGGCAGCGCCGCGCGGATTTCCGGGCACGCGGTTGCGGCCGCACTGCTCGCACGCAGAGATCGCGACCTGGCGCCAGTGCGCGCGCCGCCGGTCGCGGCGTTCGCCGGCCGGCAGCGGCGCGCTGCGCGAGGTCAGCAGCGGCTGGATCGCGCTCGCCCCGAGCTCGGTCGCCTTGCGCACGGCGAGGTCCATCGCGTCGTTGGCGGCGACCGCCTGCGCCAGCGTGACGGCGAGCGGGCGACTCGCGCTCGACCGGGTCGTAGGCATCGACGCGCACCGAGGCACCGCGCTTGCCGACGTCGACGAGGGTCGCCGCGTACTCGCCGCCGGCGCCGGTGAACAGCGTCAGGACGTCACCCGCGGCCAGGCGCACGACGCGCGTCGCGTGATGGGCGGCGGCCTCCGGCAGCGGCAGCGTCCGCCCGACCGCCGCCGGCGTGAGCTCGAGTCCCACGTGGAATCTCGGCGTCGCCATCGGCTCAGTCCGGATCGACGAAATCGAAGTGGTAGATGTCGGCGCCCGGCCGGAACCCGACGCGCGCGTAGATCGCGTTCGACGTCGGGTTGGCGACGTCGGTGAGCAGGAACAGCCGCCGCCTGCCGGCAGCGAGCAGCGCCTGCGCGAGCGCGGCGACCAGCGCCGTCGCGTAGCCGTGCCGCCGCGCCTCGGGCGGCGTGTAGACCGGCGCGATGCGCGACGCGTCGTCGCCGGCGTCCGCCCAGCCGGCGAAGGACACCGGCGCACCGTCGTCCCAGATCCAGAAATCGCCATGCGCGACGCGTTTCGGAATCGCGGCGAGGATGCGCTCCGGCTGGTCGGCGACACCCGCTTCGACGATGAACGCGAACTGCGACTCCGCCAGCCAGTCGCAGTCGTCGCTGTCGGCGAGGCGCGGCCTGCCGGACGCGCGCGGCACCGCCGCCACCCTGGTCAGCATGTGGTGGCGCAGGTGGCAGCGCAGCGCGTGGCGGCGGCCGGTGCGCTCGCGCCACGCGCGGGCAAACGCCTCGCACGCCGGCAGCGCGCCGACGATGCCCTGCAGCCGCGGGGACCGCGCGGCGAGGTCGGCGGCGAACGCCGTCGCGGCGGCGGGGTCGGAGTCCTCGAACACCAGCGGCCCGTCCGGCCGTCGCAGCGCGGCGCCGAAGCTCCCGCCGTGCGCGAACGTGGCGAGGTACGCGGGCGCCCGCGCGGGCGGCGGATTCGCCTTCAATCCGCGGGTCCACGCGGCGAACGCGGCCGCGGACTCCGGCGCTGCGCGCGAGGACCGGCTGCGCGGCGGCGAGAAACGCGTCGGGATCGGCGTGGTGGACGAGGGGCGCCATGGTACGGGCATCGCGATATTGCTAAGATTCTGACATACCGGCTCCGGTCACCCTGCGCGAGGATTCCATGGTCAGCCTGACGACGCCCGGCCCGACGCCCGGCACCGCCGCCCTGCCGTTCGACCTTCCCGGCACCGACGGTGCGCGCCACTCGCTCGAATCGGTGCGCGGCGCGAACGGCACCGTCGTGATGTTCATCTGCAACCACTGCCCGTACGTCAAGGTGGTGATCGACAAGATCGCGCGCGACATGGCCGAGCTGCGCGCCCATGGCGTGGGGAGCATCGCCGTCATGAGCAACGACCCGGCGGAGTACGCCGAGGACTCGTTCGACAACATGAAGGCGGTGGCCGCGCGCCACGGCTTCACCTTCCCCTACGTCTTCGACGAGACGCAGGACGTCGCGCGCGCCTACGGCGCCGTGTGCACGCCGGACTTCTTCGGCTTCGACCGCGACCTGAAGCTCGTCTACCGCGGCCGGCTGGACGCCTCCGGGACGCTCGCCGGACCCGGACGCGGCGCGCGAGCTCTTCGAGGCGATGGTCGCGGTGGCGCGCGGCGGCAGCGCGCCCGCGCTCCAGCATCCGTCGATCGGCTGCTCGATCAAGTGGAGGCGCGGCTGACGCGCACGCCGCCCCGGTGCCCGCGACGCGTCGCGCCGGTCGCGGCGGCGAAACCCTGGTCTCCGCCGCATCAAGTGCCGGAATTGACCTGGCGCAGTGAGCCCGCCGCGCGCGGGGGCTAGCATTTCCATTTGGGGGGCGCGTTCGACGGCGCTTTGATCGAGGCACGGGCGGCGCGCCGATGGTGCGTGCCGATGATGCGTGCGTGCTGCATACGGCCGGCGTCGTCGGCCGGGCGCGCGTGGCGGCCTCTCCGGGATCGCCGGGAGGGCGATCGAATTCTCGGAGGACTGCACCATGGCCTACAAGACCATCCTGGTTCACCTCGACGCCGGCGAGCGCTGCCCTGCGCGCGTCGAAATCGCCACGCGGCTCGCCCGCCGGTTCGACGCCATCTGGTCGGGCTCAACGCGCTGACGTGAGCCAAGCTGCCCGGCTACGTGCTGGCCGACCGCCGGCGGCGCGCCGATCGCCGAAATCCAGAAGCGCGCCGCCGACGAGCAGGCGGCGCGCGCGAAGGCTGCCTTCGACCGCGCGGTTGCCTCCGCCGGGCTCGCGTCGGCCGAGTGGCGCACCACCGGGCTCGACGCCGTGGACGCGATCACGCTGCACGGGCGCTACGCGGACCTCATCGTCGCCGGCCAGCCCGATGCCAACGACGATGCATCGGGCGTCGACCGCGGTTTCGCCGGGCAGGCGACGCTCGAGGCGGGCCGGCCGTTGCTGATCGTTCCCTACGCCGGCAGCTTCGGCACCCTCGGCACGCGCATCCTCGTGGGGTGGAACGCCAGCCGCGAGGCGACGCGCGCCGTCACCGACGCGATCCCCTTCCTGCAGCAGGCCGAGCGCGTCGAGGTGATCACCATCAATCCCGAGAACGGCGAGCACGGCGCCATGCCGGGCAGCGACATCGCGCTCTACCTCGCGCGGCACGGTATCCGGGTCGAAGTGTACGTCGACAGCGGCGTCGACATCGACGACGGCAACGAGCTGCTGTCCCGGGCCGCCGACTTCGGCGCCGACCTGATCGTGATGGGCGCCTACGGGCACTCGCGGTTCCGGGAAACGGTGCTGGGCGGCGTGAGCCGCACCGTGCTGGCCACGATGACCGTGCCGGTGCTGCTGTCGCACTGACCGCCGCGCGCCCGCCGGGCGGGGGCGACGCGGTCGCAGCGTGCGTTGGCCGGGGCTCGCCGCCGTCAGGGCCGGCGATGGCAGCGAAACGCCAGCGCCATCGTCGCCTTCTGCCCCGACAGCGGGAAAGTGCGAGCCACTTCCGCGACCTGCCTGCAGACGCCCGGAACGCGGAACCGCAGCCGGGTGTGGAAGGCGAACACGTACTGCCCGGTGGGTGGCTCCCGGTTGAACTCGGCGAACGGCTTGACGCACTGCCCGGCGGCGATGAACGGCCGGTAGTGGTCGAAGGGACTCGCGTAGATGCACTCGGTCCCGCGCGTGATCTCCGGCCTGCCGTCGATCAGGCGCCCCATCTCGCGGCCCGACTCGGCCCAGTAATCGGTCAGGAACAGCCGGTCGATGTCGAGGAACCTCGCCGCCCCGTTGAACCAGACGTACTGGTAGGGATGCAGCGCAACGTCGTCCCACGCGAACAGCGCCACCGACAGCGCTGCCGCGGCGAGCGACAGCGGGCGCGACAGGGCGTGGAGCGTGACGCAGGCGAGCAGGAACATCAGCGGGTAGACGAACAGCAGCTGCGCGCGTCTCGTCGTAGAGCGGCGTGCGCACGAGCACCGCCCAGGCCACCAGAGTAGAACGGCGCCGAAGACGAGGGTCAGGAAGGCCACCCGCCGCAGCGGATCCGGCGCGATTCTCGGATAGGCGAAGGGCGCCGCCGCGAGGCCCAGCAGCACCAGCAGCGGCAGCTTGACCACGAGCCATCCGGGCACGTAGGCTCGCCGGCAGATCCTGCGCGTCCATGCAGGTGCCCCAGGTCAGCGTGCATCCGACCCAGGGGTGCCGGCCCATGTATTCGGCGGCAGCGATGAGGCCGCCCAGCGGGTCGAGCCACATGACCGGGTACGCGGCGACGACCAGCGCCAGCAGGATCGCCAGGAATCCGGCCACCGCCCGCGCGCGCAGCAGCCGCGCCCGCGGCGGGTCGGCGCTCTGCGCGGCGCGATCGACCAGCGCGAAGGTGAACAGATACTGCGCGACGATGAGCAGGCCCGGGATGCGGATCGATGCCAGCAGCGCGGTCGCGAGGACGAGCGCCAGGCCGTCCGCGCGCAGCGACCCCGTCGCGCCGTCGACGTGGTGCCGCGCCAGCCTGATCGAGAGGAAAGTGCACAGCAGGTACGCCGACATGTACGGGATGTCCTTGACGTTGACCATCCCGTGGCCGAACAGATAGGGGTAGAGCGCGTACGCCGCCGTGAACACGACGGCGGGGAGCCGCTCGCGCACGAACAACCGCAGCAGCCGGTAGAACACGGCCACCGACAGCGCGAATGCGACGAACGCCGCGGCGTGCCTGGCGAGCAGCATCGCATTCGCCGCGTCGAGTCCGGCGCTTCGCGCGACCCAGGGGGCCAGCGCCAGCTGCAGCGGATACGCCAGCGCGTGGAAGCCGACGCCGTAATACCGGTCGCGGTAGGACTGGATCGCCCGCGCTCCGGCGAGGTCGCCGTGCAGCAGTCCGTCGACCGCCGCACCGGTGACGGCGAACGTCTCCTGCTCGCGCGCCTCGTCCCAGGTAACGCCGACCCGCAACGACGCGAGGGCGCCGGCGAGCACGAACGCCGCGAACAACGCGACCAGCGCGAATCGGGCGGCGGCCGGCCGGCGCGCCGGCCGGCCGATACGTGTCGATTTCACCGCCGTCGGCGGCCCGTGCGCCCGCGGCGCGCCCGCGCCTGCAGAGCCGGGCGAGCAGCTACGGTAGTCGGCGACGACGATCTCGTAGAGCGGCCGGCCGACGCGGTTCGGGATCGACTCCGTCGGTCAGCGCGCACGGCCGATCGCGCCGCAGCAGCGCCTCGAGCCGGTCACGCGCGCCGGCGAGCACCGCGTAGGGCGGATCGTGCAGCACGAACGCCACGCGGCGTCCAGGGAGCTGGCCGGCGACGGCGGCGCGCAGGGGGGCGTGGTCGGGGTCCGGCGCATCGAGCAGGTGCCGCGTCCAGTCGCGCAAACGCGCGGCGTCGGCGCGATCGTCCAGCGTCACGAGCTGCGGGTACAGGCCCCGGTCGACGGCGATGACGCGGTCGACGCCGAGCGCGTTGATCCGCGTGTCGAGCTCGGCGATCGCCGGATCGAACGGCGACCGGTAATCGTGGTTGTTGCGCCAGGCATCGAGGTAGCGCAGCTGCCAGCTCACGTTCCACGCGAACAGCGCCCCGCAGACCACCGCCCCCACGACCGCGACGTTGCGCCGCAGCGCCGGGCCGCGGCCGTCGGTCGCGCCTCCCGCATGCTGCGCCACGATGGCGAGCAGCGTCACCAGATGCAGCGTCGGCAGCGGCCAGACCATGAACAGGAGGTTCGCGCTCGAGCCGCCCTCCCGTGGCGTGACGGCGATCGCGACGACCAGCAGCACCAGGATCGCCGTCAGGTAGGCGAGAAAGCGCCGTGCCGGCGTCCACGGCCGCCACGACGCCAGCAGCGCCGCGGCGGTGACGATCTGGACCAGCGCCAGGACGTCGAAGAACGCCGTGGTGACCGCCTTGGTGCCGAACACCCGGTTCAGCACCGAGGTGCCGCTGAAGGTCATCGCGTACATGTGCCAAAGCCCGGCGAGCCGCGCGCCGATACCGCGCCCAGGGGCCTGCCCGATCGCGTCCGCCGTCGCCGCCTCCGGCGCCAGCGCCAGGGCTCCCCAGATCAGCAGCGCGCCGGTGACGCCGGCGATGACCGGCTGCCAGGGGGCGCCATCGCGCAGCCGCTCGTAGAACAGCCGGCCGGCGACCAGCGCGGCGGCGCCGACCAGTGCGGCGATCACCCCGCCGAAGCTCTGCTTGTCGAGAAAGCCCACGACCATCGCCGCGCAGGTCAGCGCGAGCCAGTGGATGCGGCCGGTCTGCAGCCACCGCCAGAGCGCCGCCAGCGCCGTCACCCGCATCAGCGCCGCGATCATCTGCGGCCCCAGATCCAGCCGTGCGTGCGCCGTCAGCACGGGATCGGTGACGAGCAGCACCATCAGCAGGATCGTCCAGGCGCCGCCCAGCTCGCGCCGCGCGAACGACCACAGCAAGGCCAGCGCCAACGCGGCAATGAGGACGGACGGCAGCCGCACGGTCCAGACGTTGATCCCGAACGCGGCGAAGATCGGCGCGTGCAGCCACGCCTTCACCGCGCCGACTCCCTCGGTCTGCAACAGCGGAAAACACCCCCACGCGTGCGCGACCGCGGCATCGACGTCGCATTGACCAAGGGTGCGCAGCGCGACCGGCACGAACGCCACCTCGTCTTCCGAGTACCCCGGATTGTCGAGCCCCACCGTCGTCAACCCGAGGAAGACGGCGACGAACAGCGCGAGAACGGCGAGGCGGGATATCGCAGGCATGGACGGCGAGGCGCGCGGCGGAAGGACGGCCCGAGTAGACGCCAAAGTGCCGGCCCGGGTCAAGCGCACGCGCGCGACGCCGCGCAGCCGCGCGCAGCGCGAGCGCCGCCGGGCGCACAATGACGGTCGCGCGACGTGCGCACGCGGCGGGAGGCGCAGTTGGTTTTCGTCAAATGGCTGGTCGTCGGTGTCGTCGCCGTGATCGCGCTGGCTCATCGCCGCCGGCCAGCTCGGACTCCTGCGGGGCGCCGCGCCCACCGACCTGGGGGTGCGCGACGGCAGGCTGAAACCGCCGTCGCGCACCGCGAACAGCGTCTCCAGCCAGGCGGCGCTGTATCCCGACCATCCGCAGCGCGGGTACGCGAACATCGCGCCGCTGCCGGTGACCGGCGACGGCGCCGCAACCCTTGCGCGGATCAGGGCGATCGTGCGGCGCATGCCGGGGGCGAAGCTGATCCGCAGCGAGCCCGGCTACCTGTACGCGCAGTTCACCACGCCCGTCATGAAGTTCGTCGACGACGTCGAGTTCTGGTTCGATCCCGCGCGCGACGTGATCGACGTGCGCTCGGCGTCGCGCGTGGGCCGCAGCGATCTCGGCGTCAACCGCCGGCGCATCGAGGCGGTACGTTCGGCGCTGGCCGAGGGAGGATGAGCGCGCGCAGCTTCGACGCCTGCGCGCGCAGCGGGTCGGCGGGTCACCGCCACGCCGGCCCCCTCGCGGGAGCGGGATTCAGGGCGCCAGCCGCTGCCGCAACCACGCCCCGTCGGGCTGCAGCGCGTAGCGCAGCCGGTCGTGCAGACGGCTCCTGCGGCCCTGCCAGAACTCGAACCGGTCCGGGACCGAGCCGGTAGCCGCCCCAGTGCGGCGGGCACGGCGGATCGAGCATGAACTTCGCGCCGATCCGCGCGGCCTCGGTCACCAGCACCGTGCGCGACGCGATCACCCGGCTCTGCGGCGACGCCCAGGCGCCGATGCGCGAGTCGAGCGGCCGCGTCCGGTAGTAGGCGCCGGACTCCTCCGTGCTCGTCTTCCCGACGCGGCCCTCGATGCGCACGACGCGCTCGAGCTCGACCCAGTGGAACTGCAGCGCCGCCTGCGGGTTGGCGGCGAGCTCCTGCCCCTTGCGGCTGTCGTAGTTCGTGTACCAGACGAAGCCGCGCGCGTCGCAGCCCTTCAGCAGCACGACGCGCGTCGAAGGCCGGCCGTCCGGGCCGACGGTGGCCAGCGTCATCGCGGTGGGCTCCGGCAGGCCGCGCGGCGAGCGCCTCCTGCAGCCAGCGCTCGAACTGCTCCAGCGGCGAGGCCGCCGAGTGCTTCTCGTCGAGCTCGGCGCGCCCGTAGCTCTTGCGAAGGCTGGCGATGTCGGTCATGGGGGGGTTGCCGAGGGGCGTGTCGAGGGGTGGCCCCGGGTTTCGCGTCGCTCAACCCGGGCTACGGTTCGGGGTCATGGGTCGGCGAGTCGGGTCGGCGACGAGCGCGCGGTACGCGTGCCAGGTCGCGTGGCCGATCACCGGCACGGCGACGGCCAGCCCGACGAAGTACAGCGCGAACCCGGCCGCGACGACGACGGCGATGGTGAGGCCCCACACGACCATCGCCGGGAGGTTCGACGAGAACGCCCTGAGGCTGGTCAGCACCGCGACGATGCCGTCGGTGTCGCGGTCGAGCATCATCGGCACCGACACCACGCTGATGGCGAACACCAGCACCGCGAAGAAGCCGCCCACGCAGAAGTACGCGAACAGGAATTCGAGGTTGTCGAGCGAGACGAGCTGCCCGAGAAAGCCGTCGACGCTCGGCATCTCGGTCGTGTAGAACAGCGCGAACACGATCAGCGACGCCCGCGCCCAGATCATCAGGATCACCGCCAGCACCAGCGAGAACATGCCGATCGCACCCGCGTTGGGGCGCCACGCGTCGAGCGTCGGCGCGAGCCACGCCGGCTCGCCCCGCTCCCGGCGCCGCGACAGCGCGTACAGGCCGATGGCGAGGAACGGCCCGACCAGGAAGAAGCCGGTCACCAGCGCCGACACGTAGGCGTAGGCGTGGCGGAACGTCACCGCGATGAGCCAGCCCATCAGCGCGAAGCACACGCCGTAGAACGCGCTGGGCAGCGGATGCGCGCGGAAATCCCGCCAGCCCAGCGCCAGCCAGCGCAACGGCGCCAGCGCCGTGACGCGGCGCACTTCCGGAACGACCGAGCGCTGCGCGTCGTCTTCCGCGGCGCGGCCCGGCCCGGGGTCGCGGTCGAGACCGGGTTCGGTCGGCGTCACGGCGCGGCCGCCCGGTCGGGCAGGAACGCCGCCAGCGCGTCGAGCACCGCGTCGGGCTGCTCGACCATCATCGCGTGCCCGCAGTCGGGCAGCGTGACCACGCGCCTGTCGGCGAGCGCCTCGATCAGCGCCTGCGCGCCCTTCGGCGGCGCCATCAGGTCGCGCGCGCCGAGGATCAGCAGTGCCGGAGCGCGCACTGCGGCCGCTGCGTCGAGTCCGCCGACGTAGGCGTGGCAGGCGGCGAGGTCGGTGTACAGGACGCCGGCGCGCGTGCGCTCCATCAGCCGCAGCCCGCTGCCGGTCAGCCACATGCCCGGCACCGGGCTGCCGCCGAGCTGCTTGCCCGGGCTGAACGACCAGCCGTTGATCAGCTCCAGCGCGACGTGGTCGTCGGCCCGGGCGGCGTCGAGCAGGACGTCGGCGACCGGCATCGGCACGGCCGGGCCGAGGAGCGCGATCCGCTGCACCCGGCCGGGATGCCGCGCCGCGGCGGCCAGCACCGCGAGCGCGCCCAGCGAATGCCCGACCAGCGCCGCAGCGCCCACGCCTGCCGCGTCGAGCAGCGCCGGGAGCCAGTCGGCGATCGCCTCGACACTGGCGAGCGCCGCGCCGTCCGAGCGCCCGTGGCCCGGCAGGTCGACGGCGAGCACGTTGCGGCCGTGGTGCGCGAGGTAGCGCGACTGCAGCGCAAACACGCTGTGGTCGTTGGCCGCGCCGTGGACGAAGCACGACGGTCGGCCGCGCCGCGTCGAGGCGGCCGCCCGCCGGCATAGGCGTAGACGTCGCTGCCCGCGACGCGCAGCTCTCATCGCCTTGCCCGCCGCGTACAGCGCCCGCGACAGGTCCTCGATCAGGTCGTCGGGGTCCTCGAGGCCGACCGACAGCCGGATCGTGCCCTCGGTGATGCCGGCGCGGCAGGTCCTCCGCCGTCATCCGGAAATGCGTCGTCGACGCCGGGTGGATCACCAGCGACTTCGCGTCGCCGACGTTGGCGAGGTGCGAGAACAGCTTGAGCGTCTCGATGAAGCGGCGCCCCTGCGCGCGGGTGCCCTTGAGGTCGAAGCTGAACACCGCGCCGCAGCCCCGCGGCAGCAGCCGCTGCGCGAGCGCGTGATCGGGATGGCTCGGGCAGCTCCGGGTAGCCGACGGCGCCGACCAGCGGCTGCTCGCGCAGGAAGGCGACGACCCGGCGCGTGTTCTCGACGTGGCGCGCCATCCGCAGCGGCAGCGTCTCGATGCCCTGCAGGATCTGGAACGCGACGAACGGCGCCATGCAGGCGCCGAAATCGCGGATGCCTTCCCGCCGCGCGCGCAGCAGGAACGCGTTGGTCGTCGATTCCTCGGTGAACACCATGTCGTGGAAGCCGGCGTACGGCGCGCTCAGCGTCGGGAACTTGCCGCGCCGCCGCGTACGCGCCGCCGCCCTCCCAGTCGAACCTGCCGGAATCGACGACCAGGCCGCCGATCACCACGCCGTGGCCGGAGAGGAACTTGGTCGCCGAGTGGTAGACGAGGTCGGCGCCGTGCGCGAACGGCTGCATCAGCCACGGCGTGGTGAACGTCGAGTCGACCAGCAGCGGCAGGCCGTGCTCGTGCGCCAGCGCGGCCACGCGCGGGATGTCGAGCACGTCGAGCCCGGGGTTGCCCAGCGTCTCGCCCATCAGCAGGCGCGTCTGCGGGCGGATCGCCGCGCGCCAGGCGTCGAGGTCGCGCGGGTCGACGAAGGTCGTCGTGATGCCGAAGCGCGGCAGCGTGTAGTCGAGCAGGTTGTGCGAGCCGCCGTAGAGCGCGCGCGAGGCGACGATGTGCGCGCCGGCATCCATCAGCGTCACGATCGCGAGGTGCAGCGCCGCCTGGCCGCTGGCCACCGCGATGGCGCCGACACCGCCCTCGAGCGCGGCGATGCGCTCCTCGAGCACCGCGCAGGTCGGGTTGGAGATGCGCGAATAGACGTGGCCCGCGCGCTCCATGTTGAACAGCGCCGCCGCGTGGTCGCTGTCCGGGAACACGAACGACGCGCTCTGGTAGATCGGCGTCGCGCGGGCTCCGGTTGCCGGATCCGGACGGGCGCCGGCGTGCAGCGACAACGTGTCGAAGTGCGTGGTCTTGGGCTTGGTCATCGCTGCGCCGGGAGGTCGGAGCGGCGCGCGGCGGGCGGCCGCACGGCGCGTGCTCCGGCGATTCTATGCGCAATGCGTCCGGCGCGACAACGAACGCGTCGTTGTTGGCGCGGCGGCGGCGGCGCGCGGCTGGCGACGGCCGGCGCAGCTGCCGGATCGCGCCTGGCAGGCGGCGCGCGGACTGGAAGCGCGACGCGCAGCTTCGCGCGGACGGCATTTCGCGCCGCCACCGCTGCCGCAATCCCCGTCATGGCCAGCGCACCCGCAACCGGCTTGCCCGAGCCCGCCGCCCCCCCTGCCGGCGCGCCGTGGCACGCGCAGAGCCGTCTCCGACGTGTGCGCCCGCCTGGGCGTCGACCCCGCAGGCGGCCTTTCGCCGGAAGAGGCTGCGGCCGCGCGCAGCGCCACGGCCCCAACGCCATCCGCGAGAAGCCGGCGCGCCGCCCCTGGCGCATGCTGCTCGATCAGTTCGCCGACTTCATGATCCTGGTGCTGATCGCCGCAGCGATCATCTCGGGCATCATCGGCGACCTCAAGGACACCATCGCGATCGTCGTGATCGTGCTGCTCAACGCCATCATCGGCTTCGTCCAGGAGTTCCGCGCCGAGCGCGCGATGGCGGCGCTGCGCAGGATGACCGCGGCCAGCGCACACGTGATGCGCGGCGGCGAGGTCCGCATCGTGCCCGTCACCGACGTGGTTCCCGGCGACGTCGCGCTGCTCGAGGCGGGCAACATCGTGCCGGCCGACCTGCGTCTGGTCGAGGCCGCGCAGCTCGCGCATCGACGAGTCGCTGCTGACCGGCGAGTCCGTGCACGGCGGAGAAGCCCTGCGCGCCGCTGCCCGCGCACGACCTGCCGGTCGGCGACCGCAGCAACCTCGCCTTCAAGGGGACCGTCGTCGCGCACGGCCGCGGCCGCGGCATCGTGGTCGCGACCGGCATGGCCACCGAGATGGGCGGAATCGCGACGCTGCTCGACGAAGGCGTGGCGCCGCGCACGCCGCTGCAGCAGCGCCTCGCGGTATTCGGGCGGCGGCTCGGGCTCGCGGTCATCGCGATCTGCGTCGTCGTGTTCGCCGTGGGGCTGCTGCGCGGCGAGCCGCTGCTGCTGCTGTTCCTCACCGCGATCAGCCTCGCCGTCGCCGCGATCCCCGAGGCGCTGCCGGCGGTCGTGACGATTTCGCTCGCGCTCGGCGCGGGCAAGATGGCGCGGCAGCACGCGCTCATCCGCCGCCTGCCCGCGGTCGAGACGCTGGGCTCGGTGACCGCGATCTGCTCCGACAAGACCGGCACGCTGACGCAGAACCGGATGCGCGTCGTCGAGGTCTGGGCCGCTCCCGGCGCGACCCGCGACTGGAGCGCGGCGGCCGCCGGCGAGCCGTGGCGCACGCTGTTCACGGCGCTGGCGCTGTCCAACGACGCAGCACCGCCGGTCGCGATGGCGACATCACCGGCGACCCGACCGAAGTCGCGCTCTGCCGCGCAGGGCTGGAGGCCGGCTTCGACAAGGCGGTGCTCGGACGGGCAAGCGCCGCGCCTTTTCGAGCTGCCCTTCGATTCCGAGCGCAAGCGCATGACCACGGTGCACCGGGCGGCGGCCGGCGCGATCGCGCTACACCAAGGGCGCCCCCGAGAGCGTGCTGCCGGCGTGCGCGACGATGCTCGGCGGGCGACGGCGAGCAGCCGCTGCCGCGGCAGGCAGTGCAGGACGCCGCCGAGCGGATGGCGGCCGAAGGACTGCGCGTGCTGGCGGTCGCCCGGCGCCGCTTGCCGGCGTCGCCGGCGGCGGCCGACGCGGCGGCGATCGAGGCAGAGCAGGCGTTCGTCGGCCTCGTCGGCCTCATCGATCCGCCGCGGCCGGAGGCGAAGGCGGCCGTCGCGCAGTGCGGCACCGCCGGCATCGCGCCGGCGATGATCACCGGCGACCACCCGGCCACCGCGCTCGCGATCGCCCGCGAGCTCGGCATCGCCGCCGACGCCGCGCAGATGCTGACCGGGCCCCGAGCTCGCGCGCCTTTCGGACGACGCGCTGGCGCGTCGGGTCGGCCGACGTGCGCGTCTACGCCCGCGTCGACCCGGCGCAGAAGATCCGCATCGTCGAGGCGCTGCAGCGCCGGGGCGAGTTCGTCGCGATGACCGGCGACGGCGTCAACGACGCGCCGGCGCTCAAGCGCGCCGACATCGGCGTCGCGATGGGCAAGGGCGGCACCGACGTCGCGCGCGAGGCGTCGAGCCTGGTGCTCCTCGACGACAACTTCGCGACCATCGTCGAGGCGGTGCGCGAGGGCCGCCGCATCTTCGACAACATCCGCAAGTTCATCAAGTACATGATGACCAGCAACTCGGGCGAGATCTGGACGATCTTCCTCGCGCCGTTCCTGGGCCTGCCGATTCCGCTGCTGCCGATCCACATCCTCTGGATCAACCTCGTCACCGACGGCCTGCCCGGCCTGGCGCTCGCCGCCGAGCCGGCCGAGCCCGGCGTGATGCGCCGGCCGCCGCGGCCGCCGCAGGAGAGCATCTTCGCGCACGGCATGTGGCAGCACATGATCTGGGTCGGCCTGCTGATCGGCGGCGTGTCGCTGTTCGCGCAGGCCTGGGCGATCCGACGCGGGCTCGGCGCACTGGCAGACGATGGTGTTCACCGTGCTCACGCTCTCGCAGCTCGCGCATGTGATGGCGATCCGCTCCGAGCGCGAGTCGCTGTTCCGGCAGGGCGTGACGACCAACCCCCCGCTGCTGGGCGCGGTCGTGTTCACCGTCGGGCTGCAGCTCGCGGCCATCTACGTCCCGTTCCTCAACGGCGTGCTGAACACGGCCCCGCTGACCGCCGGCGAGCTCGCCTTCTGCTTTGCGCTGGCGGGTGCGACCTTCGTCGCCGTCGAGGTCGAGAAATGGCTTGTGCGCCGCGGACGGCTCTACGCCGACCCCGCGTCGCCGCTCGAAGCCCGTCGTCCATAGCCCGGATCGAGCCGGAGGCGAAACCCGGGGGACCGTGACCCGGGCGGCAACCACCCGGGTTTCGCGGCGCTCAACCCGGGCTACGCCCAACCCGGCCCGCATCCGAAGGTTACAATGGGCGGTTGCAAATGCGCCCGTCAACCACCGCAAAGGAGGCTTACATGCTGCGCAAGGCTTCGGCTCACTGGCAAGGCAGCGCGCAGACCGGCAGCGGCACTCTGTCGACGCAAAGCGCGACGCTGAAGGAAACGCCTTACACGTTCAAGGCCCGCTTCGGCGACGGCAAGGGCACCAACCCGGAGGAGCTGCTCGCCGCCGCGCACGCGGGCTGCTTCACGATGGCACTGTCGTTCACGCTCGACAACGAGGGCTTCACCGCCGAGGCGATCGACACCGAAGCGCAGCTGACCATGGACACCGTGGACGGCAAACCGACCATCACCGCGGTCCATTTCACCACCCGGGCGCGCGTGCCCGACATCGACGCCGCGCGCTTTGCGCAGATCGCGTCGGACGCGAAGGTCAACTGCCCGGTGTCGCGCGCGCTCTCGCCGACGCTGGTGATCACGCTCGACGCCTCGCTCGCCGGCTGACCGCGCGCCGCGCGCGATGGGCGCTCCCCCGGCGCCGGTCAAGGGCCGCGGCGCCACGTTCAATCCCGCCAACCGCTTCCGGCGCGAAGACCGCGAGGCGGTCGACGACGGCTGGACGGCGCCGCCGGGCTCGACCGCGGACGACGGGGATCGCGGCGATCCGGGCGCGCGCCACGGGCGCGGCGAGTCCGAAGTCCGCGGCGAGCGCGAACCCGCCGGCGGGCACCGCGATCCGGGCAGGCCGCCGCCGAAGACCGTCGTGCGCATCCAGCCGGCGCGCACGATCATCGCGCGCAACGATTCGCCCGACGTCCCGTTCACGCAGTCGATCAATCCGTACCAGGGCTGCGAGCACGGCTGCGTCTACTGCTACGCCCGGCCCTCCCACGCCTACCTCGACCTGTCGCCGGGCCTCGACTTCGAGACGCAGCTGTTTGCCAAGCCGAACGCGGCCGCGCTGCTGGCGGCCGAGCTCGCGAAGCCGGGGTACCGCTGCGCGCCGATCGCGCTGGGCACCAACACCGATCCGTACCAGCCCATCGAGCGCGAGTGGAAGGTCACGCGCTCGGTGATCGAGGTGCTCGCGGCCTGCGACCATCCGCTGACGATCACGACCAAGGGGGCGCTGATCGAGCGCGACCTCGACCTGCTGGCAGCGATGGCGGCGAAGAACCTCGTCCGCGTGTTCGTCTCGATCGCGATGCTCGACAAGGCACTGGCGCGCAGGCTCGACCCGCGCGCGCCGGCGCCGCAGCGGCGCCTCGAGCTCGTCGCGTCGCTCGCCGGTGCCGGCATCCCGGTCGGCGTGATGGTCGCGCCGGTGATCCCGCAGCTCACCGACCGTGACCTGGAGGCGATCCTCGAAGCCGCCGCGGCGCGCGGCGCGACGTCCGCCGGCTGGATCATGCTGCGCCTGCCGCGCGAGGTCGCGCCGCTGTTCCGCAGCTGGCTGGACGCGCACTACCCGCTGCGCGCCGCGCACGTGATGAGCCTCGTCAACCAGGTCCGCGGCGGCCGCGACAACGACCCGCGCTTCGGCGCGCGGATGCGCGGCAGCGGCGAATTCGCCGGGCTGATCGCCAGGCGCTTCGAGCTGGCGGCGCGACGGCTGGGACTTGCCGGCGAGCGGGCGGCGCTGGACACGACGCGGTTCCGGCCGCCGGAAGCGGCGCCGCGGGCGGCGGGCGCCGGCGCCGCGGACGATCCGCAGCTCGACCTTTTCTGATTTCCCGCCGACACCGCGGTGGCGCGCCGCAGTGGAGCCGTCGCCCGGGCCGGCCGACGCCGGGGAGTTGCGGCGCGGGCGCCGCCGGTGCAACATCGCGCGGCCGGGCCGGGGAGCCCGTGCTCGCGGCGGACCGGCCGTCGCGATGGCCAACGGGGAGGAGTCATGCAGGGCGTCAATCATCTTTCGGTCTGGGTCGCGGGCATCGCGCAATTCGCGCTCGGCGCGGCGTGGTACACGGCGTTTTCGCAGCAGTGGCTGGCCGGCATCGGCCGGACCGAGGAGCAGCTCCGCGCGGCGCAGGGCTCGATTCCGCTGCCCTCGTCATCGCCTTCGCCACCGCGCTGATCGTCGCGTACGCGCTCGCGCAGATCATCCCCAGGCTGGGCAAGCGCAGCGCGGCGAGCGGCGCCAAGATCGGCCTCGGACTGGCGCTGGTGTTCATCGCCCCGACGCTGGCGATGAACTACGGCTTCGAGGCGAGGCCGGCGTCGCTGTGGCTGCTCAACGCCGGGTACATGACCGTCGGCATGGCGGTCATGGGCGCGATCATCGGCGGGTGGAAGCAGAAGTTCAACATCTGAGGGAAGTTCAGCCTCCGGGGGCCCTCGCCGGCTGCGTTTGCGCCGCGGTGCGCATCCCGGGGAATTCGCCGAGGTCACCACCATGGGCCACCGCCCCTTGCAACGATACCGCGGGAGCTGTCACTGCGGCGCCGTCACCTTCGAGATCGAGACCGACTTCCCCGAGCTCACCACCTGCGACTGCTCGATCTGCCGGCGCCGCAATGCGCTGATGGTGAAGGTGCACGAGGACCGGTTCCGGCTGCTCACGGGACAGGACGCGCTGACCGAGTACCGGTTCCACACCATGACCGCGCGCCATTTCTTCTGCCGGACCTGCGGCATCTACCCGTTCCATCGCAAGCGGGTGACGCCGGACCACTACGGCGTGAACGTCTTCTGCCTCGACGGGTTCGATCCGTCGGGAATCCCGGTGCGCGCGACCGTCGGGGCCGCGATGGATTGACCCGGTGCCGGCGCGCGACACGCGCCGGCACCGGGAATCGCTCGCCCGCGTGCCCCGCGTCCGCGCCGGCATCCACCCAACCGCGGCCGGCCCGGCCGCCATCGAAGGACATCCGCCCATGCCCGTCATTCCCTATGTGCCGCACGACATCGTCGAGCCGCGCGAGCACGTCGCCGCGATTCGCGCCCGTCGCGGCGGGTCGCTGCTGAACCTCGACCGGATGCTGCTGCACAGCCCGCCGTTCGCGGCGGGCTGGAACGGCTTCCTGCGCGCGGTGCGCGCCGAGCTCGAGGTCTCGCCCCGGCTGCGGGAGCTCGCGATCTGTGCGGTCGCGGTTCTCAACGATGCAGACTACGAGTTCATCCAGCACGCGCCGGAATTCCTGAAGGCCGGTGGCACCGCGGCACAGCTCGAAGCGCTGCGCGAACTGGCGGTCGCCGATGGCGCGCGCGCGGCGGTGGACGCCGCGTTCGACCGAGGCGAACGCGCGATCATCGACCTCACGGTCGCGATGACGCGCGCCGTCGCGGTCAGCCCCGCGACGATGGACGCGGCCCGGGCCGCGCTCGCCGACGATCGGCAGCTCGTGGAGATCGTCGGGGTCATCGCCGCCTACAACATGGTGTCGCGATTCCTGGTCGCGCTGGGCGTCGAGCCCGAATGACGCTCCGGCGGCCCCGGGCCGGAAGCGCGGCAGGAGGCGTGCGTCAGATGCCGGTCGACTGCGCTCCGGCGCGGCTAGGCGCCGACCGGCGCCGCGGTGGCGCCGGCCACCGATGCGGCGACGGGCGCATCGGCCCAGACCTCCGCCAGCACGCCGCGCAGCGCGATCAGCAGCGGGTCGGCCTCGCGATCGGCGGCATGGACGAGCCAGAGCCGCGTCGTGGCCTGGGCCCCGGGCCAGATGAAATAGCGCCCGGCGCGCGCCGCCGCCGCGCCCTGCTGGTCGCGCAGGAGGCTGATCCCGGCACCCGAGCCGACCAGGTTGACGATCACCGACTCGCTGTCCGCTTCGATGATCCGCGTGGGCCGCGCGTCGCCGAACATCTGCAGCACGAGCTGGCGATGCGTGCTCGGCTCCGGCGCGACGATCCACGGCCGCTCGGCCAGCGCCGCCCACGATGCGCCCCGCAGCTCGCGCGCCCATGCGCTGGGGACCGCCACCCCGTAGCTGATGTCGCGCAGTGCGACGCAGGAGAGCTCGGGCTCGGGCCGGTCGCCGAAGTAGAAGCTCGCATCCAGCGCGCCGGTGCGCACGCGCGCCAGCGCTTCGCCCGACATGAACTGGTGCAGCTCGAGCTCGATCTGCGGGTAACGCTCGCGTGCGCGCACCAGAAGATCGCCTACGCGCAGCAGGTCCGGATCGAGGACGGTGCCCAGCTTCAGATGCCCCGTCGGGTGCCCGCGCAGTTCCTGCGCGGAGCGGGCGAGATGGTGCACGGCGCCGATGATCTCCTCGGCCTCGATCAGCAGCCGCTCGCCCGCCGGCGTGACCGCCATGCCGGACGGCGTGCGCTCGAACAGCGTGACGCCCAGTTCCTCCTCGAGCGCCTTGATGTGGCCGGACAGCGCCGGCTGGCTCAGATGCAGCGTCTCGGCCGCCCGGGTAAGGTGGCCGAACTTGGCGACGGTGACAAACGACCGCAGGTGCGTGAATTCCATCTAAACCCCGTTCCGAATCTCCCCCCGAGCCGGAGATTGGGCCAACTTACTGCAACGCAACATAATGCAACGCAACATACGTGCCTCGTGGATCGGACCGGGTCTGTGCCGGCATCGAAGGCGCCGTACGGAAACCTCCGCCCCACATCGCGAGATTACCATGAATCGGCATCGAAATCCATTAGAATTAGCTACTTAATGATACTTCTGGCGACCGTCCACGGGCTTGATCGCAACACCTTTCGGCAGTCGCTGCAGCGGAGGGCGGCGGAATTTTCGGAGGTGTCGGCGCTTCTCGTTCCCGCACTGTCGCCGCGGCCGGTTTGTTGCGTTGCACAATTGCGGTGCAGACGTCCGCCCATGTGCGGTGGCCGAGCCGGCGCTTCCCCGGCGCGCAGGCCCCCCGCATAATCGCCACTCCGGGCCCGCATCGCCTGTCTGCGTGCCAGGCCCTCCGCCACCCACCACCAAGGGAGCTGATCTCATGGCCGTCTATCTGATCTGCGACGTCGACGTCGCCGACACCGCCGCGTACGAAGGGTACAAGGCGCAGGTGCCGGCGCTGATCCACCGGCATGGCGGGGAGTATCTCGTCCGCGGCGGCGCCCACGAGGTGATCGAAGGCGACTGGAACCCCACCCGCCTGGTGCTGTTCCGGTTTCCCGACGCGGCGGCGGTGAAGGCGTTCATCGCCGATCCGGATTACCAGCCGCTGGCAGCGCTTCGGCACCGCGTCGCGCACACCGACATGGTGCTGGTCGAGGGACTCTGACGCCGGCGTCCGGCATGCGCGGCCGCCCGGCGAGGGATCACTATGCGCCGTCGAGCGGCGCCTCGAGCAGACACCCGAACTCGCGCGCAAAGTCGACCGATACGCGAGCGTGCACCGCCCCCTGGCGATCGAGGAAGCGCTGGGCTCCGCCGACGGCGAAAACGCCTTCGTGCCAGACGTGCGGATGGATGTAGAGGCCCTGCCGCCCGTCGAAGCGGAAGCACACGAACTGCTGCGGCGTCACGTCGTCGCCGGGCAGCGCCAGCGGCACCAGGAACGGCTTCGCTTCCAGCGGGAAGAAGAGCTGCCCGCCGTCGGGGTGGTAGTTACCGTGCCACAGCAGCATCCGCTGCGGCGCCCGGGTGTGGCCCTCCTCGGCGCGCTCGGGCTCGGTCGCATACGCGAGGATGTAATGGCCGCCGACGGCCTCGTTGCGGCCGTACAGGACGTCGCCCTTCCATTCGCTGATGAAGACGCCCTCGGTGGTCCCGCCCTCGTCGCCCGAATCGGGATCCACCGGCCGCCAGCCCTGCGCGGGCCAGCGCGTGATCTCGATCGCGCACTGCGCCGGATCGTCGACCAGCAGCCCGTACCCGGCGAGCGCGGCGGCGGTCGCGTCGACGACCGGCATGCGCACGCGCTCCAATCCCGCAGGCAGGTCCGGATTCAGGTAGTCGGGGGCGGCGTGCATGGCGCTCCGGAGGGCGGGCGTCGCGGGTGGGGGCCGGGCATCCGGCGGCGCGCCGCCGTGCACCCGGCGCTCCGATCCGGAAACCGACGGGGACGCTGCCTGCGCGCGGCTATTTCGGCGGCGCGGGGAACGTCGCGTACGGCGGCTTCGGCTCCTTGTCGGGCGGCACCCAGGCCGGCGCCGGCTGGCCGGCGGGCCCCAGGTGCCGGACGTACCGATAGATCGCGCGCAGGTCGTCGCGGGTCAGGTCGCGCAGCACGTACCACGGCATCGGCGGGCGCGACTGGATCGTCGCCGCGTTCTTCAGCCACTCGTCCTCGGTGAGCGCCTGCATGTACAGGCGAAGGTTGATCGGGTAGGTCGTCCCCCACGGCCCGCGCCAGCCGAAGGTCTCGCCGGTCAGCCACTGCGCTTCGGGCACCTTGCCGTTCTGCATCATGTAGCCGGGCGTGTGGCAGTCGTTGCAGCCGGCGATCTTCACCAGGTAGCGCCCCCGGTCGACCATCTTCCTGGCGGCGGCGCTCGGTTTGGTCGCCGTGGCCTGCGCCGCCGCCGTTCCGGCCGTCGTTGCGCCGATCGTGATGCCGGCCGCGGCGAACAGCGACGCGGCGGCGACGTTGCGAATGAGGCTCATGCTGCTCCCGGTTCAAGCTCCCACGGGTCGCGCGCGGACCGATGCCGCAGGGGAGCGGGCGACGCATTCTCTCGCCGGCGGCGAGAGCGTCAACGGCACCGCCGCGCACACCCGCGTCGCGCCCGCGCCGACGGCGCAGCCCGGGTTGAGCGTGAGCGAAACCCGGGTGGTTCGTGCCCTCCGCCGTGTCTTGCGCGAATCGGCATCCACCCGGGTTTCGCTGGCGCTCAGCCCAGGCTGCGGCGCGCTGCCGCAGTGGCTCGGCTTGCCGACCTTCGCGCCCGACTTCCCGACCAGGAAGTCGAGGTCCACGCCCTCGTCCGCCTGCAGCACCGTGTCGCAGTAGAGCTTGAGCCAGCCGCGGTCCGCGTGCGGCTTCGGCGGCTTCCATGCGGCGCGGCGCCGTGCGAGCTCGGCGTTCGGTCACGTGCAGATGCAGCTTGCGCTTCGCCACGTCGAGCTCGATCAGGTCGCCGTTCTCGACCAGCGCCAGCGGCCCGCCGGCGGCGGCTTCCGGCGCGGTGTGCAGGACGACGGTGCCGTAGGCGGTGCCCGACATGCGCGCGTCCGAGACCCGGATCATGTCGCGTCACGCCCTTCTTCAGCATCTTCGCCGGCAGCGCGAAATTGCCGACCTCGGGGAAGCCCGGATAGCCCTTCGGCCCGCAGTTCTTCAGCACCAGCACGCAGGACTCGTCGACGTCGAGCTTCGGGTCGTCGATGCGCCGGTGCATGTCCTCGCTGTCCTCGAACACGACCGCGCGGCCCTTGTGGCGCATCAGCTTCGGTGTGGCCGCCGAGGGCTTGAGCACCGCGCCCTTCGGCGCCAGGTTGCCGCGCAGCACCGCGATGCCGCCCTGCGGCTTGAACGGCTTCGCCAGCGGCGTGATCACCGCTTCGTTCGTAGTTGACGGCGTCCTTCACGTTGTCCCAGATCGTGCGGCCGTTGACCGTCAGCGCCTTCTTGTGCAGGATGCTTGCCGATCTCGCGGATCACCACCGGCAGCCCGCCGGCGTAGTAGAAATCCTCCATCAGGTACTTGCCCGACGGCATCAGGTTGACGAGGCAGGGCATGTCGCGGCCGAGGCGGTCCCAGTCGTCGAGCGTGAGGTCGACGCCGATGCGCCGGGCGATCGCCAGCAGGTGGACGACGGCGTTGGTCGAGCCGCCGATCGCGCCGTTGATCACGATCGCGTTCTCGAACGCCTGCCTGGTCAGGATCTTCGACATCCGCAGGTCCTCGTGGACCATCGCGACGATGCGCCGTCCCGCCATGCGGGCGAGCACGCGGCGGCGCGAGTCGACGGCCGGGATCGCCGCGTTGGTCGGCAGCCCCATGCCCAGCGCCTCGACCATCGACGCCATCGTCGACGCGGTGCCCATCGTCATGCAATGCCCGGCCGAGCGCGACATGCAGGCCTCGACCTCGACCATGTCGGACATCTTCATCTCGCCGGTCTTGAGCATCTCGGTGAACTTCCACACGTGCGTGCCCGAGCCGATGTCCTCGCCGCGGAACTTGCCGTTGAGCATCGGCCCGCCGGAGACGCCGATCGCCGGCAGGTCGCAGGACGCCGCGCCCATCAGCAGCGCCGGCGTGGTCTTGTCGCAGCCCATCAGCAGCACGACGCCGTCGAAGGGGTTGGCGCGGATCGACTCCTCGACGTCCATCGCCGCCTGGTTGCGGAACAGCATCGTCGTCGGGCGCATCAGCGTCTCGCCGAGGCTCATCACCGGGAACTCGAGCGGAAAGCCGCCGGCATCGAGCACGCCGTCGCGCACGTGCTGCGCGAGCTCGCGGAAGTGCGCATTGCACGGTGTCACCTGCGACCAGGTGTTGCAGATGCCGATGACCGGCCGGCCGTCGAACTGGTCGTGCGGGATGCCCTGGTTCTTCATCCACGAGCGGTGGACGAGCGCGTCGCGGTCGTGGCTGTCGAACCAGTGGGTCGAGCGGAGAGCAGGTTTGGCTTTGGCGGATTTCTTGGTCATCGGAGTGGGTGGGAGAAGGAAGAATTGAAGGTCCGGGAATGGTCTGCCCGGTGCGCAGCCGCGTGCGTAGCCCGGCGTTGAGCGCAGCGAAACCCGGGGCAACCGGCGATCGCGAGCCGCCACCCGGGTTTCGCTGCGCTCAACACCGGGCTACATCACCGGGCTACATCACGGCGCCGAGATACCACGGGATGAACTCGCTCTGCCCGTAGCCGTGCGTCTCGCTCTTCGACTTGCTGCCTGATGCGGTTGCCAGCATCAGGTCGAACAGCCTCGCGCCGATCTGGTCCACGCTGGCGGTGCCGTCGGCGATATCGCCGCAGTTGAGGTCGATGTCCTCCTCCTGCTTCACCCACAGCGGCGTGTTGGTCGACAGCTTCAGCGACGGCGACGGCGCGCAGCCGTAGGCGGAGCCGCGCCCGGTCGTGAAGACGATCAGGTTGGCGCCGCCGGCGACCTGGCCGGTCGCCGACACCGGGTCGTAGCCCGGCGTGTCCATGAACACGAAGCCCTTCTCGGTGACCGGCTCGGCATACTCGTAGACGTCGACCAGGTTGGTCGTGCCGCCCTTCGCCACCGCGCCCAGCGACTTCTCGAGGATGGTGGTGAGCCCGCCCGCCTTGTTGCCCGGCGACGGGTTGTTGTTCATCTCGCCCTTGTTGCGCGCGGTGTAGTCCTCCCACCACTTGATCCGCGCCACCAGTTTCTCGCCGACCGCCCGCGACACGGCTCGGCGCGTGAGCAGGTGCTCGGCGCCGTAGATCTCGGGGGTCTCCGACAGGATTGCGGTGCCGCCGTGGCGCACCAGCGTGTCGACGGCCGCACCCAGCGCGGGGTTGGCGGTGATGCCCGAGTAACCGTCGGAGCCGCCGCACTGCAGGCCCACGATCAGGTGCGACGCCGGCACCGGCTGCCGCGTCACCGCATTCGCGTGCGGCAGCATCTCCCGGAGCAGCGCGATGCCGCGGGCGATCGTCTTGGTCGTCCCGCCGGTGTCCTGGATGCTGAACGTGCGCAGCAGCGGGCCTTCCTGCAGTTTCTCGGCACCGAGCAGCGCGCTGATCTGGTTGGATTCGCAGCCCAGCCCGACGACCAGCACGCCGGCGAAGTTCGGGTGCCGCGCGTAGCCGCCGAGCGTGCGCCGCAGCACGGTCATGCTCTCGCCGTTGCTGTCCATCCCGCAGCCCGAGCCGTGGGTCAGCGCCACCACGCCGTCGACGTTGGGGAATTCCGCCAGCGCGTCGCGGCCGAACGCGTCGGCGATGCCGCGCGCGACCGTCGCCGAGCAGTTCACCGTCGACAGGATGCCGAGGTAGTTGCGCGTGGCGACGCGGCCGTCGGCGCGGACGATGCCCTGGAACGTCGCCTCCGACGGGGCGTACTGCGTCGCCTTGACGTCGGCACCGAAGGCGTAATCGCGGTCGAACGCGCGCATCTGCAGGTTGTGCAGGTGGATGTGTTCGCCGGGCACGATGTCGCGGCTCGCGAACCCGATCACCTGGTTGTAGCGCTTGACCGGCTGCCCGGCGGCGATCGCGCGCACGGCGACCTTGTGGCCGGGCGGGACCAGGCCCGTCACGGTGACCTTCTCCTCGGCGAGCCTCGTGCCGCCGACGAGCTGGGTGCGGGCGATGACCACGTCGTCGTCGGGGTGCAGGCGGATGGTGAGCGATGCGCGGGCGAGCATGGTCTGTCTCCGTTTCAGTTCGGGACGCGGCGGCGCGCGACGGCGCGCGCGGCGATCGCGTCGAAGTCCCAGTCGATGCCCAGTCCGGGCGCGTCGGGCGCCACCGCGTGGCCGTCGGCGACGGCGAGCCGCGACGTCGTGACGTCGTCGAGCTGGGGGATGTATTCGACCCACGCCGCGTTCGGCACCGCCGCCGTCAGCGAGACGTGGAGCTCCATCAGGAAATGCGGGCACACGGCAACGTTGAACGCCTCGGCGAGGTGCGCGACCTTGAGCCAGGGCGTCACACCGCCGATGCGCGCGCAGTCGACCTGCACGATCGAGCACGCGTCGCGCTCGAGGTATTCGCGGAAGTGCGCCGGGTGGTAGAGCGATTCGCCGACCGCGATCGGGATCGCCGTATGCGCGGCGAGCTCGACGTGGCCGGCGAGGTCCTCGGCCGGCAGCGGCTCCTCCAGCCAGGCGAGGCCGAAGCGCTCGAACGCGCGCGCGCGCCGGATCGCTTCGGACACGTTGAAGCACTGGTTGGCATCGACCATCAGCTCGAATTCGTCCCCGACCGCCTCGCGCACCGCGCGGATGCCGCGCGACGTCTTCCGACACGTGCGGCTTGCCGACCTTGATCTTGGCGCCGCGGAACCCCGCGGCCTTCGCCGCGACCGTCTGTTCGACCAGCGTCGCCACCGGGAGTTGCAGCCAGCCGCCTTCGGTCGTGTACAGCGGCACGCGCTGCTGCGCGCCGCCGGCGGCCTTCCACAGCGGCAGCCCGGCGCGCTTCGCCCGCAGGTCCCACAGCGCGGTATCGACCGCGGCCAGCGCCAGGCTGGTGATCGCGCCGACGGCGGTCGCGTGCGTCGCGAAGAACAGGTCCTTCCAGATCGCCTCGATCTGTCGCCGGATCGCGGCCGACGAGCTGCGGCGCGAGGTGGTCGGCGAGCAGCGCGACCACCGACGAGCCGCCGGTGCCGATGGTGTAGCTGTAGCCCGTGCCCTCGACGCCGTCGTCGCAGCGGAGGCGCACCAGCGGCGTCTCCTGCGTGACGAAGGCCTGGATGGCGTCGGTGCGCACGACCTTCGGCGCGAGGTCGACCTGCAGGATCTCGACGGACTCGATGCGGGCCATCGCTACTTGCCGTAGATGACGCCGGGCAGCCAAAGCACGATCCGCGGCACGTAGGTGATCAGCGCCAGCGTCGCCAGCAGCGGCCACAGCCACGGCAGCACCGCCCGCACCGTCGCCTCGAACGACAGCTTCGCCACCTTCTGCAGGATGAACAGCACCATGCCGACCGGCGGCGTCAGCAGGCCGATCATCAGGTTCAGCACCAGGACCAGGCCGAAATGGATGGGGTCGATCCCCAGCTTGGCGATGATCGGCATGAACACCGGCACCAGGATCGTGATCGCCGCGATCGTTTCCATGAAGCAGCCGACGAACAGCAGGAAGATGTTGGCGAGCAGCAGAAAGACGTACGGCGAGTCGGAGACCGACAGCACCCACTGCGCGATCGCGTCGGTGATCTGCGTGGTCGTCAGCACCCAGGCGAAGATCGACGCGCTGGCGACGATGAACAGCACCGTCGCCGTCGTCTCGATGGTGTCCATCGAGACCTTGACGAACATCCGGAACGACAGCGTCCGGTACCAGGCGAAGCCGAGGAACAGCGCCCACGCGACCGCCGCGACCGCCGCCTCGGTCGGCGTGAACAGCCCGCTCGCCATCCCGCCGATGAGGATCACCGGGGTCAGCAGCGCCATGAACGCCTCGAACCTGAACAGCCGGTCGGCGACCATCACCGCGATCAGCGGAATGCCGAAGCGCACGAAGCCGCCGAGCGTCTCGTTCGACCACAGGAAGTAGAGCACGACCGACGTGACGGTGATCGCGCCGGTCTCGAGGAACGCGCGGCCCATGCGGCCCCACGAGAAGGCGATGTCGGCGCCGTACTTCCGGACGTGCGCGTAGTAGCCGACCATCACCATCATGAACACCGCCATCACCACGCCGGGGAGGATCCCGGCGGCGAACAGCTTGCCGATCGACGCGTTCGCCTGCACGCCGTAGATCACCAGCGGCAGCGACGGCGGGACGATCGGCCCCAGCGTGGCCGACGCCGCGGTGATGCCGACCGCGAACTCGGTCGGGTAGCCGTGGTCCTGCATCGCCTTGATCTCGATCGTGCCGAGCCCGCCGGCGTCGGCGACCGCAGTGCCGGACATCCCGGCGAAGATCGACGCTGCCGACGATGTTGACGTGGCCCAGCCCGCCCTTGAGCCAGCCGACCAGCGCCAGCGCGTAGTTGTAGATCCGGTTGGTGATGCCGGCCGAATTCATCAGGTTGCCGGCGTAGATGAAGAACGGCACCGCGAGCAGGGGGAAGCTGTCCACGCCGCCGACCATCCGGTGCACGACGGTGAGCGGCGGCGTAGTGCCCGAGACCCAGATGTAGAGCAGCGACGCGATGCACATCGCGATGGCGATGGGCACGCCGCTCATCATCACCGCGACGAATCCGCCGAGCAGGATCGAGTTCACGCGCGAGCGCTCCCTACCCTTCGGCCTCGCCCGGCCGCTCGAGCACGCTCCAGCCCTGCCGCCAGTGCCGCAGCGCGACCTGCGCCGCGCGGAACGTCATCATCGCGAAGCCGAAGCCGACGAAGCCGTAGATGTAGCTCATCGGGAAATCGACGATCGTCATCTGCAGGTTGTTCATCTTCGGGATCAGTTCGCCCGTCAGCCAGGTCGCGTAGGCGAGGAACGCGAGACGGACGACGTCGACGAACGTCGACAGTGCGCGCCCCACCGGCGCGGGCAGCCAGTGGTACAGGAACTCGACGTGGATGTGCGTGTTCCTGCGCACGCCCATCGACGCGCCGACGAAGCAGACGACGATCAGCAGGTAGCGCGCGATCTCCTCGGTCCACGCCGCCGAGTCGGAGAGCACGTAGCGCGTGAAGAACTGGTAGAAGACGACCAGCGCCAGCAGCCAGAACACCCCCAGCGTGAACCAGTCCTCCCAGGCGTAGCCGGACAGCGCGACCGGAGCGTCGCTGGCGTGGAAATGGCCCTCGGCGTCGAGGACGTGCTCTTCCTGCGGTGCGCTGGTCGCGGTCATCGGTGCGGGCTGCGCCTCCCCCGGGTCGCCGGCGCGGCGGCGCGCCCTCGGGGCGCGGCCGCCACGCTCGTCACGATTACTTGATCGCCTGGATCTTGTCCCAGTCGGCCTTCGAATAGCCCATCGACTCGAGCGACACGGTCTTCATGATCGCGTCCTGGAACGACTTCTTGTCGACGGCGTGGACGTTGATCCCCTTCTTCCGGAACTCGTCGGCGAGCTCGCCTTCGCGCTTCTTGATGTCGTTGGTCGCACCGGCGGCGGCTTCCTGCATCACCTCGGTGAAGATCTTCTTGTCGCCGTCCGACAGCTTGTTCCAGACGTGCGGCGCCACCTGTGTGGCCACCGCGTCGACGATGTGTCCGGTGAGGATGATGTACTTCTGCACCTCGTAGAATTTCTTCGCCTCGATCGTCGTCAGCGGATTCTCCTGCGCGTCGACGGTGCCGTTCTGCAGCGCGAGGTACACCTCGGCGAATGCGATCGGCGTCGGGTTCGCGCCGCAGCTCTTCGGCAGGGCGAGGTAGGCGGGAACGTCGGGCACGCGCATCTTCAGGCCCTTCATGCCCGCGCAGTCGTTGAAGTCCTTGTTCGACGTCGACTGCCGCGTGCCGTAGTAGGTCATCGCGGTGACCTGGATGCCGGTCTTGGCGCGGTACAGTCCCGCGAGCTCCGCGAACGCCGGGCTCTTCGCCCAGGCGAGCAGGTGATCCGGCCCGCGGAACGTATACGGGTAGTAGCCGACGCCGAAGCGGGGCACCGTGCGCGCGGCGAACGACAGGCCGGAGATGATGATGTCGACGGTGCCGAGCTGCATGCCCTGGTTGATGTCCGTCTCCTTGCCGAGCTGCGACGCCGGGAAGACGGTGATCTCGTACCTGTCGTTGGTGCGCTTCTTGATCTCGTCGGCGGCCCACACCGACCACTTGTGGAACGGCTCGCTGGTCTCGTAGACGTGCGCCCACTTGAGCTTCGTCTGCGCGGCCGCGGGGCCTGCGGCGACGACCGAGGCCACCGCGACCGCGGCGACCGTCAACAACATCCTGTTCAGCAGTTTCATCGTTGCTCCTCCGAATGGCAGGTTGCGAGAATTGGCCGGGTGCGCCGTCAGGCGCACACGACCTGGACCTTTGTGCTCTGCGTCTTGTCCTTCGCCAGCGCGAACGCCTTGACGGCGTCGCTCAGCGGGAACTGCCCCGACAGCAGCGGCCGCACGTCGACGCGGCGCGACGACAGGTAGTCTACCGCCCAGTCGAACTCGATGCCCCAGCGGAACGCCCCGCGGAGGTCGAGCTCCTTGGCCATCAGCTCGTTGACGACGAACGGCAGCGGCTCGTGCGGCAGCGTGCCGACCTGGACGATGACGCCGCCGCGCTTGGCCGCCGCCACGCAGGTCTTCAGCGCCGCGAAGCTGCCCGACACCTCGTAGCAGACGTCGAACGCGGGCGCGGCCAGCGCGTCGGACTCGCGATCCGCACCAGTGACAGCCCCCACACCCCCGAAGGGGCGCTTTCGCGCCTTGGGGCGGCCCGGCGGCGCGAATGGCGCGGTCGGCGCCGACCGCGCGCGCCTGCTCCAGGGGCCGGTCGAGGACGTCGGACACGGTGACCGACGCGGCGCCGGCGAGGTGGGCGGCGATCACGGTCAGGCAGCCGATGGTGCCCGCGCCGGTGATCAGCACCGACTTGCCGAGCAGCTGCGGGCCGCGGTTCACACCGTGCAGCGCCACCGCCAAGGGCTCGGCGAACGCGAGCTCGCCCAGCGTCACGTCGCCGGCGACCGGATAGCACTGGCGCTCGCCCATCACGAAGAATTCCTGGAACATGCCCTGCACGTGCGGGAACAGGCTGGCGCTGCCGAGAAAGCGCATGTTGCGGCACAGGTGCTCGCGGCCCTCGCGACAGTAGTCGCAGCGGCCGCAGGCGTGCGACGGGCTCACCGCGACCTTGTCGCCGACCTTGACCCGGGTGACGCCCGACCCGATCGCGGCGACGGTGGCCGAGGCCTCGTGGCCCGGGATCAGCGGCTCGCGCACGACGAAGCTGCCGTTGCGCCCCTCGTAGTAATAGTGGAGGTCGGAGCCGCAGATGCCGCCGGCCCCCAGCCTCAGCAGGACCTCGCCCGGGCCGGGGTCGGGCACGGTGACAGGTTCGATGCGCAGGTCTTCCTTCGCATGTATCCGGCAGGCGAGCATGACTTTCCTCCTCCTTCGGGCTGCGCCGCAGCGCGGTGCCGCCAACGCGTTTGCGGGTCCGCGGGCGGACGCTCAGTGCAGCGTGTTCCAGCCTTTGTTGAACCGCTTGTAAGCCTTGTTGAGATGCCGCTGCATCGACGTGCGCGCCCCCGGCACGTCGTGCTCGACGATCGCCTTCAGCACGGCGCGGTGCTCGGCCAGCGCCGCGATCCAGAGCGCCGGCGCGTCGTAGTGGTGCTCGAGGCGCTGATACAGCGGGCCGGTGCGCTCGTCCCAGAGCATCTTCACGACCGCGACCAGCGCGCCGTTGCCGGTGGCCTCCGCGACCCGCAGGTGGAACAGCCGGTCGCTTTCGAGCGGCTGCTTCTCGTGGACGAATTCGCGCTCCATCGCGGCCAGCGCCTCCTCGATCGCCGCGATCTGCGCCTTCTTCGCCGACTTCGCCGCCAGCGCCGCGCACTCGCTTTCGATGGTGTAGCGGGCGCGCATCAGCTCGAACGGCCCCGCGGTCGCGTCGACCGGGTCGTTCGGCTGGTTGCCGAGCGGACCGCCGAGCGCAGCCTCGTCGCCCTCGGCCCGCACGCTCGGGCCCAGCACGTAGATGCCGGAGCCGATCCGGACCTCGACCAGCCCCTCGACCTCCAGCGCGATCAGCGCCTCGCGCACCGACGGCCGCGAGACGCCGAGCTGTTTCGCGAGATCGCGCTCGGGCGGCAGCCGCGAGCCGGCGACGAATTCGCCGGTGCGGATGAGCTCCCGAATCTGATCGGCGATCTGCCGGTACAGACGGCGGGGTTCGATGCTCTGGAATGGCATGGGGCGATCGCAGGGACCGGCGGCGCGCCGGGAACGCGTGCGGCGGTCATCTAGGCTAACCGTGGCGCACAAACTGGTCAAGTGGTATGACCAATTGAGACGATGCGTCGCCTGCCGGCACCGTGTGCGTCCGGCGGTCCGGAGAATGGTCACCGCCGGCCAGCGGCGCAATGCACGGAACGAACTCGAAGCTGCTTCCGGTCCGGGCGGGCGCCCAGGAAGTTTCCGCGGCCGGGATGCTTTGGGATCAGGACGCCTGGCCGGGCGCTGGAGCGCAGACGCCGGTCCAGACGCAGCCGTCGTGCACCCGCAGCTGCAGCTCCGCCGCGCTCCCGCGCGCCAGTCCGAGGTCGTCGGGCACGCCGTTCTCCGCGTGGAGCCGTAAAACGCGGCGCGCGCGGCGTGCATCTCGGGACCTGCCGCGCGTATAAGTACGGATGCCCTGCACAACGGCCCATCGGTACAGTGTTGTTGTGGCAAGCCCGCCTCGGATTTCCCTGGCGGCAACTGCCGAGTGCCTGGGAAAGCAGTGGACGCACGGTCGCTCGCTCCGGATACGGCGCCGCACAGGCGGGCAGGGCAGATGCCATTTCCGCGGGAGCCGTCCGGATCGGGAACCGACTTCGGATTCGCCGACGATCGGTTCGCCGAAGACTTTCGGTGCGGTCACCTCGACGACCGCGATCGCGAATGCCACCGGCTGCCAAGGCCGGGGAACGACGGCGCGAAGCATCGTCCCGGCGCGGACGACGCCGAAATCGACGGCGCGAGCGTGCGGGAGGCGGATGGTGGGCCCTGGTTGCCGGCAGCGCCGGGGGTGGCTGCTTCGCCCCGCGCCAAATGCCGGCCCGACGCGAACTCCGGCTGCCGCAGGGACGGGGATTCGACATTCCAATCAATGGAGCGATGATGAACATGAACATGCGTGCGTGCGCGCCCGGGCGTTTTCTTCTGGCCACCCTCGCGGGCTTCCCGGTCGTGCCGGTGGGCGCGGTGCTCCTTGCTCTGTCCGGCCTGCCGGCGTTCGCCCAGGATGCGGCAACGCCTCCCGCACCGCACCCCGCGGCGACGTCGAAATCCGATGCGACCGACATCGCCGACCAGCTCGCCAATCCGGTCGCCAAACTGGTATCGATCCCGTTCCAGTTCAACTACGACCGCGGCATAGGAGCGGGCGGCGAAGGCCACATGACGTCGATGAAGTTTCAGCCTGTGGTGCCGATCACGGTGAACTCGAACTGGAACCTGATCACCCGCCCGATCGTCACCACCGAATGGCAGGGCAACATCGACGAATTCACCGGCACCGGTGTCGGCCCCGTCGTCCTCGAGACGTTCTTCTCGCCGGCCAGCGCCTCGCGCGTCGTGTGGGGCGTCGGTCCCTTCCTGTCCACCCCCTCCCTGTCCGGCAGCCGGTACGGCACCCGGCAATGGGGCGCGGGGGTGAGCTTCGTGGGCATGGTCCGGCCGGGTTCCTGGACGATGGGAATGCTGGGATACCAGTCGTGGAACGTCGGCGGGTCGGCCGAGGGGGGCACCGCCAACAATACCTACTGGCAGCCCTTCGTGAGCTACGTGACCAAGGAGGCATGGACTTTCACGCTCGACACGGAGTCCACGTTCAATTGGGACGCGAAGCGCGCATCCAACCCGATGAATGCGATCGTGTCCAAGCTGGTGTACTTCGGCAAGGCGCCGGTTTCGCTCGCGGTCGGCGCCCGGTATTACCTGACCAGCACGCCGGGCGGTGCCTCCGGCTGGGGTGGGCGCGCAACCATGACCTTCGTGTTTCCGGAATGAAGCGCGATCCCGCGCGGAACCGTAGGACGCCGGGGCGGGCGGCCGCGCGGGTGGGACTGGCCTGCGCGCTGCTGGTCGCGTGCAGCCACGCGGCGGCAGACCAGGGCGGCGTGCCGTTCTGGTTCTCCGGACAATTCGCGAGCCTTGCCGCCGTGCCCGGCACGCCCGGCTGGTCCGTCGCGCTGCTGCCCTATTACTACAACGGCAGTGCGGACGCCTCGGACACCTTTCAGACCGGCGACAAGGTCTCCGTCGGGCTCAAGGCAGTGGCGCCGCTGGTCATCGCGCAACTGGGCTACGCCTCCAGGCAGAAGGTCCTTGGCGGACAGCCGTATGTCGCCCTGGGCTGGGGCGGCGGCGGCAATCGGACCGCGGTCGATTTGACCATTTCCAGGGTCGATGCATTCGACCGCGCCGATTCCAGCTACGGCGGCACCGACCTCTATCCGTATGCCAGCCTGACGTGGAACCGCGGCAACGACAACTGGATGGCGTACGTCACCGGCGATGTCCCGGTCGGCGCCTACGACAGCGCGCGACTCGCCAATCTCGGCATCGGTCACGCGGCGCTCGACGCCGGCGGCGGCTATACCTATCTCAACGGACAGACCGGAGTCGAATTCTCCGCGGTGGGCGGGTTGACCTACAACTGGGAAAACACGAGCACCGCGTACAGGAACGGCATCGATGCCCACGTGGACTGGGCGATGTCGAGACTGTTGCCGGCGCAGTGGCAGGTCGGCGTCGTGGGCTATATCTACACGCAGCTCACCGGGGATGGCGGCAGCGGCAACCGCGTGGGCCCGATCAAGTCGGGCGTGGCGTCGGTCGGGCCGCAACTGGGCTATCTGCTCACGCTCGGCGGCCGTCCGGCCTATCTCAATGTCCGCGGCTACAAGGAATTCTGGGCGCAGAACCGCGTGGAGGGCTACGCGCTGTTCGCCACCATCAGCCTTCCGCTGGGAGGCGTCCCGAAGTGAAGATTCAGCCCGCGCAATCGAAGCAGCAGACCTCTACCGGAGTTTAGCCATGTCCCGTATCTTCGCCTGCATCACCGCGGCGGCACTGACCGTCGCCGCCGTCGCGCCCATCGACGCCTCGGCCTGCACCACGTTCCGCATCCATTCCAGAGATGGCGCCATCCTCGTCGGCCGCTCGATGGAGCTCGGGATGCCGCTCGACAGCAAGGTCATGATCGTGCCGCGCGGCTTCGCGCTCTCCGCGACCCGCCCCGACGGGAGGCCCGGAACGACCTGGATCGCGAAGTACGGGTTCGCCGGGATGAACACGCTCGGCGTCGACATCTCGACCGACGGCATGAACGAGGCCGGCCTGTCGGTGGGCACCCTCTACATTCCGGAGTTCGTGCAATACCAGCCCTTCCCCGCCCAGGGAGACGGGGACGCCATTTCGAACCTCGAGTTCTCCAATTGGGCGCTCAGCCGGTTCGCGACCGTCGCCGAGGTCCGTGCGGCGCTCCCGAAGACCACCGTCTACAACCTGGTGATGCCGCCGGCCGGCGCCCAGCCTCTGCACTGGGCCATATTCGACGCGCAGGGCGGCGCCATCGTGGTCGAGTACGTCGGCGGGCAGCTCCAGGTCCACGACAACCCGATCGGCGTCCTCACCAACTCACCGAACTTCGAGTGGCACCAGACCAACCTGCGCAACTACGTGAACCTCACGAACCTGAACGTCGGTCCGATGAAGCTCGGCAGCGTGGAGATCAACCAGCTCGGGCAGGGCTCGGGCCTCATCGGCGTTCCCGGCGACTACACGCCGCCCGCCCGCTTCATCCGCGCGACGGCGCTTGCCTGGTCTTCGGTCCCGGCGGCGACGGCCGTCGAGGGCGCCAACACGGCTTTCCACATCCTCAACGCGGTCGACATTCCCGTGGGGACGGTGGGGCAGAAGATCCCGGGCAAGGCCGGGGCGGCGCCGACACTGGCCTACGAGATGACGCAGTGGGCCACGGTCCACGATCTCACCAACCGCCTGCTCTACTTTCGCACCTACGGCAACCTCGCCGTCCGCAAGGTGGACCTGAACAAGGTCGACCTCTCGGGCAGCGCCATCCGCCACATTGCGATGCCCATCGGGATGCAGACGGAAGACGTGACGGCACAGGCCCGCTAGCCGGTCGGCGTGGCATGGTCGTCTCGTGCGGGCTGCCGGCGTCGCGGCTCGACGAGTGCAACGGGCAGGCGCTCGCGCTGATCTTCGTGATGGCCTCCCGTCCGCCGAACGCGGCCTTCCGGCCTGACCTGCTGACGTAGCCTGCGCAGCCGCCGGCACTCCGGCCTCTGCGGGCGGCCGGCAAGGAAGGCCCGCGCCCGGCGCCGGCGTACAATTCCGGCGCGGGCACTCCCCGCGACGCTGCGCCCGACCCGCCATGTCCGCCACCACCATCGCCGCCATCCGCGCCACCCCGGTCACGGTTCCGCTGGAGGCCCCGCTGCTGCACAGCAACGGCGCGCACTGGGGCCGCTTCGTGCGCACCATCGTCGAGGTCGAGACCGCCGACGGCTACGTCGGGCTGGGCGAGATGGGCGGCGGCGGCGAGGACGCCGCGCGCGCGTTCGCCGCGCTCGCCGACTACCTGCGCGGCCACGACGTGTTCCGGCTCGAGGCGATGCGCTTCGCGATCTGCAACCCGACCGCGAGCCTGTACAACAACCGCACGCAGCTGCACGCGGCGATCGAGTTCGCCTGCCTCGACATCATCGGCCGCAAGCTCGGCGTCCCGGTGCACGCGCTGCTGGGCGGCAAGCTGCGCGACGAGGTCGAGTTCGCGAGCTACCTCTTCTTCCGCTACGGCGACGCGCGCACCGGCCGCGGCGAGGTGCGCACCCCGGAACAGCTGGTCGCCAACGCCCGCGCGCTGAAGAAGAAGCACGGCTTCCGCGTGCACAAGTTGAAGGGTGGCGTGTACCCGCCCGCGTACGAGCTCGAGTGCTACCGGGCGCTGGCCGCCTCGCTACCCGGCGACCGCTTCCGCTACGACCCCAACAGCGCGCTGTCGCTCGCCGACGCCATCGACTTCGGCCGCGGCATCGAGGATCTCGCCAACGACTACTTCGAGGACCCGGTCTGGGGCATGCCGCAGCTCGCGCGGCTGAAGGAGTTCGTCGCCATCCCGACGGCGACCAACACCGTCGTCGTCAATTTCGAGCAGCTCGCCGCCAACGTCGCCATGCGCGCCGTCGACGTGATCCTGCTCGACACCACGTTCTGGGGCGGCATCCGGCCGTGCGTCAAGGCCGCCGGGGTGTGCGAGACGATGGGGCTGGGCGTGGCCGTGCACAGCTCGGGCGAGCTCGGCATCCAGCTGGCGACGATGCTGCACCTGGGTGCCGTGCTGCCGAACCTCGGCTACGCCGCCGACGCCCACTATCACCACCTCACCGACGACGTGATCGCCGGCGGCAGGATGAAGTACGAGCGCGGCGCATTGCGGGTGCCCGACGGCCCGGGGCTCGGCGTCGCGCTCGATCGCGACAAGCTGCGGGAATATCATGAGCTCTATCGCGAGCTCGGCGGCTATCCGTACGACCGCGACCCGGGCCGTCCGGGCTGGTATCCGCTGGTCCCGAACCGCGACTGGGCGGACCCCGCGGCATCGCTGCGACCCGATCTCGCCCGCGGCGCGCCGACGCGCCGGCCCCGGGCACCATCAACGAGGAGAAGACAATGAGTGGACGCCTCGCGGGCAGGACCGCGCTGATCACCGCCGCCGGCCAGGGCATCGGCTATGCGACCGCCCTGGCGATGGCCCGGGAGGGCGCGCAGGTGTTCGCCACCGACGTCAACCCCAAGCTCGTCGCCGGGCTCCAGGGCTGGCCCAACATCACGGCGCGGCAGCTCGACGTCCTCGACGACGCGGCGGTCGCGAAGACGATCGACGAGATCCCGCCGCTGTCGATCCTGTTCAACTGCGCGGGCTGGGTCCACAACGGCACGATCATGGAGTGCACGCCGGAGGACTGGGACCTGAGCTTCAACCTCAACGTCCGCGCGATGTACGTGACGATCAAGTGCGCGCTGCCGAAGATGCTCGCCGACGTCGCGCGCACCGGGCGCGGCGCCAGCATCATCAACATGGCCTCGGTGGCCGGCTCGATCAAGGGCATCCCCAACCGCTTCGTCTACGGCACGAGCAAGGCGGCCGTCGTCGGCCTGACCAAGGCGGTCGCCATCGACTTCGTGCAGAAGGGCATCCGCTGCAACGCGATCGCCCCGGGCACCGTCGACACGCCGTCGCTCGCCGAGCGCATCAACGCGTTCCCCGATCCCGAGGAGGCGCGCCGGGCGTTCGTCGCGCGGCAGCCGATGGGGCGCATCGCCAAGGCCGAGGAGATCGCCCCGGTGGTCGTGTTCCTCGCCTCCGACGAGTCCGCGTTCGCGACCGGGAACGTCTACTCGGTCGACGGCGGCATGACCATCTGACGTCCCGCCCGAAACTTTCAACCCAGGAGAAACCATGAAGCTCGTACGCTACGGCCCCCCCGGCAAGGAGAAGCCCGGCCTCATCGACGCCGACGGCAAGCTGCGCGACCTGTCGCGCAAGGTCAAGGACATCGGCCCCGACACGCTCGCGCCGGCGAAGCTGAAGGAGCTCGCGAAGCTCGATCCGAAGCGCCTGCCGCTGGTCAAGGGCAAGCCGCGCTTCGGCCCCTGCGTCACCGGCGTGTCCAAGTTTCTGGCGATCGGCCTCAACTACGTCGATCACGCCACGGAGACGGGCATCGCCGATCCCCGAGAATCCGATCGTGTTCTTCAAGTCGGAGACCTGCATCGTCGGGCCGAACGACGCGATCATGCTGCCGAAGGACTCGACGCACACCGATTGGGAAGTCGAGCTGGGCGTGGTGATCGGGCGGACCGCGCGCTACGTCGAGAAGAAGGACGCGCTGAAATACGTCGCCGGCTACTGCCTCATCAACGACGTGTCCGAGCGCGAGTTCCAGTTGAAGCGCGGCGCGTCGCAATGGGGCAAGGGCAAGGGCTGCGACACCTTCGGGCCGCTCGGGCCGTGGCTGGTCACCACCGACGAGATCCGCGACCCGCAGAACCTCGACATGTGGCTCGACGTCAACGGCGTGCGCAAGCAGACCGGCAACACCCGGACGATGATCTTCGGCGTCGCCGACCTTGTCGCCGACGTGTCGCGCTACATGACGCTGCTGCCCGGCGACGTCCTCACCACCGGCACGCCGCCCGGCGTGGGCATGGGCATGAAACCCGGGCCGGAGTACCTGAAGGCGGGCGACGCCGTCACGCTCGGCATCCAGGGGCTGGGCGAGCAGAAGCAGAAGGTCGTCGCCTACAAGAAGCGGCGCTGAGGGGGCGCGGTCCGGGCGCCGCTCAATCGTCGACGAAGCCCAGCCCTTCGCCACGCAGGCGCTCGACGTCCCCCACCGGGAACCCCCAGTCGGCAAGCGCTTCGCGGCCCCGCGCGCCACGCTCGGGAGGCGGCCCGCGCACGCCGCCCGGCGTGCGCGAGAAGCGCGGCGCCGGCGCCGGCTGGACCACACCGGCGAGCGCCAGATGCGCCCCGCGCGCGACGTTGTGGGGGTGCGCCGCGGCCTCGGCGAAGGTGAGCACCGGCATGACGCAGGCATCCGAATCGGCAAAGACCGCGCACCATTCGTCGCGCGTGCGCGTGCGGATCACCGCGGCGAAACGCGCGCGCAGTGCCGGCCAGCCGGCGCGATCGTGCTGCGCCGGCAGCGCCTCGGCGGCCAGGCCGAGCCGCGAGAGCAGCTCGGCGTAGAACTTGTGCTCGATCGCGCCGAGCGCGACGAACCGCCCGTCGCGGGTCTCGTAGGTGTCGTACCACGGCGCACCGGAGTCGAGCACGTTCTCGCCGCGACGGTCGTTCCATTGCCCCGCCGCGGCCATCCCCCAGAACATCGTGGTCAGCAGCGCCGCGCCCTCGACCATCGCCGCGTCGACCACCTGACCCTTGCCCGAGCGCTGCGCCTCGAGCAGCGCCGCGAGCACGCCGAAGCCGAGCAGCATGCCGCCGCCGCCGAAATCGCCGACCAGGTTCAGCGGCGGCACCGGCCGGCCGCCGGCGTGGCCGATCGCGTGCAGCGCGCCGGACAGCGCGATGTAGTCGATGTCGTGCCCCGCGCGCGGCGCGAGCGGCCCGTCCTGGCCCCAGCCGGTCATCCGGCCGACGACCAGCCGCGGATTGCGCGCGAGCAGCACGTCGGGGGCGAGGCCCATGCGCTCGAGCACGCCGGGCCGGAAGCCCTCGATCAGCGCGTCGGCGCGCTCGGCGAGCGCGAGCGCCGCGGCCACACCCGCCGGCGACTTGAGGTCGAGCGTGACCGAGCGGCGCCCGCGCAGCATGACGTCGGACCGGCGCTCGCGCTCGAAGCCCAGTCCCGGATCGCTCGGCCGATCGACCAGCAGCACGTCGGCGCCGAGGTCTGCGAGCAGCATGCCGCAGAACGGCACGGGGCCGAGCGATTCGAGCTCGAGCACCTTCACGCCGGCCAGCGGTCCCCGTTCGGCAGTCACGGGGCGGTTCGGATCGGGGGGTCGTTCCGACGGTGTCATCGTGCGTCTTCTTCCTTCGGCGCCGCGGCTCGTCCGGCGCACGCTCTGCCTTATCCTACCTCACTGTTCGCCCTGCGAATGCCGGCGACCAGACCCACACGCCGCGTGCCTGCCGTGCCCGGCTGACCGTCGCCCGCGCCCTGCCAAAGGACAGCGCCATCAAGATCGTCCGCAAGCTCCGCATCCGCCATCGCATCCGTCATCTCGGGCCGGGCCTCATCACCGGCGCCGCGGACGACGATGTCGCCCACCCAAACGCTGGCGACCAGCGCGATGCCGATCGACAGCGCGAACGCCAGCCAGCCGATCGCCGCGGCCAGGCTGCGGCGAGTATCGAAGTAGCGCAGGTAGAGCGCGAGCGCGCGCATGACGAGGATCGCGAAGTGTACGGCGATCGTCGCGAGTGACGGAAGTAACACCAAACCGATGACTTTCGGCTCTCGCGGGCGGTCGCGGCGTCCGTTAGATTCAGGACACGCGAGAGGCGGCCGGTCATTGCGGTGCAAAGTCGCGGCTCGCGGGCCTGCCGAGGCGATCGGTCCGACAAATCCGGCAGAAGGAGGAGCACGATGGATCCAACCAGAGTTCTCGCGCTGGTGCTCGCAGGGGGCAACGGCACACGGCTGCATCCATTGACTGCCGAGCAGGCCAAACCCGCGGTGCCGTTCGCCGCCGGCTTCCGGATCATCGATTTCGTGCTCAGCAACCTGGTCAACTCGGGCATCACCTCGATCCACGTGCTGGCGCAGTACAAGCCGCGATCGCTGATCGAGCATATCGCGACGGCGTGGGCGCCGTCGCCCCGGACGGCCGCATCGAGGCCTTCCACGAAAAGCCGGCGCGCCCGGCGCCGATCCCGCGGGATCCGCAGCGCGCCTACGCCTCGATGGGCAATTACCTGTTCGACCCGGGTGCGCTGGTGGCGCTGCTCGAAGCGGCGAGCCGGCGCGGCGACACCGATTTCGGCCGGCACATCATGCCTCGCCTGCCGGTGAGCTGCCGCGCTTTCGCCTACGATTTCGCGCGCAACCAGATTCCGGGGCTCCGGCCGTACGAGGAGCATGGTTACTGGCGGGACATCGGCAGCCTCGACGCCTACCAGGCGGCGTTGCACGACGTCCTCGACCCCCTGCCGCGCTTCAGCCTCAAGAATCCGGCTTGGCCGCTCCGGGGTGGCGGTGGCGATGCGCGGGCGCTCGGGCAGGCGGCCGCCTGAATCCCGCACGCTCCGAACAGCTCGAAGAAGCCATCACCCCATCCGGCACGCACGGGAGCCGGGCTTTCGGGAGCAACCGGCGCTGCGCTCGGAATTCGCTGGATCACGCGGAACAAACCATGAAAATCCAACTCGACGACAAACGCGCGCTGGTCACGGGTGGCAACTCCGGCATCGGCGCAGCCGTCGTCGAGGCGCTGGCCGAGGCAGGGGCGAAGGTCGCCATCAACTACGTCACGCACCCGGAGGCTGCGCAGGCGCTCGTGCACCGGATCCGCGCGACCGGTGGCGAAGCGCTCGCCATCCAGGCGGACGTCTCCGATGCGAACGCCGTCGCCGGCATGTTCAGCCAGGTGGACGAAGCGTGGGGCGGCATCGACATCCTCGTCAACAGCGCCGGGATCGACGGGCCGCGGGCGCTGGCCTGGGAGGCCGAGGTCACCGCTTGGCGGAAGGTCATCGAGGTGAACCTGCTGGGAGCGTATTGCTGTGCGCAGCAAGCGCTCCGGCGCATGGCGCGACAAAAGGGCGGCGTGATCCTGAGAACCAGTTCAGTCCACGAGGTCGTCGCCTGGGGCGGCTACAGCGCCTACACCGCCAGCAAGGCGGGGCTGGCGGTGTTCCAGCAGATCACGGGCATCAACACGGTGATCCACTACGCGCCGATGATCTTCCAGTTCGCCGGATTCGAGTCCGCGTCGGCCTCGATCCTCGCCACCGTCGGCGTCGGCGCGGTCAACGTGGCGATGACGGTGGTCGCGCTGCTGCTGGTGGACCGGGTGGGCCGGCGGCCGCTGCTGCTGGCGGGCCTGGCGGGAATGGTCGCCGGTTTGGGCGCGCTGGGGCTCGCCTTCTCGCTGCCGCAGCTTCCCGGGCCGCGGGGCTGGCTGGCGGCCGGCAGCCTGACGCTCTACGTGGGCGCGTTCGCCGTGGGTCTCGGCCCGGTCTTCTGGCTGCTGATCTCGGAGATCTATCCGCTGAAGACCCGCGGGCTGGCGATGAGCGTGGAGACGGCCGCCAACTGGGGCGCCAACCTGCTCGTCGCGCTGACCTTTCTCACGCTCTTTCAGACGGTGGGACGCGCGCCGACATTCTGGCTCTACGCGCTGGTTGGCATCGGCGCGTGGCTCTTCGCGTGGTTCTTCGTCCCGGAGACGAAGGGCCGCAGCCTCGAGGAAATCGAAGCGCACTGGACCGCCGGGAAGCACCCGCGCGAGATGGGCCGGCAACCGCCGCGCGCCAACAGCCTCGGCAGGGAAGCACCGTGAGCACGGGGTTCAACAACGCGCCGGGCTGTCCCGGGAGCACTGCGCGCTGGATCAACACCGTCAAGGTCATCGATGCCGTGCTGCGGGTGGACACGCCGAGTGGCCCGGCCTGGCATCGCCACAACGACGATGGCTACGGCGAGCACGCCGACCGCGGACACTGGGTTCGGGCTGCACATGGCCGATCTGCCGACGAGCGGGCTGACCGCGGGCAGCGCAGTACGGTTCACGTTCCGTTGGCCCGAGGCCGGCCGCTGGGAGGATGCCGACTTCATGGTGCGGATCGGCGATGCCGGGGCGCCTCGCCGGTAGTAGTGTGAACCCGGATGCGGCCGGCAAGCCGAGGGGGTCGACCGTTGTCACCGCTGTCACAGGTGACGAAAGTAATATCGAATTCGTGCCATCCGGCCCTCGCGAGCAGCCGGGGCGTCCAGTACATTCGGACCATGGACAGGCACCCGGTCGTCGCCGGGCGGGCCCTTGGGGGGTTTCGAAGTGGACGAATTGATCCAGCTGGTGGCCCAACGGGCGCAAATCTCGCCGGCCCAGGCGGAGCTTGCGGTCGCGACGCTGCTCGCCTATCTGACGGCGCGGCTTCCCTCCCCGCTGGTCGGGCGCATCCGCGAGCAACTCGCCGCGGCGCGGGAGCCGGGCGCGGTGCGATGACGGGCCGGCAACCGGAGCGTGGCGTGAAGGCGCGCACCTCCAGCGCCGCACTGCGCATCCGGGTGCTCGTGGCCGACGATCAGGCGCTGATCCGCCAGCGGGATGACGCTGATGCTCTCGGTCGAGCCGGACATCGAAGTGGTGGGCCAGGCCTCCGATGGCTTCGAAGCCGTCGAGATGGCGCAACGCCTGCGCCCCGATGTGGTGCTGATGGACCTGCACATGCCGCGCAAGGGCGGCGTCGCCGCCACCCGCGAGATCATGCTGTCGCTGCCGGACACGCACGTGCTGGTGCTCACCACGCTGGACGACGAAGACACGGTATTCGAGGCAGTCCGTGCGGGAGCCCACGCGTACCTGCTCAAGGACGCGAGCGAAGAAGACGTGCTCGAGGCGGTGCGCGCGGTGGATCGCGGCGAGTCGCGGCTGACGCCGCAGATCGCGCGCAAGGTGATCGATCAGTTTCGGCGGCTTGGTTCCGCGCCCGAGGCTGCGTCCGCGGCCGCCCACTCGAGCGGCCGCGCGGGTTCGAGCGGGGCTTCGGGCTCGGCCGCAGCGCGGCGCCGCCGATGGCGTCACCGAGACGCTCAGCGACAAGGAAGAACGGATCCTCAGCCTCATCGCCGAGGGCGCAGCAACAGGCAGATCGCGGCCGCGGTGTTCCTCGCCGAGGGCACGGTCAAGAACTACGTCAGCCGCATCATGGAGAAGCTCCATGCCAATACGCGCACCGAGCTGGCCGTGATGTCGGTGCGCCAGCGGCGCGACGGCTGACCGCGCGGCGGGCGACGGGAGGGCACCTCCCGAGGGCGCCGAATGCGCGCGCCCGATCCTTCGCCGCGCCCTTCCGCGCATCGCGCTCGCTTGTCGGGCACCGCCCCGGCGCCGGCCGCCGATCGTGACCCTCTGCACGCCCAGATCGTTACCTGCAGCGCTTACGCGGCGCCGGCCGCGCGTTCGAGAATGCTTCCGTGGCCAATCGACCGGGCAATGCAAGGTCGCAGCCGAAGCGGCCACAAGTCAGACCGCGCAACCCGATCGCATTTCATTTCAAGGCGCTCAGCGTCCCGGTCGACGGCCAGATCGTGCTGGCCGACGACTTCGTCGTCACGCCCGAAAAGAAAGCGAGCATCGACAAGGCCAACGAGGCGGTCAAGAAGGGCGACCAGAAGCAGGCGATCGAGGATGGCGTGGGCTTCGAATCCGTGGCGCCCACCGAGCTGCCGAAGAAGGCGGGATCCTGAGCGCAGCGGCACACCCGTCGAACGGCAGCGTGCCGGCGCGGTCGGGGCAAGCGCGCAATCCTGCCTCGATCGCCCACGCGTGGCTGCTGATGATTCGTGACTTTCCGCACCCCCGGATCGTGACCTTAGGCAGCTTACGCATCGCCGGACAAGGCCTACATTTAGGAGCATGGACGCGCGGATGTAAACAGCACCGTGACGTCCGATCCTGAAAATTCAACCTGAATGGAATCCATCATGACCATGACCAAAACCGATATCGCCGTCGCCGTCTACGACTTTCATGCCCAGGCCGAAGCCGCTGTGAAGGCGCTGCAGCGTGCCGGATTCGACATGAAGAAGATCTCGATCATGGGCCGGGACTACCACACCGAGGAGCACGTCGTCGGCTTCCTCAATGCCGGCGACCGGGCCAAGGTCTTCGGCAAGTACGGCGCCTTCTGGGGCGGGCTGATGGGGGTGCTGTTCGGCTCCGCAATGATGTTCGTCCCGGTGGTGGGCCACGTGATTGTTCTGGGGCCGCTGGCAGCCGCGCTTTTCGGCGGGCTGGAAGGCGCCGCGCTGGTCGGCGGCGTCAGCGCCCTGGCCGGCGCGCTGATGGCCGTCGGCATCCCCAGGAATTCCGTGCTGCGCTACGAAACTGCGCTGAAGGCGGACAAGTTCATGCTGGTCGTGCATGGCGGCGCGCAGGAGATCAAGCGCGCGCACGAATTGCTGAAGGCTTCCGGGCTGACTTCGTTCGAGCATCACCACGGCCGGGACGAGGTCGCTGCGGCGACTCACGCGTGATCGGCAGCGACTCTCGGATCGGCGGGACCAGACCATGAACCTAACACTCAATCCGATGGTGTCGGCCGTCCTGGCGGCGGCGACCGCGCTCGGCCGGAAGATCGGCGGCACCGCGCAGGCATCGCCGGTCGCCGCCAGCCTCTGACGCCGGTCTGCGTACCGGCGAATCACCAATCCACACAAGGATCCGCATCATGAAGATTCGTGCTCCCCTCACCGTCGCAGTGATCGGCGCCGGACTGCTCGTCACGCTGCCCCCAGTGGCCGGCGCGCAGGAGTCCACCGTCGTCGAAACCATCACTGCGACGACCTATGCCAACGGCGGGGTCGGCAAGGACGACGCCGCGGCGATGCGCCGCATGGCCAAGGAGTTCCCGCTGCGCCTGACCTTCTCGGCGCGCAAGGACGGCGAGTTCGTCGCCGACGTCCCGGTGGTGATCGCCGATGCGCGAGGCAGTCCGGTCTTCGAGCTGCCCAACGCCGGCCCCCTGTTGTACGTGATGCTGCCGGAAGGAAAGTACAGGGTGAGCGCCCGCTACAAGGGCCTGACCGAGTCGCAGGAGGTGACGCTCCCCGGCAAGGACGGCAAGGATCTGTACTTCCACTGGACGGCAAAGCCGAAGGCGTGACGGCTCATTGATGTGCCGGCCGCGGCAATGCGATCTCATCGAGCGGGACCAATCGCGATGCTCCGCCGGCTGCCATGCCCTCCCCATCGATGCTCCTGCGCCGACGGGTGGGCGCACGCAACGATTCATACATCACCGTTTCGAGCCAGGCGCCGGGATTGACTCCGAAAGGATCCGACGGCCGCGTCGCGCGCACCCTCATGCAACGCCTGCTGCACGAGCGCGCGGCGCTTGCGTGGCTCGCGCGCCGCGACGATTACCCGTGGATCGTCGTCGCCACGGTATGCATCGGCGCGTTCATGGGCCAGCTCGATACCAGCATCGTGAGCCTGGTGCTGCCGGCGCTCGAGGTCAGGTTCAACGCGACCCTCAACAACGTGCAATGGGTGGCGGTCGCCTACCTGCTGGTGCTGACCGCGCTGCTGACGCCGCTCGGCCGCGTCGCCGACGAGAAGGGGCGCAAGGTGCTTTACACCGGCGGCTTCTTCGTATTCATCGTCGGCTCGATGCTGTGCGGCTTCGCGCCCAACCTCGGGACGCTGGTCGCCGCGCGCGCCGTGCAGGGGCTCGGCGGCGCGATGCTGCAGGCCAACAGCGTCGCGCTCATCACCGCGGCCGTGCCACGGGCGAAGCTCGGACGCGCGATCGGCGTGCAGGCCACTGCGCAGGCGCTTGGCCTCGCGCTCGGCCCGGCGGTCGGAGGCTTCCTGATCGCCTGGCTCGACTGGAGGTGGGTGTTTTGGGTGAACGTCCCCTTCGGCCTGATCGGGATGGTGCTTGCGCGGTACACGCTGCCGCGGACCACGGGGCCGCGCCACGCGGCGTCGTTCAACCGCATCGGCGCACTGCTGCTGCCGCTCGCCATCGGTGCGCTGCTGCTCGCGTTTACCCACTTCGCCCTGATTCCCTATCTCGTGCCCGCGGCGCTGCTGTTGCTCGCGGCATTCGTGCGCAGCGAGCGCACGGCCGCCGCGCCGCTGCTGGGCGGCGAGGTCCTGAAAGCGCCCGGCGTCGCGATCGGCGTGAGCGCGGCACTGCTTTCGTATGCACTGCTGTTCGGGGGACTGTTCGGGGTCCCGATCCTGCTCGAGCGGGTGTTCGGCGAGTCGCCGAATCGCGCCGGGCTGATGCTCAGCATGGTGCCCGCGGCGCTGGTCGTCGTGGCGCAGCTGGGCGGCTACCTCGGCGACCGCTTCGGCGCGCGGCTGCCGACGGTGAGCGGCATGACGATCGCCGTCGTCGGGCTCGGGCTGATGGACTGGGCGGCGGGAAGGGCGCTGGTTCCGTTCGCGGCCGGCTTGCTGCTTTTCGGCGCCGGCGCGGGACTGTTCATTCCGTCGAACAACGCGAGCATCATGGCGGCGGCCGCGTACACGCGCCTCGGCGTCGCCGGCGGGCTTCTCAACATGATGCGCGGCCTGGGTGCAAGTTTCGGCGTCGCGCTGGTTGGAGCGGCGATGGCGGTGCACGTCGGCGGGCCGTCGCACCTGGTTGCGCAGGTGTACGTGCTGCGGGGCTTCCGTCTTGCCGTCGCGGCGCTGCTGGTGTTCGCGGTCGCCGCCGGCGTGCTGTCGCTGGGCCGCAACACCAGGGGCGCCGGCGGGGCGCCCGAGGCGAATCGGGATCGCCTGTCCTGACGCCGGTGAGGTGCAGCAGCAACCACGGCAGCGTCGACGCGCGGTCGCCGGGGAGCACGACACCGGGCGTGATCGTGGATCCGGCACACGACGTGGTGTTCCTGCTCGACTGCGACAATGTGCTGCTCGACAATGACCGCGTGCAAGACGATCTCAGGAGCCATCTCGAGCGCGAATTCGACGCCGCGAGCAGGGATCGATACTGGGCGACAATCGAAGCGCTGCGCACCGAGCTGGGCTACGCGGAGCACCTCGGCGCGTTGCAACGCTACCGGCGCGGCGGGCGGCGCCATGGACGAACCCACGGCTGCTGCTGATGTCTGAACGCCTGCCGCGTGATCACGCGGCGGAGGCCTCCGAGCGCACCGAAGCGCGCAGGGGCTTTCGTCCACCCGCGGGAACCCGTGAGCCCCCGGGGGAAGTCAGTCTCGCCCCGCCGCAGGATCCGCAGGTTTGCCGGCTGAGCCCGCAAACCAGTGCTCCACTCGTGGCCCGGCAGTCATGAATCGCCAGAACGTCGCGCTGGGAAGGATCATGGGAATCCCCATCGGTCTGGACTACTCCTGGTTTCTGATCTTTGCGTTGCTCACCTGGATGCTGGCGAGCAGCTATTACCCCGCCGAGTTCAAGGACTGGCCGCCGCCGCTGTACTGGATCATGGGCGGGGCCACCGCAATCATGCTGTTTGTGAGCGTGCTGCACCGCGTGACGGACATACCCCGGCCCGAGTGGGGGAAGACGACCGCTGCGCAGGCGATGCTCCCCCTCGATAAAGTCAGGAGCGTGAGCCCGGATGCCGAACTGTGGCCAACCCTCGAGCTGATGGATCGCGAGGGCGTCAATCAACTTCCCGTCATGAACGACCGCCAGGTGGTGGGCATGCTGAGCCGCGAAGACGTCGTCACGTTCCTGCGCACGCTGCAGGAACTCGGAAGCTGGCGAACCCACCGCCGGCCGAGGCGGCAATGGAGGCTGGAGAACCAGAGGCGGACCATGACCACGAAGACCCTATCCCCGGAGCTGCTCGACCGGATGGACGCCTACTGGTGCGCCGCCAACCAACGGGCGGCTCACCGCGGTCGCATCCTCGGCTCGCCCATCCAGGGGCGGAGAGAACGACGTCAGCTCCGGCATGGGCAGGGGGTCCGACGCCAACAGGACCTGCTGCCCGTCGGGGCCGACCAGCCACAGCGCGCGAACCAGCGGCATCAGCTCTGCGCGCGTGCGCAAAGCCCGCGCGGCCCCGGTGCCGGTCACGGGCGTTCGCTGCTGAAGGGGACGCGGCATGCGCTATGATAGCGTGCGGAAATGAAGCCCACGCCCTCCGGTACCGAAGCGCGGCGCGGGCTATCGTCTGGCGAGCGCAGTCGAAACGCTGTATTGACGACGACCCCGCCACGGTCACCGCCGAAGCCGTTCCTGCGGCAGCCACCTCCGCGACTCGTTCCGAACCGCCGGTGCGGAGCATGCGCGATCGCACCCGGCCGCGGGCGGGTCGTTGCCAGCCGCGGGGTCGCGGCTGACGTGGAATCTCTTCCGTCTTCGAGGATCAGCCGACGATGAAGCTCGCCATCCCGGACCCTGGCTACCTTCATGCCGCTCACGTGCAGAAGACCATGATCCCCGGCGCGGGCGCCGCCGTCCGAGCCCACGCGCTGGCGGAACCCGACCTCGACGACCATCTGCGCAATATCGGGAGCGACAGCGCGATCGCGCAGGCCCCGTCCCACCGACGCGTGGAGACGCACGTCGGCCCGGGCTTCCCCGACAATCAGTTGACGCGGATGACGCCATGACCCGCAAAGATGATGTGGCATTCCTGCTCGACGTCGACAACACGCTGCTCGACAACGACCGCGTGCACGACGACCTGAGCGAGCACCTAGAACGGCAACTCGGCGCCGCGAGCCGGGACCGGTACTGGGCGATGTTCGAGGCCCTGCGTGCCGAGGTCGGCTATGCGGACTATCTCGGCGCGCTGCAGCGCTTCCGCTGCGGGAACCGGGCAGCGCCATGAACGATCCCCGGCTGCTGCTGCTGTCCTCGTTCCTGCTGGACTACCCGTTTGCCGACCGGTTGTATCCCGGCGCGCTCGCCGCGCTCGCCCGCCTGCGCACCCGGGGCCCGACGGTGATCGTGTCCGACGGCGACGTCGTGCTCCAGCCGCGCAAGGTCCAGCACTCGGGGCTGTGGGACGCGGTCGACGGCCGGGTGCTGATCTACGTGCACAAGGAGCACATGCTCGCCGATCTCGAACGGCACTACCCGGCGCGCCGCTACGTCATGGTCGACGACAAGCTGCGCATCCTGGCCGCGATGAAGGAACTGCTGCCGGACCGGCTCACGACCGTGTTCCCGCGCCAGGGGCACTACGCGCACGACGCGCAGGAGCTCGCGGCGCACCCGCCGGCCGACCTCGCGATCGAGTGCATCGGCGATCTGCTCGACTGCGATCTTTCCGCGCTGCTCGGGCAGGCGGGGGCCGGCGCCGGCGAAGGGCAGACGCGATGAACGCTGCCGGGCAGTCGCACGCGCGGCAATGCGCGAAAGCGCGCGGGCCCGGCCTCGCCGGCGGGGAGCGGACCGGGCGTCGCAATCGTTGGTCCGGGGCGCAAGAGGCGACGATTCGCGGATAATAGGTTGCCATCCCTGAGGACCCGCCGACGATGAAGCTCGCCATCCTGGACCCCGGCCATTTCCACGCCGCGCTGGTGCAGAAGACCATGATTCCCGGCGTGGACGCCACCGTCCACGTGTATGCGCCGCCGGGTCCCGACCTCGACGACTACCTGCGCAAGATCGAGGGCTACAACGCGAGGGCGCAGGACCCGACGTCCTGGCGCGTGGTCACGCACGCCGGCCCCGATTTCCTCGAGCGCTTCGAGGCCGACCGCGCCGGCGACGTGGCCGTCATCGCGGGCAACAACCGGCGCAAGACCGAGTACCTGACGCGCTCCGTGGCGGCCGGCTTCCACACGCTCGCCGACAAGCCGATGGTCATCGACGCCGCCGGGTTCGACGCCCTGGAGCGCGCGTTCGCCGTCGCGCGCGACAAGGGTGTCCTGCTCTACGACATCATGACCGAGCGGTTCGAGATCGCGACGATGCTGCAGAAGGCGTTCGCGGTCCTCGCCCCGGTGTTCGGCGAGCTGCAGCAGGGCAGCGTCGATCATCCGGCCGTCACCAAGGAAAGCGTCCATCACTTTTCCAAGCTGGTCTCGGGCGTGCCGATCAGGCGGCCGGCATGGTACTTCGACACCGCGCAGCAGGGCGAGGGCCTGGTCGACATCACGACGCACCTGGTCGACCTCGTCCAGTGGGAGTGCTTCCCGGGCCGGGTCCTCGACTGGCACACCGACATCGCCATCGAGGGCGCCCGGCACTGGCCGACGGAGATCACGCCGGCGCAGTTCACGCAGGTGACGCAGCTCGACGCGACTCCGGATTTCCTGCGCCCGTACGTGCGCGCCGACGGCCGCCTGCACGTGTACGCCAACGGCGAGATCGACTACACGATCAGGGGCGTGCACGCGAAGGTCTCGGTGCGATGGGACTTCGAGGCCCCCGCCGGCGCCGGGGATACGCATTTCTCGGTCATGCGCGGCACCCGGGCGGACCTCGTGATCCGGCAGGGCCCGGCGGAAGGCTATCGGCCGGCGCTCAGCATCGAGCCGGCGGCGGCCACCGACCTCGAGGCGTTCACGAAGGCGCTGCAGCAGGCGCTGTCGCAGGTTCAGGCACGGTATCCCGGCATCGGACTGAAGCCTTGTGACCGCGGCTGGGAAGTCACCGTGCCGGCGGCCCTGCACGACGGCCACGAAGCCCATTTCGGCCAGGTCACCGGACAGTTCCTGCGCTACGTGACGGCCGGCGCGCTGCCGGACTGGGAGGTCCCGAACATGCTGGCCAAGTACCACACGACCACACGGGCGCTGGCGATCGCGACGTCGTGACGCGGCGCCGCGGCGCGCGAACCGGCGCGGCGGCAGGCCCGCCAATCGCCGCAGGCGGTCAGCAGACGGCAGCGTGCCGCGATTTGCAGGTGGCGAGCACGTCGTCGGGATCGCGCTTCCACCAGTCGTTCGCGGAGAAGATCTCGACTTCGTGGGTGCCGCGGTAGCCGGCATCCTCCATCCACGACCGGATGAGCGGCAGGTCGATGACGCCGTCGCCCATCATCCCGCGATCGAGCAGCAGGTCGCGCGTGGGCACCAGCCAGTCGCAGAGGTGGAACGCGAGCAGGCGCGATTTGCCGTCCGCGGCGCGCGCACGCCCGGCCCGCGCGATCTCCTGACGCAGCTCGGGGTCCCACCAGACGTGGTAGACGTCGACGGCGATCCCCAGGCCGTCGCCCAGTTCGTCGCACAGCGCGTTGGCCTGCGCCATGGTGTTCACGCAGGCTCGGTCCGCTGCGTACATCGGGTGCAGCGGCTCGATCGCCAGCGGCATCCCGGCCGGACGCGCGTAGTCGAGCAGCGACGCGATGCCGTCGCGCACCATGGCGCGCGCGCCGGCCAGGTCCTTCGACGCGGGTTTCCCGTCCGGGTGCTTCGGCAGTCCGCCGACGACGAGCACGAGGCACGGCGCGCCCAGCGCCAGCGCCTCGTCGACGGCGCGCCGGTTGTCGTCGTGCGCCGCGGCGCGCCCCGCCGCATCCGGCGCCGGGAACATGCCGCCCCGGCAGTAGCCGGACAGCGCCAGCCCGGACTCGCGCAGGTGCGCCGCCGCCGACTTCAGTCCGGTCTGCGCGACCTGGTCGCGCCACGGGGCGATGGTCCGGATGTCGTGGCGGACGCAGCCGTCGATGATCTGCGCGAGCGTCCACTGCGCCCGGACGGTCGCGGTGTTGAGCGCGAGCAGCGCGGGATCGGGCGGGGCCATCAGGCGGGAAGCGGGGAACGTCGACCCAGCGCCGCTCCTTCCACGACGCCTGCGCGCATTCGACGAGCTGCACGCCCTTGGCACCTTCGCGCAGCGTCCATCCGAACGGCGCGCCGGCGACGACGTGGCGGATGAACAGCTCCCACTGCGTCCTGAAGCCGTTGTCGTACGCGGTGGTGTCGGGCACCGCCTGCCAGCCGCCGAAGAAGTCGATCGCCTGCCGCAGATCGGGGTTCCACACCGGCTTCGGCGTGTTGACGCGCGACTGCGTCACGCAGTCGTTGAGCCCGGCGACGGCCGAGCCGTGCGTGCCGTCGACGTGGAAGGTCACGAGGTCGTCGCGGCGCACGCGCGTGCACCAGCTGCTGTTGATCGTCGCGACGACGCCGCCGTCGAGCTGGAACATCGCGTACGCGGCGTCGTCGGCCGTCGCCGCGTACTTGCGGCCCTGCTCGTCCCGGCGCTCGGGAATGTGCGTCGCGCCGAGGCAGCACACGCTCTTCACCTCGCCGAAGAGGTGGTCGAGGACGTAGCGCCAGTGGCACAGCATGTCGAGGATGATGCCGCCGCCGTCCTCGGCGCGGTAGTTCCACGACGGCCGCTGCGCCGGCTGCAGGTCGCCCTCGAAGACCCAGTAGCCGAACTCGCCGCGCACCGACAGCAGCCGGCCGAAGAAGCCGGCGTCGCGCAGCAGCGCCAGTTTGCGCAACCCGGGCAGGAACAGCTTGTCCTGCACGACGCCGTGCTTGACGCCGGCGCGCTCGGCCGCGCGCGCGAGGTCCAGCGCCGCGGCGAGCGTGGTCGCGACCGGCTTCTCGCAGTAGACGTGCTTGCCGGCGGCGATCGCGCGCTGCAGCAGCCCGGGGCGCGCCTGCGTCGTCGCCGCGTCGAAGAACACGGCGTCGTCGGGATCGGCGAGCGCGGCGTCGAGATCGGTGCCGAAGCGCTCGATGCCGTGCGCCTCGGCCAGCGCGCGGATCCGGCCGGCGTCGCGGCCGATCAGGATCGGGTCGGGCACGACCCGGTCGCCGTCGGCGAGCGCGACGCCGCCCGCCTCGCGGATCGCGACGATCGAGCGGACGAGATGCTGGTTCATGCCCATCCGTCCGGTCACGCCGTTCATGATGATGCCAAGCCGCCGCTGCGCCATCGCCGTGTTCTCCGTCAACGTCGAAAGGACTTCGCGCTCACGCCTGCGCCCGCCGGCCGGTGAGCCGGCGCAAGCCGCTGCCCACGCCGGGAATCCTGAACGCGATGACGGCGACGATCGTGATCCACAGCACGGCCGAGATCGGCCGCGTGAAGAACGGCGCCAGGCTGCCGTCGGAGAGCACCAGCCCGCGCCGGAAGCCCTTTTCCATCAGGTCGCCCAGCACCATCCCGAGAACCAGCGGCGCCACCGGATACTTCATGCGCCGCAGCGCATAGCCCAGCACCCCGAAGCCCAGCATCACCCAGACGTCGAAGAGCCGCTGCGAGATCGCGTAGGAGCCGATCACGCAAAGCACGAAGATGATCGGCACGATGATGGCCTTGGGCACCATCAGCACCTTGATCAGCAGCTTGGTGAGCGTCAGGCCGTAGATGAGGATGCCGATCGCCGAGAACATCATCATCGCGACGACGTCGTAGACGAAGGTCGGCGCCTCGATCATGATCATCGGGCCGGGCCGCACGCCGTGGATCAGCATCGCCGCCATCAGCACCGCCGCCGGCGCCGACCCGGGTATGGCGAGGGTCAGGACCGGGATGACCGCACCCGGCACGCAGGCGTTGTCGCCGGTCTCGGCCGCCATCAGGCCCTCGATGGAGCCCTTGCCGAACTTCTCCTTCTCCTTGCTCGCGCGCCGCGCGGCGGCGTACGACGACCAGGCGGCGACGTCCTCGCCCACGCCGGGCAGGATGCCCATGAAGGTCCCGATGATGCCGGAGCGCACGATCGTGCGCCAGTACTGCGTGACGTCCTTCAGCTTCGGGATCACCGAGTCGAAGGGGTTGATCTTCACCGGGACGGGAACCTCCCGCGCCGTCATCAGCAGCTCGGCGAAGCCGAAGGCGCCGACCAGCGCCGGGACCAGCTGGAAACCGCCGGCCAGGTCGCGGCTGCCGAAGCTGAAGCGGTCGAACCCGTAGATCGCCTCCTCGCCGATGGTCGCGGTGAAGATGCCGATGCACCCCGCGATCCAGCCTTTGAGCGGGTCGTCGCCGGTCAGCGAGCCGGCGATGATCACGCCGAACAGCGCCAGCCAGAAGAACTCGTAGGCGCCGAACTTGAGCGCGAGGTTGCCCAGGATCGGCGTGAACAGCGCGAGGAAGAACATCCCGATCAGCGTGCCCATCACCGAGCCGGACGTCGCAATCCCCATCGCGCGGCCCGCATTCCCCTGTTTCGCCAGCGCGTGGCCGTCGAGGCAGGACGCCGCCGACGCCGGCGTGCCGGGAATGTTGAGCAGGATCGCCGAGCGCGAGCCGCCGTAGATCGCGCCGACGTAGGTGCAGATCAGGACCAGCAGCGCCTCGTTCGACGGCATCTTGATCGTCAGCGTCGTCATCAGCGCCACACCCATCGTCGCGGTGAGCCCCGGCAGCGCGCCGATGATCACGCCGACCAGCGACGACAGCAGGATCAGTCCCAGCGACAGCGGATCGCAGAAGCTCCAGATCGAATGACCGAACGCGATGAGGCCGTCGAACACGGGTCGGGGCTTCCCGGAAGCTGCGGGCTACGGCAGCCGCACGTAGAACAGCCGCTCGAACACGAACGTCACCGCGGCGGAGGTGAGCACGCCGCAGGCGAGCGCCACGGCGACGCCGCGCAGCGTGCTGCCGGCGGCCTTGCGCTGCGTGTACTGGAACAGGAACACGAACGTCGAGACGAACAGCGCCGTGCCCAGCCAGTACGGCAGTCCGCGGCCGACGAGCAGCAGCGCGTAGACGAAGAACAGCGCGACGGCGAGCGCGAAGCGCGACGGCGGCGCGTAGACGGTTTCGTCAGCCGCCGCGGCCTCCCAGCCGATGCGCTGCGCGCGGCGCCATGACCGCAGCACCAGCACGCCGCCGAGCGCGGCGAGCACCGTGCCGACGATGCCGGGCCAAAGCCCCGGCGCCGTGTGCAGCGTCGCCCCCTGCTGCGTCATCCGGTCCATTTGCCATGACAGGACGGCGATGACGCAGCCGAACGCCACCACCGCGACCCCGCCTTGCAGGTCGCGGCGCGCAGACGACGGGTGGACCTCGGTCGCGGGCACGTGGCGTCCGGTTCGATGAAACGCCGGCACCGACGCCGGTGCCGGGTGTCAGCCGCGGCTAGGGACGCGGAATGCCCACCGTGTCCGGGGCGACTTTCGCCTTCCCGCTGGCGGCGGCCGCCCAGGCGTTGGCCTGCACCGCGGGGAACGCCGCCGTCTGCGCCGCGGCACCGGCGGAGGGCGCGAACTGCGCACCGCGAGCCGTCGCGTACTTCTTCAGCGCTTCCGAATTCGCGATCTTCTCGGCCCAGACCTTCTCGAGCGTGGCGATCACTTCCGGCGGCACGCCCTTCGGAATGAAGATGCCGAAGTAATTGGCGGGCGCGTGGAAGCCGGGCACCCACTTGGTCAGCGGCTCGATGACGCCGTAGCCGTCGATCTCGACCGGCTTGTCGCCGACGACGGCGAGCGGGCGCAGCTTCTTGCCGCGGATCATCTCGGCCTGCTCGGCGGTGAGCTGCGTGGTCGCGTCGGTCTCGCCGGCGACGGTGGCGACGACGGCCGGGTTGCCGCCGTCGTAGGTCACGTGCTTGTACTTGACGCCGGTCGCCTTGGCGATCGCCTCCATCGCGCTGTGGCCGCTGGAGTTGACACCGGCCGTCGCGACGCTGATCGCACCGGGCTTCGCCTTCATCGCGTCGAAGAGCTCCGTCGGGCTCTTCCACGGCCGTTCCGGGTTCACCGACAGCGTCGAGACGTTGGCGACGGTGAGGAACAGCGCCCAGTCGCCGATCCTGGTGTCGAGCATGCCCAGCACCGGGTAGGTCCCGAGATCCTGCGCGGCGCCGGCGGTCCAGGTGTACCCGTCCTTGGCGGCTTCCAGCGCGTTCCTGGTGCCGATCGAGCCGGACGCGCCCGGCTGGTTGACGATGACGACCTTCTGCCCCAGCGCCTTCTCGAGTTCCGCCGCGGTGACCCGGGTGACCTGGTCGGTGGAGCCGCCGGCCGACCAGGGCACGATGATCGTGATCGGCTTCTCCGGCTTCCAGGTCGCCTGGGCATGCGCCGGCAGCGCGAGCGCGAGCGCGGCGAGCGCGGCGGCGGTTGCGGACAGCAGGGTGCGTTTGCTCGGGTTCATCCATTTCCTCCTGATGCGGGTGGTGGTACGGGCGGGAACAGCCGGCGTTCCGGGCGACTGGCGCGCCCGTCCCGGCATGCGACTCGCTCGCGGACCGGTCACGGTCGCGCCGCGCTGCGGTGCACCGGGCATGATCGGATTATTAACCGTGCGGGTGCCGCGCGCAATCGCGCGCGGCGGTTCCGGGGGCGAAACGCGCCGCCGCCGAACGGCTGCCCCGGGCGTCAGGGCGCGATGTACGCGGTCTTCACCGTCGTGAAGAACTCCGCCGCGTAGCGTCCCTGCTCGCGCGAACCGTAGCTCGAGCCCTTGCGGCCGCCGAAGGGCACGTGATAGTCGACCCCCGCGGTCGGCAGGTTCACCATCACCATCCCCGCCTGCGCGTGGCGCTTGTAGTGCGACGCGTGCTTGAGCGACGTCGTGACGATGCCGGAGCACAGCCCGAACTCGGTGTCGTTGGCGAGTGCCAGCGCCTCGTCGTAGTCCTTCGCCTGGATCACGCAGGCGACCGGTCCGAAGATCTCCTCGCGCGAGATGCGCATGTCGTTGGTCGCCCCGGTGAACAGCGCGGGGGAGAGGTAGAACCCCTCGGTCGCGCGCTGCAGGCGCTCGCCGCCGAAGGCGAGCGCCGCGCCCTCGGCCTTGCCGACCTCGAGGTAGGCGAGGTCCTGCTCGAGCTGGCTCTGGTCGACCACCGGGCCGATCTCGGTGCCGGCGCCCAGCGCGTCGTCGACCTTGAGCGCGGCGAGCCGCTCGCCCACCGCCGCGACGAAGCGGTCGTGGATGCCGGCGGTGACGATGAGGCGCGACGACGCCGTGCAGCGCTGGCCGGTCGAGAAGTACGCGCCCTGCACGGCCGCGTTCACCGCGACCGCGAGGTCCGCGTCGTCGAGCACGACCAGCGGGTTCTTGCCGCCCATCTCGAGCTGGATCTTCGCCATCCGGTCGATCGCCTTGGCCGCGATCGCGCGGCCGGTGCCCACCGAGCCGGTGAAGCTGATCGCGGCCACGTCCGGATGGTTGACCAGCGTCTCGCCGACGACCGAACCGCGGCCCATCACCAGGTTGAACACGCCGGCGGGAACCCCGGCGCGGACCAGGATGTCGGCCAGCGCCCAGGCGCAGCCGGGCACCAGGTCGGCGGGCTTGAACACCACCGTATTGCCGTAGGCGAGCGCCGGCGCGATCTTCCACGCGGGAATCGCGATCGGGAAGTTCCACGGCGTGATGAGGCCGACCACGCCGACCGGCTCGCGCGTGATCTCGACGTCGATCCCGGGGCGCACCGACGGCAGCATCTCGCCGGCGGTGCGCAGCACCTCGCCGGCGAAGAACTTGAAGATCTGCCCCGCGCGCGCCGCCTCGCCGATGCCCTCGGGCAGCGTCTTGCCCTCCTCGCGCGACAGCAGGCGCCCCAGCTCGTCCTTGCGCGCGAGGATCTCGGTGCCGGCGCGGTCGAGGATGTTCGAGCGCTCCTGGATCGGCCCGGTCGCCCACGCCGGGAAGGCCCGGCTCGCGGCGGCGATCGCGGTGCGCGTCTGCGCGTCGTCGGCCTGCGCGTATTCGCCGACGACGTCGCCGACGTTGGACGGATTGCGGTTCGCCCTGGCCGAAGCGCCGGCGACCCATTCGCCGGCGATGTAGTTGTTGAAGGCGGTCATATCGGATTCCTGTGTGCGATTGATGTCTGCGTGGGTCGCGTTGATCGCGTTTATCGCGTAGGACGCGTGGGACGCGTGGCCCGGGTTGAGGTACCCCGGGTTGAGGTAGCCCGGGTTGAGCGCAGCGAAACCCGGGTGGTTGGTGCCCTGTTGCGCACCCCCCGGGTTTCGCTGCGCTCAACCCGGGCTACGATGCCACGGTGCTACGATGGCACGATTCGTGAGAATTACGGTTTGTGCCGGATGAGGCTCTCCATCAGCGCCGCGACGCCGAAAGTCCACGGCGCGATCCTGTCCGAATGGTCGACGCGATTGACCAGCGCGCCCAGCGCCGGCGTGCGCACGGTGACGATGTCGCCGACGACGTGGGTGAAGCCCTGCCCCGGCGCCAGGCGGTCCCGGGTCGGCGCGAACATCGTGCCCAGGAACAGCACCAGCCCGTCCGGGTACTGGTGGCACGGCCCGATCGCGTGGCCGACGAGATCGAGCGGGTCACGGCTGATCTTGCGCATCGACGAGGCGCCGTCGAGCGTGAAGCCATCGGGCCCGTCGACGCCCATCGCGAGCTCGGCGGCGCGCACGTCGTCGATGCCGAAGTGCTCGTCGAACAGCCGGATGAACGGCCCGATCGCGCAGGAGGCGTTGTTGTCCTTGGCCTTGCCCAGCAGCAGCGCGCTGCGGCCCTCGAAATCGCGCAGGTTGACGTCGTTGCCCAGCGTCGCCCCCACGCGTCCGCCCGCGGCTGTCCACCGCCAGCACGATCTCCGGCTCGGGGTTGTTCCATTCGGACTTCGGGTGGATCCCGATGTCGGCGCCGAGCCGACCGCGGACATCGGCTGCGACTTGGTGAAGATCTCGGCGTCGGGGCCGATGCCCACCTCGAGATACTGCGACCACGCGCCCTGGCGGATCAGCACCTGCTTCAGCTCGGCGGCCTCGGGCGAGCCGGGACGGATCGAGGCGAGGTTGTCGCCGATCACCGCGACGATGGCCGAGCGCACCGCTTCCGCGCGAGCCGGGTCGCCGCGCGCCTGCTCCTCGATGACGCGTTCGAGCGTGCTGGCGACGAAGGTGACCCCGCTCGCCTTGATCGCCTGCAGGTCGCACGGGGCGAGCAGGTACGGGGCAGCGCCGTCGCGCTCGCCGGCCGCGGAGTTGGCGAGCAGGTCGGCGACGCTGCCCAGCCGCGGGAGCGCGGTGGCGGCACGGATGCGCTCGACCGGGTCGGGCAGCTCCAGCAACTGGCTCGCGGTGCGCGCCACGGCCGACAGGTCGCGCACGTCGTCGCCGTCGATCTGCACCGGCACGGGCCCCGCGATCCGGGGCAGCCAGGCGCGGCCAACGAGGGTCGCGCGGCTCCGATCTTGCGGCAGGCACGCGTCGGGGGTCAGACGTTCTCTCATTTTTCTGGTACGCTTTTGCGGCCGCTTGCGGCTGGATGTCGTCGTGAGCCGCCGAATTGGCCTTGCCGATCGGGCGCTCGCCGCCGTCCGGCGCTGGCAGGCGGTGCAACAATCGCGACACCAAGACGCCCGGCCCTCGCCGATCGATCGACGGGGAGCCGATGCGACATCATAACGCAGAGTGAATCCATGACCCCGTCCGCCCTCGAAGCCGCCGCATTGCACCTGCTCGCCGCCCGCCGCCACCGCCGGCCCGGCCCGCGGCTGCCCGTGGGGTCGCGCCCCACCACCGACAAGGACGCGCTTGCGATCCAGCGCCGGATCGCGCTGCTCCTCGACGAGCCGATCGGCGGCTGGAAATGCTCGCTGCCCACGCCGGACAAGACGCTGGTCGCCCCGATCTACGAGGGCACCATCCGCAGGACCTCGCCCTGCGCGGTGCCGGTGTACCAGACCTACGCGCGGATCGAGCCGGAAGTCGCGTTCGTGCTCGCCCACGACCTGCCGCGCCGGTCGCGGCCGTACACCGACGACGACGTGCGCGCGGCCATCGGCGAAACCCGGCTGGTGCTCGAGCTGATGGGCTCGCGCTATGCCGATCCGGCTGCGCTCCCCTTCCCCGAGATGCTCGCCGACAGCGCCAACAATTACGGCCTCTACGTGGGACCGGTGGTGCAGCACGGCCTCGATCGCAGCCTCGACGCGTTCCCGCTCGCGATCCACGGGCCGGCCGGCGCGATCCTCGCGCGCGACGGCGCGCATCCCGACGCCCACCCGCTGCGCCCGCTGACCTGGCTCGCGAACTGGCTCGGCACCAATTCCGCGGGCTGGAAGCAGGGCCTCACCGCCGGCCAGATCATCACCACCGGCTCGTACGCCGGCGCCCTCGACGTTCCGCTGGCCACGCCGCTCACGATCACCTACGGCGATCTGGGCAAGGTCGAGGTGACGCTGATCCCGGTCGGCTGAGCCCGGCCGGCGGCAAGCGCCAGCGCCCGAAGATGCCGCCAGAGAGCCCCGCACTCCGACCCGCCGCGCTGTTCCCGGAAGTCGAGCCCTACGCCAACGGCTGGCTGGCGGTCGACGGCCGGCACGAGCTGTACTGGGAAACCAGCGGCAATCCGCGTGGCGTGCCGGTGGTGTTCCTGCACGGCGGACCGGGCGGCGGCTGCCTGCCGCACCACCGGCGATTCTTCGACCCGGGCTTCTGCCGCATCGTCCTGTTCGACCAGCGCGGCGCCGGCCGCTCGACCCCGGCGGCCGAGCTGCGCGACAACACGACGCCGCACCTCGTCGCCGATCTCGAGCGGCTGCGCGTCCACCTGGGCATCGAGCGCTGGCTGGCGTTCGGCGGCTCGTGGGGCTCCACGCTGGCGCTCGCCTAGGCCGAGGCGCATCCCGACCGCTGCCTGGGCCTGGTGCTGCGCGGCATCTTCCTCGCGCCGGCCGTCCGAGTTCGACTGGTTCCTGCACGGCATGTGCCGGATCTTCCCCGAGGCGTGGCGGCCTTCGCCGACTTCCTGCCCGAATCCGAGCGCGGCGACCTGCTCGCCGGCTACTACCGCCGCCTGACCGATCCCGATCCCGCGCGGCACCTGCCGGCCGCCCACGCCTGGACCGCTACGAGGGGGCGTGCTCGACGCTGCTGCCGGCGGAGGCGCCGCCGCACTTCGCGACCGACACCGCGGCACTCGCGATCGCCCGCCTCGAGGCGCACTACTTCGTGCACCGCGCGTTCCTCGACGACGACCAGTTGCTGCGCGACGTCGCGCGCATCCGCCACCTGCCGTGCACGATCGTCCAGGGACGCTACGACATCGTCTGCCCGCCCGTCTCCGCAGGGGACCTCGCCCGGGCGTGGCCGGAGGCCGAGCTGGTGATGGTCCCCGATGCCGGCCACTCGGTGCGCGAGCCCGGGATCACGCGCGAGCTTCTCGCGGCCGTGGAACGGATGCGCGGACGGATCGGCGAATCCGAAGCCGCCCCAGACGTCCCCCCGGCGCGTCGCCCGGGTTGAGCGCCAGCGAAACCCGGGCGACGCGGTCCGGGCCACGGGGCGCCCGCGGGCGGGCGCTCCGGGTCAGGCGACCGGAGGCAGCACCATCCGGATGCGCACGCCGACCTCGTTGGCCACCGTGCGGGTATCGGCCCAGGGGCCGTCGCCGATGCGGAAGTCGAGGCGATTGAACGCGAACTGGCCTTCGGCGACGCTGTTGCCGGCGGCGTCGCGGCGCAGGACCATCGGGATGACGACGTCGCGGGTCACGCCCTTGATCGACAGCCGGCCGGCGATCTCGTAGCGATCGCCGCCGAGCTTCTTCATCGCGCTGGAGGTGAACCGCGCCACGGGGAAGCGCGCGGTGTCGAACCAGACCGGGCGGCGCACCTCGGCTTCGGTTTCCTCGCTCGCGAGCTCGACGCTCCCGAGCTCGATCTCGAAGTCGGCCTTCGATTTCGCCAGCTGCTTGGGCCGGAAATCGACATTGGCGCGCCACTTGCGGAACCGGCCTTCCAGGGCACCCCGGGTCTGCTTGCCGACGAAGCGTATTTCGCTGCGGTCGATCAGCACGCCGTGCGCGGACGCGCCGCCGGTGGCGGTCATCAGCATCGCGGCGAGCGGCGGGATAAACGAGCGGAATGGCTGCATGGCAGTGGTCCTTCCGGGGGAGGGGCGGGGAAATGGGCCGCGGCGCCCGGTTGCGGCTGCGATCCGACGGGCGGACCGGTGCGCGGGGGGCGGCGCGACGCGTTGAATACTGACCACGGAAGCCGTCCGGTAGTTCAACGGCCTGCCGGCACTGCGGCGCCGGCGGGGGCGGTGCGCTGCCGGTCCCCGCGCCGTCGCCGGTCGGTTCCGAGGCGCCACGACCGGCGGGGACGCCCCGGCAGAGCCGCCGCAGGCCGTCGGTATAATCGCCGCGAGGATTCCATGACCACAGTTCCGGACCCGCTTGATCGGTCGGATGCCGACGCGTCGCGCCGCGACCGCCACCGCGGGCCGCTGCGGAACGCCGCCGTCGACGTCCGAAGCCGGGCCCGGGGCCCGCGCGCAACGGCGCGGCTCGTCGCCGGGTGCACGTTGGCCGCGGTGGCCTTCACCACGGCGCTGGCGCAGTCCGGACCGGGCGTTGCGGCACCGGCGGCGGCAATGGCGGCTGCCACCGCGCCCTCCCCCGGCGCCCCGGCACCGCCCGCCGCTCCGGCCTCTCGTGCCGACCTGACCACCGCCGCCCCGGCGACCGCAGCCGCAGCCCCGGCCCGGCGCCCGCGCATCGGCCTGGTGCTGTCCGGCGGCGGCGCCCGCGGCCTCGCCCACATCGGCGTGCTGAAGGTGCTCTCCGAGCTGCGCATCCCCGTCGACGCCGTCGCCGCCACGTCGATGGGTGCGATCGTCGGCGGACTGTATGCCAGCGGCATGGCGCCGCCGCAGATGCAGGAAATCGTCACCTCGGTCGACTGGACGACGCTGTTCTCCGACTCCCCGCCGCGGCGCGAGCTGTCGTTTCGCGACAAGCAGCGCGACACGCGCTTTCCGCTGCCGCTGGAGATCGGCTTCCGCGACGGCAAGATCCGCGGCTTCCAGGGCGCGCTCTCCGGCGGCAACCTCGAGCTGTTCCTGCACCAGCTCGCGAGCAAGGCCGACGGCGTGCACGACTTCGACCGCCTGCCGGTCCCGTTCCGCGCGGTGTCCACCGACATGGTCTCGGGACAGCCCTACGTGTTCGATTCGGGCCAGCTGTACGTGGCGATGCGCGCCAGCATGTCGATCCCGGGCGTGTTCTCGCCGGCCGAGGTCGGCGGCAGGCTCCTCGGCGACGGCGGCCTCGTCGACAATCTCCCGGTCGACGTCGTGCGCCGGATGGGCGTCGACATCGTGATCGCCGTCAACATCGGCACGCCGCTGATGGCCCGCGAAAGGTTGTCGTCGGTCGTCGGGCTGACCAGCCAGATGATCAACATCCTGACCGAGCAGAACGTGCGCCAGCAGCTCGAGCGCCTGGGCCCCGCCGACGTGCTGATCTCGCCCGATCTGGGCGAGCTCACGGCGATCGACTTCAACGCGGGGGCGGCGTTCATCGCCAAGGGCGAGGCCGCAGCGCGCGCGGCCGCGCCGCAGCTCGCGGCGCTGGCGCTGTCCGAGGACGGGTACCGCGCGTACCTGGCGGCGCGGCCGAAGCTGACCGACACGCCGCCGCCGGTGATCGAATTCGTCCGGATCGAAGGCACCGAATTCGCAAACCCGAAGGCGCTGGAGGAGAGGCTGGCCGTTCCCGTCGGCGAGCCGCTCGACACCCGGAAGCTCGATCTCGGCATCGCCCGGCTGTACGGCACCGGCGAATACGAGCGCATCGACTACCGGCTGGCCGAGGATGGCCGTCGGCGGGGGCTCGTCGTCGACGTCCACGAAAAGACGATGGGGCCGAACTACCTTCGCTTCGGCCTGTTCTTCGCGGCCGACTTCCAGGGCGACTCGACGTTTGCGCTGCTGATGGGTCACCGCCGGGTCTGGGTCAACGACCTCGGCGGCGAATGGCTGAACGAGATCGAAATCGGCCGCAGCTTCCGGGCCGCGACCGAGTTCTACCAGCCATTCGACATCTCCCGGAGCGCGTTCGGGTCGGTGCACGGCTCCGTCGAGAATACCCCGCGCTACGTCTTCAGCGGCTCGCAGCGCGTGGCCGAGTACTCGGTGCAGACCAATGGCGTCGGGCTCGACGTCGGCATGCCCTTCGGCAATTCGGGGGAGCTCCGCCTCGGGCCGACGTACACGTTCTACAAGGGCACGGCGACCGTCGCGGTCCCCGGATTCGAGACGGCGAGGCAGACCGACGCCGGGGCGCGGCTGCTTGCGCGCTGGGACAACCTCGACAACACATTCTTTCCGCGCCACGGCGTGCGCGCGAATCTCGACGTGTTCTACGGGCAGCGCACGCAGCGCCTCGGCTCGGGCACCGAGCAGGTGAGCAACCGCATCGCGCGCGCCGATCTCGACGTCAACGCCGGCTTCCCGCTGACCGCCAACAGCTTCCTCAACGTCGCCACCCATCTCGGCGCGCTCAACCGCGACGATCCGGCGCTGGTGAATCCATTCCTGCTCGGCGGGCTGTTCAATCTTTCCGGCCTGCGCCAGGACCAGCTCGCCGGCAGCTACCTGGGCTTCGGCCGCGTCGTATTCTACTACCGGCTCGCCCGCGTGCCGCTGATCGGCGGAAACATCTTCGCCGGCGGCTCGGCCGAGGCCGGAAACGCCTGGCAGCAGCGCGCCGACGTGTCGGGCGGCGACCTGATCAAGGCCGGCAGCGTCTTCGTCGCCGCGGACACGTTCCTCGGCCCGATCTACTTCGCCTACGGCCGCGCCACCGGCGGCGCCTCGAGCTTCTATCTCTACCTCGGCCGCCCGCCGTGACCGGTGCCGGCGAAGCGCACCCGATGACCAACGCCGACTGGCTCGCGCGCAGCCGCGCCGCGGTGTGGCACCCGTGCACGCAGATGAAGCTGCACGAGACGCTGCCGCTGGTGCCCATCGCGCGCGGCGAAGGCGCCTGGCTCCACGACTTCGACGGCCGCCGCTACCTCGACGCCGTGAGCTCGTGGTGGGTGAACCTGTTCGGCCACGCGCATCCGCGCATCGGCGCGGCGCTCACCGGGCAGCTCGCGGAGCTCGAGCACGTGATGCTCGCCGGCTTCACCCACCGCGGCGTGGTCGAGCTCTCCGAGCGGCTCGCCGCGCTGGCGCCGCGGGGGCTGGGCGCACGCGTTCTACGGCTCCGACGGCGCGTCCGCCGTCGAGGTCGCGCTGAAGATGGCGTTCCACTACTGGCGCAACGCCGGCCGCCCGGCGAAGACCGGCTTCGTGAGCCTCGAAGGCAGCTATCACGGCGAGACCCTGGGCGCGCTGGCGGTGACCGACGTCGCGCTCTTCCGCGACGTCTATGCGCCGCTGCTGCGGCACAACGCGACCGTGCCTTCGCCCGATGCCCGCCGGGCTGCGCCCGGCGAGAGCGCGCGCGACGTCGCCGAGCGCGCCGCGCTGGCGCTGGAGGCGCATCTCGCGCGAGCACCACGCGACGACCGCCGCGCTGATCGTCGAGCCGCTGGTCCAGGGCGCCGTCGGGGATGGTGATGCACGACCCGCATTACCTCGCGCGCGCCCGCGAGCTCGCGACGCGCCACGACGTGCTGCTGATCGCCGACGAGATCATGACCGGATTCGGCCGCACCGGCACGCTGTTCGCCTGCGAGCAGGCCGGCATCAGCCCCGATCTCCTCTGCCTGTCGAAGGGGATCACCGGCGGCTACCTCCCGCTGTCCTGCGTGCTCGCCACCGACGCGGTCTACGCCGCGTTCTACGACGACGACGTGGCGCGCGCCTTCCTGCACTCGCACTCGTACACCGGCAACGCGCTCGCCTGCCGCGCGGCGCTGGCGGTGCTGGACATCTTCCGCGACGAGGACGTGATCGCCGCCAACCGGGCGCGGGCGGCGCGCTGGACCGCGCTCGCCGCGCCGCTCGCCGCGCATCGCAAGGTGACGGAGCTTCCGCACGCGCGGCATGATCTGGGCGTTCGAGGTCGATTCGGCGCGGCCGGATTTCGCGCGCTGGTGCTTCGCCGAGGGACTTGCGCGCGGGCTGCTGCTGCGCCCGATCGACCGAACCGTCTATTTCATGCCGCCGTACGTCGTCACCGACGACGAGTTCGCGCTGCTCACCGCGCGCACGCTCGAAATCGTCGACCGCGCATGAGACCTCCGGTGTCGGTCCGTGACGCTTCGGAGCGGGTCCCGCGCGAGCCGGGCCTCCCCGGGCGCGAATGCCGGAGTGCGCGTCACGAGCGCCGTCCGGCGAGCCGGCCGCGGCGGCGCTGCGCCGGGGCCGCGCTGGCGCTGCTCGCCGCGCTGGCCGTGCTCGCCGCACCGCCGGCCGGGGCGAAGCTGCCGCGACCGCTGGGCCGTGCCTTCCTGGAGGCCGGCGTCCCGCTCAACGCAGTGTCGATCGTGGTGCAGCAGATCGGCCACCCGCCGCTGTTCGCCTACGACCCCGAGCGCAGCATGAACCCCGCGTCGGTGATGAAGCTGGTCACCACCTTCGCCGCGCTGGAGCTGCTCGGCCCCGACTACCGCTGGAAGACGGAGGCGTACCTCGGCGGCCCGCTGGAAGACGGAACGCTGCGCGGCGACCTGATCCTCAAGGGCTACGGCGACCCCAAGATCACCGTCGAGCAGTGGCAGGCGTTCATGGCGGATTTGCGCGAGCGCGGGCTCGCGACGGTCACCGGCGACCTGGTGCTCGACCGGACGCAGTTCCGGCTGCCGCCGCACGATCCCGAAGCGTTCGACGGCGAGCCGCTGAAGCCGTACAACGTCGGCCCCGACGCGCTGCTCCTCAGCTTCAAGTCGGTGCGCTTCGTGTTCACGCCCAATGCCGCGGCGACGGCGTGGACGTGCGCGTCGAGCCGCCGCTGCCGCAGGTCACGCTCGACGCGCCCCCGCGGCTCGGCCGCGGCAACTGCGAGGACTGGCACGGCGCGCTGCGCGCCACGTTCACCGACGGCCCCGCGTCCGCCCGGGTGGCGTTCGCGGGACGCTACCCGGCAAGCTGCGCCGAGCGCGACTGGTTCGTGGCACTGCTGGACGCGCCGCACTTCGCACTCGGGATGTTCACGACGTACTTTCGCGAGGCCGGCGGACGCTTCGACGGCGACGTGAAGGAAGGCCGCGCGCCGGCCGGCGCGGCGCCGTTCGCGACCCTCGAATCGCCGCCGCTCTACGAGGTCGTGCGCGACATCAACAAGCTGTCGAACAACGTGATGGCGCGGCAGCTGTTCCTGACGCTGGGGACGGCCACGCGTGCGCCGCCGGTCGGCCCGGCCGACGCGATCGAGACGGTGCGCCAGTGGCTCGCGCGCCGCAAGCTGCGCATGCCCGGGCTGGTGCTGGAGAACGGCGCCGGCCTGTCGCGCGAGGCGCGGGTGACCGCCGGCGGGCTCGCGCGCCTGCTGGTCGCGGCCGACGCCAGCGCGGTGCGCACGGATTTCGCGAATTCGCTGGCGGTGGCCGCCGTCGACGGCACCGTCCAGCGGCGCTTCCAGAACGGCAGCGTGGCCGGCCAGGCGCTGCTCAAGACCGGCACGCTGGAGGGCGTCCGGGCGCTGGCGGGCTACGTGATCGACGCCGGGGGCCGCTGGTGGGTCGTCGTGGCGATGATCAATCACCCGAACGCGGCGCGCGGACGCTCGGCGCTCGACTTCCTGGTGCAGTGGGTCTACCACGACGCCGCGGCGTGGCGCGCGATCCTGGAACGCTGAAACGGCGCCGCGCTCCGGCGCGACCCGTCGGCGCAGGTCCCGCGACGCTGCCGGCGACCTGGCGCTACATCCCCGGGACCGGCCGGCTTTCGTTGAACAGCAGGTAGCCGCGGATCACGCGGTAGAGCACCCAGATCGACGCGGCGCCCCAGATCAGCATCGCCAGCGGAATGCCGATCAGGATGAGCCCGAGCACCAGCAGCACGATCCAGCCGATCACCGCCCACAGCATCGAGTACCAGAAGGTGCGGATCAGCCAGCGCAGGTGCGACGCGACCCAGGTCCCGCTCGCGTCGTCGCGCTTGACGTAGGCGACGATCACGCCGGCGATGCCGATGATGCCCATCAGCGGCGCGATCGCGGGAAAGCCCGACGAGACCAGGCCCGCGAGCGCACCGACGCCGAACAGCGCGTAGGCGAGCAGCGTCGCCGTCACCGGGGGTTCGCCCGAGATCACGACCGCCTCCGTCGTCCGGGGTTCCGAATTTCCAGTCATCCTGTCACCTCCGTGATCGGCCGCGCTCCGTCAATCGCCGCGGATGCGGTTGAGGTGGGGGCGGCCGCCGCCGATTCAATGCCGCCGCGGTGCTGCGCCCCGCCCGTCAGCGGCGCCGGACGCAGCGCGAACGCGCCCGCCAGGGCCGGTCGCAGGGAGGCAGCCGGGACCCATATACGGTACACTAGTCGCACAGGGACGTGCACCCCGGCACGTGCCGGGTGGGGTCTGCCCGCCGTTCGCGATCCGAGCCGGGATCGCGGCCTGCGCTGCATGGTCGCTGCAAAGTACCGGCGTTTCGCGGCCTGCCCCGGGCCCCGCCATCGGTTCGACTCGACAAGGAGCCTTGCCATGTCTGACAACACCGAACAATCCCGCACCAAGCTGGTCGACGAGTTCTCCACCGTGATGTCCGAGGCGGAGGACATGCTCAAGCGCGCGGCGAACGAGACCGGCGACAAGGCGAAGGACCTGCGCTCGCAGGTCGAGGCCAAGCTGCTGACCGCCAAGCTGCGCCTGCAGGAGCTCGAGGGCCAGGCGCTCGACCGCGCCAAGGAAGCCGCGCGCGCGACCGACGACTACGTGCACGAGCATCCGTGGCAGGCGATCGGCATGGCCGCGGCGACGGGCGTGGTCGTCGGCCTGCTGATAAGCCGCCGCTGATCCGCCGGTGACGTGAGCGACGCGTCGCCCGAACCGGCGCCGGCAGGCGGCCTGCGCCAGGCGCTGGCGCGCGCCGGCGCGGCCGCGGTGGAGCTCCTCCACACGCGGGTCGACCTCGCGGGGCTCGAATTCGCCGAAGAGCGCGAGCGCGCCAAGCTCCAGTTCCTCCTGGCCGGCGTCGCCGCGATGTTCCTGGCGTTCGCCGTGCTTTGCGCGTCGGCGCTGGTCGTCGTCGTCTTCTGGGACACCCACCGGGTGGCCGCGATTGCCGCGGTGACAGCGCTGCACCTGGTGATCGGCGTCCTGGCGCTGCTGCGGCTGCGCGCGCATCAACGCACCACGCCGCGGCCGTTCGCGGCGACGCTGGCCGAGCTCGAGCGCGACCGCCAGTGGCTGGCCGGCGAGTTCCGCGACGGCGCCGGGCGCTAGGTGCAGACCATGATGTCGTCCCGTCTCGCCGTCCTCGCCGAGCGCAAGGCGCTGCTGGTCACGCGCGCGCAGCTCGACCGCACGCGCCTGTCGCTGGCCGTGCATCAGGTCCGGTCGATCGTCCGCCCGACCGCGGATGCGGCCCGCAGGCCGGGGCACGGCGCACCGCCACCATGCTCGTCGGCCTCGCCGTGCCGCTGCTCGGCATGCGCCGGCTGGGACGCTGGCTGCGCTTCACGTCGTTCGCAGTCACCGCCTATCGCATCTTCCGGAACTGGCGCTCGCTCGCTTGATCCGTACCCCGTTGTTCGGCGCTCAGAGCCCCAGCTCGCCCCACAGCGCATCCACGCGCGCGCGGACCGCGGCGTCCATCGCGATGGGCCGCCCCCACTCGCGGCTGGTCTCGCCGGCCCACTTGTGCGTGGCGTCGATGCCCATCTTGCCGCCGAGGCCCGCGACCGGCGACGCGAAATCGAGGTAGTCGATCGGCGTCGACTCGACCAGCAGCGTGTCGCGCAGCGGATCCACACGCGTGGTCAGCGCCCAGACGACCTCCTTCCAGTCGCGGATGTCGATGTCGTCGTCGGTCACCGACGATGAACTTGGTGTACATGAACTGGCGCAGGAAGCTCCAGACGCCGAACATCACCCGCTTGGCGTGCCCCGGGTACTGCTTCTTCAGCGCGACGACGGCAAGGCGGTACGAGCAGCCTTCCGGCGGCAGGTAGAAGTCGGCGATCTCCGGAAACTGCTTCTGCAGCAGCGGCACGAACACCTCGTTGAGCGCGACGCCCAGCACCGCGGGCTCGTCCGGCGGCTTGCCGGTGTAGGTCGAGTGGTAGATCGGATCGCGGCGCATGGTGATCCGCTCGATGGTGAACACCGGGAAGCGCTCGACCTCGTTGTAGTACCCGGTGTGGTCGCCGAAGGGCCCTTCGAGCGCAGTCTCGTAGCCCGTGGGGTCGGCGGCGTCGGGGTGGATGAAGCCCTCGAGGACGATCTCGGCCGTCGCCGGCACCTGCAGGTCGTGCGTCGCGCATTTGACGATCTCGGTGCGCGAGCCCCGCAGCAATCCGGCGAACTGGTACTCGGACAGCGCGTCGGGCACCGGCGTGACCGCGCCGAGAATGGTCGCGGGGTCCGCGCCGAGCGCGACCGCGAGCGGGAACTTCGTGCCGGGATGGGCCAGCGCGTGGTCGCGGAAATCCAGCGCCCCGCCGCGGTGGGCGAGCCAGCGCATGATCACCTTGTCGCGGGCGATCACCTGCTGCCGGTAGATGCCGAGATTCTGCCGCGCCTTGTGCGGGCCGCGCGTCACGGTCAGCCCCCAGGTGATCAGCGGGCCGGCGTCGCCCGGCCAGCAGGTCTGCACCGGCAGCCGCCCGAGGTCGACGTCCGCGCCTTCCCACACGACCTCCTGGCACGGCCCGCTCGAGCGCTCCTTCGGCGCCATGTGCAGCACCTGCATGAACACCGGCCGCGTGTTCTGCCACGCGTCCTTCAGCCCCTTCGGCGGCTCGGGCTCCTTGAGGAACGCGAGCAGCCGGCCGACCTCGCGCAGCGCGGCGACCGAGTCCTCGCCCATTCCCATCGCCACGCGCTGCGGCGTGCCGAACAGGTTGCCGAGGACCGGGATGTCTGTGACCCTTCGGCTTCTCGAACAGCAGTGCCGGGCCTGCCGCCTTCAGGACGCGGTCGCAGATCTCGGTCATCTCGAGCCGCGGGTCGACGACCGCCGCGATGCGCTTCAGCTCGCCGCGGCCCTCGAGTTGCGCGAGGAAATCGCGGAGGTCGGCGTATTTCACGGGTTCGTCCGGAATGGGGGCGTGGGGGTGGCGTAGCCCGGGTTGAGCGCCAGCGAAACCCGGGCTACGTCCGGGTTCGCGGGCATCGACATTGCGGGCGATGACGGTGCGGGCCGCGATGCGGCGCAACGGAAGCATGGTACCAAACGCCGGCCGCTACAATGGCGCATGTCCGCGTCGCGCCCGCCCGCCACGCTCGTCCGCACGCGCCGCGTGATCTACGGCATCGTGCTGGCGAGCTTCGTGCTGTCGTTCTTCCATCGCACCGCGCCGGCGGCGATCGCGTCCGAGCTCACCCGCGCCTTCGCGATCAGCGGCACCGTGCTCGGCACGCTGGCGGCGACGTATTTCTACGTCTACACCGTCCTCCAGGTTCCCGTCGGCGTGCTGGCCGACACGCTGGGGCCGCGGCGCCTGCTGGCGGCGGGCTCGGTCGTCGCCGGACTGGGCTCGCTGCTGTTCGCACTGGCGCCGACGTGGGAGATCGCCGCCGCAGGGCGCACGCTGGTGGGCATCGGCGTCTCGGTGGCGTTCATCGCCATCCTCAAGATCACCGCCGTGTGGTTTCCCGCGAACCGCTTCGCGACGCTCAACGGCGTCACCATGCTCGCCGGCAATCTCGGCGCGGTGATCGCCGGCGCGCCGCTGGCGTGGGTCGTCGGCTGGGCGTCGTGGCGCGCCGTGTTCGTCGGCCTCGCCGCGCTGTCGCTCGCACTCGGCGTGGCGACCTGGATCATCGTGCGCGACCGTCCGGAGGAGTGCGGGTTCGAGGCGGTGAACCCGATGCCGGTGCCGCCCGGCGGTCACCTGCACTGGACGCAGGCGCTGCGCGAGGTCCTCGCCAACGGCGCGACCTGGCCCGGCTTCTTCGTCAACCTCGGCATCGGCGGCAGCTTCCTCGCATGGGCCGGCCTGTGGGCGGTGCCGTTCCTGCAGGACGTCTACGCGATGTCGCGCGTCACCGCGGCGCAGCACGCGAGCCTGTTCCTGCTCGGCGTTGCCGTAGGCGCGGTGTTCGTCGGCCTGATCTCCGACCGGCTGTCCAATCGCCGCGGCGTGATGCAGGTCTACGCGCTGCTGTACGCGCTGTCCTGGCTGCCGTGGGTGCTCGGCCTGCGCTTTCCGCTGTGGGGAAGCTTCGCCTGGTTCCTGCTGATGGGGCTGCTGGCGCCGGCGTTCGTGCTGACGTGGACCGTGGCCAAGGAGGTCAACCGCCCGGAGCATTCGGGCATGGCCACCAGCGTGGTCAACGTCGGGATCTTCCTCGGCACCGGCGTGCTGCAGCCGCTGCTGGGGTGGCTGCTCGACCGCGGCCGCGCCGCGGGCACGCTCGGCGACGCCTGGGTCGGCGCGGTGACGGTGCTGTTCGCGGCGGCGGCGTTCGGGTTCCTCGCCTCGCTGTTCGTGCGGGTGCGGCGGTGAGCGGCGCGGCGTGCCGTGCAGGTGACCGGGATCGGTCGCGACCGGCCGCCGACCGCTTGCACCGGGCCGCGCTTCGCGTGCACGATTGATCCCCCTCGGGCTCGCAGCATCCTCCAAGGAGACGAAAGATGATCAAGGTCAGCGTGATGTACCCCAACGTACCCGGCGCCCGCTTCGACCACGAGTACTACCGCGACAAGCACATGCCGCTGGTGAAGGCGCGGATGGGCGACGCCTGCAAGTACTACACGGTGGACAAGGGCCTCGGCGGCGGCGCCCCCGGCGCGCCGGCGACCTACGTCGGCATGTGCCACATCTTCTGCGACTCGGTCGAAGCGTTCCAGACCGGCTTCGGGCCGCATGCGAAGGAGATCATGGCGGACATCCCGAACTACACCGACCTGTCGCCGGTGATGCAGATCAGCGAAGTGGTCGTCGGCTGACCGGGCGCGGGGCGAATCGAAGGCCGGGTCGGGCCGTTCCGTCGCGCGCGGCGCCTGCCGAACGCCTCCAACGGCACCGGGAACCATGGCCGTCCACACCTGGCTCATCTACCTGCTGGCGGCCATCGGGCTGTCGCTTTCGCCCGGCCCCAACAGCCTGCTGGCGCTGACGCACGGGGCGCTGCATGGGCCGCGCAGGGCGCTGTACACCGTCTCCGGAGGGGTTTCCGGCTTCATCTGCATCATCGCCCTGTCGATGTTCGGCATCGGCGCGCTGCTCCAGGCTTCGCTGGTCTGGCTGACGGTGATGAAGTGGGCGGGCGGCGCGTATCTCGTGTGGCTCGGTGTCCAGGTGTGGCGATCGCCGCCGGTCGGCATCGAGCTCGCCGGATCGACGCGTCCGCGGGCCGGCCGGTCGCTGTTCCGGCAAGGGGCGCTCTCGGCGCTGAGCAACCCCAAGGCCCTGCTCTTCTTCGCCGCCTTTCTTCCGCAATTCATCGATCCCGCACGCAGCCTCGTCGTCCAGTTCATCGTCATGGCCGCGACGTTCGCGGTGATCGAGGCGACGACCGAGGTGCTCATCGCCGGCATGGCGCATCGCATCAGCCCCTGGCTCGCGCGGGTCGGGCGGCGCTTCAACCGCGCCTGCGGCGGGGTGTTCATCGCGATAGGCATCGCACTTCCCTTGCGCAGCTAGCGGCGGGCGCCGGCAAGCGTCGTCCTGAAGGAGGATTCGAATGATCGACAGCACACGGCCCTTGGCGCTGGTGACCGGCGCGTCGAGCGGCATCGGATGGGTCTACGCACAGGCGCTGGCGTCGCGCTACGGGAAGGGTTGATCGGCAGCGCGTGCCGGACGATGACGGGCACGCAGCGCACGCGGCTTTCCATCCGCCGCCTGCCGGGTGCGCCCAGACGCCGTGCCAGCACGGTGATGACAGTGGCCCGCGAAACAGACTGAGCGCGGTTCTGCTCGCAGCAGGCACGTGCCGGTGCTTTTCCCGCCATGTCGTCAGATGCGCTCTGCACCCTCCCGGCATGCGCGGCGAATGCGCTGCCGAGCCCCACCACCGGTACAGCGGCGAACAGCCGCGATCATTCCTTGCGCATCACATGAAATCGGGGCCTCACTGGAGCGGTTGCCCGGCGTTCACCTCGTCCGTCCACACCCGGAAGCTCTTCAGGACGTTGGGCCCGAACGTCGTGCTGAAGGCGACGTCCGCGGCGTCCCGGCCCCGCGCCATCAGGATGCGCCCGACGCGCGGAACGTTGTTCCGCGGGTCGAACGTGTACCAATGCCCGTCAAGCCATGCCTCGAACCAGCCGGCGAAGTCCATCGGCCCGTACGGCGGCGGGATCGCGATATCGCCCAGGTATCCCGTGCAATAGCGTGCCGGGATGTTCATGCATCGGCAAAACGCGACTGCCAGGTGTGCGAAATCGCGGCAGACGCCGGTTCTTTCGGTGTAGGCTTCCCACGCCGTCTTGGTCGGCCGCGCGTGCTGGTAGCCGAATTCGATATGACGGTGAACAAAATCGCAGATGGCCTGGACCCGAGCCCAGCCGGTCGGACTCTTGCCGAACAGCTTCCAGGCGATCGACGAAAGCCGTTCCGTCTCGCAGTATCGGCTGCCGAGGAGAAAGATGAGCGTTTCTTCGGGCAGCAGCTCGACCGGGGATTGCCTCGCCCCGGGAACGACGATGTCCGGCAGCCCGCTGTCGTTGATCAGCGCGTCGGTGCGGATGCTCGTCACGCCCGCCGGCGCGACGAGCCGGCTGCACCAGTTCCCGAAGGAATCGCGATACGCGCTGATCGGCAGCGACGGAGTGGTGACCAGGTGATCCGGCACGACGATGTCCGACGCGCGCGTGTAGTGGATATTCAGCAACGCGATCATCGGTGTCCGCTGGGGGCACTCGTAGATCAATTCAAAGCCGGCGCGGATCTGCATGGTCGTCCCTAGCTCGCCGCGACGGTCGCTCGCAACGATTCGATGATGGCCGAGCGCAGTTCGGCCCAGCCGCGCGGCGCCCCGACGACGATGGCCTGGTTGATCTCGAGTTCGATGCCGATGTACGCCGAGGGCCGAAATCGGCTGCGGAGGAACGGAAAGAATCCGTCGTCCTTTCCCCGATAGGGATAGTTGCGGCGAACCCGCAGCTGCGGGAGCGCTTCGTGGAGCGTCGCCTTCCACCTGGCGCAACTGCGCCGCTCGCCGATGCGGCCGGGGTCGTAGAGCAAGCCGACGTCGGCGGTGCGGACCGTGCCGTTCAATTCGGGCACGAAGCTGTGCGAGGCGACGTGGATCACGCGCCGGCCCCGCGTGATCGCGCTGCGGATCAGGTTCTCCACCTTCGCGCGGTAGGGCAGATAGTGCTCGGCCACTATCCGATCGCGGTCTGCGCGTGGCGCACGGCGGACGGATTCGCCGTGCAGGTCAGGATGGCCGACCGAGCGGTTCAGGTCGACCAGCAGGCGCGTGACGGTCGACGCCACGATCGGCGCATCGAAAGATGCCGAGAAATCCCGGGCCATGCGCAGCGCGCCGAGGTCGTATCCCCGGTGCGTCCGCAAGACCTGATGCTGACCGTCGAAAAACCGGCGATAGCGCACCGGGACGCCGCTGCCGCCGTGTTCGCACGTGAACAGGAGGTAGTCAGCCAAGCGACCGGCCCGCGGATCTACCATTGCAGCGCAGGCAGCTGCCTGAACACGGCGCGCGTGCCTTCGCTCCATTCCCGGCTCAGCGACGCGAAGTAGGGGTCGCCTTCGGCGAAGCGGCGGCGCATCGTGACCGCGAGCCCATCGCGTTCGTAGCAGAGCACGTCGATCGGCATGCCGACGGAAAGATTGCTTCGCATTGTCGAATCGAACGATACCAGCACGCACTTGGCGGCTTCGGCAAGGCTGGTGGACGGCGTGATCACGCGGTCGATGATGGGCTTGCCGTATTTCGTCTCGCCCGTTTGCATGAATGGCGTGTCGAGGCCTGCCTCGATGAAGTTGCCCTCGGCGTAGATCCGGAACAGCCGCATCCGCTCCCCTTTGATCTGCCCGCCGACGATGAACGACGCGTTGAAGCCGATTCCGCTCTCCTCGAGGTGCGATCCGTCGCGACGTTCGACGTCTCGCATCGCGTCCGAAACGAGGGTCACGGCATCGAACATCGTCCGGGCGCCCCAGAGACTTTGTGTTTCGTCGCCAGCCTCGCCGCGCTGATTCAGGATGCTGATCACTGCCTGCGTGCCTGCGAGATTTCCGGAGCTCAGCAGGGCGATGACCCGATCGCCGGCACGCTCGAACACGGTCATCTTGCAGAATTTCGCGTAGTTGTCCACACCCGCATGGGTGCGGGAGTCGGACGCGAGGATGATGCCGTCATTCAGAAGAACGCCAACGCAATATGTCATGCTTCAGGTCGCCTCAGCGTCACGATCGAAGGGAGTAGGATCGGCGACATTGTCCCACATCGGCCCGTGGTGAATCGGATCGGCCAACGAGGATACGCTATGAATCGCCTCAGGGAAGTCCCGGGGAGAGGCGATCGACGTCGGTCTCGATCGCCGCATCGCACTCACGCATCGCTTCCCGGTTCATCGACGCGATCCGCGCGCCTGCGAGGAGCGCGAACGGCTGTTGAACAAGGCCGGCGCCAGAGCCGCGGCGGCGCGCCGCGGCTACCGGGCCTGGCCCGACGTGGCGCCGACCTGCGGCCCCGGACCGACCATTCGCAGCGCACCGTTGTCGATGAGCCTCCTGATCTCCGGCGAGACCAGGATCGCGTTCCTTGCCGCAACGCGCAGGCGGTCCACCGCTTCGTCGTCAAGGACGAACGACGTGGGAAGCGTGTTGAGGTAATCGCGCTCCGCGCTGTCGGGAAGCACGCCGAACGACACTTCGACGACGCGGATGTTGATGTCGGGAGCACGCACGACGGCAGGAAGCTTGTCGCCGAGCGCCGGATAGGGCTTGATGGCGTCGCGGATCTCGCGCAACGAGCCCAGCGCGCCTGGATGTCCCGCAACGTTTCCACGGTGTCGTAGGAATAGCGGTCGATCGGCGTCGCCGGTCGCCTTGATCAGCACGTCGAAGAGCCCGGGGGGTTCTCGTGCAGATCCCAGTCGTTCGGCGGCGTCGCCAGCGAATTGACGACGAAGATGAAGATGTTCCGCACGTGATCGTACGGCGTCTTCAGCCCCGCCGCGTGCAGCGATTCGAACGTCGACAGCACGTCGAGGACGCCGCGCATTCCGACGTTGTCCGAGACGCCGCCGTCGACGAGGTGAAGGTAGGGGCGGTGATTGCGGTCGGCGAACGCCTGCAGTTCCTGCAGTCGCTTCACCGTGCGCGCAGCCGGCCGGGGCGGATCCGGGTTTTCGAGGAACACCTCCGCCCACGGCGGCGGGCGATAGCCGCAGGTGCCGCCGTAGTTGTCGATGGTGATCGACGAGAGGACGACCGGGACCGCCGAGGACGCCGCCGCAGCGCGCGCCAGGCGGATGCCCGACAGGTCCACGCACAGCACGTCGAAATTCTCGGGGTTGAAGGTGAGCCGCGTCCCGTCGGCAAGATCGGTCGCGCTTACCAGGATCCGCGGCCCGTCGCGTTTCAGGTCGTTGAACGTCGCGCCCTTGAACAGGATCTCGTCGTACATGTCTGCGGCGAGCTCGGAGCGGCCCCAGCGGCTGGATGCGAGCGACGGCCAGTTGAACGGATTCAGGGCCCGCTGAACGAGCCCGCCCTGCACGTTGCGCTTGAGGAAGCTTGTTTCGTAGATATCGAAGAGCTCGTCGCCGTAGAGACCGAACGCCAGCGCGGTAAAGCTCCCGCCGGAGATCCCCGTGATCACGTCGACGGTGTCGAGCACGCGGACCTTGCGGCCGCTCTTGGTGGTGACCTCCATGTCGCGCAGGGTTTCCAGCACCCCATAGGAGAACGCGGCCGCGCGGGTGCCCCCGCCGGAGAAGGCGAGGATGACCAGCGTCGCGTCGTCCTCGGCCGTTGCGAACCGGCGCTCGATTCGGTACGGCTTGTTCGGGTCGAAGTGGCCGAGCTGGGTATTGACGGGTCGCGTCGCGCATCCGCCGAGGAGAGCTATCGTGACGATCAGGGCCACGATCCCGTGAAGTGGACGCGGCCCGGGTGGTCGCCCCGGTGCCGCGCTCAAAGCAGCACGCCTTCGGGCAGCGGCACCTGCAGCACCTGGTGGAATACCCAGTACAGTCCGCCGAGGACCAGCGCGCCCGCCGCGGCGTAGATGACGGCCGTGCGCGGCGTCCAGCGATCGTAGTTCGCGATCACCAGGAGTGCGGTATAGGCGGCTACGCTGGTCGCGAGGAATCCGACACGCCCGAGAAGAAACGCCCACGCGAGCAGCACCGCCATGGCGGCGCCGCGCCGCCAAAGCGAGCCTGTCGGCATCGCCGCCGGGGCGGTCGGGCGCAGCAGCGCCATCGCGATGTAGGCCGCCGCGAACACGACCATCGCGACCGCCATCGTGCGCGGGAAGACCGAGCCCAGGGGCGAAAAATCGCGCGCGCCCCAGAACGCGAGCACGCCGACGACGATGAAGACCGCCGAGCCTGCGATCCCGGGAATGTCGCGACGCGGGTTCTCATTCACTGGACGTGCTCCGTTTGCGCATCCGCGCGCTGAGCAGGGGATAGCCGAGCCCGAGCAGAATGAAGGCGATGATCCCGAGCGAAATCGGCCGCGTGAAGAATTCGGAGATCGGCTGGCCGCGCGCGTTGCCGATGAGATAGCCCTGCACGAACCCCGACTCCGCGATCGTCCCGAGGATGAGACCGAGCACGATGGGCGAAGCGGTGAAGCCGAAGCGCGCCGCAATCCAGCCGAAGATGCCGATCACCACCATCTGCTGGACCTGCTCCACGTTGTTGTTCACCGCGTAGCTGCCCAGAACGGTGAGCATGGCCACCGACGGCACGAGCACCGCCTTGGGAATGTTGACGATGGACTTGAACGCGTAGCGGCCGATGACCAGCCCGATGGGCAGCATCAGCACCGTCGCGAGAAACAGCCCGTAGATGAAGGTGTAGACGATCTTGCCCTGCTCCAGGAAGAGCGTGGGGCCGGTGCGGATGCCCTGCACCAGGAGCGCGCCCAGTATCACGGCGTCGGCGGGCGTTCCCGGAATGCCGAGCACGAGCGTCGGAATGAAGCCGCCGCCGACGGTCGCATTGTTCGCGGATTCCGAGGCGATGATGCCGTCGGGTTCTCCGGTGCCGAAGCGGCGCGGATCCTTGGCCACGCGGCGCGCCTCCGAGTAGGAGACCAGCGAGGCGATCGAGCCGCCGGCGCCGGGCAGGATGCCCACCAGGGTGCCGATGACGGAACTGCGCACGAGATTGAAGCGCGACCGCCACGCTATCGACGCGGCCTCGCGCAGGCGGAAGCCGGCCACCTGATGCGTCGAGCTTGAGATGCGGGTCGGGCGTGGCCACGAGGTCGATGAGCACGGGCACGCAGTACAGCCCGATCAGTGCCGCGATCACGTCGATGCCGCCGAGCAGCGCATTGTAGTCGCCGACGTAGCGGATGTCGCCGCCCACCTCGGCCAGCCCCACGGTCCCCAGGAGAAGCCCGGCCGCACCGCCGACCAGGCCCTTGAGCAGGCTGCCCTCGGAAAGGCTCGCGATGAGGCTGAGCCCGAACAGCGCCAGCCAGAAGTATTCGACGGGACCGAAGGCGAGCGCGAAGCGCGCCAGCGGCGGGGCCAGCATCAGCAGGAACGTCGCGCCCACGAGGCCGCCCGTCACCGAAGCGATGCACGCGAGCGTGACCGCGAGGTCGCCGTCACCGCGCTTGGCCATGGGATACCCGTCGAAGGTCGTCGCGATGGCGGAGGGGGTACCGGGCGTGTTGAGCAGGATCGCGGCGTAGGCGCCGCCGTAGATGGCGCCGGTGTAGATGGCGCCCAGCGCGATCAGCCCGGACGCGGCGGGCATGCCGAAGGTGAAAGGGATCAGCACCGCGATCGCCATCGTGGCAGTGAGCCCCGGCAGCGCGCCGATCGCCGTCCCGGCGATGACGCCCGCAACGGCCAGCACGATGTTGAACGGAGTGAGCGCGGCGAGCAGAAACTCGATGCCCGGCATCGTTCAGGTCCTGGTCTGGTGTCGCGCGCGGCCCCGGCAACGGCCGCGCGCGGATGGGAAGCGCCGCGGCGCCGCGCGCGGCGGCACCGCGGCGGCGCGAACGCCTACTTCTTGACGATGCCCATGTCGTGGGCGATTTCCTCGTACACCTTCTGTTGCTTGGCCATGAACGCCGGCATGTCCGCCAGGCCCACGTCGACCATGGCGAAGCCCTTGTCCTCCATCGCCTTGATGAAGGCCGGGTCGTGGTTGATCTTGCCGATCAGGTCGGAGACCGCCTGCTGCGTGGCCTTGGGCGTGGTGTTGGGCACGCCGACGCCGCGATAGGCGCCGCTGACGAGGTCGAAGCCCTTTTCCTTGAACGTCGGGCAGTCCGGCAGCGCCGGGTGGCGCTTTTCGGCCGCGATCGCCAGGCAGCGCACCTGCGCGCCCAGCTGGGTTCCGACGGTCGAGTAGCTGAACGCGCCGGAGACGTGCTTGCCCAGCAGCGCCGCGTTCGATGCACCGGTTCCTTTCGCCGGAATGTAGGTCGTCTTGATCCCGGCCATCTTGTCGAAGCGCTGCTGCGCCAGGTGATTGGCGGAGTTCGTGCCCGAACCGCTGAAGGTCAGCAGCCCGGGCGTCTTCTTCGCAGCCGCGATGAGATCCTCGAGCGACTTGATCGGGCTGTCGGCGGTGACGATGATCGCATCCGGCGTGTAGTGGAACCAGTAGACCGTGGCGATCTCCGCGGTCTTGTAGCCCACGTCCTTCTGCAGCGGCTGCAGGATGATGTGCGGCAGGTTGGTGCCGATGATGGTGTAGCCGTCGCCGGGCGCGGAGTTGATCTGCGACCACGCCGCGGCGCCGCCGGCACCGGGCTTGTACTGGATCGCCACCGACTGGCCGGTGAATTTCTTGAAGTATGGCTCCTGCAGGCGCGCGGAAATGTCCGATTCGCCGCCCGGACCGAAGGGGATGATGTAGTTGATCGTCTTGTCCGGATAGGCGGCGGCGGCCACGCCCGCGGCAATTGCGGCGGCACCGATCAGGCCAAATGCAACGGTCCTGTGGAAACGTCTCATGGGTGGTTCTCCTCGTGGTGATACATCTCGAATTCGACCTTCACTTGGATCGCGGGCCGCGCCAGTCGGACGCTGGGTTCGGCATGACACTCTCTCACTGTATTTGCGGCTCGGTGCAATTGCAAGACTGCAGGAACGTCGCCTTTGCAGCTTCCGGTGCCGATCGACCTGCAGATCAGGCCGCCGCGCGTTTCTTCGTCGACTCGATTTCCCGACACACGGCCCGGGTGACATCGGCCGTGGTTGCCGTGCCACCGAGATCGCGCGTGTGCAGGGCGGCATCGGCCGTGACGTGCTCGATGGCCTGCATGACGCGTTTCGCGGCGTCGGCTTCACCCAGGTGATCGAGCAGCATCGCCACCGACCAGAAGGTGCCGATGGGATTGGCCAGCCCCTTGCCCATGATGTCGAATGCCGAGCCGTGGATCGGCTCGAACATCGAAGGGTAGCGGCGCTCCGGGTCGATGTTGGCGGTGGGCGCGATGCCCAGGCTTCCGGCCAGCGCCGCAGCCAGGTCCGAGAGGATGTCCGCGTGCAGGTTGGTCGCGACGAGGGTATCCAGGCTCGCCGGGCGGTTGACCATGCGGGCGGTGGCCGCGTCGACCAGTTCCTTGTCCCAGCTGACGTCGGGGAACTCCTTCGCGATCTGCGCTGCGATCTCGTCCCACATCACCATGGCATGGCGTTGTGCGTTGCTCTTGGTGATGACGGTCAGGAGCCTTCTCGGACGGGATCGCGCGAGCTTGAAGGCGAAGCGCATGATGCGTTCGACGCCTGCGCGCGTCATCATCGACACGTCGGTGGCGACCTCGATCGGGTGGCCGCGGTGGACCCGGCCGCCTACACCCGCGTATTCGCCCTCGGAATTCTCGCGCACGATGACCCAGTCCAGGTCCTCGACCCTGCAGCGCTTGAGTGGAGCATCGATGCCCGGAAGAATGCGCGTTGGGCGAACGTTGGCGTACTGGTCGAAGCCCTGGCAGATCTTCAGCCGCAGGCCCCACAGCGTGATGTGATCGGGGACGCTGCGGGTCGCCGGCCGACCCGAACAGGATGGCATCCTTGTCGCGCAGTGCGTCCAGGCCGTCCTCCGGCATCATCACGCCGTGCCTGCGGTAGTAGTCGGCGCCCCAGTCGAAGTCCTCGAATTCGAAGCGCAGCGAGCCGTCCGCCGCCAGGGTTTCGAGCAGCTGCCTGCCTGCCGGCACGACTTCCTTGCCGACTCCATCTCCCGGAATCGTGGCGATGCGAAACCTCTTCATGGCTTGACTCCTTCGGAAAACGCCGACGCGACGATGCTTTCGAACACCATTCTAGCGTCTGGACGAACGACCCGGACGGCGCGAGTAATCTATTGTTACCCTTGCTTAACAATCAGACTCACATGAGTATCACGTCCAACCCGCCACCTGGCTTTCTCGCCACCCTCGCCGCAGCAGGCAGCCTCAGCGCGCCGGCGGGAGCTGGCATTTCCACACCCGCCGTAAGCAAGCGGCTCGCCAAGCTGGAGTCACGGGTCGGCACGCCTCTGGTGAACAGAACGACGAGGCGCATGAGCCTCACGCCGGAAGGGGAACTCTGCGTCAGGCACGCCCGAAGCATCCTCAGCGAGATCCACCATCTGACGCAACTGCTGGGGATATCGAAGGTGACGCCCAGGGGACTGCTGCGGGTGAACGCAACGCTCGGTTTCGGCGCGTCCACATCGCACCGATCATCTCCCGCTTCGTCCGCAAGTACCCTCATCTCGACGTGCAGCTGCAGCTGTCCGTCAATCCGCCGGTGTTGACCGACGACGAGTTCGACCTGTACATCAGGTTCGGAGCGCCACCGGATGCCCGGTGGTGGCTCTGCGCATTGCACCCAACAGGCGCTTGCTCTGTGCGTCGCCGGAATATCTGGCCCGTCGCGGCGAACCGAGTTCCCGCACGACCTCGCCCGGCACAACTGCATCGGCATCCGCCAGGAGAAGAAGCCTACGGCGTCTGCGCCTTTCCAGCGGGCACGCACGCAGGCAACGCGCGGAAGTGGTCAAGACACGTGAAACCTGACTACCAATGACGGGGAGATTGCCGTGAACTTGGCGCTGACGTCACGCATCCTCCATGCGCGCCGAATGGACATCGAGCGCCATCTTCGCAGCGGCCGCCTCGTGCAGGTCCTGCCGCAATACCAGACGCCCGACGCCGACATCTACGCGGTATTTCCCCAGCGTCATGCGCACTCACGCGTGAAGGTGTTTGTCGATCTTCTCGTCCAATCATTCAAGAGACGGACAGGCGAATCAATCGCGGAGCCTATTCCCGTCGGCGGTGAGGCGGCGGCACCACAGCGGCGCGGCAATCGACCCGTTCGAGCCGGGTGGGGCACCGCCGGCCACTGCCGCCGGAGCGGGCTTCGGGAAGAGGTTGCCGGCGGGTGTGGCAAACTCGGGGGCCGCCTCTGCCCTTCCGCCCATGCCTTCGACCGCCGCATTCCGCTTCGACAATTCGTACGCGCGCGAGCTCACGGGGCTCTACGTGCCCTGGCAGCCGGTCGCCGTGCCGGCGCCGCAGCTGCTCTTCCTCAATCGCGGCCTGGCCGAAGAGCTCGGGCTCGACGCCGCGACGCTCGACGGCCCCGCGGGCGCCGCGATCTTCGCCGGCAACACGCTGCCCGACGGCGCCGAGCCGCTGGCGCAGGCCTACGCCGGCCACCAGTTCGGCGGGTTCTCGCCGCAGCTCGGCGACGGCCGCGCGGTGCTGCTCGGCGAGGTGATCGATCGGGAGGGACGCCGCCGCGACATCGCCCTCAAGGGCTCGGGCCGCACGCCGTTCGCCCGCGGGGGCGACGGCAAGGCCGCCGTCGGGCCGATGCTGCGCGAGGTGCTGCTCGGCGAGGCCATGCACGCGCTGGGCATCCCCACCACCCGCGCGCTCGCCGTCGTCGCGACGGGCGAGCCGGTCTTCCGCGAGCAGGCGCTGCCCGGCGCGATCCTGACGCGCGTCGCGGCGAGCCACCTCCGAGTGGGGACCTTCGAATACTTCGCCGCGCGCGGCGAGGTCGAGCGCCTGCGGCAGCTCGCCGAATACGCGATCGCGCGGCACGGTGCGGGCACCGCCGCGGCGCAGCCTTTCCTGGCGCTGCTCGAGGCGGTGGCGGAGCGGCAGGCGGCGCTGGTCGCGCAGTGGATGAACGTGGGCTTCATCCACGGGGTGATGAACACCGACAACATGACGATCTCCGGCGAGACGATCGACTACGGACCGTGCGCCTTCATGGAGGCCTACGACCCCGCCACGGTGTTCAGCTCCATCGACCACCACGGCCGCTACGCCTTCGGCAACCAGCCCGACATCGCGGGCTGGAACCTCGCCCGCCTCGCCGAGGCGCTGCTGCCGCTGCTGGCCGACGATTCCGACGAGGCGGTGGCGATGGCCACCGAGGTCGTCCGCGGGTTCCCGGCGCGCTACCGCCGGCACCTGCTTCGCGGACAGCGCGCCAAGCTCGGGCTGCGCCGCAGCGACCCCGACGACGAGAGCGCCGATGCCGCGCTGGCGGAGGACTGGCTGACGCTGCTTCATGCCGGACAGGTCGATTTCACCCTCGGCTGGCGGCGCCTCGCCGACGCCGCCGCCGGCGACGAGGCGCCGCTGCGCGCGCTGTTCGCCGACGCGCGCGCACCCGACGAATGGCTCGCGCGCTGGCGCTCGCGCTGCGCCGGCGAGGACGAAGGCGCCGACCATGGCGCGACGACGGCCGGCATCGCGCGCGCCGGCGCGATGCGCGGCGTCAATCCCCTGGTGATCGCGCGCAACCATCGCGTGGAGGAAGCATTGGCGGCTGCATCGGACGACGGCGACCTCGCGCCCTTCGAGCGGCTGCTCGACGCGCTCGCGGCGGCCGTACGACGAGACGGTGGAACTCGCGCCGTACGCCGAGCCGGCGCCGGCCGCCGTGACGGCACGCTACCGCACGTTCTGCGGAACCTGAATCGCGCCAAGCAGCGGCAGGCGTTCTGCGTCGTCATCGCCATCGACTGCGAGAGCCGGAAATCCGAGGTCCGGCGATCGTCGCCGGATTGGGGCCGGGATCGTCGCCGACGCTTCAGTGCAGCGCCGGATCGGCGCGCAGCCGCTCGATCGCCAGGTCCAGAAAGGCTCGCGCCTTGGGCGACGCGTGCCGGCCTTCGCAATGCAGCAGGGTCACCGGCAGCGCGGGCGGCTCGAATTCGGTGAGGATCGTCACCAGTCTACCCGTCGCGCACTTCCTCTGCCACCTGGTAGGACAGCAGCCTCGTCAGGCCGAAGCCGCTCGCGGCGGCCGCCACGGCCGCATCGTTGGTCGTCGTGATCATGCGCGGCTGCACCTTCACCACGCGCGGCTCGACCGTCTTCCGCCATTCGCCATTCGGGCGTCGGCGTCACAGCGCTGGCGCAGATGACGGTGTGCGCGGCGAGGTCGCCGGGGGTTCGCGGGGTTCCGCGCCGCGCCAGATAGCCGGGCGACGCGCAGACCACGCGGCGCACGGTGCCCACGCGGATGGCCTGCATCGACGAGTCCGGCAGCTCGCCGATGCGCACGGCGACGTCCACGCCCTCGTCCATCATGTTGACCACCCGGTCCAGGAACCAGCAGGCGGCGCTGACCTCGGGGTAGCGCTGCAGATACTCGGTGACGATGGGCGTGACGAACCTGCACCCGAACAATACCGGGGCCGTCAGCGTCAGGCGACCGTGCGGCGAGCCGTGCGCGCCGCTCGCCGACCGATCGGCTTCGGCCAGCCCGGCGAGTACGCGCCGGCAATCCTCGGCGTAGCGCGCGCCGGCCTCGGTGACGCGCACCACCCGCGTCGTGCGCGTCAGCAGCCGCACGCCCAGGTGGCTCTCGAGCTCGCCGACCGCGCGCGTCACCGCCGGCGGCGAGATGCCGAGCCTGCGCGCGGCGCCCGCGAACCCGCCCGCGTCGACCACCGCGACGAACACGTTGATCAGATGCAGCTGGTCCAACTCGTTCCTCCGCGCGTCGACGGTGTCGACGATGTTACGCTGGTCCGCACGCTGTCCGCCGGATCGGCGAAGGACCCGCCGCCCGCCGATTCAGCCGCGCGCCGCGGGATCCTTCGGCGCCCGGCCCGCCGCGGCCGGCAGCGGGGCAAGGCGGGCGCGCAGGAACGCCCTCGTCCGGGCGACGGCCTCGGCCGCGGCCTCGCGGTTCGGGCCGACGGTGACGCCCTGCGCCGGATTCACCCCGGTCGCCACGTCCTTGCGCACGACGAGGCCTTTGCCGGGACCGTCGAAGCCGTGATAGCTGTCGGGGTAGAGGTAGAGGTCGAGCGGATCGCCGCGCACCCGGTGCAGCCCGGCCAGCGCGATGCACGGCGCGGCGGGGGTCCAGTCGTCGGCGGTGCCGATGTGGATTTCCAGCGGCGCGCCCGGCTGCCAGCGCTCGTCCGAGCGCAGCGACCGGCCGCAGCCGGGATAGAACGCGACCGCCGCGCGGAAGAACGGCGGCGCCCCCGGCGCCGCCCGGAATGCGATGACTTCGGCGTCGCGCGCGTTGACGGCGGCGAGCGTCGTCGACCCGCCGTGCGACCAGCCCAGCAGCGCGATGCGCCGGCCGTCGACGCCGGCGTGCGTCGCCAGCCACGCCAGCGCGCCCAGCGCGTCGAGGCGCCTTCGCGTCGGATTGATGCCGCGCTCGCTCGGCTTGATCGTGCACACCTGGCGCCTGCCCCGCGGGTTGAAGCTGTCGGGAAACAGCACCGCGTAGCCGTCGCCGAGCAGGCGTTGCGCCCACGCGGCGTGGCGCCCCGACAACCGGTCCTCGCGTCCCGGGCGGGCGCTGTACAGCCCGCCGCAGCCATGCAGCGCGATCACCGCGGCGAAGCCTGCCGCCGGCGGCGCGCCCTCCGGCTTGTACAGCAGCGCCGTGATCCGCACCGGCGCGCCGGCCGCGTCGCGATCGAGCGAGTCGAACGTCACCCGCTCCGATGGCGGCAGCGCCGCCGAGGCGGCCCCGGCGGCGAGCAGCGCGGCCGCGGCCATCGCGAGTGTCGTCGCGCGCATCGGCACCCGCTGGTCAGCCGCGATCCCGCAATGCCGCGCCGAGCGCCTGCCACGCGGCGAGCTTCTCGGCCAGCGGGCGGGTGTACGCCGGCGACGACGAAGGCAGCACCAGCGTCGCGTAGCCCGCCGCGCGCCACACCGGCTCGGCGCGCGCGGCGGTCCTGCCGTTGAAGCCCACGAGCACCAGCGCGGGCGCGCACCGGCGCACGCGGGCGAGCTCGCCGCGCTCGGCGTTGCGAATCGCGCCGTCGAGGCTGCCGCGGCGCTCGCAGGCGACGATGGTGTCCCACAGCCCGATCCGATGGTGGGCGAGGCGCGCGAGCCGCGCGCGGTAGTCGAGCGCGGCCAGCGGTTCGCCCAGCACCGCGCCGAGCAGCGCCCAGAAGTGGTTGCGCGGGTGCGCGTAGTACTGCCGCGCGGCGAGCGACGCCTCGCCCGGAAAGCTGCCGAGGATCAGCACCCGGGCGTCGCGCGCGAGCACCGGCGCGAGACCGCGCTTGCGCGCAGCCGGCGGCGGCGCAACCTTCGGCGTGCGCGTCCCGCCGCGCGCGCCGGCGCCGGACGCCGCGGGCGTCACAGACGCGGCCACGCGCGCGCCCGGACCGCGAAGTCCAGCGCCACGCCGGCGAACACCGCGAGCCCGAGCCAGTGGTTGTGCAGGAACGCCCGGAAGCAGCCTTCGCGCGTGCGCGTGCGGATCAGCTTCCAGTGCCACAGCGCGCAGGCAAGCGCCGCGGCAAGTCCGCAGTAGTACAGCGGGCCGAAGCCGCGCGCGGCGCCGACCCACGCCATGCCGCCGAGGTAGACCGCGTAGCAGGCCATCACCGCGGCCACGTCGAAGCGCCCGAACGCGATCGCCGAGGTCCGCAGGCCGAGCCGCAGGTCGTCGTCGCGGTCGACCATCGCGTACTCGGTGTCGTAGGCGATCACCCAGAACAGGTTGAGCAGCAGCAGCCACCACGCGATCGGCGGCACCGCGTCCAGCACCGCGGCGAACGCCATCGGGATGCCGAACGAGAAGGCGATGCCGAGAAACGCCTGCGGCAGCGCGAAGAAGCGCTTGAAGAACGGATACGCGAACGCGATCGCCGGCGCCGGCAGCGACAGCAGGATGGTCGTCCGGTTGACGCCGAGGATCAGCAGGAAGGCGCAGAACGCGAGCAGCGCGCCGACGGCGAGCGCCTCCCACGGCGCGATCTCGCCGACGGCCAGCGGGCGCTCCGCGGTCCGCTTGACGTGCGCGTCGAAGCCGCGGTCGGCCCAGTCGTTGACCGCGCAGCCGGCCGAGCGCATCAGCGTCGTGCCCACCGTGAAGACGAGCAGCAGCTCCACCGTCGGCCGGCCGCGCGCCGCGATCCACAGCGCGGTCAGCGTCGGCCACAGCAGCAGCAGGATGCCGATCGGCTTGTCGAGGCGGATCAGCCGCTCGTAGGCGTCGAGGCGCGCGACGATCGCCTGCCAGCGGCCCGGGCCGGCGCGCGTGCGTCGCTCATCGGATTACAACGGCAGCGCGAGCTGCTTGCGCAGGCCGCGCGGCGCGACGGCGTCGAGGAGCTGCCGCGGGTCGGGATGGCACAGCCGGACGCGCAGCTCGCGCTTCATCCGCGCGTTGGACAGCCGGCGCGACTCGCTCATGAACGACAGCAGCATCGGCGCGATGCGCTGCTCGGCCTCCTCCCACGACACGCGCGGCGGACGCGGCAGGTGGAAGGCGTCGGCGACGGCGTCGAACCAGCCGCCCATCTTCATCTCGGCGTCGTCGGTGACGTTGTACGCGCGGTTGGGTTTCGCGCGGAACAGCGCGGCCACCGTCGCGCGCGCGAGGTCGTCGGCGTGGATGTGGTTGGTGTAGACGTCGTCCTCGGGGGCGAGCGTGGGCGTGCCGTGCTTCAGGCGCTCCACCGGGAGCCGGGTCTCGGTGTAGATGCCGGGCGCGCGCAGGATCGCGAGCGCGACGCCGTGGTGCTTCGCCCATTCCCGCAGCCGGTCCTCGGCCGCGACCCGGCGCCGTGCGCGCGGCGTCTGCGCGCGCCGCGGGCGCGTCTCGGCCACCCGCGCGCCGGCGCAGTCGCCGTAGACGCCCGACGTGGAAATGTAGACGAACCGCTGTGGTATGCTGCGCGCCCGCGCCAGCGCCGCGATCAGCCCGCGGGTGCGGGGATCGTCGCGGCCCTCGGAGGGCGGCGGCGCGAAATGCAGGACCGCGAACGGCGCCGCGCGCAGGCGGTCGAGCGTCGCCGGACGGTCGAGATCGCCTACAATCGGAACGATGCCGTGGGCGCGCAGCCTGGGGGCGTCGTCGGGGCTGCGGGTGAGCCCGTAGAGTCGGGCCCTCCCCCGGAGCAGACCGGCCGTGCGCAGCGCGACGTCGCCGCAACCAATCAGCAAGACCCTGATCACTCCGCCGCCGTCCGCATCGTATTGGAATCCACGCTTTCGGCCGGATCCGCGTCTCGTGCGGCACCGATGGCGACAACCCGACTGCCAGGCGTTTCCGGCAACGACCCGAGCCCAGATTTCATGCCACACCAGATTACCATAAAGCCGAGCAACCACACGTTCGCGTGCGACGACGACGACAGCGTGCTGACCGCCGCGATGAGCGCCGACCTGATGCTGCCGTACGGGTGCCGCAACGGGGCTTGCGGCTCGTGCAAGGGCAGGATCCTCTCCGGCACCGTCGACTACGGCGCGCACCAGTCGACCACGCTCACCGACGACGAGAAGGCGCAAGGGCTCGCGCTGTTCTGCTGCGCGAAGCCGCTGACCGATCTCGAGATCGAGGTGAAGGAGGTGCGCCGCGCCGGCGACCTGCAGATCAGGCGCCTGCCCTGCCGGGTCGAGTCGATCGCCAAGCCGGCGCCCGACGTGGCGATCGTCAGGCTCAAGCTCCCGGCCAACGAGCGGCTGCAATACCTGCCGGGGCAGTACGTCGAGTTCCTGCTGAAGGACGGCCGGCGGCGCAGCTTTTCGCTGGCCAGCCCGCCGCACGACGACGCACTGCTCGAGCTGCACGTGCGCCACATTCCGGGCGGCTTCTTCAGCGACCAGCTGTTCAACCAGTTCAAGGGCCGCGAGATCCTGCGCCTGGAAGGGCCGTTCGGCTCGTTCTACCTGCGCGAGAACTCCGACAAGCCGATCATCCTGGTCGCCGGCGGCACCGGCTTCGCGCCGATCAAGGCGATGATCGAGCACGCGCTGCACCACGCCCACGGCCGGCCGATGGTGCTCTACTGGGGCGCGCGGGCGAAGCGCGACCTGTACCTGCCGGAGCTGCCCGGGCAGTGGCAGCAGGCCAGTCGCAACTTCACGTTCATCCCCGTGCTCTCGGAGCCCGCGCCCGACGACGCCTGGCCCGGCCGCACCGGGTTCGTCCACCAGGCGGTGCTCGACGATTTCGACGACCTGTCCGGCTATCAGGTCTACGCCTGCGGCGCGCCGGCGATGGTCGACGTCGCGCGCGCCACCTTCGTCGCGTCGCGCCGGCTGCCGCCGGAGGAGTTCTTCGCCGACAGCTTCACCTACGCCGCCGAGACCGCTCCGCCCGCCACCTCGTAACCCCCGGAAATGGGGTCAGGAAATGGGGTCAGGTCCAATTTCCCTCGGGAAATTGGACCTGACCCCATTTTCCTGACCCCATTTTCCTACGGATTGTCGGGTTGCGGCTTGCGCGGCGGTGACTCGCCGAGCTCGGCCAGCGCGAGCTTGAGCGCGGCGGCGAGATGCGGGGTCGCTTCCTCGCTGCGGCCCAGCCGCGCGAGCAGCTCCCCCAGCGCGACCCGCGTGCGCCAGGCGTCGTCCAGCGCGAGGCTGGCCTCGAGATACGTCTGCGCCTTGCCCCAGAGCTGCTGCCGCTCGCAGAGGACGCCGAGCGCGTGGAGCAGCTTCGCGTCCTGGTTGTGGTGCTTGAGCCAGGCTTCGGCCTGCTCGAGCTGCCGCGTCGCGTCCGCCGGCTCGCACTGCGCGTAGAGCAGCGCGAGATCCGGTTCCCAGTGGCGCTCGAGACTGCGGGCGACGATGTCCGCCGCCTCGCGGTCGGCGCCGAGCGCCATGAATCCGCGCGCGCCCGCCGCGGCGATCCGGGGCATCCGCTGGTCCGCGTCGGACAGGCGCGACCAGTAGGCCCGCAGGCGCGCGCCGTCGCTGCCGCACTGGCCGAGAACCTCGGCGTGCGCGACCGCGCGCAGCAGGTCGGCTTCGCCGGCGGAGAACACCTTGCGCTTGACCAGCTGGTCGAGCAGCGGCGGAACGTCGGCGTAGCGGCCCGCCGCCTGCAGCGCCTTGAGCTCCAGGCGCAGCGCCGCGGTGTGCGCGCCGGCCTCCTTGCGCAGCACCTGCAGCTGGGCGAGCGCCTCGCCGGGCTGGCCGGCTTCGAGCCGCATCTCCGCCTTGAGCATCAGCCGCGGCACGGCGAGGCTCGCGACTTCCGCATCCGGCCGCGCCAGCAGCTTCTCCGCGACGTCGAAATCGCGGGTCTCGATCGCCGCGCGCGCGGCCACCAGCGCGGAGAGCCCCGACGACTGCGGAATGGCGAGCGCCTCCTCGGCGAACTGGCGCGCGCGGCCGTAGCGTCCCTCGAGCAGCGCGACGACGGCGGCGTCCTGGCGCGCCCGCGCGCGCTCGTGCTGCCGGCGCCGGCGATAGGCGCGCACCTGGTCCGGCACCTGCATCGCGCGCCCGATCACGCGCAGCAGCACGTAGCACCCGGCGAAGCCCGCCACGACGAGCAGCAGGAACAGGTTCAGCGACAGCTCGATGCGATAGGGTGGCGCGACGAACAGCACGTAGCCGGCGGTGAGCCGTGTGGCCAGCGCGACGCCGACGGCGGCGGCCGCGAGCAGGAGGAACCAGAACAGGATGCGCACGGGGCGCCGGCCGGTCAGCGTGCGGACCGGGGCGCCGCCGGGGCGGCGCGGTCGGCGCCGGGCGCCGGCGCGCGCTCCTGCGCGAGGCGCAGCACGCGCAGCGCCTCGAGGCTGCCGGCGAGGTCCGGCAGGTCGCGGCCCATCGGCGTCGCCGCCAGCTGCTTCAGCGTCGCCTGCGTCGTCTGGACCGCTTTGGCACGGGTGTCGAAATACAGCTTCACCCAGGTCTGGGCCGCGGCGAGGTCGGACTTGTAGCTGGCATCGTCGCGGTTGAGCAGCGCCACGCGCGCCGACAACAGCCGCAGCTTCAGGTTCTCGCGCAGGAAGTACTGCTGCGGCGGCAGCAGCAGCGGCGCTGCCGGCCGGTCGGCGACCTCCACGCGCACCAGCTGCCGGATCTGGGCCCAGGCTTCGCGCAGCACGCGCTGCCAATTCGGCTCGTCTGCCGGCGCCGCGGCGCCGGCGGGCGCGGGCGCCGCCGGCAGCCGCTCGTCCATCGCCAGCGGCAGCGCGCCGACCGCCGCGATCGCCTGGTCGAGCTTGAGCGTCATGCCGGCGATGTCGACGAACGGCATCGCCTTCAGCCGATCGATGTCGCGGGTCAGCGCCCGGCGCAGCGGCAGGAACTGCGGCCGCTCGAGACGCTGCAGCCGCGCGTCGGCGAGCTGCAGCGCGGCCAGCGCGGACTGCACGTTGCCGGCGAGCAGCAGCTGCTGGCTCGCGACCAGCAGCACCTGCTCGATCTCCGTGAGCGCGATCTCGTCGCGCGACGGCGCGAGGTCCCGGTACAGCGCCTCCAGCGACGCCTGCTGCGACTGCGATTCGGCGACCCGTGCTTCCAGCAGCGTGAGCTTTGCCAGCGCGTCGCGCAGGTCGGCGCTGAGCTGGGTCTGCGCCGCGGCCGTGGCCCGCGTCGTCGTCTCGATCCCGGCCAGGCGCTGCGCGACCTCCTCGCGCAGCGCCTGCTGCGTGCGCCGCGCATCCAGCCAGCTCGCGAGCGCCAAGACGATCACCAGCGCCACCACCCCTCCGGCGATCAGCCGCGCCCGCCCCCCGGGGCGGGCGCCGCGCGCGGCTTCCGGCGGCCCGTCGGAGGGCGCTGCCCGCTCGGACGGGCCCGCCGCGGGCGGCACCGCCGCGCCGGCAGCGCCATCGCCGGGCAGCGGCGCGGGAGAATCGGTCGAAGCGGACATGGGCGGCGGTGGCGTGTGGACGTCTCCTGCCCGATTCTAGCAGGGGGAAACCCGGTCGCCGCAGATTGGCCGTGACGGACGGGCGGGACTACAATCCGCAGGATGCCGCCGCGCAACGCCGGTCCGTGCCCGGGCGGCCACGACCGGCACCCACGCGACGATATCGTCCTCCCGCTCCCGCCCCCCGTCATCGCCGTGTACCTGATCCTCGTCCTGGTGGCGTTTGCGCTCGCGCTCGGTCTCGGCTACCTGATCGGACGCGCGCGGCGCGACCGCGCGCCGGCCGCGCCCGGATCCGGGACGATCGTCGCCGCGGCGCCGGCCGCGCTCCCGGGGCCGGTCGCATCGTCGGCGCCCGCGGCATTGCCGGCCAGCCGCGACGCCGCCGGCAACGGACCCGGCAGGCGGCGCCGACGCCGAGCGCGCGCGGCTCGTCCGCAGCTACGAGCGCGAGGCCGCGGCGCTGCGCCGCGCGCTCTCCGGCCGCGACGCGACGCTCTCGCAGCTGGCAGATTTCGCCGCCGAGCGCCGGCGCCTGTTTCCCGCGCTCGCCGACGCGCGCGCCGAGACCGCGCGCTACCGGCAGATCATCGTCGACCTGGAGAACAGCGCGCCGCCGCCGCTGCTCGGCGGGCCCGGCGCACCGGACGACCTCAAGCTGATCGTCGGCGTCGGGCCGGTGCTCGAGCGGATGCTCTATCAGCTCGGCGTCACGACCTACCGGCAGATCGCCCGCTGGAGCGAGCGCGACATCGACGAGTTCGACGCCAGGCTGCACGAGTTTCCCGGACGCATCCGGCGCGACGGCTGGGTGACGCAGGCGCGCGCGCTGCACCAGAGCAAGTACGGGGCGGCGCCGCCGGCGAGGGACCGCGGGTGAGGCGCGCGCAGCGCATCGCGCGCGGCACCGGCGCGCGCGTCGGGAGCCGGGCTTGAACCGCGCCGCCGCCCCGGCGCTGACGCACGTCACCGCCGCGTCGCTGCTGCCGGTGGCGGTGTTGACGCTCGTCTGGGGCTGCAACTGGCCGGTGCTGAAGCTCGGCGTGGCGGAGCTCGCGCCGCTCACGTTCCGCGCGGTGACGCTGCCGTTCGCGGCGCTGGGCATGCTGGCGGTGTCGAAGCTCTCGGGCGGCTCGATCCGGATCCCGCGCCATCTCTGGGGCAGGCTGCTGGTGCTCGCGTTGTTCAACATCACCGGCTGGAACGGCCTCGTCCTGTTCGGGCTGCAGCAGCTGCCGGCCGGACGCAGCGCGATCCTCGCCTACACGATGCCGATCTGGAGCGTGCTGTTCGCGCTGGCGCTGCTGCACGAGCCGCTGTCGCTGCGCAAGATCGCCGGGATGGCGCTCGGCATGGCGGGCATGGCGCTGCTGCTGGGCGACGACATCCGCAACATCCAGCGTACGCCCGCCGCGGCGATGCTGATCGTGGCGGCGGCGATGTCGTGGGCGTTCGGCACCGTGCTGCTGCGCAAGTTCAAGCCGCCGGTGCCGCAGAACACGCTGACGGGCTGGATGATGCTGCTCGGCTGGATCCCGCTGGCCGCGATGGCGCCATTCTTCGCGACCGGCCCGCTGGCGCTGCCGTCCGGCGGCGCGCTGTTCGCGATCGGCTACAACATCTTCCTCGCCGGCACGCTCGCGCACTGGGCGTGGTTCACGCTGGTGCGCACGCTCCCGGTGGCGGTGTCGTCGATGTCGTCGCTGCCGGTGCCGGTCGTCGGCGTGTTCGCCGGGATGCTGGTCCTCGGCGAGCACCCCGGCGTGACCGAGTGGTCGGCGCTGGCGCTGGTCGTCGCGGCGATGCTGCTGGTGTTGTGGCCGCCGCGGCAGGCGCCGGTGCCGCTGGCCCCCGACGAGTGAGCGCAACGCGCGCGCCGGATCGCGCGGGGCCGCGAATCAGCTCCGCAGCTCGGGAATCAGCGCCGGCAGCGGCTTCCCGGCGAACCAGGCGTCGAGATTGGCCCGGCACAGGTCGCCCATCGCCTGGCGCGTCTCGCGCGTCGCGCTGCCGGTGTGCGGCAGCAGCACCACGTTGTCCATCGCCAGCAGCGGCGCCGGGACGTTCGGCTCGTCGGCGAAGACGTCGAGGCCGGCGGCCTTGATGGTGCCGTCCTGCAGCGCCTTGACCAGCGCCGGCTCGTCGACGATCGATCCGCGCGCGATGTTGACGAGGGTGCCCTTGCTGCCCAGCGCTGCGAGCACCTTCGCGTCGACGATGTTCTTCGTCGCGGCGCCGCCGGGACAGGCGACGACCAGGAAATCGGAGGCCGCGGCCAGCGCTTCGAGGCCGGGGATGAAGCGGTAAGGGACGTCCTGCGCCGAGCGCCCGGTGTAGGCGACCTGCATCCCCATCGCCGTGACCCGCTGTGCGATCGCCTTGCCGATGCGCCCGAGGCCGAGGATGCCGACCGTCTGGCCACCGAGCTTGGTCGTGAGCTCGATGCCCTCCTTGAGCCAACGGCCGGCCTGGACGAAGCGGTTCAGGCGCACGAAGCCGCGCCCGGTCATCATGATCAGGCCCACCGCGACGTCGGCGACGTCGTCGGTCAGCACGTCGGGCGTGTGCCCGACCTTGAGCCCGCGCGCCTTGCAGTAGTCGACGGGCACGCCGTCGTAGCCGACGCCGAACACCGAGATGATCTCGAGCTTCGGCAGCGCGTCCAGCAGCGTGGTCGGCGTGACGGTGCCGCCACCCTGCACCAGCCCGCGCACCCTGGCGCCCGCGTCGGCGAGGAACGCCGCCTTGTCCGCGGCCTGCAGATAGTCGTGGCAGCGGTAATCGGCCTTCAGCGGATCGTAGAGGAACGGCGGCAGCGGCGCGGTGATGATGATGTCGGTCGTCATGGCGTCATGTGCTCTTCGGTGGATGATCGCGGCGAACCATTCTAGCAAGCCGGAGATGAGCCCCGCGTCGCCGCCGGCCGTCTCCACTGACCCGCAGGCCGAGCTCGCGGGCGCGCGCGGCGATGCGCGGATGGGGGACGAACGTGGGGCGCTCGCGCCACGCCGCACGCAGCGACTCGCCGGCGAGCGCCCACAGGTTGTCGAGACCTTCGCTCGCCGTGATCGTGACCGCGTCGACGCGCCGCTGCGCGAACGCCTCGGCGAGCCCGGCCGCGCCGCTGCCCGGCGCAGCGCGGCGATAGCAGGCGACGTAGTCGACGCTGGCCCCGCGCGCGCGCAGCGTCTCGCCCAGGTGCTCGCGGCCGCCGTCGCCGCGAAAGATCAGCACCCGCCGGCCCTCCGCTGCCGCGAGCTCGGGCAGCGCCAGCAGGCCTTCGCTGTCGAAGCTCGTCGGCCGGAACGCGCGCGTCGGCGATGCCCGCGTCGGCCAGCGCCAGCGCCGTGCCGGGACCCGGCGCGAAGGCGACGAGCCCCGCCGGCCAGCGCGCGGGATCGGGCACGCCGTATTCGACCGCGTTGGCGGAGACGAACACGGCGTAGTCGTAGTCGCCGAGCGCCGCGTGCGCGCGCGCGAGTGCCGCCGCATCCGCCGGCGGCAGGATGACGATCGCCGGAAAGATGACCGGCCGGCCGCCCAGCGCCGCGATCCTGCCCGCGAACCCGGCCGCCTGCCGCGCGGGGCGCGTGACCAGGATGCCGGCGCCGTCGAGTGGAGTCGGAGGCGTCATCATTCCCCTGCGGGTCGAAGCACGCACGCCTGCATGAACGGACGTGAACCCCGGGGGACAGGGCACCGGCCGCGACTGCCCCGGGTTTCGCTGCGCTCAACCCGGGCTACGACGCATCGACGAGGCGGGCGGCGCCGCGCGCCTGGAACTCGTGGGCAAGGGCGAGGCCCAGCGCCGCGGCGGCGGCGGCGTCCGCGACCGGCGCCGCGCGCTCGCCGCGCATCACTTCGCTGCCGTCGCGGCTCGCGAGCAGCCCGCGCAGCCACAGCTCGCCGTGGCGGCGCACCGCGTGCGCGGCGAGCGGCGTGTGGCAGCTGCCGGAGAGCGCGCGCGAGAACGCCCGCTCCGCCGTCGTCGCGAGCGTGGTCTCGGCATCGCCCAGCGGCGCGAGCGCCGCGATCACGTCGGCACGGTCGGCGCGGCACTCGAGCGCCAGCGCGCCCTGGCCCACCGCCGGCAGGCTCTCCTCCGGGTCGAGCGCCGAGGCGATCCGGTCGCCGAAGCCCAACCGCTTCAACCCGGCGGCGGCGAGGATGATCGCGTCGTACCGCCCCTCGTCGAGCTTGCGCAGCCGGGTGTTGACGTTGCCGCGCAGCGGCAGGATCTCGAGCAGCGGGTCGCGCTCGCGCAGCTGCGCTTCGCGGCGCAGGCTCGACGTGCCGACGCGCGCGCCGCCCGGAAGCTGCGCGAGATCGAGATAGCGGTTGGAGACGAACGCGTCGCGGGGATCCTCGCGCGCGCCGATCGCCGCGAGCGTGAAGCCCTCGGGCATGTCCATCGGCACGTCCTTGAGCGAGTGGACGGCGAGGTCGGCGCGGCCCTCGGCCATCGCCACCTCGAGCTCCTTGATGAACAGGCCCTTGCCGCCGATGTCGGCGAGCGGCTGGTCGAGGACCTGGTCTCCCTGCGTGGTCATCCCGACCAGGCCGACGTCGCACGCCGGATACATCGCCGCGAGGCGCGCGCGGATGTGCTCGGCCTGCCACATCGCGAGCGCGGATTCGCGCGTGGCGATCACCAGCCGGCGCGGCGGGGTAACGGTGGACATGGATGTCGGGCGAAGGGGAAGGAAGCGGCCCCGAACGGGCCGCGCGAATGACCGCGAATTGCCGGCCGATTGTAGCCCGGGTTGAGCGCGAGCGAAACCCGGGGGGACGCCGCCGCGAAGCGCTTGGTCGCACCGCCCAACCGGGTTTCGCCGGCGCTCAACCCGCGCTACGTCCGTTCCCGGTCCGCGGTTCCCGGCCTGCGATTTGGCACGCACCGCGATCTGCCGCATCATGGTGCCGCGAACTCCAAGGAGAATTCCATGCGCATCGTGATCACCGGCGGCGCCGGGTTCCTCGGCTCCCGCCTCGCCCGTGCGCTGCTCGCGCGCGACACCCTCACCGACGCGCGCGGCGCGGCGCGCGCGATCCGCAAGGTCGTGCTGCTCGACATCGTGAAGGCGCCCGATTTCGGCGACGCGCGCGTCGAGGCGCTCGCCGGCGACCTCGCGGACCCCGCCGTGATCGAGCACGCGGTGACGCCCGACACGGACACGGTGTTCCACCTCGCCGCCGTCGTCAGCGGCCAGGCCGAGGCCGAGTTCGACGTCGGCATGCGGGTCAACCTCGACGCGACCCGCGCGCTGCTCGAGCGCTGCCGCCGGATCAAGGCACCGCCCAAGTTCGTGTTCACGAGCTCGCTGGCCGTGTTCGGCGGGCCGCTGCCGGACCCCGTGCCCGACGACGCGCCGCTCACGCCGCAGGCGTCGTACGGCACGCAGAAGGCGATCGGCGAGTACCTCGTCTACGACATGACGCGCAAGGGCTTCCTCGACGGCCGGTCGCTGCGCCTGCCGACGGTCACCGTGCGTCCGGGCAAGCCGAACAAGGCGGCGTCGTCGTTCGCGAGCGGCATCATCCGCGAGCCGCTGTCCGGCGTCGACGCGATCTGCCCGGTCGCGCCGGCGACGCGGATGTGGGTGATCTCGCCGCGCGCGGTCGTCGGCCAACCTCCTCGTCGGCCACGAGGCGCCCGCCGCGGCATTCGCGCACACGCGCTCGGTCAACGTGCCCGGGATCTCGATCGCGGTCGGCGACATGGTCGCGGCGCTGCGCCGCGTGGCGGGCGACGCCGTCGCCGATCGCGTCAAGTGGCAGTTCGACCCCGCGATCGACCGCATCGTCTCGACCTGGCCGGCGAACTTTGCGCCGAAGCTCGGCCCCGCGCTGGGCATGCAGGCCGACGCCGACTTCGAGAGCATCGTCCGCGCCTACATCGCCGACGACATGCCGAAAGTCTGATCAACGCGGCGGACCCGAGAATGCGGGTCAGGTCCAATTTCCCGTGCACGGGAAATTGGACCTGACCCCATTTGCCCAGCGGTTGCCCCGGGTTTCGCTTGCGCTCAACGCCGGGCTACAGGTCAACCGCCACCGGCTCGACGGCCTCCAGCGCTTCGAGGAACAGTTCCGGGCCGGCGTCCCTGAGCTTCTGCGAGTCCGACAGGATCTGCCGGAAGCGCCGCCCACCCGACTGGCCGTGGTACAGGCCCAGCACGTGGCAGGCGATGGCGCGCAGCGGCGTGCCGCGCGCGAGCTCGGCCGCCGCGTACGGCATCAGCGCGCGCAGCACCTCGGCGCGCGAGCGCGCCGGCGTCTCGTCGCCGAACGCCCGCCAGTCGGCGTGCGCCAGAATGTACGGATCGTGGTAGGCGGCGCGGCCGAGCATCACGCCGTCGACGTGCGCCAGTTCGCGGTCGATCGCATCCCAGCGCGCGAGGCCGCCGTTGGTGACGAATTCGAGCGCGGGAAACTCGCGCTCCAGCCGGTGCACGACGTCGTGGCGCAGCGGCGGCACCTCGCGGTTCTCCTTCGGCGAGAGCCCCTTGAGCACCGCGTTGCGCGCGTGGACGATGAACAGCCCGCAGCCGGCGGCGGCGACGGTGCCGACGAAATCGCGGACGAAGCCGTAGTCCTCGTTGCGGTCGAGCCCGAGCCGGTGCTTGACCGTGACCGGAATCGCGACGGCATCGCGCATCGAGCGCACGCAGTCGGCGACCAGCGCCGGCTCGGCCATCAGGCAGGCGCCGAAGCTCCCGGTCTGCACGCGCTCCGATGGGCAGCCGACGTTGAGGTTGATCTCGTCGTAGCCCCAGCGCTCGCCCAGCCTCGCGCAGACGGCGAGCGCGGCCGGATCGCTGCCGCCGAGCTGCAGCGCGACCGGGTGCTCCGCCGGATCGAAGTCGAGATGGCGCGGCACGCCGCCGTGCGTGAGCGCGCCGGTGGTCACCATCTCGGTGTAGAGCCACGTGTGGCGCGTGATCAGGCGCAGGAAGTACCGGCAGTGCCGGTCGGTCCAGTCCAGCATCGGCGCGACGCACAGGCGGTGCGCGATTCGACTCATGCCCCGGGGCCCCTTGCGGATGCGGCGCGGCGGCCGCTTGCATCCATCGACATCGGATTCTATCCTTTGCCGTTTCGGCCGGCCTGAAGGCAATGGCGCGGAAAGGCCCGGCCTGTCCCACGAAGGAGGATCGCATGAAGGACGACGAACCCCTCGATCCCTCGCCCCCCGCGGACACCGACGAGGTTTCCCGCCGCCGATTCCTTCAGGGAACCGTCGCCACCGCCGCCGGCGCGCTGGTGCTGCCGGCCGGCACGGCCGCAGCGGCCGACGCGGCGGCTGCCGCGAAGGGACGGCACCAGCCGCACCGGCCCAAGCGGCCGAACTTCCTGATCCTGATGTGCGACGAGATGCGCTACCCGCCGGTCTACGAATCGACGGAGACACAGTTCTTCCGCCAGACGTTCCTGCGCACCCAGGACCTGCTGCGCCGGCACGGCGTCGAGTTCCAGCGCCACTACGCCGCGTCGGTCGCGTGCTCGCCGAGCCGCGCGTCGCTGTTCACCGGCCAGTATCCGTCGCTGCACGGCGTGACCCAGACCAGCGGCGCGGCGAAGCGGCCCTACGATCCCGACATGTTCTGGCTCGACGCCGACAGCGTGCCGACGTTCGGCGACTACTTCCGCACCGCGGGCTACGACACCTACTGGCGCGGCAAGTGGCACGCGTCCGACGCCGACATGTGGGTCCCGGGCACACACAGCCAGATCCTGAGCTATGACCCGACGACGGGCGCGCTCGACCCGTCCGCCGAGGCGCTGTATTCGGATTCCAACCGCCTGGACCGGTTCGGGTTCACCGGCTGGATCGGGCCGGAGCCGCACGGGTCGGCACCGCTCAACAGCGGGTCGTCGGTGCCGCCCGGCCAGCAGGGCCGCGACATCGGCTTCGCGCAGCAGGCGGTGCGCCTGATCCGGGAACTCGACGAGCAGAACAAGCCCGACCCCTGGGTGGTCGTCGCGTCGTTCGTGAATCCGCACGACATCACGCTCTGGGGCCTGTGGGTGAACAGCGGCCAGGTCCCCGGTTTCGATTTCACCGTCGAGCCGTACGTGCCGGCGAGGCTGTTCGACCCCGGCCTGTTCACGCAGACGGTCAACGACGACCTCAGCAAGAAGCCGCCGGCGCAGGCCTCCTACCAGGCGAGCTACGCGCAGTGGATGCAGCCGATCCTCGACGATCCGGTGACGCTCGAGCAGTACTACCGCTACTACTATCAGCTGCAGAAGAACGTCGACGACCGGATGATGATGGTGTTCCAGGCGCTGATGGAGTCGCGCTTCCGCGACGACACGATCGTCGTGTTCACCTCCGACCACGGCGACCTGCTCGGCGCGCACTACGGCATGCACCAGAAATGGTACACGGCCTACGACGAGGCGATCCGCGTCCCGCTCATCATCTACAACCGCAAGCTCGCCCCGTCGCCGCGCATCGTCGATTCGCTGACCAGCCACGTCGACCTCCTGCCGACGCTGCTGGGCCTCGCCGGAATCGATCCCGAGCCCGCCCGCCGCGAACTCGAGCGGGACCACTCCGACGCGCTGCCGCTGGTCGGGCGCGACCTCTCCGCGCTGGTGCGCGGCAAGGCGAGCCCGCAGAGCGTGGACGCACCGCTGTACTTCATGACCGACGACGATCCGAGCCGGGGGCTCAACCAGGACAACTGGACCGGCATCGCGTACAACTCGGTGATCCAGCCGAACCACCTCGAGTCGGTGATCGTGCGCCTGGACGGCAAGGTGTGGAAGTACACGCACTACTTCGACAATCCGCAGTTCTGGAGCGCGCCTGGCTATCCGAACGACCCGAACGACCCGAACTACCCCAACGTCCAGGACGTGATCTTCGAACAGGAGGCGTCCACCCCGCCGCCGCCGCCCTACGGCTCGCCCGACTACGGCCCCGCGCCGATCGCCTGGGACGTCACCGTCAAGTCGACGCCGCGCACCGACGCCTACGAGATGTACAACGTCAGCGACGATCCGATGGAGCTTTCCAACCTCTACAACGACGGGGTCAACGGGGCGACGCAGAACCTGCTCGCGCAGCTTCTGGTCCAGCAGCGCTGCGCCAAGCGGCTGGTGCCGCAGAGCGGGGAGGTGCCCGGGGAGCCGACCTGCTAGACGCGGGACCCGCGGGGGCTCGCGCGTCAGTCCGCGCGCCGCTCCCCGTTCGGCAGCGCGGTGCGGCACTCCGGAAAAATCCGCGCCGCGCACCCCCGGCAGACCTCCGGATCGAGCCGCGCATAGATGTCCCCGATGACGTCGTCACGAGGCGTGAACACGTTGATCTCTCCGATCTCCCGCAGGTACCCGCCCCGCTGCAGCGCCTCGTGCACGGCGTCCTTCATGAAGTAGAAGTAGAGCTCGCCGCCGAGCCGGCGCCGGCGCAGCGCTTCGCGCGCCAGCATCTCGGCGCCGGAGATGTCGACGACGTTGATGCCGCTGGCGACGACCAGCAGGTGCTTCTGCTGCGGATTCTCGGCGTCGACGCGCTGGAACGCGTCCTCGACGTGCTCGACCGCGCCGAAGAAGATCGAGCCGTTGACGCGCAGCATCTTGAGCTGCGGGCAGTCGGGCAGCCCGGTGTCGGCGTCGAAGTTCACCGTGCCGCGGCGCTGCTCGGGCTTGACGTCGCGGATCCCGGGGTGCGCCGCGCGGTTGAGGAACAGCATCAGCGACAGCAGCACGCCGGCGTAGATCGCCGTCTGCAGGCCGAGGAACAGCGCCGCGCCCAGCGTCACCAGCATCACCGCCGACTCCGGGCGGCTGGTCCGGAAGATCGATTTGATCCGCGCGAAGTCGATCAGCCCCCACGCGATCATGAACAGGATCGCCGCCACCGACGCCAGCGGCAGGTACGCGCCGAGGGGCGCCACCACCAGCACGATCGCCACCAGGAACAGCGACGCGTAGACGTTGGCGAGCGGCGTCTTCGCGCCCGCCGCGTAGTTCGCGCCGCTGCGGTTGAACGAACCGGCCGACGGCAGCGCCGAGAAGAACGCGCCGGCGAGGTTGGAGATGCCCTGGCCGATGAACTCCTGGTTGCTGTCGATGCGCTGCCCGGAGCGGATGCCCAGCGAGCGGCCGATGCTGATCCCGATGGTCAGCGCCAGGATGGTGTTGGCGAGCGCGGTCGGCGCGACCTTGGTCAGCGTGTCGATCGACACCTCGGGCAGCGAGAACGGCGGCAGGCCGGCCGGCAGCGCGCCGACCATCGCGATGCCGGTGACCCCGGCGCCGGCGACCGTGTTGAGGACCAGCGCGAACAGGCTGCCGGCCACCGTCGCGCTGATCATGAACGGGATCTGCGGCAGCCAGCGCCGGGCCGCGATGCCCGCGAACAGAGTGAACACGCCGGTGGCCGTCACCCAGGGATTGACGTGCTCGAGCTGCAGGACGAACTGGCGCAGCGTCCCGACGAACGACGTTCCCGCCGGGATCGCGATGCCGAAGAAACCCTTGATCTGCGAGGTCGCGATGAGGATGGCCGCGCCCGCGCTGAAGCCGACGATCACCGTGTGCGAGATGAAGTTGACCAGCGTGCCGAGGCGCGCGAGGCCCATCAGCAGCTCGAACACGCCGGTGAGCAGCGTCACCGCGAGCACGTAGCGGATGTACTCGGGACTGCCGGCCGGGGCGAGGTGGGTGAGGCTCGCGGCCAGCAGGATCGCCACCGCGTTGGTCGGGCCGGCGACCATGTGATGGCTGGAGCCGAACAGCGCGGACAGCGCCGGCGGCACCATCGCCGCATAGATCCCGTACACCGGCGGCAGCCCGGCGAGGATGGCGAAGGCAACACCCTGCGGCAGCCCGAGGATCGCGCCGGTCAGCCCGGCCATCAGGTCCGCGCGCGTGGTCGCCGGCGTGACCAGCGGCCACCAGCGCAGGAAGGGGAAGACCCGGGCGAGGCGCGGATTCGTCGTCGCGGATTCGCTCATGGGCGGCGTGCGGCGGGCTGATCTTCCACGAGTGCCGGCTCCGGCGCCTCCGTGCGCACGACCTTCACGCCGTCGCCGCGCCGAGCGGGCCCGCCGTGCCTGCCTCCGCCCGCATTCATCGCCGCCTGCTCACCCGCGGCGGTCGGCGCCAGGACGGCCGCCATCGGACCCTCCCTACTCGCTGGGAACGAAGATCCACATCAGCACGTAGAGCACGAGGCCCGCGCCGCCGCACAGCAGCAGCAGGACGAACAGCAGGCGCCAGACCCAGGACTCGACGCCGGTGGCGTCCGCGACGCCGCCGCACACGCCCGCGATCCATCGGTCGTCGGTACTGCGCCGCAGCGCGTTGATCGCCGCGATCGCGGCCGGGGGCGGCGTATGCGTCGCGGTCGCGGCGCCTTCGAGCAGGTGAGCCTTCGCGCGCGCGAACTCGTCGTCCGTCAACGCGCCGCGTTGGTGCAATTCCTCGAGCTTGGCCAGTTCGTCGCTCAGTGCCATCGGATGTCCCTGGTTCAGGCGCCCGCGCTGCGGATCATGCCAGCGGACGGGGAAATCCCGCGCCGCCAGGCGCCGGTGGATTGGTTATAGCGAGTTGGCGCAACCGGGTCAACGCTCGGTCGCACCCGGCGCCGCCCGAGGCCGGCTGCGCGTCAATGCAGCTTCACGTGCGCCTCGGTGCGCCGCGTGATCATCCGGGCCATGGTGTCCAGCGTCACCTTCCAGAAGCCGTGCAGCGCGAGCTCGTGCATCTTGTAGAGCGAAAGGTACATCATCCGCGCGAACCAGCCCTCGATCCACAGGTTCTTGCCGACCAGGCCGCCCATCAGGTTGCCGACGGTCGAGAACTGGCCGAGCGAGACCAGCGACCCGAAATCGCGGTAGCGCCACGGCGCGAGCGGCCTGCCCTCCAGCCGGCGCACGACCTGCTTCACCATGTGCGAGGCCTGCTGGTGCGCCGCCTGCGCGCGCGGCGGGACGAGCACGCCCTCCCGGCCCAGCCACGGGCACGCGGCGCAGTCGCCCAGCGCGAACACGGAATCGTCGCGGGTGGTCTGCAGCGTCGGCAGCACGACGAGCTGGTTGATGCGGTTGGTCTCGAGGCCGTCGAGATCCTTCAGGAGCTCCGGCGCCTTGACGCCCGCCGCCCACACGACGAGCTCGGCCGGCACGATCTCGCCGGACGCGAGCCGCACGCCGTTCTCGAGCACCTCGGCCACGCGCGCCGAGGTGTGCACCTTGACGTCGAGCTTCTCCAGCAGCCGGGTCGCGGCTTCGGACAGGCGCTCGGGCAGCGCCGGCAGGATGCGCTCCGCCGCCTCGATCACGTGGATGCGGATGTCCTTGTCCGGGTCGATCCGGTCGAGGCCGTAGGACACCAGCGCGCGCGTCGCGTTGCGCAGCTCGGCGGCGAGCTCGACGCCGGTCGCGCCGGCGCCGATGATCGCCACCCGCAGCTGCTCGGGGGCGAGCGGCTCGGCCTGCGCGTGCGCGCGGATGCAGGCGTTGACCAGCCGGCGGTGGAAGCGCTCGGCCTCGCACCGGCGTCTCCAGCGAGATCGCGTGCTCGCGCGCGCCGGGGGTGCCGAAATCGTTGGTCAGGCTGCCGACCGCGATCACCAGCGTGTCGTAGCCGAAGCGTCCGCTGCGGCGTCACCTCGTCGCCGTCCTCGTCCACGAACGGCGCGACGTGCACGATGCGCCGCGCGCGGTCGAGCCCCGACATCTCGCCGATGCGGTAGCGGAAGTGGTGCCAGTGCGACTGCGCGAGGTAGTTGGTCTGGAAGACGCCGATGTCCATGCTGCCCGAGGCGAGCTCGTGCAGGTGCGGCTTCCAGAAGTGCGTGCGCGACTTCTCGACCAGCGTGACGTGCGCCCGGCCGCTGCGGCCGAGCTTGTCGCCGAGCCGCGTCGCAAGCTCCAGCCCGCCCGCGCCGCCGCCAACGATGACGACGCGGTGCGGCTCGCTCACTTCTTCTTCACCGGCGGCATGTCGGTGCACACGCCTTCGAACAGCTCGGCCGTCATGCCGATGGACTCGCCCAGCGTCGGGTGCGGGTGGATCGTCTTGCCGATGTCGACCGGGTCGCAGCCCATCTCCACCGCGAGGCAGACCTCGCCGATCAGGTCGCCGGCGTGGGTGCCGACGATGCCGCCGCCGATGCAGCGGTGCGTCGCCTCGTCGAACAGCAGCTTGGTGAAGCCCTCGTCGCGGCCGTTGGCGATGGCGCGGCCCGACGCCGCCCAGGGGAACACCGCCTTGCCGTACTTGATCCCCTGCGCCTTGCACTCGTCCTCGGTGAGCCCGGCCCAGGCGACCTCGGGGTCGGTGTAGGCGACCGACGGGATCTGGCGCGCGTCGAAGAACGATTTCTGCCCGGCCGCGACCTCGGCCGCGACGTGGCCCTCGTGCACCGCCTTGTGCGCGAGCATCGGCTGGCCGACGATGTCGCCGATGGCGAAGATGTGCGCGACGTTGGTGCGCATCTGCTTGTCGACCGGGATGAAGCCGCGGTCGGTGACGGCCACCCCCGCCTTGTCCGCGGCGATGACCCTGCCGTTGGGGCTGCGGCCCACCGCCACCAGCACGAGGTCGTAGACCTGCGGCCCGGCCGGCGCCTTGGCGCCCTCGAAGCCGACCTTGATGCCGGCCTTGGTCGCCTCGCCCGACACCGTCTTGGTCTTCAGCATCACGTTGTCGAAGCGGCCCGCGTTCTTCTTCTCCCAGACCTTGACCAGGTCGCGGTCGGCGCCGGCCATCATCACGTCGAGCATTTCGACGACGTCGATGCGCGTGCCCAGCGTCGAGTACACGGTCGCCATCTCGAGGCCGATGATGCCGCCGCCGACGACCAGCATCCGCTTCGGGATCGACTGCAGCAGCAGCGCGCCGGTGGAGTCGACCACGCGCGGATCCTCGGGCATGAACGGCAGCTTCACCGCCTGGCTGCCCGCGGCGATGATCGCCTTCTGGAAGCGGATCGTCTTCTTCTCGCCGCTGGTGTCCTGGCCGGCGCCGGTGGTCAGCTCGACCTCCAGGTGATGCGGATCGAGGAAGCGGCCGACCCCGCGCACGACTTCGACCTTGCGCGACTTGGCCATGCCGCCGACGCCGCCGGAGAGCCTCTTCACCACGCCGTCCTTGAACGCGCGCAGCTTGTCGAGGTCGATCTTCGGCGCGCCGTAGCTGATGCCGTGGCTGCCCATCGCCGCCACTTCGTCCATCACGCCCGCGGTGTGCAGCAGCGCCTTCGACGGGATGCAGCCGACGTTGAGGCAGACGCCGCCGAGCGCCGCGTAGCGCTCGACCAGCACCGTCTTCATGCCGAGGTCGGCCGAGCGGAAGGCGGCGGAATAGCCGCCGGGGCCGGAGCCCAGCACCAGCATCTCGCACTCGATGTCGGCGCTGCCGGTGTACGACGCCGGCGGCCGGGCCGGGCGCGGGCTGCTGCCGGCGCGGCGCCGCGCGCGGCGCCGCCGCGGCCGGCTGCCGGTGCCGGCGCGGCCTTCGCCGCGGCCGGGGTCGGGGCCGACCCGGCAGCGCTCGCTCCCGACGCCTGCGGCTGCGGGCGCCGCCGCGCCCGCCGCCTCCACGGTGAGGATCAGGCTGCCTTCGGAGAGCTTGTCGCCCGACCTTGACCTTGATCTCCTTGACCACGCCGGCGACCGGCGACGGGACGTCCATCGTCGCCTTGTCCGACTCCAGCGTGACCAGCGCGTCCTCGGCCTTGATCGTGTCGCCGGGCTTGACCAGCACCTCGATGACCGGGACGTCCGTGAAGTCCCCGATGTCGGGGACCTTGACTTCGACGAGCGTTGCCATGGTGATTGGTCCTCTCAGATCAGGATCCGGCGCATGTCGGCGAGCAGCGCGGCGAAGTGGTTGTTGAAGCGCGCCGCCGACGCGCCGTCGATCACGCGATGGTCCCAGGACAGCGACAGCGGCAGCATGAACCGCCACGACGAGGTCTTGCCGTCGGTGGAGACCTGCTTCCAGAACGACCGGCACACGCCCATGATCGCGACCTCGGGCGCGTTGATGATCGGCGTGAAGTAGATGCCGCCGATGCCGCCGAGGCTGGAGATCGTGAAGCAGCCGCCCTGCATCTGGCCGGGCGCGAGCTTGCCGTCGCGCGCGAGCTTCGCGAGCTCGCCCATCTCCTTCGCGATCTCGATCACGCCCTTGCGGTCCGCGTCGCGGATCACCGGCACGACCAGGCCCTGCGGCGTGTCGGCGGCGAAGCCGATGTGGTAGTACTTCTTCAGCACCAGGTTGTCGCCGTCGAGCGAGGCGTTGAACTCGGGGAACTTCTTCAGCGTGGCCACCGCCGCCTTGATCATGAACGCCAGCATGCTGACCTTGACGCCGGCCTTCTCGTTCTCCTTGTTCAACTGCACGCGGAAGGCCTCGAGCTCGGTGATGTCGGCGTCGTCGTGGTTGGTGACGTGCGGGATCATCACCCAGTTGCGGTGCAGGTTGGCGCGCGAGATCTTCTTGATCCGCGACAGCGGCTTGACCTCGACCTCGCCGAACTTGGCGAAATCGACCTGCGGCCACGGCAGCAGGTCCAATCCGGCACCGCCGGCGCCCGCTCCGGGCGCGGCCGCGGCTGCGGCAGGCGCGCCCTTGGCCGCGGCCTCCACGTCCTCACTCAGGATGCGGCCCTTGGGCCCGCTGCCGCGCACCCGGCCGAGATCGACGCCGAGCTCGCGCGCGCGCTTGCGCACGCCGGGGCCGGCGTAGGCGAGCGCGAACGCGGACTCGTCGATGGCGCCGGCACCCGCGGCCGCCGGCTGCCGCGCGGCCGGGGCGGCAGCCGGCGCCGCCGCGCCTGCAGGCGCCGGTGCCGCCGCTGCGGCAGCCGGCGCCGGGCGGCCGGCGCTCCGCTCGCCGCGGCCGGCGGCGCGCTGCCGCGGGCGCGGCGGCCGCCGCTCCGTCGCCAGCGTCAGCACCACCGAGCCCTCCGACACCTTGTCGCCGACCTTGACCAGCACCGTGCGCACGACGCCGCCGAGCGGCGCCGGCACGTCCATCGTCGCCTTGTCCGATTCCAGCGTGACCAGCGAGTCCTCGGGCTTCACCGTGTCGCCCGGCTTGACCATCACCTCGATCACCGGCACGTCCTTGAAGTCGCCGATGTCGGGCACGCGGACCTCGGCGACCCCGCCCGGCGCGCTCGCCGGCGCCGGCGGCGCCGACACCGCGGTCTTGGGCGGCGCGGCGGGCGCTTCGGCCTGCGCCGACGCGACGGGGCTCGAGCAGCAGGATCAGGCTGCCTTCGCCGACCTTGTCCCCCACCTTGACCTTGATCTCGCGCACGGTGCCGGCCGCGGGCGAAGGCACGTCCATCGTCGCCTTGTCGGATTCCAGCGTGACCAGCGCGTCCTCGGGCTTGACCATGTCGCCCGGCTTGACCATCACCTCGATGACGGGCACGTCCTTGAAGTCGCCGATGTCCGGCACCCGCACTTCGGTTGCTGCTGCCATGATTCTTCTCCAGGCTGATCTTGGGGCGAGAGGGTGAAGGCCGCCGCCCACGGCCGGACGGCCGGACCGCGGAAGCGCCCGCTCAGACGGTCCAGGGATCGGGGCGCTCGGCGTCGAGCCCGTACTTGGCGATCGCCTGCGCGACGACCTGCGGCTTGATCTCGCCGTCGTCGGCGAGCGCCTTCAGCGCGGCCACCGCGACGTACCAGCGGTCGACCTCGAAGAAACGGCGCAGCGCGACGCGGAAGTCGCTGCGCCCGAAGCCGTCGGTGCCCAGCACCGCGTAGCGGCGCGGGATCTGGCCGCGCACCTGGTCGGCGTACACGCGCATGTAGTCGGTCGCGGCGACCACCGGCCCGGCGTGGCCCTCCAGCGTCGATTCGACGTAGCTCTTGCGCCGCGGCTTGTCCGGATGCAGCAGGTTCCAGCGCTCGGCGCTCATGCCGTCGCGGCGCAGCTCGTTGAAGCTGGTCACGCTCCAGACGTCGGCGTTCGACCTTCCAGTCCTCGCGCAGCAGCTCGGCGGCCGCCATCGACCTCGCGCAGGATGGTGCCGCTGCCCAGCAGCTGCACGCGCGGCCCCTTGCCCTTGCCGCCGGCCTCGCAGCAGGTACATGCCCCTGACGATGCCCTCCTCGACGCCCTCGGGCATCGCCGGGTGCGGGTAGTTCTCGTTCATCAGCGTGATGTAGTAGAAGACGTCCTGCTGCTCCTGCATCATCCGGCGCAGGCCGTCCTGGATGATCACGGCGACCTCGTAGGCGAAGGTCGGGTCGTAGGAGACGCAGTTGGGGATCGTCGAGGCGAGCATGTGGCTGTGGCCGTCCTCGTGCTGCAGGCCCTTCGCCGTTCAGCGTGGTGCGCCCGGCGGTGCCGCCGATCAGGAAGCCGCGCGCGCGCATGTCGCCGGCGGCCCAGGCCAGATCGCCGATGCGCTGGAAGCCGAACATCGAGTAGTAGATGTAGAACGGAATCATCGGCACGTCGTTGGTGCTGTAGGAGGTCGCCGCGGCGATCCAGGAGCGACATCGCGCCGGCCTCGTTGATGCCCTCCTGCAGGATCTGCCCGTTCTTGTCCTCGCGGTAGTACATCAGCTGGTCGGCATCCTCCGGCTTGTAGAGCTGGCCGACGGCCGAGTAGATGCCGAGCTGGCGGAACATGCCCTTCCATGCCGAAGGTGCGCGCCTCGTCGGGCACGATCGGGCACGACGCGCTGGCCGATCTGTCTTGTCGCGCACCAGCGTGCGCCAGCATCCGCACGAACGCCATCGTGGTCGAGATCTCGCGCTCGCCGGAGCTCTGCAGCAGCGCTCGAAGGTCGTCAGCGGCGGCACCGCGAGCGCCGCCGACTTGCGCGCGGCGCTGCGGCAGGTAGCCGCCCAGCGCCGCGCGGCGCTGCGGCGAGGTACTTCGATCTCCGGCGCTGTCGTCGGCGCGGCGAGTAGAACGGCATCGCTCGCAATCTTGTCGTCGGGCATCGGGATGTCGAAGCGGTCGCGGAACTGCCTCAGCGCCTCTACGTCCATCTTCTTCTGCTGGTGGGTGATCGTTCTGGCCTTCGCCCGCCGCGCCCATGCCGTAGCCCTTGACGGTCTTGGCGAGAATCACGGTCGGCTGGCCCGGTGTGCTTCACCGCCGCGCGGTAGGCCGCGTAGACCTTGTGCGGGTCGTGGCCGCCGCGGTTGAGACTCCAGATCTCGTCGTCGGACAGGTCGGCGACCATCTCCAGCAGTTCCGGGTACTTGCCGAAGAAGTGCTCGCGCACGTAGGCGCCGTCCTTGGCCTTGAAGTTCTGGTACTCGCCGTCGACGCACTCCTCCATGCGCTTGCAGCAGCAGGCCGTTCTTGTCCTTGGCGAACAGCGGGTCCCAGTCGCGAGCCCCAGATCACCTTGATGACGTTCCAGCCGGCGCCGCGGAACACGCCTTCGAGCTCCTGGATGATCTTGCCGTTGCCGCGCACCGGGCCGTCGAGGCGCTGCAGGTTGCAGTTGATGACGAAGATCAGGTTGTCGAGCTTCTCGCGCCCGGCCGAGCGAGATCGCGCCCAGCGATTCGGGCTCGTCGCATCTCGCCGTCGCCGAGGAACGCCCAGACCTTGCGGTCGTCGGTCTTCGGCCAGGCCGCGGTCTTCCAGGTACTTGCATGAAGCGCGCCTGGTAGATCGCCATCAGCGGCCCGAGGCCCATCGACACCGTGGGGAACTGCCAGAAGTCCGGCATCAGCCACGGGTGCGGGTACGACGAGAGGCCGTCGCCGTCGACTCTCCTGGCGGAAGTTGAGCAGCTGCTCTCGGTGAGCCGGCCCTCGAGGAAGGCGCGCGCATAGATGCCCGGCGAGACGTGCCCCTGGATGTAGATCAGGTCGCCGCCGTGCTCCGCGGCCGGGCGCGTGCCAGAAGTGGTTGAAGCCGACGTCGTAGAGCATCGCCGAGGACTGGAAGCTGGCGATGTGGCCGCCGAGCTCCGAGGACTCCTTGTTGGCGCGCAGGATGATCGCCACCGCGTTCCAGCGGATCGCCGCGCGGATCTTGTGCTCGAGCTCGCGGTCGCCGGGCGATTTTTCTTCCTGATCCGGGGGTATGGTGTTGCGATACGGCGTCGTGGTCAGGAACGGCGGCATGGTGCCGGCCTGCAGCGCCTCGTCGCGCAGGCGGCCGAGCAGCCAGCGCGCGCGCTCGGTTCCCTGGTGCTGCACGACCGCGCGCAGCGAATCGATCCATTCCTGGGTCTCGACCGGGTCGTGATCGTTCAGGATTCCCATGACTTTCCTCCTCCGTGGACGCGCGAAGCCGGCCCTTGCAAAACCTGTAACGCGGCCCGCAATTTTGCCCGCGTATGGCGGGCGGCGCCAGTGGCGGCGGCGCACGCCGCCGCGGCTGCCGTCAGATCTTGTGCTCGCGACCGGCCCAGAACGGCGCCCGCAGTTCGCGCTTCAGCGTCTTGCCCGCGGCATTGCGGGGGAAGTCGTCGCACAGCAGCACGCGCTCGAGCCGCTGGTATTTCGCGGCGACGCGGGCGTTGATCCACGCCTTCAGTTCGTCCGCCGCGACGCCGTCTTTGCTGCGCAGCACCACCGCCGCGACCGGGGTTTCCCCCCATTTGTCGTGCGGGATTCCGAACACCGCGACCTCGCGCACCAGCGGATGCCGCGCGGCGATCTCCTCGATGTCGCGCGGGTAGACCTTGATGCCGCCGGAATCGATCATGTCCTTCTTGCGATCGACCAGATGGAGATAGCCGTCGGCGTCGACGTAGCCGAGGTCGCCGGTATGCAGCCAGTCGTCGCGCAGCGCTTCCCCGGTCAGGTCGGGCCGGCCGTAGTAGCCCGCCATCGTGATCGGCCCGCGGCCGACGATCTCGCCGACCTCGCCCGGCGGCAGGTCGCTGCCGTCGTCGCCGACGATGCGCATGTCGTAGAACGGCGGCGGCACGCCGACGCTGCCGGCCTTGCGCCGGGCGTCGTCGCGGTCGAGGATGGTGATGAAGCCCTCGGTCAGCCCGTAGAGCTCGTAGAAGCGCTCCGGCAGCAGCCGCTCGAGGCGGTCCTTCTGCTCGCGGTGCAGCGGCGCACCGAGCGAGAGCAGCATCTGCAGCGAGACGAGCCGTGCCGGGTCGAATCCGGGCGCGTCGAGGATCGCGACGATCTGCGAGGGCACCAGCATGGTGTGCGTGACGCGCTCGCGCTCGACGGTCGCGATGAACGCCTCGGCGTCGAACGCGCGGTGGACGACGAACGTCGCGCCCAGCATGAACGCCGGGAACATCGTCGTCATCGCGCCGTTGAACACCAGCGCGCCCGAGTGCAGCACCACCGACTCCGGCGCCATCCGCCACGAGTTCGCGAGTGTGGTCGCGTACATCGCGCGGATGAAGTGGGTGTGCTGGATCCCCTTGGGCAGTCCGGTCGTGCCCGACGTGTACATCAGCGTCAGCAGGTCGCCGGCTTCGACCGGCGCGTGCGGCGGCTGCTCGCTTGCGGCGGCGTGCAGCGCACCGAACGAGCGATACCCGCGCGCCTCGTCGTCCGCGGCGGCGCCGGTGAGCACCCACTGCGGCGTCACCGGCAGCGCGAGCGACGCGCGCACCTCGTCGAGCAGCGCGACGCTGTCAGCGGTCGGCAACGACCACCCGCGGCTGCGCATCGGCGAGCAGCGACGCGAGCCCCGCGGCGGTGAGCAGCGGCGACAGCGGCACCGCGGCGGCGCCCAGCTTCGCGCAGGCCCAGTACGTCGCCAGCAGCTCCAGCGAGTTCGCGAGCAGCGTGGCCACGCGCTCGCCGCGGGTGGCGCCGAGGCCCGCGAGCGCGTTGGCGTAGCGGTTGACGTAGGCGTCGAATTCGCGCCAGTCGAGGCGGATCTCGTGGTCGCCTTCGGCGCGTCCCGACACGATCACCGCGGTGTGATGCGGCCGGTAGCGCGCATGCCGCGCCGGGAGCGAGCCGAGGACGAGGCTGTTGGTCGCGATCGGGGCTTCCATCATCCGACTCCCATCGACAGTGGTTCGCTCAGAGGCGATGACTGCGGTCAGCGTGCGCGAAGCCGGGCCAGGCGATGCCGTCGGACTTCGCCAGCGCCAGCACCTTGAACAGCTCGCCCATCTCCGCCGGGCTCAGCAGCTTCTGCACCGGCGCGGCGGCCTTCATGTAGGCAAGCGACTCCGGTGCGCCGACCGCGGCGAGCGCATCGAGGATCCCGCAGCCGAGCAGGAACGACGCCTGCGGCGCGAAGCCCGCGACGCTGAGCCCGGAGCGCACGCCGGCGCGGGCGATCGCCGAGAAATCGACGTGCGCGGTGATGTCGGTGAGCCCCGGCCAGGCGAAGGGGTCGGCGTGCGCACGGTGGCGATAGTGGCACATCACGGTGCCGGTGCTGCGCTGCGGATGGTAGTACTCCGCCGCGGGAAAGCCGTAGTCGACGAGCAGCATGGCGCCGCCGGCGAGCCGCCGACCGACGCCGTGCACCAGCGCCTCGGCCGCGGGATTGAACTCGCTCAGGTAATCGCCGTCGGCGGGAAACCGCGGCCGCGGCCAATGCGGCGAGGCGGTCCGCGGCGGGGCGCTCCGCCCATGCGAAGCCGGCGGCGCCGCCGTCTCCTGCGCCACCCTCCCTCTCGTCGCCCCCGCGCTCCTCCGCATCGCGCTCGCCCCGCCCCGCGGCACCCCCGCCCGTGGCGCGCGCCGCCGCCGCCTTCGTTTGCACCCGCCGCGACGACGACGCCGCGCTCGACGATCGCGCCGCCGCGCCGCGCGACGAGGTGCACCGGCAGCGCGTCGAGCACTTCGTTGGCGATGACCGCGCCGTCGATCGCCGCGGGCAGCGCGTCCAGCCAGTCGACGCACGCGAGCTCGCCGGGCGCGTCGCGCGCGATCGTCGCGCGCTGCCGCTGCCGCAGGTCCGGGCTCGGCTCGAGGATCGCGTAGCGCGCCGGCGACGCGCCGCGTGCGGCCAGCGCGACGAGCAGGTCGGCGGCGAGCCGGCCGCTGCCGGCGCCCAGCTCGAGGATCTCGCGGCGCGGCGCGGCGTCGAGGATCGCCGCCACCTGCACGGCGAGCGCGCGCGCGTACAGCGGGCTCATCTCCGGCGCGGTGACGAAGTCGCCGGCGGCGCCGAGCTTCTGCGCGCCGGCGGCGTAGTAGCCGAGCGCCGGCGCGTAGAGGGCGAGCTCCATGTAGCGCGCGAAGCTGATCCAGCCGCCGGCCGCCGCGATCTCGGCCGCGATGTGCGCGCGGACCCGCGCGGAATGCGCACGGGCATCGGCGGTCGGGGCAGGCAGCGCGGACAGGGGTGGCACGGCGATGGCGTGGCGGTCGCGCGCGAATGCGGCGCGCAGGTCGTTATGCTAGTGTAGCGCGACGCAGTGCGGAAGATCGCGGACGAGTCCAACGCGCAACACGGGAGCGCGACGTGCATGGCAAGAGCGTGCTGATCACCGGCGGCGCGAAGCGGGTCGGCGCCGCGATCTGCCGGCGCCTGCACGCCGCCGGCGCCAACCTGATGCTGCACTACCGCAGCTCGGCCGGCGAGGCGCGGCTGCTGCAGGCGGAGCTGAACCACGTCCGGCAGGATTCCGTCGCGCTGATCCAGGCCGACCTGCTCGACCTCGCCAAGCTCCCGGCGATGGTCGAGCAGACGCTCGCGCGTTTCGGCCGGCTGGACGCGCTGGTCAACAACGCGTCGTCGTTCTTCGCGACGCCGGTCGGCGAGATTTCGCCCACGGACTGGGAGGACCTGATCGGCACCAACCTCCGGGCGCCGCTGTTCCTCGCGCAGTCGGCCGCGGCGGCGCTGCGCAAGACGGAGGGCGCGATCGTCAACATCACCGACATCCACGCCGAGCGCCCGCTCAAGAACTTCGTCGTCTATTCCGTCGCCAAGGCGGGGCTGGTCGGACTCACCCGGTCGCTGGCGCGCGAGCTCGCGCCCGAGATCCGCGTCAACGCCGTCGCCCCCGGCCCGATCCTGTGGCCCGACGACCAGACGTTCGACGAGCTGTCGCGGCAGCGGATCATCTCGCACACGCCGCTGCGGCGCGAAGGCACGCCCGAGGAAATCGCCAAGGCCGTGCACTACCTCATCGTCGATGCGGACTACGTCACCGGCGAGACGATCAACGTCGACGGCGGTCGGCACGTCGCGCTCTGAACGATTGCCGCCGGCGTGGCGCGGCGGCGGGCTCACCGCACCAGGTCCACCAGCTGCTGCAGCACCGCCGGCCGCTGCCCGATCACCGCCAGCTCCCATTGGCGCGCCCGGGCCAGCGCTGCGTCCATCGCTTCGCGCCGGGCGGCGATCGCGTCCATCGCGGCGTGGACGTCGTCCGCGCAGACCGGTTCGCGCAGGGCGCCGACCAGCGGTTGCGCCAGCCCGAACGCCTGGCACCGCGCCGCGAGCGCGGGCTGGTCCCAGAAGAACGGGTACGAGATCATCGGCACGCCGTGGAATATGGCCTCGTGCGTCGAGTTCAGGCCGTGATGCGTGATGAACACGTCGGCGTCCTGCAGGGCCCGCCATTGATCGACGTAGGTCTCGACGACCACGTTCGGGAGGTCCAGCGCCGCCGCCTGCCTCCGCGCCGATGCTGGTGCCGCCCAGCCCGATGACCGTGCGCACGTTGCCTGCGCGCGAGAGCGCGGTCGCGAGGACCGTCAGCGCGCGCAGGGCATCGGCCTGCCAGGAGCGCCAGATGACGGTGCCGAAGGCCATGTAGACGGTGCGCATCCGGGCGGCGCCTGCGCGCGCCCGCGGGCGCGGCGACGCGTCCGGCCAGCGCATGCCCTCCGGCGACGGGATCGACCCGAAGAACGCCAGCGGCGCGAATGGGCGGCGTTCGCTCTCGTCCAGGAATTCCGGAGGCTCGCAGTAGATGTTGAGCAGCGGGCTGAGCGACGACACGTAGCAGAACGGCGACGCGTCGTCGATGCCGTACGAATCGCGCAGGACGTCGACTGCCCGCAGGCACTGCGGCCCCAGGCGCACGCGCGGATCGTCGCGCAGCATCGCGTGAAAATGCTCGGGTGCGACGTTGTGCCCGGAGCAGACGTTGACCCGCGGGAGTCCGAGGCGGTTCGCCACCACGCGTCCGATGACGGTGAACAGGTCGTGCACGATCAGCGCCGGCCCGACCGACGCCACGTCGCGCGAAATCTCCTCGGCGAACCGTGCGGCATAGGTCACGAACCGGCACGGCACCGGAAACGACGTGTCGTCCGCGATCTCGACGGGATACGGCGTGAACATGTCGCGGAAGATCCCGCCGCAGCGCTCGACCTCCGGCGCGAACTTGCGATGCGTAAAGACGTGCACCGCGATGCCGCGCGCGGAAAGACCGTGGATCAGCGGGCGCAGACGCTTGAAGTGGCCCGCTTCCGGCATGCACAGGACGGCGACGGTGCGCCGGCGACTGCTCGGGCCCCGGCGGCCCCTGGTCGCCGTCACGCTTCGCCCGCGCGGTCGGCGCCCGGCGGGAGCGCAGCACCATCGAGGGCCAGCGCCCGCGCGACCGCTGCGTCGTCCAGGTCGTTCACCCATGGATAGGTCGACAGCCGGACCGGGGGGCCCTTGACGGCGGCCAGCGTGATGCGGTCCTCGGCCTTGCCCGGCTCGAACGGGGCGTGGCACTCGAGGACCGAAGCGAATCCCGCGGCGTGCAGCGCCTGCAGCAGCGACGCGCGGGTGAAGCGAAAGGAGAACGGGTTATCGATCGAGCGCAGCACCCTGCCGCGGCGCACGTCGGCGGAGTCCGCGTCGTCGTGCTCGCGCCAGCGCGCGCCGTGATAGACCTCGCCGCGCCACACGAGCTCGGTCGCCGGCGCAAGGCTGATCAGCGTATCGACGACGAGCAGGCGCGCGCACAGATCCGCCACGTTCGCGAGGACCGCGAACACGTCGGGCGCATCGAGGTGATAGAGCAGCCCCAGCAGATACACGACGTCGAACGTCCCGAGCGCTTCGCGCGTCGCCTCGCGCACGTCCTGCCGGACGAACCGCACGTTGCCCAGACCGTGCCGCGCCGCGACGCGCGCCCCTTCGTCCATCCGCGCCGCGCGGGCGTCGAGCGCGAGGACGTCGGCGCCGCGCAGCCCGGCCTCGATCGCGTAGACGCCTTCGCCGCAGCCGAGATCCAGGATCCGGAGGTCTGCAAATGGCCGCGCGCCGAGGTCCTGCGTGAGCTGCATGACGCGCCGGACCTTCACCGCGTTCGCCGGCCCCGATTGCGCAACGTCCGGGCCGCCCTCGCGGCCCTTGGCCGCGAACAGCGCCAGTGCCGCAGCGTCCAGGCGGCGCGTCGACGCCGGTGTCATGGGGGGCCCGCGGATGTCGCGGCGCCCGCGGCGACGAGGTGCAGGATCTTGCCGCCGCCCGAGACGAGCGGAACCGCCCGCTCCACGCGCAACAGCCCGCCGTCGCGCCACTGCTCGGCCATGAACCGGGTGGTCTCCCGGCCGCCGCCTACCGCCGCCAGGAAGGCGCTCACCAGCGCATCGGGGTCGACCGGACCGACCGCCGGGTGCACCAGCAGCCGCAGTCGCGGCGCGCCATCCGCGGCCTCGCCGGCGGCGTCCTCGATCAGCTGATAGTCGGCCGCCCCGCCTCCGAAGCGCCCCGGCAGCACCTCCTCCAGCACTCGGATGATGTCGGTGTCCTCGAAGCTCACGCCGCCGGCCGACAGCTTCTCGAAGCTGCGCACCGTGTGCAGGTGCGTTCCCCAGCCCATGGCCTCCATCGGACAGCCGCAGCGGCGCGTTGCCATTGTCGCGCGATCGCCCATCGACACGTTGAGCAGCACCAGGGGAGTGGAGGAGAGGAGCGAGGATAGCAGCAATGCACCTTCGGGGAACGGCGGCCGGTCGGCCTGGATCACGGCGTTGACATCGTCGAAGACGTGGACATCGTCGGGCGCCTCGGGCGCCTGGCAACCGTAGCCGACGGTTCCGCCGGAGTCCGCGCTGCCGTAGTCCGGCATCGCTTCGCCGCGCACCCGCCGGATCACGGCGAGCCGCGCGGCAGTGACGGGCTCGCCGGTGATCGTGAACCGGGCGCCGGCCAGATCGACGCCCGCCGCCTCGGCCGCCTCGCACAGGCGCACGGCCGAGCTCGGCGCGCCCCAGAGATGCGGCGTCTCGCCGGCGGCGAGCAGGCCCGCCATCCACTGCACGATCGCCGCCGGCGCGGAAACGGGAACGTACTCGGGCGACGGCATGCGCACCCCGGCGAGCCAGCCGGCCAGGGCGAGCATGCGCACACTCCACCGGAAATGCGACTCGAGGCCGAGCGATTGCGGCGGAGCCTTCGAGAACCATCGGTCGACGGGCAGGCCCCAGGACGAATACCAGAGCAGCGGAATGAGTCCTGTCGCGCCCCAGATCCCGGTGCGCCAGCGCGCCCCGCCGCGCGCATCCTGCGCGAGGAACATGTTCACCGCACGATCGCGCACGCAGGCGAGATCCAGCCGCATGCGTCTCGCCGTGCCGCGGCTTCCGCCCGTGCGCGCCCACAGGTGCGCCGCCGGCAGCGGATTGCGCAACGCGTCGGGATCGATGTCGACCGTGGCGCTGCCGCGAACCGCGGGTCGACGTCCCTTGAATTCGTCGACGCTGAGGTACACGCCCGAGCGGTACAGGGCGTGCAGCGCGCCCTCCACGCCCTCCTGTCGGACGAGACGCTCGAGGTCGCCGTACTCGCATCCGGCGGCGCGCAGCAGCGCCCGATAGGGGCTGCCGGCGTCCGCGAAGATCGCGACACGGGCGATGTGCAGCAGGTTGTCCGCACGTTGCGCTCGACGCCGCGCGACGATGGCGCGCGACTCGGAAACCGTGAGCGGGTGGCGCAGGAAACCGGGAATCCGGCGCAGGGCGCGCAACCCCATGGCGACGTCGCCCAGCAGCGGAGCCAAGCGCCGCGGCGAACCGCCGGCAGGCGACCTCGGAGGCTGTTCGGCGCGCGCGCCGGGGAGGGGCTCACCGAAGGTCATCGCGACAATCTATCCGACGCGGCAACCCGCGGCAACCGTACCGGATCGACGGCACCGCCGCGCCGCCGCGGCACGCGAGCTCGGGCGTACGGCGCAGGCCGCAGCGGCGGCGACGTCCTGGCGACGCATCCGGGCGCGCGCGGACGCCGGCCGGTTGACCCGGGATGTTCGATCCGAAATACTCGCCGCTGTGCCCTCGAGATCCCGGTCGTTCGACCCGACCGCCGCCGGGCGCCGACCGCGTGCCGGGCTTCGGGAATCGCCGGTCCGCCCGCCCGAGCGCCGCGGCCGCGGGGCTTCGTCCTGGTCGGCGGTCGCGCGAGCCGACGCCACCGCCAGCGAAGGACCGGAACGCGGTTCCGCACCAGATTGAACATACTTTGCGTGCTCGAGCACGGGACCTGGGCGGAGCGCCACATCGCGGGGTCACTGCGCGCACTCGGCCACGCCGTGACGGTCTTCCACCACGGCGCCCGCGGCGTCGGCGATTTCTACGGGCGGGCGCGGCAGCGCGAACGCGCTGACAGGAACCGGGAACTGCTCGACCTGGTGCGTGAGCTTCGGGGCGGGCCGGGACTCCAGCTCATCTTCTGCTACGTGTACGACGACTTCCTGGAGAAGGACACGGCACGGGCGTTGGCGGAATTCGACGTTCCGATGGTGAATTACAACGTGGACATGGCCACGAAGTGGTTCCGCCAGACGATCACCGCGCCGTATTTCACCAGGATGCTGTGCGCCCAGCGGGTCAACATGACGCAGCTTGCGCGCTACAACCGGCGGGTTCTGCATTTTCCGATGGCGGCGATGCCTGCGCTGCCGGGCGACGGACGCGCGCAGACGCTGCCCGCGGCACCGGTGACCTTCGTCGGCACGCCGAGCGCCTATCGGTCGCGCACGCTGCTTCGGGCGCACGAGGCGGGCGTGCCTCTCGCGGTCTACGGCAGATACTGGCAGGAGGGTCGCACGGCGCCCAGGCCGGAGAGCCGGGAGAAGTTGTTCCACGACATCCGGCGCTATGCCCTGCCGAAATTCCGTACCGAAGGATTCGCCGGACTGGCGTCGGCGCTGGGCGGGCGGCTTTGGCCGGCGCCCGCCACATTGGGCGCCGGCCTGCCGCCGGGCCTGCTCGCCGGCTTCGTCCCCGAGCCGGCCATGCGTTCGCTGTTCGCGCGAAGCGCAATCAACCTCGGCTTCACGCGGGTGCCCGGCGACGAGCGGGCCCGCGGGGCCACGCAGGTCAAGCTCCGGGATTTCGAGGTCCCGGCGGCGGGCGGCTTCTACCTTGTCGAGCGGACCGCGGAGTACGAAGCGTATTTTCGACCGGGCGTGGAAGTCGAGACCTGGGCGACGCCGCACGAGCTGATCGACAAGATTCGATACTATCTCGCGCACGAAGACGAGCGCACACGGATCGCCGCGGCGGCCCGGCGACGCGCCGAGGCGGAGCACACCTGGGGCCACCGGTTCTCGATGTTGTTCGCGGAGCTCGATCTCGGCGCGTGACTTCGCGGCGCGCTCCGGGCGCCGACCGGGTCAGGTTTCCGGGCTGCGCACCGCGGCGAGTTCCGCCGCCAGTTCCTCGAGGTAGGGATCGACGATCCCGTGCGCGACCAGCGCGACGCGGGTGCGCTCCAGGTAATCCGCCGTCGAGCCGAACGCGCCGCGCGCGCGGGCGAGCACGTCGACCGTGGCGGCGAGCGTGAGCTTCGAGGCGTACTGCGAATGGTCGCGGCGCACGACGAAGGTCAGCGCCGTCAGCGTGCGCCCGCCGGCGTCGAGCGCCACCCACCGCGGCGTGTACGACCCGACGACCATCTCGCGCCGCCACAGCAGGTGCAGCTCGTCGAGCGCCAGCGGCGCGGGCAGCCGCAGCGCGACGCCGCGGCAGGCCCCGCCGCGCTCGAGGCCCAGCACCAGTCCCGGGCACTCGGGCGTGCCCCGCGACGCCATCGACCAGAGGCAGAACCGGCGATGCAGGCCGTGCAGCCGCGCGGGCCGCATCTCCGCCACCGGGAACAGCGGGTTCCACAGCAGCGAGCCGTAGGCGAACACCCACCACCCGGCGCCGCGGGGCCTGCTTGCGAGCGTGGCCGCGAGCGACGCCGAGAGCTGCTCGTCGTCGAGCGCGTGCCGGGGATCGACCGCCGCCGCGTAGAGCTCGCGCATGCGGCCCCGCTCGAGGTCGCTGCGGCACAGCGTGGTCGGGTCGTGCGGCCAGGGCTTCATGCGCCGGGATCCCGCTCGCGCAGCACACGCGCGCGAGCGCGACCTTCTCCTGCCGGCGCGTCGCCCCCGTCGTCTTGCCGTGCGCCCCGCCCTTGCGCAGCAGCGGCGAGACCGCCACCGGATTGCGCTTCTTCGGCGGCGGCGGGGGCGGCGGATGGCGTTTGGCGCGTTTCATCGGAGTCGTGAAGTCGGACGTGGCCCCGACTCAACGCGCGACCCGCGCCGCGCGCCGACCGTCTTTCAGGAAAAGTGCCTGCAGGTCGTTGAGGAAGCGCCGCCCGAGCGGGGTCGGCCGGAGCGTCGCCGGATCGGGGTCGAGCAGACCGCGTTGCACCGCGACTTCCAGCTCGCGCTCGACGATCGACAGCGCGAAGCCGGTGCGCTCGGCGAACGATGCCGCCGGCACCCCGTCGCTCAGCCGCAACGCGTTGAGCATGAACTCGAAGCCGAGGTCGTCCCTGCCCACCGTGGTCTCGTCCTGCACCGGCGCCCCGCGCACGACCGCGTCGAGGTACTGCTTCGGCTGCTTCCAGCGCATCTGCCGCAGCACGCGGTCGGGCAGCGAGAGCTTGGAGTGCGCGCCGGCGCCGATGCCGAGGTAGTCGCCGAAGCGCCAGTAGTTGAGGTTGTGCCGGCACTCGCGCCCCGGCGCGGGCGAAGGCGGAGGTCTCGTAGTGCCGGTAGCCCGCGCCGGCGACGCGCGCCTGGACGGCGTCCTCATGTCGGCGGCGGCGTCGTCGTCGGGCAGCGGCGGCGGATAGCGGTGGAACAGCGTGTTGGGCTCGAGCGTCAGGTGATAGAAGGACAGGTGCGGCGGCCCGAACGCGAGCGCCGCGGCAGCGTCGGCCTCGGCCTCGGCCACCGTCTGCCGCGGCAGCGCGTACATCAGATCGAGATTGACGTTGCCGAAGATCGCCAGCGCCGCGGCGGCCGCGCGCGCGCGCCTCGTCCGCGTCGTGGATGCGGCCGAGCGCCTCGAGCTGCCGCGCGGCGAAGCTCTGGATGCCGAGCGACAGCCGGTTGACGCCGGCCGCCGCGGAAGCCGGCGAAGCGCTCGCGCTCGAAGGTGCCGGGATTGGCCTCGAGCGTGATCTCCGCATCCGGCGCCAGCGGCAACCGCGGGCGCGGATGCCGGCGAGCAGCCGGTCGATCGCGCCCGCGGAGAACAGGCTCGGCGTGCCGCCGCCGAAGAACACCGTGTCTGACGCGGCGGCCCCAGATCGACGGCAGCGCGAATTCGAGGTCGCGCCAGCAGCGCGTCGACGTAGGCGTGCCTCCGGGACGTCGCCGCGCGCCTCGTGCGAGTTGAAGTCGCAGTAAGGGCACTTGCGCACGCACCACGGAATGTGGACGTACAGCGACAGCGGCGGCAGCGCGGTGAAGCGCGGCGTGGCCGTGACCGCGAGCCGGCGCCGGGCGCCCGTCGGCGACGGCCGGCCGGCGCGGCGACGCGCCGGCGGCGATCGGCGCGCATCGGCCCGGCCGGATGCGAGCCCGCGTCTCGCGCCCACGAGCTCTCGGCCACATCCAGCACTGCGCAGCGCGCGCAGCGCGCGACCGCGGTGCGACAGCTCGTTCTTCTGTGCCAGCGGCAGCTCCGCCGCGGTGAGGCCGGTCGCCGCGTCGAGGAAATGCGGGTCGTAGCCGAAGCCGCCGGCGCCGCGCGGCGCGTCGACGATGCGTGCCGTGCCAGTCGCCTTCGGCGATCGATCGGCTCGGGATCGTCGGCGTGGCGCACCAGCACCAGCGAGGCAGGCGTAGTGCGCGCGGCGGTCGGCCACGCCCTGCAGCGCGGCGACGCAGCCGTTCGTTGTTGCGGCGCATCGGACTTCGGCTCGCCGGCGTAGCGCGCGCTCTGCACGCCCGGCGCGCCGCCGAGCGCATCGCACGCAGATGCCGGAATCGTCGGCCAGCGCCGGCAGTGCCGGCCAGCGCGCTCGCGTGGCGCGCCTTGGCCAGCGCGTTCTCGACGAAGGTGACGTGCGGCTCGTCGGCCTCGGGGATGCCGAGCTCGGCCTGCGGGACCACCTCGATCGACAGCGGCGAGAGCAGCGCGGCGAACTCGCGCAGCTTGCCGGCGTTGTTCGAGGCGAGGACGAGGCGCGGGATCATGGCCGGCGGGGGACCGGCGCCGCACCGTCGCCGGAAGGCAGGCGCGTCGAGGTCTCCGGCGTGGATCATCGGCGATGAACCTTGGGCATCGTCAGCGGGCGGTCAGCGGCGCGCATGCGGCGCGGCCGCCCGGTCACGCCGGCGCGACCGCGGCGGCCAGCGCGGCCTCCTGCGCGGCGATCAGCTCCCGGATGCCCTTCGCGCCAGCGCGACCAGCGCGTCCATCTCGCTGCGCGTGAACGGCGCGCCCTCGGCCGTGCCCTGCAGCTCGACGAAGCCGCCGGCGCCGGTCATCACCACGTTCATGTCGGTGTCGCAGCCGGAGTCCTCGGCGTAGTCGAGGTCGAGCAGCGGCACGCCGCCGACGATGCCGACCGAGACCGCGGCGACGGCGTCGACCAGCGGCTCGGCCGTCACCAGGCCGCGCGCCCGGCACCAGCGAATCGCGTCGGCGACCGCGACGTAGGCGCCGGTGATCGACGCGCAGCGGGTGCCGCCGTCGGCCTGCAGCACGTCGCAGTCGATCTTGATGGTGCGCTCGCCGAGCAGCGACGAGATCGGTGACCGCGCGCAGGCTGCGGCCGATCAGGCGCTGGATCTCCTGCGTGCGCCCCGACTGCCGGCCGCTCCGCCGCCTCGCGCCGCATGCGGGTGTTGGTCGCGCGCGGCAGCATCCCGTATTCCGCCGTCAGCCACCCCTGCCCCTTGCCCTTGAGGAAGCCGGGCACGCCTTCGTCGACGCTCGCGGTGCACAGCACCCTGGTGTGACCGGCCTCGACCAGCACCGAGCCTTCGGCGTGCATCGTGTAGTGGCGGGTGATGCGCAACGGGCGCAGCTGGTCGGCGCGCCGGCCGCCGGAACGGGAACTCATGGCGGCATCGGGAGGGATTGCCCGTGATTATAGCGGCCGGCCGGCCGGTGCCGGTTCGGGGGTGCGGGGGTTCAAGTGCCGCCATGCGCGTCCGGATGGCGGCGCGCCCGCCCGCGCCCGGCGACGCCCGCCACGCAAGGCCGGTGCCGGGGCGCGGACAGCGAGAGCAAAATGCCACGACGCTGACCGCCGCCGAGGCCCCACCTACCCGCGCCGTCGGTTACCTCGGCGCATGGATATCTCCCCGCAATTCGGCGAAGAACCAAAAAAAAACCCCGGCCGTCGCCGGCCGGGGGGCTCTACCTGTCAGCCGCGTTACTCGATCTGCGCCAGCGGTGCACGTTACTCGAGCACGTCGGGCCCGCCGCGGTGCCTACGGTACCGGAATGACGGTGATGTTCCGATTTTGGTAGGTACAGGTCCAGTTCCCGCCGGTCTTGTATTTCGCCGTAAACGTGTTGCTGCCGGTCGTCAGGCCGGTGACCCAGAGCGTCACACCCTGTTGCACAACATCGCCGGCATTCCGGGTCGGCAGGACGAGCGCCCGGGCATCGTTTGCGGCGACACCGGTTGCCGCGAAACTCATGAAGCACTCGTTTCCGTTGGCCCCACCGTCGGACCCCATGGCGAGCGTGACGATCGCCGTCCCGGAGGCCGGGATAGTGACGGTCGCAGTCGGACCAACCGTTGTCAGGTCTACGTACGTGGTCTGATTGATGATGGCCTGCGACGTCGCCACCACTGCTCCCGCAGCGCTAATGGACCCTGCGGCGCCGGTAGCACCTGTTGCACCGGTAGCACCCGTCACCCCCTGCGTACCGGTCGCGCCCGTCGCGCCGGGAGTGCCCGCGGCACCCGTCGCACCCGTCGCACCCGTGGCACCCGCGACGCCCGTGGCACCGGCAGGTCCAGTCGCGCCAGCGACGCCGGTCGCGCCGGTCGGACCTGCCACACCCGTCGCACCCGTAACGCCCGTGGCACCGGCAGGTCCAGTCGCGCCAGCGACGCCGGTTGCGCCTGTCGGACCTTCCACACCCGTCGCGGGACCCGTGGCGCCCGTCACCCCTGCCGGGCCGGAAGCACCCGTCGCACCTGCGAGACCCGTCGGACCCGCGGGACCAGTCGCGCCCGTCGCGCCGGTCGCACCCGTCAGCCCGACCGGGAAGCTCGCACACTGTCCCAGCAGCCCCGTCCCGCTGTTGAAGCACAACGCGTTCGTCTGCGCGGTGGTTCCCGGCAGGTGGGGGATCGTCACGTCGCCCGTCGTGCCATTGATCAAGAGGCGCTGAATCGCGCCCGTGCTGTCCTTGACGACGAAGTTGCCGCCCGGCGCCGTCCAGAACTCGACGTCGGCGGCGCGCGGATCCGTGGAGATGGCGGACAGCGCGAGCCCTGCCACCAAGGCCGCCGCCAGCGGCCAGCGCGAAACTCGCCGCATCGTCATCGACGTTCCAGACTTCGATTCACGCCCGGCGTTGTCCCCTGGTCTCATTTTCGTGCTCCGTTGATAGTGTTCTCGCCGCCCCCGAATGCTGCCATCGCCGAGGACAAGAATCGCCAAGCCGGCCAGCATCGCCGCCAGCGCCACAAGCATTGCGTTGCCGAGTGTCGGGATCTGCGCAACCGTCGTCGGGGTCACGCAATTGGTGTTGTATTGGACGGTCGACTGCTGGGCGATGAACTGTCCGTTCGGAACGACGGTGAAATCGCGCGAAAGCGTGATCGACGCGGCTCCGCCATAGAGCAGCCCGCCCGCTGCACGATGACATCGCGCACGTTGACCACGGTGCCCGTGTCAAGGTCGAGCGTACCGGCAACGATCAGATCGGTGCACGCAAGGTCGAGCCGGCCGGCAGCCATCGACGCCTGGACCCCCGCGCCGACCCGATCATCAGCGGCAGCCGGCAGGGCGGCGCCGAGCAGGATCCCGGCCGCGCAAACCGCCGCTAGCCGGACCCTGGACCGCGGGACGCCCCGCGCATTGGATGGAACCTTCATAGTCTCCCCTGACGCTCCCTTCTGGGCGCCGAGTCGCAAACCTCGGGCCACCCGCCAACATCCCCACTCCATCCCGTGTCGCGCGGGCCAGGACACGGCATCATATCGGCGACTGTACCCCACAACCAACCGTTGGACAATGGCGAATCATGAGATATTGGCGACGCCAACGTCCGCCTCACCGCTCGGTGAGGCATTTCCACAACAAAAAGCTCGAATCCGGGTGCGATCTGTCGCATAACGTCACCTCAATCAGCCTCAGATGGCGTGCCGCGCACGCCACGCAGCGCGCCGTCGCGGCGAGACCTTCGTCGAGGGTGTACGGCAACGGGCCGATCCGGTCCGCCAGCGGCGACACGTCGACTTCGAGCGAGCCGGCCAGTCGCGCGATCTGCGCGCCGCGGCCGGTGAGCGCGCCCGCGATCCGAAGCAGCGGCACCGGCGCCGGCAGCAGGCGCGGCGCGACGCCGAGCGCGGCGGCGAGCCGGCGCACGAGTTCGGGCGTCGAAACGGCCTCACCGTCCGCCACCAGCCACGTCCCGGCCGGCGGGTCCACGCAGTCGATCAGCGCGGCGATGGCGTGCACGAGGTTGCCGACGTAGCACAGGTCGCGGCGATTGGCGATCGAGCGCAGCGGCAGCGGCGCGCGCCGGGCGACGGCCTCGAGCAGCGCCAGGAAATTCGCGCCGACGCCCGGACCGTAGACCAGCGGGAGCCGCAGGACGATCGGGCGTCATCGCGCCGCCGGCGCAGGCTGCGGCCAGCGCATGCTCGGCCGCGAGCTTGCTGCGCGCGTAGGCATCGCGCGGGATCCGGCGGATCGCCGGCGCGCCACGGACGCCCGGGAAGCGTCGCCTCGCCGTAGACCTTCACCGTGCTCGCGAGCACGAAGCGCCGCACGCCCGCGGCCACCGCGGCGGCGGCGAGGCGCTCGGTGGCCGTCACGTTCGCCGCGTGGTACTCGGCCTCGGCGGCCGGTTCGACCAGCGCGTGCGCACGACCGGCGAGATGCACGACGACCGCGGCACCTTCCAGCGCCGCCGCCAGCCGCGCCGCGGGCGCCGTGGCGAGATCGCCGAGCGCGATCCGCGTCGCCACGCGCGCCACGCCCGGCGGCAGGTCGCGGACGATCGCGCGGTGCGGCCGGCCCGCCGCCGCGAAATGCGCGCACAGCGCGCGGCCGACGAATCCGGCGGCGCCGGTCACCACGACCGGAGCGCTCGCGCCTTCGGCCGCGCGGGCCGCGCCATCGCTGCCCGGCGTCATCCCGGCGACCCCGCGCGCCGCCGCAACGTCGCCCGCGGCCCGCCCGCCCGATCCGCGCCGGTCACCACCAGCGCCAGCCGTGCTTGCGGTAGAACCGCGCGCCGCTGCGCGCGAACCACGCGACGTGGCGCAGGCCCTTGCGCGCCGCGCCGCCGCCGTGATGGACGGCGCGCATCGCCGGCAGGTACGCGGTCCGGGTCACCGCATTGAGGCGCACGCTCCAGTCGTAGTCCTCGAAGTAGAGGAAGAACGCCGGATCGAAGCCGCCGGTCGCGTCGATCGCATTGCGCCGCACCAGCATGCACGCGCCGGACAGCAGCGGGATGTCCGGCACCGGCTCGATGCCGGCCGGATCGATGCGGTCGCGCATCTCGTAGCGCGCCAGTCGGCGGTGGAAGATCCCGCGCACGAACCGCGGCGCGAAACCGCGCAAGGCGAGGTCGAGCACCGCCGGGTAGCGCTTGCACAGGTACTCGGCCGCGCCGCCGGGACCGGCGACCGCCGGCACGACGGCGCCGATCTCCGGCCGCGCGTCCAGCCAGCGCATGGCCGCGGCGAGCGCGTCCGGCGCGAGCTCGATGTCCGGGATTGAGCACCAGGTGGTAGTCGGTGCCGGTGCCGTGCAGGGCGAGATTGTGCGCGGCGCCGTAGCCGATGTTCGCGTGGCCGTGCAGGTAGGTGAGCCTGACGCCCGACGCCTGGAAGCGCTCGTTGCCGAGCGCGATCACCCGCGATGGCGACCTCGCGGTCGCCGCTGTTGTCGATCAGCGCGACGGCGACGCTCCCCAGCGACGGCGTCGGCACGCGCGGCGGCGATCGCCGCCGCGAGGCTCGCCACGCAGCGTCCGAGCAGCGCCTCGTCGGGACGGTAGGTGACGATGCTGACCGTCAGCGACGAGGGCAGCACGAAGGGAGGTCGGGGGATTGGGCGGTCATGGCGCGCGCCGGGATCGCCAACAGGCGCTGCGGTAGAATCGTCGGCGAATCGCGTCGCGTCGTCAATCGCGGCCGGGCCCCGGCCCACACCGGCTCCCGCCTGCCGCCTCAGAGGAGATCCCGCACCATGTCCACCGTGCGCTACGCCGCCGACGCGCTGGTCGCCTTCGCGCAGGCGCTGCAGGAGCGCGCCGGCGTGCGCGCCGACATCGCGCAGGACGTCGCCGAGGTGCTGGTGGGCGGCGACCTGCTCGGCCACACCACGCACGGGCTGGCGCTGCTCGCCGGCTACCTCGGCGAGATCGAGAAGGGGGAAATGGCGAAAGCGGGCGCGCCCGACGCGTCCTCGCCCAGCGCGCCGCGGCGCAGACCTGGGACGGCGGGCGCCTCCCGGGCCCGTGGCTCACGCTGCGCGCGCTCGACGCCGCGGCGGCGATGGCGGCGAAGGAGGGCACCGGGACCGTGGTGATCCGCCGCTCGCACCACATCGCCTGCCTCGCCGTGTACCTGCTGCGCGCCACCGAGCGGGGCCTCGTCGCGATCGTGCAGAGCTCGGACCCCGCGGTCGCCGCGGTCGTCCCGCACGGCGGCACGAAGCCCTACATCACGCCCAATCCGATCGCCGCCGGCCTGCCGACCTCCGGCGACCCGATCCTCGTCGACGTCTCCACGTCGATCACCAGCATGGGCTACACGCTGCAGCAGATGAAGGCGGGGCGGATGCTTCCGGGCCAATGGGCGATCGACGCCGAGGGCAACGCGACCGACGATCCGGCGGCGCTGTGGAAGGAGCCGAAGGGCGCGCTGCTGCCGCTGGGCGGCCTCGACGCCGGACACAAGGGCTTCGGCCTCGGCCTGATGATCGAGGCGCTGACCGCGGGGCTCTCCGGCCACGGCCGCGCCGATGCGCAGGAGAGCTGGGGCGCGACGGTGTTCGTCCAGGTGCTCGACCCCGAAGCCTTCGCCGGCCTCGACGCGTTCCGGCGGCAGATGGACCACATGGCGGCGACGGCGCGCGACAATCCGCCGCGCCCGGGCGTCGGCCGCGTGCGCCTGCCCGGGGAAGGCGGGATGCGGCGCTATCGGGAGCAGCAGGCGGACGGCGTCGCGCTGTATCCGGCGATCATGCCCGCGTTGCAGCCGTGGGCCGAGAAGCTCGGGGTGGCGGTGCCCGCGAAGATCGCGAAGGCGTACGTCGACCGGTGCGTAACCCGGTGCGTAACCCGGTGCGTAACCCGGTGCGTAACCGGGTGCATAGCCGGTGCATAGCCGGGTGCGCAACCAGGTGCATAACCGGGTGCACAACCGGGTGTACAACCGGGTGCGCAACCGGGTGCATAACCGGGTGCATAACGCGCGGTGCGTAGCCCGGCGTTGAGCGAAGCGAAACCCGGGGGGTTGTGGCCATGGCCCGCGATTGCCCCGAGTTTCGCTTCGCTCAACGCCGGGCTACGCACCGGGGCTACGACTGAATCACGGGTGGGCGGCGGCCGGCGACGGCGCGGGGAATGCCGGCGAGGTCGCGCGACGAGGCGACGTCGACGAACCCGGCCGCGGCGAACAGCGCCCGGACGGCATCCGCCTGATCGTGGCCGTGCTCGACGACGAGCGTGCCGCCGGGAGCGAGACGCGCTGCTGCCCCGGCGACGATCGGGCGCAGCGCGGCGAGGCCATCGCCGCCGGGCGAGAGCGCGGCGGCCGGCTCGAAGCGCAGGTCGCCCGCGGCCAGATGCGGATCGCCGGCCACCACGTACGGCGGATTGCTGGCGATGACGTCGAACCGGCGCGCCGTGCCAGGTGGCGGGCACGCTCGCGTACCAGTCCGACTCCAGGAACTCGACGTTCGCGATCGCGAGCCGCCGCGCGTTGTCGCGGGCCACCGCCAGCGCGCGCGACCGACGCGTCGGTCGCGAGCACGCGCGGCCTGCGGGCGCTCGCGGGCGATGGCGAGCGCGATGGCGCCGGACCCGGTGCCGAGGTCGAGCACGCGCGTCGCTGCGCCGGCGGGCAGGCGTGCCAGCGCGATCTCGACCACCACCTCGGTCTCCGGCCGCGGCAGCAGCACCGCCGGGGTCACTGCCAGAGGCAGGCCCCAGAATTCGCGGATGCCGGTGAGGTAGCCGACCGGCTCCCCCGCCCGGCGGCGGCGCGCCAGCGCCAGGAAGGCGTCGGCCTCGGCGCGCGGGAGCGGATCGTCGCCGTGCGCGGCGAGCCATGCCCGCCCCTTGCCCAGCACGTGCGCGAGCAGCACCTGCGCGTCGATCGGCACCAGCCCGGACTGGGCAAGCGCGGCGTGCACGGTGAGGCCGCCGGTCACGAGGGGTTGCGCTGCCGGGCGCCCGGCGCGCGGCTCACGCCTCGTCCCCCGCAAGCGCCGCCAGCTGCTCGGCCTGGAACTCCTGCGCCAGCGCGTCGGTCAGTTCGGTCAGGTCGCCGTCCATGATCGCGTCGATCTTGTAGAGCGTCAGGTTGATGCGGTGGTCGGTCACCCGCCCCTGCGGGAAATTGTAGGTGCGGATGCGCTCGCTGCGGTCGCCGCTGCCGATCGAGGCTCTTGCGCATCGACGCCTCCTTCTGCTGGCGCTCGCGGCGCTCCTTGTCGGCGAGCCGCGAGGCCAGCACCGCCAGCGCCGACGCGCGGTTGCGGTGCTGCGAGCGGTCGTCCTGGCACTCGACGACCAGCCCGCTCGGCAGGTGGGTGATGCGCACCGCCGAGTCGGTCTTGTTGATGTGCTGGCCGCCCGCGCCCGACGCGCGGAAGGTGTCGATGCGCAGCTCCGCCGGGTTGATCGCGACGTCCACGACGGGATCCGCCTCGGGCATCACGGCGACGGTGCAGGCCGACGTGTGGATGCGCCCCTGCGCCTCGGTCTCCGGGACGCGCTGCACGCGATGGCCGCCGGACTCGAACTTGAGCTTCGAGTACGCGCCCCGGCCGACGACGCGCATGATCGCCTCCTTGTAGCCGCCCATCTCGCCCGGCGACTCGGACACGAGCTCGACCTGCCAGCCGCAGCGCTCGGCGAAGCGCGTGTACATCCGGAACAGGCTGCCGCCGAACAGCGCCGACTCGTCGCCGCCGGTGCCGGCGCGGATCTCGACGAACACGTTGCGCTCGTCGTTGGGGTCGGCCGGGAGCAGCAGCTTCTGCAGCTCGGCCTCGAAGCCGGTCAGGCGCGCCCGGGTCGCCGCGACCTCCTCCTCCGCGTAGTCGCGCATCGCCGGATCGGCGCTCATCTCCTGCGCCGCGGCGAGGTCGGCCTCGGCCTTCTGGAAGTCGCGGTAGCGGGCGACGACCGTGCCCAGGTCGGAGTACTCCTTGGTCAGCGTACGGTAGCGGTCGAGGTCGCGCGTCGCGTCCTCGGCGGAGAGCATCGCGTTGAGCTCGTCCATGCGCCGGGCGAGCGTCTCGAGCTTGGTGCGGAGGGAGGCTTTCATCGGTTCCGGTGGCGATCGTGCACGCTGTGCGAAGACGTTCGCGCGGCGAGAGGCGCTCGGCACCGTCGTCTTGTCGTGTCGTAGCCCGGGTCGAGCGCGAGCGAAACCCGGGTGGGCGCGGAGCGGGCACGCACCGGGTCGAATCGAACGCAAAGGTGCCCGGTTGCCTCGCCCACCCGGGTTTCGCTTTCGCTCAACCCGGGCTACGAATCACGGCAGGGGATTACGACTCGTCGGGAAGGTGGTAGACGCGCTGCAGCAGGGCAACCAGCTGGACGCGCTCGGCCTCGCCGGCCTGGCTCAGCGCCTGCGTCGGCCCGTGCAGGAACTTGTTGGTGAGGCCGCGCGCGAGCTGTTCCAGCGCCTGCTCCGGCGGCGTCCCCGACGCGAGCAGCCTGCGCACGCGGTCGAGCTCGGCGGCGCGCAGCGCGTCGTGGTGGCCGTGCAGCGCCGAGATCGTCGGCACCACCGTGCGGCCCTCGAGCCAGCGCAGGAAGCTCTCGGCCTGGGTGGCGATCATGCCCTCGGCCTGCGCCACCGACTCGCGGCGGATGTTGAGGTTGTCCTTGACGATGTTCGACAGGTCGTCGACGCTGTAGAGGAACACGTCGTCGAGGTCGCCCGCCTCCGGCTCGACGTCGCGCGGGACCGCGAGGTCGACGATGAAGATCGGCGCGTGCCGGCGCGCCTTGACCACCCGCTCGAGCAGCCCCTTGCCCAGGATCGGCAGCGAGCTCGCGGTGCAGCTGACGACGATGTCGTACTCGGGCAGCCGGTCGGGCACCTCGTTGAGCGTGATCGCGTCGGCGCCGAAGCGCTCGGCCAGCTGCTTGCCGCGCTCCAGCGTGCGGTTGGCGATGGTGATCGAGCGTGGCTTCTTCGCGGCGAAGTGCGTGGCCGTCAGCTCGATCATCTCTCCCGCGCCGATCAGCAGCAGGCGCTGGTCGGAGATCGACGGGAAGATCCGTTCGGCCAGCTTGACCGACGCCGCCGCCATCGAGATCGACGCGGAGCCGATGTCGGTGCTGGTGCGCACGTTCTTGGCCACGGCGAAGGTGCGCTGGAACAGCCGGTTGAGCACCAGGCCGAGCGTGCCCGCCGATTCGGCGTGCCGCACCGCCTGCTTCATCTGGCCCAGGATCTGCGGCTCGCCCAGGATCATCGAATCGAGGCCGCTGGCCACGCGGAACGCATGCGGAACCGCCTGCTCCCGCGGCAGCGTGTACATGTAGGGGGTCAGCGAATCCTTCGGCACGCGGTGGAAATCCTCGAGCCAGCGCACCACCGGGGCGGGCTCCGGGCCGTGGACGTAGACCTCGGTCCGATTGCAGGTCGACAGGATCGTCGCCTCCTTCACCCTGGGCTGGCCGAGGAGGTCGCGCAGCGCGTGGCCGATCGCATCGACCGGGAACGCGATGGCTTCGCGCACGTCGAGCGGTGCGGTGCGGTGGTTGAGACCCAGCGTGTACAGGGACATGGCGCGCGGACCCGTGGCGTCGGCGATGGGAGTGCATTTTAGCCCACTCGCCCGGCCTGAACACGCCAAGAGGTTGATTTCGGTCAGAGAATCGGCGCTCGGCGCCCCTGGCCTGCCCGTCGCAAGGCTCCGGGGGCGCCCGGTTCCCTCGGCGGCGCGCCGGGCGACGCGAGCGCCCCCGCCCGCGCTCAGCCCGAAAGCCCGGCCAGCCGGGCGTAGAACGCGCGCACCTCGTCCGCCGTATCGAACGCCGCCTCGAAGAAGGTCCGCTCCGCCGACGGCGGGATGCCGGCGAGCGCGTGCTTGGCGCAGAACCGGTCCGCGTAGACCCGCCAGCGCTCGTCGTAGCGCCCGCGCGAATGGTGCACGAGCAGCAGGTCGCCGGCGGCGGCGAGGCGGAACCCGGCCGCCGCGGCGCGCACGCTCCAGTCGACGTCGTACAGATGGAAGCCGTCGAAGGTGCCGGCATCGAACGGGACCGCCGCGAACAGCTCGCGCCGCCCCGCGAGCAGCACGCCGTCGAGCACCGCGATGCCGCCGGCCACCGGGTCCGGGTGGAGGACGCCCGCGCGCCAGCCCGGCGCGGCGGCTTCCCGGTGGGTGATCCATCCGCGCAGCTGCGGGTGCCCGCCCCACCCCGGCGCGGGTCCGGCCAGGCGCAGGCCGCCGGCGACGCCGACCGCGTCGAAACGCGCGAGATGGCCGAGCAGGCGGGCCGCGAAATCCGGCGCGAGGATGTCGACGTCGTCGTGGGAGAGCACGATCACGTCGCAGGCCGTGTCCCGGATGGCCCGATTGTAGGCCTCCGCAAGCGAGCGCGCATCGCCGATCATCGTGACCTCGTGCCGCACCGCGGCGAGCACGCGCCGGTAGAGCGCCTCGACCCGCTGCCGCTTCGCCGGGTCGATCGAGCACACCACGACGCCGACCGACGGCGGCCGCGCCGGCAGCGGCACCGGCGCCGGCAACGGCATCCGCGCGGTCGCTGCGCACCCACGCGGCGAGGGTGTCGACGCACTGCTGCGCGGCCTCGGGCAGCGCCGGGTCGAGCCGCCACGCCGCGTGGAACATCCGCGCCGCCGCCGGCAGGTCGCCCAGCCGCTTGAGCATCAGCCCGAGGTTGTGGCGGGCGTCGACCCACTCCGGGCGGCGCGCCACCGCCTCGCGGAAGGCGTCCGCCGCCAGCGCCGGCTCGGCTGCCTGCGCATAGGCGTTGCCGAGCGCGTGCCAGACGGGCGCCGCGGCGGCGGGCGCCGCGACCGCCTGCCGCAGCAGCGCGATCGCCGCGCCGGGATCGCGCCGCCGGTTGGCGATCACCCCGCGCAGGTACAGCGCATCGGCGTCGGCCGGCCGCGCGGCGAGCGCGTCGCGCAGCAGCGCGTCGGCGGCGTCGAGGGCGCCGTCGCGCATCAGCGCCTGCGCGCGCACGAGGGCCGCGGCCGGCCCGGCGGCCCGGTTCCCGGTCACGACTTCATGAACTCCTCCCTGCCCCCCAGCCAGCGCGCGAGGTGCGCGGCGGCGGCGGCCGGGTCGCGCTGCAGCAGCGCCTCGGCGTCGTCGCGCGCCTGCTCGATCAGCGCCGCGTCGCGCTCGAGGTCGGCGAAGCGCAGCAGGGGCACGCCCGACTGCCGGGCGCCGAGGAACTCGCCGGGGCCGCGGATGACGAGGTCCTGGCGGGCGATCTCGAAGCCGTCGTGGTGCTCGTAGATCACCTTCAGCCGCGCCTTGGCGGTGTCGGTCAGCGGCTCCTCGAACAGCAGGTAGCAGCTGCTCTCGGCCGCGCCGCGCCCGACCCGCCCGCGCAGCTGGTGGAGCTGGGCGAGGCCGAAGCGCTCGGCGTGCTCGATCGCCATCAGCGTCGCGTTGGGCACGTCCACCCCGACCTCGATCACCGTCGTCGCCACCAGCACCTGGATCGTCCCGGCGACGAACGCCGCCATCACCGCCGCCTTGTCGTCCGGCTTCATCCGCCCGTGCAGCAGTCCCGACCGAAATGGGGTCAGGTCCAGTTTCCTCGGCCGAGGAAATTCGGAGGCCTGGACGCCCATTTCGGTTGCTGACCCCGAAAGGTGGCGGTGAGCTCGGCGTGCAGCGCCACCGCGGTCTGCAGCTCGAGCTTTTCGGATTCCTCGATCAGCGGGCACACCCAGTACGCCTGGCGGCCCGTCGGCGCAGGCGCGGCGCACGCGCTCGACCACCTCGGCCCGGCGCTTCTGGCTGACCAGCCGGGTCGTGACCGGCGGGCGGCCGGGCGGCATCTCGTCGAGCACCGAGACGTCGAGGTCGGCGTAGAACGTCATCGCCAGCGTGCGCGGGATCGGCGTCGCGCTCATCATCAGCTGGTGCGCGTCGCCCAGCGCCTTGCCGCGCAGCTTCAGGCGCTGGGCGACGCCGAAGCGGTGCTGCTCGTCGACGATGGCGAGCCCCAGCAGCGGCAGCAGCACCTCGTCCTCGAACAGGGCGTGGGTGCCGACGGCGAACATCGCCGCCCCGCTCGCCATCGCCGCCAGCGCCGCCTTGCGCCGCTTCGCGGGCAGGCTGCCCGAGAGCCAGGCGATCTCGACCGGCAGCCCGTCCAGCCACTGCAGCAGCTTGCGGTAGTGCTGCTCGGCCAGGATCTCGGTCGGCGCCATGAACGCCGCCTGGCGGCCCGACTCGACCGCCTGCAGCGCCGCGAGCGCGGCGACGATGGTCTTGCCGCTGCCGACGTCGCCCTGCAGCAGCCGCTGCATCGGCGTCTTGCGCGCGAGGTCGAACTTGATCTCGCGCCAGACGCGCTCCTGCGCGCGCGTCAGCTTGAACGGCAGGCGCGCGACCAGCGCGCCGGTGAGCGCCCCGGTCCCGGTCAGCACCGGCGCCTGCTTGGCCGCCCGCGCCCGGCGGTGCGCCTTGAGCGAGAGCTGCTGCGCGACCAACTCGTCGAACTTGAGCCGCGTCCACGCGGGGTGGGTGCGCTCGTCGAGCGCGTGCTGCGTGAGCGGGGACAGCCGCGGCGGCGGCGCGTGCAGGAAGCGCACCGCGTCGTCGAACTTCCACAGACGGCGTTTCGCGATCAGCCAGTCGGGGAGCGTCTCGGCGGTCAGCGCGGGATCGGCCGCGAGTGCCCGCGCCGTCACCTTGCGCAGCGTTTCCTGCGCCAGCCCCGCGGTGGTCGGGTACACGGGCGTCAGGCGGTCGGGCAGCGGCGCGCCGGCCTCGATTGCCTTGAACTGCGGGTGCACGATCTCGCGGCCGAAATGGCCCTCGCGCACCTCGCCGAAGACGCGCACGCGCTGGCCCGGGGCGAGCGCCTTCTGCATGCTCGGGTAGAAATGGAAGAAGCGCAGGATGAGCTGCGCGCCGCGCCCGCCGTCGTCGTCGCCGATCAGCGCGACCAGCTGCCGGCGCGGCCGGTACTGGATGTCGGTGCTGACGACCACACCCTCGGCCTGCGCCGTCATCCCGGGCGCGAGCGAACGCAGCGCAACGACGCGGGTGTGGTCCTCGTAGCGCAGCGGCAGGTGCAGGACGAGGTCCTCGTCGCGCGCGATGCCGAGCCTCGCCAGCTGGTCGGCCAGCCCGCGCCCGGGGGCGGCGGCCGCGGGCTTGGCCTGCCGCGCGCGCTTCGGCTCGGGCGCGAGAAGGTCCGCCACCTGGCCGCTGCCGGTAGCCGCCGGTCCGGGGGCTAGGAACCCGGGCTCTGGTCGAACGCCTCGCGCGGCACCGGCAACGGCAGCGTGATGTCGGCGCCGGGCAGCACGAGGATCGCCTCGATCTCGATCGCGGCCCCCTTGGGCAGTCCGGCGACCTGGTAGGTGGCGCGCGCCGGGTACGGCGGCCGGAAGTAGGCCGCCATGATCTCGTTCACCTTCGCGAAATCGCCCATGTCGGTCAGCAGCAGGCGTCAGCTTGACGACGTCGTCGAGTTCGCCGCCGGCGGCCTGCGCCACCGCACGCAGGTTCTTCAGCACCTGCTGCGCCTGCGCCTCGACACCGGAGACGAGCTCGCCGGTGGCGGGTCGAGCCCGATCTGGCCCGAGAGGTAGACCGTGCTGCCGTCCCGAATCGCCTGCGAGTACGGCCCGATGGCCGCCGGCGCGTGCTTGGAGGTGATCGGCTCTTTGCTCATGGGATGCCTTCCGCGTGAATGGCGATGACGACCGGCCGGCAGACGGCCATGGCGGCAATTTAGCACGCGAGGCCGGTCGCCCGGGTCGCCGCCCGCCGGGACGGGACGCCCGCTATTCCATTCCCTGCAGCGGCGGCGCGGGCTCGACCGCGTGTCCGGCCGCGATCCAGGCGTCGATCCCGCCGTGCAGCGGCCGCACGCGCTTGAAGCCGGCCCGCCTGAGCGCCCGCGCCACCTTGACCGCGCTCGCCTCGTTCGGGCACGCGCAGTAGACGATCACCTCGTCTTCGCGCGCGACGCCGTCGAGCCCGTCGGCGATCCGGTCGATGTCCACCGCGCGCGCTCCGGGAATGCGACCGCTCGCCGCCTGCACGATCGGCGAGCGCACGTCGAGCACGACGCGGGTCTTCTCCCCGTCCATCATCGCCCGCAGCTCGTCGACCGTCACGCGATCCATCCGCAGTTGCAGCGTGAACTGCCGCTGCCGCCACCATTTCGACGCGACGTAGGCGGCGAGCGCCAGCGCGACCAGCGCCAGCCCGTAGACGCCGAGCTCGTCCAGCGTGGCGAGGATCTGGCCGATCGCGTCGCGGAACAGCATGCCCAGCGCGACCGCGACACCGACCCAAAGCAGCGCGCCCAGCGCGTCGAACAGCAGGAACTTCCAATAGCGCAGCCGGACCGCGCCGGCCATCGCCGTGGCCACCGACGCGAAACCGGGCACGAACTTCGCGAACAGCATCGACACCGCGCCGAACCGGGTGAAGATCGATTCGGTCTGCGCGACGCAGGAGTCGGGCGACAGCGAGACGCGGCACAGTGTTCGCAGCACCCGCATCCCGAAGCGGCGGCCGGCGAAATACCAGCTCGTGTCCGAGATCACCGCCGCCGCCACCGCGGTGGCGAGCAGCGCCAGCAGGGCCTTGGCGTCCCAGGCCAGGTACCCGCCGGCGACGATCAGCGTCGGAAACGCTGGCAGCGGCAGCCCCGCCTGCCCGAGCAGCACGTTGAGGAACACGAGCGCCAGCCCGAATTCCACGATCAGGGTGACGAGGTGGGACATGCAGGAAGTCTCCGGACCGGGATGGCGTCCCCGGTGGCGGGGCACGAATTCGTGGGATATGGGGGTGCCGGCGCGGTATGCCAAGGGGACGGGCCGGCAGGAGCGTAGCCGCGGCGCGCCAGTTTACGCGAGGGGGGCGGCTGGGCTATAATTTCGCCCTCTTGGGGACGTAGCTCAGCTGGGAGAGCGCCGCGTTCGCAATGCGGAGGTCGGGAGTTCGATCCTCCTCGTCTCCACCAGGACTTGTACTATGAGAAACCGGCCGCGAGGCCGGTTTTTCTTTACCGCGAATTGACGACGGTTACGGCTACTTGCTGCCTTAACTGTGCCATTTTTGTGACAAGCGGCCGTAGGCGTCGCGATGCTTGCAGCGCGGCTCATCCAAGCGAGCATCAAGACGCTCCCGATCGCAAGGCCTGCGCAGTCGCAATGGCGGTCGTTTGGTCGCGGCTCATCAACTGGAGCCTCGACCCATTACCGACGGCCATAGCGCGCGAGACCAGTCGTCGGGACCGAACAAATCGGCCGTACAGTCAGCACCGCCCTCCCGCAAATTACCCCCGATCAGCGCCAGTGAGGCCACGCCCATAAGCGGCAACGACGACGGCAGCGGTCCGGCCGATCCGTCCGCGGTCGCCGTGGCAACCGCGCCGATGTCGGCAATCGCGATCCGGTTCACTCTGCGCAAGCGAACAACGTAATGCTGCCCCCGGCAAGGCAGGGTGGGTAGATGCGAGTCCGGTGCCGGTGTCGGGGTTCGGCCCGGTGTTCAGCGTCTGCAGCGCGACCTCGGGCAGCCACGACTGGACCGCACCCCAGCGGTTGTCCAGCGCCAGCATCAGCGTTACGACGGCGTCGGACCGGGCATAGACGGACACGACTTTGCTGATCACGAGGCCGACGGTGCGTTGCGGCCCCTGCAGGCCCATCTTGGTGAAGGCGATGTCCATGATGGCGGCGGCCGTGTAGCCGGGCAGGGGCCGAATCGGCGCCGGGTTCGAGATCCGGACATCCGGCGCCAACTGCAGGTTGTCGGTAATGGCGTTGTACGCGAACTGCGGCGGCGTCAGGTTCTGGCCGAGGCCACTGACGCCGTACACGATCACTCCCGCCCGACAAGTCACGAGCCTGGAGCACCAGCGCGCGATTGCCTTCCTAGCCTACGCGCCAGCCTGCGGGCAGCGCGTAGGTGAAGTTCCGCCCCTTGACGATCCGGGTCTGGGGCATCGCTTGGCCGGAAGCCCTGGCGCCGGCGCCCTGTGCTGCCGTCTGGGCGATGCATGCGCCGCCGGACTCGAGCAGCGCGAGGGCGAGCGATGTCGTGACCCGTTTGCACCGACGATTCAGCATGGCGCTCGCATCCTACTCCGGGATGATCTTGAGAAAGAATTCAAGCACCTTCTCGATGTTATCGAGTTCCTTTGCTTCGGTGGCGAGCGTCTTTCCGAGCTGAATGACTTTCGTGGTCAGCTGCTCTCGTTGGGTCCTTAGCAGGAGTTGCGCCAACTCGACCTGCTCCCTGGTGACCAGCGAGGCAATTTCAAACAGCTTGTTGCCCAGCTGGTTCCGCGAAAGCAGTTGCTTCGCAAATGCGGGGCCCTGGCCGATTGCGCGCTGGATTTGAGGAGAGGTCGTAATCTTGACCACAAATTCGCCCGCATCGTCCGCGATATAGTTGATCACTGTTCGCGCCTCGAGCAGCGTCTCCCCGGACAACTTGGCGGCAGTTCCGCCGATCTTCAGCGCCTTCGACAATTTTGCCAGCCTGGCGAATCCGACGGCCAGTCCCTTGAAAACGACGCCGCCAATCACCTCCAGCACCACGGCCTCGCCTACCGCCCTGAAGACATTTTTCTTGAAAACGATTACGTCTACACCGATGAAGGCGACGGTGGCAATGATGTTCAGGGTGACGAGATTTTCCGCCAGGCCCGCTCGCCCCGACGGATCGCGGTTGTCGACCGGGTCCGCGTTGGCATAGAGATACCGATGCAGCGACACCGGTTCGAAGATGTTTCCCTCTTCGGGATCGGCGGAAATGAAGCGTCCCTGCTGCGGTGCGTAGTACCGCGCGCGCAGGTAGTAGAACCCGACATTCGCGTCCACCTGCTCGCCGGTGTAGAGGTAGACATTCGGCGTGCTTCCCGTCGAGGCCAGCGTGACGCCGAACGCGTCATACGTGTATTTGTCACTCACCACCCCTGCCGGCGTAGTCAGCTGCCGGGTAGACAGCTGGCCGTCGCCCAGATAGAAGTGGGTTACGCCGCCGGTTCTGGTCTGGCCAATGAGTTGATTGCCGTAGTGGTAGGTCGTACTCGTTCCCCCGGTGTTCTCCACCACGACCTGGGGGTACTTCAGCGTCTTGTCCAGCAGGAAGGTCGTGGTCTGGCCACCGGCCTGCCTGCTCGTCCGCAGGCCATCGGCGTCATAGGCATAGCTGACGGTTCCCGGGCTGGCGCCGCCCTGCACTGCCGCCGCCACAAGACGATTCTCGGCATCGTAGGTGTATGAGTCCGTGCTGGCCCCGTTTCCTCGGGTCTTGAGATTGCCGTTGGCATCGTGGGTCGAGGTGAACGTCCCCGCGTTGCTCGCCTCGGTCAGCAATCGATCGTTGGCATCGTAGGTGTAGATGGTGACAACGCCCGCACGACTCATCTGCGTCCGGTTGCCTACCGCGTCATAGCTGTAGGTGATCGTCTGGTCATTCGCAGTCCCAGGTTCGTCGATCCGCTCCTGGGTCAGACGGTACACGGCATCGTAGGCGTACAGGACCGTTCGTCCGGTTGTCGCCGCCCCTGCTTCGACCACCTGCAATCGATTGCCTGCGGCGCCCAGCGTATAGGCGTACGACGAGATCAGTCCGGCTGGACCCGTGTTCGCCAGCAGCGTCAGGCGGTTGAGCGAGTCGTAACCGTAGGTGCTCGTGACGCCGCTGGGATACACGGCGGAAGCCAGATTGCCAACCGCATCGTAGGTGTAGGTCGTGGTTCCCGTCGTATCGACGACGGTCGCCAGGCGGTTGAGCGCGTCGTATGTGTACGTCGTCGTGCCCTGCGGTGTGGTCAGCGACGTCTTGTTCCCTGCAGCATCGTACGTATAGGCGAGCACCTCGCCGCCAGCCTTGGTCTCGCGGGTCAGGTGGCCACTGCTGTCGTAAACATAGCTATCGCCGCCCGCCTGTGTCCGCAGTCCGCTGCCGGTGTAGGCAAAATTCACGACGCTCCCGCCCGGCAAAGTCTTGCTGGTCAGGCTCTTCGCCGCATCATAGGTGAACGTCGAGGTCTGGCCGTTGAAGTCGGTATGCGAGATCTGGTTGCCATTGGCGTCATGGATGAAGGTCTCCTGCTGGCCAAGCGGAAGACTGCGCTTGATCAGGCGGCCGGAGGCGTCGTACTGGAACTGGGTCACATGCCCGTTGGCGTCGCTGGAGGCGATGCGATTGCCGATGGCGTCGTAGGTGTAGGTCGTGATGCCGCCCGCCGCATTTGTGACGCGAATCAACCTTCCCGCGGCGTCATACGCGAACTGGTGGACCCGGCCTGCCTGGTCCGTCTCGGCGGTCTTCTGGCCGGCCGCGTCGTAGGTCGTGGTCGTACTGGTGCCGTCGGCAAAGGTGGTGCTGGTCCGATTGCCCCTGCCGTCGTAGGCAAAGGTGGTGGCACGCCCGAGGGCATCGGTAGTCCGGACCGGCCGGCGCTGACTGTCGAACTCGTGCACGGTGACGTTGCCAAGGGCGTCCGTGACCGTTTGCCGGTTCGGAGCATAGCCGTAGGTGGTCACATTGCCGCGCTCGTCGGTCTGCGTCAGCATCCGCCCAACGGCATCGTAGGTCCTGTTGATCGTCGTGCCGTCGGGGTGGACGATCCGTGTCTCCCGCCCCAGGGCGTCGAGCTCGAATGACGTCGTATGCCCGCCTTCGTCGGTCTGGCTCGCGTCACGACCTTCCGCATCATAGGTCGAGGCTTGCGCCGACCCGTTGGGGAGGTCGATCCTGGTCACCTTGTTGCGCACGTCGTACGTGAGGACGGTCGCACCACCGTTCAGGTCGGTGAGCCTGGCGACCGTCTGCCCGCGTCCACTCGCGCTATAGGCGATCGATCGGGAGAAGCCGGATGCGTTGGTGTCCTGCGTCACGCGGCCATTCGCGTCGTAGGCGGATTGCCTGGTGCGCCCGAGGGGGTCGGTCTCGCTGGTTCGACGTCCGATCGCGTCATAAGTGAACGTCGTCACGTTATCGAGCGGATCACGGCGCGAAGTCAGGTTTCCCGAAGCATCGTAGGTGTACGTGGTGACGTGCCCGAGTGGATTGGTCGTGGAGAGCTGATTGCCCGCGGCGTCGTAGGCATACCGCGTCACGCCGCCTTCCGGATCGGTCGTCTGCATGAGGTTGCCGGCCGCGTCATACACGTTGGTGATCAGGCGACCTTCGGGGTCGCGCGTCGTCAGCACCTGTTGCCGGGCGTTGTACGAAGTCGTTGTCGTATTGCCTTCGAAGTCGGTGCTGGTAAGCACGTTGTCGGCGTCGTCGTACGTCCTGGTGGCGACCCGCCCGAGCGGATCGGTCACGGTCAGTTCGTTCCCGCGACTGTCATGGGTGTAGGTCGTGCGTCCACCCAGTGCATCCGTCCTCGCGACGATATTTCCTGCCTCGTCGTACTCGAAGAGCGTGACGTTGCCCAGACGATCCGTGACGATCTCCTGCCGGGTGTCGAGGTCATGGGTAATTTCGACCCGATTGCCCTGCGCATCGATGGTTGCAATGAGCCGACCATCGGCGTCGTATTCGTTGCGCGTGGCGTGATTGCCCGCGGCGTCCGTGATATCGATCAGTCCGTGATTGCGGTCGTAGGCGAAGCGGGATACGCCGCCGGTCGGATCGGTATGCGTGACGAGGTCGCCATTGCCGTCGTAGCCGTAGGTCTGGGTATTCCCCAGGAGGTCGGTGATCGCGACGATGCGGCCCTTGAGGTCGCGGGTGAAGACGATGCCGGTGCCGTTCGAATGGAGGATGCCGCCGGGGCCGAACGTCACGGCATTGCCATTCGGGTCGAGGACCCTCTTTACGCCCTCGACCGGACTGATATCGATCACCATTCCATCGGCCGTCGTGTAGCGATAGAGCGTCGGCGAGTAGGTGTTGAGCGTGGAGTCATCGACCAGTTCATCTTCCGCGCCGCCGGTCACGATGAGCAGGGCATTGTTGCCCAGCGCCTGCAACTGGCCGAGCGTTCCGGGCCGTGGCTGGAAGCCCGTTACGTTCGTGAAGTCCAGCGAGCCGATGTTGGATGTCGGCGAAACAACCATGTCGAACTCCTCGACCCGGCCATCGGGGAGCGTCAGGCTCGCCTTGTGCTCGGAAGTCGGCGCCAGCGACACCGTTGGCCCCGATACGTTGCGAACCCAGCCCGTGCCAAGCACGCGGTTCGTGCGCAAGCGAAGCGTCTGCAGGCCGAGCCGCCAGCCGATCCCGAAATCGCCCTTCGTCTTGTCGCGGCTGTCGTAGGTTCGCTGGACGGTGAGAGGAATGCCGGACGCCGGGACGTTGAGGTCCTGGTAGGTGAGGCTGAACAGGCCGATCTTCCGATTGCCGCTGATCTGCACGGTGCGCGTAGCCACACTCCGGTTGCCGCCGCGATCGAACACCGTGAGGCGGAGCGTGTAGAGGTCATTGACCAGCGTGGTCGGATCCAGCGTACCCAGCGTGCCGCCGGTCACCGGCGAGCTGCCCTCGGCGAAGACGGTGAAGTCGGCGTCGCCGGCGGGCGCGAGTGCCAGCTCGTAGCGCAGGAAGTTCGCGTCGCTGGCGGTCCCGACGACGGCTGCGGCGGCCGTCACCGCCGCGCCGTCCGCGGGTACGGTGATCGTCGCGACCGGAGACGTGTGGTCGGCCCCGGCGAACGCCGCGACGTCGAGCGTCACGCCGGCCGACTTGCCGGACAGCGACGCGCCGATCGTCGTCGAGCCCAGCGGCCAGCGCCTTGGCGATGCCGGTCGCACCGACCGTCGCGGCCGCAGCATTGGTAGACGACCAGGCCGCGGCCAGCGTGACGTCGGCGCTGGTGCCGTCGGTCAGGATCGCGACCGCCTTGTACTGCAGTTCGTCGCCGGCCAGACGCAGCGCTGGCCCCGGTCCTTCGATCACCACCTGCGCGACCGGCGCGGCCAACGGCGGGCCCGTCGACACGGTCAGCGCCACCGGCGGCGCGCTCGGCGGCACCAGCTCGGTGCCGAACGCGGGTTCCTGGGCCATGATCTCGCCGGCCGGGATCGTGGGCGAGAACACCGTGGATGACGTCCACCGTCAATCCCGCGCCGGTCAGAAGCGCATTCACCGCCGCCAGCGGCTGGCCCACGACGAAGGGCATCGGCACCGGCTCCCGCCCCTTCGACACCGTCAGCCGAACGTCGTCGAAGCGTCCGACGACGGCGCCGGCGACGGCGTCCTGCGCGAGCACGGTGCCGACGGGCGCGGCGGAGAAGGCCTCGACCCACCGGATTCCCTGCAGGTCCTGCGCGAGCAGCGCGGTGTTCGCGGCCTCGAACGCCATCCCGGTCACGTCCGGCACCGTGCGCGCGTCGGTGGTGAGGTTGACGATGAAGATCTGGTCGGTGCTGGCGCCGCGGGAATCGGTTGCCGTCACGATCACCGTCGTCCAGCCCCAGGGGCACGGATAGCCGTAGGACCCGCAGGTCGGCTCGAAGCGCAGGCGCGCCGGGCCGTCCATCGTCACCCAGAACGGCGCCGACTTCAGCGAGAAGGTGATGGTGTCGCCCGGATCCGGGTCGTACGCGGCGACGTCGTAGTAATTCGTCACCAGGCCGCCCGGCGGCGTGGGCGCGAAGCGCTGCCACAGGCTCTTCGGAGGCGTGGACGTGAACACGGGCGGCTTGTTGTCCGGGACGATGGCGATGACGACGCGGGCGGGCGCCGAAGTGGCCGCGCCGTCGCCGGCCGCGTAGGTGAAGCTCGTGGCTCCGGCCAGGCGCGGATCACCGGTGGTGCCCTGCTGTTCGGGCACGCGAAAGATCCGCGATACCGTCGTGTCGTGCAGCACGCGCGCATTGCCGTCGATCGCGGTGGACCGATACTGGATGTTCGGGAACGTCTTCGGCCCGGGCAGCCAGTGGCTGCTGCCGCCGCCGCTGAGGACGACCGGCCCGACGAGTCCGGCGCACGCCGGCCCGACGCCCGGATTGAGGCAGTTGAAGTTGAACGCCGCGTTCTGGACGATGTCGACGTGGCCGTCGTTGTCGGCGTCGATCAGCAGCAGCGCCGAGACGTCGTTGTAGCTGTCGTTGAACGTCCAGTAGGGATCGAGCTTGCGCAGGCCGCTGCGGCCGTCGAGGATCATGATGCGGCTGTGCGCGGCGAACACGACCTCGGCCACGCCGTCGCCGTCGAGGTCGTACACCTGCGGCGCCGCGTTGGCCACCCGGTACGGCTCGCTCGGCTGGGTATAGAAAGGTGCGAGCACCGGATCGGAGGGCACGTCCGGCGGAACCTTGTACGCCCAGATCGACCGTCCGTCGTCGCGGAACGCGTACACGGTGCCGTCGGCGCCCAGCACGATGTCGGACCGGCCGTCGCCGTCGACGTCGGCGATGGTCAGCGGCGTGAACCAGTACGTCTGCAGCGGAATGCGCCGCTGGAGCACGCCGTCGTGGCTGTAGATGAAGATCCCGCGGTTGTCGACGTTGGATTCACCGCTGCTGCGCAGGTGCACGATCTCGGCCTTGCCGTCGCCGTCGAGATCCGCCACCGCGGTGTCGTTGACGCCCTGGGTCAGCTGCCACGCAAGGTCGAAGCCGCCGCCGGCGTTCTGCTTCCACACCTCGGTGCCGGACACGAGGTCCACGCGGCCGTCGCCGTCGATGTCCATGGCGATCGGCGGCATCTCCGACAGTGCGCCCGGCCCGCCGAAATGCGCGACCGCCGCCGGATTGCGCGCGACCAGCGTCTGCAGGACGCTGCCGTCGGCGCCGCTGATGATGAGCGTCGCCCGACACGCGACGTTCTCGTCGGCGACGAGCCCGGTGACCGCGCGGCAGCCTGCGCTGTGGAACGCGCCGGCGGCGTCGACGTAGGAGGTGTAGGCGTCGTTCACCGGGATCTCGACGCGCAGCAGAAGCACCGGCGCGCCGGCCGCGGTCAGCCGGGCGACGCTGAGCCCGCGCCGCCAGGCGAGCCCGCCGGGGGTGAAGCCGCCCGGCGGCACCGGCGCGGCGCCGTGCCGGACGTCCATGTGCGGCTTCGACAGCGGCGGGGACACCCACTTCAGCTTGCCCAGGTGGTCGTAGGCGACGATGTGGTCGCCCCACCCGCCGCCGGAGCGGTCGCAGGTCGTGGTCTGCGCCAGCGACGCATGCCCGCTGTCGTCGATGTCGGCCAGCACCCGGTGGTCCATGCTGCCGCCGCCCGAGTTCAGCCGGCAATCGGTGGCACCCGTATTGTCGACGGTCCAGAGTTCGCTGCCGTCGCCTCCCGAACGCGCGCGGATGCCGCCGTTGTTGTCGAAGCTGACGATGTCGGGAGTGCCGTCCCCGTCGAGGTCGGCCGCCAGCTCGTGGTAGCGATCGGAACCCGCGCTCGCATTCCACAGCTTGGTCACCGTCAGCGGGTCGCCGGGGGGGGACGCGGGCGCCTGATAGGTGAAGCCGCCATCGGAATCGAACGCGGAGAGCGTTCCCGCGCCGGGATCGGTGAGGCGCGTTGCCGTCAGCGTACCGGCACCGCCACGGGCATCGTTGGCAAGCACGCCCGCGGCGGGAACGACCAGCGTCTCGCCGACGCGCGCTTCGTAGCTGTCGTCGACCGCAATCGGCGCCGCCGATGGCTGCAGCGTCACGATGAATTGCCGCTGATCCGACAGGCCTGCGGCGTCGGTCACTTTGACCGTCACCGCATAATCGCCGGCGGCCTTGCCCACCGTCGGCCAGCCGAGGTCGGCACCCGCGAGCGCCATGCCGGCGGGCCCGGAGACCAGCGCGAACGTCAACGTGTCGCCGGCGTCCGGATCGCTCGCCGAGAGCTTGCGCGCGAACGGCGTGCCGATCGGGAGGACCACGTTCTGCTGCACCGCCAGTTGCGGCGGCTGGTTGGTGTGCACGACCGTGACGTGGAAGGTAGTCGTCGCGGTGTGCCCGGCAGCGTCGCTCACCCTGGCCGTGAATGCGTTCGATCCCAGCTGCCCCGCGGTTGGAGTCCAGTCGACCAGCGGCGAGGGGTCGAGTCCCGCGCCGCCCGGCGCGGCGAGCAGCGAATAGGTGAGCGTGTCGCCGACGTTGGTGTCGCTCGCAACGAGCAGTTGCTGGTAGCGCGTCCCCAGCTCGATGGTGCGGTCCGGGACCGACAGGAACACCGGCGCGCCGTCGTTGACGACGACCTGGACGTCGCTGCTCGAGCTCAGCGCGCCATCGCTGGCGGTAAGCCGCAGCACGTAGGTTCCGGCCGCCTGAAAGCTTGCCGTCGTGGCGAGGGCGTTCGCACTGCCGAAGACGACGCCGGCCGCCGGGCCGGAGACGAAGCTCCACGCCGTTGTCAGGTGAGCAGGCGGATTCGGCAGGCCATCGTCGGTCGCCGTGCCCGCGAGAGAGGCCGTCGCCGGCAGCGTGATCGCCTGGTCGGCGCCCGCATTGACTGTCGGCGCCTGGTTGGCCGTGTCGTGCGCGAGCACCATGTCGACGCGCACGACCAGCCGGGTGCCGTCCTTCACCGCATACAGCGCGACCAGGTCCTGGCCTGCCGCCGCGTCGCCCGCGGGATCGGTCGCGAGCGGCGCGACGCCCGTCCAGTCGGCGCCGGTGCCGTCGAAAATGACGGCCGCGGCCGAAATCGCGGTCAACGCGACCGCGGTTGCGCACAACAGGAACAGCACGCGGCCGCCGCGGCGCGCGTAGCGGTGCATCAGCCAGCCGGTGCCGCCGACCAGCGCGAGCAGAGCCAGCAACGCCAGCGGCGACAGCACCGGCACGGGCGTCGCCGCCGGCGGCGGCTCCTGGAGCACCAGAACCCGGTCCGCAACCATGCTGTCGGTTGCGGTGATCGCGCCGATCTTCACCGCGGCGGCGCCCGCCAGGTCCGCCAGCGGGATCAACGTCTCGATCAAATCCGACCCGTCGGCGCCCGCGGCCATCGCCACCGGCCAGCCGCCGGCACTGACTGCGACCGGCGGCCCGAACACTCCTGCCGAACAGGTGCGCCGCGTGATCATGCCCACCGTGCCCGTGTTCGCCGCCGTCGTCACGATGGTTTCGAGCGCAACCTCGACTCCCGGCAGCGACTGGCTGCCGTCCGTCAGCCTGCAGCCGGTCGCCGCATTGTTGTCGGTGTCGAGGCCGACGCTGAAGGTGGCGGTCGCGGCCGTCGCCGCAGCGGAGGCGAACAGCAGGAGGACCGCCAGAATGTGGCGCAAGCGCCGGAGGAACGGCAGCGCCGAGGGCAGGCTTTGCGGCAGGTTGGCGGTGCGCATCATGGAATACCGACGATAGGTGGAGCGCGAGGAGCCACGATACATGCCCCCCCTGCCGCGCGTACGTAACAACAGGTAACAACGTCGCGCCGGCAGCCCGGCGATCCGTTACAGTGCGGCCATGGCCGAGCCCGCGCCGCTGCACGCCTCCCTGATCGAAGCGGAAGTCCTTCGCCTGTGCGAAAGCGACGCGCTGCGGCGGGCCCCCTCGCACCTGCGACTGCTTCGCTACCTGGTCGAGAAGAGCGTCGCCGGCGACGCGAGCGCGCTGCGCGAGACCGCCATCGCGCTGGAAGTATTTCGCCGCGATCCGGCCGTCTACGACCCGCAGAACGATCCGATCGTCCGCGTCAGCGTCGGGAGGCTGCGCACGCGCCTCGATGCGCATTACGCGCACTACAAGTCGTCGCCGAAGCTGCGTATCGTCCTGCCCAAGGGCCGCTACGCGCCGGAATTCGTCGTTTTTGCCGGAACGGATCTTCCGGCGCAGGGGCTCGCAGTTCTCGGCGTGCGCAACGACACCGGGCGCGCCGAATTCGACCCTCTATGCAAGGCGCTCGCGATCCGCCTCACCGACAGCCTCGCCCGGCTCGGCGTGCCCCGCGTCATCGCCCGCGAATCGGTGACGACCGCACAGGCCCAGGCCGACGATTCACAGGCGATCGGCCGCAAGCTCGGCGTCGAATGGCTGCTCGACACGCTGCTCGCAGGCGAGGGCGATCACGAACTGCGGCTGACGGCACGCCTCCTCAGCGCCATCGACGGCGGCGTGCGGTGGGTGGAGACGCGCGCGGCAGCGCACACCCACTCGCTGGCGCTGGTGGACGCGCTGGTCGATCGCGTGTTCGCGCGCTTCGCGGGGGCGGTCAGGGGCGAGGCGAGCGCGCTCGACGACCGGGACGTATCGGGGCTGACCGAGGACGAGCGGCACACGCTCGAGCTTGCGCGCATGCTCTGCCACCAGCGGGCGGTGACCGAACTCGAACAACTTACCCCGGAGATCGAAGCCATCGCCCGGCGGTACCCGCAATGCGCGACGACGTGGGGAGTGCTGGCGTCCGCGTGCTACACGCAAACGCTGCTGATGACCCGGGAGTTCGCACCGCTGTGCGCGGCCGCGCGCGCCGCCGCTCAACGCGCGCTGGCCATTGACCCCGACGAATCGAGTGCGGCGCTGGTGCTGGGCACGATCATGGGCACGCACGATGTCGATCCCGTGGCTGCCATCGCGCAATTTCGCCGCGTGCTGCGACGAGCCCCTCATCATACGATGGCGCGCCACAATCTCGCCGTCCTGCTGTGCTACACCGGATCGTTCAACGAGGCGCTGGAGGAGCTAAGACTCGCACGACAGCACGATCCCTTGTCGGACTTGATGCGTATCACCATCGCGGCCACACTTTCCTATGCCCGTCGTCACGGCGATTCGCGCCGCGAGTGGCAATTACTCGAGAAGGCCGGGGCACTCAAGCCGTCCGGAACGCACTCCTTGATGGTCGCCGTGCTCGCCGGAAACAACGAGCTTTGGGACGACCGACTCGATCGCGCCGCCGAACTCTACGAAGCTGCGCGCACTATGGAGCCGGACAATCCGACCCCCGCGATGTGCCTGGGCATGGTCGCTGCCCGGCGCGACGATCGCGCCGGTGCCGCTGCGCAGGAAGCGCGATGCCGCGAGAAATTCCCTGACATATCGTCGTATCAGCTGGCGATGCTCGGCGGCGCGACGCGGAACAAGCCGGGCGTTTTGCGCGAACTGGCGCGCGCGAGGGAACGCAGGGACCCCCTTCTGGTGTCCGCCTGCGTCGACCCGTCGTTCGCCTGGCTCGCCGAGGACGATGACTTCAATGCCCTGCTCGCATCCTGGTCTTTGCCGGGATGGAGGGGGGCCGCGTACCCACATTCCAAAGACCGCAGCACGAGCTGACTGGCGGAGAAACCGCGCCGATGGAGTTCTCTTCAACTCAACTTCCCCTGTCTGGACCGCGAGGACATCCTGTCGGCGCTTCGCCGCCCCGCCTGACGCACCAAGGAGCGCGAGTTCTGTCGGGCGCTCGGTAGGGGCCGAGCTCCCGTTCGCCGCGACCGCTTTGGAGAAACCGGGTGCCGACGATGCAGGACCGGTTATGGCCGGACTGCAATTCCGCTGCGCTCCATTGCAACCGCTGAGCCGGAACGATGTTCGATCCCTCAAGGAGGGTAATCATGAGGCACATGAAAAGAGTCACAGTTCCATTCGTTTCACTGTTCATGATGCTGGCTGTTGGCGTCTGCAACGCAGCGGCCCAGCACATTCTGCCCTCGGGCGAAACAATTGGCACATTGAGTCGCTTCCTCACTCGAACAAACTCTTCCAGCGGAGCTCCTGCCGCGCTCCGCCGATCTCCAGCGTGCGACGCTTCGCCGGTTGCTGCGCGCGCAGCTCGCGCGAGGCTCACGGCCCCGGCAGCACGCTCGTCAGATTCGCGTTGACGACCAGCAGGTCGGACAAGCTCAGCGTGCCGCTGGCGTTCACGTCGCGAAGGTAGTTCGCCGCGGAGACCTCCTGCGCCAGCACGGCGTTCACCGAGAGCAGGTCCTGCAGCGTCACCGCCCGGTTCCGACTCACGTCGCCGGCGAGAAACCCGATCCGCACCGCGCCGGCGCCTCCGGTTCCGCCGTCGGCGGACGTGACCCCGGTGAGCGAAACGCTCGCGTACTGCGCGTTGGCCACGCCGGTGAGGCCGACGATGACGTCGTTGCCGTCGAACGCGGGCGTCCCCGCGGTCGCCGCACCTTCGGTCACGATCGCGATGGCTCCGGTGACGGCCTTGTCGAAGCTGATCACCACCGTCGTCGCGGCGCCCTGTCGCGGCTCCGTGGTCGGGTCGCCGGGCACGAGCGAGAGCGGCAGGTCGAACGCCGTGGCGCCGTGCAGTTTTCGCGACGCCGCGCCCACGATGACCGGCGCGGAGGGAACGGCGGCGAGCCGGCTCAGCGTGCCGCCGAGACCGACGACGTAGATCTCGCCGGCCTCGTCTTCCCCGAACGACGAGATATTGAGCGCGGTATCGAGCAGGAGGGATTGCGCCGCGCCGTCCCACGCGAAGATCTCGCCGGTGCAGTAGTCGCCGTAGACGTAGGTTCCGCCCGGCAGCGTGCCCTGCGTCCCGCGATAGACGTAGCCGCCGGTGATCGAGCAGCGACCGAGCGTATGGGAGTATTCGACGACCGGCAACAGGTAGTTCGCGGCGGTGCACAGCAGGGGATCGTTGCCGGTGCAGCGCGTCCCTTCGTAGATCCTCCAACCGTAATTTCCGCCGCTGACGATCGGCGTGTCGACCTCCTCGCGCGCATTCTGGCCGACGTCGGCCACCCACTGCTGGTGCGTGGCACGGTCGAAGCTGAACCGCCACGGATTGCGCCAGCCGATCGAGAAGATCTCGTCTCGTCCGGCCGTTCCGACGTAGGGATTGTCGGCGGGCGACGAATAGGGCGTGCCGCCCACCGCATCGGGATGATCGACGTCGATGCGCAGAATCTTCCCCAGCAGCGTGCCAACGTTCTGGGCGTTGTCGAGCGGGTCGTTGCTGGAGCCGCCGTCGCCGACGCCGACGTAGAGGTAGCCGTCGGGCCCGAACGCGAGCATGCCGCCGTTGTGGTTGGTGTTCGTCGGATGCGGAATCGTCAGCAGCACGGTCCCGGGCGCATCGGGCCCGTCGGCGATGCCGGGCGGGCCGTATTCCGCGATGGTGATCGCGCCGTCGCCGGCACGCGTGTAGTAGACGAAGTAGCGGCCGTTGGTCGCGTACTGCGGATGAAAGGCAAGGCCGAGCAGGCCGCGCTCGCTGCCGGCGACGACGAGCCCGCCGATGTCGAGGAAGACCTCCGGCGCCGACGCACCCGGCGGCAGCACGCGGATGACCCCGGCGCGCTCCACGATGAACAGCCGGCCGGTTCCGTCGCCGGCGTGGCCGACGAAGGTCGGGGCCGACAGGCCGCTCGCCAGCACCGGCACCAGCTGGACTGCCGCAGGCAACGGCGCCGACAGGCAGAGGAAGGCTGCGGCCGCGAGACTGCGCATCAGGTGCAAATCACGCATAGTCGAAGCTCGTCGTCATTGGGCATGCGTCGATCGGCGATGATCCCCGTCGGCCACGCGCCCGGCGGCGCCCGCCACGATCCCCGCACGAAGATTCCATTATCGCCGGTCGGCGGGGAATCCGGATCGACAAACGGGGGTGCGGTATGATCGATGGACGAAGGCGGATCGTCCCCGTCTCCATCGGATTTCCCTGACCCTGCCGACCCGGCAGGGTTCTCGTTTGCGCGCGGCCGGTCGTTTCCCGACTTGCAGACCGCGAATCCGCCCATGACCTCCGGATCATCCTCCAGCGCCGAATTCTCCCTGCCCGGGCTGCCGACGCTGCGGACGGCAAAGGTTTTCGGCCGCGCGCTGCGCTACTACGACTTCGGGCGCGGCCCGCCGCTCGTGCTGGTGCACGGCGTGGGTGGGGACGCCGACCAGTGGGCGTTCGTCTTCGAGGCGCTGGCGGCGAAGCACCGGATCATCGCCATCGATCTGCCCGGCTTCGGGCGCTCGGACAAGCCGCCGATCGACTATTGCGTCGAGGTCTACGTCGAATTCCTCGACCGCTTCCTCGCCGCGATCGGCGTCGATCGTGCGTCGCTGCTCGGCCACTCGTTCGGCGGCTGGATCGTCGCCGCCTTCGCGCTGGCGTTTCCGCATCGCGTCGAGCGGCTGGTGCTGGTGGACTCCGCCGGCATCGATGCCGGTTCGGCGCCGCTGCCGATCGATCTCAACGTATCGAGCCGCCGCAACATGCGCGCCGTGTTCGAGGTCATGTTCCACGATCCGCGGATGGTGTCCGACGCGCTGGTCGACCTGGCCTACTCGCTCCATCTGGAACGCGGCGACGGCGCGACCGTCAGGAGCCTGCTCGCCGCGCTCTCCGGTCCACGCGAGAAGCTCGACGGCAAGCTCGGCGCGCTGACCGCGCCGACGCTGCTGCTGTGGGGCGAGCAGGATCGCCTGACGCCGCTGTCGATGGCGCAGCAATTCGCACGCGCCATTCCCGGAGCGCAGCTGCGCGTGATCGCGCAGTGCGGCCATCTGCCGCCGATCGAGAAGCCCGAGGAGTTCGCCGCGGCGGTGCTTGCCTTCCTCGGCGGCTGAGAGGGACCGCCGGCCGCCGCGCCGGGAACGCGTCGCGCCACGACCGTCGCCGCGCGTCTGGAACGCGGCAGCAGGGTGGCGGGTGGCGGCGCAAGCGTAATATGGTGCCTTCCGTATCCGCGAGAACAGTCTTAGGAGCCGTTTTCGATGGAACTTCCCCGACGCGCACGAGGCGATGAACTGCTCCAACCGGGCGAATTGACCCGCCTGCGGGAGCGCCTGCGGATTCGCGCCCGAGGCACGATCTGGCGACCGTCATCGCCTGCGCGTTCGACCATCGGACGCGCATGCTGCCGTTCATCTTCGCCGACACGCGCATGGCGCCCGCGGGCGTCCGCGCCATCGGCTCGGCGATGGCGGATGCCGGATTCGAAAAGACCCGGATCGTCCTGCAGCAGTGGAACCGCAACTTCCGGCCGTCGCAGATGCGGCTCGACGGCCGGATCCCCGACCTGTTCATGGTCTCGAGCATGAGCCTGCATTCCGAGCGCGTGCATGGACCTGATCCGCGACGCCCGCCGGATCGACCCCGCGCATCGCCCGCTGATCATCGCCGGCGGACCGCACGCGGTCTACGAGCCGTACGACCTCTTCAGCGCCGACCCGCGCGCACCCGGGCGGCGCCGATGTCGTGGTCACCGGCGAGGAATTCGTGCTGCTGAGCCTGATCGAGGTGCTGCTCGCGACGCGCGGCCGCGGCGAATCGATGCGCTCGGCGTTCGTTCGCGCGCGCGACAGCGGCGCGCTCGACGACGTCCCCGGCCTCGTCTATTCGCGCGGCGGACCGCGAACGGCGTCCCGGAGGAACTGGTCGATACGGGCATGCAGCGCCTGCTGGGCGATCTCGACGAGCTGCCCCACCCGGTCCTCGGCTACCGGCTGCTGGAGCCGCCGAGCCGCGCACGCGACCCTCGGCGCGCACGCGCTGCCGGTCGATCGGGTGCGCAAGCGCAGCCCCATCAGCTCGCTCGTGCTGACCTTCGGCTGCAAGTTCGCCTGTCCGTACTGCCCCATCCCCGCCTATAACCAGCGGCAGTACCGCGCGAAGAGCGGCGAACGGATCGCCGACGAAATGTGGCGCTCTGAACAAGGAATACGGGCTGCGCTACTTCTTCGGCACCGACGACAACTTCTTCAACGACAAGTCGCGCACGCTGGACATCGTCGAGACGCTGGCGCGCGCGGAATTCGACGGCGTGCGGCTCAGTCGACCGCGCGCGCTGGTTCACGGAGGTCACGGTCCACGACACGCTGCAAGATGAAGGAGCACCTGCCGCTCATCCGCGAGGCGGGCTGCCGCGCGCTGTGGCTGGGCGTCGAGGACATGACCGCGACGCTGGTCAAGAAGGGCCAGAGCGCCGACAAGACCACCGAGGCGTTTCGAGCGCTGCGCGAGGCCGGCATCTGCCCCATGCCGATGATGATGCATCACGACACGCAGCCGCTGTACTCGCGCGGGTCGCACTACGGGTTGCTCAACCAGGTCGAGCTGCTGCGCAGGGCCGGCGCGGTCTCGATGCAGGTCCTGATGCTGACGCCCGCCCCGGGTTCGAGATCGTTCGAGTCCGCGTTACACGAGCGGCCAGGTCTTCCAGCAGCGCAGGCGGGCAAGGCGGTGCGCCCGCACATGCGCGACGGGAACTACGTGGTCGCCTCCGGCCCCAGGCGCCCCTGGCAAAAGCAGCTGACGATGCTTGCGGGATATCTGTACTTCTACAACCCGTGTCTGGCTCCTTGCGGCGCCGTTCCGCGACCGGACTCCCGTTTCCAGGAAGCACGCCGCGATGCAGGTCATCGGCATGCTCGGGCTCGTGGCGACCATCGCCCGCACCTCGGGGTGGGCGTTGCGCCTGATGCTGGGCAGGATCGAGCGCGAGCCCCGGCCACCGGCCAGTCCGATCCCCATGCGGGGCGTCGACGGCAAGCCCGCGGGCCACGACCCTTCGGTCGTGGCCATCCCCATCCGGCCCCGCTCCCGGGTCGGGACTTGAGGCGGTAGATCAAGCAGACGTTCGTCGTCGACGGGGATTGGATCTGACGACGGCCACGCGTCGCGATCGCGCAGCGTCCCAGGCACGCCACGCAGGTCCGCCCGACGCGCTGCTCGCCGCCGGGGCCGACGTGGACGCGGCGCGGCGCACCTATGCCTGTTCGCGCGACCCAAAATATTGCGGCAAGCAGTCGTCGCTCCAGCCCTGATCGAAGTGTCGCTCACGGCCGGTGCATCAGTGGTCGGCTGCCTCTTGCTCGATGTTCCAGCCCTGCCACGCACCATCCGACAACTGCAGGCTGACCAGATGCGGCGAGCGGTGGTGAACGCCATCCACCACCGTTTCGAGCGTGCCCGTCACCACGATCCGGCCGGGCAACCGCAGGTAGCCGACCGGATTCGAAGTGCTGTTCTCGCTCAGCGGCAGTGCAGCCGTCCACACCGTTTTCAGACCGGTATCGAGGCGCGCCAGCGCCAGCCGGCCCTCGCTGTCGATGCGCGTGCTGTGCCAGACCAGCAGGCCGTCGGGGTCCTTCAGCACCAGCGGGTCGCCGGTGGCGAGGTTCTTGAGAAACCGGCCTTTGAGGAACGTGGGCGACCCCGGCACCGGCGTGAGATCGGACAACCGGTCGTAGACTTCGTCGAAGCGTTGCGTGCCGACGATGTTTGCGCGCCAGAAGACGCGACGGGCGAGCGCGCCTTCGTCGTGCACGCTGTAGGGGAACAGCAGCTTGTCGCCCCAGGTGTCCTCGGCCGCGTCCGCGGCCTCCTTCTCCGAATACAGGCCCAGCCATTTCCCGGCCAGCCACGCCTGGCGCGCGGGCACCTCGCCGGAGGGCCTCGTCGGCACCACGCGTGGCTTGCCGTTGGACCGCCGCGGGGCTTCCGGCGCCTGCGCCGCGGCCGGCGTGTAGGGCTTCGCCTGCAGCTCCGGGCCGCCGAGCACGTAACGCTGCGCATCGGCGCTCAGGAACACCAGGCCCCGGTCGAAGCCGTAGTGCCCGGCTTCGCGCGGCATCATCCCCTTCAACGCCGGGTTGCGTTGCTCGATGCCGGCGGTGTCGACGACGACGCTGCCATCGGCGGCGTTCAGCGCCACCGGCTGCTCGTTGAGCAGCATCCACACCAGCGCGCCGTCCTGGCCGAGAAAGCGTCCGTTGGCGGACGAGCCGATCACCTGCGAAACCCGTTTCCCGCGGGCCTCGGGATCGCCGAGAGTGAGCAGCCGCTTGTTCCACAGCGGCCGGACCGTGACCGGATCGAAGGCCAGCAGGTCGAAATGGAACAGGGTGTCGGTGCGCGTGCTGGTCGCGCGGCTGGAGCCGCCGACATTCACCTGCTCGGATTCCTCCCGCTTGGTCAGCACCCACAGTCGCGGCGCGCCGGCATCGTCGACCATGACCGGTGCGCTCTGCATCTCCGGCGGGCCGACATGCTTGCCGCAACCGGCCAGAATTCCCAATACGCCCAAGGCCGCCGCGGCGGCCAACCGCCTTCCCATCGTCATCGTGTCGTTCCCGAACGCGGGGCCGGACAGGGCAGTCCGGTTTGCCAATGAGGCGGCGTGCCGGAACAGCGCCTGGGCAGCGCGGGAGTCCAATCCGGTCCGCGGCGAACGCCCGATGACTCGCCCGGTTGCGGTCGATGGGCCCGGCCGCGCACATGAGCCCCGGCGAGCGGAAATGCCGGTGCGTTCACCACGGCAGGACTTCGCCGTTCTGGTGCAGGAAGCGCCCGGTGGTCTCCAGCCGGAGTTCGTCGATGCGCTGCAGCAGCCCGCGAACGGACGCTTCGGCCTCGATCATGCCGCGGCCGCGCGTCATGTCGGTGCGCACCGAGCCCGGATGCAGCATGACGACGGCAACGCCCCTCGGCTTCAGGTCGTGGGCCAGGGAGACGCCGACGGCGTTCAGCGCCGCCTTGCTCATCCGGTAGCCGTAGTAGCCGCCCGAGCCGTTGTCGCCGATGGATCCCATGCGACTGGTGATGAGCGCGACTTTCGCGCCCGCGCGCAGTCGCGGGGCAAGCGCCCGGGTGAGGAACAGCGGCGCAACCGCGTTCAACTCGATCTGCAGGCGCACCTTGTCCAGGTCGACGTCCTCGAGCGTATCGGGCAGCAGCGCGCCGGCGTTCTGGATCAGCAGGCCGATGTCGTCGTGGGCGAGCGCCGTTGCGAGCTTCGTCCACGCCGCCGGCTCGGTCACTTCGATCCCGTCGACAACGCGCACGCCGAGCGCGGCGAGCCCGGGCGAGCTCTTGCGACATACGGCGACCACGCCCGTGCCGCGCGCCGCGAGCTGCCGGACGAGCTCGAGCCCGATTCCGCGATTGGCGCCGGTGACGACTGCGACATCCATGGTAGTCCTCCTCTTCGAACGTGACCTGGTCGAGCCGCTGCTTCATCCGCCCTTGCATTGCCTCGCGCGCGGCAGACACAATGACGTCGACCCCGCCGGAAAGTCTGCATGGCCTGCGGGCGTACTGCAATCTGTGGCAGCGAAACGCCGCCATCGTGGCCCGGTGCATCGATCATTCGTGACATCACGTCCCCAACCTGCCCGGCGCCGCTCCGCGCCCGGCCCCGTCCAAGGAGAAACACGATGAACTACATCGACGGATTCGTCACCCCGGTCCCGACCGCCAACCGGGACGCATACCGCAAGCACGCGGCGAAATTCGCGGCGCTGCTCAAGGAGCACGGCGCGACGGGCGTCGTCGAATGCTGGGGCGACGACGTGCCCGACGGCAAGCTCACGTCGTTTTCGATGGCGGTCAAACGCGAGCACAGCGAGTCGGTGGTGTTCTCGTGGATCACCTGGCCCTCGCGCGAGGTGCACGACGCCGCGTGGAAGAAGCTGATGGCCGACCCGCGGATGCAGCCGGGCGAGCATTCGATGCCCTTCGACGGCAAGCGGATGATCTACGGCGGGTTCGAGGTCCTGCTGGAGTCTTAGCCGCTGCCCCGGCGCAGGGCGCCGCGCGCCCGACCCGGCGCGGCGCGATGGCGGTTTGCACGTCCCCGCGCGGTGATCGGCACCAGGAAAGGGCAATAATTGCTGCATTGCACCAATTAGGTATCTGGCCATTTGTTACGATGATCTTGTTGATTATAAATAATGATTTGACCATTATTCGTCCAACCCCCAGTCTCTGATTGTGCGCTGCCGCATTCGCCGTAACGGCGCGTGACGGGCAGCCGATCCGACAAGGGAGTTGGCAATGCGAACCAAACAGATAGCGCTGAGAGCACCGGGCGGTCGCGTCACTCGCCCCACCGGACGTGTCGCGTCGCCGAGAATCGAGCCCAACCCGCGAGGTGAACCCATGGAAGATCGAATCGTGAAACTGCAATCCCCGTCGGAAGCGTCCGTGAAGTCGGGATGGGCGCTGCTCGCGTACGGCCTGTGGCTGCGCGTGGGATTCATCGGCGCCTGCGGCCCGGCCGCCGCGCTGGGCGAGCTGCTCAGCGCCCGGCCCGATGCCCTGTCGGCACTGGCGCTGGCGGTAGGCGGCGCCGTGCTGGCCGCCATCGCCTGGTGGCGGATCCGCGCCATGCTCGCGGTTCTCGACCGCGACGTGGCGGTGGCTCCCGGAGGGTCATCGGCGGCCGGGGCCGCGAGCGGCTTCGCCGGCTCCTGCCCGTCCCCGATGCCGGCGGACGCGGCGCGCTGACCGGACGTCGCGGCCGCCCGACGCGACAATCGATCGGCCTCGCCGCGCGCAACTCGCATCCGGCCGGTGAACCGCCGCATCGCTTCGCCATCCACGGGACGCCCTTCGCAGACCACGACGGCGCGAGCCGCCGGTAGCGGCCCATCGGCCCCGGCGTGCCGTGCATTCCCTGCGTTGCGCCGCCCATGCCACACTGCGCACATTTCTTGCGTCCTGCCAGACCATTCCAAGGCACCGGCGTCCACCATGCACAGCATCTACAACCGCACCGACCGCCCGCCGTTGGCGGAACCGCCCGACGACGGGCGCACCGGCCTCGGCAAGGAAGCGCTGAAGCAGGCAATCCTAGACAACCTGTTCTACCTGCAAGGCAAGTTTCCCGGGCCCCCGACGCGCGGGGACTACTACCGCGCGCTCGCCTTCGTGGTGCGCGACCGCATGCTGCAGCGCTGGATCAGCACCGCGGCGGCGTACACGCGGAACGGTTCGCGCACCGACGCCTATTTGTCGGCCGAGTTCCTGATGGGCCCGCACCTGGGCAACAACCTGGTCAACCTCGGCATCTACGGCGAGGCGCAGCAGGCGGTCGCCGAGCTGATGCACCTGCGGGTTGACGAGAACGGCATCGACTGGAAGCCCGCCCGGGAGATCACGCGCAAGTCTCTCGCCTACACCAACCACACGCTGCTGCCGGAGGCGCTGGAGCGCTGGCGCACCGTCAAGCGCGCCAACAAGCAGCGCTTCGCGCGGCTGGTGCAGGCCCGCACGGGTATTGCCATCGATGCCGCCTCGATGTGCGACGTGCAGGTCAATCGCATCCACGAGTACAGGCGCCAGCACCTCACGATCCTGCAGGTGATCGGGCAGGTTCTCGTCGGACCGCACCTTCCGCGAGTCCTGCCGCGACATCTGGCAGGTGAACCCCGAGCCGATCCGGCTGCTGACGCCGGAAGAGGTGAAGGCCGGGTTCCTGCAGTAGCAGCCTCGCGCTTGCCGTCCTTTCGACCCGGATAGCCGATGGACGCTCCCGTCCCCAAGGACCAGCCGCTTAAGGAGGACACCCGCCTGCTGGGCCGCGTGCTCGGTGACGTGCTGCGGGCGCAGACCGGCGAGGACGGCTACGCCCGCATCGAGGCGATCCGGCAGGCGGCGATCGGCTTTCGCCGCGCCGAGGCGGCCGAAGCCGCCGAGGCGCGGCAGGAGCTCACCGCGCTGCTCAATCCGCTGCCGGTTACCGACGTGCTGCACGTCGTGCGCGCGTTCAGCTATTTCTCGCATCTCGCCAACATCGCCGAGGACGTCCACCAGAACCGGCGCCGCCGCGCGCACGCGCTGGGCGGGTCGCCGCCGCAGCGCGGCAGCATCGCGCAGGCGCTCGAGCGGCTCGCCGCCGTCGGGTGTCGGACGGCGCCGCGCTGACGCGCTGGTTCGCCGGGGCGCTGGTGTCGCCGGTGCTCACGGCGCATCCCACCGAGGTCCAGCGCAAGAGCATCCTCGACGCCGAGCGGGAGATCGTGCGCCTCCTGGTCTGGCGCGACCGCGTCGCGCTGACGCCGGAAGAGTCCGCCGAGTTCGACAGCGCGCTGTACCGGCAGGTACTCGACCTGTGGCAGACCGCGATGCTGCGGCTGTCGAAGCTCACGGTGAAGGACGAGATCGACAACGGACTGGCCTACTACCGGTACACGTTCCTCGACCAGATTCCCCGCATCTACGCCGACCTCGGCGCGCGGCTCACCCGCGACTTCGGCGTCGACGGCGCCGCGCTGCCGGCGTTCCTGCGCCCCGGCTCCTGGATCGGCGGCGACCGCGACGGCAATCCGTTCGTCGACGCGGAAACGCTGGCCTACGCGATCCGCGCCCAGTCGGCGCTGGCCTTCGAGCACTATCTCGCCGAAGTGCACCTGCTGGGCGCGGAGCTCGCGCTGTCCACACGGCTGATCACGCCCACGCCGGAGCTGCTCGCGCTCGCCGCCGAGGCGCACGACGACAACCCCCACCGCCAGGACGAGCCGTACCGCAACGCGCTGATCGGCATCTACGCGCGGCTGGCCGCGACCGCGCGGGAGCTCTCGGGCTACGTGCCGCCGCGCGCGCCCGGCGTCGCCGGCGCGCCCTACCCTGGCCCCGCCGACCCTGCGCACAGACCTCGACATCATCGCCACCTCGCTCGCGAGCCACGGCGCGACAGCGCTGGCCGCCGGCCGCCTCGACCCGCTGCGCCGCGCCGTCGACGTCTTCGGCTTCCACCTCGCCGTGCTCGACCTGCGCCAGAACAGCGACGTGCACGAGGCTGTCGTCGGCGAGCTGCTCGCGCGCGCCGGCGCCGTGGCGGACTACGCCGCGCTGGACGAGCCCGCCCGCGTCGAGCTGCTCGCGCGCGAGCTCGCCGGCGCGCGGCTGCTCGCCTCGCCGCACCTCGACTACTCGGCGCGCACGCGTCACCGAGCTCGCGATCCTGCGCGCCGCCGCCGACGTCCACGCGCGCTACGGCGCGGCCGCGCTGCCGAACTACGTGATCTCCAAATGCGAGTCGGCCTCCGACCTGCTCGAGGTCGCCGTGCTGCTGAAGGAGGTCGGGCTGCTGCGCGGCACGGCGCTGGCCGTCAACATCATCCCGCTGTTCGAGACCATCGACGACCTCGCGCGCTGCGGCGACATCATGCGCGCGGCGTTCTCGGTGCCGGTCTACCGGGAGATGGTCGCCGGGCGCGGCGACTGGCAGGAGGTGATGCTCGGCTACTCGGACAGCAACAAGGACGGCGGCTACCTCAGCGCCAACTGGGAGCTCTACCGCGGCGAGATGCTGCTGGTCGAGGCCTTCCGCGCGCACGGCGCGAAGCTGCGCCTGTTCCACGGCCGTGGCGGCACCGTCGGCCGCGGCGGCGGCCCGAGCTTCGACGCCATCCTCGCGCAGCCGGCGGGCTGCGTCACCGGCGGGCTGCGCATCACCGAGCAGGGCGAGATCATCGCCAGCAAGTATTCCGACCCCGAGCTCGGGCGGCGCAACCTCGAGACGCTGGTCGCGGCGACGCTGGAGGCGAGCTTCGAGGACACCGAGCGCCTCGGCCGGCGGCGCGCCCGCGTACTTCGCCATCCTCGACGAGCTCGCCGCGCACGCGTACCGCGCCTATCGCGCGCTGGTGTACGAGACGCCGGAGTTCAACGCGTACTTCCGCGCGGCGACGCCGATCGCCGAGATCGCGGGGCTCAACATCGGCAGCCGGCCGGCCTCGCGCAGCTCGGCGCCGCGCATCGAGGACCTGCGCGCGATTCCCTGGGTCTTCAGCTGGGGCCAGTGCCGGCTGATGCTGCCGGGCTGGTACGGCTTCGGCACCGCCGTCGAGACCTGGCTCGCGGCCAATCCGCGCGGCCTCGCGCACCTCGCCGACATGCACGCGCGCTGGCCGTTCTTCCGCAGCGTGCTGTCGAACATGTCGATGGTGCTCGCCAAGACCGACCTCGCGATCGCGTCGCGCTACGCCGAGCTGGTCGACGACCCGTCGGTGCGCGACGCGGTGTTCCCGCGCATCGTCGCCGAGCACGGGCGCAGCATCCGCCACTACCTGCGCATCACGCAGCAGTCGACGCTGCTCGAGGACAACCCGACGCTCGCGCGCTCGATCCGCAACCGCTTCCCCTACCTCGACCCGCTCAACCACCTGCAGGTCGAGCTGCTGCGCCGCCACCGCGCCGGAGACACCGACCCGCGCACCCGGCGCGCGATCCACCTGACGATCAACGGGCTCGCCGCGGGATTGCGCAACAGCGGCTGACGCCGGCTGCCGTTGCCGGTCTCGACGGTGTCGCGGCGGCGGGCGACCCGGCAACGCCGAAGGTGACGGGTTCCCGATCCCGGGGGAACCGGGCCCCGTTCATCCGGTCGCGGAGACTTGAGCGCCCTCCTGCGAATTTGCCCGCGACGCCGCCGCAACTTCCGCTCGTGCCGGGCCGACCGACAGCAGACCGTCAGCTTGCGCTCAGGCTGGCGACAGCATCGCCGTACAGACTCGCGGCGATGCAACACACCCGCGATCGTTCCTTCCCCGCGCTGCGCGCGGCGCGTGCCGCTGCCGTGCCCGCCGCGCCCGCCGCATCGCGCTGCACCGGCGCCGCCTCCCCGGCGTCGAGGCCCGGCGCCGGGATCGTGACCGTCGAGGAGCTTGCCGATCCGCCGCCCGACTTTCTCGCTTGCGAGATCGAGGGCTGCGCGTTCTGCAACGCGTTCCAGCGACGCCGGTGTCGACCCGGCCGATGTGGGCTATATTAGTGCCCATGGAACGGCCACGATCCTCGGCGACCGCGTCGAGGCGGAGTCGATTCGGCGGGTATTCGGCCAACGAGCGGGCGCAGTTGCGGTCAGCTCGACGAAGGGCACGTTCGCACGAGGCGCCACGTCACCGTCGGGCGCCACCGGCGCCGATCGAGCCGACTTCGCGATCATGGCGCGGCACGCTGCCGCTGCGGGCCGTGGCGTCGAACCGTCGCTTCGGGAACCGCGGTCGCGCGACGGCGCGGTGCGGCGGATGCCGGCGTAGGACGCGCATGCGCATCCTCGTCGTCGAGGACGACGCGCTGCTGGCCGAGGGGCTGGTGAGCGTCCTGTCCCGCGCCGGCCACGCCGTCGAGCACGCCGCGTCCGGACGCCTCGCCGACACGCTGCTCGAGCGCGAATCCTACGACCTCGTCGTCCTCGACGTGGGGCTGCCCGGCATCGACGGCTTCGAGGTGCTGCGCCGGCTGCGCTCGCGGCGCTCGCCGGCCAGCGTGCTGGTGCTGACCGCGCGCGACGCGATCGACGATCGCGTGCGCGGACTCGACCTCGGCGCGGACGACTACCTCACCAAGCCGTTCTCGGTCACCGAGTTCGAGGCCCGCGTTCGCGCGCTGCTCCGGCGCAACGCTCCGAAGGAAGCCCGCTGGTCGATCGCGGGATTGACCGTCGACTTCGCGGCCAAGCGGATCACGGTGCACGACCGGCAGGTCGACCTCACGCCGCGGGAGTGGGCGCTGCTCGAGCTCTTCGTCAGTCGGCCCGGCCGCGTGCTGAGCAAGGGCCAGATCGCCGAGAACCTGTTCAGCTTCGACGAACAGCTCTCGCCCAACGCGATCGAGGTTCACGTCTCCCGGCTGCGGGCCAAGATCGAACCGGCCGGCGTGGCCATCCGCACGGTCCGCGGCTTCGGATACCTGTGGGACGGCAATGAGTAGAGCGGCCGCGCCGCCGTGGAGCATCCGGCGACGCCTGCTGCTGTTCATGCTCGGCTCGCTGCTGATCATGGTCGTCGGCGCGTCGATCATCGGCTATCGGGTCGCCGTGCATTCGGCCAACGACGCCTACGACAGCGCGCTGCTGGACCCCGCGATCGACATCGCCGAGAACGTCAGGGTCGACGCGACCGGGGCCCGCGTCGACCTGCCCCGCAAGGCGCTCGAAGCCCTCGTCTACGACCAGGCCGACAAGGTGTTCTTCCAGGTCCGCGCTGAAGGCGATCGCATCGTCGACGGCGCCCAAGACCTGCCGCCGCCCCCCGCGCCTCCGGCGGCCGGTGCGCACGTGTTCTTCGACAGCGTCTACCACGGCGATCGGGTGCGGGTCGTCGCGACGAGGACGGCGGGCGGGTACGTCGTGCAGGTCGGGGAGACGCTCAACAAGCGCAACCGGCTGGTGGACGAGATTCTCGTCGCCGGGCTGATCCCCACGCTGCTGGTCGCCGCGATGTCGATCGCGCTGGCGTGGGCCGGCGTCGCCCGCGGGCTGCAGCCGCTCGAGCGCGTGCGCAATCATCTGCTCGGACGCCCGTCCGGCGACCTGAGCGCGATTCCGGAGACCGGGGCCCCGATCGAGATCCTCCCGGTGGTCAACGCGTTCAACCGCCTGCTCGACCAGCTGCGCCGGGCAAACGAGCTGCAGCAGCGCTTCCTCGCCAATGCCGCACACCAGCTGCGCACGCCGCTCGCCGGCCTGCAGATGCACCTCGAGCTGCTGTTGCGGCGCGAGCTGCCGACGGCCATCCGCGTCGAGGTCGATCGCATGCACGGCGCGACCATCCGCGCCGCGCGCCTCGCGAGCCAGCTGCTCGCGCTCGCCCGGGCCGAGAGCGGCGCCGAGCGAGGCAGGGCGATGGAGGTCGTGGACCTGATGGCGGTCGCCGCGGCCGCTGCGCATCAATGGGCGCCCAAGGCAATGGCGCAGGCGATCGATCTCGGCTTTTCGCTCGAGCCGGCGCTGATCCTGGGCGACTCGCTGCTGATCCCCGAGCTGCTGGACAATCTGCTGGACAACGCGCTGCGGTATACCCCGGCCGGGGGGACCGTGACCTTGGCGACCGGACTGCGCGACGGCACGCCCTACCTTTGCGTCGAGGACACGGGCCCGGGCATCCCGGAGGCGGAACGCGCCACCGTCATGGAGCGGTTCTATCGGCTGCCCGGCACCGCCGGTGACGGCTCCGGGCTCGGCCTCGCCATCGTCAAGGAGATCGCGGATCGGCACGAAGCCAGCGTCGAGATCTCCGCGCGCAGCGACGCCGGCGGCACGCGCGTGCACGTCGGCTTTCCCCAACCGCATGAGGCCGTCACGTGAGCGTCGCCGACCGACCTCGCCGCCATCCGGGATTCGCGACGCCCGATGGCGCCTGGCGTCCACCGCGTCGCCAAGGAGGCAACTCGTGACCGTACTTACCGTGGGAACGCGTATTGCGCTGGTGGCGACGGTGCTCGCCGGTGCGCTGCCCTGCGCCGCCCAGAACTGCGGCTGGTCGCACGTCGACCACGAAATATCCTACGACGCGTCGGGCGTCTGGAACCCCAATGTCTATCGCGGCGTCGTCGGCGCGCTGACCGTCGCCGAGATCGGCGGGGCCCTGTGGGACGGCGCGCAGACGCGCTTCGGCAAGACGATGTGGCGGGGCATCGACTCGGAGATCTTCGCCGGGGCGGCGGCGACCGCCGGCAAGTACGTCTTCACCCGGGTGCGGCCGGCCACGCAGAACGATCCCTGCCTCTGGTTCAAGGGCGGCTCGAACCACAGCTTTCCCAGCGGCGAGGCGGCGGTTTCCGCCGCGCTGGTCACGCCGTACGTGATCGAATATGCGAAGGACACCCCCGCGGCCTACGCCCTGCTCCTGTTGCCGCTATACGTCGGTGCCGGGCGGCTCAGGAACCACGCGCACTGGCAGACCGACGTGCTGGCCGGCTGGGCGGTCGGGGGCCTGTCGGGCTGGTACGCCCATTCGCGCGACACGCCGCTGATGATCGAACTGCTGCCGCACGGCGTCGCGGTCGGATTGAAGGCCACGTTCTAGCCTGGCGCGCGAGGGGCGCGGCAGTTCGCGGGCGCAGCGACCGCGCGCCCGCGACGGCCGCCTCGGGCCCCGCTACTTCGACTGCACGAATTCGGCGACCGCGACCATTTCGGCCGGGGACAGGTTCTGCACTATGCCGTGCATGACGGGCGCCGCGCGGGCGGCGGACTGGATCGCTTCCAGCTGCCGCACGACATACGTCGCGTTCTGGCCGGCGAGCCGGGGATAGTCGAACGTACCTTTCGCATCCGGCCCGTGGCAGGCGCTGCAGGCGAGGATGCCCCGGTCGGGAATGCCGTTGGCGAAGATCGCCTTTCCCTGGGCCACCAACGCCGGATCGCCGGCGCGCGGCGCGGCCGGCTTCTGCGCCGAGTAGTACTTCGCCAGTCCCTCGATCGTCTGGCTGTCGAGCAGCCCGGCCATTCCCCACATGAAATCGTGGGCGAGCTTCTCGGCGCGAGTGTGCTGCTGGAACGCCTTCAGCTGCGCGACGAGGTAGCTCGGCCGCTGCGCCGCAAGGTTAGGAAACTCCGGCGATACGCTGACCCCGTAGGGTCCGTGACACGTCGAGCAGAGCTGGACGGCCTTGGTCACCGCCGCGCCGTCGGCGGCGGCGGGCGCCGGCGCGCCGCTGCCTGCGGCCGGCTGCTGCGCCGGGGCCGCGGCGCTCGCGCAGGCCAGCGCAATCGCGGCGAGCATCGGTTTGAAGTGCGTCATCGTCTCGCTCCCGTGGACCCGCGCGTTCGCCGTAGCGCGGCAACGCTGCGCCGCGACCGCCGCACCCGTTTCCCGCCTCAGAATGCCACCCACACGTCGAAGAACAGCGTGTTGTTGTCGCCGGCGTTGCGCCCGGTGCCGTCGTAGTTCGAGCGCGCGCCGTTGAACTTCGAGTAGCCGGTGTACTGCAGCAGCAGCCGCAGGTTCTGCAGCGGCAGGTAATCAAGCTCGGCGATGTAGCCGCTGCTGTCGGGCGTGTTCGGGTTGCCGCCGGCGTCGGTGCCCCACAAGCCCGCGTCGGCGCTGCCGGTCGTCTGGAACAGCGCCAGCGTGCCGCCGTACTTGCGCTGGTAGTAGTACGACCCCTTGAGCTTGAACGTGTGCAGCGTGTCGGTCGGATGGGACGGCGTCGGGCCGGCACCGTAGCCTTCCCCGGTGGCCTGCGTGATCGGGTAGCTCGCGTTGTATTTCTGCTTTTCCGAGATGTACGTTGTCTGGGCGGTGAACGTGTGGACGTCGGTGATGTACTGGTACTGCGCATCGACCGCAACATCCTGGTAGCGGTCCGTCGCCGTCGTTGTATTGAGGTTGTCGGGGTAGACGTTGGCGACCATGCCATACGTGCCCAGCATCACCGACTGCACCCCCCAGTCCTTGGTGTACGCCAGGCGCCAGTACGGGTTGAAGTTGTTCAGCGTGAGGACGCCGCCCGGGGTGTTGTACGGCTGGCCGGCGCGAAAGACGTTGCCGAGGACGTTGGCGGTGCGGTAGCTCGAGAATTCGGCGTAGAGCGTCTTGCGCCAGAGCGCGTAGGCGCCAAGCCCGGCGGCCTGCTGCGCGAGCCCGCCGTCGATGATCGTGGCGGCCGCAGGCGTCTGCGCCAGCGGCGACGACGTGTACGGGTAGCCCCACGCCGGGGTGCTGTTCCACGGATCCTGCATGGTCGGATTGTTGTTCAGCGTGGCGCCGAACACCCATTCCGGCTCGCCGGCGCCGGCCGGCGAGTACTTGTAGGCGGCGCGCAGGTCGGTGTTGTCGAGGCTGCTGTGGCCGCCCAGCGTCCCGTCGGCAACCGTCGCGAGGTTGTCGTAGCTCCACTGCACGAAGCCGCCGAAGTAATCGTTGATGCGGCTCGCGAGGAACACGCTGCCGCCCGAGAACACCGCGCTGTTGTTGCGCTGATTCACCGCCACCGTGTCGCCGGTGTCGGGATCGACGGCGTGGTTGTTCCGGGTGTTGGTGACGGACCCCTGGAGCATCACCGCCAGCGGCACGTGATCGAGGCCCTGGGAGGTGATCGGGGACTTTCCGATCGTGTACCCGGTCAGCTTGAAGTACCGACCGTAGGGCGTGAGCTCGGGCCAGCTCACGTGGCACGCCGGGCACTGCTGCCCGGTCTGCCGCGCGAACGACGGAACCGCCGCCGCGGGACCGGCGGTGGTGCCGATCGCCAGCAGGCCCAGCAGCACCGCATGCTTGATTTCGAAACCGGCACGCCCGAACATGCGCTCCCTCCTCGTTCCGCCGGGCGCACGCTATGGCCTCGGTTCGCTTGGGGGATATTGCCGGGCGCTCCTGTCGTCAGCCTGACAAAATGCTGTCGGCTTGCTTACGGTCGCCAAAAGCGGATGCGGCGGCGCACCCGGTTCCGTTGCGTCGCGGTGCCCGACGCGAAGGTCAGGCCGGACCGGGCGCGGCCCGCGCCGGCGGGACCTACGGCGGCGATAGCTTGCGCGCGAAATAGGTGTACTCGCGCGCGGTCATCGCCGCCTTCTCCGCGAGCGTCGCGCCCGCGCCGTGCCCGCCCTGGATCACCTCGTAGAAGAGGTAGGGCACGCCAGCCGCGGCGAGCCTGGCGGCGAACTTGCGCGCGTGCTGCGGCCCCACCCGATCGTCCTTCGTCGTCGTCCAGATCAGCGCCTCGGGATAGCGGACGCCCGGCTTGACGTTGTGGTACGGCGAGATCGACGCCAGGAACGCCCTCTCTTCGGGATTCGCGACGCTGCCGTACTCGCCGACCCAGGAGCTGCCGGCCGCGATGTGCTCGTAGCCCAGCATGTCGAGCAGCGGCACCTGCATGTCGACCGCCGCCCAGAGTTCCGGATGCTGGATGAACTCCACGCCCACCAGCAGCCCGCCGTTGGAGCCACCCATGATGCCGAGGCGCCGAGGGCTGGTGATTCCTCTCGCGATCAGGTCCTTCGCCACCGCCGCGAAGTCGTCGAAGATGCGCTGGCGGTGCGTCTTGAGGCCGGCGTCGTGCCACGCCGGGCCGAACTCGCCGCCGCCGCGGATGTTGGCGAGGACGTAGGCCCCGCCCCGCTCCAGCCAGAGCTTGCCCATGGCCGCGGCGTAGTAGGGCGTCATCGAGACGAGGAACCCGCCGTAGGCCTCGATGATCGTGGGCGTGCTGCCGTCGCGCTTCATGCCGATCGGGTGGACGACGAAATACGGGATCCTGGTTCCGTCGGCGGAAACGGCCTCGAGCTGCTCGACCGTGTGCCGCGACGCGTCGAATCGCGCCGGCAGCGTCTTGACGACGGCGAGCGCGTCGCGGTCCAGGTCGGCGAGCCACAGGCTCGTCGGCGTCAGGAACCCGGTGACGGTGAGGAAGGCTCGCTCGCTGTGCAGGTCCGCGTCGACGATGTCGATCGAGGCGTTGTCGGGCAGCGCGAGCTTGCGGCGCGACCACCTGCCCCCCGGCTCCGGCGTGTACGCGTACGCGCGCCCCTTGACGTTGTCGAGCACCGTGACCAGCAGGCGGCTCCGGGTGGCGGCGGCCTGCGCGAACGCTTCGCGCGGTCCTGGCGCGTACACCAGCACCGGATGCAGACGCTCCGGCGTCGCGGTCGCCGCCGCGAGATCGATCGACACCAGCGACCCCTGCGGGAAGGTCTTCCCGCCGTCGGTCTTCCAGTCCGCGCGCAGGCTGACGACGAGCCGCCCCGCCACCAGCGCCTCGAGGTCCGACTTCGGCGGCAGCGCCAGCTTCGACGTGCCGCGCGGTCCGACGAGGTGGTATTCGGATTCGAAGAACGAGAGCGAACGCTCGATCACGACGGCCCGGTGGCCCGCGCCGTCGTGGAGCGCCACCGGGCTCACCATGACATCGCTCGCCGATCCGCGGAACACCTCGACCGCGGCCGACGGCGCTTGTCCGCGCTTCAGACGCTTCACGACGAACGGATAGCCGGAGCGGGTGAGCTCGCCGGCGGCCCACTCCCTGGCCACCAGCAGCGTGTCGCGGTCCTGCCACGCCGCGCGCTGCTTGCCGCGGGGGAGCGCGAAGCCGCCGTCGACGAAGCGCGCCGAGGTGAGGTCGAACTCGCGCAGGCTGACCGCGTCCTCGCCGCCGTCCGACAGGTGGATCATGCAGCGGCGCTGGGTCGGTTCCTCGCAATCGGCGCCGGCCCAGAACCAGTTGGCGTTCTCCGCCTTCGCGACGGCATCGAGGTCCAGCACCGTGGTCCACGCAGGCACCGGCTTGCGGTAGTCGCCAAAGCTCGTCCGCCGCCAGATGCCGCGGACGTGCGCGGCGTCCTGCCAGTAGTTGAGGATCTTCCCGCCGACGATCGACGGTGACGGAATCCTGTCGCTGGCCTGCGCGATCGCCAGCGCCTCGCGGAAGAGCACCGGGTACCGCGGATCCTTCTCCAGGATGGCGCTGGTCCTGGCGTTCTCGGCGCCGACCCATTCCATGGCGCGGCGGCCGTCGACCTGCTCGAGCCAGACGTAGGGGTCGTCCTCGGCGGCAGGGCCTGTGGCGGCGCCTGCGCGGCGGCGCATTGCTGCGTCCATTGCGACGGCACACCCTATGGCGATGATCAAGGAAGCGGCGCGCATATCCAAAGGCACGGGTTTCGCTCAGCGCGGGGGTCCGTCGGCCGGGGAACGGTCCGGCCGGCCGGCGGGCGGATCGCTCGATCCCCTGCCGGCAACCCGCGCGCTGCGCGCGAGCACTGCCGGCGGTTTCCGACGCCGCAGCGCGTCAGCGCCCGCCGCGTGCCGCCGCGACCGTCGCCGCCGCCGCGGAGGCCCTCGCCGCCGCCGCCACCTCCGTGCTGACGATGGTCTTGCCGATCGGGGCCAGCGCGATGCCCGCGAGCTTCAGGTGCGCGATCGCGAAGGGAATGCCGATGATGGTGACGAACAATGCCAGCGCGCAGGTCACGTGCCCGATCGCCAGCCAGACGCCGGCGAAGACGAACCACAGGACGTTGCCGACGGTGCCGGCGGCGCTGGTGCCGATGTCGTCGGCCTGCCGGAGCTCCTTGCGGCTGATCGCTTCGCGTCCGAACGGGAAGAACGAGAACTGACCGATGACGAAGCACGCCCTGCCCCACGGAATGCCGACGATCGAGACGAACGCGAGCACGCCGAAAAACCACCACGCGAGGCCCATCAGCACCCCACCCAGCACGAACCAGAGGAAATTGCCGATTGCACGCATCGAAGCTCTCCCGAGTCCGCATACTTTAGCGCAGCCCCGGCGCGGCGACGAGACCGGGTCGCCACCCCCGCCGGCGCTGCCGGGTCACAGGCCGTCGCGCACCGGAATGAAGGCGCCGTCCACCGATCGCTGCAGCCCGTGCGCCATCTCGTCGATCGCCGCGTCGTGCATCGCCCGCAGCGCCTGCGCGAGCTCGGCCTTCTGGCCGAGCGCCGCCTCGAGGATCTCGCGGCGCATTTCGGCGCGGAAGCGGATCTCGTCGATCTTCACCAGCGCCTGGTCGACGATCAGCCAGGTGGCCACCCCGGCGCCGACGCCGCACAGCGCCGCGAGGGGGCCGGCCGGGGCGCACAGCGCCGTCGCCCCGGCCGCGGAGAGCAGGATCGAGCCGCCCCGCTTCGCCGCCATCTTCGCCGGCAGGCCCTCGGCGACCTGAAACGCCTTCCTCGCGGCGAGCTTTCCTGCGACCGCGGTCGCGGTCTTCCTGACCAGCAGCGTCGTGGCCGCGGCGCCGACCACCGCTCCGGCGCCGGCCGCGGTCGCGGCCCGCTGCAGGTCGCGATCGAGATGGACGAGCGCCGATGGCCGGGCGATCTCGAGCTGGCAGGGATGCGAGCGCAGCTCCGAGCGCAGCTCGACGCCGAGCCGGGTCGCCAGCGCCGACATCTGCGCGCTCGAGCCGTCGGCGATCTGCCGGTTGGCGCGCGCGAGCCGCGCGTCGAATCCGTCGCCCGGGAACAGGCGCTGCTCGAGCTCGCGTCGCATCCGCTCGGCGAAGCCTCCGCCAGCGAGCGCCGCGAGCCGCTGATATTCGCCGAGCACCGAGAAATACCAGTCCAGGTAGTCGTCGACGCCCTGCTCGACGCCGCCGTAGAGCGTCCTCAGCTCGCCGTCGATGCGCTCGGCGGCCCGTTCCTTCGCCGCGGCACGCACACCGTCGATCTCGGCGGCCAGCCCGGCCTTCAGCGCGTCGGCGGCCTTCGGGTCGAGGCTGCAGGGATTGGCCACCGCGACGATCCGGCGCGCAAGGCCCGCGAACGCCTTCGGCTCGTAGTCCCGGAGCCGGATCACGGCATACAGGTAGGGCAGTGCCAGCACCAGCAGCGTCAGCACGAATGCCTTCGACAGGCGGCCCCCGCCGAACAGCCGCGCGAGCCGTGGCGTCGGCCGCTCGACCAGCGCGACCACGCCGAGCAGAAAGCTGGTGAACGCGTACGAGAACAGGCTCGCCTGGAGCAGGAAGGACAGCCACGCCGCCAGTCGCAGCTCCGGGTAGGGCAGGCTCGGCGTCAGCACCTCGAACGCGTGCCAGGCGAGTCGGTCCGCGACGACCGGCACGCCGGCCAGCCAGCCGGCAAGCCGGCAGCTCGCACCGGCGTCGACCTCGGCGAACGCGCGCTCGGCGACGACGTTCCAGGTCATCCCGCGTGTGTCCGGCGCGCCGGTCACGAAGAAATCCAGGACGAGAAAGCCGATGGTCAGCACGGCGACGTTGAGCGCCGCCAGCGGCCAGCGCCGCGCCACCAGGCCTGCCCGGCCCTCGCGCACTTCCACTACCAGCCGCCGCCGGATCGGGCCGATGACGAGCGCCAGCGCCAGCACGTCCGCGGCCAGCACCGCCCATCGCTGCGGCGTCAGCGTCGCCCCGGCGGCGAGCAGCAGCGTCGCCCACACGAGTGCGCTGACGACCTGCCCCACCCCGCTCATGTGACCGGGCCAGAACCAGCGCCGGACGCGGCTGCCGGTCACGAACAGGCCGGCGAGGACGACGCGCCGGCGGAACAGCGCGTATTCGCGGTGGTGGTGCCAGATCGGCCACGCGACCACGGCGCAGAGAAAGAACAGGCTCCAGCACGGGGCGCGCAGGAACGCCCGGTCGAGCGCGAACAGCGCCGCCGCCGACAGCGCCAGCCACAGCGCGCGCTTGATGTTCCTGGTGCGGCGAAAGAGTCGTAGCCAGTCGACGGTCATCGCATGCACGCGGCGCGCCTGGCGCGCCATGGTGAGGGATCGGGACGGGCGCGGCGTCGCGCCCGCCGCGGCACTGCCGGCCGGTCTCCGCCGGCGAGTCCCGTCGCCGCGGCGGGCGTCAAGTCTTCAGCCGATAGCCGGTGCGGAAGATCCACGCCACGATCGCCAGCCAGGATCGCCAGGAACGCCACGGTCATCAGCAGGCTGACCGCGATGTCGACGTCGGCGATGTCGTAGAAGCTCCAGCGGAAGCCGCTGATCAGGTAGACCACGGGATTGAACAGGGTCACCTTCTGCCAGAACGGCGGCAGCATGGAGATCGAGTAGAAGCTGCCGCCGAGGAACGCCAGCGGCGTGACGATCAGCAGCGGCACCAGCTGCAGCTTCTCGAAGCCGTCGGCCCAGATGCCGATGATGAAGCCGGCGAGGCTGAACGTCACCGCGGTCAGCAGCAGGAACGCGACCATCCACACCGGGTGCGCGATGCGCAGCGGCACGAACAGCTCCGCCGTGGCCAGGATGATGAGGCCGAGCAGCGCCGACTTGGTCGCGGCGGCGCCGACGTAGCCGACGACGATCTCGACGTAGGAGACCGGTGCGGACAGCAGCTCGTAGATCGTGCCGGTGAACTTCGGGAAGTAGATGCCGAACGAGGCGTTGGAGATGCTCTGCGTGAGCAGCGACAGCATGATCAGCCCGGGCACGATGAACGCGCCGTAGCTCACGCCGTCGATCTCGGTCATCCGCGAGCCGATCGCCGCGCCGAAGACGACGAAGTACAGCGACGTCGACAGCACCGGCGAGACGACGCTCTGCATCAGCGTGCGCCGGGTGCGCGCCATCTCGAAGCGGTAGATCGCGCGCATCGCATGGACGTTCAATGTTCCTCCCGCACCAGGCTGACGAAGATGTCCTCCAGCGAGCTCTGCGTGGTGTTGAGATCCTTGAACCGGATGCCCGCGTTATCGATGTCGTCGAGCAGCGCGGCGATGCCGGTGTGCTCGCGCTGCGTGTCGTAGGTGTACACCAGCTCGTCGCCGCCGCCGGCGAGCTCCAGCCCGTAGCCGGCGAGCGCGCTCGGGATCGCGTCCAGCGGCGTCGCGAGCTGCAGCGTGAGCTGCTTGCGGCCGAGCTTGCGCATCAGCTCGACCTTGTCCTCGACCAGGATCAGCTCGCCGTTGCTGATCACGCCGACCCGGTCGGCCATCTCCTCGGCCTCCTCGATGTAGTGCGTGGTCAGGATGATGGTCACGCCGTCGGCCTGCAGCGAGCGCACCAGCGCCCACATGTCCTTCCTGAGCTCGACGTCCACGCCGGCGGTCGGCTCGTCGAGGAACAGGATCCGCGGCTCGTGCGACAGCGCCTTGGCGATCAGGAGGCGGCGCTTCATCCCGCCCGACAGCGTCATGATCCGGCTGTCCTTGCGGTTCCACAGCGACAGCGAGCGCAGCACCTTCTCGATGTGCGCCGGATTCGCCGGCCGGCCGAACAGGCCGCGGCTGAACGACACCGCGCTCCACACCGACTCGAACGCGTCGGTCGCAAGTTCCTGCGGCACCAGCCCGATCAGCGCCCGCGCGGCGCGATAGTCGGTGCGGATGTCGTGGCCGCTGACGAGGACCGATCCCGCGGTCGGATTGACGATGCCGCAGACGATGCTGATCAGCGTCGTCTTGCCGGCGCCGTTGGGGCCGAGCAGCGCGAAGATCTCGCCTGCGCGGATCTCGAGGTCGACGCTCTTGAGCGCCTGGAAACCCGAGGCGTAGGTCTTGCAGAGGCCAGATACCGAAAGAATGGGCTGCGCGGCCACGGCGGGCGAGGGTTTCCGGAGGGTCGGTCGACATGGAGGCTTCCCGTCGACAGGCGCTAGTCTAGCGCACGCGCCGGGCCGGCGGCCGGCGGCCGGCGCCCGGTACGAGGCCGCCCGGCGTGGCTTCGTCACCGGGAAATGCCGAGATCCTCCGCGCCCCGGGTCGGCTGATCTCTTCGCGAATTACCGTGGCCCGCGTCCATCAAATCCGGGCCGATTCACCCCCTTCAGGAGCAGATCCCCGATCGCGCTGAATGCGACCGCGAGCGCCAGCCACGATGGCAAGCGCGACGACGATCAGGGCCGACGCGACCGCGAACGTGATCCGCATGCCGGCGGCAACGGCCTCGGGGCGCGCCGCCGTGACGTCGGTGGTCGCCGATGCGAATGCGAACACGGCACCCATGACCGAGGCCCCGGTGATCAGCCCGAGGTTGCGCGACAGGTTGAGCATGCCGGAGACGACGCCGCGCTGGTCGGGGCCGACATCCGTCATGACGGCGGTGTTGTTGGCCGTCTGGAACAGCGCATAGCCGGCGTGACGACGACGATGGGTGCGATGTAGCCGGGTATGCCAAGCGTCGCCGGCAGCAACGACAGCATCAAGGCGCCGGCCGCCATTGCGATGAGCCCGACCGTGGTCATGCGCTGTGCGCCAAATCGGTCTGCGATGCGCCCGGCCGGCACCGCGGTCAGCGCGACGACGAGCGGGCCGACGGACAAGACGAGTCCGACGGGCGCCGCGTCGAGCCCGAGCGCACCGGAGAGATAGAAGGGTCCGACCACCATCGTCGCCATGATCACCGTCGAAACGAGCGCGCTCGTGGCAAGGCCCGCACTCAGCGCCGGATCGCGGAACATCGCCAATCGGATCAAAGGCGAGGCTCCACGCGCCTCGGCGCGCACGAACAGACGGACCCCGAAGACGGCGGCCAGCAGCAGCGCCACGTTGAACGGACCGAAACTGCCGCGCCCGATCGTCATGGCGAGCGCATAGGCTGCGAGCGTCAGGGCAAGCAGCACCGTGCCGACGTTGTCGAATCCGGTCCGATCGGTCCTCGGCCTCCGGCGATCAGCGGGCAGGTGGCGATGCGCGAGAACATAGGTGACGATCCCAAGCGGTACGTTGACGAGGAAGATTGCCCGCCAACCGAATCCGGCGATCAGAACGCCGCCAAGCGACGGACCGAGCGCGGTGCCGAGCGCGGACATCGTTCCGAGCAACCCCATGGCGCTGCCGGTCCTCTCTTTCGGAACCGTCTCGCCAACGAAGGCCATGGTGAGCGCCATCATGATCGCCGCTCCGAGGCCCTGCAGCGCCCGGGCGGCGATCAGCAGCCAGAGCGTGGGCGCGATGCCGCACAGGACCGAGGCCGCGGTGAACAGGAAGATTCCGGCCAGCAGCAGCCGCCGGCGACCGGTGATGTCGCCGAGCCGGCCGACGCTGACGATCAGGGTGGTGATGGCGAGGAGATAGGCGATGACGACCCACTGGACGGCCTGGAAGGAGGCGTCGAACGCCAGTGCCAGCGTCGGCAGGCCGACATTGGCGATGCTGGTGCCGAGCGAAGACAGCAGCATGGACAGCGAAAGGCTGGCGAGCGCCCACCGGACCGAAGCTGCCCGTCCCACGCTTCCGGCGACTGTTTCATCGGGTCCGGCAATGATCGACTTCAACTTGAACTCCGTCTTGTGGCGACTCCGGATTTGGAGTCGTCACAAGCGTAATCGCTTGCCTTGCATGGCGGAAGGCGCATCATCTGCACTGTATTCGTGCGCTTGACGCCATGTATCGATCGGGAAGTGCCGTGGAGGACGGATGTCGACGCCGGATCTGAACCTGCTTGTCACCCTCGATGTGCTGCTCGCGGAAGGCAGCGTTGCGCGCGCCGCCAGACGGTTGCGGCTCAGCCCGTCGGCGATGAGCCGGGCACTGGCGCGATTGCGCAAGACGACGGGCGATCCGTTGCTGGTCCGGGCCGGTCGCGGTCTCGTCCCCACGCCCCGAGCGGTCGAACTGCGCGCGCGGGTCGGTCAGCTCGTGCAGGACGGGCAGGCGGTCTTGCGCCCCGCCGATAAGCTCGACCTCAAAGCGCTGGTCAGGACATTCACGCTGCGAACCAGCGAAGGCTTCGTGGAGAACTTCGGACCGGAGCTCATCGCCCGTGTCGGCGCGGAGGCACCGGGCGTGCGCCTGCGCTTCGTGCCGAAGCCCGACAAGGACAGCACGCCGCTGCGCGACGGGATCGTCGATCTGGAAACGGGCGTGGTTGGGAAAGCGACGGCGCCGGAACTGCGTGTGCAGGCATTGTTCCGGGACCGCTTCATCGGCGTCGTGCGAAAGGGACACCCGCTGAGCCAGGGTGAGATCACGTCGTCGCGCTATGCGGCCGGCAGGCATATCTGCGTCTCGCAACGCGGTCTCGACAGGGGGCCGATTGATGAAGCACTTGATTCGATCGGGCTGGAGCGGGACATCGTCACCATCGTCGGCGGCTTTTCGACCGCGCTTGCGCTGGCTCGCGCCTGCGATCTGATCGCCACCGTTCCCGAGCGGCACACCGGGATCCTGCGCGCGGGAATGCACGGTTTTCCCCTTCCGTTCGCCACGCCGGCAATCACGGTTTCATTGCTCTGGCACCCGCGGCTGGATGCCGATCCGGCACATCGCTGGCTGCGCGGGCACGTTCGCAATGCGTGCGCTGCGCTCCGCTGAAGACGGTGAACCGCCTCAAGCAAGAGCGCAGCCCAAAGGGGCGGATTGCCGCTCAGGCGAAGTTGCCGCGTCTCGACACTGCGGCAAGCTTGCGGCCAACGACTTCGGGTCGTTGGCCGCGGTCGAGGAGCGCATGCTGGCTTTCCAGGACGACCACGAAGCGATCGCGCAACCCCTCGCCTGGACCTTCACTCGCCGCGATCTCGTCAAACCGCCAGAGGGCATCCGAAATCGTTTCCGGAACGTTTCGAACGGCTCCTAATTGTCCGGGACGCGACAATCGAAAATGCCTCCGGCCTCGCCACCACTGACGTTCACCCCGCGCCGGTTCAATTCGCCCGCGTAGAGCTCGATCAACTTGCCGCATGAGTACGTCTGCATTGGTGTCAATCCTTCGCGCACGACTTCGGGAAGTGGGGATACGTTGAAAATAAAGCACTGATGGTTCAAGGTGTTCGTTTCGAAGAGTGGCGGATTTAGACCGGCTCCAGCCTTTGCCACCGTCGCGCTTGCCGGGCCACGCCGCCAGCGTTCGCGAGCCGCCCGGGCGCTTGACCGGTATGCCTGCCCCGCTCAAAATCACCTTCACACGATTGAAACGCCCGTCCGTCGCACCATCATTCAACGCGTCGGCTGCCGATGGCAGCGTGACTCGAAGCTGGAGTCTCCGGAAAGGCCGGGGCAGGCCGTGATGGTCAGCGCATACCGATGAAAGCGGGAGGGAGGACGACATGAGAAGCCTAACCATCACCGGCTTGCTTGCCTTGGCCGTGGGATCTGTTTCCGCCGTCGCGGCCGCGCAGGACACCGGCAAACGCGCTCCCTTCTGGCCCGCCACCAGCGGTCCGCCCGTCGTGAAGGAATGGTATTCGGACATTCCCTGGCATCAGAAGCTGGGCACTTATGCGGGCAACGAAATCGACGAGGCTCTCGTCCTCCCCTATGACGCGCTGGGGACGAAGGCGAAGGCATATTGCACGAACCACAAGCTCGGCCAGGAAGAGTGCATGCTCGAGCTTGGAATCAACAACATTCTGGGCACCCTCAGAACCGACCGTCTCTACGCGCCGCAGGACCAGAAGATCAAGGCGGCTCCGGAATGCCAGGACCCCGCACTTCCGTGCATGGAAGTCATGCTGGAGCTGTCCAGCTTCTGGACTCGCAGCAACGGCTCGGATGTCGCGCTGGAGCAGCGTCCTCTCGGACACGAGCCTGCACCGGACGGCCACTACGGGGGGTACGTCATCACGGACGGCAGCAGCTACGCCCCCCAGATGCCCTGGTACATGGCTCACTACTGCGATTCGCTGTTCCCGCAGGGGGTCAACGACGTCCAGGACCCCGTCTGCTACGGCGACTATCTTTCGCCGATGAACAGCGGGTTCAATGCGCAGGGCAAGGCTGCGACGGACTGGCCGAGGTCGGTGCCATGGTCGGTCTTTCCATCCACCGCGAGCGGACCGGGCAATCACTGCAGGGAGGGGGAGACGAAGTGCACGCTGGCAATGGCGGGATTCGATCTCGGTGAAGTGCCGCCGAATCCGGAGAACCTTCAGTACGGGAAATACAACGAGAACCTGCTTGCGTGGTTCAACGCGGCGCTGAAGAGCTTTCCGAACGACGTCGGCCAGGCTGAGCTTCAACACCATTTTCCGTGGAGCGGAGCGGAAATTGCCTGGGAGACGTTCCTGTACCCGCAGGCGGTGCTCAATCCGTTCCTGGGACAGTATGCGTACAGGCAGACGGCGCCGCCGAACGGGCCGGGCTGCGACGTCACGGTGAACGGACCCGCCACTACGAACTGCTTCAATACCGCGATAAACGTGGGTGACGTCTACCTGTACCCGAGAAAGTGCACGCTCGGCGATCTGGCCGGGGCAAACGTGGCGAGGCTGCGCCAATGCGGCCTCAACTACGAGCTTCATCACAATGGCTATTACTCGCAGTGGCCGGAGTCCTTCTGGCCGGACGTCAAGGCCGCGAACATGATCGCGAACCAATACGGCAGGACGTCCTTCATGTTCGCCGGCGTTCCCGGCCTGCAGCTGCCGGTGCCGTTCTACAAAGTCCCCGGCAGCGACAGCGGCCTCAGCATCTATGAGCAGGTGTACAACGCGAGCATCTTCAGCCTGTACCTGCCCATGGCCAACGTCGCCGACGTCACGCACGCTTTCACCTCGCCGCAATTACACCGACAAGGAGTTCTACCATACGTTGCTCATGAGCAACCACATGGAGGCGGATCCGTTGCCGTTCGCGGACGGCATCAGAGGGAAGGTGCTGTGGCACAACGAATACCGGACGCAGCAGATGTACGACGCGTTCGTCGATGGCAAGTCCGCGAAGTTCGGCCCCAGGACGTTCGCGGCGGCCTTCGACCCCGCGACGGCCCCGGCGCCCTTTCACAACCATACCTGCGACGGGTGCCACGTGCGCAACGGCAGCGGCGTGCCGATCAACACCGAGGGCAAGCTCGACGCGGCGCTCCAGGAATTCATGACGGGCGAGAAGTACAAGCCCTATCCTGCCGAAAAAGGACTACACCTTCACCGGGCAGATCCTGCCCATGAAACTGGTCTTTTTCGACCTGCACCGCGACACGACCCGCCTCGACGCTTCGCGCTACTCCGAACCCCTGTCGTTTCCGGAGAACGTCGCCGATCACCCGCCGAGGAACGTCCAGCGGGCGGACCTCTACTACAACAACAAGATAATGAACTTCTACGGAGACAGCTTTCACGCGACCAGGCCGGGCTACGACTTTGCCTGGCACTATGAAACGGCGAATCCGGATCGACTGGTCGTGAAAGCCCCGCGTGTCAATTCCGAACTCGGCAAGACCTATGAGCCGTGGCAGGTCAAGCTGGGAGCGTTCAAGACCGACCCGCAGTGCCAGCTGGTCCTGTTCGCCCCCGTCACCAAGCCGTGGCCGACCAACTGCGACGACATCAATGACGCTGCGATCCACGGGGCCATAGACGGCGGTGCGGTGGGGTTCATGCTCCTCAATGGCAAACGCCTCGGTAATTCGAGCGCGATAGAAGCGATACCGAACCAGGCAATCATCGGTTTCCGCGACGCCCAGGAAGGGGCGCTCGGCCCGGCGCTCGCCGGAGAGCTTATCTGGAACGCGGGATCCCGCGACGGCGTCGATGGCGAGGTTCACAGGAATTGCCGGGGCAGGGGCCTGACCGATTGCTATATCGGCCGATTCGGATGGCTGGGCGATCGCGCCTCCCTCGAGGACCAGGTCGCCAATGCGGCGTTCGTCGAAATGAATCTGACGACGCGCGAAGGCTACGAGAAGCTCTATTCCGACACCAAGACGCTGTTCCCGATCCGCTACAAGGATCCCAATTGCGGCCCGGCCGACAGGCAGTGCCGGAGAATCCGGCGGCAACGGGGATCTGTCCGAACGGGATATCGAACGGATGGCCGCTTACGGACGCTGGATCGGCAATCCGACCCGCTCCGAGTTCAAGGTCGCCCTGCCGGAGGTTGTCGCGGGCGAAAAGATCTTTCGCCAGCTGGAGTGCAATACGTGCCACGTCATACGCAAGATCGAGATCGATCCGGACGACACGATGTTGAGCCGGGATTATCGCGACCGTCTGGCGAAGCGCGTCGAGAAGACGGCTCGTCCATTCCTGTCCTACATCGGGACAGACCTGCTGATGCACGACATGGGCTACCTGTCGCAGGTCGGCGATGCGGGCCAGCCCATCAGGGACGAACACGGCGTGGTGTTGCCGGCGTTCCGGAACCTCGTGCAGAAGATTCGCACCCCGGCGCTGAAAGGACTGCGGTTCAACCGCTTCGTGACCGACTCCCACAGAAATACGAAGAACCCCGGAGATCCAGCCTGTGACTTCCTGCTGCACGATGGGCGGGCCTGCGACGCGATCGAGGCGGCCTTTCTGCACGACGGGCCGGCGATCAGCGCAATGCACGTCATAGAGGGGCTGAATGCCCTGGCTCCGAAGGAGATCCTCGAGCTGCGCGCGTTCCTGTATTCATTGTGAGGTGCGCCGGCGGCGCCGGGTACGGCGGGACACATCCGGGTCGGCGTGCCCGCTGCGCGCGCTGTTGCTTGACTCGGGCTCGCCTTGCGAAGTACGGTGGCGGACGTTGCCCTACGCTCCGCCCGGTGCACGAGTCGACACCACGGGAGGCATGACGCCATGCGGCGAGCTGCATTTGTGGCATTGTTGGCATCGACGGCGACCGGTGCGGCGCTGGCGCAGGGAGCGCCTGCGCCGCCGGGCGGCGCCAGTCGCTGGTCGGTGAGCGCGGAGGCACTGTTCGCCTGGTTCAAGAGCAGCCCGACGCCGGTGCCCGTCATCGCCGACAACTATCTCGACGTGCCCGACGCCAACGTTCTTCTGGGCGGCGGCTCGGTCGACACCAACCCCAATGCCGGCTTCAGGATCACCGGCGCCTACCGCATCGACAGCCGCACCGGTGTCGAGCTCACCGGCTTCTACATCCCCACACGCTCCGCGTCGAGCGGCGTGAGCTCCACCGGCGAGCCGGGTTCCATCGACCTGCTGCTGCCGTACTTCGACGTTACGACCGACGACGAGAACGTCGCGGAGATTTCCTACTGGCCCGAGTATCGCGGCAGCGCGCAGACGACGCTGTCGAACAACCTCGGCGGCGGCGAGTTCAACGTGACCTGGGCAATGCCGCCGGGCGACGCGTGGCGGGTCGACCTGCTGGGCGGGTTCCGCTTCCTGCAGCTGCGCGAGACGTACACGATCACGACCAGCAGCCCCTACAACCCGCCCAACCCCAGCGACATCTGGAACACCACCGACGCGTTCGACGCGCGCAACCGCTTCTACGGCCTGCAGTTCGGCGCGCGCGCGGCGTACGACCAGGGCCCGTGGGTCGGCAGCGTGAGCGGGAAGCTGGCGCTCGGCACGATGCAGCAGCGCGTGTCGGTCAACGGCTTCGTCGAGACCAATGACTACAACGACTACGGGCCGACGCAGATCTTTTCCGGCGGGTATTTCGCGCTGCCGTCGAACGGCGGCGATCACTCGCGCAACGCGTTCGCGGTGGTGCCGGAGGTCGCGCTCAATCTGGGCTACCGGCTTGCGCCCCGGGCGACGATCTACCTCGGCTACTCGTTCCTCTACGCGAGCGACGTGGCGCGCCCGGGCGAGCAGATCAACCGCAACGTCAATCCGACCCAGTCCGTTGCTTACGGCAACGATCCGCCGGCCACGCTCGTTGGCGCGGCGCAACCAAGCTTCAATTTCAACACGACCGATTTCTGGGCGCAGACCCTTTCCATCGGCCTGGCGTATCGCTTCTAGCGCAAGCTGCTGAACGCTGCCCCGGAAGCGATGGGCCGCGCGCGCATCCCGGTTCGATAAGGTCCTACTTCTTGCCGTTCTGCGACATCAGGTAGTCGACGATGGTGTCCACGTCGCTTTCCGGGAAAGGCGCGCCGTAGACCTTCTTCATCTTGACGACCTCGCCGTGCCACTGGTCCTTCGTCAGCGGCGGCTGCATGTAGATGTAGTCGACCGAGTGGCAGGTCATGCAGGCCCTCTGAGTCGTCTCCATGCCCGGTCCGGGCTGGAGCCGCGCCGTCTCCGCGGGCAGTTCGATCTTGACGGTGCCGGACATGTCCGCCGCCATGGGCGCCGCGCATGCCGCCAGGCCGAAGACGGCGGACAGGAACGCGACGGAACGAATGCGCTTGTTCATGATTCGCTCCTCCTCAGACGGCGCTGACGCGCACGGTTTCGACGACGTTTCTCATGTACCCCGACGGATTCCAGCGCGGCGTGAAGCGCTGCGACTCGCCGTAGGCGTTGACGGCGAGGCAGGCGAGGTCGTATTGCTGGCCGGCCTTCGGGGTGAAGGCGGCGCTCCACTCGCGGAAGCTGTAATTGCCGTGGTCCCTGCCCAGACGCGACTCTTCCCAGGTCTTGCCGCCGTTGGTCGAGAACATGACGCGCACGATGCCGGCTCCGCCGTCGAAGGCAATGCCCCTCACCTCGTAAGTGCGGTTGGCCGTGACCCTGGCGCCGTCCGCGAGGCTGGTGATGAATGAACGGACGTCCATCCGGTTGATGGGCACGGTGTTGACGCCCTTCTGTCCCGGCTCCATGCACGCACAGGCGTTGTCGGGAATCCGATAGGCAGGCTTCATCCAGAAGTTCTCGTCGGGCTTGCCGATGACCTCGACGTCGTCGAGCATCTTCACCCAGTACGTGGCGTACCAGCCGGGCACGACGAGGCGAACGGGATAACCGTTGAGCACGGGCAGCGCCTCCCCGTTCATCCGGTAGGCGACGATCACGTCTTCCCCGAGCGCGACGTCCATGTCGAGCGCCTTGACGAAATCCGGCGTGGCAGGCAGCACCGGCCCGTCTGCGCCGTTCAACCTGACCTGCACCGCGCCCGCGCCGATGCCCGCCTTCTTCAGGATGTCGCGCAACCGGACCCCCTTCCAGAGGGCGTTGCCCATCGCGCCGTTGCCCCACTCGCCGCCCGCGACGCGGGGGTTGAAGAGCCCGCGGCTGTTGCCCGAGCACTGGCAGACCGCCGCGATTTCGACGGACTCGAAATTCTTCTGCAGGTCGGCAACGCTCAGGCTGAGCGGTTCCTTGACCAGCCCATGGATCTTGATGCGGAACGCCGCGGTATCAACGCTCGTGGGCACGCCGGCGAGGTGCCAGCGAACGAAAAAGGCGTCGTTGGGAGTGAACGCGCCTTCGTGCGTCGCGGCGACGACTTCGTTGAAGACGGAGAACGGAGTCTCGAGCTGGACGGGACGCGCCGTCAGCACGATCAGTTCGCGCTTCTGGGGAAACATCGCCAGCTCGCGCCTCCCGTTCAGCATCGGCATCTCGACCGTGTTCTGCGCCGCGGCGCCGATGCCGGTCCGCCCAAAGAGGGCGAGGCCGCCGAGTGCGGTCCCGGTCCCGATGAATCTGCGGCGCGACGCGGCCGGCGAGGCGCCCACGTCCACGGACTGCGATTTGCCTCTCTTCATCTGCTCCTCCGTCTTCAATGGCGATGAGTTTATGTTGCGTCGCATCATCGGCGCCGGACAAAATGCAGCCGTCCGATCTGATGTCTTACCGGAATAACGATATACCAGATTTTTCTAAAAGCAAGGGGGCGCTGTGGTTGCCGCGAATTCTGCTCCGGGGCCGTGGCCTTCAGAACCCCCTTCAGAACGTTTAAGGCCGGCTAAAGGACTGAAGCGCCCGGCGGGGCGGACAGTAGATCCCGGCAGCACCGCCGTCGCCCCGAGCGAAGCCCGCCCCCAAGGAGATCACGATGAACGCCAAGCCCACCCTCGCCCGACCCCATGCCGGCACCACCGTTGCCGTCGCCGCGCTTTCGGCCCTGATCGGATTCGGGCTGCTGTCCGCCGTCGCCGCATCCTTCCAGCGTGACGGCGCGCCACTGCAGTGCGTCGTGATCGCCGAGCGCGCCTGCTCGGGCTACGCGTATGCCTCCGAGCGCAGTGCCTGCGTGCGCGACTACCTCGCCATGGCGCAGCACCAGGACGTCGCCAGCCGCTGAGGTTCAGCCGGCGCGCAGCCTCGGCCCCCGGCCGCGCGCTAGCGGACCATCTTCTCCCGAATCTTCTTCAGCGCGTCGATCAGGCCGTTGAGGCCCGTCTTGGTCAGGCCTTCCTTCTCGACGTCGAACTCGATCAGCAGCCGCTTGCCGTTCTCGGACACGTGACAGACGATGCTGCCGTTTCGGCCGAGATCGAACTTCTTGGTCTTCCCTTCGGCCATTTCCGGCCCCCTGTGGTTGGACTCCCGGATGCTACCGCAATCCGGCGCTTCGATTGTTACACTGCCGAAAGGGCCGACAGCGCGGGGCATCCGACCGGCGCCGCGACCGACGATCGACGCCTTCCGAAGATGACCGCCCAGCGCCGCAACGAACGCGAAGTCTCCCGTGAGCTCCGGCTCGACCAGGCGGCGCGCGGCGTGGGTGCGCTGCGCCGTGCCGCGCTGGCCGCCGAGCAGGAGTTCGCCGCCGAGCTCGACGCCGTCGCGCGGCCGCTGCGCGAGAGCGCCTGCAACCTCGTCCACTACCTCGCAGTGCGCCGGCACGACGCCCGCGAGCTGCAGGACGAGCTCGCCCGGCTGGGCCTGAGCTCGCTCGGCCGGCTGGAAGCGCACGTGATGGCCTCGCTGCACGCGGTGCTGGAGGCGCTGTTCGCGCTGCGCGGGCAGCCGGTCCCGGCGGAGGTCGCGCAGGCACCGCCGGTCACCTTCGACAACGGCGACGCGCTGCTCGCCGAGCACACCCATGCGATCCTCGGACCGCCGCGTCGCGGCCGCGAGACGCGGATCATGGTCACGATGCCCGGCGACGCGGCCGACCAGCCGGCGCTGATCCGCGACCTGGTCGAAGCGGGCATGGAAGTCATGCGCGTCAACTGCGCCCACGACGGCCCCGCCGTCTGGGAGAGGATGGTCAAGCACCTGCGCCGGGCCGAGCGCGAGACGGGCAGGCGCTGCGCGGTGTCGTTCGACCTGGCCGGCCCGAAGCTGCGCACCGGCGCCATTGCGCCGGGACCGGCGGTCGTGAAGTGGCGCCCGCTGCGCGACACGGTCGGCCGCGTCGTCGAGCCGGCGCGCGTGCGCTTCGTCGCCCGCGTGCACGCGGGCGAGGGCGACGACGCGACGATTCCGGTCGCGGGCGAGCTGCTGGCCAAGGCGAAGCCCGGCGACGCCATCACGCTCGAGGACACCCGCGGCCGCCGGCGCCTGCTGCGCGTCGTCGAAGCCGGCGCCGGCGAGTGCGTGTGCGCGACCGACACCACCGCGTACGTCGTCCCCGAGACGCGGCTGACGCTGCGGCGAAAATCGCGCATCGTCGCCCGGGGAAGCGTCGGCGCGCTGCCGGTGCTCGAGCAGTGGATCGCGCTGCGGCCCGGCGACACCCTCGACGTCGTGCGCGGCGAGGCGCCCGGCCGCGACGCCGTGCACGACGACGACGGCCGCGTGCTGGAGCCGGCGTTCGTCTCCTGCGCGCTGCCGGAAGTCTTCCTCGGCGTGCGCGTCGGCGAGCCGATCCTGTTCGACGACGGCAAGATCCGCGGCGCGGTCCGCGCCGTCGCCGAGGACCGCCTGCGGGTCGAGATCACCGCGGTCGTCGGCGGCGCCGCCAAGCTCAAGGCGGAGAAGGGGATCAACCTGCCGGAGACCGAGCTCGACCTGCCGGCGCTGACCGCGAAGGATGCGGCCGACCTCGCATTCGTGGCCCGGCACGCCGACATGGTGGCGCTGTCGTTCGTGCAGCGCCCCGAGGACGTCGAGGCGCTGCTCGCCGAGGTGGCGCGGCTCGACGCCTCGCGGCTCGGCATCGTGCTCAAGATCGAGACGCAGGCGGCGTTCAAGCGCCTGCCGATGCTGCTGCTGGCGGCGATGCGGCACCCGCCGCTGGCGGTGATGGTCGCGCGCGGCGACCTCGGCGTCGAGGTCGGCTTCGAGCGGCTGTCCGAGGTGCAGGAGGAGATCCTGTGGTTCTGCGAGGCGGCGCACGTGCCGGTGGTCTGGGCCACCCAGGTCCTCGAGTCGCTGGCCAAGGGCGGAATGCCCTCGCGCGCCGAGGTCACCGACGCGGCGATGGGCGCCGCGCCGAGTGCGTGATGCTGAACAAGGGGCCCTACATCCGCGAGACGCTGCGCTTCCTCGTCAACGTCCTCGGCCGGATGGAGGAGCACCAGCACAAGAAGACCTCGCGCCTGCGCAAGCTGCGCGTGTCCGACGTCGACGCCGCGCGCGCGCGCCGCGCGGCCGCGCCCGCCGCGCCCGCCGGGACGGCCGGGACGGCGAAGCGCTGAACGGCCGACGGCCGCATCGGCGGGGCGCCGGTTTCCGCGCCCGGGATTGCCGCAGCGTGACCGGGATCCGGCCTGCCGGCCGCGTGAACCAGCCATCCCGATTGCGGTTTGTCCCGCGCGCCGGCACGGCGGGCGACAATACGCCCTTCCGATTCCCCGGCACCCAGACCGCCCCATGAGCTACAGCCTACCGATCCGGATACTGCACGCACTGTTCGCCGCCGGCATCTCCGCCCAGTTGCTGCTTTCCAGCGTGATGCGCCAGCCGCGGCCCGGCCGCGCCCGCGATGCGCTCGAGGCGCTGACCTTCACCGCCCACGAATACGTCGGGCTCGCGGTGCTGGCGATCCTGATCCTGCACTGGCTGCTGCACTTCGCCGGCCACGCGCCGAAGGGCCTCGCGCATTTCTTTCCCTGGTTCTCGCGCGAGCGCTTCGATCGCGTCGCGGCCGAGGCGCGCGACCTGCTGCGCCTGCGCATCGGCTCGCCGGAGGCGCAGGACGCGCTGGCCGGCGCGATCCAGGGCCTCGGCCTGGTGATCGCGAGCCTGCTGGCGATCACCGGCGCCTGGATCTTCCTCGGCATGGCCGACGACGGCACGATGTCGGCGACGGTGCGCTCGGTCAGGAAAGTGCACACGACGCTCGCGCCGCTGATGTGGGGCTATCTCGGCATCCACATCGCCGCCGCGATGGTGCACGTCGCCGTCGGGCATCGCTCGATCCTCGCCATCTTCCGGCTGCGCGGCGGGTAACGCCCGGCGACGTCCGGCGCTATCGCCGCGTCACCGCTGCGCGTCGCGGTCCTTCGTCCCGGCGAGGAAGCGGGCGACGGCGGCCCAGAACGAATCCGGCAGGCTCAGCGTGTTGTGATCGGTCGCCGGCACGACCTGCCACGCCTTCGGCCCCGCCCACGCGTCGTACAGCGCCGCGGAGCGCTCCCGGGGGATGATGGCGTCGGCGTCCGCGACCAGCGCAAGCATGGGGACCCGCAGGCGCGGGGCGTCCGCGAGCGCGTCGAAACGGTGCCGCAGCAGCCACCGACCGGCAGCAGCGGATAGTGGGTGCGTCCCACCGCGACCAGGCTGTCGTACGGCGAAGCGAGGATCACGCCCGCCAGCGGCCGCGCCGCCGCCAGCTTCACCGCGACGCCGGTGCCCAGGCTGCGCCCGTACGCGACGATCCGCCGCGGGTCGACGTCGCTGCGCGCGGCGAGCGCATCGTGCACGGCGAGCGCGTCGGCGACGAGCGCGGCTTCGCCGGGCGACCCCTCGCTCGCGCCGTAGCCGCGGTAATTGACCGCCGCGACCGCCCAGTCGCGCGGCCAGCGCGCCTCGGCCAGCGTCCACGAGACCTCTTCGGCGTTGCCCCCGAAGCACAGCACGAGCGGCGCCGGCGTCTGCGCGGCGGGGCGAATCCAGCCGCGCAGCCGCGTGCCGTCGGCGGCGACGATTTCCAGCGGCTGCGTGCCGGCGGGCAGGTGCGCGGTCGAGACGAGCGGGCTGGGGGAAGAAGACGAGCCGATCCTGGGCGAACCACGCGGCGGCGGGCACGCCGAGCACGATGGCGGCGGCGAGGACGATCCACTCCACGTGTCTTTCGCGATCCGCACCGAAGGGACCGGCATGCCGTTGCGGGGCGCGAGGCGCGGCCCCGATTCGCATTGTCTCCCGGACCCGGCGCAGGGGGGAGCCGGTCATCACACCCGGTTACAATTCGCCCGCCGCGGGCAGGTGCCGAAGGCGGACAATTGCCGCATTCCGTCACGCCGTTCGAGCGCCCGATGCCGCCCAGCGAAACACCGACTCCCTCCCCGCCTGCGGAAGCGCAGGCCGCGCCCGCACCCCGGGCGGCGCGCGCCCGTCGCTGGCCGTGGATGGCGGTGGCCGTCGTCGTTGCCGCCGCCGGCGGGATCTGGTACTGGAGGACGCCGCCCGCGGCGCCGGCCCCGGCTGCGGCCAAGGGGCGCTTCGATCCCGCCGCGCGCGTGCTGCCGGTCACGGCGGCGCGGGCGAAGACCGGCAGCATCGACGTCTACCTCGACGCGCTCGGCACGGTGACGCCGCGCAACGTGGTCGTCGTGCGCCCGCGCGTCGGACGGCCAGCTGCTGCGAGGTCGTCTTCAAGGAAGGCCAGCGTCGTCAAAAGCAGGGCGATTTGCTGGCCGAGATCGACCCGCGCCCGTTCCAGGTCGCAGCTGACGCAGGCCGACGGGCCAGCTGACGAAGGACCAGGCGCTGCTGAGGAACGCGGGGCTCGATCTCGCCCGTTACCGCACGCTGTTGGCGCAGGACTCGATCGCCAAGCAGCAGCGTCGACACGCAAGCGGCGCTGGTCGAGCCAGTACGAGGGCACCGTCGCAGTCCGACCAGGGCCAGATCGACAACGGCGCAGGCTGCAATCTCACCTACAGCCGGATTATCGCGCCCGATCAGCGGCCGCGTCGGGCTGCGCCAGGTCGATCCCGGCAACTACGTCCACGACGACGACGCAACGGCATCGTCGTCATTACGCAGCTCAAGCCGATCGACCGTCTTTACCCGTGCCGCGAGGACAACTTGCAGCGCGTGATGCGGCCGGCTGGCCACGGGCGAGCGGCTCGTGGTCGACGCCTTCGACCGCACGCAGGACACCGCACTCGCCACCGGCACGCTCGTGACCGTCGACAACCAGATCGACACCACCACCGGCACGGTCAAGCTGCGCGGCGGAATTCGCCAACGCCGACGAGAGCGCTGTTTCCCAACCAGTTCGTGAACGTGCGCAGCTGCTGCTCGAGACGCTGCGCGACGCGACGCTGGTTCCCGTCGGCGGCGATGCAGCGCGGCGCGCCCGGCACCTTCGTGTACCTGGTCAAGGACGACCAGCACGCGTCACGCGTGACGGCCGGTCACGCTCGGGCCCGCGCAGGGCGAGGTCACCGCCATCGCAGCGGGCTGCGCCCGGGTCGACGCGTCGTCGTCGACGGCGCCGACAAGCTGCGCGAGGGCGCGCGGGTCGAGCTGACCACGCGCGACGGGCAGAGCGCCGCCGGCCGCGGCGCGGGCAAGCGTCGGGCCGCGCGGCAAGCGGCCGCCGGCGGAGCGGCCCGGGCTGCGCGCCGGAGGCCCCGGCTCGGGCGATGCCCCGGCGCCGGGCCAGCAGCCGGATGCAAGGACGCCGGCGAGTGTCGCCGGCGACGCCATCCCGCGCCGACGCGATGAACCCGTCGCGCCTGTTCATCCTGCGTCCGGTCGCGACCTCGCTGCTGATGGTGGCGATCCTGCTCGTCGGCATCGTCGCCTACCGGTTCCTGCCGCTGTCGGCGCTGCCGGAGGTCGACTATCCGACGATCCAGGTCACGACGCTCTACCCCGGCGCCAGCCCGGAGGTGATGACCTCGTCGGTCACCGCGCCGCTCGGAGCGCCAGTTCGGCCAGATGCCGGGCCTGAAGCAGATGTCGTCGACCAGCTCGGCCGGCGCGTCGGTCATCACCCTGCAGTTCAATCTCGACCTCGACCCTCGACATCGCCGAGCAGGAGGTGCAGGCGGCGATCAACGCGGCCGGCAATCTGCTGCCGCGGACCTGCCGGCGCCGCCGATCTACACCAAGGTCAATCCGGCCGACGCGCCGATCCTGACCCTGGCGCTGACCTCGACGACGCTGCCGCTGACCGCAGGTCGCAGACCTCGCCGACACGCGCCTCGCGCAGAAGATCTCGCAGCTTCGCGGCGTCGGGCTGGTCAGCATCTGCGGCGGCCAGCGCCCGGCCGTGCGCGTGCAGGCCAATCTGCGGCGCTCGCCGCCTACGGCCTCAGCATCGACGATCTGCGCACGACGATCGCCAACGCCAATGTCAACGCGCCAAGGGCAGCTTCGACGGCGCCGACGCGCGCGTACATCGATCAACGCCAACGACCAGCTGCAGACCGCCGACGAATACCGAGAATCTGTCATCGCCTACCGCAATGGCGCGCCGGTGCGCCTGGCGGACGTCGCGACGATCGTCGAGGGCGCGGAGAACAACGCGGCTCGCCGCCTGGATGAACCGCACGCCGGCGATCATCCTCAACGTCCAGCGCCAGCCCGGCGCCAACGTGATCGAGGTCGTCGATCGCGATCAAGGAGCTGCTGCCGCGAGCTCGACGCGGCGCTGCCGGCGGCGGTGCGATGTCACCGTGCTGACCGACCGCACCGATGACCATCCGCGCCTCGGTCGCGGACGTCCAGTTCGAGCTGCTCGCTCGCGGTCGCGCTGGTGGTGCTGGTGATCTTCCTGTTCCTGCGCATCGCTGCGGCGACGCTCATCCCGAGCCTCTCGGTGCCGCTGTCGCTGGTCGGCACGCTTCGGCGTGATGTACCTCGCCGGGCTTCAGCCTCAACAATCTGACGCTGATGGCGCTGACCATCGCGACCGGCTTCGTCGTCGACGACGCGATCGTCATGATCGAGAACATCGCCCGCTACTCTGAAGAAGGGCGAGACGCCGCTCGACGCCGCGCTGAAGGGCTCGCGCGCAGATCGGGTTCACGATCATCTCGCTGACCATCTCGCTGATCGCGGTGCTGATCCCGCTGCTGTTCATGGGCGATGTGGTCGGCCGGCTGTTCCGCGAGTTCGCGATCACGCTGGCGGTGACGATCCTGATTTCGGCGGTGGTGTCGCTGACCCTGGTGCCGATGATGTGCGCGCGGCTGCTGCACAGCACGCACGCAGAAGGAAAGCCGCTGTCGCGCGCGAAGTCACGCGACCTGGCTTCGACGCGCGTTGATCGCATCGCTACGGATCGAGGCTGAACTGGGTGCTCGACCGCCAGCGCGCGACGCTGCGTGGTCGCGGTCGCGACGCTGGTGCTGACCGTCGTCCTGTACATCGTCATCCCGAAGGGGTTCTTCCCGGTGCAGGACACCGGCCTGATCCAGGGCATCACCGAGGCGGCGCCAGGACGTCTCGTTCGCGGCGATGGCCGAGCGCCAGCAGGCGCTCGCCGGGGCGATTCTCGGCGACCCGGCGGTCGACAGCCTGATCTCGTTCATCGGCGTCGACGGCACCAACACGACGCTCGAACAGCGGCCGCTTGCTGATCAATCTGAAGCCGCAGCGACGAGCGCGACGCCAGCGCCAGCCGAGATCATGCCGGCTGCGGGACCGGGTCGCACGAGGTGCCGGGCATCACCCTGTACCTGCAGCCGGTGCAGGATCTGACCATCGACGACGGCGTCAGCCGCACCCAGTACCAGTTCACGCTGCAGGACGCGGACCTCGACGAGCTGCGCCTGGGTGCCGCACTGGTCGAGCGGCTGCACCAGCTGCCGCAGCTCGCCGACGTCGCCAGCGACCTGACGCAGGACGCGGGCTGCAGCCGTACGTGCGACATCGATCGCGACACCGCCGCGCGGTTCGGATCACGCCGGCGACGATCGACAATGCGCTGTACGACGCGTTCGGCCAGCGCTCGTCTCGACGATCTTCACCCAGTCGAACCAGTACCGCGTCGATCCTCGAAGCCGAGCCGGACATGCAGCACGACGCCGGACGCGCTCGGCCGGCTCTACGTGCCGACGCAGCGGCCGGAACAGCCGGTGCCGCTCGGCGACGCGTCGCGCGCGTCAGGTCGAACAAGCGCGCCGCTTCTCGATCAACCATCTCGGCCAGTTTCCGGCGGCGACGATCTCGTTCAACCTCGCTCCCGGCGCTTCGCTCGGCGAGGCGGTGCGACGCGATCCGCGGACCGCAGCGCGAGACTCGGCGCTGCCGCCGAGCGTCATCGACCAACTTCCAGGGCGCGGCGCGCGCGTTCCAGGCGGCGCTGGCCAACGAGTCCTGCTGATCCTCGCCGCGATCGTCGACGATGTACATCGTGCTCGGCGTGCTCTACGAGAGCTACATCCATCCGATCACGATCCTGTCGACGCTGCCCTCGGCCGGGGTCGGCGCGCTGCTGGCGCTGATGATCGCGGGCAACGACCTGACGATCATCGCGCATCATCGGCATCATCCTGCTGATCGGCATCGTCAAGAAGAACGCGATCATGATGGTCGACTTCGCGCTCGACGCGCAGCGCGACGAGGGCATGTCGCCGCGCGACGCGATCTACCAGGCATGCCTGCTGCGCTTTCGCCCGATCATGATGACCACGTGGCGGCGCTGTTCGGCGCGCTGCCGCTGATGCTCGGCACGCGGCATCGGGTCGGAGCTGCGCCATCCGCTCGGCATGACGATCGTCGGCGGGCTGATCGTCAGCCAGGTGCTGACGCTGTTCACCACGCCGGTGATCTACCTCGCCTTCGACCGGCTCGCAGCGGCTGCGCGCGCCGGCGCGTGCCGGGCGACCGCTCAGCCGGACGAAGCTGCCCGCTGAAAGCGGCCGATGAACTTCTCGGCGCCGTTCATCCGGCGTCCGGTCGGCACGACGCTGCTGACGCTGGGCATCGCCCTGGCCGGCTTCGCCGCGTTCTGGCTGCTGCCGGTGGCGCCGCTGCCGCAGGTCGATTTCCCGACGATCGTGGTCAGCGCGTCGCTGCCCGGCGCCAGCCCGGAGACGATGGCGACCTCGCGTCGCGACGCCGCTCGAGCGCCACTCGGGCCATCGCCGGTGTCACCGAGATGACCTCGTCGAGTACGCGTCGGCTCGACCCGCATCATGCTGCAGTTCGAGCTCAGCCGCGATATCGACGGCGCCGCGCGCGACGTGCAGGCCGCGATCAACGCGGCGCGCGCCGACTGCCCGAGCCTGCCGAGCAATCCGACCTACCGCAAGGTCAACCCGGCCGACGCGCCGATCATGATCCTGTCGCTGACCTCGGACACGCTGACGCGGCGGCAGATCTACGATGCGGCGTCGATCGATCCTCGCGCAGAAGCTTCGCAGATCGACGGCGTCGGCCAGGTCGATCGTCGGCGGCGCCCGCGCCGGCCGTGCGGGTCGAGATCAACCCGCCGCCGCTTTCCAGCTACGGCATCGGCTGGAGGACGTGCGCATCGCGCTGGCCGCGGCCAACGCCAACCGGCCCAAGGGCACGTCGAGGACGGCGAGCGGCACTGGCAGCTCTACGCCAACGACCAGGCCAGACCGCCGCCGATTACCGCCGCTGATCGTGATCGCTTCGCGGAACGGCGCGCCGGTGCGCCTGCGCGACGTCGCCGAAGTCGAGGACTCGGTCGGAAGACGCCGCGCCATGTCGGCCTGTCCAACGGCCAGCCGGCGGTGCTGGTCATCGTCAACCGCCAGCCCGGCGCCAATATCATCGAGACCGTCGACCGCGTGAACGCGCTGCTGCCGCAGCTGCGGGCCTCGATCTGCCGGCGACATCGACCTGCACGTCGCGCTCGATCGCACCACGACGATCCGCGCCTCGCTGCACGAGGTCGAGCTCACGCTGGTCATCGCGGTCGTGCTGGTGATCCTCGTCGTGTTCCTGTTCCTGCGCAACGCTGCGCGCGACGCTGATCCCGGCGGTCGCGGTGCCGGTGTCGCTGCTCGGCACGTTCGGGGTCATGTACCTGCCGGCTTCAGCCTCAACAACTCGTCCCTGATGGCGCTGACGATCGCCACCGGCTTCGTCGTCGACGATGCGATCGTCGTGCTCGAAAACATCACGCGGCATATCGAGGCGGCATGGCGCCGCTCGCGGCGGCGTTGCGCGGCGCGCGCGAGGTCGGCTTCACCGTCCTCTCGATGAGCCTGTCGCTGATCGCCGTGTTCATTCCGATCCTGCTGATGGGCGGCATCGTCGGCCGGCTGTTCCGCGAGTTCGCGGTGATGCTGTCGGTCGCGATCCTGATCTCGCTGCTCGTGTTCGCTGACCGTGACGCCGATGATGTGCGCCGCTGCTGGGCCACCGACCGAAGCGCGAGCGGGGCCGCGATGGCGACGCGAGCGACCGGCTTTTCGCGGCGATGCTCCGATTTTATGGGCGCACCTCGGCAGGGCGCTGCGCCATCCGGCGCTGATGCTGATCACGCTGGTCGGGACGGTGGCGCTCAACGTCTACCTGTTGATCGTGGTCCCGAAGGGGTTCTTCCCGCAGCAGGACACGGGCGGCTGGTCGGCGGATCAGGGCCGACCAGAGCATCTCGTTCGAGCTGATGCGGGATAAGCTGACGCAGTTCATCCGCATCCTCGGCGAGGATCCGGCGATCGCGAACGTCGCCGGCTTCACCGGCGGCGCAGCGGCGAATCGGGTTCATGTTCGTCGCGCTGAAACCGCTAGCGCGAGCGCGGCGACTCGGCCGGCAGGTCATCGCGCGCTTGCGCGCCCAAGCTCGCGCAGGTAGCCGGCGCGCGCCTGTTTCTGCAGCCGGTGCAGGATATCCGCGTCGGCGGTCGGGAGTCGTTACGCGCAGCTACCAGTACACCTTGCAGTCCGACGACCTGGACGAGCTGCTACGCCTGGGAGCCGCGCGTTACCGGCCGCGTTGGAGCAGCTGCCGGAACTGGCCGACGTCAACTCCGACCAGCAGGACAGGCGGGCTGAAACCTAGACTGGCGATCGACCGCGAGACCGCGGCACGCTTGGGCGTCACCGCGCGGCGATCGACAACACGCTGTACGACGCGTTCGGCCAGCGGCAGGTCTCGACGATCTACACCAGCCTAAACCAGTACCAGGTCGTCATGGAGGCGCGCCGCGATACTCGGCAGCGACGCGCTGACAGGATCTTTGCACTGCCGGCGGTATCTACGTGCAGCACGACCGCGTCATACGGCGGCACGCACGCGTGACCGCTGATCGGCATTCGCGCACCGGGCTACGGCAACGCCGACAGCGGCGACGCCGCCTGACGGTCGAGCCGTCCGAGGGCCAGTTCGGATGGTGCCGTTATCGACGCCATCGCCCGCTTCGAGCCTGCACGCCCCGACCGCGCGATCACGCGGTGTTCGCGGCGACGACGACTCGCAACCGAAGGATGCGACGCGCGACCGATCGACGACGCAATCGGCGCATCGGGCCGAGCCACGATGTCCGTCGGCACGCTTCGCAGGGCACGGCGCGCGCCCTTCCAGAGCCTCGCTGCGGACGACCAGCCGCTGCTGATCCTGGCGGCGCTGGTCGCGGTTTACATCGTGCTGGGAGTGCTCTACGAGAGCTTCGTCCACCCGATGACGATCCTGTCGACGCTGCCGTCGGCGGGGGTTGGGGCGGTGCTGGCGCTGATGCTGTTCCGACACCGAATTCAGCATCATCGCGCTGATCGGCGTGATCCTGCTGATCGGCATCGTCAAGAAGAACGCGATCATGATCATCGACTTCGCGCTCGAAGCGCGAGCGCAGCGCAGGGCTGTGGCCGCGCGACGGCGATCTTCGAGGCCTGCGCTGCTGCGCTTCCGTCCGATCATGATGACGACGGTGGCGGCAATGTTCGGCGCCGTGCCGTTGGCGCATCGGCTTTGGCGAGGGCTCGGAGTTGCGCCGACCGCTCGGGATCGCGATCGTCGGCGGGCTGCTCGTCAGCCAGTTGCTGACGCTGTACACGACGCCGGTCGTCTATCTCTACCTGGACCGGTTCCGCGCTGTGGGCCGACCGTCGCTTCGCCGGCCGGCGCCGCGGCGATGCGGCGCGGCTGGCGCAGGCCCCGGCGCCATGAACGGGTTGGGCCGCCCCGTGCGCGAATCGCTATCCGGCAGAGGGACGGCGCGCGGCGCCGGGCGGTGCCGGCGAGCGCGGGCGCGCCGGCGCGGCCGCGGCGGTCCGCCGCCTTGCTCGCCGCGCTGGCCATGGCGCTCGCCGGCTGCATGGTGGGGCCGGACTACGTGCGCCCGGTCGCGCCGACCCCGCCGGCATTCAAGGAGGCGGCGCTGTGCAAGGCCGCCGCGCCGGCCAACGATGCGCCGCGCGGGCAGTGGTGGACGGTGTTCGATGATGCCGAGCTGGATGCGCTCGCGGCGCAGGTCGCGGCGTCCAACCAGACGGTCATGGTGGCCGAGGCGCCTAGGTGCGCGCCGCGCGCGCCGCGACGCGGGCCGCGCGCGCCGGCCTGTACCCGACCGTCACCGGCGATGCCGCCGCGTTGCGCAGCGCACGCAGCCAGCCGTCGGCCGGTGCGAGCTTGACCAACAGCTACAACGCGGTGCTCGACGTCGGCTGGGAGCTCGACCTCTGGGGCCGCGTGCGCCGCGGCGTCGAGTCGAGCGTAGCGACGGGGCAGGCGAGCACCGCCGAGCTCGCCGCGGCCACGCTTTCGGCGCAGGCGCTGCTCGCGCAGGACTACCTGCTGCTGCGGGTGCAGGACGCGCAGATCGACTCTGCTGCGCGAGTCCGCCACGCCAGTACGAGCGCTCGCTGCAGCTCACGCGCAACCAGTACGCGGCGGGAATCGTCAGCCGCGGCGACGTGGCGCAGGCCGAGACGCAACTGAAGTCGACGCAGGCGCAGCGCTCGACGCGCAGGTGGCGCGCGCGCGCTACGAGCACGCGATCGCGGTGCTCGTCGGCCGGCCGCCGTCCGAGCTCGCGATCGCGCCGCGGCCGCTCGCGCGCCGTGTTTCCCGACATTCCGCTCACCGTGCCCTCGGCGCTGCTGGAGCGGCGGCCCGACATCGCCGCCGCCGAGCGGCGCGTAGCCGCCGCCAACGCGCAGATCGGCGTCGCCGAAGCGGCGTTCTATCCCGTCGCTTTCCCTCGGCGCCGCCGGCGGCTTCCAGAGCTCGGCGATCGGCAGCCTGCTGAGCCTGCCCAGCCGCTACTGGTCGCTCGGCCCGTCGCTGGCGCAATCGCTGTTCGACGGCGGCCTGCGCACGGCGCAAAAGGCGCAGGCGGTGGCGGCCTGGGACGGCACCGTCGCCGCCTACCGCCAGACGCGTGCTCGACCGCGTTCCAGGAAGTCGAGGACAACCTGGCCGCGCTGGCGCTGCTCGAGCAGGAGGCGGCGGTGCAGGCGGAGGCGGTGAAGTGCGGCGCGCGAATCGGCGACCATCGCCAACAACCAGTACCAGCGCCGGTACGACGAGCTACCTCGCGGTTGTCGTGCTGCAGGCCGCCGCGCTCAACAATGAGCGGGCCGCGCTCGACATCCTCGGCCGGCGCCTCGCCGCCAGCGTCGGCCTGATCAAGGCGCTGGGCGGCGGCTGGACCGCGGCGAGTCTCGCCGCAGCGAACTCGGTAGCGGGGATCCGGCACGATAGAATCAACGCGCGATGCCGCGACCTCCGCGCGCGGCCGCCGGTCAGGAGGGATTCGTTCCCCGTGATGATCTCGTCGCAGATGCTCCGCCGGGCGTGGTGGACGGTCGGCTGGCTGGGCGTCGGGGCGGCGATCTATCTTTCGCTGATGCACAACCCGCCGATGCTCGCCGTCGAGCAAGGGGACAAGCTCCAGCACCTCGCCGCCTACGGCACGCTGATGCTGTGGTTCGCGCAGCTCTCGGACCGCACCCGGTGGCGCGGCACGGTCGCGCTGGTGCTCGTCGCCCTCGGCATCGGGCTGGAGTTCGCACAGCTCGCGACCGGCTACCGCGATTTTTCGTACGGCGACATGGTCGCCGACGCGCTCGGCGTCGCGCTCGGCTGGCTGCTCGCGCCGCCGCGGCTGCCGAACCTGCTCGCGCTGACGGCGCGGCTGCTCGCGATCCGTAGCCCGGGTTGAGCGCAGCGAAACCCGGGTTGAGCGCAGCGAAACAACGGGCCACCCCCCCTTCCCCGGCAACACTCCCCGGAACCTTGCCGCGCCTACTCGATCGCGTCGGTGAAGAAGTTGACGCCGTAGCGGATCGCCCACCACTTCCACTTGGAGACGTCGTGGAACGACCCGATCGCCGCGTCGCCCTGCAGGACCGGGCGGCCGTCGCGCATCGCGTACGCGATCATCGGCGGTTGGCCGGGATCCGCGGCGCAGGACCAGTTGTCGCGGTTCTTCACGTCGCAGCCGGTGAAGCGCAGCGACGGCGCCTCGGAGCCCCTGATCCAGTGCAGCACCTCGTGCCGCCGCGGGCTGACCCGGAACGCGTAGCGCGGGCCTGCGACCAGCCGGCCGGTGCAGTGGCCGCCCTCCCAGACGCCGTCCGCGCATTCGACCGTGTAGATCGTGCGCTCACCCTGCAGCGTGATGCGGTCGCTGGCCCAGACCAGCGCGACCACCACCAGCACAAACAGCAGGACCATGACCGCGCCCGAAACCCAGCGGCGCTTCATCCGTTGCCCGGTCCCAAGGCAGGCGCCAGCGCCCCTGCCGCCCGGCGCCGGTACGGCGGAGTGCGGGCGATGGGCGCAAACGGCGGCGTCGATCCGGTGATCACAGCAGGCGACGCTACGCCGACGGCCGGCGGGGGTCAAGAATGCGCCCGCAGCCGCACAATCGCGGTAGGATGCCGGCGGATGCCTGCCGCAGCCGCGGCGGCGCAGGCATGGGCGACTGGTTGCACGGCGCAGGCGAAGCGCCGACAATTCTATTGCAATGGCATAATTGAATCGGTTTTGCGCTCGGGTTCGACACGCTCGCCGCGACCCGGAAGTTCCGGCCATCAATCCCGGCAAATGGCGGCAGGGAATCGAAGGAGAGAACAATGGGCAACAATCGCTCTTCCGTGAAGCAGTGGCTGGCGCTGCTCGTCTGCGGCGCGGCACTGGCCCTCGGCAGCGGCGCGCGGGCGACCACCTCCAACCTCCTGGCGGTCGACTACACGTACAGCCTGGCCGTGGACGCGCTGGGCAGCGGCGCGATCCTCACCGTCGACTACGTCGCCAACCAGACCGACCCGCCCCGTATCACCGGCGAGCTCTATCTCGAGCTGTGGGCGTTTCCGGTGCCGTACCAGGGAATCGCGGTCTCGGGGTACCAGCAGAACGGCTACAAGCTCGCGTCGTATTCGCTCGGCCGGCTGGCGCCCGGCTATTTCCTGCGCACCGTGAATTCGGGCGTCGTCCCGTACGCGCCCCCGCCGCCGGGCACGTGGTACGTCACCTCGATGATCGTCGAGTACGACGCCTCCGCGATCAACTCGGGCGGCTGGCTGCCGCGCGCGTTCTTCAACTACCCGGATCCGCTGACGGTCGCCGGCGGCGACCTGATACCGGTGGCGGGCCTGTGGTGGGATCCCCTGCAACCGGGCACCGGCTACTCGATCAACGTGCGCCACGGCGTGGTCGTCGTCGTCGTCTACGGCTACCGGCCGGACGGGGGCGGCCAGTGGTACATCGCCACCGGACCGCTCACCGGCATCGGCACCCGGTCGATGATCGCACCGCTCGAGACCTACGTCGGCGGCCCCTGCATCCCCTGCGCCGACATGCGGATGCCGGTGCCCGGTCCCGCCGCGGGCGCCATCGAGCTTTCGTTCACGTCGCCGACGTCGGGCACCGTCCGGCTCCCGGGAGGGCGGATCGCGCACATCGTGCCGGCCGATTTCTAGCGCGGGTCGACGCGACGCGCGCGGACCGGACCGGCCGCGCGGGGAGACGATCATCAGCTACAAGACCCTGCTCGTCCACGTCGACGACGGCGCGCGCAGCGCGCCCCGGGTCGAGGCGGCGAGCCGCCTCGCCGCAGGCTTCGGCGCACAGCTCGTCGGCGCCTATCTGGTGTCCACGCCGGCGATGACGCCGTCGATGTCGGCGCTGCTGCCGGAGAGCGTGGTCGCCCAGCGCATGGCCGAGACCGGCGCCGCGCAGGAGCGCGCCGAAGCCGTCTTTCGCGCGGCCGCCGCCGGCAGCGGCCTCGCCGCCATCGGCTGGCGGGCCCCCGCCGGCGATCCGGCGCAGGCGCTGGTCGCGCACGCGCGCGGTGCCGACCTCACCGTCATCGGCCAGCCTGATCCGGGCGACGACGGCGCGACGTTCGCCGGCGAGCTCGCCAACGCGGCCGTCCTCGGCTCGGGGCGGCCGGTGCTGGTCATTCCCTACATCGGCGCCCCGCGCGCGATCGGCGAAACCGTGCTGATCGCGCTGGACCGCAGCCGCGAATCCGCGCGCGCGGTCGCCGACGCGCTGCCGCTGCTCGCGCGGGCGCACAAGGTCATCGTGCTGGCGGTCACCGCCGCCGCCGACGAGACGCTGGGCGACACGCAGGCGCGCACGCAGACCGTCGCACACCTGCGCGGCCACGGCATCGACGCCGAGACGCACCATCTCGATCTTCCCGACATAGGGATCGGCGAGCTGCTGCTGTCGCAGGCCGCCGATTTCGGGGCCGACCTGATCGTCATGGGCGCCTGGGGCCACGCCAGGCTGCAGGAATTCGTCCTCGGCGGCGTCACGCGGACGATGCTCGAAGCGATGACGGTGCCGGTGCTGATGTCGCACTGAACCCGGCGGCGGCGTCACGTGCCGCCGACTCGCGCGGCGGGCAGGTCCGGCGCGTCAGGTCTCAGACGGCACCGGGGCGTGCGACGCCAGGAACTCCTCCCACGCGACCAGCGCATCGGCCGCATACATCAGCGACGGCCCGCCCCCCATGTAGATGGCCACGCCGAGCGCTTCCTCCACCTCCGCGCGCGTCGCGCCGAGCTTCACCAGCGCCGCGGCGTGGTAGCCGAGGCAGGCGTCGCAGTGCGAGGCCACGCCCAGCGCCAGCGCGATCAGTTCCTTGGTCTTCTTGTCCAGCGCGCCGTCGGCCAGCGCGGGGTGCGCCAGCGCCGCAAAGCCCTTCATGACGTCCGGGATGTCGGCCCGCAGCTTGGCGATCGAGGCGGACACCGAACGGGTGATGTCGCGGTAGGTCTTGGTCATGGTCGTCCTCCGTGCAAGGCCCCGGATCCAGGGGCCGCGGCGGCCAGTGGCTGCCGGCGACCCGTCCGGGGTGAACCGTCAGGAGTGTGGACGCAATCCGGCGATGCCACCGTGACCTGGATCACACGGCGAGGCTAATTCGCGCGCGTCTTGACCGTGATCGACTGCCGGGCGCGCAGCGGGGCCGTGGCGTCCGCCGCAACGCCGGAAGGCGCTGGTAGACTGTGCCGCCGGCGCTCGCGTATGCAGCGCCGGGAGCGGCGGACCGATGCGCGGCGCCGTCGCTGGCGGCCAAGGTCGCCCGTTCGCCCGCTTCCGGAGACCGGATGAACCCGATCCAACGAACAAGCTGTCGCCTTGCCCTGCTGCTGGCGGGGGTGCTGGCGCTGGGCGCATGCGGAGGCGGGGGCGGCGGCGGGTCCGCGCCGGAAACCCCGCCGGAGCCCGCGCCGCCCACGGGTCGCGTCAGCGGTCCGTCGCCGTTCGCCGCCGGCTGCGGCGGCGCCGCCGCCGTCGGCACGCTGTACGTGAATGCCGAAGTCGAGCCGCTGCTCGCCATCAACCCGCGCGACCCGGCGCACCTCGTCGGTGCCTGGCAGCAGGACCGATGGTCCTCCGGCGGCGCCCAGGGGCTTCTCGCCGGCGTTTCGTTCGACGGCGGCCTGACCTGGGAGCGGCATGCCGCGCCGTTCTCGCGCTGCACCGGCGGCACCGCCGCCAACGGCGGCGATTACGAGCGCGCCAGCGACCCGTGGGTCAGCTTCGGGCCGGACGGCACCGTCTACCAGATCGCGCTGGCGCTGACCGGCGCGACGTTCCAGGCCAACTCGGCCAATGCCATCCTGGCGAGCCGGTCGACCGACGGCGGCCGCAGCTGGAGCGACCCGGCGACGCTCAAGGCCGACGGCTTCAGCGCCTTCAACGACAAGCAGTCGATCACCGCCGACCCGACCGACGCGCGGCTGGTCTACGCCACCTGGGATCGGGTGGAGCCCATCGGCGGCGGTCCGAGCTATTTCAGCCGCTCGACCGACGGCGGACTGAGCTGGGAACCCGCGGTGCCGATCTACGACCCCGGCCGGGCCGGCCAGACGCTCAACAACCAGATCGTCGTACTGCCGGACGGAACGCTGGTCGATTTCTTCACGCTGTTCGACCAGGTAGGGTCCGTCGCGATGTCGGCGACGCTTTCGGTGATCCGGTCGCTGGACAAGGGTCTGACCTGGTCGGCGCCGATCGCCATTGCCACGATGCAGGCGCTGGGCGTGAAGGACCCGGACACGGGAGCGCGGGTGCGCGACGGCGCCAACCTCGGGGCCATCGCCGTCGGGCCGCAGGGCGAGCTCGTCGCCGTCTGGCAGGACGCGCGCTTCTCGGGCGGCGCCCGCGACGCGGTCGCGCTTGCCCGGTCGCAGGACGGGGGGCTCAGCTGGTCGGCGCCGGTCCGGGTCAATCACGACCCGACCGTCCCGGCATTCGTGCCCGGCGTCGCCGTCCGCGGCGACGGCACCATCGGCGTCGCGTACTACGACTTCCGCGGCAACACCCCCGATCCCGGCACGCTGCCGACGGACTACTGGCTCGCGCAATCCGCCGACGGCGTCACCTGGACCGAGAGCCACGTGGCCGGCCCCTTCGACCTCGCCATCGCCCCGAACGCCGACGGTCTGTTTCTCGGCGACTACCAGGGTCTCGCCGCTGCCGGCGGCAGCTTCGTGCCGCTGTTCGCGCGCACCAGCGACGGCGACCTCGCCAACCGCACCGACATCTACGCGATGGCGGTGCCCTCCATCGGCGGCGCTGCCGCGAAGGCGCTTCCCGCGACCGGCGCCGGCGCACCGATGAAGGCCCGGCCGGCACCGGCACTCGCGCTCACTCCCGCATTGCAGGAGCGCCTGACGGAAAGTGCGCTGCTGACGCTCCAGCGGCGCATGCCCGGCTGGACGCCCCGGGGATTCGCGCCAGCCGGCGCTCCGTCCCCGCCCTGATCCGCCAACGGAACCCGGGCTACGCTCAATCCGGGCTACGCAGGACCACGGACGACGGCGTGGCCGGGCGTCCGGCGGGAGCGCCTCAATCGAGCGTCCGGCGGTAGAACCTCAGCCCGATCCCGATCACCGCGAGCATGAACGCGGCAATCGGCCAGATCTGCCCCCAGAGCTCGGACAGCGGCGAGCCCTTCAGCAGCACGCCGCGCACCAGCACCAGGAAATGGGTGAGCGGAAGCACGCTGCCGACCACCTGTGCCCAGTCGGGCATGCCCCGGAACGGGAACATGAAGCCGGAGAGCAGGATCGAGGGCAGGAAGAAGAAGAACGTCATCTGCATCGCCTGCAGCTGGTTGCGCGCGACCGACGAGAAGGTGATGCCCAGCGAGAGGTTGGCGGCCAGGAACAGGAACACGATACCGAAGAGCACGACGAAGCTGCCCTGCATCGGCACATGGAACATGAACCGCGCGGCGAGCAGGATCAGCGCCACCTGGATCAGCCCGATCACGATGTACGGGACGATCTTCCCGGTCATCACCTCGAGCGGCAGCGCCGGCGTCGAGAGCAGGTTCTCGAAGGTGCCGCGCTCGCGCTCGCGGGTCAGCGCGAGGCCCGTCATCAGCACCATCGTCATCGTGAGGATGGTGCCCAGCAGTCCGGGAACGATGTTGTACGCGGTGATGCCTTCCGGGTTGTAGCGGCGGTGCACGCGCACGTCGACCGGCGGCGGCGACGACCGGCTGCGCGCCAGCGGCCCGGCGAGGTCGCGGTCGAGCGCCGTCTGCGCGATGTGCTGCACCGCGGACACCGCGTTCGACACCGCGGTCGGATCGGTCGCGTCCGCCTCGACCAGCAGCTGCGGTGCCTCGCCGCGCATGAGCTTGCGGGTGAAGTCGGGCGGCAGCGTCACCACGAACTGGACCTCGCCGCGCGTGATCAGGTCGTCCGCCTCGGCCTCGGTCGCCGGCCGGCTCACGATGCGGAAATAGCCGGTGTTCTGCAGCGCGGCGATGAAGCTGCGGGCGAAGATGCCGGTGTCCGCGACGCGCACCGCCGTCGGCAGGTGCTTCGGGTCGGCGTTGATCGCGTAGCCGAACAGGATCAGCTGCAGCACCGGGATGCCGATGATCATCCCGAACGTCAGCCGGTCGCGCTTGAGCTGGATGAACTCCTTGAGCATGATCCCGATCCAGCGCGAGAACGAGAACGCGCCGCCGCTCATTGCGCACCGCCGTTCGCCGCGTTGTGCATGAGGTCGATGAACACGTCCTCCAGCCCCGGCTCGATGCGCTCCCAGCGATGCCGCGTGTCCGCCGACAGCTCGCGCACGGTGCGCTCGATGGCGGCCGAATCGCGGCCGGTCACGTGCAGCGCGCCGCCGAACGCCGTGACCTGCTGGACACCCTCGCGCGAGCGCAGCGTCGCCGCGAGCGCCGACAGATCGGGGCCCGTCACCGACCAGGCAACGAGCTTGTCCTGCGCCACCAACTCGGCCGCGGTGCCGGTGGCGAGCAGCCGCCCTTCGAAGATGTAAGCGAGCCGGTGGCAGCGCTCGGCCTCGTCCATGTAATGCGTCGAGACGAGCACCGCGATCCCCTGCGCGGCGAGCTCGTGGATCTGGTCCCAGAAATCGCGCCGGGCCTGCGGATCCACGCCCGCGGTCGGCTCGTCGAGCAGCAGCAGCTGCGGCTGGTGCAGCATGCAGGCGGCGAGCGACAGGCGCTGCTTCCAGCCGCCGGACAGATGGCCGGCGAGCTGGTCGCGGCGCGCGCCGAGCCCGAGCCCGTCGATGACCTCGCGCACGACGCGGCGCCGGTTGCGCACGCGGTACATCCGGGCGATGAAGTCGAGGTTCTCGCGGATGGTCAGGTCTTCCCACAGCGAGAAGCGCTGGGTCATGTAGCCGACCTCGCGCTTGATCGCGTAGGTCTCGCGGATGACGTCGAAGCCGATGCAGGTGCCGCTGCCGCTGTCGGGCCGCAGCAGCCCGCACAGCATCCGGATCGACGTCGTCTTGCCGCTGCCGTTGGGACCGAGGAAGCCGTAGATCTCGCCGCGCTTGACCTGCAGCGAGAGATCGCGCACCACGTGCTTGTCGCCGAAGTGCTTGTTGAGGCCGCGCACGTCGATGGCGGCCGCCTCGCTCAGCCGGTCAGCTTCGCGGCGCGCACCCCGGGGTTCGTCGTTCAAGCGACCCGTCGGGCTCACGGCCCGCTCAAGCTGACCTCGACCGGCTGGCCGGGCCGCAGTTTCCCGGCGTCGGCGGCGGCGGGCCGCGCTTCGACCAGGAACACGAGCTTGGCCCGCGACTCGCGGCTGTAGATCACCGGCGGCGTGTATTCCGCCTGCGGCGAGATGAACGAGATCTCGGCCGGAATCGGCCCCGCGCAGCCGTCGCAGGACAGCGTGACCGATTGCCGCGGCCGCAGCGACCCGACCAGCGTCTCGGGGACGAAGAACCGGACCTTGACGTTGCCCGGCGGAAGCAGGCTCACCACCGGGCCGCCGGCCGGCACCGACTCGCCGACGCGATACCAGGTGTCGTAGACCAGCGCGGCGGTCGGGGCCACGCCGGTCTTCTGGTCGAGCCTGACCCTGGCCTGGTCGAGGTCCGCCTGCGCCGCCTCCAGCGCGGCGCGCGCCGCCTGGATCTCCGGCTTGCGCCCGAGGCTCTGCAGGCCGACCTTCAGCTGCGCCCGCGCCTCGGCAAGCCGGGCCTCGTCGCGGTCGTAGGCGGCCTTCGCCTCGTCGAGCTTCGCCTGCGAAACGAACCGGTCCCTGAACAGCTGCTCGGTCTGGTCGAGCTGCTGGCGTGAGAGCCGCAGCGCGGTCGCCGCGCTGTCGGTCTGGGCACGGATCACGTCGAGCTCGGCGGCGCGCCTGCCCTCGCCCAGGTTCTCGAGCTGCGCCTGCGCGTTGCGGATCCGCGCCGCCGCGGCGTCGACCGCGGCCTGCTCGACGCCGTGCTCGAGCACGAACAGCCGCGCACCGGCCGCGACCTGCTGGCCGCGGATGACGTCGAGCGCGTCGAGCACGCCGGCATAGGGCGACGCGACGTGGACGAAGTCGCCCTCGGCGTAGCCCTGCAGCGCGCCGCCGCGCTCCGGCGCGCAGCCGGCGACGAGGGCGGCCAGCGCCGCGACGGCGGCCAGCGCCGGCCGGCCGAAGGTGCCCCGGTTGTTGGACTTGTTCATGGGCGTCGGTTCGCCGCCCGATTTTACTCCGCGCCAATCGTGCGATGATTCGAACGTGGCGCCCGGACGTAGCCCGGGTTGAGCGCCAGCGAAACCCGGGGCCGCGCAGACTTGGGCACGCCCACCCGGGTTTCGCTGGCGCTCAACCCGGGCTACGGCCGGTCGATGCCGTTTGCGAGATGATGCCGATGCCGAGCGACCTGCCGTTCCATTCGCTGACCAGCCTGAAGGCGCACCTCGAGCGCGGCGACGTTTCGTCGGTCGAGATCGTCGAAGCCTGCCTCGAGCGCATCGCGCAGCTCGACGCCCGGGCGCACGCGTTCGTCGACGTCCACGGCGACGCGGCGCTGGTGTGCGCGCAGGCCGCCGACCTCGAGCGCCAGGCCGGGCTGCCGCGCGGTCCGCTGCACGGCCTGCCGGTGGCGTTGAAGGATCTGCTGCACGTCGCCGGCCGGCAGACCACCGCGGGATCGAAAAGCTGGCTCGGGCGGCGCTCGGAGGAAACCGCCACCGCCGTCGCGCGCCTGATCGCCGGCGGGATGATCCCGCTGGGCAAGACGCACATGGTCGAGTTCGCGTTCGGCGGCTGGGGCCGCAACCAGCCGCTGGGCACGCCGTGGAATCCGTGGGACACGGCCACGCACCGCGTACCGGGCGGGTCGTCCAGCGGCTCCGCGGTCGCCGTCGCGGCCGGGCTCGCGCCGGCGGCGATCGGCTCCGATACCGGCGGCTCGGTGCGCATCCCCGCCGCGCTGTGCGGGCTCACCGGGCTCAAGACGACCTTCGGCCTGATCAGCCTCGCCGGCGTCGTGCCGCTGTCGACCACGCTCGACTCGATCGGGCCGATCGCGCGCAGCGTCGACGACGCGGCGCTGCTCACCGCGGCGATGGCCGGGCCCGACTGGCGCGATCCGGGCACGCGCGACGCGCCGCGCATCGACTTCGCCACCGCGCTCGCCGGCGCGCCGGAGGTGCGCGGAATGCGCATCGGCTGCCTCGCGCCCGGGCAAGTCGCCGCGGGCACCGACCGCGAGGTGCTGCGCGTGATCGCCGACGCGGTGGCGACGCTGCGCGATCTCGGCGCCACCATGGAGGAGGTGCGCTTTCCGTTCGACTTCGACGAGTTGATGGTGCGCAACGGCCGATTGATCGCCGCGGAAGCCTACGCCGTGCACCGCGCCTACATCGAGGACCCGGCGCTGCCCATCGACCCGTGGGTGCGCGCGCGCACGCTGTCCGGCAAATCGATCGGCGCCGCCGACTACATCGACCTGCTCGCGGAGCGGCGCCGCGCCGCCGCCCGCTACGCGGAGTGGATGCGCGGCCGCGACGCGCTGCTGACGCCCACGCTGCCGATCACCGCCACGCCGGTGGACGAAGTCGACGAGACGACCACGCCGCTGGCGACGTTCACCCGCGCCGCGAACTACCTCGGCGGCTGCGCGCTGTCGCTGCCGGCCGGATTCTCCGCCGGCGGCCTGCCGATCGGCATGCAGCTGATGGGCGCGCCGTTCGCCGAGGCGACGCTGGTGCGCATCGGCCGCGCCTACCAGCGCGCGACCGACTGGCACCTGCGCCGACCCGACCTGTCGGCGTGGGAACGGCCGGACGCCGCGTCCGAGCCGTAGCCCGGGTTGCGCCCCCCGTAACCCGGGAGTGCAGCGAACCGGACACGACCGCCGACCGACCGAGCAGGCCGCAGGCGCGGATCACGCCGCGGCGCGCGTGAGCTCGCCGTTCTGGTAGTCGCGGATCGCCTGCTCGATCTCCTCGCGCGTGTTCATCACGAACGGCCCGTACTGGACGACCGGCTCGCGCAGCGGTCGGCCCGCCAGCAGCAGCGCCCGGCCACCCTCCGGACCGCCGGTCAACTCGACGCGATCGCCGTCGGAGAGCACGCCGGCGCTGTGCGTGGCGAGCGGGCGTCCGGCATCCGGCGAGCCCACGGCGACGCTGCCTTCGAACACGTAGACGAACGCGTTGTAGCCGGTGCTCACCGGCAGGGCGACGCGCGCCCCGGCCGGCAGCAGGACGTCCAGATACAGCGGATCGGTCGACACGCCCTGGATCGGGCCCGGCACCGCGCGGCCGTCCACGCTCGCCGTGCCGGCGATCACCCTGACCTCGCCGCCACCCGCGAGCGCGATCACCGGAATCTCGGCGGCGTCGATGTTGCGATACGCGGCCGGCTTCATCTTCTCGCGCGCCGGCAGGTTGATCCAGAGCTGGAAGCCGCGCATGCGCCCCTCGGTCTGCTGCGGCATCTCGGAATGGATGATGCCGCGGCCGGCAGTCATCCACTGCACGCCGCCGCTCGTCAGGTCGCCGGCGTGACCGAGGTGGTCCTCGTGCAGCATGTGGCCGTCGAGCATATAGGTCACGGTCTCGAAGCCGCGATGCGGATGCGACGGGAAGCCGGCGATGTAGTCGGCGGCGGCATCGGTCGAGAAATGGTCGAGCATCAGGAACGGGTCGAGCCGGGCGTCCGGCGACTGGCCGAGGCTGCGGCGGAGCTTCACGCCGGCGCCGTCGGAGGTCGGAAGCGAAGGGATGATGCGTTGCACGGTACGGGAGTTCATGGCGGGTTCCTCGTCAGTAATTGCAACGTAGGGGCGCAGCGGCGCGAATTGCAACGGGCGCCCGGCAGCGACGACCGTCGCCTCCGGATGGCCGGCGCGCCACTGCGCGACGAACGCATCGGCAAGCCGCGTCGATTGCCCGCCGTTGGCGAACAGGCTGGCGTTGATCTGGAGCAGGGTCTTCATCGGGCACTTCCTCGGTTTGGACGCATCCATTTGAGCATTTACAAGATAGATAAAAAAGAACAATATTTCGCTATATTCAATCTATTAATCTGATCAATGCCCGCCTCGCCCCACGTCACGCTGGACCAATGGCGCGCGCTGGTTGCCGTGGTCGACGCCGGCGGCTACGCGCAGGCCGCCGAAGCGCTGCACAAGAGCCAGTCGGCCGTCACCTACGCCGTGCAGAAGCTCGAGTCGCAGCTCGGCGTCAAGGCGTTCGCGATCGCCGGCCGCAAGGCGGCGCTGACGCCGACCGGGCAGTTGCTCTACCGCCGCGCCCGGGCGCTGCTGGAGGACGCCAGCGGCGTCGAGCGCGCCGCGCATGCGCTGTCCGCCGGGTGGGAAGCGCAGATCCGCATCGCCGTCGAGATCGTGTTCCCGACCTGGCTGCTGCTGCAATGCCTCGAGCGCTTCGGCACGGAGAGCCCGAACACGCGAATCGAGGTGATCGAGTCGGTGCTGGGCGGCACCGGGGAGGCGCTGCTGCAGGGCCATGCCGACCTCGCCATCTCGCCGCTGGTCCCGCCGGGCTTCCTCGGCGACCCGCTGCTGCGCTTTCGCGCGATCCCGGTCGCGCATCCGGCGCATCCGCTGCACGCGCTCGGGCGCAAGCTCACGCGGCGCGACCTCGCGGCGCACCGCCACCTGGTCGTGCGCGACACCGGCAGCCGGCGCGATGCGCTGCCGCCGGCGGTCGACGTCGCGCAGCGCTGGACCGTCAGCAGCATGTCGACGTCGATCCAGGCCGCGCGGATGGGCTTCGGCTTCGCCTGGTTTCCCGAGGACAAGATCCGTGACGAGCTCGCCGCGGGGACGCTGAAGCCGCTGCTGCTGCGCGAGGGCGGCGAGCGCTACGGCGAGCTCTACCTCATCGTCGCCGACCCCGACGCCGCCGGCCCCGGCACGCGGCGGCTGGTAGAGATCATCCGGGAGGCGGTGGCGAGCGAGTGCACCCGGCGCGCGCGCGGCAGCGCCAGGGCCGGCCGCGAGACAGCGGTCGCGACCGATGCGTAACGCGAATCCACTGGGCTACGGATCCGGGGCAGGTGAGGGATCGGACCGGCTTCGGCTATGATATTGGCTCGTCCAGCCTTCCATGACCCGAACCCCGGCAACGGGCGACCCCGGCCCGGCGCACGGCGCCCCGCGGTCGATCCCTCCCCACGCGCAGCGCCTCGCCGCCCTGTACCGGACGATGGCGCGCATCCGCGCGTTCGAGGACGCCGCCGAGGTCGCCAGCCAGGGCGGCGTGCAGGCCTGGGGCCTCGAGACTTCCGCCACGCCGGCGCTGGTGCGCGGACCGCTGCACCTGTCGACGGGGCAGGAGGCGGTGGCCGCCGGCGTGTGCGCCAACCTCACCCGCGAGGACCTGCTCACCTCGACGCACCGCGGCCACGGCCACACGCTGGCCAAGGGCGCCGACGTCAACCGCGATGATGGCGCGAGCTCTTCGGCAAGGCCACCGGCACCAACCAGGGCAAGGGCGGGTCGATGCACATCGCCGATTTCTCGGTCGGGATGCTCGGCGCCAACGGCGTCGTCGCCGCCGGCATGCCCATCGCCGTCGGCGCCGCGCAGGCGCTGAAGCTCCGCGGCCGGCCGGAGATCGTCGCCTGCTTCTTCGGCGACGGCGCCGTCAACCGCGGCCCGTTCCTCGAAGCGCTGAACTGGGCGGTCGTGTTCCGGCTGCCGGTGCTGTTCGTGTGCGAGGACAACCGGCTCTGCGGCCACCACGCCGACCGGGCCGATGACCGGCGGCCCCGGCGCCGCCGCGCGCGCCGAGAGCATCGGCGTGCCCGGCGTGCTCGTCGACGGCAACGACGTCGACGCGGTGGACGACGGCCGCCGCGCGAGCTGTCGCCGGCGAAGTCCGCGCCGGGGACGGCCCGCGCCTGCTGCACGCGCTCACCTACCGCTTCAAGGGCCACGTCTCGGTCGACCCCGGCGCGTACCGCGACGCAGGCGAGGTCGCGCGCGCGCTCGAGGCCGACCCGCTGAAGCTCGCCCGCGCGCGGCTCGTCGCCCTCGGCGTCGCCGCGCGGCGAGCGTCGCCGCGATCGATGCGGCGGCGCGACGCCGAGATCGACGCCGCGCGCGCGGCGGCCGCACGCGGCGCCGTTTCCCGATCGCGCGGCGGCCTACGCCGACGTCCAGGACCACGGGAGCCGGGCAGTGGCGCGTGATGAACTATTCGCAGGCGGGCGGCGCCGCGCTCGCCGAGGCGATGCGCGCGGATCCAGCCGTCGTCGCGCTGGGCGAGGACCTGGGCCGCGGCGGCATCTTCGCGCAATACCGCGGACTGCAGCAGGAATTCGGCCCGGAGCGCGTCATCGACACGCCGATCTCGGAGTCGACGATCATGGGCGCCGCCGTCGGCATGGCGCTGGCCGGCCTGCGCCCGGTCGTCGAGATGCGCGTCGTCGACTTCGCGCTGTGCGCCATCGACGAGCTCGTCAACCAGGCGGCGAAGAACCGCTACATGTTCGGCGGCCAGAGCCGGGTGCCGCTGGTCGTGCGGATGCCGATCGGCCTGTGGGCCGGCGTCGGCGGCGCAGCACTCGCAGTCGCTCGAGGCGTGGTTCGCGCACATCCCGGGCCTCACCGTCGTCGCGCCGTCGACGCCGGCCGACAACTACGGCCTGCTGGGGAGCGCGCTCGCCTCGGGCGACCCCGTCGTCTACCTCGAGCACAAGGAGCTGTGGGGACAGGAAGGCGACGTCGAGCCGGGCGCGCGGGTGCCGCTGGGCGCGGCGCGCGTGCTGCGCGGCGGCGACGACGTCACGCTGGTCAGCTGGTCGAAGGCCGTGGCGACCTGCGCCGACGCGGCTGCCGAGCTCGCGCGCACCGGCATCTCGGCCGAGGTGATCGACCTGCGCACGCTCTGGCCTTGGGACCGCGCGACGGTGCTCGGCTCGGCGGCGCGCACCGGCGCGCTGCTGGTCGTCGCACGAGGCGGTGCAGGTCGGCGGCTTCGGCGCCGAGATCGCCGCCGCCGCGGCGGAGGAAACCGGATGCCGGGTGAAGCGCCTCGGCGCGCCGCGCATCCCGGCGGGCTATTCGATACCGCTGGAAGACGAGTCGCGGGTGACGGTGGCGCAGGTCGTCGCCGCCGCGCGCGCGCTCGCCGCGCGCTAGCGGTCCACCGTTCCCGGAGCACTGCCATGTCCAACAGCCGAAACATCATCGTCACCGGCGCCGCCAGTGGCATTGGCGCCGCCACGGCGAAGGAGCTCGCCGCGCGCGGCTGGCGCGTCGCCGGCCTCGATCGCAACGGCAAGGGCGTGAAGGCGGTGGTCGCGGCGCTGCCGGGGGTCGCCGCCGGCGCGCACTTCGCCTTCGAGATCGACGTCGCCGACGAGCCGGCGCTGGTGGCGACCTTCGGCATGGCCGTGGCGTACCTCGGCGGGCTCGACGCGCTGGTCACCAGCGCCGGTGTCGTCGACAGGACGCCGTTCATGGAGCTCGACGCGGGGACGTTCCGCGACGTCTACGACGACAACGTGGTCGGCACCTTCCTGTGCCTGCGCGAAGCGGCGAAGCACATGCCGCGCGGCGGGCGCATCTGCACGGTGGCCAGCGTGGCGGGCATCCGCGGCGGCGGCCTGTCGGGCACCGCCGCGTACGCCGCGAGCAAGGGTGCGGTGCTGGCGCTGACCAGGAACGCCGCGCGGGCGCTGGGCGAGCGCGGCATCGCCGTCAACACCGTCGCGCCCGGCGCGACGCTGACGCCGATGATCGAGGAGGCCTGGCGCGACGAGGCGCACCGCAGGCGGGTCGAGGCGATGAGCGTGATGAACCGCAGCGCCGCGCCGGAGGAGATCGCCCGCGTCATCGCCTTCCTGGTCTCGCCCGACGCGTCGTACGTCAACGGGGCCACGCTGGTCGCCGACGGCGGCCTCGTCATGTGCTGAGGACCGCCGCACCGAAGGTCGCGCGGCTCGCCGCTGCTGCGGCGCCCAGGGCGTCGGCCGGGCGCCGGTGACCGCACCCGGCCCGCGCGGATGTTGTATGCTCGAAGGGCAATCCGCACGACGTCGCGAGTCACCGCCATGAGCCACAAGCACGACAACCTCATCCGCGCGATCTTTCACGACCCGGTGAGCGGCAACCTCCAGTGGCGAGAGATCGAGTCGCTGCTGCGCCACCTGGGCGCGTCGCTGGAATCGCTGTCGGGCACCCGGGTCCGCGTGAAGCTGAACGGCGCCGAGGGCATTCTGCATCGCCCGCACGGCGGCAACACGCTCGGCCGCCAGGACGTCACGCACCTGCGCGAGTATCTCGCCCACGCCCGCATCACGCCGTCGCTCTACGAGGCGAGCCAGAAGGAGTAGAGCCGGGCGCGCGGTCGGCGCGCCGCCGCGCCGGGGACCGGCGCCGGCGCCTCGGCCGCAGCCACGCTCGCGCCGCGCGACGGGCGGTTGCGAACGGCGACGCACTGGTGTCAAATCGACGCTTTCCGCCGTGCACCCGCAATGGAGGTCCCCGTGTCGCAACCCCAGGAAACGAAGTGGCGCCTGCACGGCGTGCGCGTCGTGCGCGCCGGCGAGCTCGATCCCAACACCGCGCAGACGCCGGGGATGAACCGCGCCGCGGCGATCACGCATGCCAGGGCCGGCGCGGAAAAGCTCTGGGCCGGGACCGTCGTCATCCACCCGAAGGCGAAGACCGGCGCGCACCACCACGGCCCGGTCGAGAGCGTCATCTACGTCGTGTCCGGCCGCGCGCGGATGAAGTGGGGCGACCGGCTGGAGTTCACCGCCGAAGCAGGCCCCGGCGATTTCATCTACATCGCCCCCTACGCGCCGCACCAGGAGATCAACGCCAGCGACGACGAGCCGCTGTCCTGCGTGCTGGTGAGGAGCGGCCAGGAGCCGGTGGTCGTGAACCTCGATCTCCCGGCGGTGGAGCCGAACCCCGAGAACGTCCACTGGGTCGACAACATCCATCCGGCGCCGGGCACGCCAACGGGATGAAACGACCCCCACGCCCGCTGCCCCGCGATCGGGCCCAGCCAGCACCCTGCGGGCGGCCGGGCGGGTACTGACGTGCTTGCCGATCCACAGGCGCTGCTGCTCGAGGCCGTCGCCTTCGCCGCCGAAAAGCACCGGCACCAGCGGCGCAAGGACGCCGCGGCCTCGCCCTACATCAACCACCCGATCGCGCTCGCGAGCCTGCTCAAGCGCGAGGGCGTGGACGACGTCGCCGTGCTCTGCGCCGCACTGCTGCACGACACCATCGAGGACACGAAGACCACGCCCGACGAGCTGCGCGTCGCGTTCGGCGAGATCATCACGTCGGTGGTGCTCGAGGTCACCGACGACCAGAACCTCGCCAAGGCCGAGCGCAAGCTGCTGCAGGTCCGGCACGCGCACACGCTGTCGGAACGCGCGCGGCTGGTGAAGCTGGCCGACAAGATCTGCAACGTCTACGACATCGTCGCCGCGCCGCCGGCGAACTGGGATCTCGCGCGCAAGCGGGATTACCTGCGATGGGCGAAGGACGTCGTCGACCGGCTGCGCGGCACCCACGCCGCACTCGAGGCGATGTTCGACGACGTCCACGCCAAGGGCGAGCGCGCGCTGGAGTACCGCGTAGCCCGGGTTGAGCCGGAGGCGAAACCCGGGGGGGCGTGGCCATGGACGCATCCCCCCGGGTTTCGCCTCCGGCTCAACCCGGGCTACGCCGTCGCGCCGTTACGCGGATGCGCGATTGCGCGATCGGCAGCGGCGTGATCAATCGAACAGCGAGGGCGCCGGCTCGGCGAGGACCGGCGGCGGCGCGGCCGCGACGGCGCCCGCCGGGACGAGCGCCCCCGCGCGCACGCCGAGCAGCCGGATCCGCCGGTCCAGCGGCACGCGCTTCAGGCATTCGCCGGCCGCACGGCGGATCGCCCGCGCCTCCCGCGTCGGCGTTTCCAGCGTGAGGTCGCGCGTCACCGTCCGGAAGTTGTCGTAGCGCAGCTTCAGGCCGATCGTCCGGCTGGCGTAGCCCTTGCGCGCGAGGTCGGCGGCGACGCCGACGCAAAGGTCGGTGAAGATCCGCGACAGCTCGGCGCGGTCGCGCGTGGCCGACAGGTCGCGCTCGAACGTCGTCTCGCGGCTGATCGACTTGGGCTCGCGCACCGTCACGACCGGCCGATCGTCGCGACCGTTGGCGGCGTCCGACAGCCAGCTACCGTAGTGCTGGCCGAAATGCTCGATCAGCCACTGCAGATCGGCGGCGGCCAGCTCGCCGATGCTGCGGACGCCCAGCCCCTCGAGCTTCGCGCCGGACTTCGGGCCGATGCCGTTGATCTTGCGCACGGGCAGCGGCCAGATGCGCGTCGCGACGTCGCCGGGTCGCAGGATCGTGATGCCGTCCGGCTTGTCGAGCTCGGAGGCGATCTTGGCGAGCAGCTTGTTGGGCGCAACGCCGATCGAGCAGGTGAGACCGGTCGTCGCGTACACCGCCTCCTTGATCGCCTTGGCGACGTCGCGTGCGCGCCACCACGGGTCGTCGTCGAAGTCGGGGTCGGCGGCGCCGTGGTCCGGGTCGGAAACAGTGATTACGGCGGCGTTCGCGTAACCGGGACGCGCCTCTTCCGGCGCGTCGTCGCCATCGCGGTTCCGGGCGGAGATGAATTCCGCGGCACCCGGAGGCGCGACGCCGGTGAGATCGATATAGATCTCGTCGATCCCGTTGTCCTGGATCCGAGGCGCGATCGCGGCGACGGCGGCCTTGAACAGCCGCGAGTACTCCCGGTACGCGTCGAAATCGACCGGCAGCAGGATCGCGTCGGGAGCGAGCTTCGCCGCCTTCATCAGCCCCAGCGCCGAGTGCACGCCCAGCGCACGCGCCTCGTAGGTCGCCGTCGTCGCGACACCGCGGCCGGCGTAGCCGCGCAGCGTCGCGAAACGGCGCACGGTGCGGCCGGTCACGGGGTCGATCGACTCCTGCGGCTGGTGGCGCCGCCCGCCGCCGATCACCACCGGCTGCCCGCGCAGCTCCGGATAGCGCAGCAGCTCGACCGACGCGTAGAAGGCGTCCATGTCGAGGTGGGCGACGAGGCGTGGCGGCGACGGAGGCATCGCGACAGAGGCGGCGGAAGAGACGGAGTATACGAACTATGCGCCGCCCGGCGGCGACGGCCGCCGGCGACGGCCGCCGGCGACGGCCTTGGTATAATTCGCCATTGTTCGTTTCGCCGCCCGCCGCCCCCGGCCGGCGGCGTTCGCTTTATGGACGCCCCTTCCTTCCCTCCCGATCTCGTCCGTGACGTCGCCACCCGGCGCACGTTCGCGATCATCTCGCACCCGGACGCGGGCAAGACGACGCTGACCGAGAAGCTGCTGCTCTACGGCGGCGCGATCCAGCTCGCCGGCACGGTCAAGGCGCGCAAGAGCGCGCGCCACGCGACCTCCGACTGGATGGAGGTCGAGAAGCAGCGCGGCATCTCGGTGACCAGCTCGGTGATGCAGTTCGACGTACGCCGGCCACACCATCAACCTGCTCGACACGCCCGGCCACGAGGACTTCTCCGAGGACACCTACCGCGTGCTGACCGCGGTCGACGCCGCGGTGATGGTCATCGACGCGGCCAAGGGCGTGGAGGCGCAGACGATCAAGCTGCTCGAGGTCTGCCGGCTGCGCGACACGCCGATCATCACCTTCGTCAACAAGATGGACCGCGAGGTGCGCGAGCCGCTGGAGCTGCTCGACGAGATCGAGGAGGTGCTCAACATCGACTGCGCGCCGGTGACCTGGCCGATCGGCATGGGCAAGAGCTTCCGCGGCGTGTTCGACCTGCGCCACGACCGCCTGAAGCGCTTCGCGCCGGGCGAGGAGCGCGTCAGCGCCGGCGCCGAGGAGATCACCGGCCTCGACAACCCGCGAGCTCGACGCGCTCTATCCCGGCGAGATCGCCGCGCTGCGCGACGACGTCGACCTCATCCGCAGCGCGAGCGCCCCGTTCGACCTCGGCGCCTTCCTCGCCGGCCGCCAGACCAGCGTCTTCTTCGGCTCCGGGATCAACAACTTCGGCGTGCAGGAGATCCTCGAGGCGCTGACGCAGTGGGCGCCGCCGCCGCAGCCGCGCGACGGCGGCGAGCGCGTCGTGCATCCGGCCGAAGCGCCCTTCTCCGGCTTCGTGTTCAAGATCCAGGCGAACATGGACCCCAGGCACCGCGACCGCATCGCGTTCCTCCGCGTCTGCTCCGGCCGCTACTCGCCGGGCATGAAGGTGCGCCACCTGCGCCTCGACCGCGAGATGAAGCTCGGCAACGTGATGACGTTCATGGCGCAGGAACGGCGTGAAGAGCGAGGACGCGGTGGCCGGCGACATCATCGGCATCCACAACCACGGGCAGCTGCACATCGGCGACACGCTGACCGAGGGCGAGGCGCTCGACTTCAAGGGCATCCCCTATTTCGCGCCGGAGCTCTTCCGCGTGGCGCGCTCGCGCGACCCGCTCAAGAACAAGCAGCTCGCCAAGGGCCTGCAGGAGCTGGGCGAGGAAGGCGCGATCCAGGTGTTCCAGACCGAGCAGTCGAACACGCTGCTCCTGGGCGCGGTCGGCCAGCTGCAGTTCGAGGTCGTCGCGGCGCGGCTGGCGAGCGAGTACAAGGTCGACGCGCTCTACGAGCCGGCGAGCATCTCCACCGCGCGCTGGCTCACGTACCCGGACGACGGCGTGCGCCGCAACTTCGAGCGCGAGCAGGTCTCCGCGCTGGCGACCGACGTCGACGGCAACCCGGTGTTCCTCGCCACCAACAAGTACAACCTGCAGGTGACGATGGAGCGCTGGCCGAAGGTCGGCTTCCACTCGACGCGCGAGCACGGGCAGCGCCTCGCGCATGCGTAGTCCGCGATGGCGCTCTCCGATCCGCGCAAGTTCACCACCGATCGCCCACGGCGATCACCGCTACTACAGCCCGCTGTCGGCGGCGAAGGCGGCGGCGCTGGTGGCATGTTCAGGCTCCGGCCGGGCGAGCGCGTGCTCGACATCGGCTGCGGCCGCGCGCGCTTCCTGATGGACGTCGTCGCGGCGCATCCGGTGCACGGCGTGGGCGTGGACGCCAATGCCGCGTTCATCGCGCAGGCGCCGCGCCGACTGCCGCGGCGCTCGGCCTTGCCGACCGGGTCACGCTGATCGCGTCGCCGCTCGCCGAAGCGGTGGCCGAGGACGAGCGCTTCGACGCCGTGATCTGCATGGGCTCGAGCCAGGCGGTCGGCACGTTTGCCGATGCGCTCTCGTGGGCATGGCGTGCGCTGCGCCCAGGCGGCACGGCGCTGTTCGCCGACGGTTACTGGAAGCAGCCGCCGACGCAGGATTACCTCGACGTCCTCGGCGCCACCGCCGACGAGATGCAAAGCCACGCCGGCAACGCGGCGCTGGCGCGCGACGCAGGCTTCCGCGTGCTGGCGACGGCGACCGCCAGCGACGACGAATGGGACGAATACGAAGGACTCTATTGCAATGCGGTCGAGCGGTATGTCGACGCGCATCCGGAGGATCCCGACATCGAGGCCATGGACGGGCGGATTCGTCCGTGGCACGACGCCTACCTGCGCTGGGGCCGGGATACGCTCGGCTTCGGCTTCTACCTGCTGTTGAAGCCGACGCACGCAGACCCGGTGTAGCGCTGCGTCCGTGGCGTTGTCCGGCGCCGGGCGGAGCCGACCAGGGGCGATATGGCTGGTCCGGCGCTCGCACCCGGGGCATCCTCGACGCGCCGCTCGCCAGCCGGAGCGTCGAGATCGCGAGCTGCACGGCGCCGGAGCCATCGACGCGGCCATCGTCGCATCCTGCGCGGCGAACGATTCGCCGGCGAATGGCGCCAACGGCCGGTGTAATCCGTACAGCCGTCGTTCATCGTCACCGATCGGATGACCGTGCCCAACCCCGAGCGGACGAAACGGGCGCTCCAAAGCGGTCGCAGTTTCGTATGGGAGCGGCCACTCGCGGAATGAATGCCGGAACGAACGGGCCATCCCCATTGCGCGGCTCAAAAGGGCTTCTCATCTTGAAAGAACATGGCTTGTGGTCACGTCTGCAACAACTTTTTCTCCCGCGCCATAAACAGTTGTGCGAACAACGCTGACAGTCCGACCGCGCTTCACGAAAGAGGAAACTGCTCTGAACGAACCCTCTTTCTGATTACCGAGGAAATTCGCGTTGAGGCTGACAGCGAGGGGAAACCCTTTCGTACTTTCCGACGCTTGATCCGGCCCCATGACAAGAATGGTTGCTGTGACATCGGCGAGCCACAGCATTGCGCCGGCATGAACAACACCGAAGGGATTCTTCACGCCGGAGCCAATGGGCATCTCCGAAACGACTCGGCCTTCGGACCGCTCGGTAACGGTAAACTCAAGTGAGCCTTGCATTTTCATATCAACTCCATTTCTCACGGTGCCCGGGGCTGGAGCGGAACCGAAGTCTACTATCTCGAGGCCGCGGCGAGGCAACCTGACCGCCTGGACTCGGTCGCAGCGTCGAACGACTGCTTTGCGCGACAAGGGCGTACGGCTGCTCGCCGATCTCGGTCCAACGGGCCCTTGACTGAGTTTTAGCCATGTCGGACCCGCGACCTCCTTCGCTGAAGGAGGCGCTCAATACCTGTCGCGCGGGTCCAATGCGAGCTACTTCTTCTGCTGTGCCGACCACTTCCGGAGCGCGTCGAGCGTGTATTCGACATGCTTTTCTGGGTTGAGCGATTTGTAGGCGAAGATCACATGTCCGTCAGGCGCAATGACATAAGATACGCGATCCGCGTACTCGGGCTTGATTGCCAACACCGCATCGTAGGATTTCATGATGCTCTGGTCCTTGTCCGCGGCCACCGCGAATTTGCTGCGGCACTCGCTAACGGAAAAGCGCCTTAGGGTGTCGATGTCGTCATGCGAAACGCCGAGCACGGTAGCGCCGAGGGCGCGATACGCATCCACCGCTTCGGCGAAATCGTGGGCCTCGATCGTACACGCGGTCGTGAACGCCGCAGGGTAGAAGTACAGCACGACCGGACCCTTCTTCAACGCCTCGGCGAGCGAAAACGTGGAAACGTTGCCGGCGAGAGATGCCGGGGCCCGGAAATCAGGCGCGGGGTCACCCGGCTTCAGCGCCGCGAGCGACGGCACGGCAAAGAGTGCGCTGACGAATACAAGGAAAGCGATGTGCTGCTTCATCGTTCGACTCCCACGGAATGAGAACGTCGGCCGCGGCCTGCTCTGCAGTGGCCGAAAGTGCGATTTTGATTTTGATCGTCAGGCGATGACAATAGTTTCTTTCGGGACGGTCGCCGGCAATTCGCCCTTCCGAATTATCAGCTACAACCGGCGCGTCGGGGGCTCTGGGATTCGGGGGTGCAGCAACCCCGGGTCGGTCACTCACTATGCCAGGGCTTCGGACGCGCGAAACGCTGGCCACGGACGTGTCCGATCGAACGTAGCGTTCAATACCGACGGGAGGACGAGCAACTCGGCGCCAGAATACACAACCTCCCGGTGTCTGGTCTGGAGCAATCCTTATACCCGCCTCGTAGGACGGCGATTGGCCGGTACTCGCCCGACAATTGCGAACAGGCAACGTCCGGTGAAGAGTTCAGAGCCGCAGTTCAATCAATCAAGCCCTATGCCCGGGCTCGCGGCCGATGGGCCGTACGCATTGAATCCCGGGTCAGGTTGAATACCGCATGTGGAAGAAATGCTCGCTCTCGTCCTCCACGCAAAAACCCAGGCGTTCGTAGAAACTCCTCGCGGGATTGACCTTCAACACGTCTAGCCGCATTGGTACGTGGCGCGCCGCGGCTTCCCTTTGAAGTGCAGATACGAGGGAATTACCAATGCCGCGGCCTTGATGACTTGGGAGCAAGCACAGCATTAAGAGGCACACCTCGTCGGGCAACCTCTCGACAATCAGAAATCCCGCGTCTAGCTCGCCAACCACAATCACACTTGCGCCACGGTTGACGCTGTCTTCGGCGGCTTCTCGACGGCGCGGATCTTCCTCCCAAGCTCCCCCCGCAGCAATGACGTGGACGCGCATGGTTTGCTCTATCACCTCGTAGAACAGACCGGCATCCGTATTCCGGGAAGCACGCAATGTGGCGGGCAGCGCCATGGATTTCTGCAACTGAATGAAAGTTGGACAACCTAAACGACGGGATACAAGCCGTCAATCGCCCGAACCTCCGATGCCCGGTGCCGCCACTCGTCGAGTGCCGAACAGTGTCCGCTATCGAGAGCAACGCGTTACGACCGCTCGTGGCCGAGGCCGTGTAAAAGGCCGCGAGGAGCTTGCAGGGCGAATGGGTAGAGGCGCAGCTGTGCTCCGAGAGCGCTGGCGAAGCCGTAGGCCATGCAGGGGCGCAGCGACGGTCGATGAGCCGCGTTAGCGGTCTGGATGGCGGAAATGGCCTGGATTTAGGCGCAAAGAAGGGCTCTCGGGCCCTATGCCCGGACGGCGGCAAGCATTTCTCCGATGCCGAGGATGCGCATCACGCGCTTCACGTTGTAGGCCAGGACGTGCAGACTCATCTCGGTGCGCACGCGCGCCTTGAGCGCACACCGGGGGCAAGCCGAGGAGCAGTACTTGTGCAAGGTCAAGCCGCTCTCAATGGGGGGTAACGCGCGTGATGGCCCGTTGCCGCGGGGGCAACCCCCACAAAGCCCAGTTTGCCCAGGTCGAGCCCGTCAACGAAGACTTCGACCACGCGAACCGGATTCTCGGCTTCAACGTAGTCGTCAAGACACGCCGGCAGCAATGCACGACCGTGACGATTGAATCGCTCGGTCGAGGTTTCCAGCGAAGTTGCGTTGAAGGTGAGCTTGGGGGCTGTTCTGGCGCGTCAATTTGCGAGTGTTGAGGGCCTCAGGCCCGCATCGCCTGCGTCCAAACCCACGCTGACGCTTTCACAGTTTTGTCGCACCGTATCCCGCTTGTTCCAACATTGAGACGAGATTGTCCCTCCCCACCAGATGACCGGCGCCAATCAGCACGAAGATTGGCGCACCGCCTTGTCCAAGTTTCTCTTTGAGCACCTTGAACCAGGCCTCATTACGGTTTGTGACGAGGGCTCGGTAAAGATCCGGCTGTCCGTCAAATTCGCGCGTCAACAATTTCGACAACACGCTGATGTTACCGGTACGCCAGGCTCGCACAATGTCCTGCCGTTTAGCTTGCCGCTCGCTGGCTGCGTGCGGCCATTGGCGCGCAGTAGTTGTTAACCAAGCGATCTGCAAACTTTGCGGCAAATTCGCAAACAATGTGATTTGATCGGACGCAGTCTCCAGCGGGGTAAATGGGAGATCGCGCGACTTCGCCAATTTGTAGAAATAATCTGTCTCCTGCCGGGTGGGGTCACACCCGAGCCTTGCATGCTCGGCCTGCGCCAGGACAATGGCCGCCAACCATGGACGCATGGGCTCCACCGTCTCAAACGGAGTCCCCACTTGGCCGAAAGTCCGCTTGACAAGATTGGCCTCGGACCCATTGAGCGTGTTGCTCAATGTAGTGGGCGTGGGTAATAGCCCATATCGCTGAATGAGCTCCGATATCTGCTTTGAATCAGCCGCCGGGTCGCCCTCCAGAACCAGCTCTCCGGACTGCTTGAAAGCCTGATCCACTTGCACTGGCAGCGGGTAGTCGCGCGGCAACAGTGCTTGCGTGTCGCCGGTCAGGTACAACGTCCGATTGCCGGACATGACCTTCCACAGCAGTGTTTTGGCGGGCTGTGCCGCGGTTGCCGCTATCGTTAACGATGCGCAGAAGGCAAACATGAATATGGCGAACAGTCGCTTCGGCATTTTTCCCTCTTGATCAAGTTGACAGCGTGACTACGCGATATGGTAGCGAGAAAGGCGGAACCATATCCAGGCCGATGCAGGTGCTACACACGTCACTGACCGCTTCGCCGGTAGCCTGGATCGCCCTCGCTATAGTCCGGGCCGGGCCGATCGCCGGCGTTGAATCGACTCGACCGAGCGCCCGCCGTACAACGCAGGGCAGCCATCGCGGTGCGAAGGGCCGCTGCGGATCATTGTGCTGCAGTTTGGCGCCGGGGTGTGGTTGACTCAGATCGACCCTTTGCTGCCTGCCGCCGGTGAGAGAAGCAGACATTCACAGACTCACCCAGGCTGCAGAACCTGAAAGTCGATGGTGACTACGATCGTGCGAGCGACCAATCTCCCTCAATTGCAACATATGAGAGGTGGACCTCAATCACGCAATCCCGCCCCTATCAGCAACGTGCGCACACGAGCGGCATCGTCTGGATAGCGGTATGCCTCTCGTTTGAGGAGAACGGAGGCAGTTAAGTCAGGGCGGATACTCACGGCTTCGGCAAGGGCCTTACGCGACCGCTCCTGGTCCCCCATGGCCATGGCAGAGGCCGCCGCATAACTGCGCGAGCGAAACGTTTGGAAGGCCAAGCGGTCAAGCGCCGAAATGGCATCTTCATATCGGCCAAGGTTGAACAGCGCGACGCCCTTTTCCTCAAGACACCAAACCGGTAGCAATGGATCCAGAGCCTCCGCCTCTGCAATCAACTCCAAAGCGCGCTCCGGCTGGTGATTGAAAGTGCAGAAAGCGGCAGTGCGAGACCGGATATAGGCATCGCTCGGGTTCAATTCCATCGCACGGCAATGATGATGTTCGGAAGCCTCGTAATTGCCCATACCCATCTGATACGACCCCATGATGCGGTGAGCCTCGGCATCGTTCTCGTCCAGTTCTATCGCTTTGGTGATGTACCTAAAGCCTTTGTCAACATCGAAGTCCGGCAAGCGAGACGCAGAACAGACGTGCCACGCATATGCAAGGCCGTAGTTGGGGTCCGCGTCAATGGCCCGTTCGAACCATTTGACCGCTTCTCTGCCATGGCCCTCGGTGACCCCGCCAAGACGATGATGCCCAAGACCTTTCAGGAGGAAATCATACGCGTCCATGTCCTCAGGCCGTTTCCGCCGAACCTCGACGATACCTGCGGCTTCCACTTGTCCGACGACGGTCGCGGCAATGCGGGCCGCCAATTCGTCCAGCAGATCAAACAATTCGGTCCATGGGCGTGCATAACGTTCGGCCCATAGGTTCTTGCCATTTGCCGTATCGATCAGACGAACCGAAATCCGCACCTTGTCGCCCATGCGCCGGACCTGTCCCACGACGACGTACTTGACACCCAACTCTCGACCGACAACCTGTGGATCGACAGTCTTTGGCTCATAGCTTGCGATTGCACTTCGTGAACTGACAACAAGTTTCCTGAATCGCGCGAGTTCGACGATCAAGTCGTCGGTAAGTCCGTCGGCGAAATAGCGTTGTTCCTCGTCTCCTCCAGCCACGTCGAACGGCAGTATCGCCAAAGATCCCGGGCGGATCGCCGCTGCGCTTGGGTGCGAAATGGCATGAGCCGTTTGAAATCGGCTGGTGGGCATATTGCCCACGACCTTGTAGAGACGCATCCGTTCGGAAATATTCTTTAAGTCGTGAAGCCCGAGGTCTTCGAAGACGTATGGGGAGTTTCGGCGAACATGTTCGAATATCGACTGGCTGACAAAGACTGAAGAGGGTTCGGCGGCTTCCTGAATTCGAGCCGCTACGTTGATGCCATCACCGATCAAGTCGTCACCCGAAATGATTACATCTGCCAAATGAACACCGATTCGCAAGGGAAGTTGTGACGAGCCTGTGGATTCAGCATCGCCTGCACGATTTGCTCTTTGGATATCCACACCGCAACGCACTGCGTTCACCGGGCTGGAAAACTCCGCCAATGCAGAGTCACCCCCAGTGTTGAAGATGCGACCTCCGAGACGGTCAGCCGTCTGAGCTATCAGGGACTGACACTTTGCCAGGCCCTCCGCCGTGAGCTCTTCCGCGGCTTCCATCCGTTTCGAATAGCCCGCCACATCAGCGGCCAGGATCGAGACAAGACGGCGTTCCATGAATAATCTCCCTGAATGAACGGCGCACCTTCCACCGCCTTGGATCGGATCCCAATGCGGCTTTCGTGGCCGCGAATCGCCTGAGGGATATTGAATCCAACGCCACGAGGCAAGATCGGGAGCAGCGTAGCACGACTTGACTTGACCAAACCGAAGCGAAAACCGGGTGGCCCAGGCGTCGCCGCGGGAGGGAGGTTGCGCGTAGGTTGGGTGTCTCGCGCGCGTCAGCGAGTTCACGTCGCGCGCCGGCGGTCGCTCGCACGCGCCTGGCCGGCGTCGCACGCGGCTGGTTCCAGGTCGGCGCGATCTGCGATTCCCGTTGGTATTATTGAGTGACCGCAATGGAGGAGAAACCCCACCGTCTGCAGTTGTTAAGGGTTGTGCGATGCCTGCCCTGACGCGCAGATCTGCGCGGACGAGATGACGCCACGCGGGCAGGCGTCGCACAAGCCTCGAGGGAGGAAACCGCGGCATGCCCCGCAGTCGTTCGGGGAAGCTAAGCGGCTATGGGGATTGGACGTGGCGCAGGTGGGCGCGCTGACGCCGACCGGGTGCTGAATCGGCGGCTAACATCGCGCCGATGCGCGATGGCGATGATCCGGGGCTGGATTCGGTGATGGCGCCGGGGCCCAGAAGTCCGGTTCTGGCGGCGTAAGGCAAAGCCGTCCGCTATCGGCGGTGGCCGACGCAAAGCGGACGTGCCGCTGACGCAATCGATGACGGTGCTCATGCCGCAACTCGCAACGTAGGTGGCGCACGAATCGGTTGGCCGCGAGCGAAGATCTCGACGATGGTCATCGCGGCGCCGCAGTGCGGGCAGACGAAGGTGGGCGCCATGATGGCAACCGGCGCTGCGGCTGCTGACGGCGGTTCGACCGCGGTGGGAACGGCGTGCAGCAGTTCGCGTGCCTGGGCGAGATGCTCGCGGCGCCCAGCGTTGGCGAGTAGGCCGTAGTGACGAATGCGGTGAAAGCCGCTGGGCAGGACGTGCAGCAGGAAGCGGCGGATGAACTCGTCGGCGCCGAGCGTCATCGCCTTGTAGCGCGTCTTGCCACTGGCTCGGTAGTCCTTCCAGCGGAAGGTGACACCGCGCTCGTCGAGGGCCAGCAGGCGGCGGTTGGAGATCGCCACCCGATGGGTGTAGCGGGACAGATAGGCGAGCACCGCCGCCGGGCCGGCGAATGGACGCTTGGCGTAGACGACCCATTCACACGCGCGCAGCGGCGCGAGCCATTGGGCGAACGCTCCTGGCTCACTGAGTCCAGCATCGTCGCCGAAGAACTGCAGTCGGCCGCCGTGGTGCGCGGCGGCGAGTTCTTCGAGGAAGCGCCGGCGGAACAAGCGCGAGAGCACCCGCACCGGCAGGAAGAAGCCCGGCCGGCACGCGACCCAGCGCCCACTGTCGGCGGCGAGGCCACCGCCGGGCACGATGCCGTGCACATGCGGATGATGCGTCAGCGCGGAGCCCCAGGTGTGCAGGACCAGGGTCACGCCGACCTGCGCGCCGAGATGCTTCGGGTCGGCAGCGATGGTGCGCAGCGTCTCGGCAGCGACCGCGAACAGCAGGTCGTAGATGACGGCCTTGTTGGAGTACGCGATGGCACTGATCGGTGCCGGCAGCGTGAACACCAGGTGGTAGTAGTCGACCGGCAGCAGATCGGCCTGCCGCGCTTCCAGCCAACGGCGCGCCGCGCGCGCCTGACACTTCGGGCAATGCCGGTTGCGGCAGGAGTTGTAGGCGATCTGCACCTGCTCACACGCATCGCAGCGCAGTACATGTCCCCCCAGCGCCGCGCTGCGGCACTGTTCGATGGCGGACATCACCTTGAGCTGACCGAGGCTCAGGTGGCCCTGCTGCGCTTGCCGCCAGGCCGGCCCGTGGGCGCGGAAGATGTCCGCGACCTCCAGGGCGGCGCGCCCCATCGGGCCGAGCTACTCGGGGACCGTGTGCTCCAGCGGACTGATCACCTCGCGCAGCAGGTCGGTCGCCACCTGGACATAAAGGGCCGTCGTGTCCAATTTCTTGTGCCCGAGCAACACCTGAATGACGCGGATGTCGACCTTCTGTTCCAGCAGGTGGGTGGCGAAGCTGTGCCGCAGCGTGTGCATCGACACCCGCTTGTCGATTCCGGCCTCCAGCGCCGCCAAGTGCACGGCCCGGTTAAGCTGGCGAGTGCTCAGCGACTCGATCGGATTGAGGCCGGGAAACAGCCAACCGCCATCGAGCATCTTCCCTTGCGCCCGCGCCACCCGCCACCAAGTGCGCAGCCGTTCGAGCAGCAGCGGCGGCAGCATGGCGTAGCGATCCTTGCGGCCTTTGCCCTGCTCGACGCGCAGGGTCATACGCTGACTGTCGATGTCGCTGACCTTCAGCGCCACCACCTCGCTCGCTCGCAATCCAGTGCCATAGGCCACCGACAGCGCCGTCTGATGCTTCAGGTTGTGCGCCGCCGCGATCAGGCGGGCAGCCTCCTCCCGACTCAAGACCACCGGCAGCTTGTGCGGGACATGCACCGGGGACATCTTGGCCATCAGCTCGCCCTGGTCGAGCGTGACCTCGCAGAAGAACTTCAACCCGGTGATCGCGGCATTGAGCGATACCGGCGAGGTGCCCTGATCGACCAAGTGCAACTGGTAGCGGCGCAGATCCTCGACGGTGGCGGTGTCGGGCGAGCGCCCAAGATAGGCGGTGAACCGTTGTACCCAGCGCAAGTAGTGGCCCTGCGTCTTCTCCGACAGCTTGCGCATTCGCATGTCGTCGATCATGCGTTGACGCAACGGCGAGATGGCCCGAGGTGATGCGTCCATGGCTCTGCTCCTGTTGAGATCCGAGGCGGCTTGCCTCGTGTCTCAACATAAGCAGATTCATGATCCCGCCAAACCTCACCGCCGCAACGAAGCTCGCTGTCTACCGCGCGAGCGGTTTAGTCCCTTGGCCGGTCTGCGACTCTCGTCTTGCCGACGCGGCCGACTGCTGCCTGAAATACAGCGGTCATCCGCGCGCAAACTGCCGCTGTGATACCCCGAGCCGCCTTTCAGCGCGATGGGATGGTAGACCGGACCCGACCCGTTGCAGCCGATCGATTCTGCGCGAAGCGGACGTTTGCGGCGTAGATGCGGACGTTCAGCTTTCCAGACCATTGGCGCGCGAGATTCATTGCGCGACTTACTCCCGCTCGCGGGTGCGGCGTGAGGCGGCGAGATAGGGATCATCGCGTTCAAAAAGCGAAGCGACCACGCTTCGCGACATTGTCGTTTGCGTAGGCGACGCCCGCGCCACCTCAGGTCGCGCCCGTCCGCGGCCCGCTGCTGTGGGAGCACATCGGAGCCGAGAACGGCATCAGCGCCGATATGGCGTTCCCACCCACTCTGGCCTTCGAGTTGGACCAGCGCATCGACGGGTAGCCGCTTCTTCCGATGCCGCTCGCCACGGCGCGACGCCGGGCATGCTCGTGCCTACCCACATCAGTCCGCCCGCGCGCGGCCAATCACGCGCCCGCACCCGCGCCAAAGCACACGTGCTGCGGCTCGATCGGCGCCCTCGTCTGCGCGCGAAGCATCTCCCGCCGAAATCTCGCCTGGTCCATGATGATGTCTCCCCATCGCACGGATGACGTGGGAATGGTAGGGGCGGCGGTTGCTCACAAAGCGAGCCTGGCGGAAGGGCCGTTCCAGAATCAGTTCAGACGGGCGATCTAGGCGCCGGGGAAGCCTCAGCGACCCTGCCGTCAGGATGCACATGACCAACATGGTCAGATCGTCCGCGGTCAATCCGTTTCTCGTGAAACCGTTGGGGCACTATGCCATTCGCTGGGTCTCTGGGTTGAATCGTGTATCGGTTGTCTGTATGGTGTGCCCGACGTGGCATGTGCTGGTTAGGGGACTACACCGCCGTAGGTGCCGGGTGGTAGAACAGCAGCCACTCCGGCCTCCAGCAATCGCGCAAACGTGGACGGCGTGTTCGTGCGACGGACCAGCAATCAGAGCCTACGGGAGGCATCTTGACGTTCGCTTGATTTAAATTCACTTACGAGGAGAGCCGCTAGTGCAGACGACCAAACCCACTTTGGCAGGCAAAATCGGCAAATTTTCCTGGCTCGCAGTGCTGGCCTTGATTTCTTCACCGCTACACGCGCTGAATTGCACTCCGGATTCAATTACTCTCGCCTTGCAGGCAGAGGTAAACAGCTTCCAGGCGGACCACGGGATAGGCTGTGACACGATTGTGACGGGCTTGACGATATCGGGGGCTGACATCACCGATCTGACACCCTTGGCCGGGCTCACGACTGCACAGTTCAGCAGCAAGTTGCTGATTCAGAACAACACTAATTTGGCAAATCTCGATGGCCTGTCCGGACTGACCAGCGTCTACTGGATGGAAATCAACAATAACACCGCGTTGTCCAGCATCGCGGGCCTGTCAAATCTCGCAACTGTAGGCGGTCCGTTGGTCATCGATGGCAATGGCACGCTCACCAATGTGACCGGTCTGGACGGACTCGGCAGCTTGCCTGGCGGCGCGTTGATACTGCGGAACAACGCGAACCTGACCAACCTCAGCGGGCTTTCCAATCTGACGAGTATTGGCGCTTCGCTGGTCATCGAGAACAACGACGCCCTGACTTCGCTCAGTGACCTGTCCGGCTTGACGAGTGTGGCCTCCAACATCAGCATCATCGACAACAATGCCCTCGCCAGCATAAGTGGGCTATCCGGGATCGCCGGTTTCAGTGCGGGTCTGAACATCAGGCGCAACAACAGTCTTGCCAGCCTGCAGGGCCTGGCCGGCATCACATCGCTCACCAGTCTCGTGATGGACTTCAACCCTTTGCTAGCCAACGTTGACGGCCTGTCGAATCTGGCCAGCGTGGGAAACGGGGGGGCTAGCTTGTTCATCGACAATAACGCGAGCCTGACCAATATCAACGGCTTGTCGGCGCTGTTGAGTGTCGATGCCGATGTCGAGATTACGAACAACAGCATGCTGAATCTCTGCTCAAGTCTGTTGCGTCTGCTCGATCAGGTCGACGACGCCCTTCCCGGCCCCGGCCCCGGCGCGGCGGCGATACCGGATGTCAATGGAGCCGTGATTCTGAGCGGGAATCTGGCTGGCTGTAACTCAATTGCCGATATTCTCGGGCCTGTGGTCCCGCCGGAGCCTCCGCCGCACGGCGCCTGCGATTCAAGTCCCAGCCCTGAACCTGTATTCGCTGATGGCAATCATGCTGCTGCTGCTTGCAGCGGGCGTAGCGGGAATCTGGCGCCGCGAAAGGCCGAGGTGACGTGGTCCGGCATCGCGCCGGCACCCAGCATTACCCACAGATGACCGCGCGCAGCAGCTTGCGCGCGGCTGCGCGTTGCCCGGTCGTGTTGGTTAGGCTGGCACAGCGATGCACGCAATGAACACTGGGGCTGATCGGCTATCCGCATCGAGATGCAGCGTGCGCAGCGTTTGTGACGGCGGCTCGCCTCGAAATACGAAGCGAAAACGGCAAACACGGACGAGCCCACCGAGTTGGGAGGCGATCTGGCGCGCCTCGTGAACGCCGTAAAGGCATACTGGGGCCAGACAGGCCCCGACAATTCATTGAATTTCAGGAGCTTGTCTCTGTGGGTCGATCTCATCGGCCAGCACTGCCTGGGGGCTCCGGGGACCCACAGCCGGAGACACCGATTACACTGCCGCGAGGCCCGATGAACTGCCTCGGCGACAACCAGGATGCCGATTACCAGATCAGTGCCGGCACCTACCATCTCGACGACGACCAGGTCATCGCGGTGGTCGGGACGCTCGGGACAAAAACCGGGAACGCGACCTACACAAGCCTCTCGGTCAATTGGTTCCCGGAGCTCGTGGGCGTCCTGAACCGTGACGACCCGGTCCTCGAAGAGAGTGCGAAGAAGTTTCAGGACGAACTGACGAACCCCTACACGAAATTCTACGTGTACTACTTCGCGCGGGACTGCAGTGGCCTGTACCCTTGGTGTCAGGAAATCTCCAAGAAGCTGATTCCCCGGGGAGATACGGTCAAGATCATCCAGCGCAATTACATCAACCCCGGCTCAATGCGGGGTCCCAACCCCCATGCGGTTCTCGAACCGGTCGCCATAGAGTTCGACGGAGGGAAAGGCAAGCGGCCGACGATGTAGCGAATTTCCCCGGGGCGGTGGCTGCGAGGTAGCACCACCGCGATTACGACCTCCTGGACTTGAAGTACCGGTTTCAGCGCAGGGGCTCAGGCGGCCGCCCTCGACCCACAACCGCCATCCCGGCCTGCCGAGAGCAGCCGTCCAGTACCTTCGAAAGCGGCCGCGCGGCGCGCGCGACCCTTTTGACCGCCGCTTCGAGTTCCCAAGAAGGCAAGCCGCTGTGGATGGTGGTGGCAGCCGCCCTGACCTCGACCTCGCCGGACGTGCCTGCTGGTGGATATCGCGCCCGGGATCAACCGATGCGCGTGCCCCGGCCCCTGACGCAAGTCAAAGCGTCCTTTCCGATCCCCGTATAGGCTGAGCGCATGCGGCACGCGACGCGAAGGCCTGACACGGGGCGCGCCGGGGACTGAGAGAATCCTGGGAGGGAAATGAAACCTAAGCTTCTCCTGGCCGCCGCCCTGATCGCGGTGCTGGCTGGGCTCGTGGCCGGCGGCTGGTGGTGGAATGAACGGCAGCACCGCCCGGCAAGCGACACGTTGGTATTCCACGGCAACGTCGACATCCGCGAGGTGCAGCTCGCCTTCAACGCCAGCGACCGCATCGAGCGGCTTCTGGTCCGCGAGGGCGACCGCGTCGCCGCGGGCCAGCTGCTCGCGGTCCTCGACTCGCGCAAGCTGGGCCACGCCGTGGAACAGGCCACGGCCACGGTGGCCGCGCAACGCGAGATCGTCGCCCGCTAACGTCGCCGGAACCCGTCCCGAAGAGATCCGCAAGGTCCAGGCGGACGTTGCGGCGGCGAGCGCCGATGCGGTCAATGCGGAGCAGACCTACCGCCGGATGTCGAAACTGGTCGCACAGCACTTCGTCGCGCAGCAGCAGGCCGACAATGCCAAGGCCGCGCTGGACGCCGCCCACGCGCGGTTGAAGGCGGCGCAGGAGACGCTGCGGCTGGCGGTCGCGGGCCCGCGCAAGGAGGACATCGCGGCGGCCAAGGCCACGCTGGCCGCCTACGAGGCGACGCTGGCGATCGCGCAGCGCAATCTCGCGGAGGCCTCTCTGTATGCGCCTGCCGACGGCGTGATCGAGAACCGCGTGCTGGAACCGGGGGACATGGCCTCACCGCAGCGCACGGTATTCACCCTGGCGCTGACCGAACCGGTGTGGGTGCGTGTCTACGTGCCGGAGCCCGACCTCGGGAAGCTGCAGCCCGGCGGCGCCGCGCAGGTCACGACCGACAGCTATCCGGATAAGCGCTACCGCGGCTGGATCGGCTTCATCTCCCCCGTCGCGGAGTTCACGCCCAAGTCGGTCGAGACGCAGGAGGTGCGCACGGCGCTGGTCTACCAGATGCGCGTGTTCGTCTGCCCGCCGCACGACGAGCTGCGCCTCGGGATGCCGGCGACGGTGACGGTCGCGCTCGGCTCCGGAGGCACGGCCGCGGGCCCCGGCGTGTGCAAGAGCGGCCCGTGAGCGCGGCGGCGCCGGCCGCAGACGCGACGGCGGACCACGATGTCGCGCTTGAGCTGCGCGACGTAAGCAAGCGCTTCCGTCGGGCGACGCGCGAGGTCGCAGGCGTTGCAGGGCGTGAGCCTGCGCGCGCGCATTGGTGCGGTCACCGGCCTGATCGGACCGGACGGCGCGGGCAAGACCACGCTGATGCGCCTCGTCGCCGGGCTGCTCGAGCCCGACGCGGGCCGCGTATCGGTGCTCGGGATGGACGCCACGCACGACTCGCTGCACGTGCAGGCTGCGCTCGGGTACATGCCGCAGCGCTTCGGACTCTACGAGGACCTCAGCGTTCAGGAGAACCTGGACCTGTACGCCGACCTGCAGGGCGTGCCCAGGGCGACGCGCGCCGCGCGCTACGACGAGCTCATGCAGATGACGGGGCTCGGCCCGTTCCGCTCGCGCCTGGCGGGCAGGCTGTCGGGCGGCATGAAGCAGAAGCTGGGCCTCGCGTGCACGCTGGTGCGCGCGCCGGCCTTTCTGCTGCTCGACGAGCCCACCGTCGGCGTGGATCCGATCTCGCGGCGGGAGCTCTGGGAGATCGTCTACCGGCTGACGCAGGTCGAGCGCATGAGCGTGCTGCTGAGCACCGCCTATCTCGACGAGGCGGAACGCTGCGACGAGGTGATCATGCTGCACGAGGGCCGGGTCCTCGCCCAGGGCAGGCCCGGGGATATCGGCGCAACCGCGCAGGGCCACGCGTTCTTCGTCGACGCGCCGGGCGTGGACAAGCGTGCGCTGCAATCCGCGCTCGCCGGACAGCGCGGCATCGTCGACGCACTCATCCTCGGGGAGCGCGTGCGGGTGGTGATGCAGGATGCGGTCGCACCCGACCTCGCGCGCCTGCTTCCCGCGGTCGCGGACGCGCGCGCCGAAGCCGCGCCCGCACGGTTCGAGGACAGCTTCGTCATGCTGCTGCAGCAAGGCCGGCACGCCGGCGCGGAGCCGGTGCACGACCCGGCGACCGAGCCATCGAGCCTGCGCGGAACGCCGCGCGCCGCCGGCGCGCAGGTCGGACGGCGCGCAACGTGATCGAGGTGCACGACGTGCGCCGCCGCTTCGGCAATTTCTACGCGGTCGACGGGGTGAGCTTCGACGTGCGCGAGGGCGAGATCTTCGGCCTGCTGGGCGCCAACGGCGCGGGCAAGTCGACGACCTTCCGGATGCTGTGCGGTCTGCTGCCCGCCAGCGCCGGCACGCTGCTCGTCGCGGGCCTGGACCTGCGCCACGCCGCTGCGGCGGCACGCGCGCGGATCGGCTACATGTCGCAGAAATTCTCGCTGTACGGGAACCTCAGCGTGCAGGAGAACCTCGAGTTCTTCGCCCGGGCCTACGGGCTCTCGGGCGCGCGGCGCGGCGAGCGGCTGCGATGGGCGCGGCAGGAGTTCGAGCTCGAGGCGTTCGCCGATGCGCCCAGCGCGGAGCTTCCGCTCGGGTACAAGCAGCGCCTGGCGATGGCCTGCGCGCTGATGCACCAGCCGGAGATCCTGTTTCTGGACGAACCCACGTCCGGCGTCGATCCGCTGGCGCGCCGCGAGTTCTGGCTTCGCATCTATGCGCTGGCACGACAGCGGCGTGACGGTGCTGGTCACCACGCACTTCATGGAGGAGGCGGAGTACTGCGACCGCATCGCGATCATGGCGGCCGGACGCATCCTCGAGATCGGGGAGCCGGCGCAGATCAAGGCGCGCGCGCGGTCGGCCGCGACGCCGGAGCCGAGCATGGAGGACGCGTTCATCCATGTGGTGGAAGGCTCGATGCAGGCAGCCGCATGAACACGACCGGAAAGCGCCCCCGTCCGACGGCACGCGGCAGCGGCATCCGGGCGCACTCATGCGGCTGCGCGGGCTGGTCCGCAAGGAGCTGATCCAGGTGCTCCGGGATCCGAGCAGCATCGCCATCGCGGTGGTCATGCCGGTGGCCCTGCTGCTGCTGTTCGGGTACGGGGTGTCGCTCGACGCCGAGCACGTGCCGATCGCCGTCGTCGTGGAAGCGCCGAGCGCTGACACGGCCGACTTCGTCGCGTCGTTCCATGGCTCGCGCTATTTCGCGCCGGTGCGCGCGCAGAGCATGGAAATCGCCGTGCGGCAGCTGGAAAGCGGACAGGTGGATGCCATCCTTCGCCTGCGCGCCGATTTCGCCGCACGCCTGCGCCGGCCGGACGGCGCGCCGGTCCAGCTCATCGTCAATGGCGTGAACGCCAACAACGCACGGATCGTCGAGGGTTACGCGCGGGGCGCCTGGTCGGCCTGGCTCGCGCACAGGGCGCGGGCGCGGGGCGACACCCTGCGCATGCCAGTCGCGCTGCAGCAGCGGGTGTGGTTCAACAGCGAATTGCGCAGCCGCAATTTCCTGGTCCCGGGCCTGGTCGTGGTGATCATGACGCTGATCGGCGCGCTGCTCACGGCGATGGTGATGGCGCGCGAGTGGGATCGCGGAACCATGGAGGCGCTGCTCGTCACTCCGGTGGCCAGGACCGAGCTGCTGCTGGGCAAGCTCATTCCCTATTTCGCGCTGGGGACCGGCGGCATGCTCCTGTCGGTGGGGATGGCGGTCTGGCTGTTCGGCGTGCCGCTGCGCGGCTCGCTTCTGGCTGCTGTGGCTGACCTCGTCGCTGTTCCTGCTGGTCGCGCTCGGCATGGGCCTGCTGATCTCGGTCGTGGCCAGGAACCAGTTCATCGCCGGCCAGGTCGCGATCATCACCACCTTCCTTCCCGCATTCCTGCTGTCCGGCTTCATCTTCGACATCGGCAGCATGCCGCCGATCGTGCAGGTGATCACCCACGTCGTCCCGGCGCGCTATTTCGTCGCCATCGCCCAGACGCTGTTCCTGGCCGGCAACGTCTGGTCGGTGATCCTGCCCAACGTCGCGGCGCTGCTGGCGATGGCCGTCCTGTTCCTCGGCCTGACCTGGCGCAAGACCCGCAAACGGCTGGAGTGATCGATGCAGACCTGGCAACGCATCCGGGCGCTGGTCGTGAAGGAGCTGCTCACGCTGCTCAAGGACAAGCGCAGCCGCTTCGTGCTGATCGTGCCGCCGATCGTGCAGCTGCTGGTGTTCGGCTATGCCGCCACCTTCGACCTGAACCGCGTGCCGTACGCGATCTACGACGAGGACCAGAGCACGGCCTCGCGCCGGCTCGCGGCGGCGTTCCGCGGATCGGCCATCTTCGAGGAAGTGGCGGCGGTGTCGGCGCTGCCCGAGGTTGCGCCGCTCATCGACAGCAGGCGTGTCCTGCTGGTCGTGCACATCGGGCCGCGCTTCACGCAGGACCTGCTCGCGGGCGGTCCCGCGTCGCTGCAGGTGATCATCGACGGGCGCAACTCCAACACCGCGCTGATCGCGCTCAACTACGTGGGCAGCATCGTCGACCGCTTCAACCGGCAATGGGCCGACGGCGGCGGGTTCGCCCGACCCGCCCGCGAGCCTCGAGGTCCGGGCGTGGTTCAACCCGAACCTGGAGAGCCGCTGGTTCTTCCTCCCCGGGCTCGCCGGGGTCATCACGCTGCTGGTGACGCTGCTGGTGACGGCGCTTTCCGTGGCGCGGGAACGCGAGCAGGGGACCTTCGATCAGCTGCTGGTCACCCCGCTGCGCCCGATCGAGATCCTGCTGGGCAAGGCGCTTCCGGGACTGCTCATCGGGTTCGTCGAGGCGACGATCATCATCCTGGTCGCCACGCTCTGGTTCGGGATCCCGCTGCTGGGCAGCGTGGCGGCGCTGTACGCGGGACTCGGCGTGTTCCTGCTCTCGGCGGTGGGCGTCGGCCTGATGATTTCGTCGCTTGCCGTGACGCAGCAGCAGGGTCTGCTCGGCGCCTTTCTCTTCATGGTGCCGGCGGTCATCCTCTCCGGCTTCGCCACACCGATCGAGAACATGCCGCAGGCCGTGCAGTACATCACGCTGCTCGACCCGCTGCGCTACTTTCTGGTCATCGTGCGCGGCCTGTTCCTCGAGGGGGTTTCGCTCGCCGTGCTGGCGAATCAGCTGTGGCCGATGGCGCTCATCGGGCTGGCGAGCCTGTCGCTTGCCGGGTGGCTGTTCCGGCGCCGGATGTACTGAGAACGCGGGGTCCGCCGGCATGGCGGCGGCCTCGGGAGGAACCTCTTGGCCGGAACGCCGGAGGAGTAGCCGTGCGGCGCCCGCCAGGTCGGGATATGCCTGGACGGTTCCGCTGGCGGTGAAGCTCCGCGACGTGCCCGCGCGACAGACCGGCGGCGCCGCCTGGGAGTGGACGACAGCGGCATCGCGGGATCGCTGGTTGCGTCGTGAATGGCTGCTCTCAATAAATTGAGGTGTGAAGGCAACCGTCCGCAACTGGCCGGTTTGGGGAGCCCGTCCCAGCAACCTGAACGGCCGCTCATGCGATGCGACGGCCGCTCGGTCGGATAGCCTGAATGCCGGCAGTCGACCCACTCCCGACGTCCACTGCCGTGAATTAGGTGCCAGAAAGCCGCCGCTGGTTCAGCAGGCCCGAAGAATGGCCCAGTGGGGTTCGGCTCCAGCAGTAAGCAGGAGTTGCGCAGGCCAACGGCGCAGCCGAGCAATCAGGGAGGTCGGGTGCCGGGCAGTCAACGACTGCGCGATCGCTGAAGGTGTGTCCGGCGGTATCGGACGCAGGCGATGCGAGACCGCGGATTCGTTTCGTGATAAGGTTTTTCGCCCGATCGACAACAGGCATGCGGAGGTTGAAGGCCATGTCCTACTTTGACTTGGGTTCGTTCAGCCGTCCGATAGCTACAACGTCGTCCGAGGCGCAGGCTTGGTTCGACCGCGGCCTGGTGTGGCTGTACGGCTTCAACCATGAGGAAGCGATCGTCTGCTTTGAAAGGGTGCTAGCGGCCGATCCCGGTTGCGTGATGGCCCACTGGGGCATCGCCCATGCGATCGGCCCCAACTACAACAAGGTCTGGGAGTTCTTTTCGGCGGACGAGAAAGTCTCGGCGCTGTCCCGGGCGCATCAGGCGCTGGCGGACGCGAACGCGAACTGCGCCAAGGCGACGCCGATGGAGCGCGCAATGATCGATGCACTGGCCCACCGCTTCCCCGCGGACCCGACGATCGAGGAGTACGGGCCATGGAACGACGCCTTCGCGGCATCCATGCGCAAGGTCTATGCAGATTTTCCGGACGATCTGGAGGTAGTGGCGATCTTCGCAGAGGCGCTGATGAACCGCACGCCATGGAAGCTATGGGATTTGAAGCGGCGCACGCGGCGGCCGATGCGCTCAGCGCGGCCCTGCCCAAGCCCGTCGTGCGCTTCCTGCCGGAATTGTTCGAAGCCTTTGTGGCAATGAAGCTTCACGTGCTCATCCGCTTCGGCCGGTGGGGCGACATTCTGGCCGAGACCTTCCCCACGGACGCCGATCTATACAGCTATACGACCGCGACCCTTCGGTATGCCCGTACGGTGGCGTTGGCGAACCTCGGACGCATCGCCGAGGCGAAGGCCGAGCGAGATGCTTTTTACCGCGCCATGGCTGCGGTGCAGGAAGATCGCATGGTGTTCAACAATCCCTGTTCGGCGGTGCTCAAGATTGCGGAGCAGATGATGCTAGGCGAAGTCGCCTACAAGTCGGGCCGCACCGACGAGGGGCTGGAGCACCTGCGTCAATCCGTCCGGCTGGACGACGAACTGCTCTACGACGAGCCCTGGGGTTGGATGCAGCCGACACGGCACGCGCTGGGGGCGTTGCTGATGGATTCGACAAAGTTCGAGGAAGCCGAAGCTGTCTATCGCGCTGATCTCGGGCTGAGCGAGATACTGGCGCGCCCGTGTCAGCATCCAAGAAACGTCTGGAGCCTGCACGGACTGGACGAATGCCTGAAACGGCGCGGCGAGGCGCTGGAGCGGCGCCACATTCGCCTGGCGCTGGACCAGGCCCTGGCGCGGGCCGAAGTGCCGATCCGGGCGTCCTGCTATTGCCGCTCCAAGGCTGTGGCCGCCTGACAACGGCGTGAAATGGCCCGCGTGTTCGGGGCCGGCCGCTTCTGGGGTATTTCGCGCGGGGCTGCTCCCGGCCCATGGCTGCATGCGGGGCTGGCGCCGCTGAACACAGGTATGCTCCAAGGGTTTGACTGCGCACGTCGCGCCGGGTGTCTCGGCTTGCACCGTCACATAGAAAACGACTCCCGCAGTTCCAATTCAGCGAAGAGGTCAACATGAAATCAGCACAACTCACCGCGATCGGCCCCGCCCAAACGGTTGTCGAATGCGTCGAAGCCCCCGATCCGGGAGCCCCCGGCAAAGGCGAAGTCCTGGTCGATATCGTCGCATGCTCCATCAATCCCGCCGACATACTGATGATCGAAGGCAACTACGCGTCAGTACCCGATACGCCATGCGCAGTCGGCATCGAAGGGGCAGGAACGGTGGCGGCCGTCGGCCAGGGAGTCACCGATCTGAGGTCGGGGACAAGGTGATGAGCCTGAGCCGCACCAATTGGGTTCAGCGGATTCGTGACAAGGCGGAAACATTCATCCGCCTGCCAGCCGAGGTCGACCTTGCCCAGGCGGCCATGCTCAAGGTCAACGTCGCCACCGCCCATCTCATGCTCACGAAATATGTTTCCTTGGCCAGCGGCGACTGGGTGATTCAGGATGCGGCCAATTCCGGCGTTGGCCTTGACCTGATTCGCCTTGCGCATGTCCACGGTATCCGAACCGTCAACATCGTGCGCCGCGCCAATCTGATCGAGCCATTGAAGAAGCTTGGCGCAGACGTCGTCGTGGTGGACGGACCCGGCCTCGCAGAGCGAGTCAGGAACGAAAGCGGGGGTGCGCAGATAGGACTCGGCATCGATGCCGTGGGTGGTTCTGCGATCGGCCGCCTCACCGACTGCGTTGGCGAAGGCGGCACGGTCGTGAACTATGGCCTTCTCTCCGGGAGAGCCATGCGAGATCAATGCCTCCAACTTCGTGTTCCGCGACATTACGCTGACGGGCTTCTGGCTCGCAAAGCTGATGCGACGCATGCGCTTTGACCAGATTCAGGCGATGTACGAACAGCTTGCCCAGCGCCTGATGGACGGCACCATACACGTCGATGTCGAAGCCACCTATGCGCTGGAGAACATTTCCGATGCGTTGGCGCATGCCAAGCGCGAGGGGCGCGGCGGCAAGGTTCAATTGCGACCGAACGGTTGAACTACGGCTGGCTCAAGCGCGGTCGGGGCAGACGCTGCTGCGCACCGCTGCGTCGGTGCGCCGGCGCGAGAATCCTCTGCGTCTTGCCGCCGACGAAGCTGCCGATGTGGCCGCCCGGAACTGGCACCTCGGAGTAATCGTCGGTCCCGAAACAGCCGCCGACGTCCTTCGAGCACGACACGGGGATTATGGTGTCGCCGGTCGCGTAGATGTTGAGGACCGGCATCGTGACGTTTCACAGGTCGACGGTGCGGCCGCCCAGCTGGAGCTCGCCCTTGAATCGAATGCCGTCATAGCGCGTTCACCAATTGTCCTCCATCGAACGCGAGCACGGTGCCGGTCGCATACGAGCCCGCGTCGGACGCGAGCAGCAGCAGCGCGATGTCCCGTTCCCGTTCGCCGAACTCGAAGTGGTCCGTGTTCTTCCCTGATCGCCCCCGGCAGGGGCCGAACGGGCGTCCCGGTCGGCCCACTGCATGCACGGGCGCCGATGCGCGGGCCTTCGGCCCCGCCGTCTGCAACCCCAGGCCGTCAGTTCCCGGCCTTGCTCAGCATGTCACGCAAGACCCGATGCAGGATCTTGCCGGTCGCCGTGCGCGGCATCTCGGTTTCGGTGATGAAAGAAACGGAGCGCGGGCGCTTGTACCCCGCCATCTTGTCGCGGCACCAGTCGAGCACGTCCTGTTCGCGGGTGCTTTCGCCCTCGTGCATCACCATCACCGCGTGAACGGCCTCGCCCCATTTCTCGTGCGGCACGCCGACGACCGCGACGTCCTTCACGCCCGGGATGGCGGCCGAGGATGTTCTCGATCTCGCGCGGGTACACGTTCTCGCCGCCGCGTGATGATCATGTTGCTCTTGCGGTCGACCAGGTGGATGAAGCCGTGCTCGTCGCGCCGGGCCATGTCGCCGACGCTGCAGTAGCCGTCGGGGGAATCGCCTCCGCCGTCTTCGCCGGGTCGTTGAGGTATCCGTCGAACGTGTACGGCGTGCACGAGAAGAGCTCGCCGACCTCCCCGTCGGGCACTTCGTTTCCCATGGGGTCGAGCATCTTCACCGGCCCGGAGCCGGTCCACTCGCGCCCCACCGACCCCAGATGCTCGATCTGCTCGTCGGGTCGCAGCAGCGTCACCCAGCCCGCCTCGCTGGACCCGTAGAGCTCGTAGAGCTGCGAGTTGGAGAAGTATTCCAGGATCGCGAGCTTCGTGTCCTTGCGCGCCGGCGCCGAGGAGATCATCAGCTTGCGAATGCGGCTGACGTCGTAGCGCTTCCTGACCTTGTCCGGCAGTCCGAGCGCCATGATGTAGTGCGTGGGCACGAGCGACGTGAACGTGACGCCCTGCGACGCGATCGTCGCGAGCAGCGCCTCCGGATCGAAGCTCTTGCGGTCGTCGACGACGACGGTGCCGCCGAGGTAGGTGAGCGTCGACGCGAAATTGAGCGAGTTCGCGTGGCACATGGGCATCACCAGCAGGGCCGTGTCCTCGCGACTCAGCCCCATATCGAGCGCGGTCACCAGCGACAGCAGCGCCATGGTCTCGTGGTTGCGGATGGCGCCCTTGGGCTTGCCGGTGGTGCCGGAGGTGTACATCAGCGCCCAGGTGTCGGTCGGTTTCACGGCCACCGTCGGCTCGCCGTCGGCCGCAGCCTCGACCAGCGCGTCGTAGCCGGTCCACCGCGAAGGCGTCGAGTCGCCGATGTGGATCCACGCTTCGTCCGGTATCGCGAGCGTGCCGCGGAGTCCGTCGACCTGGGACGCCAGCTCGTCCTGCACGATCAGGGCGCGCGACTCGCAGTGCTCGACGATGTACCTGATCTCGGGTGTCACCAGCCGGAAGTTGACCGGCACCGCGACGAGGCCGGCCTTCGCGAGCCCGATGTAGATTTCCATCCACTCCACGCGGTTGTACGCTAGCACCGCGACCCGGTCGCCCTGCTTCAGGCCGAGCCCGAGCAACGCATTCGCGAGGCCGCACGCGCGCGAGTTCCACTGCGCGAACGTGAGCGTGCGGCGCGAATCGCGCGCCCCGATCTTGTGCGGCTGCAGCCTCGCATGGGCGGCGACGATCTCGCCGAGGTTCAGAACGGGTCTCATGACCGGCGCGCTTTCTCGGCGTCGTCCCAGGCGGTGAGCGCCTGGTAGCTCGGCACCCAGCCGAGACCCTTTCCGGCGTCCGAAGACAGCGCGTCCCGCGTCACGACGACGTCGAGCAGCGCCGGCGCATTGGCGAAGGCTTCCTCCAGCGCGCCCTCGAGCCGCGCAGGGTCCGTCACGCGCTCGGCGTGCAGGTCGAACGCCCTGGCCATGCCGGCATAGTCGCTCCACGCGAGCGTGGTCCCCACGACGCGGCCGCCGTAGTTCATCTGCTGGTCCAGGCGCTCGATGTTCCACGCGGCGTTGTTGGAGATGATGAAGACGACCTTGGCGCCGTGCCGCTTCGCGCTGTCGATTTCCATCGCGTTGATGCCGAACGCGCCGTCGCCGCTGATCACGACAACCTGCTTCCCGGGATTGAGCAGCGCAGCAGCGACGCCGTAGGGCGTGCCGACGCCGAGGCACCCGAAGGTGCCCGCATCGAGATAGGTGCTAGGCGCCTCGAGCCCCAACCGCGCAAAGCTGAGGATGTCGCCACCGTCGGCGATCGTGATCGCGTCCGGCTTCAGGACCTCGCGCAGTGCGGCGAATATGCGGTTCGGATGCATGTGCCCGTCCTTGCCCGCGGGCGCGCTCGCCAGCTCCTGCGCGTATTTCGTCGAGCGGCGCACGTGCTCGCCGCGCATCGCCTTCGCCCACTCGACGTCCACGGCGCCGGGCTTGCCGACGGCGTCGGCCAGGGCCGCGAGGGCGAGACCCGGATGCGCGTAGAGCTCGACCTCGCCACGACGGTTTTCGCGCAGCTCTTCGGTGTTGTCCGCGATCCGGATCCACCTCGCGTTCGGAAGGACCGCGGGCGACCCATAGCCGACCTGGTAGTCGAGCTTGCGTCCCACCGCGATCACGAGGTCGGCCTCCTTCATCACGCGGGCCCGCACGGCGCCCACGAACGACGGATGCGTGGCAGGCACCAGCCCGCGGCTTTCCTGCGTGTCGAGATAGAGCGCGCCGCTGGCGTCGAGAAGGCGCAGGAGCTCCGCCGCGTTGCCCATCGCGCCGCGGCCGGTGATGACGAGAGGTCGCGTCGCCCCGGCGATCAGCTCGGCCGCCCGGACAACGTCGGCGGGATCGGGCAGGAAGCGGCGAGGGGCCTTCGGGGTCAGGTACTCCTCGAGCACGATGCCCGGCGGCACGACCTCGCGCAGCACGTCGGTTGGAATCTCGATGTACACGGCGCCGGGCGGATTGCCGTCGCCCATCGCGATCGACCACGCCTTGTCGAGGTCGCGAAGGATGTTGTCGCCCGTGCGCAGCGTCCGCGCACTGCGCGTCACGGGCTTCATGATCGAGACGTGATCGATGCCCTGCAGCGGGCCGAGGTCGTCCTGTGGAACGGGTGCGCAGCCGCCGATCAGCAGGACCGGGACCCGCTCGAGCTGCGCATTCGTGATCGCGGTCACGCAGTTCGTGACGCCCGGACCCGCGGTCGCGAAGGCGACGCCCACCTGCCCCGTCATCACCGCGTGGCAGTGCGCCATGTGCACGCCGGCGCCTTCGTCGCGCACGTCGAACACGCGCACGTTGCGCTGGGCGAGATGGTCCCAGATCGGCTGGATGTGACCGCCCTGCAGGCCGTAGACGCGGTCGACGCCGCGCGCAACCAGGAATTCGGCGATCCATTCGGCGACAGTTCGGGCCTGGGTGGCGGTCATCGAATCCTCCTTGAAAGAGCATGCGAGGCGGCTTTTGGTATTGCCCAGCGCGAGGAAGGCGAGCGACGGCGTCGTCGGGTGCCGCGGGAGCGGCAGAAACGGCGCCGTGGCCAGCCTTGTCGCACGGCGGAGGATAGCAAACTCAACGACCTGCTAGGGCGCGATCCTGATCTCCAGCGGCGCCGCCCAGCTCTTGTCGCTGTCGTTGTAGTAGAGGTACGCCGACGATGCCGGCCCGGTGTACGTGCCCGGGACGCTGGCCACGAGGTCGAGCGCGATTCTTTTCACCTCGCCCGGCTTCATGTCGCGGAAGTAGAGAATGACTTCCCGGGCACGGGTTTCGAAGAATGCGACCTGTCCCTTCTCGCGCAGTTCCTTCAGTTGCCAGTTCTGGAACGTGAGGCCGCCCGGCAGGCCGAGCCGCGCCAGCGTCATCGGCTGCCCGCGCGGCGTCCGGTTGGCGATCACCGCGGCGAGGCGGACGGTCTCGCCCATCTTCAGGTCGGCCTTCGCCAGCTTTGCGTCCAGTTGCACCACCGCCTCGCCGGACGAGGCCGGCTCGGTGCTGCGGTACTCGACCGCGATCGAGTACGGCAGCGGGTCGCCGTTCTTCGATGTCAGCGTGATGCTGTGCACGCCCGGCACGAGCCGATCGTCGAAGTCGGTGAACAGGATCGGCCCACGCCGGCCCGCGTCGAAGGCCTGCTCGGCCACCACCACGCCATCGATCGCGAGCCTCACCGCGCCGGCATGCGGCGCCACCCGGGTGGCGGCGTCGAACGTGGTCATCGCCTTCAGCGCCAGCACCGTCGCCTGGGTGGCGCCCCATTGGCCGAAGCCGCCGCGATGCTCCTGCAGCCACGCGATGCCCTTGCGGGCCTCCTCCAGATGGCCGTCCGAGTGGAGCAGCGCGAGCACTGCGAGCGAGGTCGTCTCGATGGCGAGGTTGGAGCCGCCACTCCTGGTGATGGAGTGATCGGCATTGGTCCAGGCGCCGGACGCCGCCTGCATCCCGGCGAGCTTCGCCGCGGCCGCGAGTGCGGGCTTCGACGGCGCCGCACCGGCGTCGCGCTGCAGCAGCGTCGCCGCGGCGAGGGCGAGCAGATAGGCGTCCTGCGTGGTCTCGGCGAGCTTTGCCGTTTTCGCGATCTCGCGCTCGAGTCCGGTCTCGCCCGCCGACACCAGCGCCCAGGTGATGTAGGCGTCGGTGACTTCGGGCGAGGCGCGGCCGAAGGAGTCCAGAGCCTTCGCGTCGCGCAGGTAGCCGCCCTTGCCGTCGCGGCGAGACTTCAACCAGGCGCCGGTGCGCGCGAGCATCTCGCCGTCGACTGCGCCGTAGACGGTCTTCATGTCGGCGAACTGCAGCATCCCGTAGGCGGTCAGGGCCTCGTGGCCGGGATCGCCGCCGAACCACTCGTAGCCCTTGTGCGGCGACTCGTAGCCGGCGAGCTTCCGGTAGCCGCGGTCCAGCAGCCTGCTCGAACGCTCCAGCAGCGCGGCGTCGACCACGTCGTGCTGCTTCATGTACTGCAGGATCATCAGGTTCGGGTAGTTGGTCGACGATGTCTGCTCGAAGCACCCGGAGGGCTCGCGCAGCATGCCGTCGAGGCCCGACACGGTGGTCGAGAGCGTCGAGGTGTAGACCTTGACGGTGGCCTGCACGCTGCCCTTGCGCGCCAGGCGCAGATCGAGCTCGTGGCTGACCTCGGCGTGGATCTGACCGGACTTTTCGAACAGTTGCGGGAAGCCGACCGGCACCACCGGGATGCTGCGCAGGACCTCGTCGGTGAGGCCGCCCGCCGCCGCCGTCAGCCGCACCTCGGACACGCCGCGCATGCCGGTCACGTCGAGCGGGAAGAACAGGCTCCTGCGCCGGCCGGCTGCCAGTGCGCCGGCTTTGGCCGTCGTGCCGGAGGTCTGCATCAGCGTGCCGAAGGCGGCGTCGAGCTTCACGTCCAGCGCACGCGCGCTTTCGTTGCTGATCGTCACCGGAATCAGCGGCCGGTCGCCGGCCGACACCTCCAGCGGCAGCTTGACCGCCAGCGAGAACGGCAGCGACGACTTGAACACCGTCTCGTCGCGACCGGCAAGGCCGCCGCCCACACCTTCGGAGAAGACGCGGAACGAGGTCACCGCATCGGAGACCACGAATTTCACCGTTGCCCTGCCCTTGGGGTCGGTCTTCACCGACGGCGCCCAGAACACCGTCTCGCGATAGTCGTCGCGCGGGCCGGCGTAGTCGGCAATGGACGCCGGCACCGGGAAGACGCGGACCGGCGCCCAGGCCTGCGGCTCCGCCCTCGCCTTCTTCGCGTCTGCCCGCGCAAAGTCCCGGTCGGCGGCGATCCCGTTTTCGGCAGCCCGTTGCTGCCATTCCGCCTGCGCGGCCGCCGCGCCCTGGGCGATGACGGCCCGCGCCAGACGGCCTTGCGCCGCGGGCTCTTGCACGGGAACGTTCTGCACGTCCGCGGGGGGGATCGGTCCGCGGGCAACGGCCCACGGTTGCGGCTGCGGCATCGCGGCCGGTTTCGGCAATGGCGGCAGCGCCATCGGACGCCGATCCGCCTCCAGCGCGTCTTCCGCGACGCGCATCCCGCCAAGGGTTTTTGCCACGCGGCTCGCCGGCAGCGGCGGCCGGAGCACCGCGACCCAGTCGAAACGCCGGTAGCCGCGCACCCCCATCAGCAGATCGAGCGCCAGTGCGCTCTTCGCTTCGGTGAGATCAAGGTAGAAGTTTGGCTCCTCGACCCGGCCCGGCAACTCAGGCTCGAGCAGCAGCTTCGACAGCAGATGGCCGCTCTTGTCGTCGGCAAACGAGATCACCGTGTCGTCCACCACCGACAGCGCAAGCTCGGCCGGAACCGGCCTGCCCGACGCGTCCCGGGTGGTGACGGTCAGCGCGACCTGGCCGCGCGGCGCGTAGGTCCTGCGGTCCGGCTCGACCTTCACGTCGAGGCGCGTACGGCGGTTGCGGAACACGAGCCGCTCCGCCAGCGGATCGAGGTTCTCGTCGAACACGGTGATGCGCGCGACGCCGGCGGCGCGCTGGATCGCGTCGTCGGCGGCGGCGAGATAAATCACGCCCGGCGTGTCGTCGCCGGCCTCGATGCGGCCCACGTCGAGGACGTTCTCGCGCATCGTCGCGGCGACCACCACGTTGCGCTTTTCGCTGCAGCGCACGGCGACGCGCAACGCCTTTACCCGGCCGTCGGGATCGTCGTAGGCACGCAGCACGCAGCCCTTGTCCTGCGCCAGCGGCAGTGCGTACTTTTCGGTGACGGTGGCGGGGCGCGTGATCTCGGCCCGGTAGCGGCGGCCGCTGGCCGGCGTGAATTCGAGGCGACCCAGGCCGTTCTTGTAGGTGGCGAAGGTCGCGACGGCGTTGCCCAGGTCGTCCACCAGGCGGCCCTCGACGTCGGCCGGTTTGCCGAGCATCGTCTTCGCCTCGAAGTACAGACGCGTCGGCAGCCCGGCGACCATCGTGCCACCCTCGGGGAGGAATGCCAGCGAGAGCTTCTTCTGCAGGATGGGAATGGCCCTGGAGATGGATTCGGTGATGCCGCCGTCTTCGACCAGAACCGTCAGCAGTCCGTCACCGGTCGTGATCGTCTTCGGCAGATCGAACTTCACCAGCGCGCCGCCGTCGGCGTTGCTGGCGACCTTGACGCGCGGCAGCTCGACCCCGTCGACGGTGATCACTGCGGTCAGCGCCTTGCCGGCGAGCGCTTCGCCGGTAGGGCGCCTGACTTCGACGGTGGCGCTGACGCGATCCCCCGCGCCGTAGGCCTTCTTCACGAATTCGAGCTTCTTCTTGACGCGCGGCGGCTCGTAGGCCGACACGATGATCGAGCGCTCAATCCTGTTTCCGTCGCCGGCGACGGCGCGCAGCGTGTACTCGCCACCCTGCGCCTCGGCCGGCAATTCGAAATCGTTGGTAGCGCTGCCGGCGGCGGTGTGCAGCCTCTTCTTGCGCACCGTCGCGCCCTTCGGCGAGACCAGCTCGACCAGTGTCTCGCGGGTGTCGGCGCCGGCGAGCGACCGCGCCGTCAGGTCCCAGGTCCTGAACCAGACGGTCTCGCCGGGCCGGTAGAGCGGCTTGTCGACCTGGAGGTAGAAGCGACGACCGACGTTGCCCTCAAAATAGCGCGCGATGAGCGCAGGCAGTTCTTTTTCGGTCAGCGCACCGCGGCGCGGCGACGCTCTGGGTGCCGCTTCGGCCGCCGCGGGCGGCAATGGCCGCTTGTTGCCGGTGCCCGCCTTGTCACTGCTTCCTGCGGCGGATGCCGCGACGATGGGGCCGGAATGGCCGACGATGGCGAACAGGGACACCAGGCCGACGACCGATACGCATACACGCTGGTTCATTTTCCTCATCCTCGTGGGGGCGACACCTCCTTGAACGGACGAGGAAATGAAACGGGGTTAAGGCTTTCCGAATATATCGACTGCCCGGCAGGGATGCGCTTAGCGGCCGATTCGAGCGCCCGTCGCCGGACGCGGCTGACCGCTGACGCCGGCCGCGTTCAATGCGAGGCGCCATTCGATTGACCGGCTTTCAGCGTGCGCGAGCCACCGTGCCGGGAGCGTCCCGTCAGAGGTCAAGCGATGACCTGGTCCGATGTCTGCAACAATCGTAGTGCCGCCGTTCAGCGCTGGGGCGTGCTTGACCCTGATCGCCTGCCGGTCCGTTACTTGCCGTCCGGCGGAAAGATCACCTTCCAGTCGTTCTTCATGTCGACGACCGTCAAGTTCCTTGCCTTCGCTTCGTCGGGGTCCTTTGGCCAGCCGGCCGAAGGTCGACGTGCTCGTTGATGCCGACCGGCTTGCCGTCCTTGTCGTCGATGAAGTTGGTCTCGGGCAGGCGCACCCGCGCCGGCTTGCCGTCGCGCATCTCGAACTTCGTCTTGATGCTGCTTCCGACGACCTGCCCGGGCGGCACGCCGTAGACCTCGCCCGTCCAGGGGCGCATGAACTCGATGCCCTCGCCACAGACGATGAATGTCTTGACGCCGTTGGCACGAAGGTGGCGCGCGGCATCGAACGCGCACGTTCAATGTATGGGAACCCTCCCGGGGCAAACCCGGCGGGCCGCCAGGCCGTCGCGCGCGATATGTACGAATCTCTCGCGCGGGACGCTACAATTCGCGCGAGCCGTGCGCATCCTCCGGGGTCCGTCCGGAGGGCGAGGGTGACCCAACACATGGAGAGAACGCGATGCTGAACCGCCTGTCGTTGTCGATATTCGCCGGCCTGCTGGCTTTCGTGCTGACGCTCGGGCAGGCCTCCGGCCAGCAGTCTGGCGAGAGGGAGATTCGACAGGGCGTGATCGAGCAGATCACGCCGGTGCAGCTGCCGACCAACCATCATCGCGGCATCGGGGCCATTGTCGGCGGCCTCGGCGGCCTGGGCATCGGCAGCCTGATCGGCGGCGGCACGGGCCGCGACGTGGCGATGGTCGCCGGTACACTCGGCGGCGCGCTCCTCGGCAACAACATCCAGAAGAAGTACGACCAGCCGGTGGCGGGTCAGCAGGTCATCGTTCGCGTCACGAGCGGCGTGCTGGTCGCGGTGACGCAGCCGGTCGACACCAGGCTGAAGATTGGTCAGCGCGTGTACATCGAAGGCGCCGGCGAGGGCGCGCGCGTGATTCCGCAATAGTTGCACGCGGACTTCGCAGCGCGCCGTGGCCGCCCCCGCGTTTGCATTTCTGGAGTGGGCCGTGGCCGGGCTGCGCGCGCTGCGGGATACGCGGACGCGGCGAAGCGGCGGCCTTCCCGACTCAGGCGAGCGACCGGGAAGGCGGCATTTGCTAGAATCGACGGACTGAACCCACCGGAGATGCCGACATGGCCGACGCCCCTCCCGGCAGCGCCCGCGACGCGAAAATGGACGCCACTTCGCTCTATCGCGAAGAAATCTACACCGACCGCGCCGCCGCAACGCTGCGCGTGCTCACGCCGGTGACCGCCGGCGGCGCGCCCTGATCCCCGCCGCGCGACCGTGTACATGGGCGAAGCGCAGATCCTGACCAACATGGGCCCGCTGCCCATCAATTTCGAGATCGACGCGGACAACCTTGCCGATGCCGTCGCCAGGTACGGCGACGCCGCCAAGGCGGGCGTCGAGAACGCGATGCAGGAGCTGCAGGAGATGCGGCGGCAGGCCTCGTCGTCGCTGGTCATTCCGCAGGGCGGCGTGCCCGGTCTCGGCGGCGGTGGCGGCGGCAAGATCCAGATCCCCTGACGCTCCGAGCCATCGGCGCGGTGGGCCGCCGGGCTACGGAGCGCGGGCATTTCGCGCCTTTTCCGGCAGCGCCCAATCGGCGGCGGCGAATCGTTCCGCCAGGAAATCGGTGAACGCGCGCACCTTCGCCGACAGGTGGCGACGGCTGGGATACACGACGTAGATGCTGGACGCCGCCGGCGCATAGGTGGGCAGCAGCGCCTTGAGCCGCCCGGCGCGCACGTCCGGTCCGACGATGAAGTCGGGCTCGCAGCAGATGCCCATTCCGGCGACGGCGAGCGCCTCGAGGAAGCGGCCGTTGTTGGCGTGGACCGGACCCGCGATGCGCACGCTGCGCTCGCGCCCCTCCCGGTCGCGGAATGGCCACACGCTGCGCGCCGGCGCGTACTCGTAGGACAGGCACGCGTGCGCGGCGAGATCCTCCGGCGCCTTCGGCTCGCCGTGGCGGCGCAGATACGCCGGCGCGGCGCAACACACGAGCCGCGTGACGCCGACCTTGCGCCCGACGAGGTTCTGGCTCCCGATGCTGCCGATGCGCACCGCGACGTCGAAGCCCTCGTCGACGAGATCGACGGCGCGGTCCGACAGCTCGACGTCGAAGCGCACCTCGGGGTGGCGCGCGGCAAACTCGGCGATCGCCGGGGACAGATGGCGCACGCCGAAGGTGATCGCCGCGCTCAGGCGCAGCGTGCCCCGGGGCGCGACGCTGCCCGCATTGGCGGAACGCTCGGCCTCGTCGAGGTCCGCCAGGAGCTGCACGCAGCGCTCGTGGAAGGCGCGCCCGCTCTCGGTCAGCGACAGCCGCCGCGTCGTGCGGTTCAGCAGCCGCGTCGCGAGATGCGCCTCGAGGTCGGCGACCTGCCGCGACACCGCGGACACCGAGACGCCCAGGCGCAGCGCCGCGCCCGCAAAGCTTCCGGCCTCGACGACCCGGGTGAACGCGCTGATGGCCTGGAAACGGTCCATGCTGCGGCAGATTATTGCATTTTTCGCAACATATATTCAATCCTATGCCATCTTTATCCTGCAATGAACACGGATCAATATTCGCCTCGTCGCGCCCTCCGGCGCATTCACACGAGGACCACACCATGACCGACTCACGCCGCATCGATCTCGCCACCGGGCTTCTGCGCACCGGGCTCGGCGTCATGTTCATCGCCCATGCGCTGCTCAAGTACTACGTCTTCACGCCTGCCGGCACCGCGCAGTTCTTCGAGTCGCTGGGCCTGCCCGGCGCCCTTGCCTATGCGACGATCGCCGCCGAGCTGGTCGGCGGCGCCATGCTGGTGGTCGGCGCGTATACGCGCATCGTCGCCTTCGCCCTGGTGCCGGTCCTGCTCGGCGCGACCTGGGCGCACTCCGGCAACGGCTGGCTGTTCACCGTCGGCCAATGGCGGCTGGGAATATCCCGCGTTCCTGACGCTCGCCGGCGTGGTCGTCGGCCTGCTCGGCGACGGGCGCTACTCGATCGCCGCGCGCCTCGGGCGGGCGCACAATGACGGCGGGCCGGCTGCAGCGCGCCGCGTCCTGACGCGGCAGGCGTAGCCCGGGTTGAGCCGCAGGCGAAACCCGGGGCAATCGTGCCCAGGGGCGCAACCACCCGGGTTTCGCTGCGCTCAACGCCGGGCTACGCCACGCGGCGCCACCGCCCGCCACGCTCCAAACGGAGACCTGTCATGAAACGCCAGCCCACGCTGTTCCTCTCGCACGGTTCGCCGATGCACGCCGTGCAGCCCGGCGCGGCCGGCACCGCGTGGGCGGCGCTCGGCCGGTCGCTGTCGCGACCGCGGGCCGTGCTCGTCGCTTCGGCGCACTGGGAAACGTCGGTGCCGCTGCTCACCGGCAACCGCGCGCCGGAGACGATCCACGATTTCGGCGGCTTTCCGGCCGAGCTCTACCAGCTGCGCTATGCGGCACCGGGGGCCCCCGAGCTCGCGGCGCAGGCCGCGACGCTGCTCAAGGCCGCGGGCATCGCCGCCGGCGTCGACGGCTGCCGCGGCCTCGATCACGGCGCCTGGGTCCCCCTGCGCTGGATGTACCCGGACGCCGACGTGCCGGTCGTGCAGGTCTCGGTGCAGCCGGGCCTCGGCACCGCGCACCACCTGCGGCTGGGACGCGCGCTGGCGCCGCTCGCCGACGACGACGTGCTGGTCGTCGGCTCGGGCCACACCACGCACAACCTGCGCGACTGGATGGCAAACCCGCGCCGGCACGAGCCGCTGCGCTACGCCGAGGCGTTCGCCGGATGGGTCGGCGACCGGCTGCGCGCGCACGACGCCGACGCCCTGCTCGCCTATCGCGAGCAGGCCCCCGACGCGGCGCGCGCGCACCCTTCGGAGGAGCATTTCCTGCCGCTGTACGTCGCCTGGGGCGCCGCCGGCACCGACGCGGACGTCGAGCGAGTCGTCGACGGCTACGAGGCGGGCGCGCTGGCGATGGACTCGTACCTGTTCCGGCCGCATCGCTCGTAAGCCGTCGCCGGGCTGAACGGGGGCCACCAGCTAGAGCGGCACCAGCCGATCGGCGAGTTCGGACAGCGCCTCCGCGCACGGGCGCTCGACCTTCAGCGCCAGCAGGTGATCGGCGCGGGTGCGGCCGAGGTTGATCGCGGCAATCGGCTTGCCCAGCGCCGCGGCGCGCTCGCAGAAGCGCATTCCCGACCACACCATCAGCGACGAGCCGACGACCAGCATCGCGTCGGCCGCCTCCAGCGCGCGCATGGCCGCATCGACGCGCTCCCGCGGCACGTTCTCGCCGAAGAACACGACGTCGGGCTTCAGCATTCCGCCGCAGCATGCGCAGGCCGGCACCGCGAATGCCGCGAGCCCGTCGAGCGCGACGTCGGCATCGCCGTCGGGGGCGGGGGTCGCGTGCGCACTGACGACCCCGGCGTTCGCGGCTTCGAGCACCTGCTGGATCGTCTCGCGCAGGTGGACGGCGCCGCAGTCGAGGCAGATCACGCGGCCGACCGCCCCGTGGAGCTCGATGACGGCGGTGCTGCCGGCCCGTTGATGCAGCCCGTCCACGTTCTGCGTCACCAGCGGCGCGACCCTGCCCGCCGCCTCGAGCCGCGCCAGCGCGCGGTGCGCGGCATTGGGCCGCGCGCTTCCGACCAGCGGCCAGCCCCGCATGCTCCGCGCCCAGTAGCGCTGCCGCGCGGCCTCGGAACTTCGGAAATCCTGCCAGGTGACCGGCGGGCGACGCTGCCACCGGCCGTCGCCGTCGCGATAGCCAGGGATTCCCGACGCCGTGCTGACCCCCGCCCCGCTGAGGACGAACAGGCGCCGGTGCCGCTGCAGGAACGCATCGAGGTCGGCCATGCGCCATTCGACCACAGCGCCGGCGCCGGCGCATCGGTCGCCGCGCCGGCGAGTCGGGAATCTCCTGCCCCGCTGCCGCCGCCGATATACTCGCCCCTCGCCCAACAGGCCGGGGGAGCAGCGACCATGATCTGCGTGATACACGCGCATCCCTATCCCAGCCGGTCGCGCAGCAATCGCGCGCTGGCCGACGCGTTGCGCGGGCTCGACGACGTCGAGCTGCGCCCGCTCTACGATCTGTATCCCGACTTCGACATCGACGTCGAGGCCGAGCAGCGGGCGCTGCTGCCGGCCGAGCTCGTGGTCTGGATGCATCCGGTCTACTGGTACAGCGTTCCGGCGCTGCTCAAGCACTGGTTCGACAAGGTGCTCGCCTACGGCTGGGCGTACGGCGAAGGCGGCATCGCGCTGCACGGGAAGCACTGCCTGTGGGTCCCCACCACCGGCGGCGACGAGCGGGCGTATGCGCCGGCCGGACTGCATTCGTGGCCGTTCGCGAACTTCGCGCCGGTCATCGAGCAGACCGCCCGCTACTGCGGAATGAAGTGGGAGCTGCCGTACGTCGTGCACGGCGCCGACGGCATCGGCGACGCGGAGCTGGCCGCGCACGCGGCCGCGCTGGTCGGCCGGCTCGCGTCGTTTCGCCGGCTCGCCAGCGTCCCCGGCACCGGAGAACTGCCATGATGCTCGTTGCGTTCGTCTACCTGACGGCGGCGGTGGTGTGCGTGCCGCTGGCGCGGCGCCTGGGGCTCGGCTCGATCCTGGGCTACCTCATCGCCGGCGTCGTGATCGGGCCCTGGGGGCTGCACTTCGTCGAGGACGTCGACACGATCCTGCATTTTTCCGAGTTCGGCGTGGTGCTGATGCTGTTCGTGATCGGGCTCGAGCTCGAGGCCGAGCGGCTGTGGGCGATGCGCCGGGTGGTGTTCGGCGGCGGCGCGCTGCAACTCGCGCTCTCCGGCGCCGCGCTGGCGGCCGGCGGGCTGGCGCTGGGCATGCCGTGGCGAGGGGCGCTGCTCGCGGGCCTCGCGATCGCGCTGTCCTCGACCGCCATCGCGCTGCAGACGATGGCCGAGCGCAACCTGACGCCCACGCCGACCGGCCGCATGGCGTTCGCCGTGCTGCTGTTCCAGGACGTCGCGGCGATCCCGCTGCTGGCGGCGATCCCGCTGCTGGGGGTGGGCGCCGCCGGGGGCTCGCCTCCCGGCTGGCGCGACGCGCTCGTCGCCGCCGCGGCGATCGCCGGCGTCCTCGTCATCGGCCGCTACCTGACCCGGCCGGTCCTGCGCATCATCGCCGCCGCCAACACCCGCGAAGTGTTCACCGCGTTCGCGCTGCTGCTGGTCATCGGCATCGCGCAACTGATGACGCTGGCCGGCATCTCGATGGCGCTGGGCGCGTTCCTCGCCGGCGTGCTGCTCGCGAGCTCCGAGTACCGGCACGCGCTGGTCACCGACATCGAGCCGTTCAAGGGTCTCCTGCTCGGGCTGTTCTTCATCTCGGTGGGCATGTCGATCGATTTCGGCCTGCTGCGCGACGCCCCCGGGATGATCGCGGCGCTGCTGGCGGGGCTGCTGGTGCTGAAGCTCGCCACGCTGTGGTTCGTCGGCCGCGCGATGGGCGTGACCGCGCGGCAGCGCTGGCTGTTCGCGGCGCTGCTGGCGCAGGGCGGCGAGTTCGCCTTCGTCGTGTTCGGCGCAGCGCGCCTGGCGGGCGTGCTGTCCGACGACTGGGCGGGCCGGCTGACGATCGCGGTCGCGCTGTCGATGGCGGCGACCCCGCTGCTGCTGCTGCTCCAGGACAAGCTGCTGGCGCGCCGGGCGGCGTCGACCGAACGCGACGCCGACGCCATCGACGAGGCCGGCGGCCCGGTGATCATCGCCGGCTTCGGCCGCTTCGGGCAGATCGTCGGCCGCCTGCTGCTCGCCAACGGCGTCCGCGCGATCGTGCTCGACCACGACCCCGAGCAGATCGAGCTGCTGCGCAAGTTCGGCTACCAGGTCTACTACGGCGACGCCACGCGCCTGGACCTGCTGCGCGCCGCGGGCGCCGCCGACGCGCGCCTGCTGGTCAACGCGATCGACGACATCGGCGACAGCGTGGCGCTGACCGACCGCGTCCGCGAGCACTTTCCGCAACTGCCGATCATCGCCCGGGCCCGCAACGTCGCGCACTTCGTCGCGCTGCGCACGCGGGGCGTGACGCGTGGTGGAACGCGAGACCTTCGATGCGGCGCTGCGCACCGGACGCCACGTGCTCGAGGCCATGGGCGTCGATCGCTTCCGCGCGCGCGAGATGGCCGACGCGTTCCGGCGGCACAACCTGACGACGCTGGAGGCGCTGGTTCCGATCTTCAGCGACGAGGTGAAGATGCTCTCCGAAGCCAAGGCCGGCCGCGAGGAGCTGCGCGAATTCTTCGCCCGCGACCGTGCGCAGTTCGAGACCGAGCACCGCGGCGGGTGGAATCACAAGTGAGCGCGCGGCCGCCACCCGTTGCTGCAGGCGCCAGCCGCCGATAGCGTGCGCTCACTTCGAGACCCCGGGACGCGCCGCCCGGCGCTCGCCGCGTCCGGGCAGGGTGTAACAATTTGTTGGCGGCGACCACCGTTCGCGCGCCCCGTGCGTTAATGGGGTGACAGCCCGGATTCCCTCGAGGTTTCCGGGACGCGCGACCGGCGCTTCGCACCGGCAGCGCACACGATCCACGCGAGAGGAGATCGACCATGCTGAAGAGAACACTGGCCATCGCAACGCTTGCCACCACGGTGGCGACCGCAACGCTGTCGCCGTCCGCCGCGGCCGGCGACCCCGCGCTCGGCGCGCTCGTCGGCGCCGGCATCGGCGCGGCGATCGGGAACGGCATCAACGGCAGCAACGGCGCCTGGGTGGGCGGCGCGCTCGGCGCGATCACCGGCGCCAGCATCGCGGCGAACTCGGGCGGCTACTACGACAATGGCTACTACGGCGACGGCTACTACGCCGCGCCCGCCGCGTATCCGGCGCCGGCCGGCTACTACGCGCCACCGGCCGTCTACGCGCCGGCGCCCGTGTACCTGCCGCCGCCGGCCGTCGTGGTAGCGCCACGCGTCGTCGCGCCGCGGCGCGTCTACGTCGCGCCGCCCGTCGTGGTCACGCGGCCGCGGCCCGTCTATGCCCGGACGTACGCCGTCCGCTATCAGGCGCCGGTGCGCGTCCACGGTAGGCCTATCGTGGCGGCGGCCAGTATGGATACGACGGTTACGCCGGCCGCTGATGAGCCGGGATCCGGGAGTTCGGCGCATTCGGTGGCGGCCCGATGTTCCGGCGCTCGTCGCCCGTGACGCGTAGCCCGGGTTGAGCGCAGCGAAACCCGGGGCAGTCGGATCCATTGCCGCAACCACCCGGGTTTCGCTGCGCTCAACCCGGGCTACGGGGGACGACGCGGGCTACGCGGTCACGACGGCGTGGCCTTCGCTGCGCCAGCGCAGCATGCCGCCGTTGAGATTCGCGACCCGGGGAAAGCCCGACCGCTGCAGCGCGACGGTCGCCTGCGCGGAGCGCGCGCCGGAGCGGCAGACGATGACCAGCGGGCGGTCGCGCGGAAGCTCGTCGAGCCGCCGCCCCAGCTGCCCCAGCGGAATCAGCTTGGCGCCGCGGATGTGCCCCAGCGGTCCCACGAACTCGTCCGGCTCGCGCACGTCGATGATCTCCACCGGCGCCGCGGCCTCCTCGAGCGTCTGCGGCGCGATCTCCCAGACGCCGGCGAAGGTGTAGGTCAGCGGCGCCCACGCCTGCTCCTCGGCGACCTCCTCGCCGGCGGGCCGTCCGCAGCGCAGGTTTGCCGGCACGGCGATGTCCATCTTCTTCGGGTGCGGCAGCCCGAGGTTGCCCATGTAGCCGGTGAAGTCGTTCTCGCTGACCTCGCCGCCGAGCCGGGGATTGAATTCCCGCTCCTCGGCCACGCTGGTCACGGTCAGCCCTCGATAGTCGTGCGCCGGATAGAGCAGGCAGGCGTGCGGCAGCGTGAGGATCTGGCTGTGCACCGAGCGGTACATCGCGTGCGGATCCCCCTGCTGGAAGTCGGTGCGCCCGCTGCCGCGGATCAGCAGGCAGTCGCCGGTGAACGCCATGCTCTCGTCGTCGAGGACGTAGGTGACGCAGCTCTGCGTGTGGCCCGGCGTCGCCCGCACCGAGAGGTGGCGGCCGCCGAAATCGATGCGGTCGCCGTGCGCGAGCAGTCGGTCGGCGCCCTCGGCGCCGCTGTCGGCCGACAGCGCGATGCCGCTGCCGAAGCGCTTCTTCATCATCCACGCGCCGGTGACGTGGTCGGCGTGGACGTGCGTCTCGAGCGTCCACAGGAGCTTGAGGCCGAGCTCGACCACCAGCGCGGCGTCGCGGGGCGCCAGCTCGAACACCGGATCGATCAGCACCGCCTCCTTCGCCCGGCCGTCGCCGAGGAGATAGGTGTAGGTGGACGACTGCGGGTCGAACAGCTGGCGGAAGATCAGCATCGCAAGATCACCTCGTAGGCTCGGTTCCGGGCATTCCCGGGGTCGTGAATGTTATCCGGCCGCCGCGTCAGGCGCCAGCGCCCCCGGCGGCCTCGCATATGGGGTCCGATGCATCGTAGACCGCTTCCGCGGCGGCAAGATCCTCGAGCGCGAAGCCGACCGACTTGAACACCGTCACCTGCGCGTCGGACGTGCGCCCCGGGTGCGCGCCGCGCGCGAAGTCGCGCAGCTCGGCGGCGATTTTCGCGGCCGGGATCGCGCCGCTGGCGAGCGCCTGCACGACGTCGCCGCCCTCCGCCAGCGCCGCCGTCCGCTCGTCGACGACGATCAGGTCGGCGCGCTGCATCGCCGCGTCGTCGGTCTCGCGCATGTGCGCCTTGAAGGCGCCGACGAGGTCGAGGTGCGTGCCGGGCGCCAGCCACGCGCCGTGCACCAGCGGCGCCGTCGCCAGCGTCGCGCAGGAAACGATGTCGGCCGACCGCACGGCCGCCTCGAGATCGCGGCACGCGCGCACCGGCAGCCCGGCGTCCGCCATCCGTGCGGCGGCCGCTTCGGCGTGGACGGCGGTCCGGCTCCACAGGCTCACGCGCTCGATCGGTCGGACGACGCAGTGCGCCTCGACCAGGGCGCGGGCGACCCCTCCCGCCCCGACCATGACCAGATGGCGGGCGTCGGCGCGGGCGAGCCGCGCCGCGGCATACGCCGACGCGCCCTGCCGTGCGCCGCGCGGTCAACTCCTCGCCGTCGAGGAGCGCGAGCACCCGGCCGTCGCGCGCGTCGAACAGCACGTAGAGCGCCGCCACCGCCCGCTCGCCGCGCGCGCGGTTGCCCGGGAAGACGGTGACGAGCTTGACGCCGATCCGGCGGCCCGTGCGCCACGCCGGCATCAGCAGCAGCGATGCGGCCGGCATCCCGGGGACGTCGATCGCGTGATTCGTGCGCAGCGGCGCCGCGACGTCGGCGGCGAGCGCCGCGTCGAGCGCGGCGAGCATGCGCGGCCACGGCAGGCGGGCGCGGATGGCGGCGGCGTCGTAGTGGCGCACGTGACGGCGGAGTGGGCGGGAAGGGCAAAACGGCACGCGGGTCCGCGCGAAGCGCGGACGATGCCGAGTATAACCGCCGCCGCCCCGCCCGGCCGCGCGCCGGAAATGCAAAGGCTCGAGGGATGAGCTCGAGCCTTTGCGTTTCGGAGACGGTCGTCCGCATCCCGCCGAAGCGGGGAAGGCCGTGGCGGGTATGGAAACCCGCCGAACCGGGCCAGGGAGCGACCGGCGAAACTCACGTCACCCAAAGATGGGTGAACCCATTCGACGGAGACAGGCGTTGGTCGTCAGCGCGCGGGCCGTCCTCGTCGGGATGAATCCGCGCCGCGGGCCCCCCCGCCATCGCGCGAACCCGCAGGCGCCTTGCCCGCCTGCCGAGTTCCAGCCGTGTTGCACAACGCGCACTCCGCGACTCGCGGTTTGCCACGCACCGGGGTTTGCCGGGCCCTCAACCGGCCTTCGTGTGCGCACACGAATTCTGCCTCGGCCGCGCCGGCGCGACGTTCCTGCATCCGTCCTGCCCCATCGCCCGGCGCAGTTCAAAGCTAGTCCCGCGGCGACCTCGTGTCAAGGCCGCCGGTGCCGATCGATCAGACCCCCTTGTACCCGAACAGCTGCGGCACCCACAGCACCACTTCCGGCGCCAGGATCATGATCAGCAGCGCCGCCAGCAGCACCGCGATGAACGGCCAGATCTCGCGGATGATGTCGCGCAGCGGGATTCCGGTCGTGGCGTTGATGACGAACAGCAGCACGCCGTAGGGCGGCGTGATGAGCCCGATCATCGCGTTGACCACGATCACCACGCCGAAGTGCACGAGGTCGATCCCCAGTGCGCGGCAGGTGGGGACGAACAGCGGCACGATGACCAGGATCATCGTCGTCGCGTCGAGGATGCAGCCCAGCGCCAGGAACAGCACGTTGACGCCGAGCAGGAAGGCGAGCGGCGAGACGTCGAGCCCCGTCAGCGCGCCCGACAACGCGCTCGGGATGTTCTCGCTGGCGACGATGTAGTTGAAGATCAGCGCGCCGCCGATCAGCAGCCCCACCGACGCCGACGCGCGGGCGCTGGTGGACAGGACCGTGTACAGCTCCTTCCAGCCCAGCGCGCGGTAGAAGAACGCCGCCAGCAGCAGCGCGTAGGCGGCGGCGACCGCCGCCGCCTCGGTCGGCGTCGTGACGCCGCCGTAGATGCCGTAGAGCAGGATCACGGGCATCAGCAGCGCCGGGAAGGCGCGCACCGCGAGCCGCGGCAGCTGCGCGGTCGGAACGGCGCGCTCGACCGCGAAACGGCGCTTCACCGCGAGGCGCCAGTTCATCGCCATCAGCACGACGCCCATCAGCAGGCCGGGCAGGATGCCGCCGAGGAACAGGTAGCCGATCGACGAGTCGGACACCAGCGCGTACATGACCATCGGGATCGACGGCGGGATGATCGGCCCGATCGTCGCCGACGCCGCCGTGATGGCCGCCGCGTAGCCGGGCGGGTAGCGTCCGCCCTTGGTCATCATCTCGATGATGATCTTGCCGATGCCCGCCGCGTCGGCCACCGCGGAGCCCGACATGCCGGAGAAGATGAGGCTGGCCACGACGTTGACGTGGCCCAGCCCGCCGCGGAAGCGGCCGACCAGCAGCACGCAGAAGTTCAGCAGCCGCTCGCTGATCGTGCCGGCGTTCATGATGTTGGCGGCGACGATGAACAGCGGCACGGCCAGCAGGACGAAGCTGTCGTAGAGGCCCTGCAGGATCTGCTCGGCGGCGAGGCCGAGGTCCTGCCCCTTGAGCGCGAGGTAGACGATCGCCGCGACGATCATCGACAGCGCGATCGGCGCCGCGATCGCCGCCAGCGCGAACAGGATCAGCAGGCAGGCGCCGAAGGCCAGGCTCACGGCGCCGGCCCGTTGTCCACCCCGTCGACGGAGCGTCCGCGCGCCAGCCGCCATGCGCGGATGCCATAGCGGATGATGATCGAGACCGCGAACAGCGCGTACACGCTGAAGACGACGTCCAGGCGCAGTTCCAGCGTCGAGCTGCGCTTGATCTTGTAGAAGGTGATGTAGTCGAGGGTCGCGGGCAGCGCGGCGACGAACCCGGCGCAGATCGCCAGCGCCGAGACCAGCGCGAAGGCGCGGCGCAGGCGCTCGCCGCCCGCCAGGTAGAACATGTCGAACTTCACGTGGTCGCCGTCGTCGAGGACGAACGCGGACCCCCAGAACACCAGCCACAGCCACGTGGTGAGGCAGGCCTCCAGCGTCCAGCCCAGCGGATGGTTGAAGACGTAGCGGGAGACGATCTGGACGACGAACGAAACGAACATGGCGGTGAGCAACCCCACCGCCACGTTGTCCGCCCTTGCCCGCAACCAGCGCAGCGTGCGCTGCACGGCCGGCATTGCGCGTCTACTTGATCGCGTTGATGCGCTCGAGCATCCCGGGCGGCCAGTCCTTCGCGTACTTGGACTCGAGGTACATCTTCTGGACCCGCGTCCGGAACGCGTCGACGTTGGGCGTGTAGACCTTGAGCCCCTTCGCCTTGAAGAACCCCTCGAGCTCCGCCTCGGTGGCCAGCTGCTTCTCCAGCGTCCAGTCGGCCGCCTTCACGGCGGCGTCCTGCAGCGTCTTCTGCTGCGCCGGCGTGAACTTGTCGAAGACCTTCTTGCTGATGGCGAGGAAGTTCATGTCGACCAGGTGGCTGGTCAGCACGATCTGGTTGGTGACCTCGTAGAACTTGGAGTCGCGGTCGGTCGGCAGCGGATTGTCCTGGCCGTCGATGGCGCCGGTCTGCAGCGCGGTGTAGACCTCGGTGAACGCGAGCGGCAGCGGGTTCGCGCCCAGCGCCTTGCCCAGGAACTGCCAGGCGTCGGTCCCCGGCATCCGCAGCTTCACGCCGGCGAGGTCCTCGGGCACGTTGATCTGCTTGGTGCCGCGCAGGTTGAGCTGGCGGCGGCCGAGATAGATGACGGTGAGCAGCTTCACGCCGAGCTTGTCCTCGGCCAGCTTGTACATCTCCTTGCCGATGTCGCTGGCGAAGACCTTCTTCTGGTGCTCGCCGTCGCGCATCAGGTAGCCGGCGGTGAAGATCGACCACGCCGGGATCAGCGTGGCGAGCTCCTGCGCGGAGGTGATCGACATGTCGAGGTTGCCGCGCGCGATCGCCTCGAGCTCGGTGCCCTGCTTGAACAGCGTCGCGCCGTAGTGCGGCTCGTAGGTGGCGAAGCCCTTGATCGCCGGCGCGAACACCTGCTCCAGCCCCAGCGAGCGGTTGTCGGTCGCCGTGGCCGGCGTCGACATCCGCAGCACGACGTTGTCGGCACTGGCCGGCGGCGACCAGGCGCCGATGCCGACCGCGGCCAGCGCACCCGCCGCCGCGACGATGAGACCACGACGAACCTCGCGTCTGCCTGTCATCTCTCCCCTCCTGTTGTCGTCCCGCGCCGCAGCCGGCGCCCTCGCAACGGGCGAATCCGGCGATCCCGGCACCCGTGCGCAGGCCGCCGCGGCGTCCCGCGGGATCATCACACAACACTTGGAAAAGGGGAAGTTGCGCCGGCCCTCCCGCACCGCCCGACCGCCGCGATGAGCCCTCCCCCGGACCGGCGGGAGCGGCGTCCGTCGCGGCGCGGGATCAGCCCCAGCCCATCGCCGCCATCTTGCGCCGCATGAACGCGATCTGCGTGGCCAGCGGCAGGTCCTTCGGGCAGACGTCGTGGCAGGCGAGCAGCGACATGCAGCCGAACACGCCGTCGTCGTCGCCGATCACCTCGTAGAAGTCGTCGTCGGTGCGCGCGTCGCGCGGGTCGAGGCGGAAGCGGGCGACCCGGTTGAGCCCCACCGCGCCGACGAAGTCCTTGCGCATCCGCGCCGTCCCGCAGGCGGCCACGCAGCAGCCGCACTCGATGCAGCGGTCGAGCTCGTAGATCTTGTCGGCGAGGTCCGGATCCATCTTCTGCTCCATCCGGCGCAGGTCGGGATTCGGATCCTTCATGTGCAGCCAGCCGGCGAGCCGCTCGCTCATGCCGCGCATCCACTTGCCGGTGTTGACCGACAGGTCGCCGATCAGCTCGAAGAACGGCAGCGGCGCCAGCGTGATCTCCGGGCCGAGGTTCTTGGTCAGCGTGCGGCAGGCGAGCGTGGGCCGCCCGTTGATCACCATCGCGCAGCTGCCGCAGATGCCGGCGCGGCAGACGAAGTCGAACTGCAGCGACGGGTCCTGCTTCTCGCGGATCTCGTTCAGGGCGATGAACAGCGTCATGCCGTCGGCTTCCTCGACCTCGTAGCTCTGCATGCGCGGCGGGCGCGACGGCTCCTGCGGGTTGTAGCGCAGCACGCTGATCGTGAGCTGGCGGTCGCGCGTCGCCGTTGCCGCCGTTGCCGGCCTTCGCGGCCGGGACGATCTTGATGGTGGCGTCGTTCATTTTGCGGACTCGCTGGATTCGTCGAGGGGTTCGTCGATGCGCTCGTTGTGCCCGCGCAGCCGCTCGGGCAGCAGCGTTTCATACGGCATCAGCGCCTCCTGCACCGCGTAGCGCGGCGCGCCGGCCATCTTCGCCTTCACCGCCTCGATTTCGGCGGCGCGCTTCGCCGTATCCGGGTGGTCGACGTAGTCCTTGGCGCCGTAGCCGCGCCAGCCGGGCGGCAGCTCCATCGCGCCGATGTCGAGCGCCTCCTACGCGAGCGAGGGCAGCGTGTCCGCCTCGCCCTGCCAGTTGGCGAGGGTGCGCTTCAGCCACTCGGCGTCGTTGCGCCGCGGGTAGTCCTCGCCGGAAGTGCGCACCGCGGCTCTCGGTGCGCACCAGCGCGCCGTAGGCGATGCACAGCGCGAGCTTCAGCATCTTCTGCACCCGGTACGCGGTGACGAGCTCGGGGTTCGCGCCGCGGCGACTTGTCGCGCAAGCCGATGTTGCGGCTCGTCTGCAGCAGCTGCTGCAGCTCGTCGACCGCCGCCTGCAGGTCCTCGCCGCGGCGGAAGATGCCGACCTTGGCCGTCATCAGGTCCTGCATCCGCGCCTTGATCGCGGAGGCGTCCTCGCTGCCGCTGCGCGTCGACCAGCGCGTCGAGCTTGCCCTGCTCGCGATCGCAGGAATTCGTGGACCGAGCGCGGTCGGGATGTCGACGTCGTTGTCGAGGCGGTCGCAGAAATCGGCGATGTACTCGCCGACGATCATGCCGGCGACCACCGTCTCCGCGACGGAGTTGCCGCCCAGGCGGTTGAAGCCGTGCATGTCCCAGCAGGCGGCCTCGCCCGCGGCGAACAGTCCCTTCAGGTTCGGGCTCTGCCCCGTGTGGTCGGTGCGCACGCCGCCCATCGTGTAGTGCTGCGCCGGCCGCACCGGGATCCACTCCTTCGACCGGGTCGATGCCGAGGAAGTACTGGCAGATCTCCTTGACCTCGCGCAGGTTGTGCTTGATGTGCTTCTCGCCCAGCAGCGTGATGTCGAGCCAGAGGTGGTCGCCGAAGCGGCGACTTGGCACCCTTGCCCTTGCGCGATGTGCTCCTCCATCCGCCGCGACACCACGTCGCGCGAGGCCAGCTCCTTCTTCTCCGGCTCGTAGTCGGGCATGAAGCGGTGCCCGTCGACGTCCTTGAGCAGGCCGCCGTCGCCGCGGCAGCCCTCGGTGACGCAGGATGCCGGCCGGGAAGATGCCGGTCGGATGGAACTGGACGGCCTCCATGTTGCCCAGCGTGGCGACGCCGGTTTCCAGCGCGATGGCCGGCGCCCATGCCCTCGCAGATCACGGCGTTGGTCGTGACGCGGTAGATGCGCCCGGCGCCGCCGGTGGCGATGCAGGTCGCCTTGGCGACGTAGGCGACCAGTTCGCCGGTGATCAGGTTGCGCACGATCGCGCCGTAGCAGCGGCCGCCGTCGTGGATCAGCGCGATCGCCTCGGTGCGCTCGTGCACGGGAATCTGCGCGCCGATCGCCTGGTCGCCCATCGTCGTAGCAGCATCGCGTGGCCGGTGCCGTCGGAGACGTAGCAGGTGCGCCACTTCTTGGTGCCGCCGAAGTCGCGCTGCGCGACCAGCCCGTGGGCCTCGTCGCGCTCGGTGATCGTCACCCGCTGGCCGTTGATGATCACGTCGCGGTCGCCGCGGCGCACGCGGCTCCACGGCACGCCCCACGCCGCCAGCTCGCGCACGGCCTTCGGCGCGGTGTTGACGAACATCCGGACCACACGCTGGTCCGCACCCCAGTCGCTGCCGCGGACCGTGTCCTCGAAGTGGACGTCCTCGTTGTCGCCCTGGCCCTTGATCACGTTGGCGAGGCTGGCCTGCATCCCGCCCTGCGCGGCCGCCGAGTGCGAGCGCTTGGCGGCACCAGCGACAGGATGAGCACGTCGTGGCCGCGGCGCCGGGCGCCGATCGCCACCCGCAGGCCCGCGAGCCCGCCGCCGATCACGAGCACGTCGGTATAGATGACCTTCATGGCTTCACCCCCTGCGGCGCCGCCTGTTGCGCTGCCGGGAACGTAGTGCTCACCGTACTTGGCGCGCATGCGTGATGCCGATCTTGATGTAGGCCGCGAGCGTGGCGAAGCCCAGCACGAGGAAGAATGCGGTCAGCGCCCACTTGAGCGTCTTCAGCCGCTTGCGCGTGGCGTTGGGATCCGGCCCGGCGAACCACCCCCACTTCACCGCGAGGCGATACAGGCCGATGCCGCCGTGCAGCTCGACCGCCAGCAGCAGCACCATGTACAGCGGCCCAGTAGTCGCCGGTCCAGACCCGGTAGGCCGAGCCGTACGGCCCGATCATCTCCGGGTGGGTCGAGCATGATCCACGACGTGCGGCGCCGCAACAAAGAACATCGCGAAGCCGGTGACCACCTGCCAGTACCAGAGCGTGGTGTCCTCGTGCCGCATCATCTTCATGTGGCCGCGGAAGGTCGAGTACTGGCGGTAGTTGATCGGGAATTTGCGCACCGCAAGAAACGCGTGCACGACGATCAGCGCAATCACGCCCGCCACGACGAACGAGACCAGGACCGGGTAGGAACGGCCCGAAGAAGAAATACCCTTCGAAGAACTTGGTTATTTTCCACATCGCGTCGTTGCTGATCAGGATCGTCGACACGAAGAACATGTGGCCCCACATGAACAGCGCCAGCACGAGCCCGGTTCCGCTCTGGACGAGGTCGAGCCGGGCGGGCCAGCGGCTCTTGCGCGCCGTCGCGGCGAGCCCGACGCCTGCGATGAGGTTGTTGCTCGATTCCATGGGTCGATTCCTTGCGCTGCCCGCCCCGGCTGCGGCGGAGTGCGTCGTCGTTCGGAAGGCGTCGGGCACGCAGGACCGGTCACTCCCCGAGGGGCCCCGCCGACGCCAGACCGAAGCTTATGCCGCGCACGCAAGTGTCTCTTGACCTGAATCAAAGGGTCCCTCGGCAATGAAGGCAGCATGCACCCATTGCAGCGCGTGCCGGCGGCGTCACGGGTACCGGCGATCCCGCACAGCGGAAACGGAGAAGGTCGATGTTTCAGATTCGCATTCATGGCCGCGGCGGCCAGGGCGTGGTGACCGGCGCCGAGATGCTGTCGGTCGCGGCCTTTCTCGAGGGCCGCTACGCGCAGGCCTTTCCGAGCTTCGGCTCGGAGCGGATGGGGGCGCCGGTGATGGCGTTCTGCCGCATCGACGACCGCGAGATCCGGCTGCGCGAGCCGGTGATCGCGCCCGACGCGCTGATCGTCCAGGACCCGACGCTGCTGCACCAGGTCGACCTGTTCCACGGCCTGTCGCCCGAAGGCTACATCCTGATCAACTCGACGCGCGGCTTCGACGCGCTCGGCCTGTCGGACTTCGCCCGCCGGTTCCACGCCTCGAGGCTGTGCACGCTGCCGGCGACCGAGCTCGCGATGAAGCACGTCGGCCGGCCGGTGCCGAACGCCGCGCTGCTCGGCGGTTTCGCCGCGATCAGCGGGCAGATCCGGCTGGCGTCGGTGGTCGCGGCCATCCGCGAGAAGTTCCCGGCGGCGATCGCCGAGAAGAACGTCGCCGCCGCGACCGAGGCGCACGGCCTGATCGCCGCGGCGAAGGAGGCGAGTCGCATGCTGTAAGCAGATCGAAGGTTCGCGCGCGGTCGCCGAGGCCATCGCGCTGTGCCGGCCGCAGGTCATCTGCGCCTACCCGATCACGCCGCAGACGCACATCGTCGAGGGCCTGGGCGAGATGGTGAAGGCGGGCGAGCTCGCGGGCTGCGAGTTCATCAACGTCGAGAGCGAATTCGCCGCGCTGTCGGTGGCGATCGGCGCCTCGGCCGCGGGCGCGCGCGCCTACACGGCGACCAGCAGCCAGGGCCTGCTGTTCATGGCCGAGGCGGTCTACAACGCCTCCGGCCTCGGGCTGCCGATCGTGATGACCATCGGCAACCGCGCGATCGGCGCGCCGATCAACATCTGGAACGACCACTCGGACAGCATGTCGATGCGCGACGCCGGCTGGATCCAGCTGTTCGCCGAGACCAACCAGGAGGCGCTCGACCTGCACATCCAGGCGTTCCGGCTGGCCGAGGAGCTCTCCTGCCCGGTGATGGTGTGCATGGACGGCTTCATCCTCACCCACGCCTACGACCGCGTCGACATGCCCACGCAGGCGCAGGTCGACGCCTACCTGCCGCCGTTCGAGCCGCGGCAGGTGCTCGACACCGCCGAACCCGGTGTCGATCGGCGCGATGGTCGGCCCCGAGGCGTTCATGGAGGTGCGCTACCTCGCGCACCACAAGCAGCTGCGCGCGCTGCGAGCTGATCCCGCATCTGTCGGCCGAGTTCAAGCAGCAGTTCGGCCGCGATTCGGGCGGCCTGATCCGCCCCTACCGCACCGAAGGCGCCGAGACGGTGGTCGTCGCGCTGGGCTCGGTGCAACGGCACCGTGAAGGAGGTGATCGACGAGATGCGCGACGCCGGCACCGCGATCGGCTCGGTCGGCATCTGCTCGTTCCGCCCCTTCCCGCTGGTCGCGCTGCGCGAGGCGCTGCAGAACGCGAAGCGGGTCGTGGTGCTCGAGAAGTGCTTCGCGGTGGGCATCGGCGGGATCGTGTCGGACGGCGTGCGCATGGCGCTGTCGGGCATCCAGCTCAAGGGCTACACGGTGGTCGCCGGGCTGGGCGGGCGCTCGATCACGCAGGCGAGCCTGCGGCAGCTGTTCGAGCGACGCCGGCGCCGACGAGCTGGAGCAGGTGACCTTCCTCGATCTCAACGCCGACGTCGTCAGCCACGAGCTCGAGCGCGAGACCCACGGGCGGCGCACCGGCCCCACGGCCGAGACAATCCTGCGCGACATGGGCACCGTCGGCTCGCAGATCGGCTAGCAGAGGAAGCTTCGTCATGGAACTGCAGACCGTCAAGTTCTACCAGACCGGAACCTTCACCGTCGGCAACCGGCTGCTCGCCGAGGACGAGCGCACGGTGCAGGCGAACATGGAGCGCACCAATTCGCTGAACTCCGGGCACCGCGCGTGCCAGGGCTGCGGCGAGGCGCTCGGCGCGCGCTACGCGATCGACGCCGCGATGCGCGCCACCGGCAACCAGATCATCGCCGTCAACGCGACCGGCTGCCTCGAGGTGTTCTCGACGCCGTATCCGGAGACCTCGTGGCAGATCCCGTGGATCCACTCGCTGTTCGGCAACGCCGCGGCGGTGGCCACCGGCATCGCCGCGGCGATGCGCGTCAAGGGCCGCAACGACGTGCGCGTCGTCGCGCAGGGCGGCGACGGCGGCACCACCGACATCGGCTTCGGCTGCCTGTCCGGGCATGTTCGAGCGCAACGACGACGTGCTCTACATCTGCTACGACAACGAGGCCTACATGAACACCGGCGTGCAGCGCTCGAGCGCCACGCCGCCGGCGGCGCGGACCGCCACCACGCCTGCGGTCGGCCACGACCCGGGCAACGTGGCCGGCACCGGCAAGAACGTGCCGCTGATCGCGATGGCGCACGACATCCCCTACGTCGCCACCGCGAGTGTCGCCAACCTGCGCGACCTCGAGTTCAAGGTCACGCGGGCGATGGGCATCCACGGCGCGCGCTACATCCACATCCACGTGCCCTGCCCGCTGGGCTGGGGCTCGGCGCCGGCCGACACCATCCGCATCGCCCGGCTGGCGGTCGAGTCCGGCCTGTTCCCGCTGTTCGAGGCCGAGCACGGCGAGGTCACCGGCCGGACCAGGATCCGCCAGCAGGTGCCCGTCGACGAATACCTGAAGCTGCAGAAGCGTTTCGCCCACCTGTTCGGCAAGCAGCCGGACGCGACGCGCATCGCGCAGATCCAGGCCGCGGCCGACCGCAACATCGCCCGCTTCGGCCTGTTGGGCGACTGGAGAACCCCTCATGGAAAAGCCTTTCGCCATCACCCTCGACGTCGGCTCGAGCCTCGCCAACAAGACCGGCTCCTGGCGCACCAGCCGGCCGGTCTACCTCGACCGGCTGCCGCCGTGCAACCACGCCTGCCCCGCCGGCGAAAACATCCAGCACTGGCTCTACCACGCCGAGGGCGGCGACTACGAGGCGGCGTGGCGCGCGCTGACCGCCGACAACCCGCTGCCCGCGGTCATGGGCCGCGTCTGCTACCACCCCTGCGAGGGCGCGTGCAACCGCGGCCAGCTCGACGAAGCCGGTCGGCATCAACTCGGTCGAGCGCTTCCTCGGCGACGAGGCGCTGAAGCAGGGCTGGAAGTTCGAGCCCCCTGCGCGCGAGACGGGCAAGCGCGTCCTGGTCGTCGGCGCGGGCCCGTCGGGCCTCGCCGCCGCGTATCACCTGCGCCGCTTCGGCCACGCGGTGAAGATCGTCGAGGCCGGACCGTTCGCCGGGCGGCATGATGCGCTTCGGCATCCCCAAGTACCGGCTGCCGCGCGACGTGCTCGACGGCGAGGTCCAGCGCATCCTCGACCTTGGCGTCGAGCTCCAGCTCGACACCAAGGTCGCCGACATCCGCGAAACGATGGCCGCGGGCGGATTCGACGCCGCGTTCCTCGCCGTCGGCGCGCACATCGCCAAGCGGGCGTACATCCCCGCCGGCGCCGCTGCGCGCATGCTCGACGCGGTGTCGGTGCTGCGCAGCATGGAGGGCGAGGAGCAGCCGATGCTCGGTCGCCGCGTCGTCGTCTACGGCGGCGGCAACACGGCGCTCGACGTCGCGCGCACCGCCAAGCGGCTGGGCGCCAGCGAGGCGATCATCGTCTACCGCCGCACGCGCGAGAAGATGCCGGCGCACGACTTCGAGGTCGAGGAGGCGCTGCAGGAGGGCATCCTGATCAAGTGGCTGTCCACGATCAAGAACATGGCCGACGAAGGCACGCTGACCGTCGAGAAGATGGCGCTCGACGACAAGGGCTTCCCGCAGCCGACCGGCGAGTTCGAGACGCTCGAGGCCGACTCGCTGGTGCTGGCGCTCGGCCAGGACGTCGACCTCTCGCTGCTCGACGGCGTGCCCGGCCTCGCGATCGACGACGGCGTCGTGCAGGTCGGCCCGAACATGATGACGGGGTATCCCGGCATCTTCGCCGGCGGCGACATGGTGCCCTCCGAGCGCACGGTGACCGTCGCCGCGGGCCACGGCAAGAAGGCGGCGCGGCACATCGACGGCTGGCTTTCCGGCACGCCCTGGGTGCCCGCGGAGAAGCACGAGATCGCCACCTTCGGCAACCTCAACGCCTGGTACTACAGCGACGCGCCGAAGACGGTGCGGCCGCTGCTCGACATCATGCGCCGCCAGTCGACGTTCGAGGAGGTGGTGAGCGGCCTCGACGAGGGAAACGCGCTGTTCGAGGCGCGGCGCTGCCTGTCCTGCGGCAACTGCTTCGAGTGCGACAACTGCTACGGCGTGTGCCCCGACAACGCCGTGATCAAGCTCGGGCCGGGCAAGCGGTTCCAGTTCAACTACGACTACTGCAAGGGCTGCGGCATCTGCGTGGCCGAGTGCCCCTGCGGCGCGATCAAGATGGTGCCGGAAACGATTTGACGAGCATAGGGGGAGGAAAGCCGGGCGCGTCTGGCGCGTAGCCCCATCCCCCGACAACCCAAGGAGAGAAGGATATGAGCCAGACCGAGCAGGGCCCGACGCGCGCGCGCATTCCCGCGTGGTTTCCCAGGGGCACCGCGCTGCTGCGCGAGCCGACGCTGAACAAGGGCATGGCGTTCACCGAGGCCGAGCGCGACGCGCTGGGCATCCGCGGCCTGCTGCCCGCGCACGTGCTCTCGCAGGAGGAGCAGGTGGCGCGGATCCTCGAGAACTTCCGCCGCAAGCCGACCAGCCTCGAGAAGTTCATCAACCTCGCGGCGCTGCACGACCGCAACGAGGCGCTGTTCTTCCGGATCGTGATCGACAATCCGGACGAGATGATGCCGATCATCTACACGCCGACGGTCGGCCTCGCCTGCCAGCAGTTCGGCCACATCTTCCAGCGCCCGCGCGGGCTGTTCATCGGCGCGCACGACCGGGGCCGCATCGCCGACATCCTGCGCAACTGGCCGTACCGCGACGTCGCGATGATCGTCGTCACCGACGGCGAGCGCATCCTCGGGCTGGGCGACCTCGGCGCCAACGGCATGGGCATCCCGGTCGGCAAGCTCGCGCTCTACACCGCCTGCGCCGGCATCCACCCGACGCAGTGCCTGCCGGTCATGCTCGACGTGGGCACCAACAACGAGAAGCTGCTCGCCGATCCGCTCTACATCGGCCTGCACCAGAAGCGCGTCACCGGCGCCGCGTACGACGAGCTGGTCGACGAGTTCATCGCGGCGACGCAGGAGGTCTTCCCCGGGGTGGTCGTCCAGTTCGAGGACTTCGCCAACCACAACGCGTTCCGGCTGCTGGAGAAGTACCGCGACCGCATCTGCACGCTTCAACGACGACATCCAGGGCACCGCCGCGGTGGCGCTGGCCGGCATCCTGTCGGCGCTGCGCGTCACCGGCGGCAAGCTCGCCGAGCAGAAGATCCTGTTCTTCGGCGCCGGCGAGGCGGCGACCGGCATCGCCGACCTGACGGTGGCGGCGATGGTGAGCGAAGGCAGCTCCCTGGCCGACGCCCGCCGGCAGTGCTGGCTGGTCGACTCCAAGGGCCTCGTCGTCGCCGGTCGCAGCGGCCTCGCGCACCACAAGCAGCCCTACGCGCACGACCACGCGCCCGATCACGGACTTTCCGGCGGCGGTCAAGGCGCTGCGGCCCACCGCGATCATCGGCGTGGCCGCCGTCGGCGGCACGTTCACGCCGGAAGTGCTGCAGGAGATGGCGGCGATCAACGAGCGGCCGATCGTGTTCGCGCTGTCGAATCCGACCTCGCAGTCCGAGTGCACCGCCGAGGAGGCGTATCGCGGGACCGACGGCCGGGCGCTGTTCGCCTGCGGCAGCCCGTTCGACCCGGTCAACCTCGGCGGCCGGACGCACGTGCCCCGGCAGGGCAACAATTCGTACATCTTCCCCGGCGTCGGGCTGGCCGCGGTCGCCACCGGCGCCACGCGCGTCACCGACGAGATGTTCATGGCGTCGGCGCGCGCGCTGGCCGACCAGGTCAACCCCGCCGACCTCGCGCAGGGCAGCCTCTACCCGCCGCTGCCGAGGGTGCGCGAGGTCTCGGCGCACATCGCCGCCGCCGTCGGCGAGGTCATCTACGCGCAGGGCCACGCCACGGCGCCGAGGCCGGCGGACATGCTCGCGTTCATGCGCTCACAGATGTACGACCCGAGCTACCCGAGCTACGCCAGGCGCTGAGGCGCACCGACCCGGCCGCGCGCACGGGCACACCCGGGCGCGCCCGACCCCGGGATCGGCAGTCCGGGCGCCCGCGCGGCCGGCCGTCGCCGTCGTTTGACCTGCGTCAACCGCGCGCCGGCGAAGCTGATTAGACTCACGCAGTGCGTACCGCCGGCGAGCAATACCGGCAGGGCGCGAGCCAGAGGGAAGCCCCCGAAACCGCAGCAGAGCGACCGCATTCCACGATGAATCCGTACGTCATCTTCCTGCTCTACCTGCTCGCGATCATGGGCTTCGTGTTCACCACGCTGCTGATGAACCGCTACCTCGGCCCGAAGCCGGTGTCGAGCGCGGCCAAGCTCGAGCCGTTCGAGTGCGGCGCCACGCCGGTCGACACGCGCAACGTCAAGGCGATCCCGATCAAGTACTACGCGGTGGCCATCGTCTTCATCCTGTTCGACCTCGAGACGGTGTTCCTCTTCCTCTGGGCGCTGGGCGCACAGCCGGTCACCGGGTTCATGCTGTTCACGTTCGGGGTGTTCGTCGCGCTGCTCGTCCTGATCCTGCTCTACGTGTACAAGGCGAAGCTGATCGAAGGGGTGACCGAGTGACCCCCCCCGCGGCCGGCGGCCCGGCGACGATTCCGATCCACGCGGCCGGCGGCAAGTCGGCGGCGTTCGAGTACCTGACGACCAAGAAGGACGAGCTGATCGGCTGGGCGCGCAGGTTCTCGCTGTTCCCGTACCCGTTCGTCACCGCCTGCTGCGCGATGGAGTTCATGGCGGTGTCCTCGTCGCCGTACGACACCGACCGCTTCGGCGCCGCGCTGCCGCGCTTCTCGCCGCGCCAGGCCGACCTGCTGATGGTCGTCGGCACGGTCACGCACAAGCAGGCGCCGGTGCTCAAGACCGTCTACGACCAGATGTGCGAGCCGAAGTGGGTGATGGCCTTCGGCGTCTGCGCGATCTCCGGCGGCTTCTACCAGAACTACGCCGCGGTCGCCGGCATCGACCGGATCATCCCCGTCGACATCTACGTCCCGGGGTGCCCGCCGCGGCCGGAGATGGTGATCGACGGCATCATGAAGCTGCAGGACCTGATCGGCCGCTCGCGCCATCCGATCGTGACCAAGGACTTCTGAGCGTGGCCGCCGGCATCCTCGATCGCGTGTCCGAAGCGCTGGCCCCGGCGGCGACGTCCGCCGGCGTCGCGCACGGAATACTCGTGCTGACGCTGCCCCCGGATGCCGTGCTCGCCGCCGTCGGCCGCCTCAAGGCCGAGTTCGGCTTCGACCTGTTCCTCGACGTGACTGCGGTCGACTGGCTGCCGCAGACGCCGCGCTTCGAGGTCGTCTGGCACTTCTACTCGACGCAGCACCACGTGCGCATCCGTCTCAAGGCGCGCGTGCCCGAGGCCGACCCCGTCGTCGACTCGCTGCTGCCGCTGTACGGCGCGGCCGGATTCATGGAGCGCGAGTGCCACGACATGTACGGCATCGGCTTCCGCGGCAACGCCGACCTGCGTCCGGTCCTGCTCTACGAGGGCTTCGTCGGGCCACCCGCTGCGCAAGGACTACGCCAAGGAGCACGAGCAGCCGCTGCGTGCCCTACCGGCGCCGACGACGACGTGGACACGAGACTCCCCAACCCGGTCCGCCCCGCGTTCGACGGCAGCGAGGCGACGACACCGTCATCGTCAATATCGGCCCGTCGCACCCGGCCACCCACGGCACGGTGCAGATCATCGCCGAGCTCGACGGCGAGCGCGTGCTGCGCACCGACATCCACCCGGGCTACCTGCACCGCGGCTTCGAGAAGGAGTGCGAGTCGCACACCTGGCACAACCTGATCCCCTACGTCGACCGCCTCAACTACGTGCTCCGCGCTGATCAACGACTTCGCCTACTGCGAGGCGGTCGAGAAGCTGATGGGGATCGAGATCACGCCGCGCTGCCGCTACCTGCGCACGCTGCTGTCCGAGTACTCGCGCCTCGTCGACCACCTGACCTGTGTCGCGGCCGGGCTGATGGAGCTGGGCGCGATGACCGCGTTCCTCTACCTGGTGATGATCCGCGACTTCATGTACGAGCACCTGGCCGGGCTGACCGGCGCGCGGCGTGACCTACTCCTACGGGCGCATCGGCGGGCGTGGCCCGCGACCTGCCCGACGGCTGGCTCGACGCGCCTCCTCGAGATCCTGACCCAGTACGAGGACTTCGTCGGCCGCGTCCACGGCCTCGTCGACCGCAACCGGATCTTCATCGACCGCATGCGCGACGTCGGGACGATCTCCACCGCCGACGCGCTCGACTACGGCTACACCGGCCCGATCCTGCGCTCGACCGGCGCGCCGCGCGACCTGCGCAAGGACACGCCCTACCTCGCCTACGCCGAGCTCGACTTCGACGTGCCGGTGGGGATCAAGGGCGACAACTACGACCGCTACTACGTGCGCATGCGCGAGATGGACGAGTCGGTCTACATGATGCGCCAGCTCGCCGACATGCTGCCGGAAGGCCCGATCAACGTCGACGACCGCCGCTGCGTGCTGCCGGAGAAGGCGGCCGTCTACACCGAGATCGAGTCGCTGATCAACCACTTCAAGGTGATCATGGACGGCCCGAAGGTGCCGGCCGGCGAGGTCTACAGCGCGCACGAGTCGCCCAACGGCGAGCTCGGCTTCTACCTCGTCAGCGACCGGCGAGCGGCGTGCCGTGGAAGGTCCACGTCCGCTCGCCGTGCTTCGTCGCGATGGGCGGCGTGCACAGGATGCTCGACGGCTACCAGCTCGCCGACATCGTCGCCGACCTTCGGCTCGATCAACATGATCGGCGGCGAGTGCGACCGCTGAGGCCGACGGCGACCCGACCACGCGATGAAGCACCTGATCCCCGAATTCGAGCAATGGAAGAAGCGCTTTCCGGCGGGCTTCGAGTCCTCGCTGGTGCATGATGTGCGTGCGCCGCATCCAGGAGGACCGCGGCTTCGTCGCCGACGAGGACATCGACGGCCTGGTCGAGTACCTCGGCGTGCCGCGGATCCAGATCGAGGAGGTGCTGCTCGTACTACACGCATGTTCCGCCGCAAGCCCATCGGCCGCTGGCACGTGCAGGCCTGCCGCAACGTCGCCTGCTCGATGCGTGAGCGCCGAGAAGCTGATCGATCACCTGAGTCGAAGAGGCTCGGCGTCGCGCCGGGCCAGACGACCGCCGACGGGCGCTACACGCTGTCGACCGTCGAGTGCCTCGGCTCCTGCGGCACGGCGCCGGTGGTGATGGTCAACGACACCTACCACGAGAACTGAGCCCCGAGAAGCTCGACCGCCTGCTCGAGGAGCTGAAGTAGCCATGCCCGGCCGCCAGCTCATCATGACCTTCGCCGGTGACCGCCACGTCGCACACGCTGGCGGACACGCTGGCGCGCGGCGGCTACCAGGCGCTGGCGAAGGCGCTGGCGATGACGCCGCAGACATCACCAAGGAAATCGACGCGCGTCCGGGCTGCTGGGCCACGGCGGCGCCGCGCTTCCCGGTCGGGCGCAAGTGGGCCGTCGATCAAGCTCAACGACGGCCAGCCCCACTTCCTGTGCGCCAACGCCGACGAGGGCGAGCCCGGCACGTTCAAGGACCGCTGGATCCTCGAGCACGCGCCGCACCTGCTGCTCGAGTCGATGCTGATCGCCGCGCGCGCGCTGCAGGTGCGCAACTGCTTCGTCTACATCCGCGGCGAGTTCGACCTGCCGTACCGCCGCCTCGCCGCGGCGGTCGAGGAGGCGTACGCGGCGGGCTACTTCGGCGAGGGCATCCTCGGCACCGACTTCGCCTGCGACATCGCGATCGTCCGCGGCGCCGGCTCCTACGTCTGCGGCGAGGCGTCCGGGCTGCTGTCCTCCGTCGAGGGCAAGCGCGGATACCCGCGCAACCGGCCGCCGCGGCTCACCGTCAAGGGCCTGTTCCAGCGGCCGACGGTCGTCAACAACGTCGAGACGCTGTCGAACATCGCCGGGATCATCATGCACGGCGCCGAGGCCTACCGAAGGTCGGCGTGCCGAAGTGCCCGGGCACGCAGCTCGTCTCGATCTCCGGCCACATCGCCCGGCCCGGCGTCTACGAGGTCGAGTACGGCTACCCGCTGCAGAAGTTCCTGTTCCAGGACTGCGGCGGGATGCTCGGCGGCGCGAAGCTCAAGGCCTGATCCCGGGCGGGATCTCGACCAAGGTGCTCACGGCCGCGCGAGTGCGAGCCGCTCACCTACGACAAGGCATCGCTCGAGGGCGCCGGAGTCGTCGCTCGGCTCCGGCGGCATGATCGCCATCGCCGAGGGCACCTGCATGGTGCGCCTGCTGCAGGTGATGCTGCGCTTCTACCACCACGAGTCCTGCGGCCAGTGCACGCCCTGCCGCGAGGGCATGGGCTGGATGCACCGGATCATCGACCGCATCGTCGCCGGCAAGGGCGTGCCCGAGGACATCGACCGCCTGTACGAGATCTCGAAGCTCAACGACGGCACGACGATCTGCGGGATGGGCGACGCGGCGGGCTACGCGACCGTGGGCATCCTGAACAAGTACCGCGACGAGTTCGACCACTACATCGAGCACAAGCGCTCGAAGCTCGGGGGAAATCTCGAGGTGCCCGGCTCCATGCCTGAGATCTTCATCAACGGGCAGCCGGTGCAGGCCGAGGCCGACGAGACCGTCCTCCAGGCGGCGCTGCGCAACGGCTACTACATTCCGTACTTCTGCTGGCACAAGTCGCTGTCGATCCACGGCAACTGCCGGATCTGCGGCGTGCAGCCCGAAGGCAAGGAGTGGGTCGAGATCGCCTGCAACATGCCGGTCGCCGAGGGCATGCGGGTGCTGACCGACTCCGAGCTCGTCCGCGAGCACCGCAAGGCCACGCTGCAGTTCATCCTGCTCAACCACCCGGTCGACTGCGGCATCTGCGACAAGGCCGGCGAGTGCACGCTGCAGGACTACCACTACGAGTACAACGGCGAGCGCTCGATCTCGATCGACCCCAAGGTGACCGCGACCAAGCACGTCGAGCTGTCGTCGCGGATCGTGCTCGACAACGAGCGCTGCATCCTGTGCACGCGCTGCGTGCGCTTCACGCGCGAGATCTCGAAGTCCAACGCGCTCGGGGTCAAGCAGCGCGGCGACGAGTCGCTGGTCCGCGCGTCCGAGGACGGCGCGCTCGAGCGCGACGCCTACTCCGACAACGTCATCGACATCTGCCCCGTCGGCGCGCTGCTGTCGCGGCCGTTCCTGCACAAGGCCCGCGTCTGGTACCTGAAGGCGACGCCGTCGGTGTGCCCCGGCTGCGCGCGCGGCTGCACGGTGAACGTCTGGCACCGCAAGCCGGAATGGAAGCTCAACGCGCTCGACCCCGCGCAGAACGTCAGCATCGCGCGGGTGACCCCGCTCGAGAACGCCGGCGGTCAACGGCCCGTGGATCTGCAACAAGGGGCGCGACCTGGCGCAGATCTTCGAGCGCGCGCGCGGCGCTGCAGCCGATGCTGAAGGGCAGCCGCGGTCGAACTGCCGGCCGCGGTCGCCGCCGCGCGCGAGCTCATCGCCGCGGCGAAGAAGCCCGCGGCGCTGGTGTCGTCGTGGGGCTCGAACGAGGAGCTCGACGCGTTCGCCGCCGCGCTGGGCAGCCGCTTCACGTCTTTCGTCAAGGCCGATCACGTGCCGCAGCCGGGCGAGCCGGTCGAGGACGACCTGCTGCTGCGCGCCGACAAGAATCCGAACACGGCCGCGGCCCGGCGCCTGTTCGGCGACGCCCCGGTCCGCCTCGCCGACGACACCGACCTCGTGCTGGTGTGGGGCGAGGGAGCGAGCTTCGCCGAGCTGCCGCGGGGCGCCAAGGTGATCTTCCTGAACTCGTACCTGCAGCCCGAGAACGGCCACGCCGAGGTGTTCGTCCCGATCAGCGTCCAGACCGAGCGCGCCGGCCACTACACGAACTTCGAGGGCGTGGTCAGCGCCTTCTCCGCCTGCTTCCCGAAGCCTGCCGTCCGTCGCCGATGCCGGAGCGCTGTTCGCCGAGCTCGCCGGCCTGCCGGGGCAGCGCGCATGATCCAGGACCTCGTCGTCTCCCTCGTCTACATCGTCTATGCGCTGGCGGTGCTGATGACGTTCGGGACGATCCTGACCTGGGTCGAGCGCAAGCAGGCGGCGGTGATGTCCGACCGCATCGGCGCCAACCGCGCGTACCTCCGGATCCCGTTCACGCAGATCAAGCTGGTCTGGCTGGGGCTGTTCCACGGCCTCGCCGACGGCCTGAAGATGCTGATGAAGGAGGACTGGCGGCCGCAGTCCTACGACCGGCTGGCGTATGCGGTCGCGCCGTGGGTGGTGTTCACGCCGGTCCTGCTCGTCTTCGCGGTGATCCCGTTCGGCGGCCTGCTCGAGCCCGCGAAGCTGTTCCCGTCGCTCGGCCGGATTCTTCGGCGACCGCACCTATCAGATGCAGATCGCGCGCCTGGACGCCGGCATCCTGATCGTGTTCGCGTTCGGCGGCATGCACCATCATCGGCGCGATGCTGGCCGGCTGGTCGTCGAACAACAAGTTCTCGATGCTGGGCGCGCTGCGCGCAGGCTCGCAGATGATCTCCTACGAGCTGATCATGGGCCTGACCGTGCTGGGCCTGATCCTGATCTACGGCACCGTCGACCTCACCAATATCGTCCAGCAGCAGTCCGGCATGATGTTCGGCTTCCTGCCGGCCTGGGGGGTGTTCCTCCAGCCCTTCGCGGCGATCCTGTTCATGGTCGCCGCCGTCGCCGAGAACAAACGCATCCCGTTCGACCTGCCCGAGGCCGAGTCGGAGCTGATCGCGGGCTTCTTCACCGAGTACAGCGCGATGAAGATGGGCCTGTTCATGTTCGCCGAGTTCATCGAGATCGCGATCATCGCCGCGCTGTTCTCGACGCTGTTCCTGGGCGGCTACAACCTGCCCTGGATGAGCGACGCCGGCTTCACCTTCCCCGGCGGACACGTCGTGGCCATGAGCCATGGCGCGGTCGTCGTGACGCAGCTGGTCGTGTTCCTGGTGAAGGTGCTGCTGATCTCGAGCTTCCAGATCCTGATCCGCTGGACGCTGCCGCGCTTCCGCTACGACCAGGTGCTGAAGTTCGCGTGGAAGTTCATGCTCCCGCTGGCGCTCGCCAACCTGATCGTGACCGCGGTCGTCGTCTGGGCGGCGAGCATGAAGCCCTACCCGCGCAAGGCGTACTGGAACGAGCCCGAGATGGGCTGGTGGGAGCGCGCGTACCTGTTCGAGGTGCTGCGCGGGCTCGGCATCACCGGCGCCATCTTCCTGCGCAACATGTGGAAGTGGGTCACCTTCCGCAAGGGCGCGCTGACCACCTACTACCCCGAGGAGACGCGCTGGGACTACTCGCCGCTCAACCGCGGCAAGCACATCCTCACGCAGCGCCCCGACGGGCGGCCGCAGTGCGTCGCCTGCAACATGTGCGCGACGGTCTGCCCGGCGAAGGTGATCGAGATCGACGCCGGCTTCGACCCCGCCGACGCCGCGCATCCCAAGTACCCCGTCCGCTTCGAGATCGACTATTCGCGCTGCGTCTTCTGCGGCCTGTGCGTCGAGGCCTGCCCTGAGGACGCGATCCGCATGGTGAAGGAGACGCCGGATCTGCCGGCGTTCGACCGCGACCGCATGTGGATCGGGATGGAAGAGCTCCTCACGCTGGAACCCGCAGCGCGACGTCGCCAAGCCCTATCCGCCGGCGCGCGGCGCCCCGGGCAAGGACCGGAATGATGGCATCGCTCCAGAATCTCGACACGCTGCTGATCTACGTCTTCGGGTTCGCCGCGCTGGCGTCCGGCGCGCTGATGATCGTGGCGCGGCACCCGATGCAGGTCGCGATGGCGCTGATCTCGGCGATGGTGTCGCTGAGCGCCGTCTACGGCCTGCTCGGCGTCCACTTCATCGCGGCGTTCCAGGTGCTGATCTACGTCGGCGCGGTGATGGTGTTCATGGTCTACGTGATCATGCTGCTCGACGTCCGCGACCCGTCGTTCCGGCACCGCTTCTCGCGCTTCCTCCTGCCCGGCGCCATCGCCGCCGTGGTCTTCGTCGAGGCGCTCGTCTTCGCGTTCGCGCGAGGGCACCACATGGCGCCCGGCGCGGGGCACTCGTTCGGCCTGCGGGAGTTCGCCGTCGCCTTCCTCAACGAGTACTGGCTGCACTTCGAGTTGACCTCGGTGCTGCTGGTGGCCGCCGTGGTCGCGGCGCTGGCGGTGATCCGGGGCAGCAAGCGCCATGGATAAGCTGCAGTTCCTCATCTTCGTGTCGGTCGCGCTGTTCGCGCTGGGGCTGCTCGGCGTGATCGTCCGGCGCAACCTGCTGGTGATGCTGATGTGCATGGAGCTGATGATGAACGGCGTGAACCTGTCGCTGGTGAGCTTCGCCCAGCAGACGGACAACGCCGCCGGCGCGGTGCTGGTGTTCCTGATCTTCGTCGTCGCGGCAGCCGAGATCGCCGTCGCGATTCCCATCGTGCTGCTGCTGGTGCGCCGCAAGAACACGCTGGAAGCCGAAGCCTACTCGGACCTCAAAGGATAGCGAGTGTCGCACCTGCTCACGCTGATCGTCGTCCTGCCGCTGCTCGGCTTCCTGCTGAACGGCCTGCTGGGCAACCGCCTCGGCAACCGCTTCGTCAACGTCGTCGGCTGCGGGCTGCCGATCGTCGCGTTCCTGCTGACGATCAAGTGCTTCGCCGACCTGTCGGCCGGCGGCGCTCCGCTGATCGAGACCGCGTACACCTGGGCGCGGATCGGCGGCCGGTCGTTCGACATCGCGCTGTACTTCGACCGCCTGTCCGCGGTGATGGCGCTGATCGTGACCGGCGTGGGGTCGGTGATCCACATCTACTCGATGGGCTACATGCACGACGACAGGAGCTACGCGCGCTTCTTCGCGTACCTCAACCTGTTCCTGTTCTTCATGCTCGCGCTGGTGCTGGGCCGGTCGCTGCTGGTGCTGTTCGTCGGCTGGGAGGGCGTGGGGCTCGCGTCGTACCTGCTGATCGGCTTCTGGTTCGAGGACCCGGTCAACGCCCGCGCCGGCAAGAAGGCGTTCGTCACCAACCGCATCGGCGACGCGGGATTCCTGCTCGGGATGTTCCTGCTGTACTGGGCGTTCGGCACGCTCGACATGGACCGGATCAACGCGGCGTTCACGAGCGGCCCGGTCGCCGTCTCGGCGAGCCTCGCCGGGATCCTGCTGTTCATCGGCGCCTCCGGCAAGTCGGCGCAGATCCCGCTGCACGTCTGGCTGCCCGACGCGATGGCCGGCCCGACCCCGGTGTCGGCGCTGATCCACGCGGCGACGATGGTCACCGCCGGCGTGTACCTCGTCGCCCGCATGTCCGGCCTCTACCTGCAGGCGCCCGAGGCCTCGGCGGTGATCACCGTCATCGGCGCCGCGACCGCGTTCTTCGCCGCCACCGTCGCGCTGGCGCAGACCGACATCAAGAAGGTGCTGGCGTACTCGACGGTGTCGCAGCTCGGGTTCATGTTCGTCGCGCTCGGCGTGGGCGCCTACGGCGTGGGCATCTTCCACGTCTACACGCACGCGTTCTTCAAGGCCTGCCTGTTCCTCGGCGCCGGCAGCGTGATCCACGCGCTCTCCGGCGAGCAGGACATCCGCAAGATGGGCGGGCTGGCGAAGCGGATTCCGGTCACCTTCTGGACCTTCGCCATCGCGACCGCGGCGATCGCCGGGATCCCGCCGCTGGCCGGGTTCTGGTCGAAGGACGAGATCCTGTGGAACGCGTTCGCGAGCTCGGCCGGCGGCTCGCCGCTGCTGTGGCTGGTGATGGCGGTCACGGCGCTGATGACGGCGTTCTACATGTTCCGGCTGCTGTGGCTCGTGTTCCTGACGCCGTCGCGGATGGAGCCCGAGGCCGAGCACCACGTCCACGAGTCGCCGCCGTCGATGACCGGCGTGCTGATGATCCTCGCGGCGCTCTCCGCGCTCGGCGGCTTCGTGTCGCTGCCGCACTTCCTCGAGCCGCTGCTGCCGCTGGCCCCGACGCACGAGACGCTGCACCACTACGAGACGCCGCTGCTGATCCTGTCGGTGATCATCGCGCTGGCGGGCCTCGCCGCCGCACGCGGGCTCTACGTCGCCGGGCTCGAGCGCGCGGCCGAGCTCGCCCGCCGGTTCGCGTCGCTCCACCGCACGCTCTACAACAAGTATTTCGTCGACGAGGCCTACGAGCGCTTCCTCGGCAATCCGCTGACCTGGATCTCCGACTGGGTGTTCCTGCGCTTCGGCGACCGCTTCATCATCGACGGCACGCTGAACGGCCTGGCGCGCCTCGCGCACCGTGTGGCCGGCGGGCTCGCCCGCGTCCAGAACGGAAACCTGCAGCGGTACGCGTTCTTCGTGCTCGTCGGCGGCATCGTCTGCGTGGTGTGGAGCTTCCGCCATGGCTGATGCCGTGCTCCTGAACGTCGTGCTGTTCCTCCCCATCGCGGGAATCGCCGTGCTGCTGGCGATCCCCGGCGGCGACGGCGCGCGCATCCGCTGGATCACGTTCTGGGTGATGGTCGTGCAGCTCGTGCTGACGACGTTCCTCTACACGCAGTTCGACCCGGCCGCGGCCGGCCTGCAGTTCGAGACGCGGGTGCCGTGGATTCCCGACTGGGGCGTCTACTACCAGATCGGGCTCGACGGCTACAACGTGCTGCTGGTGCTGCTGACCGCGTTCCTGGGGCCGCTGGTCGTCGCCGGCGCGTTCACCGCGATCACCAAGGACGTCAAGCTGTTCTACTCGATGGTGCTGCTGATCCAGTTCGCGATGCTGGGCACCTTCGTCGCGCAGGACCTGTTCGTGTTCTACCTGTTCTGGGAGACGATGCTGATCCCGATGTTCCTGCTGATCGGCATCTGGGGCGGCGAGCGGCGGATCTACGCGACGCTCAAGTTCTTCCTGTACACGGCGTTCGGCAGCATCCTGATGCTGGCGGCGGTGATCTACCTCGTCTACTCGCTGCAGACGACCACCGGCGTGACGACTTTCGCCTTCGCCGACCTGTACAAGGCGCGGCTGCCGCTGTCGGCGCAGATCCTGCTGCTTGTCGGCCTTCGGCCTGTCGTTCGCGATCAAGGTGCCGATCGTGCCGTTGCACACGTGGCTTCCCGACGCGCACGTCGAGGCGCCGACCGCCGGCTCGGTGATCCTGGCGGGCGTCCTGCTGAAGATGGGGACGTACGGCTTCATGAAGCTGGGCTTCCCGCTGTTTCCCGACGCCACCCACTACTTCACGCCGGCGATCATGACGCTGGCGGTGGTGTCGATCGTCTACGGCGCCTGCCTCGCGCTGGTGCAGAACGACATCAAGAAGATCATCGCCTACTCGTCGATCAGCCACCTCGGCTACGTGATGCTCGGGCTGATCAGCCTCGACCTCATCGGCATCCAGGGCGCGATCATCCAGATGGTCAGCCACGGCCTCACCGCCGCCGGGCTGTTCCTGATGGTCGGGATGATCTACGAGCGCTGCCACACGCGCGAGCTGGCCGCGTACGGCGGGCTGGCCAAGCTGCTGCCCGTGTACTCGGTGTTCTTCATGATCCTGACGCTGGCGTCGATCGGGCTGCCGACGACCAGCGGCTTCACCGGCGAGTTCCTGGTGCTGCTCGGCGCGTTCACCGCGGCGTGGCCGCAGCACCTCGCGGGCAGCAACTATCCGCTGATCATGAGCGCCACGGCGGTGACCGGCGTCGTCCTCGGCGCGCTGTACATGCTGCGGTTCGCGCAGAACTTCCTGTTCGGCGTGGTCAAGGCGCCGCACCTGCCGCTCGTCGACCTCGACCTGCGCGAGAAGCTGATCCTGGGCGCGATCGTCGCCGCGGTGTTCGCGCTGGGCCTGTTCCCCGACGAGCCGATGCGCAAGACCGAGGTCGCCGCCCAGCAGTACCAGCAACTCGTGCGCACCGCGCGGCTGCCGGGGAGCCCGCCGTGAGCGCGGCCGGCGAAGTGCCGGAGGCCATCCGATGAACGGCTACGCGATCCTGACCGCGATGCTGCCCGAGCACCTGCTGCTCGCCGGCATCGTCCTGCTCATCGTGCTGGAGATCGCCGGCAGCCGCCGCGGGTCGCTGCTGCTGTCCGTGATCGTCGTCGCGACGGCCGCCGCCGCGGCCCTGATGCTGCATATGTCCGGCTACGCGGCGTCGCCGTTCGCCGGCCACTTCTCGGCCGGGCCGCTGCCGTTCCTGGCCAAGGCGGTGGTGCTGGCGCTGGCGGTGCCGGTGCTGCTGCTCGCCCGCGAGGACTTCGCCGACGACGGCCCGTTCTATCCGCTGCTGCTGTCGTCGCTGTACGGCTTCTGCCTGCTGATGTCCGCCGACAGCTTCCTCACGCTGTTCCTCGGGCTCGAGATCATGTCGATCCCGGTGTACGTGCTGGTGCTGCTGGCGTTCCGCCGGCCGGAAAGCGCCGAGGCGGCGCTCAAGTACCTGGTGCTGGGCGGCACCGCGACGGCGATGTTCCTGATGGGCGTTTCCCTGCTGTACGGCGGCAGCGGCTCGCTGGCGCTGCCGGTGTTCGCGGCCGCGCTCGGCTCCGCCGACCCGATGGCCACCACCGCGGTGGTGCTGATCCTGGTCGCGTTCTTCCTCAAGGCGGCGATCGTCCCCTTCCACGCCTGGGCGCCCGACGCGTACGAGGGCGCGAGCATCCCGGTGACCGCGTTCATGGCGACGATCATCAAGGCCGGCGTCGTGCTCGCCGCGCTGCGCCTGTTCGGCACGGCGCCGATGTCGCCGCTGACGGTCGACCTGCTCGCCCTGCTGCCGCTGGTCTCGATCGTCTGGGGCAACCTCACCGCGATGCGGCAGACGAGCTTCCGCCGCATGATCGCGTACTCGTCGATCGCGCACGCCGGCTACCTGTTCTACGCGTTCCTGGGCGCCGGGCCCGGCCGCTTCCAGGCGGTGGTCTTCTACCTGATCGCGTACGCGCTGATGAACCTGCTCGCGTTCGCCTCGATCCCTGCCGGCGCGAACGACAGCGCGCGCGACGACCTCGACGCGATGAAGGGCCTGTTCCACCGCGACCCCTGGGCGGCGCTGATGATCGGCATGGCGATGCTGTCGCTGGCGGGCATCCCGCCGTTTCCGGGGTTCGTCGCCAAGTTCCTCATCTTCAAGAACGTGATGGCGGCGGGCTTCACCGCCTACGCCGTGCTCGGCCTCGTCGGCAGCTATCTCGGGATCTACTTCTACCTGCGCGTCATCCAGTACCTGTTCATGAGCCCCGGCGCGACGGCCGCCGTCGAGCGCCCGTCGGGACGCCTCGCGTTCTCGGCCGCCGTGCTCTGCCTCGCCGCGACGGCGACGGTGATGGTGTTTCCCGGCTGGGTGCTGAGCCTGCTGTGACCGCCCCGCGGTAGCGCGCGCCGCGGCGTCCCGGGCCGCGCGCGGCCGCGGGAGCGCAGCTGCCGGTGCCCATTCCCGTATCGGCGGCGCAGGCGCCGGTATAACATCTGCCGGGACCGGGTGCGCCGGCGGGTGCGGCCGCTCGACCCCGACCGCGGAGCACCATGTTCGGACACACCACACGCCCGGGCCACGACGACGCCGACCCGCTGCGCTCGCGCAGGTCCGCCGCGGAGTGGTTCCGCGACCTCCCGGCCCTCGACGTCATCGGCCGCCAGCAGCACGTGGTCGCCGCGCTGGCGGCGCTGCGCCAGGCACGTCCCGCGTTCGATCTCGACCGCGTCGCCGCGATCCTTCATCTCGACGCCGCGCTGGGCGCCGACCGCCGCCGCCTGTTCAAGTGGTATCTCGAAAACCTGCGTGGATCGCCGCAGCTCGCCGACCGCTTCTGGCAGCAGGCACTCGACGTGAGCCAGGGGCTCGCCCTGGCCTGCGAAGCGGCACTCGACACGGCCGTCGCCCACGTCGCCGACCGGCGGTGGAAAGCCTGCCTCGCCCGCCTCTGCGCCCGTGCCATCCACTTCCGCGGGATCGGCGTCCTGCTGCGCCTGTTCCGCGGCGACCCGGTCATCCCGGCGCACTGGGCGCAACTCCACGCATTGTTCAAGCGCGCCTGCGACCTCGGCTTCGAACGCTCGCCGCCGGCGCTGCCGGGCGAGGATCCGCTTGCGATCCAGGACACCGTGGAGCAGGAATACCTGCACGTGCTGCTGCTCGATCTGCTGCGCACCGGAAACCTGACGCCGGCCGAGATCGACTGGGCGAGCACCCGCCTGCATGCGTGGAGCAGGGATCTCGCGCTCGACACGCAGCCCCGCTCGGCGGACGGATTCCACGTCGACCTCGACGGCAACGCGGGGCTGACGCGGCACAACGGCAAGGCCACGGGCGCGAAAGTGGGCTACCTCGACACCGCGCCGCTGGTGGTCGAGATCGAGCGCGCCATCGCCGCGCTGCGTGCGCCGGACGCCGACGGCAGCGCCCGGCCCGACGCCGTGCGTCGGCAACGCATCGCGATACTCGAGAAGATCCGCCCCGCGCTGGCGCCCCGCCGGCACACGGAACTGCGCCGCCATCCGCGCGTCGCCGTCGACCTTGCGGCCGACGTCCGGATCGGGCTGCAGCAGATCGCCCACGAACTCGCACCACCGGCCACGCCCGCGATCGACGCCGCGGCGCCGGCGGGGAAGGCGTCGCCCGCCCCGCCAGGGTGGCGCATGAGCGACCGCAGCGCCGCCGGATGGCGGATCTCGGCGCCGGGCGGCGTCGGGCAGAGCCTCGCGCTCGGCGCGCTGGTCGCGTTGCGGCCCGCCGACGGCAGCGAATGGATGCTCGGGGTCGTGAACCGCCTCGCCCGGGACGCGCGCCGCGATCTGGAGGCCGGGATGTCGATGATCGCGAGCCGCGTCATCCCGGTCACGCTGTACGGGCGGCGCCAGGCGGCGGCGGAGATGAGCTTCGTCGTCGACGGCATCGACATGTCGACGGTGGGCGCCCGGTTCGACGGCCTCTACCTGCTGCCGCCGTCGCGGCTGGACACGAGGCTGGCGGTGCGCACGCTGGTCATCCCCGCGGCGGAGTACTTCGACGGGCGCAGCGTGATCCTCGCGGCCGCGCGGTCCAACTACGCGGTGAAGCTGGGCCACATCATCGATCAGCGGCCGGAGTGGTGCTGGGTCACCATCCGCGTCGCGGGCAAGGCGTCGCGCGCAGGCTAGTGTCCTAGTGCAGCCGCTGCCGCGACTTGCGTGCGGTGTCGGCCAGCGTGCTGCGACGGGTGCCGGTGCCCGGCCCCTGCCTGGCCTGGCGCCGGTCCTGCCAGAAGCGGTAGATCAGCACCGCCGCGACCGGCAGCTCCTCGATCAGGGCCTCGCGCTTCTCGTCGCTGTCGACCCATTCGCTGAAGTCGTCGTCGTGCTCGCCGAACGCCAGCGCCTCGATCGGGAAGACCCAGTCCCGCGCGTGTTCGGTGTCGTAGAGCGGCTGCCACTCCTCGTCGCGCAGCTTGACGCCCGACATGTAGCCTTCGCACCACGCGGTGCCTTCCGGCGGCGTGCGCTCGGACTCCTTTGCCGGCGCTTCGGGCACGTACAGCAGCGGCTTGAAGCGCGTCGGCGATTCGGCCAGCGTGCGCTCGATCCCGACCATGTGGCGCAGCATCAGCGCCATGATCCGCTGCGCCTGCTCGCTGCCGGTGAACGCCGGGGTGGACGACTTGCCGCCTTCGCTCCACACGTGCAGCAGCCATTCCGACGGCTGGATCTGCTCGGGGCCGGAGGCGATGGCGGCCAGGTAGCCGTCCAGCATCTCCAGGTCCATGCAGTCCTGCGGCACCGAATCGGACGCGAGAAACGCTTCGAGCTCGTCGAGTTCGGTGTCGGTGAGGGGTTCGTCGAGGGCGCGGGGCGAGGTCATGGGAGCTTTCGGCGGGTTGGCACGGTCGGAACCTCGTATCATCGCCTGTCGCGCGAGGCAACGCAACCCGCCCGACGCGCGAGCGCCGCGACGGCGTGCCCCGGCCTGCTGTGCTAGGCTAGCCGCCGCCACGCTCCGAGCGCACACCGATGCCGCCCCCGAAAATCAGGACCTCGGCCTTTCTCGCCAACCTGCCGCTGTTCGAGGAGCTCGGTCCGGAGGAGATCGAACGCGTGGCGGCGGGCACCACCGAGCGGCACGTCCCCCGCGGCGAGATCCTGTTCCACAAGGGCGATCCCTGCACCGGCTTTCACCTGGTCATCTACGGGCAGGTGAAGCTCGCGTTCGTCACGCCTTCCGGCAGCGAGAAGGTCATCGAGATCCTCGGCCCGGGCGCCTCCTTCGGCGAGGCGCTGATGTTCATGGACAAGCCGTACATCGTGATGGCGCAGGCGCTGGCCGACTCGCTGTTCGTCCACGTCTCCAAGCAGGCGGTGTTCGCCGAGCTGGAGCGCGATCCCGCGTTTGCCCGGAAGATGCTGGCGGGGCTCTCGCGGCGGCTGCACGCGCTGATGGCCGACGTCGAGGCGTATTCGCTGCAGTCGGGGCGCGAGCGCGTGATCGGGTACCTGCTGCGGCAGGATGCCGACGCCGCCGACGGTCCGGATGCCTGCAAGGTGACGCTGCCCACATCGAAGGCGGTCGTCGCCTCGCGGCTCAATCTCACGCCCGAGCACTTCTCGCGGATCCTGCACGAGCTGGCGGCGGCGGGTCTCGTCAGCGTCGACGGGCGCGACGTCGTGATCCGGGACGTGGCGCGGCTGCGCGGTTTCACCGGATAGCGCGCGCGCTGGCCGGACGCGCGGTGCCGCTTCGTCGCCCCTCTCCCCGTAATCGAGAAACGTTCCGGCGCCTTGATGCACATCATGGCGCGCCGGGCGGCGCCCGCCGATGCTCCGGACTCCACTGCGCGAGGAAGTGCATGTCGCGTCCGCAACGGCTGAGCGCAAAGCTTGTCGGCATCCAGGTCTTCGCGCTGGTGGTGGCGCTCGCGTCGATCGGCTCGACGCTGCTGGTGTCGTGGCGGCTGGAGGGCAGCGCCGCGGCGATCAACGATGCCGGCAGCCTGCGGATGCGCACCTACCGCCTCGCGTACCTCGCGCAGGAGATCGGGCGCGGCGGCGACCCCGACGCCGGCGCGCTGATCGGCCGGGAGATCGCCGACTTCGACCGCGTCGTGGCGACGCTGCGCCACGGCGACCCGGCGCGCCCGCTGTTCGTTCCCGACACCGCCGCCATCGCCGCGAGCTTCGCCGCCTTCGATCAGGGCTGGGCCGCGCTGAAGCCCAGGCTCGAGCGGGTCGCCGCAGGCGGCGCGCCCGGCGTGGCGCGCGCGGAGTTCGAGCGCTTCGTCGGCGTGGTCGACCGGCTGGTCGTGACGCTGGAGCGGGACATCGCCCGGACGACCGCGCTGCTGCGCAGCATCCAGCTGGCGCTGGTCGCGCTCGCGATCGCCGGGCGCGGTGACGCTCATCTACCTCGCGTTCCTGTTCATCATCCGGCCGGTGCACCGGCTCGAGGTAGGCCTGCAGCGCATGGCGAAGGGCGAATTCGCGGTGCGACTGCCGGTGGAATCGCGCGACGAGTTCGGCGCGCTCGCCCGCGGCTTCAACGACATGGCGGCGCACCTGCAGGAGTCGTACCGGACGCTCGAAGGGCGCGTGGCCGACAAGACGCGCTCGCTCGCCGAGCAGAACGCGAGGCTGGCCACGCTCTACGACATGACCGCGTTCCTCAACGCCCCCGATTCGCTGGAGAACCTCTGCCGCGGCTTCCTCACCCGGCTGCTGGCGGCGACCGGCGCCGCGGCGGGCGCGGTGCGTCTCGCCTCGCGCGAGAGCGACACGCTGCATCTTTACGTCCACGAGGGCCTCACGCCCGAGTTCGCCGAACGGGAGACGCTGCCTGCGGCGCGGCGAATGCGCCTGCGGGGAGGCCGCGGCGCGGAGCGCGGCGACGATCCACCCGCTGGGCGGCAGGAGGCGTCCGATCACGATCACGCTGCCGCACTGCGTCGAGGCCGGATTCAGCGTGGTCGCGGCGGTCCCCGTCGCGGCGCAGCGGCAGGTGCTCGGCGTCTTCAACCTGTTCTACCGCGATGCGCACGAGACCTCGAGCGAGGAGCGGCACATGCTGGAGAGCCTCGGCGCGCACCTCGGCGGCGCGATCGAGAGCCTGCGGCTCGCCTCGCGCGACCGCGAGCTCGCCATCGCCGAGGAGCGCAATCTGCTGGCGCAGGAGCTGCACGACTCGATCGCGCAGGCACTCGCGTTCCTCAACCTGCAGACGCAGATGCTGAGAAAGGCGCTGGCGGAGCCCGACGCCACGGAGACGATGCGCATCCTCGACGAAATCCAGGCCGGCGTGCAGGAGTCCTACGCCGACGTGCGCGAGCTGCTGGTGCATTTCCGCACGCGCATTGCGGAAGGCGACGTCGAGCACGGCATCCGCACGCTGCTCGCCCGGGTCGAGCACCAGACCGGGATGCGCACCGAGCTGCGCGTCAGCGGCGCGGCGGTGCCGCTCGCGCCCGACGACCAGCTGCAGGTGCTGCACATCCTGCAGGAAGCGGTGTCGAACGTGCGCAAGCACGCCAGCGCCACGCGGGTCGAGGTCGAGGTGGCGCGCGGTGCCGACCACGCGTTCGCCGTGCGCGACGACGGGCGCGGTTTCGATCCGACGGGTGCGCCGGCCGGCGACGGCACCGACGCGCACGTGGGCCTGCGGATCATGCGCGAGCGCGCGGCGCGCATCGGCGGCACCGTCAGCGTGCGCTCGCGCCCGGGCCACGGCACCGAGGTCGTGCTCCGCGTTCCCGTTCGCGCGACCCGCCGTCCACGCGCCGGAGACCGCGGCCGCGCTGGCATGAGCGCGCCGGGCCGTCCCAAGCGCGAATCGCTCCCCCCTGGGGGGACGGCGCGCAGCGCCAAGGGGGCCGTCATTCGCGCGCCGGGCCGCCCCAGGCGCGAATTGCTCCCCCTCGGGGGGACGGCGTGCAGCGCCAAGGGGTCTCACCGTTGAACGCGCCGGATCCGGCGGCGCGGCGCATCCGCATCGTCGTCGTCGACGACCACACGCTGTTCCGGCGCGGCATCACGGCGCTGCTCTCGCGGGTGCCCGGGTTCGAGGTCGTCGGCGAGGCGGCCGACGGTTTCGAGGGCATCAGGACCGTCGCCGCGCACCGGCCCGACGTCGTGCTGCTCGACCTGCACATGCCCGGCCTGTCCGGCATCGACGCGATGCAGGCGATCCTCAAGGAGACGCCCGGAACGCACATCGTGATGCTCACCGTGTCCGAGGAGGCAGACGACCTGATGCTGGCGCTGCGCGCCGGCGCGCTTGGCTACCTGCTCAAGAACATCGAGAGCGACTTCCTCGTCGACAGCGTGCGCCGGGCGGCCGACGGCGAGACGGTGATGTCGCCGGAGATGACCACCCGTCTGATGCGCGAGGTCCGCGCCGGCGGGACGACCGCCGCGCCGCCGGCGCTCTCGCCACGCGAGCGCGAAATCCTCGGCCATCTCGCGCGCGGCGCCAGCAACAAGGAAATCGCGCGCGACCTCGACGTCGCCGAGAGCACGGTCAAGATCCACGTCCAGCACATCCTGCGCAAGCTCGAGCTCAGCAGCCGCGTGCAGGCGGCGGTCTGGGCCGTCGAGCACGGCATCGCCGCCAAACCGTAGCCCGCGTCCGTGGCCCGGGTTGAGCGCGAGCGAAACCCGGGGCCGGGGCTTCGTTGCCGCAACCACCCGGGTTTCGCTGGCGCTCAACCCGGGCTACACCAAAACCGGGCTACACCAAGCGGGGCCACACCAAACCGGATTGCGCCGCGAGGCCGCGAGGGTCCGCATAGTCCATCCGAACTATGCCGGCATAGTCCGTTCTGCCTCGCGCCGGACGGCCCACCGGGGAATGCCCGGATCGTCCGCGCTCGGCCATCATCGATACAGGCAAACAGGGAGACCACGATGAGCGCCGCGCAATCCGCCACGACACCACCGGCACGACCGACCAGCAAGGCGGATATCGCCGACTGGCGACCGGAAGACGAGCAATTCTGGGAAACGACCGGCAAGCGCGTCGCCTACCGCAACCTGTGGATCTCGATTCCCGCGCTGCTGTGCGGCTTCGCCGTCTGGGGGATGTGGGGCATCATCACCGTGCAGATGCTCAACCTCGGGTTCCCGTTCACGCAGCCCGAGCTTTTCACGCTGACCGCGATCGCCGGCATCGCCGGCGCCACGATGCGCATTCCCGCGTCGTTCCTGATCCGCCTGGCCGGCGGGCGCAACACCATCTTCCTGACCACCGCGATGCTGCTCGCCCCGGCGATCGGCACCGGCATCGTCCTGCAGCACAAGGACTGGCCGCTGTGGGCGTTCCAGCTGATGGCGCTGTGGTCGGGCGTGGGCGGCGGCAACTTCGCGAGCTCGATGTCCAACATCAGCAGCTTCTTCCCGAAGCGGCTGCAGGGCACCGGGCTGGGCCTGAACGCGGGCCTCGGCAATTTCGGCGTGACGACCATGCAGGTGGTCATTCCGCTGGTCATGACCGTCGGCATCTTCGGCGCCTTCGGCGGCCAGCCGGAGACACTGCTGAAGGACAGCGGCTGGATCTTCGGCAAGATCCCCGCCGGCACCTCCACCTGGATCCAGAACGCCGGCTTCGCCTGGGTGCTGTCGCTGGTGCCGCTGGCCGCGCTGTGCTGGTTCGGCATGAACAACCTGAAGACGATCTCTCCGGCCACCGGCAACCCCGTCGTCGCCTTCGCCAAGATCACCTACCTGTACACGCTGGCCTTCGTGCCGTCGATCTTCATGCTGTACCTGTACCTGCCGGCGCCCACCGGGCTGGGCCTGCTCAGCATGTGGGTGGCCATTCCGCTGGACATCAGCCTCGCGGTGCTGGTGATGAAGCTCGCTGCGTTCGGTCCGATGAAGGAAGGGGTGGCCAAGCAGTTCGAGATCTTCCGCAACAAGCACACCTGGGCGATGACCATCCTGTACATCGTCACCTTCGGCTCGTTCATCGGCTTTTCGATGGCGCTGCCGTTGTCGATGAAGGTGATCTTCGGCGTCAGCCACGTGCCCGACGCCGCCGGCGTGATGCAGCACACGGCGAGCAATCCGAACGCGCCGGCGGTGCTGGCATTCGCCTGGATCGGCCCCTTCGTCGGCGCGCTGATCCGCCCGGTCGGCGGCTGGATCGCCGACAAGGTCGGCGGCGCGATCGTCACGCAGTGGGTCTCGGCAGCGATGGTGCTGGCCTCGGCGGCCGTGGGCTACGTGATGATGCAGGCCTACCAGGCGGCCTCGCCCGAGCAGTATTTCCTGCCGTTCATGCTGCTCTTCGTGGTGCTGTTCGCCGCCAGCGGCATCGGCAACGGCTCGACGTTCCGCAGCATCGGCATCATCTTCGACCGCCAGCAGGCCGGCCCGGTGCTGGGCTGGACGTCCGCCGTCGCGGCCTACGGCGCCTTCATCGCGCCGGTGGTCATCGGCCAGCAGATCAAGGCCGGCACGCCGCAGGCGGCGATGTACGGCTTCGCGATCTTCTATGCGCTGTGCCTGATCCTGAACTGGTGGTTCTACCTGCGCCGCAACGCCTACGTCAAGAACCCGTGAGCTCCCAGCCACCCTTCCGCATTCCGCACGCCCGCAGAGCGGGCAAGCCCGCGCATGACCACGTCGCCCTTTCTTAATCCGCGCGCCCGCGGAGCGGGCACGTCTGCGCTTGACTTCTGGGAACCCGAGGACCGCGCCTTCTGGGCGCGCGAGGGTGCGCAGGTCGCGCGGCGGAACCTGCTCATCTCGATTCCGGCGCTGGTGCTGTCGTTCGCGGTGTGGATGGTCTGGAGCGTCGTGGTCGTGCAGCTCCCGCGCGTGGGCTTCCACTTCAGCGCCAACCAGCTGTTCTGGCTCGCGGCGCTCCCGGGGCTCGCCGGCGGAACGCTGCGGCTGTTCTTCTCGTTCATGGTTCCGGTGTTCGGCGGGCGCACCTGGACCGCGCTGTCGACGGCCGCGCTGCTGGTCCCGGCGCTCGGCCTCGGGTTCGCGGTGCAGGACCCGGCGACCGGCTACCCGACGTTTCTCGCGCTCGCGCTCTTCGCCGGCATCGGCGGCGGCAACTTCGCGTCGAGCATGGCGAACATCAGCTTCTTCTATCCGGCCGAGCGCAAGGGCGCCGCGCTGGGGCTGAACGCGGGGCTCGGCAACCTGGGCGTGGGGCTCGCGCAGCTCGCGGTGCCGCTTGCCATCGGCGCCGGGGTCTTCGGCGCCCTCGGCGGCGCACCGCAGACGTGGGCCGACGGCGGCGGCGCGCACGAGGTCTGGCTGCAGAACGCGGGCTACCTGTGGGTGCCGCCCATCGTGCTGGTCGCGCTGGCCGCGTGGTTCGGCATGGACGACCTGGCGCCGGTGAAGGCGTCGTTCGAGGACCAGGCGGTCATCTTCATGCGCAAGCACAACTGGATCCTGTCGTGGCTCTACCTCGGCACCTTCGGCTCGTTCATCGGCTTCGCCGCGGGCTTTCCGCTGCTCGCGCAAACCGACTTCGCCGGGATGGACACGACCGCGTACGCATTCGTCGGCCCGCTGGCGGGCGCGCTCGCCCGTCCGGCCGGCGGCTGGCTCGCCGATCGCGTCGGCGGCGCCCGCGTCGCGCTCGCCAGCTTCGGCACGATGGCGCTGGTCGTCGCCGCGCTGCTCGTCGCCGGCGGCGGGTCGGGCGCACCGGATTACCCCGCGTTCGTCGCGCTGTTCATGCTGCTGTTCGTCGCCAGCGGCGTGGGCAACGGCGCCGTGTTCCAGATGATCCCCGCCGTGTTCGTCGCCGACCGCCGGCGCGCGTTCGCCGGGCAGGCCGACGCGGCGCGGCGCGCGCTCGCCGAAGGCTCGCTGGAAGGCGCCGCCGCGCTCGGCTTCGCCTCCGCGATCGCGGCCTTCGGCGGGTTCTTCATCCCGAAGGCCTACGGCACCGCGCTCTCGCTCACCGGCGGAACCGCGGCGGCGCTGTATCCCTTCTTCGCCTTCTACGTCTCGTGTGCGGCCGTGACGTGGTGGTTCTACGCGCGCCACGGCGCCGAATCGCCATGCTGAGCCCCCGCAGGGCAACCGCGCGCACCGCACGCGCAACGCAGTCCGGCCCCGGGCCCGCAGGCCCGGTGCGCCAACCCACCGGCCACCGGCCGATCAGGAGCATCGCATGAGCCATTTTCTCGACCGCCTGACCTACTTCACGCGTGACCGGCAGACGTTCTCCGACGGTCACGGCGTCGTCACCACCGAGGACCGCACCTGGGAGCACGCCTACCGCGACCGCTGGGCGCACGACAAGATCGTGCGCTCGACCCACGGCGTCAACTGCACCGGCTCGTGCAGCTGGAAGATCTACGTCAAGGGCGGCGTGGTCACCTGGGAGACGCAGCAGACCGACTATCCGCGCACCCGGCCCGACATGCCCAACCACGAGCCGCGCGGCTGCTCGCGCGGCGCGTCGTACTCCTGGTACATGTACAGCGCCAACCGGCTGAAGTACCCGATGGTGCGCGGACGGCTGGTGCGCCTGTGGCGCGAGGCGAGGAAGACGCTGGGGCCGGTCGAGGCCTGGGCCTCGATCGTCGAGGATCCGGCGAAGGCGAAGTCGTACAAGTCGATCCGCGGCATGGGCGGCTTCGTGCGCTCGCAGTGGGACGAGGTCAACGAGATCATCGCCGCGGCGAACGTCTACACGATCAAGCAGCACGGTCCCGACCGCGTCATCGGCTTCTCGCCGATCCCGGCGATGTCGATGGTGTCCTACGCCGCGGGCAGCCGCTACCTGTCGCTGATCGGCGGCGTGTGCATGAGCTTCTACGACTGGTACTGCGACCTGCCGCCGTCCTCGCCCGCAGACCTGGGGCGAGCAGACCGACGTGCCGGAGTCGGCCGACTGGTACAACTCGACGTTCATCATCGCCTGGGGCTCGCAACGTGCCGCAGACGCGCACGCCCGACGCGCACTTCTTCACCGAGGTGCGCTACAAGGGCGCGAAGATCGTCGCGGTCACGCCCGACTACGCCGAGGTCTCGAAGCTCGCCGACCTCTGGCTGCACCCGACGCAGGGCACCGACGCCGCGCTGGCGATGGCGATGGGCCACGTGATCCTGAAGGAATTCCACCTCGAGCGGCCGTCGGCGTACTTCCAGGACTACTGCCGCCGCTACAGCGACATGCCGATGCTGGTGAAGCTCGTCCGGCGCGGCAGCCAGCTCGTCGCCGACCGCTTCGTGCGCGCCTGCGATTTCGCCGACGGCTCGGGCAGGCGAACAACCCGGAGTGGAAGACCGTCGCCGTCGACGAGACGACCGGCGCCGTGGTCTCGCCGCAGCGGCACCGATCGGCTTTCGCTGGGGCCAGAAGGACGGCGGCGACCTCGGCAAGTGGAACCTCGAGCCGAAGGAAGGCGGCGCCGGCGGCGAGACGAAGCTCGCGCTGTCGCTGATCGACGGCAAGGACGGCGTCGAGGCGGTCGCGTTCCCGTACTTCGGCGGCATCGAGCACGAGCTCTTCCGCCACAACGACCAGGGCGGGGACATCCTGCTGCGCCACGTGCCGGTGAAGAAGCTCGCGCTCGCCGACGGCGAGGCGCTGGTTGCGACGGTGTTCGACCTGCTGTGCGCCAACTACGGCATCGACCGCGGCCTCGGCGGCGGCAACGTCGCGGCGTCCTACGACGACGACGTGCCGTACACGCCGGCGTGGCAGGAGAAGATCACCGGCGTGCCGGCCGAGCAGGTCATCACCGTCGCGCGCCAGTTCGCCGACAACGCCGACAAGACCGAAGGGCAAGTCGATGGTCATCATCGGCGCCGGGATGAACCACTGGTTCCACTGCGACATGAACTACCGCGGCATCATCAACATGCTGGTGATGTGCGGCTGCGTCGGCAAGTCGGGCGGCGGCTGGGCGCACTACGTCGGCCAGGAGAAGCTGCGCCCGCAGACCGGCTGGACCGCGCTGGCGTTCGCGCTCGACTGGCACCGTCCGCCGCGGCACATGAACTCGACGTCGTTCTTCTACGCGCACACCGACCAGTGGCGCTACGAGAAGCTCGAGGTCAAGGAGATCCTGTCGCCGCTCGCCGACCCGAACGAGTTCACCGGCAGCCTGATCGACTTCAACGTGCGCGCCGAGCGCATGGGCTGGCTGCCGTCCGCGCCGCAGCTGCAGACCAACCCGCTGCAGGTCGCCAAGGACGCCGCGGCCGCAGGCGCCGACCCGAAGGACTACGCGGTCGAGGCAGCTCAAGGACGGCGCGCTGAAAATGTCCTGCGAAGACCCGGACCACCCGGCCAACTTCCCGCGCAACCTGTTCGTCTGGCGCTCCAACCTGCTGGGCAGCTCCGGCAAGGGCCACGAGTATTTCCTCAAGCATCTGCTGGGCACCAACGCACGGCGTGCAGGGCAAGGACCTGGGCAGCTCGGCGGCGCCAGAAGCCGGAGGAAGTCGCGTGGCACGACGAGGCGCCGGAAGGCAAGCTCGACCTGCTGGTCACGCTCGACTTCCGGATGTCGACGACCTGCCTGTACTCGGACATCGTGCTGCCGACCGCGACCTGGTACGAGAAGAACGACCTCAACACCTCGGACATGCACCCGTTCATCCACCCGCTGTCGGCGGCGGTGGACCCGGTGTGGGAGGCGACGAGCGACTGGGAGATCTACAAGGGCATCGCGAAGAAGTTCTCGGAGGTCTGCGTGGGCCACCTCGGCGTCGAGAAGGACCTGGTGCTGACGCCGACGCTGCATGACACGCCGGGCGAGCTGGCGCAGGCCATCGACGTCAAGGACTGGAAGAAGGGCGAGTGCGATCTCGATCCCCGGCAAGACCGCGCCGCAGATGACGGTGATCGAGCGCGACTACCCGAACACGTACAAGAAGTTCACCGCGCTCGGGCCGCTGATGGCAAAGGTCGGCAACGGCGGCAAGGGCATCGCCTGGAACACCGAGCACGAGGTGAAGCACCTGCGCGACCTCAACTACCCGGTCACCGAGGAGGGCGTCACCAAGGGCATGCCGCGGATCGAGTACCGACATCGACGCCTGCGAGGTGATCCTGACGCTGGCGCCCGAGACCAACGGCGAGGTGGCGGTGAAGGCCTGGGAGGCGCTGTCGAAGATCACCGGCCGCGAGCACACGCACCTGGCGCTGCCGAAGGAAGACGAGAAGATCCGCTTCCGCGACATCCAGGCGCAGCCGCGCAAGATCATCTCCTGCCCGACCTGGTGCGGCATCGAGTCCGAGCACGTCAGCTACAACGCCGGCTACACCAATGTCCACGAGCTGATCCCGTGGCGCACGCTGACCGGCCGCCAGCAGTTCTACCAGGACCACAAGTGGATGCTCGGGTTCGGCGAGGGGCTGTGCGTCTACCGGCCGCCGGTCGACCTGAAGACGATCCACGCGATCGCAGGGCACAAGCGGCAACGGCAACCCCGAGGTCGTGCTGAACTTCATCACCCCGCACCAGAAGTGGGGCATCCACTCCACCTACACCGACAACCTGATGATGCTGACGCTGTCGCGCGGCGGGCCGATCGTCTGGCTCTCCGAGACCGACGCCAGGCGCGTCGGCATCGAGGACAACGACTGGATCGAGCTGTACAACGTCAACGGCGCGATCGCCGCGCGGGCGGTGGTGAGCCAGCGCGTGAAGGATGGCATGTGCCTGATGTACCACGCGCAGGAGAAGATCGTGAACGTGCCCGGCTCCGAGATCACCGGCGCGCGCGGCGGCATCCACAATTCGGTGACGCGCATCGTCGTCAAGCCGACGCACATGATCGGCGGCTACGCGCAGCTGAGCTACGGCTTCAACTACTACGGCACCATCGGCACCAACCGCGACGAGTTCGTGATCGTGCGCAAGATGAACAAGGTCGACTGGCTGGACGCGCCGGCCGCGCAACAGGCTTGAGCCCAAGGAGAGCCGACATGAAAATCCGCGCGCAAATCGGCATGGTCCTGAATCTGGACAAGTGCATCGGCTGCCACACCTGCTCGGTGACCTGCAAGAACGTCTGGACCAACCGCGAGGGCATGGAGTACGCCTGGTTCAACAACGTCGAGACCAAGCCCGGCATCGGCTATCCGAAGGAGTGGGAGAACCAGGACAAGTGGAACGGCGGCTGGGTCCGCAAGCGACAGCGGCAAGATCGAGCCGAGGCAGGGCGGCAAGTGGTCGATCCTGATGAAGATCTTCGCCAATCCCAACCTGCCGGAGATCGACGACTACTACGAGCCGTTCACCTTCGACTACCAGCACCTGCACAACGCGCCGGAAATGAAGGCGCCGCCGGTGGCGCGCCCGCGCAGCCTGATCACCGGCCAGCGCATGGAGAAGATCGAGTGGGGTCCGAACTGGGAGGAGATCCTCGGCGGCGAGTTCGCCAAGCGCTCGAAGGACACGAACTTCGAGCGACGTGCGAGAAGGACATCTACGGCCAGTTCGAGAACACCTTCATGATGTACCTGCCGCGGCTGTGCGAGCACTGCCTCAATCCGACCTGCGTGGCGTCCTGCCCGTCGGGCTCGATCTACAAGCGCGAGGAGGACGGCATCGTCCTGATCGACCAGGACAAGTGCCGCGGCTGGCGCATGTGCGTCTCGGGCTGCCCGTACAAGAAGATCTACTACAACTGGCAGACGCGGCAAGGCCGAGAAGTGCATCTTCTGCTATCCGCGCATCGAGGCCGGGCAGCCGACCGTGTGCTCCGAGACCTGCGTCGGGCGCATCCGCTACCTCGGCGTGCTGCTCTACGACGCCGACCGCATCGAGGCGGCCGCGTCGGTTGCCGAACCGACAGGACCTCTACGAGGCGCAGCTCGGCATGTTCCTCGATCCGAACGACCCCGAGGTGCATGCGCAGGCGCGCGAGCGACGGCGTGCCGGACGCATGGCTCAAGGCCGCGACCAGAGCTCGCCGGTCTACAAGATGGCGATGGACTGGAAGGTCGCGCTGCCGCTGCACCCGGAATACCGCACGCTGCCGATGGTGTGGTACGTGCCGCCGCTGTCGCCGATCACGGCCGCCGCCAACGCCGGCGACATCGGCAGCTTCGGCGCAGCTGCCCGACGTGCGCAGCGCTGCGCATCCCGGTCCAGTACCTCGCCAACCTGCTGACGGCCGGCGACGAGGCGCCGGTGGTGCGAGCGCTGGAGCGCATGCTGGCGATGCGCGCCTACATGCGCGAGCGCCACGTCGAGCGGCGCGAGAACGCGACGGTGCTGAAGCAGGTCGGGCTGACGCGTGCCGCAGGTCGAGGAGATGTACCGCTACATGGCGATCGCCAACTACGAGGACCGCTTCGTCATTCCGACCGCCCACCGCGAGTACGCCGAGAACGCGTTCGACGTGCGCGGCGGCTGCGGCTTCTCGTTCGGCAACGGCTGCTCCGACGGCGAGAGCGAGGCCGGCCTGTTCGGCGGGAAGAAGGGGAAGAAGACCATTCCGATCGCGGTGAAGGCCGCGGGCGCGGGGGCATGACCATGACCATCACCTACAAGGCACTCGCCGCGCTGCTCACCTACCCGTCGGCGGAACTGCGTCGCCGCGCTGCCGGAGATCGCGGCGCTCGTCGAGCGCGAGCCGCGGCTCGGTCGCCGCGACAAGGACGCGCTGCGCTCGCTCGCCGGTGAGCTCGAAGCCGCCGACCTGCTCGATGCGCAGGAAGCCTACGTCGCGCTGTTCGACCGCGGCCGCGCGACGTCGCTGCACCTGTTCGAGCACGTGCACGGCGACTCGCGCGAGCGCGGGCAGGCGATGGTGGACCTGAAGGCCATCTACGCGCGCAACGGGCTTCACGCTGTCGGCGAACGAGCTGCCCGATTTCCTGCCGGCGGTGCTCGAGTTCCTGTCGCAGCGGCCCGAGCCGAGGCGAAGGACATGCTCGGCGACTGCGCGCACATCCTGCGCGCCGTCGGCGAGGCGCTGCGCGACCGCGGCAGCGGCTACGCACGCGGTGCTCGCCGCGGCGCTGGCGATGGTGGGCGAGGCGGAGCTTGCAGCGCCGAGCCGCGATCGGCCGCCCGCGAAGGACAAGGCGATCGACGACGAATGGATCGACGAGCCGGTGATCTTCGGGCCGGCGGGTGCGGGCGGTTGCGGCGGCGGTCATGGCGGTGCCCACCTGGGTTTCGCTGGCGCTCAACCCGGGCTACGTCAACCGGTGCCACTGGCTGCCGAGCCGCAGACCGCCGTGATGCAGTTCATGCCCCGCCGGGCCTGACGCGACCAAGGAGCAAGACCATGTCCTACCTGAACCAGTTCCTGTTCGGAATCTATCCCTATGTCGCGCTGGCGGTATTCTTCGTCGGCAGCCTGATCCGCTTCGACCGCGACCAGTACACCTGGAAGAGCGACTCCTCGCAGCTGCTGCGCGCCGGCCAGCTGCGCTGGGGATCGAACCTGTTCCACATCGGCATCCTCGGCATCTTCTTCGGCCATCTGGTCGGGCTGCTGACGCCGCTCGCGATCTGGCACGCGCTCGGCGTCACGCCCGCGGCCAAGCAGCTGCTGGCGATGGTCGCCGGGGGCGGCGCGGGGGCGCTGTGCCTCGTCGGCCTGATCCTGCTCATCCATCGCCGCCTGACCGAGCCGCGCATCCGCGCCACCAGCCGGCCGATGGACATGGCGGTGCTGGTGCTGCTGCTCGCGCAGCTGCTGCTTGGGCTCGTGAGCATCACGGTCTCGGTGCAGCATCTCGACGGCGCGGAGATGATCAAGCTGATGACGTGGGCGCAGCACATCGTCACCTTCCGCGGCGACGCGGCCGGCTTCGTCGTCGACGTCGCCCCCGTGTTCAAGCTGCACCTGGTGCTCGGCATGACGATCTTCCTGATCTTCCCGTTCTCCCGGCTGGTCCACATCTGGAGCGGGTTCGCGGCGATCGGATACGTCGTGCGCGCCTACCAGGTCGTGCGCTCGCGCTGAGTCGCAGCCGGACTACACGGTGCCGCGTATCGACGAGGAGCCTTGCGGCGCCAACAGGAGAAGAAGAATGACCCTGAACGTGAACGGCAGAGCAGTACCGGCAGACGCGATCGCGCACGAGCGGGCGCTGCACGCCGATGCTCCGGATCCCGAGGCCGCGGCGCGGCGCACGCTGGCGATCCGCGAGCTGATGCTCCAGCGCGCTGGCGAGATCGGAATTCTCGACAGCGCCCTCCCTCGCGACAAGGTGACGTTCGCCGGGCGCGAGCAGGAGGACGAGATCATCGGCGCGCTGCTCGAGCGCGAAGTCACGACGCCGAAGCCGTCGCTCGACGAGTGCCGCCGCTACTACGAGACGCACCCCGAGCGCTTCACTTCGGGCGACCTCGTCGAGGCCTGCCACATCCTGTTCGCCATCATGCCCGGGACGCCGGTGATGGCGCTGCGCGAGCACGCCGAACGTGTGCTGGCCGAGCTCAGGGCGGCGCCGGAAACGTTCGCGGCGCGGGCGCAGGAACTCTCGAACTGCCCTTCCGGTCAGCACGGCGGCAACCTCGGGCAGTTCGGCCGTGGCGAGATGGTGCCCGAGTTCGATCGGGCGATCTTCGACACGCCGGCGACCGGGGTGCTGCCGACACTGGTCGCCACGCGCTACGGGTTTCACATCGTCGTCGTCGCACGGCGGATTCCAGGGAAGCGGCTGGCGTTCGAAACCGTCGCGGACCGGGTGGCCGAGTACCTCGCCGCCCGCGTCGAGGAGCGAGCGCTGCGGCAATACGTCGAGCTGCTGGCGGGCCACGCCGAAATCATCGGCGCCGACCTCGCGGGGGCGGCAACGCCGCTGGTGCAGTAGCGCCGGCCGCCATGCCTGGGCGCTGTTGCTCGCCCGCAGCTACGAACTGTTGCCGCTCGTGTGTCCCCGTCGTGGCGGCGTGATACATATCATCGCCTTCATCACCGCCGGCCCCACCGTACGCGGCGATTTGGCCGCGCCGGCGCGGAATGCGCGGGGCCGCCGCGGTGCGATCAATGCTTTTCCTTGTCCTTGCCTATCTGGTTGCCGATCACTCCGCCGATCACGCCGCCGCCGACGGTGCCCAAGGCGCTGCCGTGACTCAGGAGCGCGCCGCTGACCGCGCCGACGCCGGCGCCCACGGCGGTGTCCTTGTCCCGCGTCGACATCGTGCTGCAGCCTGACAGCGCGAGTGCCAGCACGAGCCCCGCGAATAAGGTTCGCCTGCTCGTCATCGCCATACCTCCACGTTCGTTGTCGTGCCGGCACGAACCGTTCGTCGCCGGTACGACAAGCTTCGCGCAGCGAGGCGGCGCATGCGATAGGTGAAGCGCTGATTCGGACGTAGGACAAACCGCAGGCCGGGTGTGTGCGACGCGCGAGCACGCCGACGCGCTGAAGGGGGTGCGACGCGCAGGGTTCGCGCTGCCGGATGGAACTCCGCTTCCTGGAGCCGGCCGCACGGCCCGGCACTGCGACGCCACGTGGGACGTCGCCGACAGATCTTCAAGACTTCACCTACCCGCGAGCCGGAGGACGCCTACATCGGCGGCCGGCGTGCTGGTCGAAAATCTCTCCCATGCGTGGCGCCATCGGTCGATCGCGCCAAACGATGGACATTGCGCGCAGGGCATCGGCGTCCGGACCGTACATGGAGGGGTCATGAACGCGAACAACCTCACGAAACGATTCACGTTCAGCCTGCTTTTCGCGGTGGTCACGCTGACCGCCGCCGTTGCGCAGGCGGATCCGCCAACGCGCGTCGCCCGCCTGGGGCAGATCTCGGGGCAGGTGAGCTTCGCGCCCGCCGGCGAGGACGAATGGGTGGTGGCCCAGCGCAACCGGCCGATCGTCATCGGCGATCGACTCTGGGTCGCCGAGGGCGGACACGCCGAGCTGCAGATGGGTGCCGCGCTGGTCCGCCTCGACGGCGGGACCAGCGTCGCCATCCTGAACCTGGACGACCGTATCGCGCAGCTGCGCGTCGAGCAAGGTGCGCTGGACGTCCGCGCGCGCCGCTTCGGTGCCGACGACCAGTTCGAGATCGATACGCCCAACCTGGCGTTCGCGATTCGTCGGCCCGGAGCCTATCGCATCGACGTCGACCCCGCGAACGACACGACGTTCGTCGCGACGCGCAGCGGCGCCGCCGAAGTGTATGGCCAGGAAATCGCGTACTCGATCGCGAGCGGCCAGCGCTACGCCTTCACCGGAACGCGTCTCGAGGCCGCGCGGTATTCGCCGCCGCCGTCAGCTGCGTTCGACGCGTGGGTCCAGACGCGGGAACGGCGCTACGACCGCTCGGTGAGCGCACGCTACGTCGCGCCGGATGTGATCGGCTACGAGGATCTCGATGATCAGGGCACGTGGCGCGTGGTTGCGCAATACGGCAACGTCTGGATTCCGCGCCGCGTTCCCGCCAACTGGGCGCCGTATCGGTACGGCCACTGGGCGTGGATCGACCCGTGGGGTTGGACCTGGGTCGACGACGCGCCTTGGGGTTTCGCTCCGTTTCACTACGGCCGCTGGGCGAGGGTCGGCACCTCCTGGGGTTGGGTCCCGGGTCCGATCGCGGTTCGTCCGGTTTACGCCCCGGCACTCGTCGCGTTCGTCGGCGGCAGCGGCGTCAGCGTCTCGCTCGCGGTTGGCAGCGCGCCGCAGGTGGCCTGGTTCCCGCTCGCGCCGGGAGAAGTCTATCGGCCTGCCTATCAGGCGAGCCGCAACTACTTCACCAGCGTCAACACGAGCAATACGAAGATCAACGTGACGCGCGTCACCAACATCTACAATAATCGGACCACGATCAACGAGGTGAGGTACGTGTATCGCGAGCAGCCGGTCGCGGTGACCGCGGTGCCCACGACAGTGTTCGCGCAGGCCGAGCCGATCGCGCGGGCGCGGCTCCAGGTGGACCGCAATGCGTTGAAGCGCGCCAGGGTGGTCGAGACCGCGGCAGTGGCGCCGGTTGCTGCCAGCGTGATCGGCAATGCGCCGAAGGCCGCCGCAAGACCGCGGGCGGATCTGCACAAACGCGCGACGATCGCGCGCGCCGAGCCGCCCGCCGCGCCGAAGCCGTTCTCCGCGCGCCACACTGCATTGGCGGCGAACCCCGGCGGATCGCCGGCACAGGATTCCTCGCGTCGCGCGAAGGTCGACGCCGCGGAGCCTGAGCCGCGTGTGTCCGACCCGAAGGGTTCGCCGCCGGGGCCGGGATCCGGACCGATCACGATGGTCGCGCCGAACACCAAGGCCCGGCCATTGCCCGCGACCAACGGCCGCGAGACCTCGCCGCCGCGTGCGAAGGAGCCGATGGCCGAGCGGCCCAAGGGCAAGGAACGCGAGCGCACCCCCGCCGCCACACGAAGCCCCGCGGGCCGCCGAAGCGCCCAAGGGCAAGGTAAAGAACGCGAGCGCGCCCCCGCCACCACACGAAGCCCCGCGGGCCGCCGAAGCGCCCAAGGGCAAGGTAAAGAACGCGCGTGCGCCCCCGCCGCCACACAAAGCCCCGCAGGCCGCCGAAGCGCCCAAGGGCAAGGTAAAGAACGCGCGCGCGCCTCCGCCACCACACGAAGCCCCGCGCGCCGCCGAAGCGCCCAAGGGCAAGGTAAAGAACGCGCGCGCGCCTCCGCCACCACACGAAGCCCCGCGCGCCGCCGAAGCGCCCAAGGGCAAGGTAAAGAACGCGCGCGCGCCTCCGCCACCACACGAAGCCCCGCGCGCCGCCGAAGCGCCCAAGGGCAAGGTAAAGAACGCGCGCGCGCCTCCGCCACCACACGAAGCCCCGCGGCCGCCGAAGCGCCCAAGGGCAAGGTAAAGAACGCGCGCGCGCCTCCGCCACCACACGAAGCCCCGCAGGCCGAGGAAGGTCCTGAGCGGAAGGATCAGGTCGCGCGCGCGCCAGCGCACCCGGACAAGGACCAGAAGGGCAAGAATTAGAGCCGGGCCGCCGAAGCTTTCGGGACGGATCGGAGTTTCAACGCCTGAAGGTCCGCGATCGGGCGCATGGCGAGATTATTCGGCTCAGGCCCGGGGCGGTCAACGGAGGCCTTTGGCTGCGTCAGGTCGGGTCGCGGACCACGCCGTCGACTGACGCAATATGTGCTGGCCCGATACGGCCCGGTGTCGGTGCCTACTTCCGCCAGATGGTGATTTCCCGCTGCGACACCGTCCCCGGATCGGTGCGGTGCGCATAGCCGTTGCGGTCGAGTATCCGGTAGAGCGGATGCGGTTCGCAATCGATGATGAGCTTCAGCCGGTCGCCCGGCCCGAAGTCGTCGATGGTCTCGAGCACGCGTTCGAGCGGCTCCGGCGGCTCCATGCCGCGCACGTCGAGGGTGAGATCGCGCGCCATCGGGGTCTCCTCGCGCCGGTCGGTCGATGCCGCGGGGCGGCATCGGTTCATTGTTGGATGCCCGCACGCGCCCGGCCTTGACCCGCATCAAGCGAATCTGCGCCGCCGTCGCGCGCGCCTGGCGCGCACCGTGCAGCCGGCATTGAGCGCCAGCGAAAACCCGGGGCCGCATGCACGAGGCGAAGGCGACACGTTCGACGTCCACCCGGGTTTCGCTGGAGCTCAACCCGGGCTACGGGAATCGGGCGACCCGAGAAGGGCGTGGTTCTTCAGCGCAGCGCGTGCGCGACATTGAGCGCCGCCGCGAACACCAGCACGGCGCCCGCCTGGTGCGCCGCGGCCAGCGGCAGCGGTACCGCGTGCAGCAGCGTCGCGATGCCGAGCGAGATCTGCACGGCCACCAGCGCCAGGAGCAGGCTCGCGCCGGTCCGCGCCCGCGCCGGCAACCCGTCGGTCGTCCGCAACCGCCACCACAGCGCCGGCACCAGGAGCGCGAGCGCCCAGGCGATCAGCCGGTGGTCGAACTGCACGGTGGCCATGTTGTAGAAGAAGTTTTTCCACCAAGGCTCGAGCACGAAGATCTCCGGCGGCACGATCGCGCCGTTCATCAGCGGAAACGTGTTGTAGGCGAGGCCGGCGCGCAGGCCGGCGACGAAGCCGCCGGTGAGCGCCATGACGAAGACCAGCGCGGCGATCGCCCGCGCGAAGCGCCGGACCGCGCGCTGCGGCGGCGAGGCGAGCGCCGCGCGGCGCGGATACGCGATCGACAGCCCCGCCCACAGCAACGCCGCGAAGATGGCGAGCGCCAGCCCGAGGTGCGCGGTGAGCCGGAACTGCGACACCCGCGGATCGTCGACGAGGCCGCTTTGGACCATGTACCAGCCCATCGCTCCCTGCAATCCACCCAGCACGAAGATCCCAGCGAGCTTCCATGCGAAACCGCGCGGGAGCTCGCGCCGCAACGCGAACCAGAGCAGCGGCAGCAGGAAGGCGACGCCGATCGCCCGGCCGAGCAGGCGGTGGAAGTACTCCCACCAGAAGATGCCCTTGAATTCGGCGAGCGCCATGCCGTGGTTGACCTGCCGGTACTCGGGCGTGGCCTGGTACTTGGCAAAGGCCTCCTGCCAGTCCGCGTCGGTCAACGGCGGCAGCGTGCCGACGATCGGCTGCCATTCGGTGATCGACAGCCCCGAGTGGGTGAGCCGGGTGACGCCGCCGACGACGACCATCGCGAGCACCAGCGCGCAGCACACGAACAGCCAGATTGCGACCGCGCGCCGCGGGGCGCCGTCGACGCGGTATCCCGTGCGCGGGACGCCCGCCGCGCCCCCCATCGCGGACATGTGGGCCATCAGCGCATTTTGCCACAGCCCCGGGAAGTGCCCCGCCGCGACGCGCTCCCTTGATCCACATCATGTCGCGGGCAGTGCGCCGCCTCTAACATCGTCGGAATTGTGGTTTTCTACCCCCGGCTTCGACGCATGCCTCCGTTCGTGGCCGGGTTTTTTCTTGCCGCCCGCCGGTGCGTGTCCGGCACCGCGAAGGGCGCCCGGCGCGATCAGCGCAGGACGATCTCCGGCACCAGCGCCTCCAGCGCCGCGACCGTGGCAGCGTCGACCTCCGCCCCCCGAGGCGCAGCGGCGAGCAGCGCGGTGCTGGCGCAACCGGTCGGCCGGAACGCCTGCAGCACCCAGCGCCGGACGCCCATCTCCGCGAGTTCCCCGGCGAGCTCGACCAACGTCTCACGCGGCGTCAGCACCGGATGGACCGTCGTCCGTACGTCGAGCGCGACGCCCGCCTTCAGCAACAGGTCGAGGCTCGCGAACGCGGCGTAGCCGCTGCGCCGCACGCCCGTCAACGTCTCGTACGCGGCGATCGGCGCCTTGACGTCGAGCCCGACCCAGTCGACGGCGCCTGCCACCTCGAGCAGCCGGCGGGGGTACGCCCCGCCGGTGTGCAGGCCGATCGCGAACCCCAGCGCCCGGACCGCGCCGATCGCCGACGCGAGCTCCGGCTGCGCCGTCGGCTCGCCGCCGGAGAACACCACCGCGTCGAGCAGGCCGCGGCGCGTGCCGAGCCACGCCAGCGTCGCGGCCCAGTCCTCCTCGTGCTCGCCCTGTGCCGGGAGCAGATGCGGGTTCTGGCAGTAGCCGCAATGCCAGGGGCAGCCCTGAAGGAACAGCACCGCGGCGAGCCTGCCCGGCCAGTCGGTGGTCGAGAACGGAACGACGCCGCCAACGCGCAGCGCGGGCGCGCCGGCCGCACCGTCGTCGCCCCCGGCAGCCCGGACGGCCTTCACCGCGGAAATGGGGTCGGGTCCAATTTCGCGGCAACGGGTCAGCGCTGCAGGCCGGCGCGCGCCTCGTCGAAGAAGCAGCGCTCCAGGTGCTCGCCCTTCTTGCCGATGTTGAACGACGCGACGGGCCGGTGGTAGCCCATCACGCGGGTCCAGACCTCGCAGCGCTGGCGCTCGTCGGCGCTCAGCGTGACGGGGTCGATCAGGTGCCGCGTCTCGGTCATCGAATTCATCGTCTCCTCCAGTTTGGACTTGCGCAAATCATGTTCCCTGCGCCCGGATTCCGCGCCGCGTGTTACGCGGCCTGCTGCCGGCGTTTCTCCGCCAGCCGCTCGTCGTCGCACCTCGGACAGAACTCGTGCTCGCCGGCGAGGTAGCCGTGCCGCGGGCAGATCGAGAACGTCGGCGTGATGGTGAGGTAGGGGAGGCGGAAGCGCTCGAGCGAGCGGCGCACCAGCGCCTTGCACGCCTCGACCGACGACATCCGCTCGGTCATGTACAGGTGGAGCACCGTGCCGCCGGTGTAGGCCGCTGCAGCTCCTCCTGGTGCGTCGAGCGCCTCGAACGGGTCGTCGGTGAAGCCGACCGGGAGCTGCGAGCTGAGTTCGTGTAGTACGGGCGCGTCGGCGGTCCCGGCCTGGAGGATGTCCGGGCAGCGCTTGCTGGTCCTCGCGTGGCGAAGCGGTAGGTCGTGCCCTCGGCAGGCGTGGCCTCCAGGTTGTACAGGTGGCCGGTCTCCTCCTGGAACGCCACCATCCGCGTCGCGGATGTGGTCGAGCAGCCGCACCGCGAACGCGTGGCCCGCGGGCGTCGGTGATGTCGTCGCGCGTCGCGCGGTGAAGTTGCGGATCATCTCGTTGACGCCGTTGACGCCGATGGTGCGAGAAGTGGTTGCGCAGCGTGCCGAGGTAGCGCTGGGTGTAGGGAACAGGCCGTTGTCGATGCAGCGCTGGACACCTTGCGCTTGATCTCGAGGCTGTCGCGCGCGAGCTCCAGCAGCGTCGTCCAGGCGCTGCGTAGAGCGCCGGGCTCGTCGCCGTCGTGCAGGTAGCCCAGCCGCGCGCAGTTGATCGTCACCACGCCGATCGAGCCGGTCTGCTCGGCCGAGCCGAACAGGCCGTTGCCGCGCTTGAGCAGCTCGCGCAGGTCGAGCTGCAGCCGGCAGCACATCGAGCGGACCATGTTGGGCTTCAGGTCGGAGTTGAGGAAGTTCTGGAAGTACGGCATGCCCGTACTTGGCGGTCATCGCGAACAGCAGCTCGCGTGTTCGGGTGCTCCCAGTCGAAATCCGGCGTGATGTTGTAGGTCGGGATCGGGAAGGTGAAGACGCGGCCCTTCGCGTCGCCGGTGGTCATCACCTCGATGTAGGCGCGGTTGATCATGTCCATCTCGGCCTGCAGGTCGCCGTAGGTGAACGGCATCTCCTCGCCGCCGATCATCGGGACCTGCTCGCGCAGGTCCTCCGGGCAGACCCAGTCGAACGTGAGGTTGGTGAACGGCGTCTGCGTGCCCCAGCGCGACGGCACGTTGAGGTTGTAGATGAGCTCCTGCATGCACTGGCGCGACCTGCGTCGTAGCTCAGTCGCGTCGCGGCGCACGAAGGGCGCCATGTAGGTGTCGAACGACGCTGAACGCCTGCGCGCCGGCCCACTCGTTCTGCAGCGTGCCGAGGAAGTTGACGATCTGCCCGACCGCGCTGGACAGGTGCTTCGGCGGCGCCGGCCTCGACCTTGCCCGGCACGCCGTTGAGGCCCTCGTGCAGCAGCTGTGCGCAGCGACCAGCCGGCGCAGTAGCCGGAGAGCATGTCGAGGTCGTGGATGTGGACGTCGCCGTCGCGGTGCGCGCTGGCCGATCTCCGGCGGGTAGACGTGCGACAGCCAGTAGTTGGCGACGACCTTGCCCGACACGTTGAGGATCAGGCCGCCGAGCGAATAGCCCTGGTTGGCGTTGGCGTTCACGCGCCAGTCGGCTTCTGCTCGAGGTACTCGTTGACCGAGCGCGGCGACGTCGACCAGCGTCTTGCGGTCGTCGCGCAGCCGCGCGTGCGCTGCTCGCGGTAGACGATGTAGGCGCGCGCGGTGTCGAAGTGGCCGGCGGCCGCCAGCGTGTGCTCGACGGTGTCCTGCACGCGCTCGATGTCGGGCGCGCCGGCGGCGAAGCGGTGCGCCAGGACCCGGCCGACGGCGTCGGCCAGCCGCCCGGCCTCGGCGGCGTCGAACTCGCCGGTCGCGGCACCCGCGCGGGCGATTGCCGAGGCGATCTTGGCGAGCTCGAACACGGCGTGCTTGCCGTCGCGCTTGACCACGCGCGCCGGCAGAATGGGGGCGGCGGACGCGCCCGCGCGCGACGCCGGCGGGACGACGAGGGTTTCGAGCGGCATCGACTGCTTCCTCCCGCGGCCGGCGCAGCCGTAAGCCCCGGCTGCACGCTGACCACAAAATGTTGTAGGTTTGGCAGAGGCTAACGCAAGGGGTTGGGGTCGACAACGCCCGTCGGCCGCATGGCCGGTATTCCTTGATCTGGATCAATCTTTCGCGGGCAAACCTGCGACATCACAGCAGCATTGCCCGATAACCCGATGATCCGACGGGCGTCACCTTGGGCTCGTTTGGAATGATGCAGAATGACCCGGACGGTCCCCGCCACCTTGCCGGCGCGGCCGCTGCCCCCACCCCGGAGCCCCCAATGACCCGCCGCCGCTTCGCCACCCTCACCGCCATCGCCACCCTCGCCGCAACGCTCGCGGCGTCCGCCCCGGCCGCCGCGCAGGTGACGGTATCCGACGCCTGGGTCCGCGGGGTCGTCCCGGGGCAGATGGCGACCGGCGCGTTCATGCGGCTCACGGCCACGACCGACGTGACGCTGGTCGCAGCCACCTCCCCCGTCGCGAAGGTCGTCGAGGTCCACGAGATGAAGATGGACGGCGGGGTGATGCGGATGGGCGCGGTCGACCGGCTGCCGCTGCCCGCGGGCAGGCCCGTCGATCTGAAACCGGGCGGCTACCACGTGATGCTGATGGGACTCACCGGAACGCTGAAGGACGGCGACACGGTGCCGCTCACGCTGACGGTCGTCGACAGCGCCGGCAAGGCGCAGCAGGTCGCGGTCCGCGCCACGGTCAGGGGGCTGGGCATGGCGCCGCCGCCGCGGATGCCGGCGAATTGACCGGGTTTCTGCGACGCACCAACGGACGCGTTTGACACCGGTCGCGCAACGCAGTCTAATTGGTCAGACCACCTGACCAAAGCGGGGCAACGGCCACGACCCCGGTGCCGGGTGGACCTTATCTACGGAGGAGACCATGCGAGATTTCTTGCGCGCCGCGTTGCGGTGCCTTGCCATTCTGACGTTCGCCGTGTCGTTCGGCGCCGCCGCGCAGACACCCATCACGCTGCACGGCGCCGTCCAGTTCGACGACGACCCACCCGTTCAACAAGGCGCTGCTCAAGTTCCAGGAGCTGGTCGCCAAGTACTACGGCAAGCCGATCAACTTCGTCCTCCACCGCAACAGCGAGCTGGGACTGGAGAAGGACTACTTCGCGTATATGACGCAGGGCATCTCGGTCGACTACGCGATCGTGTCGCCGGCGCACATGTCGACGTTCGCCAAGGCCGCGCCGCTGATCGACATGCCGTTCCTGTTCCGCGACCTCGACCACTGGAACAAAGTCCTCGATTCCGACGCCTTCCAGTCGATCGTCGACGACGTGAGCAAGAAGGCCGACGTGATGATCATCGGCTACGCCGGCGGCGGCACGCGCAACATCATCGCCAACAAGCCGGTGCACAACATGGCCGAGCTGAAGGGCCTGTCGATGCGGGTGATGGGCGCGCCGATCCAGACGCAGATGTTCAACGCCATCGGCGCCAAGCCGTCGGTGATCGCCTACAACGAGGTCTACAACGCCATCCAGACCGGCGTCATCCAGGGCGCCGAGAACGAGGCCGCCGGCCTCAACGCGATGAAGTTCTACGAGGTCGGCCCGTACATCTCGCAGACGCAGCACGCGATCACCGTGCGGCCGCTGTGCTTCTCCGGCAAGACCTACCGCAAGCTGCCCAAGGACCTCCAGGCCGCCATCCTGAAGGCCGGGATCGAGGCCGGCAAGCTCGGCCGCGAGCTCGAGTCCTCCGCCGACGCCGCGCTGCTGAAGCAGCTGGAGAAGGAGGGCAAGCTGCACCTGGTCGTGTTCACCGAACGGGCGAAGCTGCTCGAGCTGGCCGAGCCGGTGAAGCAGGCCTACGCGAAGGAAATCGGCGCGACCGACATCCTGAACAAGGTCAACTCGATCAAGTGACGGTCCGGCCGGCGTGCGGCGGGCGCCTGCGCCCGCGACGCCGGCCTTTCTTTGCCCTCCGACCCTCCCGGGCGCACCCCAGGAACACCGCATGCGCACCCTGAACGCGCTGATCTATCGCGGCCTGCAGGTCCTGCTCACCGTGCTGCTCGCGGTGATGATCGTCCCGGTGACGCTGCAGATCTTCTCGCGCTTCGTCGACTTCATCCCCCGCTACATCTGGACCGAGGAAGCGGCGCGGTTCTGCTTCATCTGGCTGATCATGCTCGGCGCGATGATCGCCGTGCGCGACGGCACGCACTTCGAGGTCGACTCCTGCCGGTGCCGAAGACGCGCAGGGCCAAGTTCGTCGCCCGGCTCATCGTCCACGTGCGCGATGATGCTGGTGGCGCTGACCTTCGTCTGGCTTCGGTTAGCGCTTCGCCCAGTTCGGCTTGGATCAGAGCTCGGAGATGACCGGCATCAACATGCTGGCGATCCACATCGCCTGGCCGCTCGCGGGCCTCCTCTGCATCCTGTTCCTGGGCGAGAAAATCGCCGACGACTGGCGCTGCTGCAGGAGGGCGCCGTGGGCGCGGCTGAGGCCGCGCTGATCCTGTTCGGCGTTGTTCGGCGCGCTGATCGTCCTGCGCGTGCCGGTCGCATTTGCGCTCGGGCTCGCCTGCATGCCGGTGTTCTTCATCGACGCCCGGCTGACGCCGTTCCTGCTGCTCAACGAGATGTTGAAGTCCTACAACTCGTTCATCCTGCTTGCCGTCCCGTTCTTCCTGCTGGCGGCGAACCTGATGAACTCGGCGGGCATCACGGACAAGCTGATCGCGCTGGCGCGCACGATGGTCGGGCACCTGCCGGGCGGGCTGGGACACATCAACGTCGCTGTGTCCATGCTGTTCGCGGGCATCTCGGGCTCGTCGACGGCGGATGCGGCGGGTGTGGGCGGGGTGCTGATCCCGGCGATGAAGAAGGAAGGCTACGATGCGCCGTTCTCGGTCGCGATCACCGCCTGCTCTGTCGGTGATGGGCGTGATCATCCCGCCGTGCATCCTGATGATCGTCTGGGGCGGCGTGATCTCGGTGTCCATCGGGGGGCTGTTCCTGGCCGGGGTCCTACCCGGGTGCGCTCATCGCGCTGTCGCTGATGGGGGCCGTGCTGGCCTATGCCAAGATGCCGCGGCTATCCAGTCTACGCGCGCGCCTCGTCCTGCGGCGAGTTCCTGGTCAGCGGCTTGCTCGCTCGCGTGCTGCCGCTCATGATGCCGGCGATCATCGTGGGCGGCATCATCGGCGGCTTGTTCACGCCGACGGAAGCCTCGGTCGATCGCGGTCCTCTATGCATTGCTGCTGGGGATCTTCGTCTACCGCAACGCTCCCGCTCATGCAGCTGCCGCACGTGCTGTACGAGTCGGGCCGCTTCGCCGGCGATCTCGCTGTTTTGCGTCGGCACCGCATCCGCATTCGGCTGGGTGCTGGCCTACTTCCAGCGTCCCGCAGCTGTTCGTCGACGCCGTCGCCTGATGGGGCGGGGGCGTCACCGAGCGTGGGCTTCATCGTCGCCGCCGCCTTCCTGGTCGTCGGCTGCTTCATCGACGCGATCCCGGCGATCATCATCGTCGGCACCATCCTCGCGCCGCTCGCCGCAGCGGTGGGCATGCACCCGATGCACTTCGCGATCATCGGCGTGATCTCGATCGCGTTCGGGCTGGTCACGCCGCCTTATGGGCTGTGCCTGATGATCGCGTGCGCGGTCGGCGGGATCAAGGTCAAGGAGGCCGTGCGCGACACGCTCATGCTGCTCGTGCCGCTGCTGGGCGTGCTGCTGCTCGTCATCCTGTTCCCGGAGATGATCCTGTGCGCTGCCGCGCACGCTGCTGCCGACCTTCGTCAATTAGGCGGCGGGCGGCGCCTGCGGGTCCGGCCTGGCACGGCCGTGGACCGGCACCCTCCCCCGACGCCGGAGGGCGCACCCCGCTGCGAAATGGGACCGACTGCCGCTATACTCGGCGTCCGGGGAGTTCGCGGCTGACCCCGCTGCGCGTCCGTCCCCGGCCTCGAGGAGGCGCGCTATGAAGCTGCGGCCGCTTCACCACCGTTTCGGACTGGAAGCCACCGGCGTCGACCTCGCGGAGCCGCTGTCGGACGCCGCGTTCGCGAAGCTCGAGCGGGCGTTCTTCAAGGGGCAGGTGCTGGTGATCCGCAACCAGGACCTGCTGGCGGACGAGTTCGTGACCTTCGCGCGCCGGTTCGGGCCGCCCGAGCCGCACGTGATCGACCAGTTCCACCACCCGGACGATCCCAACATCCTGATCCTGTCGAACGTCAAGGTCGACGGCAAGCCCAGCGGGCTCGCCGACGCGGGAACGTATTTCCACACCGATTACTCGTACCTCCCGGTGCCGGCGCGGGCGACGATGCTGTACTCGATCGAGGTGCCGCAGAAGGGCGGCGACACCTTGTTCGCGGACCAGTACGCCGCGTACGACGGACTCGACGAGGCGATGAAGCGGCGGATCGAGCCGCTGTCCGCCATACATCACTACGGCAACCGCCACGACCAGGACGAGGCGAGCCGAACCGTCGCGTCGCTGCTCACGTCCGAGCAGAAGGCGAAGATGCCACTGGTCACGCACCCGCTCGCGCGGCGGCATCCGGTGACCGGCCGCCGTGCGCTGTACGCGGTCTCGGGCAGTTCGTTCGGCATCGTCGGCATGCCCGACGCCGAGGCCGTCGCGCTGTTGGACGAGCTCGCCGCGCACGCGACGCGACCGGAGTACGTCTACAGCCACGCGTATCGCATCGGCGACGTCGTCGTCTGGGACAACGCGTCGCTGCTGCACTCCGCGACACTGGTCGACGCCGCGCATCCGCGGACGCTGTGGCGGGTCACGATCAAGGAGACGGCGGCGGCCGCGTCGGAGGTCGTTGCGCCGGCATTTGCCGGCGGAACGACGTGATCACAGGCGCGGCCGCGCCCGCTGCGTAGAGCTCCGCCGACGTCGGGATGGCGGGCGGCGCGGGACGCGACCGGGCCAGGCGGGGGCCGCGGACGCCGACGCCGGCATCGGGCCCGAACGACGGCGGACGATGCGGATCAGTGCGATACGCAGAAGATCAGCCGCCTTCGCGCTGGATGCCCTTCCTGAACGCGTTCATGAACCGCTCCGCCTCGTCGCCGCTGAAACCGGCGAACGTCAGCGTGATCTCCTCCATCGGCAGGTCCAGCGAGCCAAGATGGCGAATCGGCTCATCGTGGATCTTGATGCTGACCTCGCGCTTGCCGTCGAACACGGTGACCTTGTTCCCGGCAATCTCGAACGGGCGGTTACCGCAGGCAGCAGGCAATTCACGCAGAAACTCGGCGTGGGTGCATTGCATTTCAAGCTTGTAGGTCGGCGTCATGTCGGTTTCCTCGTCGATTAACGCAAGAAATCGGATCGCTCCTTGCCTTGGTCCGCGGGGGCCGGGGAAGCGTGGGCACCGCCGTTCACGCACGACCTGCGCAATTCCCGGTGCCGGACCGTTCGTGCAAATCTCCCCTTCCTGCCCCGCAGAATTATACGCTCGGCGTTCTGCGGGGCGGTCGAGCCGACGGGCCCGGGCAGTCGCCCACGGCCGGCATCACCGCTGCCTTGCCGCGCCGGCGCCGAATCCGGCGGACATCTTCAACGAGTGCGCCGCCGATCTTTCCGGACCGACGACGCACACGTCGCGCACGCTCCACGGGGCGCCGGTCGGGTCGGGAGCCTGATCGCGCGCCGCGACCGCTTCACCGCTCGGTCGGATCGGGCGGATGCGCGTCGCGGATGACTTCGCCGTCGATGAGCCGCCCGCCGGGCGGATGCTCGCGCATCTGCCTGCGCAGCGCGCGCGTCTTCCACCACAGGTACGCGCCGGCCGCCACCGCGACCGCCGCCAGCGCCGCCACGACCACCAGCGAGAACATGAATGCCGCGACGAAGATCACGGCACCGGCCAATGCGGCCAGGATCCCGCCCGGCGCACCCGCTGCCGGCCCGCGCAGCCGCGGGTCGGATCCTTCGGGGCTGAAACGTCGGTCTTCTGCAGTCATCGCTTGCGGTAGGGGTAAATTGGGTGCTGCGGGTTGGATTCCGGCGGCGCGCAAACGTTCGCGCCGCATGCAGGCGGGGCGACCCGGAGATTCCGCCCGACGGTCACGTCGGTCCCGACGAACGCGCGCCCTGCGCGCGGGCGCTTGCCACACCGGGGCAGCGCCTGCTCTGGCGCCCCCCGGGGGGCGCCGACGTCATTCCGAGACGGGCACGACCAGCACCGGCTTCGTCGACATCCGCGTGACCTTGCGCGCCGTCGAGCCGAGCAGCCCGGCCCCGAACGCCGTGTCGGTGTGCGTCCCGACGACGATGAGGTCGACCTTCCATTCGTCGGCCATCCTGACGATGGTGTCGGCCGGCTTCCCCGCGACCGCGCGGACGTCGGCGACGAGGTTGCATTCCTCGGGAGTCTGCCCTAGCTCCGACCGGCAGAAGTCGGCCAGGCGGCCGCGCATCCGATCCTGCAGTTCCTTCATCCAGTGCAGCTCGATCTCCTTCGGGTCGGCCGTCGGCATGTAGGTGTGGATCGCCCAATGCACGTCGGCGGTGAAGACGTCGCTGACGTGGAGCATGCTGATCTTTGCCCCGCAGGCCCTGGCAAGGGTCACGGCGTACCGGAACACCGGACGCATGTGGGTGCCCAGGTCGGTCGCATAGAGGATCTTCTTGATTTCGGTGGCCATCGTCGTTGCTCCGAAAGGATTTGCTGCCGGTGGGGGCCGCTCCCGCCGGCGCCCCGGGGAACCGATGCGCGCGAGCGCCCCGTTCGCTCGACGCCGTCGCCGCGCAGATGCCGCGCGCGCAACGTCGTCATATGGAAATCATACGCGTGCCGCGGGCTTCCGGGCGCGGAAAGCGCCGCCGCGGAGACCGGCGCGGCAACCGGCCGTCGTGCGGCCGAGGCCCGGTGGCGCGCCGCGAGGCCGCCGTCCGCGCGCGCCGGCGCCTCAGTGCCGCAGCGCGTCGATCCCGTTCGAGACGCCGGAGAGCGTCAGCGGGAACATCCGCGGCCCGAGGAGCTTCAGGATGATCTGCGTGGAGCGCGTGTACTCCCACGCGCGCTCGGGCTCCGGGTTCCACCACGCGACGCGCCGGAAGTGCTCGAACAGCCGGGCGAGCCAGGCCGCCCCCGGCTCGTCGTTGGAATACTCGACGCTGCCGCCCGGCTGCACGATCTCGTACGGGCTCATCGCCGCGTCGCCGACGACGATGAGCTTCCAGTCCGGGCCGTACCTGTGCAGGATCTCCTGCGTGCCCACGCGATCGAAGTTGCGGCGATTGTTGTCGCGCCAGACGTGGTCGTAGATGCAGTTGTGGAAGTAGAAGTACTCGAGGTGGCGGAACTCGCTCCTGGCCGCGGAGAACAGCTCCTCGCAGACGCGCACGTGCGGGTCCATCGACCCGCCGACGTCGAGGAACAGCAGCACCTTCACCCGATTGCGCCGCTCCGGCACCATGTGCAGGTCGAGCCAGCCGGCGTTTCTGGCGGTGCCCTCGATCGTGCCGTCGAGGTCCAGCTCCTCGGGCACGCCCTCGCGCGCGAAGCGGCGGAGCTTGCGCAGCGCGACCTTGAGGTTGCGGGTGTTGAGCTCGACGTCGCCGTCGAGGTTGCGGAACGAGCGCTCGTCCCAGACCTTGACGGCGCTGCGGCTGCCGCTGCCCGCCTGGCCGACGCGGATGCCCTCGGGGTTGAAGCCGTAGGCCCCGAACGGGCTGGTGCCGCCGGTGCCGATCCACTTCGACCCGCCGGCATGGCGCGCCTTCTGCTCGGCGAGCCGCTGCTTGAAGGTCTCCATCAGCTTGTCCCAGCCGCCCAGCGCCTCGATCCGCGCCCGGTCCTCGGGCGTGAGGTGGCGCTCGAACTCCTTGCGCAGCCATTCCTCGGGAATCGTCGCGCGGAGGTCGAAGACGGCGTCGATCCCCTTGAAGTACGCGGCGAAGGCGAGGTCGAAGCGGTCGAACTGCGACTCGTCCTTGATCAGGCAGATGCGCGCGAGCGCGTAGAAATCGTCCAGTGAGAGCGACACCACGCGCGCGTCCAGCGCCTCGAGCAGCGTCAGGAACTCGCGCGTCGACACCGGCAGCCGTGCCGACTTGAGGTGGAGGAAGAAGTCGATCAGCATGGGTCAAATGGGGTCAGGTCCATTTATTTCGGCCCGGTGAGTTCCCATGGCGGCAATTGTCCACGAAATAAATGGACCTGACCCCATTTGACCCATCGCCCGGGCTACGGCCCCCTGGGTCGCTCGAGCTGGAATGCGAGGTGTCGCTTCACCGCCGGCCATTCGCCGGCGATGATGCTGAACACCACGGTGTCGCGCAGCGTGCCGTCGGGCAGGATCTGGTGATTGCGCAGGACGCCGTCCTGCTTCGCGCCGAGCCGCTCGATCGCGCGCCGCGACGGGAAGTTGAAGAAGCTGGTGCGGAACTCGACGGCGATGCAGCCGAGCGTCTCGAACGCGTGGGTCAGCAGCAGCAGCTTGCACTCGGTGTTCACCGCGGTGCGCTGCACCCGGCGTGCGTACCAGGTATGGCCGATCTCGAGCCGCCGGTGCGCGGCCTCGACGTTGAAATATCGGGTGCTGCCGACGACCTCGCCGGTAGCGTTGTCGCGCACGACGAACGGCATCGCCCCCAGGCTCTCGCGCATCGAGAGCGCCGCATCGAGCCAGGCCGCGGTCCTGTCCGGCGCCGGCACGCCCGTGTACCACAGCCGCCACAGCTCGCCGTCGGCCGCGGCGGCGGCCACCGCCGCGGCGTGCCCGCGCGCGAGCGGCTCGAGCGTCGGCGTGGCGCCCGGCGAGGGTTACCGGCTCGACGAAGCGCATGGCGGGCGCGCCGGCGCGGCGCGGCAGACGGCGCGCTCCGCCGGCCACTGCTCAGCGTCCCGTGCGCGCCATGAACGCGACGCGCTCGAACAGGTGCACGTCCTGCTCGTTCTTCAGCAGCGCGCCGTGCAGCGGCGGGATCAGCACCTTCTTGTCGGAGCTGCGCAGCGCCTCCGGCGGAATGTCCTCGGCCAGCAGCAGCTTCAGCCAGTCGAGGAGCTCCGAGGTCGACGGCTTCTTCTTCAGGCCCGGCACCTCGCGCAGGCCGAAGAACACCTCCAGCGCCTCGGCCAGCAACGCCTTCTTGAGCCCCGGGAAGTGCACGTCGACGATCCGCGTCATCGTCTCGCGGTCGGGAAAGCGGATGTAGTGGAAGAAGCAGCGGCGCAGGAACGCGTCGGGCAGCTCCTTCTCGTTGTTGCTGGTGATGACGACGAGCGGCCGGTGGCGCGCCTGCACGGTGCGCTGGGTCTCGTAGACGTAGAACTCCATCCGGTCGAGCTCGCGCAGCAGGTCGTTGGGGAACTCGATGTCGGCCTTGTCGACCTCGTCGATCAGCACCACCGCGGGCACTTCGGATTCGAACGCGTCCCACAGCACGCCGCGCTTGATGTAGTTGGCGATGTCGGCGACCTTTTCCACGCCGAGCTGCGAGTCGCGCAGACGCGACACCGCGTCGTACTCGTAGAGCCCCTGCTGCGCCTTGGTCGTCGACTTGACGTGCCACTGCAGCAGCGGCCGCGACAGCGCGCGGGCGACCTCCTCGGCGAGCATCGTCTTGCCGGTGCCGGGCTCGCCCTTGATCAGCAGCGGCCGCTCCAGCGCGATGGCCGCGTTGACGGCGAGCATCAGGTCGGGGGTCGCGACGTAGGTGTCGGTGCCTTCGAAGCGCATGCGCAAGTGTCCGGGCGAGGGCGAAAGGGGAGATGGTAGCCGATCCGAACGCAGAAATCAGGGGGTGGCCAGACGCAGCAGCCACTGGATCAGCCACAGCGCCGCCATGCCGGCGACCATCGTGGCCGCGACGCTGCGCGTGCGCCACGCGACGAGTGCCGCGAGCAGCGCCGCGGCGATCTTCTCGCGAACGAGCGCCGGGTCGCCCAGCCCCCCGCCCAGCGCCACCCCGGGGACGACGATCGCCGTCAGCATCGCCGCCGGGACGAAGCGCAGCGCGCGTGCCACCAGCGCCGGCATCCGCCAGCGTGCGAACAGCGCGATGAACGACAGCCGCGACGCATAGGTGAGGCCGCCGACGCAAACGATCACGGTCCAGAACGCGAGCCCGCCGCTCATCGCCGCCGGCCCCGCTCGGCGACGAGGCCCGCCGCGATGCCGATCAGCCCGGCGCAGATCACCGACAGCCGCATCGGCAGCCCGTCGAGCGCCACGACAGCGACCCCGGCCGCGAGCGCCGCCAGCCGCGTCGGACCGTCCTCCAGCGCGGGGATCAGCACGGCGAGAAAGCACAGCGGCACGACGAATTCGAGCGACCACGCCGCCGGCAGCACGTTGCCGATCCAGTATCCGGCGAGGTTCGACGCCTGCCACGTCGTCCACAGCAGCAGGCCGGCGCCGAGGAAGTACGACGCGCCGGCGCGCGTGTCGTCGGTGCTCCGGAAGTGCTGGATCGTCGCCGCGAACGCCTGGTCGGTGAGCAGGAACGCGAGCGCGCTCTTCCAGCGGCGCGGCAGCGGCTTCAGGTGCGGCGCCATCGCCGCGCTGTACATCATCAGGCGCAGGCCGACGACGAAGCATGTGAGCACGATCACCGCGACGGGCGCCCGCTCCGCGAGCAGCTGCGCGGCGATGATCTGCGCCGCGCCGGAGAAGACGATCGCCGAGAGCCCCAGCGCGCCCCAGACGGACGTATCCAGCGCCTGCGCGGCAACCCCGCACACCATCCCGAACGGCAGCAGGCCGATCAGCGGCGGCGACATGGCGCGGACCCCGGCGAGGAAATCGGGGCGGGAGAAGAATTTCTGCACGGGGCGAAGGACGGTGGTGGCGGGCACGGCGCCCTGCGCGTCACCGATCGATTATACCGACGGCCCCGCGGACGCCCGGCGCCCGGGCCGGGACCGCGGCCCGCGGTTTTCTTGTACGATGTGGACGCCCGCCTCCAACCGCGCCATGACCGATCCCGCTGCCTCTCCCGCCAGTCCCTTCCGCTGCGTCCTCGACATCAGGGCGAGCCTCGGCGAGTGCCCGGTGTGGTCGGTGGCCGAGCAGGTGCTGTACTTCGTCGACATCAACGCGCCGGCGCTCAACCGCTTCGACCCGGCGAGCGGCCGCCACACGGTGATGCCGATGCCGGAGTCGATCGGCTGCTACGGGCTGCGGGCGGCGGGCGGGTTCGTCGTCGCATTGCGCGGCGGCATCTGGCTCGCCGCCCCCGACGGCTCGCTCGTGCGCAAGGTCGCGGATGCCCCGTACGACACCGCGAGCCACCGCTTCAACGACGGCCGCTGCGACCCGCAGGGCCGCTTCTGGGCGGGAACCATGAACGAGCGCAAGGACGCCAGCGACGCCGAGCTGCTGCGCCTCGATCCCGATTACCGCCTCACCCGCCTGCGCGGCGGGATCATGACCTCCAACGGCCTCGCCTTCAGCCCCGACGGCGCGACGATGTACCACACCGACACGCCGACGCTGACCGTCGACGCCTGGGATTTCGACGCCGCCACCGGCACGCCTTCGAACCGGCGCACGTTCAAGCGCTTCACCGCCGGCAGCGACCGGCCCGACGGCGCCGCGGTCGACCGCGACGGCTGCTACTGGATCGCGCTCTACAGCGGCGGCCGGGTGGTCCGCCTGTCGCCCGCCGGTGCCATCCTCGCCGAGTACCCGGTGCCGGCGATGTGCCCGACGATGTGCGCGTTCGGCGGCCCCGACCTCGCGACGCTGTACGTGACCAGCGCGCGCCAGCGCCGCCCCGACGACGAGCTCGCGCGGCTGCCGGCCACGGGCGGGATCTTCGCGATGACCGTCGACGTGCCGGGCCTGCCGGAACCCGCGTTCGCGGGGTGAAGGCGAACGCGCGCCCGTCGCCCGCCGTGCTCCCCGACCCCGCCGTCTCCCTGCCGCTCGACGCGCAGGGGAGCCTGGGCGCCTCGGCCTCGGGCATCGCCTTCGCGACGTCGACCGGCGACGTCCTCGAGGTCGCCTCGTACGGCCCCGGCGTTTTCCGCGTCCGGGCCGGCCCCGACACGCTGCCCGACTACGGGATCGCCCGGGGCCAACCCCAGGCGTGCGCCGTGACGTCGTCGGGGCCCGCGACCTGGACGCTCGCCGCCGGCGGCACCACGCTCGAAATCGCAGAAGCGCCGCTGCGCCTCGCGCTGCGGCACGACGGCGCGCCGGCGCTGGAATCGAGCACCGACCGGCGCGTCGACGGCTCGCTGCGGCTGCCGGCGATCTCCCGGCTGCGGGGCGGCGAGCGCTGGACCGCGGCGTTCGCGCTCGCCTCGGGAGCGCCGGTGTACGGACTCGGCGACCGACCCGGCCCGCTCGATCGGCGCGGGCAGCGCGTCGAGTCGTGGGTGCGCAACGCGGCGGACGGCGGCGGCGCTTGCCGCTGCGCGCCGTTCGCCTGGAGCCCGGGAATCGGCGCCGGCGCGGGTGCGCCCGCGAAGCGCGCCGCGTGGGGCCTGTTCGCCCACACGCCCGGGCGCGTCGTGCACGGCGTGGGCTGCGGCGACTGGTCGCACCGCAGCTATGCGCTCACCGTCGACGACGAGGCGCTCGACCTGTTCCTGTTCGCCGCCGCGACGCCCGCGGCCATCCTCGGCCTCTACACGCAGCTCACCGGTCGCGCGCCTGCCGTGCCGCTGTGGAGTCTCGGGCCTTGGCTCGCGCGCGCGCGCCCCGGCACCGTGGACGATGCGGTCGCGCTGGCGGGACGGCTGCGCCGACACCGGATTCCCTGCGACGCGCTCGCGCTGGACGACCCGGATGCCTGGCGCGCGGCAACGCGATTCGATCAGCGGTTCGATCGCGAGCGTTTTCCCGGCACCGCCGCCACGCTCGCTGCCGTCCGGGCGCAGGGCTTTCGCGTTTGCGCCGCGCAGACCCCGCGGGTGGCGGCCAGCGCGCCCTGGTTCGGCGAGCTGGCCGGCCAGGGGTTCCTGCTCTCCGACAGCGCAGGGCGGCCGTACACCCGTGTCGATGGCGCCGGCACCGAAACCGACCGCCTGAACGCCGCGCTCGCGGCGGCGGTGGACGCGTACGGCTTCGTCGACTTCACCAATCCGGCCGCCCATGCATGGTGGCGCGATGCGCACGCGAAGCTCTTTGCCGACGGCATCGATGCGGTGATCAGCGACGGCGGCGGCGACGTTCCCGGCGACGCGCTGGCGTTCAACGGCGACCGCGGCAAGCGCCTGCACAATGCCTACCCGCTGCTGTACGGTCAGTGCCTGTACGAGGCGACGGCGCGCGTCCGGCACGATGCCGACGCCCCGCCGATCGTCTGGGGGCGCGCCGGCTGGGCCGGCAGCCAGCGCTATCCGCTCCAGGCGGGCGGCGACGTCCAGAGCGACTGGGAAGGCCTCGCCGCGTCGATCCGCGGCGCGCTGTCGTGGGGAATGACCGGCGCGCCGTTCCACGCGCAGGACGTCGGCGGCAGCTACGGCGAGCCCCCGACGGCGGAGCTCTGGCTGCGCTGGCTGCAGGCGAGCGTGTTCGGCTCGCACCTGCGCCTGCGCGGCGCCGACGGGTGGCTGCCGTGGGATTTCGGCGCGGAGACCGAGGCGATCGCCAGGAAGTGGCTCGCCTTCCGGTACCGGCTCCTGCCCTACCTGCAGCGCGTGATCGCCGCCGCGGCGCGGACGGGGCTGCCGGTGATGCGCGCGATGGCGCTCGCGTTCCCCGGCAACGCGCTGCTGCGCGGCTACGAGACGCAGTTCATGTGCGGCGATGCGCTGCTGGTGGCGCCGATCCTGGAGCCGGGCGGCGAGGTCGAGGTCGCGCTGCCGCCGGGCGCGTGGTACGACGTCAATTCGCGGCAGCGGCACCCGGGCTCACGGCTGCTGCGCTACCGGGCCACACTCGACCAGTTCCCCGTGTTCGGCCGCGAGGGCCACGCGCTGCCGCTGGGTCCCGCGGTCCAGCACACCGGCGAGATCGACCGCCTGCTTCCGCTCGAGGCGCTGTGGGTCTTCGGACCGCCGCGCGAGACGCTGGCCGGCTTCGTGCAGGTCTCGATCGGCGCCGGCGCCGACGGCGCGATGGTCGTCGACGCGGTGCCCGAGCTCGCGATCGAGGTCTTCGGCGACGGCGAGGGACGCGACGTCGTGCGCCGCGGCCGGGTGCGCGGACCGGGCCCCGGATGAGCCCGAAGGCCGCCCCGAGGGCGATTGCTCCCTCTCGGAGGGACGGCGCGCAGCGCCAAGGGTGCACCAGTGAACGCCCGGCCCCTCGTCGCCGTCACCGTCGGCGAGCCCGCCGGCATCGGGCCGGAGCTCGTCGCCATGCTTTCGCAGCGCCATCGCGAGCGGGCGTTCGCCGCGCGACTGGTCGTCGTCGGCGATCACGGGCTGCTCACCGCCCGGGCCGGGTCCGGCGGGCGCTATCGGCGCTACGATCCCGCGGCACCGGCACCGGAGGGCGACGAGATCGAGGTATGGCACCACCCGCTGGCCGTGCCGGTGGTCCCCGGCCGGCCCGACCCCGCGAACGCGCGGGCGGTGCTGGCGACCCTCGCCAGCGCGGCCGACGCCTGCGCCACCGGCGCGTTCGCGGCGCTGGTCACCGCGCCGGCGCAGAAGAGCGTGCTGCTCGACGCGGGCATCCCGTTCTCCGGGCACACCGAGTATTTCGCGCAGCGCACGCACACTCCGCGCGTGGTCATGCTGCTGGTCGGCGGCGAGCGGACGGCGCCGCTGCGGGTGGCGCTGGTCACCACGCACCTGGCCCTGAAGGACGTTCCGGCGGCGATCACGCGCGACGCCGTCCTCGCCACGGTGGCGATCGTCGACGCCGGGCTGCGCACGCAGTTCCGCATCGCCGCGCCGCGCATCGCCCTGTGCGGGCTCAACCCGCACGCCGGCGAGGGCGGCCACCTCGGGCGCGAGGAGATCGACGCGATCGCGCCGGCGGTCGCCGCCGCCAAGGCGCAGGGCATCGCCGCCGTCGGCCCGCTGCCGGCGGACACGGTGTTCGTGCCCGGCTTCGCCCGCGCCTTCGACGCGATCGTCGCGATGTATCACGACCAGGGCCTGCCGGTGCTGAAGGCGGCGAGCTTCGGCCACGGCGTCAACGTGACGCTCGGGCTGCCGTTCGTGCGCACGTCGGTCGATCACGGCACCGCGCTCGACCTCGCCGCCGATCCGCGCCGCGCCGCGACGGCCGACCCGGGCAGCCTGTTCGCCGCGGTCGATCTCGCGGTGGAGCTCGCGGGCAATGCCGCGTAACCCGGCGTTGAGACGTTGCCCGGCACCGACTCGCCGCCCGACGCCGACTCGCAGCCCGGCGTTGAGCGCCAGCGAAACCCGGGTGGGCGCCGCGATGGCCATGCGGCCGCCCCGGGTTTCGCTGCGCTCAACGCCGGGCTACGGGCACAAAGCCCGCGCCAGTGCCGTTGACATGGAGCGCCACCAGCCGCGCAAGCGCTTCGGCCAGAACTTCCTCGTCGATCCGCATTACGTCGCGCGGATCGTCGATGCGATCGCGCCGGCCCCGGGAGACAACCTGGTCGAGATCGGACCCGGCCAGGCCGCGCTGACCGCCCCGCTGATCGCCCGCGCCGGGCACCTCACCGCCATCGAGATCGACCGCGACCTTGCCGCGCGCCTCGCCGCAGCCTTTCCGCCGGAGCGCCTGACGCTGCACGTCGCCGACGCGCTGGCGTTCGACTACTCGGCGCTCGGCGCGGACCTGCGCGTCGTCGGCAACCTGCCGTACAACATCAGCTCGCCGCTGCTGTTCCACCTTGCGCGCTTCGAGGCGTCTCTCGCCGACCTGCACGTGATGCTGCAGAAGGAGGTCGTCGCCCGGATGGCCGCGGCACCGGCGACGGCGGACTACGGCCGGCTGACCGTGATGCTGCAGGCGAAATTCGCGGTGACGCGGCTGTTCGTCGTCCCGCCGGGCGCGTTCCGCCCCGCGCCGGCGGTCGATTCCGCCGTCGTGCGGCTCGCCCCGCTCGGCGCGAAAAAGCCGGCGATCGCCGACGAGGCGCTGTTCGCCCGTGTGGTCGCCGCCGCGTTCGGGCACCGGCGCAAGACGCTGCGCAATGCGCTCGCCGGCGTCTGCGACGCCGCCGCGCTCGCTGCCGCGGGCATCGATCCGGGCAGCCGCGGCGAGACGCTCGCCGTTGCCGATTTCGTTCGTCTCGCCAACCGCCTCGCCCGCAGCCCGGGTTGAGCGCCAGCGAAACCCGGGTTTCGCCGACGCTCAACCCGGGCTACGGGATGCCGGGATGCCGGGATGCCGGGGTCGGGATCGGGCGCCGGGACGCCCCTCACCAGTCCAGATCCGGCCGCGCCTGCGGGGCCGTGATGCGCACGGTCTTCTGCCGCGACGTCTCCCCGCGCAGAAGCGTGACCGCACGCTGCGGCACGCCGAACGCATCGGCGAGGTAGCGCCGCAGCGCGGCGTTCGCCCGCCCCTCGACCGGCGGCGCGGCCAGCCGGATCCGCAGCGCGTCGCCGTGAGTGCCCGCGACTTCGGTGCGCCGGGCGCCGGGCTGCACGTGCAGCGTCAGGACCAGCGCCTGCGCCATGCCCGCGCCCTCCTCCCGCCGCCACGGCGCGTCGCCCATCGCCGCAGCTTCAGCCGAACGCGCCGAGCACCGCGGTCTCCAGCCAGCGCACCGGCAGCATCAGCGCCAGCTGCGCGAGCACGATCAGGATCAGCGGCGACAGGTCCAGCGTGCCGCCGAGCGGAGGCACCACGCGGCGGATCGGCGCGAGGAAACGGTACGTCAGCGCGTTGAGCAGGCCGGCAACCGGACCGTGCGGCGCCACCCACGACAGGAGCGCCTGCACGAACACGATGATGATCAGCAGCCACAGCATGGCTTTCAGCAGCTCGATCACCGCGACGACGGCGAGCACCGCGACGGCGCCGCCGCCGAGCCCGCCGCCGACCAGCGCCGCCAGCGCGAGCAGCCAGAGGAACTGCGCGAGCCACGCGAGCAGCAGCGTCGCCCAGTCGAGCCCGCGGAATCCCGGCAGCGCACGCCGCATCGGCTGCACCGCCCAGTCGGTGAACGCCACCAGCGCCTGCCCGACCGGATTGCGGAACGGCGCGCGCAGCCACTGCATGGCGAAGCGAAGCAGGAACGCGTAGGTCAGCAACCCGAAGGCCGTGTCCAGCAGGAACTTGAGTGCCTGACCGATCATCGGGGCGTCCCTGTCGTCATGCGTCCGAACCGAAGGCGTCGCCGAGCTCGCTGCGCGCGCTCGGCGGCGGCGTTCACCGCCGCGACGATGCTCGCCTTCACGGCGCCTTTTTCCATCGCGGCGAGCGCGCGCTCGGTCGTGCCGCCCTTCGAGGTGACCTGCGCGCGCAGCGTCGCCGGCGGGGCGTCGCTGCCCTGCGCCAGCGCGATCGCCCCGGCGAACGTCGCGTAGGCGAGCCGCCGCGCGTCCGCGACCGCGAAGCCGAGGTCGCGCCCCGCCTCCTCCAGCGCTTCCAGGAAATAGAACACGTACGCCGGGCCGCTGCCCGACACGCCGGTGACTGCGTCGAGCATGCGTTCGCCGGCGACCCAGCAGGAGCTCGCCGCCGCCTTCGAGCACGGCGGCGGCCAGCGCGCGCCCCTCCTCGTCGACTCCGCGGGCCGCGAACGCGCCGCTGATGCCCTTGCCGATCAGCGCCGGCGTATTGGGCATGGCGCGGACGAGTCGGGCGCGCCCCCCAGCCAGCGCTCGAGGTCGGCGAGACGGATCCCGGCGGCGATCGACAGCACGACCGGGGGCGCGGTCCGCGACAGGTGCGGCGCGAGTTCGTGCGCGGCCGTCGCGCATCTGCTGCGGCTTGACCGCGAGCACGACCACGGCGGCACCGTCGAGGGCCGCCGCGGTGGTGGCCGGCGACGCCACGACGCCGGGGAATCGCGCCGCAAGCCGCGCCCGCTGCTCGGCGGCGGGCTCCACCACGTGGAAATCGGGCGCCGCCCGGCCGCGCGCGAGCATGCCGCCGATGAGCGCGGTCGCCATGTTGCCGCCGCCGATGAAGGTGATGCGCATGCGTTGCTCCGTTCAGGAATGCCGGCCGGCCGCGGCGGCGGCCCGGCGAAGTCGCGGCCCGATGCCGTCGTCGCCCGTCGAACTGCCGCCCGGTCGAACTGTAGCCCGGGTTGAGCGCCGGCGAAACCCGGGGGAACCTGCCACGGAATCGGCGGCGCCCGGGCGCAGGTCCGCCCGGGTTTCGCTGGCGCTCAACCCGGGCTACGCGGTGCCTCGCGCCGGGCGTGCGCCGAAGATCGCGCTGCCCACGCGCACCATGGTCGCGCCTTCGGCGATCGCGGCTTCCAGATCCGCCGACATGCCCATCGACAGCGTGTCGACGGGCGAGCCCGGCGGTCCGGGCCGCGTCGAACACTGCCGCAACGTCCGGAACTGCGAGCGCTGCCGCGCCACGTCCGCGCGTCGGCTCGGCGATCCCCATCAGCCCGCGCAGCCGCAGGCGGGGAAGCCGCGCCACCGCCTGCGCCAGCGCCACGGCCGCGTCCGGCGCGACGCCGCTCTTGGACGCCTCCCCGCTGATGTTGACCTGAACGCAGACGTCGAGCGGCGGCATGGCGGCGGGCCGCGCGCGCGACAGCCGTTCGGCGACCGCCACCCGGTCGATCGTCTGCACCCAGGCGAAGCGCTCGGCCGCCGCCTTCGCCTTGTTGCCCTGCAGCGGCCCGATCAGGTGCCACTGAAGCCCCGGCAGGTCGGTCGTCGCGTCCATCTTCGCCGCCGCCTCCTGCACGTAGTTCTCGCCGAAGGCGCGCAGCCCGAGCGCGTGCGCCGCGCGCACCGCGTCGGGCCCGAACGTCTTGCTCACCGCCAGCACGGAGATGGCGCCCGGGTCGCGGCCAGCCGCCGCCGCCGCCCGCCCGATGCGCGCCGCCAGCGCTAGCCAGCCTTCCCGCAGAAGGTCATAATTGTTCGCAGACGGCATATGAGCGTGGAACGTTCTCCCGCCAGGGGGAAGCTGTCCGGAGACAGGAGCAAGGCGCACCCCCACCAACGGGAATCCGCCGAGGCTGCCGGCATCGCGCCGGCGTGCGGACGAGCGGCAAAGGCAGGGATTATAGATGGACATCACCGAACTTCTCGCCTTCGCGGTCAAGAACAAGGCCTCCGACCTGCACCTGTCGGCCGGACTGCCGCCGATGATCCGGGTCCACGGCGACATCCGGCGGATCAACCTGCCGCCGATGGAGCACGAGGACGTGCACTAGATGGTGTACGACATCATGGCCGACGCGCAGCGCAAGGCCTACGAGGAGAACCTCGAGTGCGACTTCTCGTTCGAGGTGCCCAACCTCGCGCGCTTCCGCGTCAACGCCTTCAACCAGCAGCGCGGCGCCTCCGCCGTGTTCCGCACCATCCCGAGCAAGGTCCTCTCGCTGGAGGAGCTGCACGCGCCCAGGTGTTCGCCGAGCTCACCAACCGGCCGCGCGGCCTCATGCTGTGCACCGGGCCGACCGGCTCGGGCAAGTCGACGACGCTGGCGGCGATGGTCAACCACGTCAACGAGAACCAGTACGGGCACATCCTGACCATCGAGGACCCGATCGAGTTCCTGCACGAGTCCAAGAAGTGCCTGATCAACCAGCGCGAGCTCGGGCCGCACACGCTGTCGTTCCCGAACGCGCTGCGCAGCGCGCTGCGCGAGGATCCCGACTGCATCCTGGTCGGCGAGATGCGCGACCTCGAGACGATCCGCCTCGCGCTGACCGCGGCCGAGACCGGCCACCTCGTGTTCGGGACGCTGCACACCGAGCTCGGCGCCAAGACGATCGACCGCGTCGTCGACGTGTTTCCCGCCGGCCGAGAAGGAAATGGTGCGCTCGATGCTGTCCGAATCGCTGGTGGCGGTCATCTCGCAGACGCTCTGAAGACCAAGGACGGCGAAGGCCGCGTCGCCGCGCACGAGATCATGATCGGCACCGCCGGCGATCCGCAACCTGATCCGCGAGAACAAGGTGGCGCAGATGTACTCGTCGATCCAGACCAACCTCTCCATCGGCATGCAGACGCTCGACCAGAACCTGCCGGATCTCGTCCGCCGCCGCATCGTCTCGATGCCGAGGCGCGCAACCGCGCGGTCAACAAGGACCTGTTCCTCGTCCTGACCCCGGACCCGCCGGCAGCCCCCAAGGAGGCACGACGATGGAACGCGCTAACGCCACCCAGTTCATCCACGAGCTGCTCGAGCTCCTGGTGCGGCAGAACGGCTCCGACCTGTTCATCACCGCCGATTTCCCGCCGGCGCTGAAGATCGACGGCAAGGTCTCGCCGGTGTCGAAGAACGTGCTCACGCCGCAGCACACGCATCGAGCTCGTGCGCAGCGTGATGAACGACAAGCAGGCGTCGGAATTCGAGCGACCAAGGAGTGCAACTTCGCGATCAGCCCGCCCGGGATCGGGCGCTTCCGCGTCAACGCGTTCGTCCAGCAGGGGCGGGTCGGCATGGTGCTGCGCACGATCCTCACCGACATCCCGCGCTTCGAGGACCTGAACCTCCCGCCGGTGCTGAAGGAAGTCGCGATGAGCAAGCGCGGCATCATGATCTTCATCGGCCCGACCGGCTGCGGCAAGTCGACCTCGATGGCGGCGCTGCTCGGCTTCCGCAACGAGAACAGCTACGGCCACATCATCACCATCGAGGACCCGATCGAGTTCGTGCACACGCACCGGAACTGCATCGTCACCCAGCGCGAGGTCGGCGTGGACACCGACGGCTGGCAGATCGCGCTCAAGAACACGCTGCGGCAGGCCCCCGACGTGATCCTGATCGGCGAGGTGCGCGACCGCGAGACGATGGACCACGCGGTCGCGTTCGCCGAGACCGGGCACCTGTGCCTCACCACGCTGCACGCGAACAGCACCAACCAGGCGCTTGACCGGATCATCAACTTCTTCCCCGAGGAGCGCCGCGCGCAGCTGCTGATGGACCTCTCGCTCAACGTCCGCGCCTTCGTCGCGCAGCGGCTCGTCCCCCGCCGCGACGCCAAGGGGCGGGTGCCCGCGGTCGAGGTGATGCTCAATTCGCCGCTGGTCGCGGACCTCATCTTCAAGGGCGACGTGTCGGGGATCAAGGACCTCATGAAGCGCTCGCGCGAGCTCGGCATGCAGACCTTCGACCAGTCGCTGTTCGACCTCTACGAGGGCGGGCTCGTCACCTACGAGGACGCGCTGCGCAATGCCGACTCGATCAACGACCTGCGGCTGCAGATCAAGCTGCACGGCAAGGAGTCGAAGGACCGCAACGTCTTCGCCGGCATCGGCAACCTCGACGTGATGCCCGACGCCCCGGCGCCGCGGACGTTCTGACCGCGCGCGGCCCGCGTCCCCCCGGCGTCGGCGTCCTCGCCCGGAGTCCCGTAGCCCGGGTTGAGCGCCAGCGAAACCCGGGGGGTTGTCGCAACGGGCACCGTCGCCTTCGTTGCACCCACCCGGGTTTCGCTGGCGCTCAACCCGGGCTATGAATTGCGCGGCCTGCGAATGGCTCGGCATCGCTGTGCTACGCTTGCACCCGCCATGGCCACCCCCGACACCCCGACTCCGCACCCGACCGAGATCAAGCTCCACCAGGGCACGCGCGCGCTCGAGATCGCGTTCTCGGACGGGCAGCGCTTCCGGATGTCTTACGAATACCTGCGGGTCTACTCGCCGTCGGCCGAAGTCCGCGGCCACGGCCCGGGCCAGGAGGTGCTGCAGGTCGGCAAGCGCGAGGTCGGGATCAAGGAGGTCGAAGCGGTCGGCCATTACGCGATCCAGCCGACGTTCTCCGATGGCCACGACACCGGCATCTTCTCCTGGGAATATCTGTACGACCTCGGCGTGCGGCAGGACGAACTGTGGCAGCGCTACCTCGACCGAATGGCGGCCGCCGGCGCCAGCCGCGACCCCAAGTAACGCAGCCCGCACCGTGAGCGACAAGACCCATTTCGGCTACGAGGAGGTCGCGCCCGGCGAGAAGGCGCAGCGCGTGCGCGGGGTGTTCGAGTCGGTCGCCGGCAAGTACGACCTGATGAACGACCTCATGTCCATGGGGCTGCACCGGGTGTGGAAGCGCTTCGCCGTCAACGCCACCGGCCTGCGCGCGGGAATGCGCGCGCTCGATCTCGCCGGCGGCACCGGCGACCTCGCGCGGCTGTTCGCCGAGCGCGTCGGCGCCGGCGGCGAGGTGGTGCTGACCGACATCAACGGGGCGATGCTCGAGCGCGGGCGCGACCGGCTGGTCAACGCCGGCCTGCTGGTCCCGGCGGTGCAGTGCGACGCCGAGAAGCTGCCGTTCGTCGACGGCCGCTTCGACTGCGTCGGCATCGCCTTCGGGCTGCGCAACGTCACCCACAAGGAGTTGGCGCTCGCCGAGATGGTCCGCGTGCTCAAGCCCGGCGGGGTCGCCGCCGTGCTCGAGTTCTCGCGCGTCAGCGCGCCGCTGGCGCCGGCGTACGACTGGTACAGCTTCAACGTGCTGCCACGGCTGGGCAAGCTGGTCGCCGGCGACGACGCGAGCTACCGCTACCTCGCCGAGTCGATCCGGATGCACCCGGATCAGGCGGCGCTGAAGGCGATGATGGAACAAGCGGGTTTCGACCGGGTCGAAGTGCACAACCTGATGGCCGGGGCCGTCGCCTTGCACCTCGGCTACAAGTACTGATCGGCCGCGCCGTCGCGCGCCGGCATCGGCAACGGAGATCGATGATGCACAGATTGGGAATCGTGATGGTCGTGGCGCTGGCCACCGCCGCCGTCGTCGCCAGCGACCTGGCCGACGCCCGTCGGTTCGGCGGCGGCCGCAGCTTCGGGATACAGCGGGGCGTGACCCCCCGGCCCCCGGCGGCGGCGCCCGGCGCGGCGGCGAAGCCGGTGATGCCGGCGCAGCCCGGCGTGGCGACGGCCGCCAAGCCTGCCGGCATGGCCGCGCCCGCCGCATCGGGAATGTCGCGCTGGATGGGACCGATCGCCGGTCTTGCCGCCGGTCTGGGGCTGGCCGCGCTGCTGTCGCATTTCGGCCTGCCGGAAGGCCTCGCCAGCTTCCTGCTCCTCGCGCTGCTGGTGTTCGCCGGGGTGGCCGTCGTGCGCATGCTCTTTGCCCGCCGAACGCCGCCGCGACCGGCGATGCAGTACGCGGGCGGCACCGAGCCCGGCCTTGCTGCGGCGGGAACGCCGCCGGAACCCGCCCCCGGATGGGGCGGCACCCAACGGCAGGAACCGGTGATGCGGAACCCGAGCCCCGACCCGGTCGCGAGCGAGGGGCGATTTCCACCGGGATTCGACGCCGCCGGCTTCGCCCGGCAGGCGAAGCTCCAGTTCGAACGCTTGCAGGCCGCCTACGATGCCGGCGACCGGGCGGCGATGGCCGAGGTGATGACGCCGGAGATGCTCGCGGAGATCTCGCGCGAGCTTGCCGCGCGCGGCGAGCACCAGCCGACCGAGGTCGTCACGCTCGACGCCGGCGTGCTCGAAGCGGGCACCGAGGGCGCGCACCACTGGGCGAGCGTGCGCTACACCGGCCTCCTGCGCGAGGACGGCGAAGCGCAGCCGAAGTCGATCGACGAGGTCTGGAACCTGACCAAGCCGGTCGACGGATCCTCGGGCTGGCTGCTCGCCGGCATCCAGCAGACCGCCTGACGCTGCGCCCGTGCCCGATCCCGCCGCCGCACTGGCGAACAGGATCCTCGAGCGGCAGGCGTGGGCGCAGGAGCGGCTTGCGGCGCACGCCGGTCGTGTCTTCGTCGTCAGTGTCGGCCCGCTGTCCACCGCGCTGCGCGTCGAAGCCTCCGGACGCCTGGCCGCGACCTCGCTGGCCGGGCTCGTCCCCGATCTGCGACTGACGCTGTCGCCGCCCGGCGTCCCGTCGTTCCTCGCCAATCCCGCACGCTGGAGCGAGTTCGTCAGCGCGGTCGGTGATCCGGCGCTCGCGGCGACGCTGAAGGACCTGGCGCTAACGTTGCCGTGGTTCGCCGAGCAGACGTTCGCCGGGGCGCTGGGCCCGATCCTCGGTCAGCGCGCGGCCGACGCCGGCCGGCGGCTGCTGGCGTTCCCTGAATACGCCGCCGGGCGCCTCGCCGAGAGCTTCGCGAGCTATGCCCGCGACGAGGCGGAACTGGTCGCCGGCGCCGGGCAATTCGCCGACTTCACCGCGGACACGGCGGCGCTGGCGGCGCGCGTGGACGCGCTGGCGGCGCGCATCGAGGCGCTGGCCGCGCGCATGGCCGGGGCGGGCGCGTCGGGCGGGAACCCCCGGCCATCGCCGCCAAGCTGACCGCGCACGCAAGCGCGCCGGACGAGCGCGCCGCCGCGCCACGACGGTCGCGGTGGCGCAATCCCTTACAATCGCCCGGATGCGTCTGCTGCGGCTCGCCAGGATCGGTCTGGTCTCCCTCAAGTACGGCCTCGACGAGTTCCTGACCGGACACGAGCGGTTTCGCGCCGTGCGGCCGCTGGCGCGCGCGGTCACGTTCTGGCGCGACACGTCGGCACCGCGCGCGGTGCGCCTGCGCCTGGCACTCGAGGACCTCGGCCCGCTTTTCGTCAAGTTCGGGCAGATGCTGTCGACGCGGCGCGACCTGATCCCGGCCGACATCGCCGACGAGCTCGAGAAGCTGCAGGACCGGGTGCCGCCGTTCCCGTCGGCCACCGTCGTCGCGATCCTCGATCGCGTCTACGGCAGGCCCGTCGACGACGTGTTCAGGAGCTTCGAGCGCACGCCGATCGCCAGCGCCTCGGTGGCGCAGGTTCATTTCGCGACGCTGCAGGACGGCACGCCGGTCGCGGTCAAGGTGCTGCGGCCGGAGATCGGCAAGGTGATCGAGAAGGACGTCGGCCTGATGTACGCCGGCGCGCTGCTGGTCGAGAAGCTGTGGTCGGACGGCAAGCGGCTGCGCCCGCGCGAGGTCGTCGCCGAATTCGAGAAGACGCTCACCGACGAGCTCGACCTGATGCGCGAGGCCGCCAACTGCTCGCTGCTGCGCCGCAACTTCCAGTATTCGCCGCTGCTGCAGGTGCCCGGGGTGCACTGGGATTTCTGCGCCCGCGAGGTGATGGTGATGGAGCGGATGAGCGGCATCCCCATCTCGCAGGTGGGCCGGCTGGTCGAGGCCGGCGTCGACCTGAAGAAGCTCTCGCGCGCCGGCGTCGAGCTCTTCTTCACGCAGGTGTTCCGCGACGCGTACTTCCACGCCGACATGCACCCGGGAAACATCTTCATCGCCGTCGACGGGCCGAACCACGGCAAGTACATCGCCGTCGACTTCGGAATCATGGGCATGCTCTCCGAGCGCGACCAGAGCTACCTCGCGCAGAACTTCCTCGCCTTCTTCCGCCGCGATTACCACCGCGTGGCGACCGCGCACATCGAGTCGGGCTGGGTGCCGCCGGACACCCGCGTCGACGAGCTGGAGAGCGAGATCCGCGTCGTCTGCGAGCCGGTGTTCGATCGTCCGCTGAAGGAGATCTCGCTGGGCCGCGTGCTGGTGCAGCTGTTCGCCGCGTCGCGCCGGTTCAATGTCGTGATCCAGCCGCAGCTCGTGCTGTTGCAGAAGACGCTGCTGTCGATCGAGGCGCTGGGGCGCATGCTCGATCCCGACCTCGACCTCTGGATCACCGCCAAGCCTTTCCTCGAGCGGTGGATGCACAACCAGATCGGCTTCCCGGCGCTGCAGCGGCGGCTGCTCGCCGAGGCGCCCTATCTCGTCAACGCGCTGCCGGAGCTGCCCCGCCTGCTGCACCAGCGGCTGCTGGCGCCGCCCGCGGCGACCGACGCGACCATGCAGGCGCTGGCGGCCGCGCAGCGGCGGCGCAACGTGCTGCTGGGGGTCATCGCGCTGCTGCTGGCGGTCACGGTGGCGCTCCTGGTCGGGCTGCTCCTGTAGCCCGGCGTTGGGGGGTGCTACAATTTCTGGTTGATCCGCTCCCCGCCCGACATCACAACAAGAGGCCCCCGCCGGTGGCGCTGCTCGAGATCGAAGGCGTAACCCGCCGCTTCGGCGACTTCACCGCGGTCGACGACGTCAGCCTCGCCATCGAGGCCGGGGAGTTCTTCACGCTGCTGGGGCCCTCCGGCTGCGGCAAGACCACGCTGCTGCGGATGATCGCGGGCTTCGACGCACCGGACGGCGGGCGCATCCGGCTCAACGGCGCCGACCTCGCCGACCTGCCGCCCGAGTCGCGGCCGGTGCGCACCGTGTTCCAGAGCTACGCGCTGTTTCCGCACATGACGGTCGAGGGCAACGTCGCGTTTCCGCTGAAGATGGCGAAGACGCCGGCGGCCGCGATCCCGGCCAAGGTGGCGGAGGCGCTGGACGACGTCCGGCTCACCGGCTTCGGCAAGCGCTATCCGCACGAGCTCTCCGGCGGCCAGAAGCAGCGCGTCGCGCATCGCCCGCGCGCTGGTGACGCACCCGACGGTGCTGCTGCTCGACGAGCCGCTGGCCGCGCTCGACGCCAAGCTGCGCGAGGAGATGCAGATCGAGCTCATCAACCTGCAGAAGGAAGTCGGCATCACCTTCGTCTACGTGACCCACGACCAGACCGAGGCGCTGGCGCTGTCGCACCGGATCGCGGTGATGAACCGGGGGCAGGTCGAGCAGGTCGACGTGCCGGCGCGGATCTACGGCTTCCCCGAGCACGCGCTTCGTCGCCGACTTCATCGGCCACTGCAACCTGCTGTCCGGGCCGGTAGCCGATGCCGCCGCACGGCATCGTCACCGTCGAGGTTCCCGGGCTCGGGCCGGTGCGCGTCGCGGCGGCGGCCGACGCCGGCGCCCGGACGGCCCGGCGCGATCGCGCTGCGCCCCGAGAAGATCCGCATCGAGACCGCGGCGCCCGCCGACACGCCGGACAACCACTGCCGCGGGCACCGTGTCCGACCTCCTCTACATGGGCGACGTCACCGTCTACAAGGTCGACGTCGCCGGCGGCCAGAAGATCGAGGCGCTGCTCGCCAACTCGGCGTCCGGGCGCACCAAGTTCTTCGAGGTCGGCGACGCGGTCGAGATCGAGCTGGCCGGTGGCGCGCCGGCCATTTCATCGAGGACTAGCATGGCGGACTCGCGCGCGCCGGGGCGGCATCGGCAAGTGGCTGGTGAGCGGGCCGCCGCTCGCCTACCTGATCGTCTTCTTCGCCGTCGCCGACGCTGATCATGGTGCTGGCGTCGTTCCGCACACCCGGCGATTTCGGCGGGCTGGCGCCGCTCGTCGAGCGCCCCGACGGCCGCCTCGACCTCAACCTCGAGAGCTACGCCCGCTTCTTCACCGAGTCGGTCTACGCCGCGATCTTCGTCAAGTCGTTCTGGTACGCGCTCGTCGACCACGCTGCTGTGCCTCGTGCTCGCCTACCCGCTCGCGGCGCTCATCGCCGGCAGCCCGAGGAAGTACCGCGACCTGCTGCTGCTGCTCGTGATCCTGCCGTTCTGGAGCAACTTCCTGATCCGCATCTACGCCTGGATGATCATCCTCGGCCCGCAGGCGGCGCTCGCCCGCGGCGTCAACGGCGTGCTCGGCTGCGTTCGGGCGCGCGCCGGTGCCGCTGCTGTTCAGCTCGTTCGCGGTGCTGGTGTGCCTCGTCTACGTGCACCTGCCGTTCATGGTGCTGCCGCTGTACGCCAACCTGGAGAAGCACGACCGCACGCTGCTCGACGCGGCGCAGGACCTCGGCGCCAACGCCTGGCAGCGGTTCTGGCAGGATCACGTTCCCGCTGTCGCTGCCCGGCGTTTACGCGGGCGCGGCGCTGGTGTTCATCCCGGCGTTGGGCATTTTCGCGATCCCCGATATGCTCGGCGGGACCGGCGGCAGCATGATCGGCAACGTCATCAAGCAGCAGTTTCTCGAGACCCGCGACTGGCCGTTCGGCAGCGTGCTGTCGATGGTGCTGACCGTCGCGGCGCTGGCGCTCGCCGGGCTCGCGGCGTGGGTGGGGCGGCGCGGCAGCAGGGGGCTGGCAGGTGCGTAGGCGCTCGGCCTGGCTGTGGGCGGCCGCGCTCGCGGGCTATGCGTTCCTCTACCTGCCGCTGCTCATCGTCGTCGTCTACTCGTTCAACGACTCGAGGCTGAACGCCCAGTGGGTCGGGTTTCACGCTGGACTGGTACCGAAGCTGTTCGCGCACGACGAGATGCTGACGGCCGCCGGGAACTCGCTGCTGATCGGGCTGACGGCGAGCCTCGTCTCGACGGTCCTGGGGACGATGGCGGGTTTCGCCATGTACCGCTACCGGCTGCGGCTGCTGCCGCTGCTGGTGCTCGCACCGATCGCCATCCCCGAGATCCTGATCGGCGTCTCGCTGCTGATGTTCTTCGTGCTGCTCAACTTCACGCTCGGCCTGCTGTCGGTGGCGCTCGCGCACATCGCGTTCTGCATCGGCTTCGTCGCCATCGTCGTGCGCGCGCGCCTGGCCGGGATGGACGAGACGCTGACCGAGGCCGCGCGCGACCTGGGCGCCACGCCCTGGCAGGCGTTCCGCCAGGTGACGCTGCCGCTGATCATGCCGGGCGTGATCGCCGGCGCGCTGATGGCGTTCACGCTGTCGATCGACGACTTCGTGATCACCTTCTTCACCGCCGGCGCCGGGACGTCACGCTGCCGCTGCAGATCTACACGATGGTCAAGATCACCGTCACTCCTGAGGTCAACGCCGTGTCAACGCTGCTGATGCTGCTGACGCTGATGCTGATCGTCATCGCGTCGAAGCTCTCGCCCACGCTGCTGCGCTCCGACGATTGAGACGGGGTGCCGGCCCGAGCCGCGCCGGGTTACGATATTGTTTCGCTGCTGCCTGGAGGTTCGAATGAAACGCCTGCTCGTCCTGCTGTTCGCCCTCGCGGCGCTGCCCGCAAGCGCCGCCGACCAGCTGCACCTCTACAACTGGAACAATTACATCGCGCCGGAGACGATCACGCGCTTCGAGCAGTTCTGCAGGTGCGAGGTCGTGCAGACCTACTATTCCGACAACGAGGAGCTGCTGGCCAAGCTCGCCGCCGGGGCCAGGGGCTACGACGTGCTGGTGCCCACGTCCAACGCGGTCGAGGCGCTGATCAAGGGCGGCCAGCTCAAGCCGCTCGACAAGGCGCAGATCCCCAACATCAAGAACGTCGACCCGGCCTACCTCGATACGCCGTTCGATCCGGGCAACAAGTACTCGGTGCCGTACGCGATGTCGACGACGATCATCGGCTACAACGACGAGAAGATCAGGGAGCTCGGCCTGCCGACCGACACCTGGGCGGTGATCTTCGATCCGAAGTATCTGGAGAAGGTCAAGGGACGGGTGACCGTCCTCGACAGCGCCAACGAGCTGTTCGCCGCCGCGCTGCTCTACCTCGGCCATTCCGCCAACGACGTCGACCCCAAGCACTGGGAGCAGGCGGCGGCGGCGATCAAGAAGGCGAAGCCGTACTGGGCCGCGTTCAACGCGTCCTCGTACATCAAGGAGCTCACCGTCGGCAACATCTGGCTCGTCCACGGCTACTCGAACGACATCTTCCAGGCCAACCTCGACGCGCAGGCGGCCGGGCGCAAGTTCCACGTCCTGCAGGGCATGCCGAAGGAGGGCGCGGTGCTGGCCGTCGACAACATGGTGATCCACAAGGACGCGCCGCGGCCCGACCTGGCGCTGAAGTTCATCAACTTCATGCTCGAAGGGCAGAACTCGGCCGAGCTCACCAACCTCATCGGCTCGGGCAATCCGAACTCGGCGGCGATGAAGTACATCAAGCCGGAACTGCTCAAGTACCCGGCGATCTTCCCGCCCAAGGCGGTCGCCGCGAAGCTCGAGCAGTTGAAGGACCTGACCGGCGCGCAGCGGCGGCTGCGCAGCAGGATGTGGACCGAGATCAAGGCGGGGCGCTGAGCGTGACGCCTGCCTGCGGTGCGGCGCCGGCGCGCCGGGCGTGAGCGTCCCCGGCCCGGCGATCGAGCGCCTGACGCCGTCGCGGCGCGACGACTTCCTGCGCTTCTTCGATCACGAGCGCGGCGCCGCCTTCGCCGACAATCCGCGGTGGGCGAAGTGCTATTGCCACTACCACCAGGTGCCCGCGGCGATCGCCTGGAGCTCGCTCGACGCCCCCGCCAACCGGAGCGCGATGGCGGCGCGGATCGACGCCGGTGAAATGGACGGCTTCCTCGCCTACGCCGGCGGCGAGCCGGTCGGCTGGCTCAACGCGCAGCCGTACCACAAGCTGCCGCATGCCTGCGCGCGCCTGGAGCTCGTCCCGCCGGCGCTCGACGTGCCGCCGCACGAGGCGGCGGCGATCGTCTGCTTCGTCGTCGCGCCCGACTGGCGCCGCCGCGGCGTGGCGGGCGCACTGCTCGACGGCGCGCTGGCGTCGTTCGCCGCGCGCGGCATCCGCGTCGTCGACGCGTTTCCGTGGAAGGCGGGCGAGAGCACCGCGCCGACCGACCACTACCACGGCCCGCTGCCGCTGTTCCTGGCGGCCGGCTTCGAGCGCATCCGCGACGACCGCGAAGTGACCGTCGTGCGCAAGCGGCTCGATAGCACGCGCTGAGCGATTCACGCCGGGTGGGCCCCGGAGCGGCGCGCCCGCGCCGGAGCCCCGGCGCCCCCCGGACCCGCCATGCCCTCCCAGCCCGCCGCCGTTCGCTCGCACCTGCCGCACTACCTCGCGCTGCTGTACGGGCTCGCGATCGCCTACGCCAGCCTGCAGCCGTTCGCGCACTGGATGGCGCCCCTGCCGGGCGCCGCGTTCTTCGTGATCGCGCCCTGGCCGCCGTACTGGACCCGGTTCGACGTGATCGCCAACGTCACCGCCTACGTCCCCTTCGGCTTCTTCGTGGCGCTGGCAGCGCGACGGCGGCGACCGCTGGCGCGGATGGCGGTAGCGATGGGAATCGGCGCCGGGCTGTCGTTCGCGCTGGAGACCGCGCAGATGTACCTGCCCTCGCGCGATGCGAGCACCCTGGACCTCCTCGCCAACGTCGGCGGGACGGCGCTGGGTGCGCTGGGCGGCGTCGCCGTCGCACGCTCGGCACGCGCGGCGCAGGCGATCGCCCGTTTCCGCGACCACTGGTTCCTGCCCGGCAAGTTCGGCGATCTGGGCATCGCGCTGCTGGTGATCTGGCTTTCGGTGCAGGTGAATCCGGGCATCCCGCTGTTCGCGACGACCTTCGATCCCGACATCCAGCTCGATCCGGCGCTGGCGACGGTGCCGGTGTCGACCGACATCGCGGCGATCCTCGTCGTCGGCGCCACCAGCGCGTTCCACCTGCTTGGCGTCGGCCTGTTCGTGGCGCTGCTGCTGCGACAGCGGCGCCACGTCGGCAGCGCGGTGCTGGCGCTGGTGATCACCGCGTTGATCGTCAAGGGCGTTGCCGCCGCCGTCCTGCTCAAGCCCGCCGTCTGGGGCCACTGGCTCTCGCCCGGGGCGGCGGACGGGGTCGCGGCCGGCGCGCTGCTGCTGCTGGTCGCGATCTGGCTGCCCCGCCCCGTCCAGGTCGCGCTGGCGGCGATCGCACTGCTGTCCTCGCTGCTCACACCGTTGCTCGCGCCGGAAATCCTGTTCGCGCGCGCGCCGCTGTCCGGATTCAACTGGTCGTACGGACAGCTGCTCAACTTCAACGGGCTCACCCGCGCGGTGCTGCTCGCCTGGCCGGTCGCGGCCAGCGCGTTCCTGTTCGTGCTGGCGGGACGTCCGCGGTGGGGCGAGCCGACCTGAGCCGCGCCCGCCGACACCCGCCACGCCTGCGCACGGCACGGAGGACTTGCCAACACCCCCGGCCAGGCAACCCACGACCCGGGGGCAGCGAACCTTCGTGGTACGCGCTACACCGTTCTGCTATCGTTGCCCGCATGCTGCCGCCCGCCGCCGCCGACGCGATCGATCCCGCCAGCATCCGGCGCGTGCTGGTGATCAAGCTGCGCCATCACGGCGACGTGCTGCTCGCCTCGCCCGTCTTCACGGTGCTGCGCCGCGCCGCGCCGCAGGCCGAGATCGACGCGCTCGTCTATCACGAGACCGCGTCGATGCTCGCCAACCACCCGGCGATCACCACGCTGCACACCATCGACCGCAGCCTCAAGCAGCGCGGACTGCCGGCGCAGGCGCGCGGCGAATGGCGGCTGTGGCGCGCGCTGATCGCCCGCCGCTACGATCTCGTCGTCCACCTCACCGAGCATCCGCGTGGCGCCTGGCTCAAGCGGCTGACCGGCGCGCGCCACGGCGTGGCGCCCGAGCGCGCGGGCGCCGGATGGCTGTGGCGCGCGGCGTTCCCGCACCGCTATCCGCTGCCGCGCGCCACACCGCGGCACACCGTCGAGGCCAACCTCGACGCGCTGCGCCGCATCGGCCTGTGGCCGGAGGACGAGGACAAGCCGCTGGTGCTGGTCCCGGGGGCCGAAGCCGAGGCGCGCGTCCGCACGCTGCTGCAGGCGCACGGACTCGCGCGCGGCGGCTTCGTGCTGGTCCACCCCGGGTCGCGCTGGCTGTTCAAGTGCTGGCCCGCCGCGGCGACCGCGGCGCTGCTCGACGGTCTCGCCGCCGACGGCTGGCCGCTGGTGCTCACCGGCGCGCCGGACGCGGCCGAGCGGGCGCTGGTCGACGCCATCCGGGGCGCGACGCGCGCACCGGTGACCGACCTCTGCGGGCAGCTGTCGCTCGCCGAGCTGGGGGCGCTGATCGGCCACGCCCGCCTGTTCGTCGGCGTCGACTCGGCGCCGATGCACATGGCGGCCGCGATGGGAACGCCGGTCGTGGCACTGTTCGGACCCAGCGGCGACGCCGAGTGGGGCCCGTGGCGGGTACCGCACCGGGTGGTCGCGTCGGACGCGCATCGCTGCCGTCCCTGCGGCAACGACGGCTGCGGCGGCAGCAAGCGCTCCGACTGCCTGATGACGCTCCCGCCGGCCCGGGTCGCCGCCGCCGTCGCCGACCTGCTCGCGGAAACGGCCGATTCGCCGCGGCGATGAGGCTCGGCATCGTCCGCCAGCGCTACACGCCGTTCGGCGGCGCCGAGCGCTTCGTCGAACGCGCCGTCGACGCGCTGGTCGCGCGCGGCGTGCAGGTCCGTGTCTACACCCGCAAGTGGCCGCGGGACCGCGCCGGACGCGTCGAGCCCGTCATCTGCAACCCCTTCCATGTCGGCAGCCTGTGGCGCGACGCGAGCTTCGCCGCCGCGGTGCGCGCCGCACTCGCCCGCGACCGTCCCGACGTCGTGCAATCGCACGAGCGCATCGAGGGCTGCGACATCTTCCGCGCCGGCGACGGCGTGCACCGCGTCTGGCTGGAGGCGCGCCGTCGCGCCGGCGGCCGCGCCGAGCGCGCGCGCATCGCCGTCAATCCCTACCATCGCTACGTCCTCGACGCCGAGGCGCGGATGTTCGCGAGTCCCAGGCTCAAGGCGGTGATCTGCATCTCGCGGATGGTCCGCGACGACATCCGGCGCCACTTCGCCGTGCCCGACGACAAGCTGCACGTCATCTACAACGCCGTCGATCCGCTCGAGTTCAGCCCCGGCGTCCGCGCCGGCCGCGCGGCGACGCGCTCGGAGCTCGGCCTCGCCGACGACGACGTGGCGTTCCTGCTCGTCGGGTCCGGCTACGCGCGCAAGGGCGTGGCGACGGCGATCCGCGCGCTCGCGCGGCTGCCGCGCGGCGCGCGGCTCGTCGTCGTCGGCAAGGACAAGTCCGCCGCGCGCTACCACCGACTCGCGCAGCGCGCCGGAGTGGCCGAGCGCGTGCTGTTCGCCGGACCGCAGCAGGATCCGCGCCGGTTCCTGGGCGCCGCCGACGCCTTCGTCCTGCCCACGCTCTACGATCCGCTGTCCAACGCGGTGCTGGAGGCGCTGGCCTGCGGTCTGCCGGTGGTCACCAGCACGCGCTGCGGCGCCGGCGAGCTGGTCGTCGAGCACGCCGCCGGCTGGACCTGCGAGGCGACCGACGACGCGGCGTTCGCCGAACGGATGCGCGCGCTGCTCGACCCCGGCGAGCGCGCGCGGCGCTCGGCCGGCGCGCTGGCGGCGGTGGCGCCGCTCACGCCCGAGGCGATGACCCGCCGGATGCTCGACCTCTACGCCACGCTGCTGGGCGATCGCGGCATCGCGGCAGCGTTGCCGGCATCGCCATGAGACCTGTGCGCTGCCGGCCGGTGATCGCGATTGCCTGCACAGAGCCGTCGCGGGCCGCCGCAGCGCCCGCGGGCAGGCATCAGCGCCCCCGCCACAACCCGACGCAGGCCTCGAAGAGCTCGGGCTCGTCCCACGGAACGTCGACCGGGTAGCGCTTCAGCCATTCGCTTTGCGGATCGCGCAGCCACTCCTGCGGAAACGCCACGTCGATGTGCTCCTCGCCCGGGTCCAGCGCACTGCGCGTCGGCGACGGGCGGTCGTTGGCCGCCGCCAGCAGCGCGGCGAACAGGTCGACGCGCACCGCCATGCCGCGGTGTATCGACGGCGCCGCGCGCCGGTTGATCTCGAGCACGTGGGGCAGCCCGGTCGACCGCTCGACGATCACGTCCACCGAGACCATGCCGCTCATGTCCAACCCGGCGACCAGCCGCTCGACCTGGTCGCGCACCGCCGGGTCGTGGTGCTGGCGACGCACGCAGGAAGGACCCTTCGGTGCGGGATTTGACTCGAGCACCTCGGCGCACCAGCCGGCGACGACCCGGCCGCGCCAGGCGAGCGCGGGGTGGAAGACGCGGGCACCGTCGAGCCAGCGTTGCACCAGCACGCCTTGGCTGAACGGCGGGATCGTGTCGGGCTGCGGGCGCGCGAGCCGCGCGAATCCGGCTTCCAGCTCCGCCGCGCTCGCGCAGATCGCAACGCCCAGCCCGCCGCTGCTGATGCTGCGCTTCAGGACCACCGGCCAGCCGTGCGTCTGCGTGAAGGCCAGTGCATCGTCGAGCGCTTCGGTGACGATGCTCTCGGCGACGCGGACCCCGAGTGCGCGTGCCTGCGCGGGCAGCCGCAGCTTGTCGACGCTCGCGGCGTAGTGCTCCGGCGTCCCCAGCGAGAACTCGATCAGCCGGCGCAGCTTCTCGTGTATCGCCGGCTGCAGCTCGTCCGGCCGCGCGCCGGTGAGCGCCGCCAGCAGCCGGAACGACATGTCGTCGCAGGGTACGACGACCTTCGGCTCCACTGCGGTCACCGTGGCCGCGAGCGCGTAGAGCCACTGCGCCGGATTGGCCTGGTCCGGCAGGTGCCCGACCCTGGCGATGCCGCGGCCTTTCTCGATCAGCGAGTCGCGCGGCGCGAGCAGCGCCACCTCCCACCCGGCGTCGCGGGCCGCCTTGGGAAACCGCGCGGCGCCGACCCAGTCGGCCTCGGCAGCCACCAGCAGCAGCGAGGCGCTCATCCGTCGCGACGCGCGCGCGCCTGCGGCGCGTCGAAATTTGCGCGGCGGCCGCCGCGCGGCCTTGTCCTGCCGGGCGCGGGATACCGTCGCCGGAAGCTTTCTCTGCTCTTCATCACTCCCTCGCGGCGCAGGCGTGGCGCCATCGTCGCCGGGACGGCGCCCTTCGCCGCCCGGACGCCGGATGATACCGCCATCGCCGCCGAATCCCCCTGGGCTATAATCAGCCGCCCCTGCGCGGTGGTCGCCTGGCCGCATCGCGGCCCGGATCGAGGCCTGCCCTCGAACGGGCACCTCGGGGCGACCCCTCCATGTGCGGCATCACCGGCTTCCTTTCCGACGACCTGCGGGCCCGCGCCGCGCTGCCGGCGATGACGGCCGCGCTGGCGCACCGCGAGCCCGACTTCGCGCTCGTGACCGCAGCGCTTTCGATCGTCCACACCGAGAACTCCTGCGGTTGGGGCGGGCAGGAGATCCGCATCCTGACCGAGGCGCGGGGGATGCAGCAGCGCGGGCACCGGGTCACGCTGATCGCGCCGCCCGAAGCGCCGATCGCGGCCGCGGGCGTGAAGATGGGGCTCACCGTCGTGCCGCTGCCGATCGGGAGGAAACGCCTGCCCGGCCTCGTCGCGCTGCGCGGCTGGCTGGCGGCGCAACCGCGCGGCGGTCGACATCCTCAACACCCACAGCTCGACCGACAGCTGGCTCGGGGCGCTCGCTTGCGCGACGCTGCCGCACGCGCCGCCGATCGTGCGCACGCGGCACGTCTCGACCACCGTGCACAACCGCCCCGGCACGCGCTGGCTCTACGTCCGCGCGATCGCGCACGTCGTCACCACCGGCGAGGCGCTGCGGCGCCAGCTCGCGCGCGACAACGCCATCCCGCTCGAACACATGACGTCGGTGCCCACCGGCATCGACCTCGCGCGCTTCGTGCCCGGCGACGCCGCCGCGGCGCGCGTGCGGCTCGGCCTGCCGCCGCGGCCCGCGCTGGGCATCGTCGCCACGCTGCGCGACTGGAAGGGCCACGAGTACCTGTTCGAGGCGATCGCGCGCGAGCGCGCCGCGTGGCGCGACTGGCAGGTGCTCGTCGTCGGCGACGGGCCGTACCGCGACCGGCTCGACCGGCGGCTGGCCGCGCTCGGACTCGCCGACGCCATCCGCTTCGCCGGCCAGCAGGACGACGTCGTGCCCTGGCTGCAGGCGCTCGACCTGTTCGCGCTGCCGTCCTTCGGCGAGGAGGGCGTGCCGCAGGCGATCATGCAGGCGATGGCCTGCGCGATTCCCGTGGTGTCGACGCCGGTCGGCGCCATCGGCGAGGCGGTCGACGACGGCGTGACCGGCGTGCTGGTCGCGCCGCGCTCGGCGGAGGCGCTCGCCGAGGCGCTCTCCCGGCTGCGCGACGATCCCGCGCTGCGGGCGCGCTTCGGCGCCGCCGCCCGCGCGCGCGCCGAGCGCGACTTCGGCCTCGACCGCATGCTCGACCGCATGGAAGCGGTCTTCCGCGGCGTGCTGCGGCGGAATCTGACATGTGCGGGATCGCCGGCTATTTCGGGGCGCGCACCCTGCCGGGCGCGGCGGTGGAGCGCATGCTCGCCGCGCTGCGGCAGCGCGGACCCGACGCCGAGCACGTCGTGTCGTGGACGCCCGATTTCGCGCGCGCTGCGCACGGCGCGCCCAATGCGCTGCTCCACACCCGGCTGTCGATCATCGACCCGCGGCCCGAGGCCGACCAGCCGATGGCCAACGACCGCGGCGACGTCTTCATCAGCTACAACGGCGAGGTCTACGACTGGGCGGCCGACGCCGAAACGCTGAAGGCCGCCGGCCACGTCTTCCGCACCCGCTCGGACACCGAGTACATCCTGCGCGCGTACGAGCACTGGGGCGTGGACTTCGTCGCCCGCCTGCGCGGCATGTTCGCCATCGCCATCGTCGACCTCAGGCGGCGCGCGGTCTACGTGTTCCGCGACCGCCTCGGCCTGAAGCCCGTCGTCTACGCGCACCGCGCCGACGGCTTCGCCTTCGCCTCGACGGTGCGCGCGCTGCTGCCGTGGCTGCCGGCGTCGGCGCGCGCGTTCTCGGCCGAGGGCATCGACGCGTATCTCGCGCACCGGACGATTCCCGCGCCGCGCACGGTGCTCGCCGCCGTGTCGCGGCTGCCGCCGGCGCACTATCTCCACTACGACATCGCCGGCGGCACGCTGGCGGTGCACGAGTACTGGCGGCCCGCGCCCGAGCCCGGGGCATGGCTGGCCACGCTCGACGCCGCGATCCGGATGCGCACGGTGGCCGACCGTCCGCTCGGCCTGTTCCTCTCGTCCGGCATCGATTCGTCGGTGCTCGCCTGCCGCCTCGCCGCGCTCGGCTTCAGCGGGCTGCACTCGTTCACCGCGGCCTTTCCCGGCACGCCGTTCGACGAGAGCGGCGAGGCGCGCGTCACCGCCGACCGGCTCGGCCTTGCCGAACCTGACCGTCGACATCCCGGCGTCGGTGGCCGACGATTTCCCGCGCATCGTCGCCGACCTCGACGAGCCGTTCGCCGATCCTTCGAGCGTGCCGACCTGGTACCTCGCGCGGGCGACGACCGCGCACGTCAAGGTGGTGCTGGGGGGAGACGGCGGCGACGAGCTCTTCGGCGGCTACAAGCGCTACGCCAAGCACCTGCGCACGCGCTGGCGGCGCGCGCTCGTGCTGCGCTCCGCTCGCGCCGCCGGCGGCGATCGGCGGGCGCGGCTGGCAGCGCGTGGCCGAGGAGCTGCGCCTCGACTGGCGCTCGGCGTACGCGCTGCGCTTTTCCGGCCTCACGCCGGGCGAGCGCGCGTTCCTCTCCCCCGAGCACGCGCCGCAGGCGCACTACTGGCGGATGCCGGCCGCGGGCGGCGACGACGACCTCGCCGCGCTGCTCGAGATCGACCGCCTCAACTACCTGCCCGACTACATCCTGCGCAAGGCCGACCTGTGCACGATGGCGCACGGGCTGGAGATGCGCGCGCCGTTCCTCGACCATCGCTTCGTCGCCGCGGTGCTGGCGCTTCCCGCCGCCGAGCGCTTCACGACGCCGCCCAAGAAGCTGCTCGCGCCGGCGCTCGCGCCGCTGGCGGACCGCGCGCCGTTCGCGCGCAAGAAGCGGGGCTTCAACCCGCCGGTCGCCGGCTGGCTCGAAGGCGACCTGGCGCCGCGGCTGCCCGGCCTCGGCGCACGGCTCGCCGCGCTGACGTCGGGGCAGCTCGCCGCGGCTCGCGTCGACGCCTACGTCGCCGCGTGGCGCGACGGCGGCGCGCGCCTGGGCGAGCAGGTGCTGCAACTCGTGCTGCTCGACGAGTCGCTCGCCCAGCTCGCGGCGCTGGCCGTGGAGACCCGGGGATGACCCGGTCGCACCGTCGCACAGACCGCCGCCGCCCGGGCGGGCGCTGATCGTGGCCAGCCGCGCCCGCGCGCGCCCGGCGGTGCTGGTGCCGGCGCTGGCGCGGATGATCGCCGACGCGTTGCCGGGCCGACGGCGGACGATGCCGGCGGCGCCGGCGCGCATCCTGATCGCGCATCACCTGCTGCTTGGCGACACCATCATGCTGACGCCGCTGCTCGCCAAGTGCCGCGCGCGCTGGCCGGCGGCCGACATCGTGATGACCTGCCCGCTCGCCTACGCCGGGCTCTACTCGGGACGGCCGTACGGGGTGCGGGCGATTGCCTACGACCCGCGCGACGTCGCGACGCTGGCACCGCTGCGCGCCGCCGCGCCGTACGATCTCGCGCTCGTCCCCGCCGACAACCGGTCGTCCTGGCTCGCCCGGTCGCTGGGCGCGAAGTGGATCGTCGCCTTCGCCGGCGACCGTCCTGCGTACAAGAGCTGGCCGGTCGACGCGCTGCGGCGCTACCCGGCCACGCCCTGCGCCTGGGGCGATCTGGTCGCCGGGCTGGTCGACGGCGAGCCGCCGGCGCCGTACCGGGTCGCCGACTGGCCGGCGCCGGCCGCCGAATCGGTTGCGCTGCCGAGCGGGCGGTACTGCGTGCTCCACGCCGGCGCCAGCACGCCGCTGAAGCAGTGGCCGGCCGAGCGCTGGCGCGATCTGGGCGAGCGACTGACCGCACGGGGCTTCGCGGTCGTGCTCTCCGCCGGACCGGGCGAGGGCGCGCTGCTCGACGCGATCGATCCCGCCCGGGCCTGGCCCCGCCAGCCGGGAACGCTGTCGCTGGGCGCGCTGTGGCACCTGCTCGCGGGCGCCGCGCTGGTCGTCTGCCCGGACACCGGCATCGCGCATCTGGCGCGTCTCACCGGCACCCCGACGGTCGCGCTGTTCGGCCCCGGTTCGGCGCTGCTCTCCGGCGCCGGCGAGTTCTGGCGCGAAAGCCCGTTCACGGCCGTGACGATTCCCGACTTCCCCTGCCGCGACCAGCGCGTCACGATGAAGCGCGAGGTGGCGTGGATCCGCCGCTGCGAGCGCTTTCCCGGCACCGGTGCCGGACAGTGCCCGGCGCCGCGCTGCATGCACGCGCTGACCGATGTCATGGTGTGGGAGGCGGCCGCAAAGTATCTTGAGGCCGCGCGAGCGTGAGCGCCGGCGGCCTGCCCCGCGCTTCCGGCGGCAGTGGTTGCCCCGTGCCGCACGGCGCATGGTCGCGGATGCGACGATATAATTGATGCCGCGCGGCAACTGCTCGAGCCATGCGCCGGGAGGCGTCGCGCCGGGGCTTGCGGATCCGCCGCGGCCCGGCGCCAGAGGTTGGCCAGGCCCATGGGCGATTTCCCGCTGCTGTTGCTGACCGCCACGATCTGGACCTATTGGTTCAGCGTCGGCGCCATGATCGTCCGCCTGCGGCGCAAGACGCGCAAGCTCGTCGGGCTGGTGCCCGAGCAGCGCGCCGAGCGGTACATGTGGCTGGTCTGGGTGCCGCTGGTCGCCGCCTGGTGCCTGCTGCCCTATTACGCGCTGTCGCGGACCGGCCCCGTCCTTCGCCGTGCCCGCGTTCGCACACGACGTGACGGCATACGCGCTCCTGCGCTGGGCGGCGATGGCGGTGGCGGTGGCCTGCCTGCTGCTGACGTTCAAGTGCTGGGCGCGCATGGGCAGCGACTGGCGCATGGACGTGAGCGTGCAGCGGCCCACGCGGCTCATCACCGACGGCCTGTTCCGCCGCATCCGGCACCCGATCTACGCGTTCTCGATGCTGCTGATGGCGTGCTCGGCGGTGATCGTGCCCACGGTGCCGATGGTCGTCGTCGCGGCGGTCCACATCGTGCTGATGAACCTCAAGGCGCGCAATGAAGAGCGGCATCTGCTGCACACCCATGGCGAAACCTACCGCCGCTACCAGGAGCAGACGGGGCGTTTCTTCCCGCGCCGGCATGCGCTGCTGCGCTAGCGCGGCCGTCGTCGCCGTCGCGCTCGCCGGGTGCGCCCGATTCGCCCCGGCGGATCCGGCACCGGTCGCCGCGGCGGCGCGCGCCCGCCGCGGCCCGCGTCGCGCCGGACAGCGCGCTCGCCGAGCGCATCCTGGCGCTCGATCCGGAGCACCTGTCCGCACGCGACGTGCGCGAGGTGCTCGCGCGCGCCCCGGCGCCACGGATCATCGCGCTCCAGGGCAGCCTCGCGTTCGTCACCATGCAGCCCTTCGGCGAGTTCCTGATCGCGATGGGCTATCCCGCGGACCGGATCCGGAATCCGCGGGACGGCACGCTGTCGTGGAGCAGCTTCGGCAGCAGCACCGCGCTCGCCGGCTCGCTCGCGTGGTTCTACGAGCACGAAGGCATGATGCCGATGCTGATCGGCCACAGCCAGGGCGGCATGCTGGCCATCCGCACGCTCTACGAGCTGGCCGGCGCGTTCGCCGACACGATTCCGGTCACCAATCCGCTGACCGGCGACGCGGAGCCCCGCACCACCATCGTCGACCCCGGGACCGGCGAGCCGCGGCCGGTCGTCGGCCTGAAGGTTCCCTACGCCGCGGCGCTCGCCACCGGCAAGCTGCCGCGGCTGCTGCTCGGCCAGTGGGACATGCTCTCCCGCCTGCGGCGCATCCCCGACACGGCCGTCGATTTCACCGGGTACTCGTTCCGCTTCGACCCGATCGCCGGCGAGTTCGGCGACCCCGATCCGTACGTGGCCATCGGATCCGCGCACGTGCGCAACGTGTCGCTGCCGGCGAGCTACACCCACATCGGCCTGCCGGACACGCTGCATCTCGCCACCGACGCGCGCACCCGGGCGTGGATCGACGCCTACGTCCCGGACGCCCGGGAGGGCGCGCTGCCGGCCGACGCCGACACGACCAACATCCTGCACGCCGCCGACCTCTGGTACAGCGTCAAGCGGCACTGGTGCCTGGAGGCCCAGCGCGTGATCAGGGCCGCGCGCGCGCGGAAATCCCGATGAAGGGCCGCCTCAACGTCTTCCAGGCTTCGATGCTGCGCTGGCGGGAGGTCTGGCCGTACAACGCCGTGCACGTCGTCCGCATCGACCTGCCGCTCGCCCCGGCGGAGCTGCAGCAGGCCGTCGACGACGTGCTCACCGCGTTCGGCCTCGCGGGCTTCACGCTCGACGTCGCGCGGCGGCGGTTCGAGTACGCCGGCGGCGCCGCGCACGCGCCGGTGCGCATGCTCGCGCCCGGGCCCGACCCGGCGGAGACGCTGCGCGCCGAGATCGAGGCCCAGCTCAACGCGCCGTTCCCCCGGACCGGGCGCATCGACCCGTTCCGGTTCTTCGCGCTCCCCCGCGGCACCGGCTTCGACCTCGGCCTCGGCTACGACCACGTCGTCGCCGCCGGCGACTCGATCGTCGTGCTGCTGCAGGCGATCGTCCACCGCTGCCACGGCGGCAGCGATGCGATCCCGGCGGCCGCACCCCCGCTTTACGCGCCGACCTACGGCAGGCTGTTCCTGCGGCAGCTGCTGCCGCTGCTCGCCGGACTGCCGCGCATCCCCGTCCACATCGCGAGCCTGCGCCGGGCGTTCCGGCCGCACTACGGACGCGACCGCTCGCCCGTCATGGGCTTCGTCGACGTCCGCGTCGACCGCCAGCGGACCGCCGGGCTGCGGCAGGCCGCCCGCGGCTGGGGCGTCACCGTCAACGACGTGCTGCTGGCGATGCTGCTGCAGGCGCTGTCGCCGGCGGCCGAGGCGCGCCGGGGTCAGTTGCGGCGCAACGAGATCGCGGTCGGCTCGATCGTCAACATCCGCGCCGACTGCGGCGCGCCCGCGCGCGACGTGTTCGGGCAGTTCCTGAGCTCGTTCCACGTCTCGCATACGGTGCCGGAGGGGATCGGGCTGGAGCAGCTCGCCCGCGACGTCGCGGCCGTCAGCGCGCGCACCAAGCGCGGAAAGCTCTACCTGCAGACGCCGCTGGCGATGGCCGCCGCGGGTCTCGCCTGGCGCTTCATGACACCCGAGCGGCGGGCACGCTTTCACGACAAGGTCGTATCCGGTGTGGGCCGGCATCAGTTCGCTGCACGTCGACGCGCTGTGGCCGCGCACGGCCGGCGCAGCACCGGTGCCGGAGTACGTCCGCGCGGTCCCGACCGGCCCGTTCACCCCGCTGGTGGTGGCGGTAACGACGGCGGCGGGAATCCTCGAGCTGGGCATTTCCTTCCGCACCGCCGCGTTCACGCGTGCGGATATCGATAAAATGGCGGGCGTCCTCGTCCACCGCATCGACAGCCTTTGCCGATGAGCCCGAGAATCCGCGCATTCGCCCTCGCTGTCGCGACCGTCCTGCTGCTGGCGGTCGCCGGCTGTGCGACCCAGCCGCCGCAGCAGCAGCCGGCGCCGGCCCCCGTCGCCGGCAGTGTCCTGCGCTCGCTCGCGCTCGACCCGGCGCTCGAGGACCGGATCCTTGCGCTCGACCCGGAGCACATCTCGCCGGACGACGTCCGCACGCTCGCCGAGGGGCCGACGCCGCAGATCGTCATGATCCACGGCGGGATCTACCCGGTGCACCTGGTCATGATCTCGTTCGGGCGCTTCCTCGTCGGGATGGGGTACCCGGAGGGCAAAATCCGCGATCGCGGCGACCGGCGCTGGTCGCACAGCCCGTACCAGGACGGCGCCGAGCTCGCCGGGCTGCTCGCGTGGTACTACGAGCGCGACGGGATGCCGCCGATCGTGATCGGGCACAGCCAGGGCGGCATCCAGGCGGTCAAGGTGCTGCGCGAGCTCGACGGCCAGTTCTCCGACCGGATCGCGGTCTGGAACCCGTACACCGATGCGGCCGAGGACCGGACGACGATCGTCGACCCGCTGACCGGCGAGGAGCGTCCGGTCGTTGGCCTGAAGCTCAGCTACGTCTCGGTCGCGGCCGCCGGCGGCGCCGCGCTGCTCCTGCCCAACCAATGGAGCATGATCGACCACCTGCGGAGCATTCCCGACACGGTCGAGGACTTCACCGGCTACACGATCGGCTTCGATACGTGGGCGTGGACGGTCGGAATGTCGGCGTCGAGCGAATTCCACCACAACGGCACCGCGCAGGTCCGCAACGTCGAGCTGCCGGGGTGGTACAACCACGTGGTGTTCCCGGCCACGCAGGACCTGGCCGACGACCCGCAGGTCCGGACGTGGATCGAGGCCTACCTGCCCGACCACTACCGGACCCCGGTGCCGCTGGAGGAATCGGGCCGCAGCGTGCTCTGGGCCGCCGATGTCTGGTACGAGGTCAGGAAGCACTGGTGCATCGAGGCGCAGCGGCTGATCCGCGCCCGCCGGGCCACCCTCCGCGCGCCGTGACGAACGGGTTAAAATAGCGGTTTTGCCCGCCGCCGGGTCGGCGCCGGGCCGAAGCACGGTGCCGGATCGCGCGGCGCGCGCACGAAAGCGGAGCGGAAACCCCAACATGTCAGGCCCCCTGGCCGGAAAAGTCGCGCTCGTCACGGGTGCCGCGCGCGGCATCGGCCGCGCCATCGCGTGGAAGCTCGCGTCCGCGGGCTGCGACGTGGCGGTCAACTACTACAACAGCGCCGACGAGGCGGAAGCCCTGTGCGCCGACATCCGCGCGCTGGGGCGGCGCGCCTGCGCGATCCAGGCGAGCGTGGGGGTCCCCGACAGCGTCGACGAGCTGTTCGCCGCGCTCGGGGCGCAGTTCGACCGCCTCGACATCATCGTCAGCAACGCGGCCTCCGGCGTGCTCAAGCCGACGGTGGAGATGACGCTGAAGCACTGGCGCTGGTGCATGGAGACCAACGCGCTGGCGCTCAACCTGCTGACCCAGCGGGCGCTGCCGTTGATGCCCGCGGGCGGGCGGATCGTGGCGCTGTCGAGCCTCGGGGCGTCGCGGGCGATGCCCGCCTACGGCTTCATCGGCGCGTCGAAGGCGGCGCTCGAGGCGCTCGCCCGCGCGCTCGCACAGGAGCTGGGGCCCCGGGGCTTCCGCGTCAACGTGGTCAGCGCCGGCGTCGTCGACACCGACGCGCTCGCGTACTTCCCCAACCGCGAGGCGCTGCTGGCGGGCTACGCCGAGCGCGCGCCGGCCGGGCCGGTGCTCACGCCCGAGGACGTTGCCGGCGCCGTCTATCTGCTCTGCCTGCCGGAAGCCGGCATGATCAACGGCCACACGCTGGTCGTCGACGGCGGCTTCGCGATCTCGGGCTAGCGCGCATGAACGTCGATCCCGGCATCCGCGGCAAGGCCGCGATCGTCACCGGCGGCAGCCGCGGCATCGGCCGCGCGATCGTCGAGCTGCTCGCCGCCGAGGGGGCCGACGTCACCTTCTTCTACCGCGACAACGCGGCGGCGGCCGCCGAGGTGGTCGCGGCGGTGGGGGCCGCGGGCGGCCAGGCCACCGCGCTGGCGGTCGACATCCGGGATTCCGCGGCCTGCGCCGCCGCGGTCGAGGCCATTGCCGAGCGCTGCGGGCGCATCGACATCCTCGTCAACAACGCCGGCGTCACCCGCGACAACCCGCTGGCCGCGTTCGACGACGACGACGTCGCCGCGGTCCTCGACACCAACGTGACCGGCGTGTTCAACGTGACCCGCGCGGTGGTGCCGTACATGACCGCCCAGCGCGCCGGGACGATCATCAACCTGTCCTCGGTGTCCGCCGACAAGGGCGGCCGCGGCCAGACCAACTACGCGGCGAGCAAGGGCGCGATCAACGCGTTCACCCGCGCACTGGCGGTCGAGCTCGCGCCGCGCCGGATCCGGGTCAACGGCGTCGCGCCGGGGGTGATCGAGACCGACATGTCCGCCGACGTGCGCGAGCAATCCGGCGAGGACGTCTGAAGAAGATCCTCCTGCGGCGCTACGGCAGGCCGGAGGAGGTCGCATACGCAGTCTGGTTCCTCGCGTCCGCCTACGCGAGCTACGTGACGGGGCAGATCTTCGGTATCGATGGCGGTTTCAAAATGGAGTGACGACGATGGCGCAGAACGAAATCACCAAGGACGAAATCATGGCGGTGTTTCCGACGGTGGCGGAAACGATGGCGGACGCGCTCGGCTGCGACGTCGAGGACATCAAGCTCGACGTGTCGCTGATCGAGGGCCTCGACGCCGAGTCGATCGACTTCCTCGACATGGTGTTCCGGCTGGAGCGCGCGTTCAAGATCAAGATCCCGCGCGGCAAGATCGTCGAGAACGCGCGCGGGAGCCTGTCCGAGGCCGAGTTCGAGCAGAAGGGCGTGGTGACCGAGGTCGGCCTCGCGCAGCTCAGGGAGTACCTGTCCGAGGTTCCCGCCGAGCGCTTCGGGACGCCGATGAAGGTGAAGGACATCCCGCGGCTGTTCACGCCGGAAACCTTCTGCAAGCTGGTGGTCGCCGCGCAGCGCGAGGCGAAGCCCGCCGGCTGATGAAAATGGGGTCAGGTCCGATTTCCGTAAATCGGGTCAGGTCCGATTTCGCCTGGGTGCGCACCGAATGCGCGACCGTCGGAAATTGGACCTGACCCCATTTTCACATTTTCATGGTTGACCGCATGACGGACCACTTCGCCGCGTTCTCGTTCGTCGACCGGATCACGGCGCTCGTGCCGGGGACCAGCGCGCGCGGCGTGTTCGCGGTGCCGTCCGGCGTGGCGTCGTTTCCGGCCTGCCTCGTCGCCGAGGCGGTCGGCCAGCTGGCGGCGTGGGTGGCGATGGCGCAGCAGGGCTTTCGCGGCAGGCCGGTCGCGGCGCTCGCCAACGAGACCCGCTTCCGTCGCGACGTGGCGCCCGGCGCCACGCTCGACCTCGGCGTCGAGATCGAGAGCTGCGACGCCGACGCCGTCGCCTACGCCGGCTGGGCGGAGCGCGACGGCGAGCTCGCGATCGAGCTCGTCGACTGCCTCGGGCCGATGCTGCCGGTCGACGAATTCGACTCGCCGGCCGCGCTCGCCGAGCGCTTCGAGCTGCTGCGCGGGCCGGGTGCGCCACCCGGGCGCTTCCGCGGCGTCGCGGTGCCGGAACCCGAGCCCGGCGAGCATGTCCCGGGCGAGCGCCTGGCCGCCACGCTGCGCGTGCCCGCCGCGGCGCCGTTCTTCGGCGACCACTTCCCGCGGCGCCCGGTCTTCCCGGCGACGCTGCTGCTCGACGCGCAGATCCGCCTCGGCCTGCAGCTCGCCGCCGAGACCGCCGACCGGCCGGCGGGCAGCGCCCCGGTGCCGGTGCGGATGACGCACGTGAAGATGCGCTCGTTCATCCCGCCCGGCGAGGTGCTGACCCTCGACGCGCAGCGCGCGCCCGCCGGCGAGCACCGCATGATGCTGAGCGCGCTCGTCGCCGGGAAGGCGGTCGCCACCGCGCGGCTCGAATACGCGCTGCGCAGGGCGGCATGATGGCCGGGCGTCGCGTCGCGATCACCGGGCTCGGGCTGGTCACGCCGGTCGGCAACGACGTCGCCACGACCTGGGACGCGCTGCTCGCCGGCCGCAGCGGCGGCGCCGCGATCAGCCTGTTCGATGCCAGCGGGTTCCCGGTGCACATCGCCGCCGAGGTCAAGGATTTCCGCGACGACGCGATCGACGACCGCCGGCTGCTCAAGTTCACCACCCGGCCGCATCGCTTCGCGCTTGCCGCCGCCGAGCAGGCGCTCGTCGACGCGGGCCTCCGCCCGAGCGCCGCCACCGCCACGCGCTGGGGCTGCACGGTCGGCGCCGGAATGATGACTTCGGAATTCAGCGACCTCGCCGCAACCCACGCGCATTCGGGTGCCGCCGGCGAGCTCGACCCCGCCCTGCTGCTGACCGACCCGGCGGCGAACGATCCGATGGTGTTCTGCCGCAGCCAGGCGACCGCCGGCATCTCGCTGCTCACCCGCCGCTACGGGATCCGCGGCTACGCCACGTCGGTGCACACGGCCTGCGCCTCCGGCGGCCAGGCGCTGGGCACCGCGCTGAAGCTGATCCGCCGCGGCGCGGTCGACTGCGTGCTCGCCGGCGGCTTCGACTCGATGATCAGCCCGGTCGGCATCGCCGGGTTCTGCCTGCTCTCGGCGCTGTCCCCCGACAACGACACGCCGTGGCGTGCGAGCCGCCCGTTCGACGCGACGCGCAACGGCTTCCTGCTCGGCGAAGGCGCCGGATTCCTGGTGCTCGAGGAATGGGAAGCCGCGCGCCGGCGCGGCGCGCGGATCTACGCCGAGCTCGCCGGCGACGGCAACTCGCTGTCGTCGTACCGGATCACCGATTCGCCGCCCGACGGCGACGGGCCGATCCAGTCGATGCGCGCCGCGCTCGCCGACGCCGGCGCGGCGCCGGCGGACGTCGACTACCTGAACGCGCACGGCACCTCGACCGGGATGAACGACCGCAGCGAGAGCGCCGCGGTGCGCGCGGTGTTCGGCGACGCGGTCGCCGACGTCAACGTGAGCTCGACCAAGAGCGTGATGGGGCACCTGATCGCGGCCGCCGGCGCGGTCGAGATCGCGGTGTGCGCGCTCGCGATCCACCGCGGCGAGATGCCGGTCAACGCCAACCTGACCGAGCGCGATCCGGACTGCGACCTCAACTTCATCGTCGGGCAGCCGCGCCGGCAGCGCGTGCGCATGACGATGTCCAACTCCTTCGGCTTCGGCGGCTCCAACAGCTGCGTGGTGCTGCGCCATCCGGAGGAAGTCGACGGCCTCCCGGCGGCGGGCGCCTGAGCCGGCGCGCGGAACGCAAATGACAAAGCCTCGCATCGTCGTCACCGGCACCGGCGCCGTCTGCGCCGCGGGCATGCACCCGGACACCATCCTCGACGCGGTGCGCGCCGGCACGTCGGCGATCGGCCCCGTGCAGCAGTGGGACACCGCCGGGCTGGCCCACGCGCGACGCCGGGGAGGTCGCGGACTTCAACGCCCGCGCGCTGGTCGAGGACCGCAAGCTGCACAAGCTCATCCGCCGCACCGACCTGTTCGGGCTCTACGCCGCGGGCGGTGCGATCGATGAATCCGGCATCCTTGCCTGCCGGGCCGCGCTCGACGACGCGGCGGCGGCGACCTACAGCGACCGCACCGGCGTCTACGTCGGCTCCGGCGGCGGCAACTACCAGAACCAGTACGATTACTTTCCGCTGCTCACCGCCGCCGCCGGCGATCTCGGCGCCTTCGGCCGCGAGCTGGCCAGCACCGTGAACCCGATGTGGCTGCTGCGCACGCTGCCCAACAACGTGCTCGGCCACATCGGCATCCGCCACGGCCTCAAGGGCCCCAACGCCTGCATCACCAACCACAGCGTCGGCGGCACGCTGGCGGTGATCGAGGCGATGGAGGCGCTGCGCCACGGCGAGGCCGACCGCGCGGTCGCCGTCGGCCACGATGCGCCGATCGAGCCGCAGATGGTGCTCTACTACCACCGGCTGGGACTGCTCGCGTCGCAGGCGCTGCGCCCGTTCGACGCCCGCCACGACGGCAGCCTGTTCGGCGAGGGCGCAGGCGCGCTGATGCTCGAGACCGAGGCCTCCGCCGCCGGCCGCAACGCCACGGTGCACGGCGAGGTCCTGGGCGGCGGCTACGCCTGCGAGGGCGAGGGCCTTGTCGCGATCCGCGACGACGGCGACGGCGTGGCGCGCGCCATCCGGGAAGCGCTCGCCGACGCAGGGCTCGCGCCCGCCGACGTCGGCATGATCGTCGCGCACGGCAACGGCACCCGCGCCTCCGACAACTCGGAGGCGGCCGCGATCCGCGCGGTATTCGGCAGCGATGCGCCGCCGGTCACCGCGTTCAAATGGGCGTTCGGGCACCTGATCGCCGCGGCCGGCATCGTCGACGCGGCGCTGGCGCTGGCCGCGCTGAAGCGCCACGAGGTGCCCGGCGTCGCGACGCTCGCCCGGCTCGACGACGAGTGCGCCGGGCTGCCGGTCTCCGCGGCGCCGCAGCTGCCGCGATCCGACGTGGCGCTGATCCTCTCCCGCGGCTTCGCGGGCACCGATGCCGCGCTCCTCGTTCGCGCCGCCTGACGCCTGACCGAGGCATGGACACCGGCGCCGGGTCGACCCGCTGCGGCATCGACACGGTCGAGATCGCGCGCATCGAGCGGCTGCTCGCCGAGACGCCGGCCGCCGATCTCGAACGGCTGTTCTCCGCGCAGGAGCTCGCCGACGCCGGGACCGGCCCCGGCCGGGCGGCCAGCCTCGCGGCGCGCTTCGCCGCGAAGGAGGCCTGCGTCAAGCTGTTCCCGCGCGAGGTGGCGCTGGGCGAGCTCGCACCCGCCGATTTCTCGGTCGCGCGCGACGACTACGGCGCGCCGCAGGTCGTGCCGGGGCCGGACGCGCTGCGGGTGCTGGGCCGCCACCGCATCCGGGCGATATCGCTGTCGCTGACCCACGATCGCAGCAGCGCGTCGGCGGTGGCGCTGGCGGTGCCCGCCGAAACCGAGGTTCCGGCCACCGGCCGCTTTCTCTACCGCTTCCTGCCGCTGCGCCGCGACGTGGTGCTCGCCAACCTGCGGCGCGTGTTCGCCGACGCCGTGCCGGAGACCGAGATCCGGCGGCTGGCGCAGGCGCACTACGCGCCACCTCTGGCGGCTGGCCGTCGAGTTCCTCCGCTTCCGCTGGCTGTCCCCGGCGAAGAAGCTCGCGCTGGTGCGGGTCGAGAACGTCGAGGCGTTCGTCGCGGCACGGGCGCAGGGCAAGGGCATCCTGGTCCTGACCGGCCACTTCGGCAACTGGGAGGTCGCGACCATCGCCGGCATCGCCCACTTCCCGGAGATGCGCGGCAAGTTCCATTTCGTCCGCCGCGCGATCAAGCCGCAGTGGCTGGACCGGCTCGTCACCCGGCCGCTTCAACCAGGCCGGCTTCGGCGTGTTTCCCAAGCGCGGCTCGCTCGACGCGATGCTCGAGCGGCTGGAAGCCGGCGACGCGATCGTGTTCCCGTTCGACCAGCACGCGCGGCCGCCCGACGGCATCGAGGCCGACTTCTTCGGGCACCCGGCGTGGACCTTCAAGAGCCTCGCGATCATCGCGCTCGCCACCGGCGCGCCGGTGCTGCCTGCCGCCGGCTGGCGCGAGCCCGACGGCCGGCACGTGCTGCGCTTCGAGGCGCCGATGGCGCCCATCGAATGCGAGAACACGAACGAGGCGATCCTGCGCAACACCCGCGCCTATAATAGAATCCTCGAAGGCCTGGTCGTGCGCCATCCGGAGCAGTGGTACTGGGTGCACCGGCGCTGGAAGCGCGCGGCGGGCAAGTCCCGGCGGCGTGCCGCCGGGCGTTGAGTCGACGGCGCCCGGCCGGGCGCCGTGAATCCGCCGGTCGCAGCGAGGGGGCGCGACCGTGCCTGCCGTGACCTGCGATGGCCGAACCGATGCTCGCGAGCCTCCTCTCGCCCAAGTTGCTGCTTCTCTGCGCGTTCGTCGCGTCCGCGGCGTACGTGCATTTCCGCGGCCGGGTGCGCCACCGCTTCTTCCGCCAGCTGACCGACCACTCGACGCTGCTCGCGCCGTACAACGTGCTGATGTACGCGTGCTCGGCGGTGCCGAACCGGCCGTACCTCGACCTCGCCGCATTTCCGGAGCTGGCGCCGCTCGCCGCCCAGTGGCGCACGATCCGCGACGAGGCGGTGCCGCTGCTCTCCGGCGGCCACATCCGCGCGCCCGACGGGCACACCGACATCGGCTTCCATTCGTTCTTCAAGGGCGGGTACCGGCGCTTCTACCTCAAGTGGTACGACGCGCCGCCGCCGTCGGCGCGCACGCTGTGCCCGAAGACCGTCGCGCTGATCGAGGCGATTCCGTCGGTGCAGGCAGCGATGTTCGCGCTGCTTCCGCCTGGCGCGAAGCTCGGCGCGCATCGCGACCCCTACGCGGGCTCGCTGCGCTATCACCTGGGACTCGCGACGCCGAACGCCGCGAGCTGCGCCATCGTCGTCGACGGCGAGCCGTACCACTGGCGCGACGGCGAGGCGGTGCTCTTCGACGAGACGTTCATCCACAGCGCCGAGAACGCCTCGGACGTCACCCGCCTCATCCTGTTCTGCGACGTCGAGCGGCCGCTCACGCCACGGTTCGTCGCCTGGATCAACCGCGGCTTCCGCAACGCGGTGATGCGCGCCAGCCAGACCGCGAACGTCGCCGGCGAGAAGGTCGGTCTCGTCAACCGCATCTTCAGCCGCGTCTACCGCGCGCGGCTCGCTCGGCAAGCGCATCAAGGAGAAGAGCCGGCTCGCGTATTACGCGATCAAGTGGCTGCTGATCGGCGGGGTGCTCACGGGAATCTATTTCCTGTGAGCGCGCTTCCCCGCGATGGCGAGATGGCGGATCCCGTAGCCCGGGTTGAGCGCAGCGAAACTCGGGCCGATGAGGCCGCCCGGGTTTCGCTGCGCTCGACCCGGCTACGCCGACGGCGCATCGCGCGATATCCGGCGGAGGGGATCAGGTCGGCGGATTGCGACATCAGCGGGCGCGAGCGCCTCGAATATCGCGTCGTCGTCGAGGTCGGCGACCGCGCGCGGCGCGGCCAGCGCGAAGGCGCGCGCGCCGCGCGGCCCCCAGCGTTCCGGCGTCGACAGCCGGCTGCCGTCGGCGAACAGCCCGACGACGCCGCCGGGGCTCGCCGCGGCAAAGTGCATGAGGCCGCTGTCCGGCAGCACCGACGTGCGCGCCAGCGCGATGAGCCCGATCGCCGCCGGCAGGCCGTCGGGCATCCCGCGCAGGTGGGTGGGCGCGGCGGCGAGGATCTCCTCCGCCAGCGCCGCGCTGCCCGGGTAGAGCGCGTTGGCGGCGCCGCCGGGCGTGAACTGCAGCAGCGTCGCACAGCCCGATTCCCGGTACAGGCGCGCGGCCCAGCGAAGCACCTGGCTGGCGGTCGGCACCTTGAACCCGTCGCGCGCCGACAGCCCGACGATCACGAATCCGCCCGGCGCAAGGCCCGCGCCGGCCAGCCACGCGCGCGCGTCGTCCAGCCACGCCGGCGGCGGCCGGAACCGGGGCAGTGCGGCGACGGGAGGCGGCGCGACGCCGAGCGGCAGGCCGAGTCCGAGGATGCGCTCGACCTCGTGCCCGGCCGCGGGCGGCGGCAGCGGATCGGTCAACCGCGGGCCGTGGCGCCGCGGCTCGGCGGCGTAGGCGACGGTGCGCCTGGCGCCGGCCGCCAGCGCGCGCGATATCGCGCGCGGCGATTCCTCGCCGCCCGCCGCGATGGCGACGTCGTAGCGCTCGGCGCGCAGCCCGAAGAACTGGCGCAGCTGCCCGGCCGCGGCGGCGAAGCGCACGCGTCCGGCATGCCGCGTGCGCCGGTAGACCCACACGCGCCCGACGTCGGGATTTCCGGTCGACGACCCAGGCGTTGTAGTCGTTGGCGAGGACGTGGACCTCGGCGTCCGGCAGCGCCTCGCGCAACCGCGCGAGGAAGGGCGTCGTCAGCAGCAGGTCGCCGATCTTGTCGCGCTTGACGACCAGGATCTTCACTCGCGCAGCAGCGACTCGTCTTTGAACTGCCGCGAATGCAGCCGCGCGTAGATGCCCTGCCCCGCGAGCAGCTCGGCGTGCGTGCCCTGCTCGGCGATGCGCCCGCCGTCGAGCACCACGATGCGGTCGCAGTGCTCGATCGTGGACAGCCGGTGCGCGATGACGATCGTCGTGCGCCCCTGCATCAGGCGGTCGAGCGCCGCCTGGATCAGGTGCTCGGACTCGGTGTCGAGCGCGGAGGTCGCCTCGTCGAGGATCAGGATCGGCGCGTCCTTGAGGATCGCGCGCGCGATGGCGATGCGCTGCCGCTGGCCGCCCGAGAGCCGGATGCCGCGCTCGCCGACGACGGTGTCGAAGCCCTTCGGCTGCGCGCGGATGAAATCCAGCGCGTTGGCCGCCGCGGCGGCGCGCTCGATCGCCTCCTGCGGCGCGTCGGCCATCGTCCCGTAGGCGATGTTGGCGGCGACGGTGTCGTTGAACAGCACGATCTCCTGGCTCACCAGCGCGATCTGCCGGCGCAGGTCGGCGATCCGGATCGCCGCGAGGTCCTGCCCGTCGAGCCGGACGCGCCCGGCCGTACGGCAGGTAGAACCGCGGAATCAGGTTGACCAGCGTCGTCTTGCCGCCGCCGGAGGGGCCGACCAGCGCGACGGACTCCCCGGGCGCGATGTCGAGGTCCACGCCGTCGAGCGCCGGCGCCCCGTCGTCGTGGTAGCGCTTGGTCACGCGCTCGAAGCGGATGCCGCCGCGCGCGCGCTCGATGGTGACGGTGCCGGTGTCGGCTTCCGGCGTCTCGTCGATCAGCGCGAACACGCTCTCGGCGGCGGTCAGGCCGCGCTGGATGACGGTGGTCACGTTGCCCAGCGTCTTCACCTGGTTGAGCAGGTGCAGCAGCGCGAAGATGTAGGTGACGAAGTCCCCGGCGCCGTACTGGCCGCCGGCGCTCTGGCGGATCGCGACCCACAGGATCGCGCCGACCGCGGTGGAGACGATGATCTGGTTGATCGGCGTGCCCAGCGCCGCAGCGGCCGACTGCTTGGCCATCGCGAGGCGCAGCTTGTCCGCGGCGGCGCGCAGCCGCGAGCTCTCGTAGGCCTCGCCGCCGAAGACCTTGACCACCCGGTGCGCGCCGATCGCCTCCTCCAGCGCATGGGTCAGCGCGCCGGTGCGCTGCTGCACCAGCACGCTCACGCGCTTCACCCGCTTGTTGATCCGCCGGATCGCGATAGCCGACCAGGGGGAACGCGGCGAACGCGATCAGCGTCAGCTGCCAGTTCATCCACAGCAGGTACGCGAGCATGAACGCGATCGTCAGCGTGTTGCGGATGGCGACGGTGATCGCCTCCGACGCGGTGGACGCGACCTGCTGCGCGTCGAACGTCACCTTCGACAGCAGGTAGCCGGCCGAGCTCGCGTCGTAGAACGTCGTGGGCAGGCGCAGCAGGTGGTCGGACGCCTCGCAGCGCAGGTCGTAGACGACGCGCGAGCCGATCCACGCGAGCCCGTACTCGCTGACGTAGGACCCCAGGCCCCGGAGCACGAACACGCCGACGATCATGAACGGCAGGTACTTCGTCTTCTCGACGTCGACGGTGCCGATGTTGTTGAGCAGCGGCTGGATGATCCGCAGCATCAGCACGTCGGTCGACGCGACGACCAGCATGCCGACGACGGCAGAAGCCGAACACCGCCTTGTAGGGGCGGACGTAGCGGAGCAGCCGGCGATAGAGCTTCACGGACGAGGGGGTGGTGCGCAGCGCGGGTGGAGGATGGCCGGACACGCTTGCGGCTCGGGGGATTATATCGGAGCACCCGTCCCGGCCCCGCACGCCGTCGCGGCCGGCGGATTCCCCCTCCGCTATAATCGTCGCGTCCCCCCAACCCGGGCGCCGCCGAAGCGCTGCCGGGTCCCGCTTCGAGCCCCCGATGAGCTACTACCAGCGCCACGTCTTCTTCTGCTGCAACCAGCGCGACCCCCCGGAGAAGTGCTGCAACGATTCCGGCGCGACCGCGATGCACAAGTACGCGAAGGAGCGCGTCAAGGCGCTCGGCCTCGCCGGCCAGGGCAAGGTCCGGGTGAACCGCGCGGGCTGCCTCGACCGCTGCGAGGAGGGCCCGGTGCTGGTCGTCTATCCCGAGGCGGTCTGGTACACCTACGTCGACCGCGACGACATCGACGAGATCATCGACCGCCACGTCGTCGGCGGCGAGGTCGTCGAGCGGCTGAAGATTTGACGCCGAGAACCACCGAGCGGCTCACGGTGCCCGGCCCCGCCGGCGCGCTCGAGGTCGTGCTCAACCTGCCCCCGGTGACGCCGCCTTCGGCGCTGCGCGGGATCGCGCTCGTCGCGCACCCGCACCCGCTGCAGGGCGGCACGCTGGACAACAAGGTCGCGCAGACGCTGGCGAAGACCTTCTTCGCGCTGGGCTACGCCAGCGTGCGCTTCAACTTCCGCGGCGTCGGCGCGAGCGAAGGAGCTTCGCCGACGGCATCGGCGAGACCGACGACGCGCTGGCCGCGCTGGCTTGGGCGCGCACGCGTCTCGGCGCGCCGGCGCAGGTGGTGCTGGCAGGGTTCTCGTTCGGCTCCTTCGTGCAGACGCGCGTCGCCGCGTCGGTCGCCTGCGAGCGGATGGTGCTGGTCGGGCCGGCGGTGGGACGATTCGCCGTCGGCGACGTCCCCGGCGACACCATCGTCGTCCACGGCGAGGAGGACGACGTGGTCCCGCTGGCCGACGTGCTCGCCTGGGCGCGGCCGCAGGCGATGCCGATCGTCGTGTTCCCGGGCTGCGGGCATTTCTTCCACGGCCGGCTCACGCAGTTGCAGGGCGTCATCACCGGGATGTGGCGCGCCGGGCATCCCGTGATGCACGGCGCGTGACGCGTGGGCGCTTCCGTGACCGGTGACGGCGGCGGGGCGAAGACCGAATCGTTCTTCGCCCCTGCCCGCGCGGGCTCGAAGCCCGCTCGCGGCGGAGCTGACCGCGCTCGGCGCGAGCGTTCGTCACGCCGACCGACGGCGGCGTGGGCTTCGCCGGGCCGCGCGAGCTCGCGCTACCACGCCAACCTCGAGTCGCGGCTCGCGAGCCGCATCCTGTGGCGCGTCGCGGCACGGGCGCTACCGCAACGAGGACGACCTCTACGCCCTCGTCAGCGGCATCGCAATGGGAGCGGCTGTTTCGACGTCGACCGCACGCTGCGCGTCGACGTCGCCGCGACGCGCTCGCCGCTGACGAGCCTGGAGTTCATGACGCTGCAGGTCAAGGACGCCGTGTGCGACCGCTTCCGCGCGGTCGCGGGCACCGCCCGTCGGTCGACACAGCAGCGCCCCGACGTGCGCATCCATGCGTTCCTCGCCGAGCGACGAAGCTGACGCTCTACCTCGACACCTCCGGCGAGGCGCTGTTCAAGCGCGGCTACCGCCACGACGCCGACGTCGCGCCGCTGCGCGAGAACCTCGCCGCGGGCATTCTCGCGCTCTGCCGGCTGGACAGCCCGGCACGCCGCTGCTCGACCCGATGTGCGGCAGCGGCACGTTCCTGATCGAGGCGGCGCAGATCGCCGCCGACCGCGCGCCGGGGCTCGCCCGCAGTTCGGCTTCCAGAAGCTCGCGTTCTACGACGGCCCGACGTGGCAGCGCATCCGCCAGCGCGCGCACGACCGCGTGCCGCCGGCGCCCGACGCGCCGACCATCTTCGCCAGCGACGCCGACCCCCGCCTGCTCGAGCCTGCCGGCGCAATCTCGCGGCGGCCGGGCGTCGCCGGACCACGTCGCCGTCGAGCACGCCGACGCGCTGGAGCGCGGCGCGCCGGCGAGCGCCGGCATCATCGTCGCCAACCCGCCCTACGGCGTGCGGCTGGAGAGCGACGCCGCGCTGGCGGCGCTGTACCCGAAGCTCGGCGACGCGCTGAAGCAGCGCTTCGCCGGCTGGACCGCGTGGCTGCTCACCGGCGACGCGCGGCTGCCGAAGCTTATCGGCCTGAAGCCGTCGCGGCGCACGCCGCTGTTCAACGGCGCGATCGAGTGCCGCTTCTACCGGTTCGAGCTCGTCGAGGGCCGCCCGCGGCGGACCGCGACGGATTCGCCGCTGCCCTCCGATACCCGGTAGAATCGGTGCATCTTCACAGTCCACGGCCCGTCCCAACGCCATGAAGCTCGTCGACCTGATGCTCCCCGCGCGGAACTACGAATCCGCCCACACCCGCTTCATCCGCGAGCTGATGGACGAGCAGCCGCAGCTCGCGCAGGAGCAGCGCAAAGGCCGCGCGATCTGGTGGGACAAGCGCCCGGCCGACCTTGCCGCGCGCCGGAAGATGGACGAGGGCCGCGTCGCGCAGCCGGCGTACGTCTACCAGACCGATTAGCCCTTCGCAGTCCGGTTTCCATCGCCCGGTTTCCATCGCCCGGTTCTCGTAGCCCGGCGTTGAGCGAAGCAAAACCCGGGGCAGGCACCTGCGTCCCGAGGCCCACCCGGGTTTCGCTTCGAACCGTAAGTTGCGCCGGGTCCCGCGGTCCGGCGCGCCACCACGGCGAGCCACGGTTGCTGCTCGCGCGGAAGTCCCGGCGGCCGGTAATAGTGCTCGATCTCCTCGAATCCGGCGGCGGCCAGGTGGCGGCGCCACGCGTCGAGGTCGTGATACGCCCCATAGCGTCCGCGGCTCCAGCCTTCCTCGTTGTTCCCGCGCGGATTGGAGCTGAACAGCACGCCGCGCGGCTTGAGCGCCGCGTGCAGCTCATCGAGCACCCGCGGCAGCTCCTGCGCCGGCACGTGGAACAGCGCCGCGTTGGCGAACACGCCGTCGAAGCGGCCCGCCGGAAGCGCGAGCCGGAGAAAATCCTGCTGCCAGACCTCGCAGCCGGTGTGCGTCCGCGCCATCGCCGCGAAGCGCGCCGAGCCCTCGACGCCGATCGCAACGTGTCCGCGCGCGGTGAAGGCCTCGAGGTCGCGCCCCGGTCCGCAGCCGAAATCCAGGATCGTGAACGGCGGCTCGCCGTCGACGTGCCGCAGCAGCGCGTCGATGTTCTGGCGCACGTCGTGATCGCGGGTGCCGGTCCAGAAATCGTCGGCGCGCTGGTCGTAGTGCTCCAGCGTGCGGGAGGCGATCTGCGCGAGATCCTGCGGGTCTGAGCTTCATGTCGTGGAGGCGCGGGTCGCGTTGCGTAGCCCGAAATGGGGTCAGGTCCAATAATTTCGTGGGACGAGCCCGGACATGGAAAGGTACCGTGTCGAAATTATTGGACCTGACCCCATTTACACCGGCGCGGCGACGACGCCGGCCGCGACCAGCGCGTCGATCGCCGCATCGTCGTAGCCGTACTTGCCGAGGATCTCGCGCGTGTGCTCGCCCAGCAGCGGCGCCGGCCGCGTGACGCCCGCCGGTGTGGCCGAAAAATGCACCGGGCAACCAATTGCCTTCGTCGCTCCAGCCTCCGGGTGGACGAGATCGACGACCATGCCACGGGCGAGCGTCTGAGGGTGCGCGAGCGCCTCGCCCAGCGAATTCACCGGCCCCACCGGCACCCCGGCCGCGGCCAGGCGCGCGGTCCATTCCGCCTTCGTCCGCGTGCCCATCACCGCGTTGATCGCCGCCGCCAGCGCGTCGACGTTCTCCATCCGCGCGGTGTTGGTCGCGAAGCGCGAATCGTCGCGCCACTCCGGGTGGCCGAGCACCTCGGCGATGCGCTCCCAGTTGGCCTGGTTGGCGCCGCCGATGTTGACCCAGCCGTCGCTGGCGTGGAACGCCTGGTACGGCGCCGAGAGCACGTGCGCGGAGCCGGTCGGGCCCGGCGACTCGCCGGTCGCGAAATGGATCGCCGCGTGCCAGAACGTCTGCTGCAGCGCGGCCTCGAACAGCGACGTGTCGACGAGCTGCCCCTGCCCGGTCTTGAGCTTGTGCGCGTAGGCCGCGGTCACGCCGACGACGCCGAGGAGGCCGGCGGCGATGTCGGCGACCGGGTTGCCGGTCTTCACCGGCGGCCGGCCGGGCTCGCCGGTCAGCGACATCAGCCCCGCGTAGCCCTGCGCGATGAGATCGAAGCCGCCCTGCTCCGCGAGCGGCCCGGTGCGGCCGTACCCCGAGATCTGGCAGTAGATCAGCCCCGGGTTCGCCCGGGCGAGCACGTCGTAGCCCAGCCCGAGCTTCTCCATGGTGCCGTGGCGGAAATTTTCGGTGAGGACGTCTGCATCCTTCACCATCCGCAGCAGGATCTCGCGCCCCTGCGGTTCCTTGAGGTTCAGCGCGATGCCGCGCTTGTTGCGGTTCATCATCAGGAACGGCGCCGAGACGCCGTTGACGCGCGGCTCGCGGTAGCCGCGCGAATCGTCGCCGCCGGGCAGCTTCTCGACCTTGACGACGTCCGCCCCCAGGTCCGCCAGCATCATGCCGGTGGTGGGGCCGGCCATGATCTGCGCGAGCTCGAGCACGCGCATGCCGGCGAGCGGCCCCGATGGCGGCGGCGCCGGCGTGCTCATTCGCTCATCGCCCCTTGAACTCCGGCTTGCGCTTGGCGAGGAACGCCTCGTAGCCGATGCGGAAGTCCTCGGTGTCGAAGCAGGCGAAGCACTCGTCGTACTCGTCCTCGGAAAGCGGCCGCGCCTCGGCGAGCCGGCGCGCGAACTTCCTGTGCCAGCGCGCGACCAGCGGCGCGCCGTCGGCGATGCGCTGCGCGGTGGCCTGCGCCTCGGCGGCGACGTCGGCGTCGGGGACCACGCGCGTGACCAGCCGCTTGTCCTTCGCCTCGGCCGCACCGAAGATCCGCCCTTCGAGCAGGATCTCGAGCGCCACGTCGGCGCCCGCGAGGCGCACCAGCGGCGCCATCTCCGGGTAGGCCATGACCAGCCCCAGGTTCTTGATCGGCGCGCCGAAGCGGCTGCCCTCGCCGCAGATGCGCAGGTCGCACAGCGCGGCGATCTCCAGCCCGCCGCCCACGCAGATGCCGTGGATCTGCGCGACCAGCGGGTGGCGGCAGCGCCGGAACGCCTCGGCGGTGGCGTGCATGACGCGGCCGTAGGCGATCGCCTGCGCCCGGTTGCTGCGCTCGGTGGCGAACTCGGCGATGTCGTTGCCGGGCGAGAACGCCTTCTCGCCGGCGCCGCGCACGATCACGCAGCGCAGCGCGTCGTCGGCGGACAGCGCGTCGATCGCCTCGCCGAGCGCCTGCCACATCCCCCGGGTCAGCGCGTTGAGCTTCTCCGGACGGTTGAGCATCACCGTCGCGATCGGCCCGGCGCGGGTGACGGCGATGAGATCGGTCATGCGGCGCCTCCGTCAGTGATAGAAGAGATTGACGAGCGCGAGGCCCGTGATCGGCACGTAGGTCACCATCAGCAGCGTGGCGACCAGCACGCCGATGAACCAGACGTTGACCCGCGTGACCTCCCAGATCGAGGCCTTGGCGAGCGAGCTCGCGACCATCAGCACCGAGGCCACGGGCGGGGTCTGCTGGCCGATGCCGAGGTTGATGGTGACGACCAGCCCGAAATGCACGGGGTCGATGCCGGCGGCCCTGACCAGCGGCATCACCACCGGCACCACCAGGATGATCGCCGCCGCCGAGTGCAGGAACATCCCGAGCAGCAGGAACAGCAGGTTGAGCAGTGCGAGCACCGCCCACTTGTTCTGCGTGTACGCGAACACCGCGCCGGCGAGCTGCTGCGGCGCCTGCACCTCGGTGAGGTAGGTGCCGAGCAGCGCGCTGGTCGCGACCAGCAGCATCACCACCGCCGTCTGCACCCCGCCCTCGACCACCGCCTGCCGCAGGTGCGCGAGGTCCAGCTCGCGGTAGATGAACAGGCCGACGACCAGCGCCGCGACGACCGCCAGCGCCGCGCCTTCGGTCGCGGTGACCACGCCGCCGAAGATGCCGCCGAGGATGATGATCGGCAGCAGGAACGCCCACAGCGCCTCGCGCGCGGCGCGCCCGACGCGCGCGAGCGAGAACGCTTCCTCCCGCGGGAGGTCGTAGCGGCGCGCCAGCCAGTACGCCACGCCCATCAGGCCGAGCCCGCCCAGCACGCCCGGCACGATGCCGGCGACGAACAGCTGCACCACCGAGGTCCCGGCCATCACCGCGTAGAGGATCATCGGGATCGACGGCGGGATGATCACCGCGAGGGTCGCCGACGACGACATCACCGCGGCGGCCAGCGGCGCCGGGTAGCCCCTGGACTTCATCGCCGGGATCAGGATCGAGCCCAGCGCGGCGGTGTCGGCCACCGCCGAGCCGGAGATCTCGGCGAAGAACATCGACGCCCCGATCGAGACCTGCGCCAGGCCGCCGCGAGCCCAGCCGAACAGCGACTGGGCGAAGGCGATCAGCCGGTGCGAGATGCCCGACGCGTTCATGATCGCGCCGGCGAGGATGAACAGCGGGATCGCCAGCAGCGGGAAGTTGGTCGCGCCGCTGTAGGTGACGAGCGGCAGGTTCGGCAGGCTGGAGAGCCCGTGGCTGCCGACCATCGCGCCCACCGCGACGATTCCCAGCGCGACCGCGATCGGCACGTTCGCCAGCACCAGCGCCAGCACCATGCCGAACAGCCCCAGCATCACCGTCATCGCGCGCGTCCCCGAGCGTCAGTGCAGGCCGTCGGCGAGCGCGGACGCGGCCGGCGGCGACGAGTCCGCGAACAGATCGACGAGGTGCGCGACCTCGGCGAGGATGATCAGCGCCGCGGAGATCGGGATCACCGACTGCACGACGCTCATCGGCACCGCGGGCAGGCTGATCAGCGACTCGGTCGCGAGAATCGGCAGGATCGACGCACCGATCCCGCCCAGCAGCGCGAAGAACGCGATCACCAGCACCTGCGCGAAGATGCTCGCCGCGCGCCGCACGCGCCACGGCAGCGCCGCGACGAGCTCGGGACAGCCGATGTGCGCGCGCCGGACCGACGCGAGCGCCGAGCCGTAGAAGGTCAGCCACGCGAGCAGCACCGACGCGAGCTCGTCGTACCACGACAGCGCGTGCCCGCTCGCCCGGAACACGACGCCGAGCGTCACCTCGGCCGCGAGCCCGGTCACCAGCACGATGACCACCCACTCGAGGACGCGGCCGTAGACCGCGCGGAAGCGGGCGGTCGCGGCCAGCGCGCGTGCGCCGGCCGCGTTCACCGCGCCGCTCACTGGCGCAGCGAGACGGCGCGGTCGATCACTTCCTTCGCGCCCGGCACCTCGGCGCTGAATTCCGCGTAGATCGGCTTGCTGGCGGCGACGAACGCGTCCTTGTCGACGTCGTTGACCATCATGCCAGCCGCCTTGAGCTTCGCGAGGAGCTCCGTTTCCTGGTTCGCCGCGGTCTCGTAGACGTAGGCCTGCGTCTCCTTCGCCGTGTCCTCGAGGATCTTGCGCACGTCGGCCGGCAGCGTCGCCCACTTGGTCGCGCCGACCGTCAGGTACGCGGGCGTGTACACGTGGCCCGACAGCGACAGGTACTTCTGCACCTCCTGCAGCTTCGCCGAGTAGATCTGGGTGAACGGGTTCTCCTGCCCGTCCATCACGCCGGTCTTGAGCGCGGTGAACAGCTCGGAGAACTTCATCGGGCTCGGGTTCGCGCCGTAGGCCTGGAACATCTTCAGCCGCCACTTGCCGTTGGGCACGCGCAGCTTGATGCCCTGCAGGTCGGCGGGCGTCCTGATCGGCCGCTTGTTGTTGGTGATGTGCCGATAGCCGTTCTCCCAGACGCGCGATGACCTTGAGGCCCTTCTTCTCGGTTTCCGGCGCGAGCTTCGTCCAGAAGACCGCCTCCTCGATCCGGTGCATGTGCGCGCGGTCCTTGACGAGGTAGGGCATCTCGAACACGCCGAACAGGTCGACCTGCGAGCTCATCACCGTCGAGGGCAGCGCCATGTCGAGCGTGCCGACCTTGAGCTTCTGCAGCATCTCGTTGTCGCCGCCGAGCTGGCTCGAGCCGTAGGTGACGACCTTGGCCTTGCCGCCGAGCTTCGCGTTGGCGCGCTTCGCGAACTCGTCGGCCGAGAGCTGGAACAGCGAGCCCGGCTCGCCGACGTGGCCGAGCTTGATTTCGAGCTGTGCTTGCGCCGGCGCCGCGCCGGCCAGCATCGCCACGGCGCAGAACGCGGTGGCGGCAAGCGTGGAGAGGGCGCTCCGGCGGCCGCCGGTCTTCGGGTCTGTCGTCTTCATCGTGGGTCTCCTCTTGAGCCGCCGGTCATCCGACCGGTCGACGTTGATTGCAGCGTTGCCCCGGATCGTAGCCCGGGTTGAGCGCCAGCGAAACCCGGGTGGACCGGGCAATGGGCACGGTTGCCCCGGGTTTCGCTGGCGCTCAACCCGGGCTGCGCGCAACCCCCGGGTCAACCCGACGATGCCGGGCGACGGGACGCGCCGCCCGCGCGCATTGTCGCACGCCGGCGCGGAGCGCGCCGGCCTGCGGTGCAACATCCTCTACAATGGCCGTGTCCGTCCGCCGATGCCGCGGCCGGCCGCCACCTCGCGGCGCGCGATCGCCGCTCTTCCGCGGCGCCCGACCGTCCCGCCATGAACGCACCGCTCCCCCGCCCCGTCGTGTTCCACCCCCGCCGCGGCGACGGCGGCGCCGGCGACCTCGCGGCCCGCCTCGCCGGCGCGGTGGCCGGCGACGTGCTGTTCGATCCCGCCTCGCGCGGGCGCTACGCCACCGACGCCTCGATCTACCAGGTCGACCCCGTCGGCGTGCTGGTGCCGCGCAGCGTCGACGACGTGCGCGCGGCGATCGCGATCTGCCGCGAGCTCGCGGTGCCCGTCCTCGCCCGCGGTGCGGGCAGCTCGCAGTGCGGGCAGACCGTCGGCGCGGCGCTGGTGATCGACTGCAGCAAGCACCTCGACGGCATCGTCGCCGTCGATCCCGCGGCGATGACGGCGACGGTCGAGCCGGGCATCGTCCTCGACCGGCTGAACGCCGCGCTGCGCCCGCACGGCCTGTGGTTCCCGGTCGACGTCAGCACCTCGGCGCAGGCGACGCTCGGCGGCATGGCCGGCAACAACTCCTGCGGCTCGCGCTCGATCGCCTACGGCAACATGGTGCACAACGTGCTGGCGATCGACGCCATCCTCGCCGACGGCACCGAGGCGCGCTTCGGGCCGCTGGCGGAAATGGACCTGACCCCATTTCGGGTCGAGGCGCTGGTGCGCAGGCTGGAGGCGATCGGCGCGCGCGCGAAGGACGAGATCGATCGCGCGGTGCCGAAGGTGATGCGCCGGGTCGGCGGCTACAACATCGACGTCTTCGCGCCGCAGAGCGAGCGGCCGTACACCGCCGACGGCAGCGTCAATCTCGCGCACCTGCTCGTGGGCAGCGAGGGCACGCTCGCGTGGACGCGCGCGCTCACGCTGCAGCTCGCGCCGCTGCCGCGGCACCGCGCGCTGGGCGTGGTCAACTTCCCGACGCTGTACAAGGCGATGGAGTGCGCGCAGCACCTGGTGCGCCTCGAACCCGTCGGCGGTCGAGCTCGTCGACCGGACGATGATCGGGCTCGCCCGCGGCAACCCGGCGTTCCGCCCGGTGATCGACGCGGCGCTGATCGGCGAGCCGGACGCGATCCTGCTGGTCGAGTTCATCGGCGAGACCGAGGACGCTCCCGTGGCCCGCCTGCGCGACCTGGTGGCGCTGATGGGCGACCTGGGCCTGCCCGGCAGCGTGGTCGAGATGACCGACGCCGGCGCGCAGAAGGCGCTGTGGGAGGTGCGCAAGGCCGGCCTCAACATCATGATGAGCATGAAGGGCGACGGCAAGCCGGTGTCGTTCATCGAGGACTGCGCGGTGCCGCTCGAGCACCTCGCCGAGTACGTCGACCAGTTGACGCAGGTGTTCGCGAAGCACGGCACGCGCGGCACCTGGTACGCGCACGCGTCGGTGGGCACGCTGCACGTGCGGCCGATCCTCGACATGCGCCGCGACGGCGCGGCGAAGATGCGCGCGATCGCCGAGGAGGCGGGCGCGCTGGTGCGCCGCTACAAGGGTGCGTTCTCCGGCGAGCACGGCGACGGCCTGGTGCGCACCGAGTGGGTGGGCTGGCAGTTCGGCCCGGCGCTCACGCGCGCGTTCGAGGAGATCAAGGACCTGTTCGACCCTGCCGGGCTGATGAACCCGGGCAAGATCGTGCGCGGGACGCGGATGGACGACGCGACGCTGTTCCGCTTTCCCCCGGCCATCGCACGCTGCCGCTCGCCCCCGCCCTCGACTGGTCGGCGTGGGACGTGACGCTCGACCCCGTGACCGAGATCGCGTCCGCACCGGGCACCGGCGGCGATCCCGGCAGGCGGCTTCGGCAAGGCGGTCGAGATGTGCAACAACAACGGCCACTGCCGCAAGTTCGACGCCGGGACGATGTGCCCGTCGTACCGCGCGACGCGCGACGAGCAGCACCTCACCCGCGGGCGCGCCAACACGCTGCGCCTGGCGCTCTCGGGCCAGCTGGGCGCCGACGCGCTCGCCTCCGAGGCGGTGCGCGACGCGATGGATCTGTGCGTGTCCTGCAAGGGCTGCCGCCGCGAGTGCCCGACCGGCGTGGACATGGCGAAGATGAAGATCGAGTTCCGCCACCAGTGGCAGCGCGTGCACGGGCTGACGGCGGCCGAGCGGCTGGTCGCCACGCTGCCGCGCTGGGCGCCCTGGGCGGCGCGCGCGCCGTGGCTCGCGAACCTGCGCGACACGCTCCCGGGGGCGGCCGCGATCGGCGAGCGGCTGCTCGGGTTCTCGGCGCAGCGCACGCTGCCGGCATGGCGCCGCGACACGTTCCTGCGCGATTTCCCCGCCGGCGCCGCGCGCGCCGGCGACGCCGCCGACGTCGTGCTGTTCGCCGACACCTTCACCAACTACTTCGAGCCCGAGAACGCCCGGGCGGCGATGGCGGTGCTGCGCGCCGCAGGCTACCGCGTCGAGGTCGCGCGCGCCGGGGCCGGCGATGCGGACCCCGCGCGGCCGCTGTGCTGCGGCCGCACCTACCTCACCGCCGGCCTCGTCGACGAGGCGAAGGCCGAGGCGCGGCGGGTCGTCGCGGCGCTTGCGCCGCACGTCGAGCGCGGCGCCGCGATCGTCGGGCTCGAGCCGTCGTGCCTGTTGTCACTGCGCGACGAGTTCCTGGTCATGGGGCTGGGCGAGCCCGCCCGCCGGCTCGCCGGCAGCGCGCTGCTGATCGAGGAATTCCTCGTGCGCGAGCGCCGCGCCGGGCGGCTCGACCTGCCGCTGGCACCGTTGCCGGAAAAACGCGCGCTGTTGCACGGGCACTGCCACCAGAAGGCGTTCGACGCGATGGGTGCGGTGCGCGAGGCGCTGGCGATGATTCCGGGCCTCGCGGTCGACGTGGTCGAGTCGAGCTGCTGCGGGATGGCCGGCAGCTTCGGCTTCGAGGCCGCGCACCACGAGGTCTCGCTGCGGATGGCTGAAGCCGCGCTGCTGCCCGCCGTGCGCGCGGCCGCACCGGAAACGATCGTCGTCGCCGACGGCACCAGCTGCCGCCACCAGATCGCCGACGGCACGCGGGGCGCCGGCGCGCGCGAGGCGGTGCACGTCGTGCGCGTGCTGGAACGGGCGTTGCGACGGGACAGTTGACGATCCCGGTCGAGGGGCGGCGCGTGCGGGCGCGTTGGCGGGCGCGGTGTTGCATCTGGCGACGGTGGCCCCGGGTTTCGCTGCGCTCAACCCGGGCTACGGTCACGCGGGCGACGTCACCCCCGAGCGGAATCAACTCCGGCGAGATCAACTCCGGCGGGATCATCCCGGGTCGCGACCACGGCGCCGCCGATCCCCGGGGTCATCGCGGCACCGCGCGGCGGGCACGGGTCGCCGCGCGAGGCGGGCCGCGCCTCGCGCGCGCTGCTTGCGGTGGTCGCGCTCGTGCTCGCGCTTGCCGGCGCCGAGTTCTATGCGCTGACGCAGCACGGCCGCCCGCACCGGAGCGTCCCGGCGGAGCATCGCGCCGACGGCGGCGCCGGACCGCGCGCCGCCTGCCTCGGCAACCGTGGCGAGCGCGCCGGCGATCGGGTGGATCGACCGCCCCACCGACGCGACCATCGTCGGACCCAAGGTGCAGATCGACGGCTGGGCGCTCGCCGGAGCCGGGGTCGCGCGCGTCGAGGTGCGTCTCGGCGCGCAGGCGTTCCCCGCCGCCGTCGGCATCGCGCGGCCCGATGTCGCCGCGGCGAACCCCGGCTATCCCGACAGCGCGCGCGCCGGGTTCACGTTCAGCGGCGATTTCTCCACCGAACTCGCGGGCGGGACGGCCGACTGGCAGGCGCTCGCCATCGTCGTCGTCGCGCGCGACGGGCGCGAGACCGTCCTCGCGACCCGGCGCGTGCTCTCCTCGGCGGCGATGGCGCGCTGGCGCGCGCTGCTCGACGCCCGCCCGCGGCTCGCCGCACGCGACATGCGCTTCCTGATGATGTCCTCCGGCGTGGCCGCGGGCGGAGCGGAAGGCATCGCCGCCACCTATGGCCCGTACCTGTCGCGCACGATGCGCGTCGGCGTGGCGGTGCCGATCCTGTACCTGCGCACGACCACCGGCGAGCGCGGCGACTGGACGTTCGACGCCGGCTTCGACGTCAGCCGCAAGTGCGGCGAGCGCCCGGTCGCCGAGGACTCGCTCGACGGCGTCATCGCGTTCGCCGTCGCCCGCGACCTGCCGGTGCAGTTCATCCTCAACGGCGGCATCTGGGCCGACGCGACCTGCGACATCCCGGCGTGGGACGTCAACGACCACCTCGAGCAGGACCCCGCCAACTGCCAGTGGACGCAGCACGACGAGGTCTTCCCCGACGACTTCCGGCGCGACCTGCCCGGCTCGACGGCGTCTCCCGAGCTCGCGCGCAGCCTCACCTACAGCGTCTACGCGACCGAGGTGCGCCGCTACAAGCGCCGCAACCTGCAGGCGGCCGCGGCGATCATCGCGCGCTTCGCCCGCGAGCATCCGGCGCTGTTCGCCGGCGTGGTCCTCGACGCCGACACCTACATGAATCCGTTCGTGCGCGAAGGGCGCTGGTACGACTACAACCCCGGGATGCTGAAGCAGTTCCGGCACTGGCTCGCCGGCACCGGGCCCTACGCCGGCGCCGGCGGGCCGGACGTGCCGGACCTGTCCGCATACCGCCGGGTGCCCGCACTGTCGCTGGCCGAGGTCGGCCGGCTCGCCGGAAAGCCGTGGACTTCGTGGGACGAGGTCGATCCGCCGCGCGCGTTTCCGGGGGAAGGCGGGGCCGCGCTCGCCGCCGGCGCGCGGCCGTTCTGGGACGACCCGTGGTTCCGCGAGTGGGACAGCTTCCGCCGCCACGTCGTCGCGCTGCACTACGACGAGCTTGCGGCCTGGGTTCACGCGACGGGCATCCCGCGCGAGCGGATCCTCTCGGCGCAGGCGTTCATCGCGCCCGACGCCGGCCGGCGGCCGGTGGCGCTGCACATCCGCGGCCCGGCACCCGACTACGATTCCGCCGGCGTGTCGATCGAGGGCGCGATTCCGCGCGCGGGCCACCTGGGCACGATCCTCTACGGGCCGGCGGCGGAGAATCGCCATCCGCTCGCGAACGGTCACAGCCTCTTCGCGACGCTCGCGCGGATGGATCCCGGCTGGGGCATCGTCGAGTACAACGCCACCGACCTCAAGCACCCCGACGTGCCGCCGACGCACGCGCAGACCTACCGCACGCTGCGCGAGCTGTTCAATTTCGACGGCAGCCAGATCGCGATGATGGCCTGGAACGGCCCCAGCGGGCGCGCGGCGGGGAAGCCCGGCTACGTCCCCTACACCGCGTGGCGCGACACGCCGGGGGAGCAGGCGCTGTTCGCCTTCCTCGTCGACCATGCCGACCTGCCGCGCGGCGCGCGGCTGTGGACCTTCGGCACGCCGGAGCACGCCGACGACGACGGCTGGTCGCTGGCGCCCGGCCGGCTCGAGGCCGGGCGCGGCTACGTCGACCTCGTCGTCGACGCCTCCGCCGCGCCGGACCCCGCGCGGCAGCGGGCGTCGGCAGGTTGCGGTGGCGCTGACCTCGCCGCCCGATCAGGTCCTGCGCGCGGCGACGCTGCAGACGCTGGTGCTGGGGATCGACGCGGGTGCCGCCATCGCCCGCCTCCAGGTGTTCGCGCGCACCGACGAGACGGCGCCGTGGGTCGCGGTCACCGCCGCCCTCGCCGCCGCGGATTTGCGGCGCGGCAACGCCGGCGTTGAAGTGCCGCTCGCCTGGCCGGCACCGTGGCGCGCCCGGGGCGCGATCGCGCAGCGGCTGCGCATCGACCTCACGCCGGCCGGCGGCGAGCGTCGGGTGCGGCTGCGCCACATCGCCCTCTATCCCCGTGCGGCCCCATGATCCATGTTCGCGACCGGCGCGCACCGCGTGCAGCCCGGCGTTGAGCGCAGCGAAACCCGGGGCAACGGTGGCCGTGTCGCCCACCCGGGTTTCGCTGCGCTCAACGCCGGGCTACGAACCGTCGGGCGCGAACCGCCGATCACCCGGCCAACGACGGCATCACCGGCAGACGGTCCCCGGCGGCGCGAACACCTCGCGCGTCAGCGCCTTGGTCTGCGCGATGCCGTTGACGGTGTAGGCGAAGGTCGCGCTGTTGCCGTCGGTGAAGCTGATCGTCGCCGTGCCCACCGGCGTGCCGATCACCTTGGTCGACTCGAACTTGGCGGCGGTGTAGGCGGGTCCGGTGCCGGTGTAGAGCATCCCCGGCGTAGACCTTCGGCGCGACCAGCACGGCGGACACCACCAGCCACAGCGGCTTGCCGTCGAGGCCGTAGGTGAACCAGGTCGCGAAGATGGTGTCGCCCTGGTGCGTGAAATGGATTCCCCATCCGGACTCGGACCCTGCCGGCGCGTGCCACCACAGGTCCTGGTAGTTGGTGGCGGCCGCGGGGTCGCCCGTCCCGCCCCAGGTGCAGGTCGGAACCGGCGACGAGAATATCTCGCGCGTGATCGCCTTGGTCTTCGTCACGCCGCCGATGCTGTAGGCGAAGGATCCGTTGTCGCCGTCGGTGAAGCTGAAGGTGGCGGTGCCCACCACGGTGCTCGTCACCAGCGCCGGATCGAACGGCATCGCGCTGTACGCGGGACCGGTGCCGCGATAGAGCGTTCCCGAATACACGTCGGCCGCGGTCTTCTGCGCCGCGACGACCATCCACAGCGGCGACCCGTCGACGTCGTAGGTGAACCAGGTCGCGAAGAGGGTATCGCCCTGGTGCGTGAAGCTGATGCCCCAGCCGGATTCCGAACCGGCCGGCGCGTTCCACCAGAGTCCCTGATAGTTGGCCGCCGCCGGCGCGGGCCCGGCCGGCCCGGCCAGCGGCGCGCACATCGCGACGCGATGCGAACCGGTCCCGGTGCCTTCCTGCGTCCAGCCGCCGTCGGCGAGCAGCGCGTCGCGCAGGTCGACCTCGGTCGTGTAGCGGCGGCGCGGCGGCGCCGAGAGATCGAGGAAGCGGTAGACGGCGCGCGTGCCCGCCGGACAGGCACCGGACGCGTCGGGCACCTGGATGCGGAACGCGGCCGCGCTTTCGCTGATGAAGTGCAGTGCCGGATCGGCGAGCATCGCCGCGCATTCCTGCGCCGACGCGGAGTAGAAGCGGGTGTCGCCCCAGGGCGGCGGCGCGTACAGGCGGCACACCGGCTGCGCGCCCGCCGGGGCCGCCGCCGGATCGGTGTAGGCGAGGAAGCGGTAGCCGGTGCGCACCCAGCCGGCGGGCACGCTGTTGTCGCGGCCCGCGATCTCGTACGGATCGGCGGTGACGAAGTAGCTGTCCTGCACCGCGTTGTAGAACTCGACCACCGGCGCGGTCTTCGCCGGGTTCGCCGCCGTCGGCGCCAGGTATTGCGCCACCAGCGGATAGGCGACGTCGAGCCGGCTGTAGTAGTCGAGCCCCTGCTGATCGGTGCACGACGAGCTGCCGCCGGTGAGCGCGCCGCGGACCTCGAAGTAGTTCGCGGCCGCGTTGCGCGTGAACAGGCCGCTGCCGCTGCTCCCCGGCTCGGTGACGCCGCTGGTCCAGAGCATCTCGACGAAGCTGCTGCCATCGCCGAACGTCCGGTAGCCCTGCACGTTGCCCTGGCTGAACTTCTTCAGGTCGCCGCTCGGGTGATGGATCGCGTCGGCGGGCGTGCCGGCGTCGATCGGTCCGGCGGCGCTCCAGGCCGCGAACGTGGTGCCGGACGGCGGCGTGGCGTTGAGCCGGACCAGCGCCCAGTCGTAGTCGACGCTGCGCGCCAGCAGCTTCGCGCCGCCCACCACGATCGCGTACGCCGGTGTAGCGAGGCTGCCGCAGGTGGCGGCCTGGAAGAACCAGTAGGTGTTGATCGAGCTGGCGGAGGCGGAGGCGGTGCCGCGCCCGCCGGCAGGGTCGGCCGGATCCTCGAGGCAGTGATCGGCGGTCAGGAAATACGGCGTGAACGAAACGATCGAGTCGTTGAGCAGCGTTCCCGAGCACAGGAAGGTGGCGCCGTCGATGGTCACCATCACCCGCGCGACCGCGTTGGTCGCCGTGGCGAGCTGCTCCTGCAGGTCGGGCGCAAGGCAGGCGATGTCCACCTCGCAGGGCCCGGCGAGCCCGATGTTGCTGCCGAAGGCGCGCAGGCCGGCGCCGGCCACTTCGAGATGCGAAATCGTCGGCAGGCCGAGCCGCGCGGCGCCCGGCGGCACGCCGGCCGGCAGCTCGAGCTCGATGCTGGCCGTCTCGCCCTCCAGGGCCGGGGTCCAGTAGACGGGCTCGCCGGCGACGTCGGCGCCGCTGAACGGGACCGAACGTCGGCGCGCCCTCGGCGGAGCCGCGAAAGCGCAGGGCCAGCCCCGGCGGCGGATCCTTCAGCGTCAGTCCGAGGCGCACGCCCGCGGCGCCCGGCGAGGTCAGCGCGATCTGTGCGGCCTGCGTGCCCGCGGCCGTCGCCTGCCACGGCAGGTCGGCGAGCGACACCGAGCTTTCGGCCCCCGGGACGGCCCGCGCGAACCCGATCGCGAGCGGGCGGCGCTTGTTGCGCGGCGCAGTGGCCTGCCGGTCCGCCGCGGTGGCCTTCCGGTCCGCCGCGGCGGCCTTGCGCGCGAGCGCTTCCGCCACGGACGGCGGGGGCAGCGCGATGCGGCGGACGCGCTCGCCCGGTGGCAGCGCGAACGCGGCCGTCGCCGCAGCCTTGCGCGCCGGGGCCGGCCGGTACTCGGCCGGCGGCACCGACACCTGCGCCGCGGCGACGACCGCCGTCGCGGCGGCGGCGACGGCGATGGCGACGCTGCGGAGGCGCGCGCACGCGCCCGCGGCGGACATTCTTCCGCCGTGGTTACCGCTCATCCGCCTTGAATTCGACGTACGCCCGGTCGCGGATCTGGCGCACCCATTCCTGGAACGCCTCTTCCGACTTGCGCTGACGCATCGCGTTGCGCGCCTGCTCGCGCTGCCGCTCGGCGGTGATGTCCTGTGTGCGCCGCTCCAGCACCTCGATCAGGTGCCAGCCGAACGGCGTGCGCACCGGCGCGGATACCTGGCCGATCTTGAGCTTCGCCATCGCCTGCTCGAAATCGGGCACGGTGTCGCCGGGCGATATCCAGCCCAGATCGCCGCCCTTGGACGCGCTCGCGTCCTCCGAGTTGAGCCGTGCCTGGTCCTCGAAGCTTGCGCCGGTGTCGATCCGGTCCTTGATCCGGTCGATCTTGATCTTCGCCTCGCTCTCGGAGGTGATCTCGTTGACCTTGATCAGGATGTGGCGGGCGTGGGTCTGCTCGACGACCGTCGGCTGATTCCGGCTGCGCGTGTCCTCGAGCTTCACGATGTGGAATCCGGCCGGCGAGCGCAGGACGCCGGACACCTCGCCCGGCTTCATGCTGCGCACCTGCTCGGCGAACACCGTCGGCAGCCGCGCCGGCGCCCGCCAGCCCAGGTCGCCGCCCTTCAGCGCGTCGGGCGCGTCCGAGAACCCGGCCGCGACCTGGCTGAATTCGGCGCCGCCCCGGATCTGCTTCAGCGCCTCCTCCGCCCGCAGGCGCTTGGCCTCGATCTGCTCGGGCGAGGCCTGCTCGGGGACGATCACCAGGACGTGCGCGAGGTGGTACTCGGTCTCACCCCCCGCCTGCGAGGCGATGGTGGCGAGGAAATTGTCGACCTCCGCGTCGCTGACGGCGATCCTGCTGTCGACCTCGCGCTCGCGCAGGCGCTGCAGCGTGATCTCGTTGCGGATTTCGTCGCGGTACTTGTCGAAGCTGATGCCCTCGCGCTCGACCGCCTGCCGGAACTGCGCGGGCGTCATCTTGTTCTCCTGCGCGATCCGCTGGATGGTGCGCTCGACCTGCACGTCGTCGATGCGGATGCCGGTCTCCTTCGCGTACTGCATCAGCGCACGCTGGGTGACGAGCCGCTCCAGCAGCTGCTTGTCGAGCACGTCTTCGGGCGGCGGCGTCACCTTCTGCGCCCGCATCTGCTGCAGCACGGTGCGCTTCTGCTCCTCCAGATCGTAGCGGGTCAGCGCCTCGTCGTTGACGACCGCGATCACGCGGTCGAGCGGGACGACTGCATGGGGCGCCGGCGCCTGCGCGGGCGGGGCGGCAGACCGGGCCGGAGGCGGCGGGCTCTGGGCCGCAGCCGTCAGCACGAAGGCGGCCATGGCGGACGCGGCGGCGAGCGCGAGCGCGCGGCCGGAGATTCTGGAGATGGCGGACAAGCGTCTGACCTCGGGCTTCAGGGATTCAGAATTCGGGAAAGTAGTCGCCGCGGTCGCGCGGCGACAGCGCGGGATCGTTGGTGCGCTGGTAGCCCGGGACGCTGCGGCGCAGCAGATCGAGCGGGCTGGTGCCGAAACGGGCAAGCCCGTTCAGCTCGATCTGCAGGTAGACCGAGCTCGACGTCGTCTGCGTCGTCGTCGTCAGCCGCTGGCCCACCAGGCGCAGGACCCAGCAACCGGCATTGTACTCGACGCCCGCGACCCCCTCCAGCGTCTTGCGGTCCTCCAGCGAGTAGTTCCAGCGCCCCAGCAGCGTCCAGTTCAGATTGACCGGCCACTGCCCGGCGACGTCGAACTGGTTGAGCTTCGACTGCCTGCTCACCGGGTCGAAGTACTGGTTGTCGTAGGTATAGGTCGCGCTGAGCGCGTGCCCCGGGGCGGGCGTGTACCTGGCGCCCAGATTGAGGCGCTCGGTCTCCGACGCGTCGAAGTTGTACTGCCACAGGCTGATCAGCGACCAGGCGTCCGACAGCCGGCCCTCGATCCCCAGCAGGAAGTCCGAGGTGGCCGCCGATCGCGGCGGCTCGTTCAGCACCACGCGCTGGTCCTGGAAGTAGAAGCGCTCGCCGACGGCCACGCGCAGCCTCTCGGCGCCCGACTCCGGGTCGATCAGCCGCGACGTGAGCGCCAGCGTCAGCTGGTTCGCGTCGGCGATGCGGTCGTTGCCGATGTAGCGGTTCACGCTGAACAGTTGCTCGAAATTGAAGTCGTCGAGCGCCGTGTCGAACACCGGCGCCTGGCTCTGGTCCTTGTACGGGACGTAGACGTAGAACGCGCGCGGCTCCAGCGTGTGCACGAAATCGTGGCCCGCGATGTTCCAGTCGCGCTCGAAGACGAGGCGGCCGTCCAGCGACGTGATCGGTATCGCATAGTCCAGCTTGTTAGGCACGTCGGGCCGGATTTCGTTCAAGTCGTACTGGCGCAGGTGCGCGCCGGTCTTGGCAGTCACCGACCACGCCGCGCCCTGTCGGGAAAAGGCGACGGTCGGCCAGATGTAGGCACGCTGGCCGGTGGTCAGCGTCGGCTGCCGGAAATACGCGTACTCGCCCACGCCCGCCCAGGTCAGCCCCAGCCAGTCGGTCTCCTGCAGCGAGCCGATGATCTGCGGCACCCGGTTGTAGGGGACGGCGACCGGGGCGTTGGGGTCCTGCAGCGTCTGGAACGCTTGCGCCGCCACGCGCAGCTGCCACGGCCCGTTCGCGTATGCGATCGAGCCTTCGCGCGGCAGCGTCGTCAACGACGTGAACGCGATGCGGTCGGCGAGGTCGGCAAAGTACGTGTCGTCGGACACCTTGTTGAGGTTGAGCGACGCCGAGAGCCCGGGCAGGACGCTGTCGAGATTCTGGAAGTGCTTCCACGCGAGCGCGTAGCGGTCGGTGCCGGTGACGCGGTCGTTGGGCAGGTCGGCCGCCTCGATCGCCCCCTGCGCATTGTCGAAGAGGTAGCGGAACTCGGCGCCGAGCTGGACGCCGCGCTTGGTCATCACGCGCGGGGTGAGCGTCGCGTCGTAGTTCGGCGCGAGGTTGAGGTAGTAGGGCAGCGTGGTCTCGAAGCCGCGCAGCGCGCTCGACCCGAGCGTCGGAAACAGGAAGCCGCTCTTGCGCGCGTTGGACAGCGGAAACTCGATCCACGGCGAGTACGCGATCGGCATGCCGATGAAATGGACCGTCGCGTTGTGGCCGGTGCCCAGCATCCGCGACTTGTCGATCTCGAGGTCTTCGGTCCGGATGTACCAGTCCTCGTTCGGCGCCACACAGGTCGTGTAGCGGCCGTCCTGGATCTCGTAGTGCTCCGGCGACACGAACCTGATCTCGGCGGCGTCGCCGCGGCCGCCGTTCTCGCCGAAATAGAAGCTCGGCGAGGCGAAGAATCCGGTCTCGGTCTCTCGCCGGAAGCGCAGCTCCGGGCCCGTGATCCAGTCGATGCCCTTGCGCAGCACCACGTTGCCCTTGCCCCAGATCTCGTCCTGATCGACGTCGTAGCGCAGCCAGTCGGCGAGCACCGTCTCGTTGCGGGTGCGCAGCTCGACCTTGCCGCTGCCCTGGACGTACTTGCCGGCCGCGCCCTCGATGTCGTCGGCGCGCAGGAAGATCGCCCCGTCGCCGGCGCCGAGCGGCGCAAGCTTGAGCGGGGCGCCGGCGGCGCGCGCCGGCGGGGCGTCCGGGGCGCCCGGCCGCGCCCCGGGCGGAACGAGCTCCGGCGCAAGCCTCAACTGCGGCGCCGGGAGCGCCGCGCCCGCCGGTTCGGCGGCACCGGCCGCGCGGACGCCCGCCAGCGTGGCCAGGGCAAGGCACGCGGCAAGGGCGACGGCCGGCGGAAACGGGCGGGATTGCATCGGGGCGGGCGCGGCGGTGATGCTAAAATGCTGCATTCTAGCTTGCCTCGCCGGCGTTACCCGATCCCGGGCCTCCCGCTGCGCCGCGCCGGGCGTGCAGACATCGCGCCGGCCGGGGTACCGGCGGCCCGGTTCCGCGGCGGCGTGCCTCCTCCATGCCCGAACCGTCATCCGCCGCCGCGCCGCCGCCGGCCGTACACTGCGCCGATCCGCGCCGCGACGAGCTGGCTGCGTGGACTGCGGCCACGCTCGGCAGCGCGGCCTTCACGCTGGCGAGCGCGTCGGCCGACGCCAGCTTCCGCCGCTATTTCCGCGCGACGTTCGACGCGCCGCCGCCGCGCGCAGGCGGGCGGCGCACGCTGATCGTGATGGACGCGCCGCCGGCGAAGGAGGACAGCGCGCCCTTCGTGCACGTCGCGCAGCTGCTGCGCGCGGCCGGCGTGCACGCGCCCGAGATCCTCGCCGCCGACCTCACCCGCGGCTTCCTGCTGCTGACCGACCTGGGGCAGCGCACCTATCTCGCCGCGCTCGACGCCGCGTCGGCCCCGGGGTTGTATTCGGACGCCATCGACGCGCTGATCCGCTGGCAGCGCGCGTCGCGGGAGAACGAGCTCCCGCCGTACGACGAGGCGCTGCTGCGGCGCGAGCTGGAGCTCTTCCCCGACTGGTACCTGGCCAGGCACCTGGGCGTCGCGCTGACCGCGATGCAGCGGCAGACCCTCGACCGCGCATTCGCCTGCGTGCTCGAGAACAACCTCGCCCAGGCGCGCGTGTTCGTCCACCGCGACTACCATTCGCGCAACCTGATGGTGTGCGAGCGCAACCCCGGCGTCCTCGACTTCCAGGACGCCGTCCGCGGCCCGATCACCTACGACCTCGTCTCGCTGCTGCGCGACGCGTACGTCGCCTGGGACGAGGAGCGGCAGATCGACTGGGCGATCCGCTACTGGGAGCGCGCGCGCGCCGCCGGCCTTCCGGTCGCGGGCGACTTCGGCGCCTTCTGGCACGATTTCGAATGGATGGGGGTGCAGCGCCAGCTCAAGGTGCTCGGCATCTTCGCGCGCCTGTACCACCGCGACGGCAAGCCCGGCTACCTCGCCGACATGCCGCGGGTGATGGCCTATCTGCGCGCCGCCTGCGCACGCTACCGGGCGTTGACGCCGCTCGCGGAGCTTCTCGACGAGCTCGAGGGCCGGCGCCCGGCGGCGGGCGGCACGCCCTGACGCGATGGCCATCGGCGCCATGATCCTCGCCGCCGGCCGCGGCGAGCGGATGCGGCCCCTGTCCGACAGGACGCCGAAGCCGCTGCTGGAGGCCGGCGGGAAGCCGCTGATCGTCTGGCAGATCGAGGCGCTCGCGCGCGCCGGCCTCTCCCGGATCGTGATCAACGCCGCGCACCTTGCCGGCGACCTGGTCGACCGGCTCGGCGACGGACGCGCGCTGGGGGTCTCGCTCGCCTGGTCGCTCGAGCCCGAGGCGCTCGAGACCGCCGGCGGCATCGCCACCGCGCTGCCGCTGCTGCCGTCGGGGCCGGCCGTGATCGTCAGCGCCGACGTCTGGAGCGCCTTCGACTACGCGACGCTGCTGCCGCGCGCCGCGGCGATGGCCGCCGACGCCGGGGCACCGCGGCTGCACCTCGTGATGGTCCCCAATCCCGGCGTACCATCCGTGCCGGCGATTTCGCGCTCGCCCCCGGATCGCCGGAGGTGCGCCGGCCGCCTCGCGCTCGACCGGCGATGCGCGCCTCACCTACGGCAACATCGGTCTCTACGACACCGCGCTGTTCGCCGAACTTCCGCGCTGGACGCGACTCGAACTGCTGCCGCTGTTTCGCGACTGGATCGGTCGCGGGATCGCGAGCGGCGAACGCTACGATGGCCCCTGGGCCAACGTGGGCACTCCCGGCGACCTCGCCGCGCTCGACGCTGCGCTGCGGCGCCGCGCAGCCCTCACCTGAAGACCCGACGATGACCGCGAATCCGCTGCTCGACTTCTCCGGCCTCCCCCGCTTCGACGCCATTCGCCCCGAGCACGTCGGACCGGCCGTCGACGCGCTGATCGCCGATGCCCGCGCCGTCGTCGAGGCCGTGGCGGCCGACCGCGGGCCCGCAACCTGGGATTGCGTCGTCGAGCCGCTGGCCGCGACCCTCGACCGGATGGACCGCGCGTGGGGCACGGTGCGCCACCTCAATGCGGTCGTCAGCACGCCGGCGCTGCGCGACGCCTACAACGCGGCGCTGCCGAAGGTCACTGCGTTCCACGCCGACCTCGGGCAGGACCTGCGCCTGCTCGCACGCTACCGTGCGCTGGCCGGGTCGCCGGCGTACGCGGCGCTCGACGCCGCGCAACGACGCGCCGTCGACAACGAGCTGCGCGATTTCCGCCTCGGCGGCGCCGAGCTCGCCGACGGCGCGAAGGCGCGCTTCAAGGCGGTGCAGGAGGAGCTCGCCGGACTGTCGGCGCGGTTCGACGACAACGTGCTCGACGCGACCAACGCGTGGGCGCTGTTCGTCGACGGCGAGGCCGAGCTCGCCGGCGTGCCGGCCGACGTGCTGGCGGAGGCGCGCTCCGCCGCGGCAGCCGACGGCCGCTCCGGCTTCAAGCTCACGCTGCGCATGCCCTGCTACCTGCCGGTCATGCAGTACGCCGACGACCGCGCGCTGCGCGCGACGCTGCACCGCGCGTACGTCACCCGGGCGTCCGAGCTGGGGGCGCGGCCCGAGTGGGACAACACCGCCGTGATCGCGCGCATCCTGGCACTGCGCCACGAGGCGGCAGCGCTCCTCGGGTATCCGGACTACGCCGCGCTGTCGCTGGTGCCCAAGATGGCGCGCGACGCCGACGAGGTGCTCGCGTTCCTGCGCGACCTCGCCGGCCGCGCGAAGCCGTTCGCCGAGCGCGACTTCGCCGAGCTCGCCGCGTTCGCCCGCGCGGAGCTCGGGCTGTCCGCGCTCGAGCCTTGGGACCTCGCCTACGCGTCGGAGAAGCTCAAGGCGCAGCGCTACGACTTCTCCGAGCAGGAGGTCCGCCAGTACTTCCCGGAAGACCGCGTGCTCGCGGGGCTGTTCCGCGTCGTCGAGACGATCTACGGCATCGGCATCCGCGAATCCCGCGCGCCCGCGTGGCACCCGAGCGTGCGCTTCTTCGACATCGCCGACGCCCACGGGGCGCTGCTCGGGCAGTTCTATCTCGACATGCACGCGCGCGAGAACAAGCAGGGCGGCGCGTGGATGGACGACGCGATCAACCGCCGCCGCACCGGCGCGCAGGTCCAGCATCCGGTCGCCTACCTCACCTGCAACCTGTCGGCGCCGGTCGACGGCAGGCCGGCGACGTTCACGCACGACGAGGTGATCACGATCTTCCACGAGTTCGGGCACGGGCTGCACCAGCTGCTCACCCGGGTCGACGTCGCCGGCGTCTCCGGCATCCAGGGTGTGGAGTGGGACGCCGTCGAGCTGCCCAGCCAGATCATGGAGAACTTCTGCTGGGAGTGGGACGTCGTCGCGCACATGAGCGCGCACGTCGACACCGGCGAGGCGCTGCCGCGCGCGCTGTTCGACCGGATGCTCGCCGCGAAGAACTTCCAGAGCGGCATGCAGACCGTCCGCCAGCTCGAATTCGCGCTGTTCGACATGCTGCTGCACGCGGCCCGGGATCCGCGCGGCGGCGGCGAAGCGCCGACGCCGCAGGCGCTGGCCGAGGCGGTGCGGCGCGAGATCGCGGTCACGCCGCGCGCGCCGTACGATCGCGCGATACATTCGTTCGGCCACATCTTCGCCGGCGGCTATGCCGCGGGCTACTACAGCTACAAGTGGGCCGAGGTGCTCTCGGCGGACGCCTACAGCCTGTTCGAGGAGCACGGCGTGCTGTCGCCGGCGGCGGGCGCCCGGTTCCGCGACGAGGTGCTCGCGCGCGGCGGCAGCCGGCCGGCGCTGGAGTCGTTCGTCGCCTTCCGCGGCCGGGCACCCCAACTCGACGCGCTTCTGCGGCATAATGGAATGGTCATCCCTGCGGCATAGAGGAGGAGCGGTGGCCCGTCGATCCCCGCATCTGGCGTTCGCGGCCGCCGTCCTCGCCGGTCTGGCGGGAGCCGGCGCCGTCGCCCAGAGCCAGCAGGTCTACCGCTACGTCGACCCGGCCGGGCGCGTCGTCTACTCGGACCACCTGCCCCCGTCCGATGCGCGCGACGTCGAGGCCAAGCGCCTGACGCCGAACCTGATCGAGACCGACCAGACCACGATTGCCGCGCAGCGCGCGCAGGACCGGTTCCCGGTGACGCTGTACACCTTCGCCTGCGGCGACGTGTGCGATCGCGCCGAAGCGCTGCTCAACCGGCGCGGCGTGCCGTTCACGACCGTCAACGCGCAGGAGCCGCAGGGTGCCGAAAAGCTGAAGAAGCTGACCGGCGAGATGCAGGTCCCGGTGCTGCAGGCGGGCGACAAGCTGGTCGCCCGCGGCTTCAGCGAAAGCCGGTGGCAGACGCTGCTCGACGACGCCGGATACCCGAAGTCGCCGCCGACGCGGCGCCCGCTGCCGCCTCTGGAAGTGCCCAAGGACCAGGCGTCGCAGCCGGTGCCGCCGCCGGCCGCAGAGCCGCCGTCCGGCGGGTACCCGAAGATCTAGCGGCGCGACGAGATCGCGCGCGGACCGGCGCGTCGCCGGACCGCGACCATGCCGATGCCCGCGAGCGTCCCCGCGAGCACGCCCAATCCCCAGGCGCCAAGCGTCGGGACCGCTGTGACCGCGTCCACCGGCGCGAGAGCGGCCGGAGCGGCTGGGGTCTGGGCCTTGGCTGGGCTTTGGGCCTTGAATGTCAGGGTGGACACATTGCGCAGCGCGAGTGCGCCCGCCGAGGTCTGCACGACGACGTCCGGCGCCGCGCTCGGCATCGACAGCGCCACCGGGTCGAGTTTCGACGTGAGGTCATAGCTGCCGAAGCGCGCGTTGCTGCCATTCGTCCACATCGGGCCGTCGTCGGCGCAGCGCCCGCGGGCGATGGCGACGAGCTTCCAGCCGGCATTTTCGGCGACGCTGAGCGGTGACGTAATCGTCCCGGTCGGCGAATCCATCGATCGTGAACGTCGCATCCTTCGCGTCGACACACAGAACCCCCGGCGCGACCGCGTCCACCACCGACGCGTCACCCGATGCGGTGACGGAGAAGGTGAATCCGACAAAATTTGCCGTGCCGAGCGTCCCGTCGGCGATGCCGCTCACCGTGTACGCCATGGAGCCGGCATCGGCGGCAGTCGCCATGGCGCCGGCAACGGCGGCAGCCGCAATGAGCTGGCCGGTACGGCGCAGTGACGAGATTCGCATGCTTACCTCCCTGATCGTGAGCCCCTTCACGGGGCATTGAAGGCATGGTGCGACGATTCGGCGCCGGTGCATCAGGTGCGGTGTCCACTCTCGCGGCTTGGCCGGCCCCGCCACATCGTGGGCAGTGCCAATCTGCACGCCCGGCCGATCGGGAGCCATCGGCGGAGGGCTCTTTCGCTTGTAGGCATTGCGCGACGGCGTGTAGGACAACGCGCCGACCGGCCGCAACCCCGACGCCGTCGCGGGTTCTCGGCCCGCGTCCCGGGCCGACGAGCGGGCTGCCGGAGCAAGGAAATCGTTGCGCCGACGCCCTGCCGATCGCCGCGCCCGACGCACGCGCCGCGGATGGAAGGCAAGTCCTACGCGATCGTCGGGCGGATGTCCGGCAGCCGCCGGCAATGCCGCGCGATAGAGTGGGGTGGCGTGGCCCAGTCGGGCATCGGTGCACGTATTCCATCGTAGGAGACGGCGATGAAACCAGACGTGAGATTCGCATTGGCGGTGGCCGGACTTGCCCTCGCGGCACAGGCGGGCGCCCAGGTCACCTTGTTCGAGCACGGCGACTTTGCCGGTCGCAGCTTTACCACCGAGCAGCGGATCGCCAACTTTGCGCGCTATGGGTTCAACGACCGGGCGTCGTCGGTGGTGGTGGTGCGCGATCGCTGGGAAGCCTGCGAGGACGCGGGGTTCCACGGGCGCTGCGTGGTGCTGCGCCCGGGGCGGTATCCGACGTTGAAGGCGATGGGCCTCAACAACCGGATCTCGTCGATCCGGATCATCGGCGCCCGAACCCGCATCGACGCCGACCGGTACGCGCCGGCACCGGTGGCCGCCTACGAATGGCGCCGGCGCGACCACGAGCGCTTGTATGAAGCCAACGTCACGTCGGTCCGCGCGGTGGTCGGCCCGCCCGAGCGACGCTGCTGGGTCGAGCGCGAGCAGGTCGTGGTGGATCGGAGCCAGCCCAACGTCCCCGGGGCGATCGTCGGCGCCATCGTCGGCGGCGTTCTCGGTCACCAGGTCGGAAGCGGCCGCGGCAACGACGTCGCCACCGTCGGCGGGGCCGTCGCCGGTGCCGCGGTCGGCGCGAATGTCGGACGCGATCACGGGGGCGGGCAGGTGACCACCCGGGACGTCCAGCGTTGCGCCAGCGTTCCCAGTCACGCCCGGCCCGACTACTGGGACGTGACCTATTTCTTCCGCGGCCAGGAGCACCATGTCCAGATGACCGCACCCCCGGGGCCGACCATCACCGTCAACGGCAATGGTGAGCCGCGGGCGTAGTCCCGGCGACGCGGGCGGCGCAAGCCGTCCCGCCGCTGCCGCGGCAGTGCCTTGCGCCGTCGTCGCCATGGCGGCAGGTTCCTTCCTGCGCCGTTGCCCAGTCGCCGCGTTTCGGGCGATCGCCCCGCCATCGGATCGTGATGGCGGGAGCGCTGCTCTGCGTCGTCGCGGCGAGCGGTACGCTGGCGATCGTGGGCTCGATCCCGGGCATGCCCGCCGCCGGCGCTACCGACCCAGCTGCGCCGTTACCGGGCCCTGCGGCGGCAGCCGCGACCGCCGCCGGCAACGCGGACCCCGAATCGGAATCCCGGCCATCGCCGGCGGCGCAGGAACGCGAGGACTGGCGGCGATGTCCTGAGTGCGGCGTCGTGAAGTCGATTCGGGTGATCGCCGGATCGCACGCGGGGAGCGGATCGGCGCCGGTCCACGGCCGCTCCAACGCCGGACCCGAAACCAGGCGGCGCTACGAGATCACCGTCCGCTTCCGGGACGGCGCCACGACGATCCTGAACGAGGCGAGCCCTCGCGATTGGCAGGTCGGCAACCACGTCGTCGTGATCGCCGGCGCGAATCCGCGCCGCTGACGACCGAGTTGGCGTCGCGCCCGGGCGCCTGCGCCGGATGCCCCGGCGCGGCCGCCCGGGACGCGCCGGACATCAACGGTGGATGATGCCCCAGATCAGGCTGGCGACGAAGAGCACGATGAAAACGAAGAAGAGGATCTTCGAAATCTCGACCGCTCCGGCCGCAATACCGCCGAAGCCGAACAGCGCGGCGACCAGGGCAATCACGAAAAAGATGACCGCGTAATAGAGCATGGAGACCTCCGTCTGAAGGACCGCGTCAGTGGTAGTGCTTGTGCTCGATCGCTTCCTCCTGGACCTTCTGCCCCGCCTTCTCGACATCGCGGCCGACGCCCTGAACCGTATTGCAGGCGCTAAGCGTCGTCGCGCCGATTGAAAGGGCAACCATCAGCATCACGAGCTTCCTGAACATGGCGCTTCTCCTCATGTGGGATTTGCGCGGAACGGCCTGCCTGGCGCTCGCTGCCCCACGATCGCCAGGCGGCCGTCCCGTGCCGGGCTTGATCGGCGACGGCGTGCCCCTCGCCCGCCGCTCGAACGCAGACAGTAATTGCCCGCGTGGGCATGGAGGAAGTGTGATCCCGGCATCGCGGTTCCGGAGTCGGCCGGCGGATGATTCGACCGTAGGACTGGCGGAGATTCGGGCGATGTCCCGCGGCGGTCGGCGCGCCGGCGGTCGGACCCGCAGCCGGCGTCGCATGCACCGGCCGGAGCCACGCGGCGTCGCGAAGCGATGCGCGAAACGCGGCGAACCGGGTCCTCGACGCGCGCCTTCGCGCCGCACCGCGGGTGTAGGTCGTGCACCGAGGGTCGAATGCCGTCGATCCTACAGATCAATTGACGCTGCGCCGACTGCGGCGAGCTGCGCGGGTCGCTACGATGGCAGCGCAGTACCCGTTAAACGCAACTCACGTTCAAGGAGCCAGCGATGAAGCATGAATTTGCCACTGCCTGTTTCGTCATCGGTACGGCGCTCGCGCCGGTCGCGGCCTATGCGATGGACTCGGACGCGGACCGCGCCAAGCCGGAGGCCTTCGTCAAGGACTCGGTCATCACGACCAAGATCAAGGCGAGGCTGGCCGCGGAGCATCTGGGCAGCCTGAAGCACATCCGCGTCGACACCGACAAGAACGGCGTCGTCTGGATCAGCGGCACCGCCAACAGCCAGGACGAGGTTACGCAGGCGATCACGATCGCGCGCAACACCGAGGGGGTCAAGGCGGTGCACAGCGACCTCAAGGTGCAGAAGGATCGCTGACGGCCGTCAAACGGCCATCGGCGCGCGCCGGTCCTCCCGGCGTCCTCGCGTGTCCCCCTGCCCCACCCCGGGGGCAGGGCACCGCGCCCGCGGACCCCTCCCCCCTGCGGGCGATTCCCGGGCGGGTGCGCAGCACCCGCCCGTCTTTTCAGTTTCGGCGCCCGCCGTGCAGCATGGACTGCAGCAGGGTCCTGATCGCGCCGAACTGCGTCACCTTGTCGAAGAAATGATCCGCCCCGCGCGCGCGGCACGCGACCTCGAACTCGGGCGAGGCGTAATTCGTCAGCACCACGATCGTCGGCGGCGGCTCGGGCCGCCGGGCCCGCACCGCCTCGATCACGCCGAGTCCGGACCCCTGCCGCAGGCTCAGGTCGACGATGGCGACGTCGACCGGTTGCGCAGCGAGCTGCCGCACCGCGTCGGCCTCCGTCTCCGCGTGGCCGACAAATTCGATCCGGCCCGCAACCGCAAGAAAATCGGTCAGCCGGTCGCGCACGGCCACCGAATCCTCGACGAGGAAGACGCGCAGCGGCCCCGCCTCCGCCGTACCGCCGGAGCGCACGGAAACGGGGCTGCCCGGAGCCGGCGGGAAGCCGGCCGGGCTACTCGATGAGCCCGTTCTTGATGGCGTAATAGGTGATGTCGGCATTGGACTTCGCGTTCATCTTTTCCAGGATGCGGGAGCGATAGGTGCTCACCGTCTTGTTGCTGAGAAACAGCTCCGTCGCGATCTCGCCGACCGAGCGCCCCGCCGCCAGCTTGCAGAACACCTGGAACTCGCGCTCGGAGAGCGTCTCGTGCCGCGGCCGTGCGTCGCCGCCGATGTCCTCGGCCAGGATCTGGGCGACCGTCGGGCTGATGTACTTGCGGCCGTTGAGCAGCGTGCGGATGGCCTGCACGACCTGCTGCGGGACCGCGTCCTTGGTCACGTATCCGTTGGCGCCGGCGCGCAGCAGGTTCACCGCGTACTGCTCCTCCGGGTGCATCGACAGGATGAGGATCGGAAGCTCGGGACAGTGGGCGCGAATCTGGCGCAGCAGGTCGATGCCCGATCCGTCGGGCAGCGAGATGTCGAGCAGCAGCACATCCCACGGCTCGCCCCGGACGCGCTGCAGCGTCTCCTTCGCGCTGGCCGCCTCGCCGGCGACCTCGAGATCATGCTCCTCGGCGAGCAGTGCCTTGACCCCCGCGCGGAACAGCGCGTGATCATCTGCTACGAAGACGCGACGTCTGTGCTCCGCCATGTTTCCCCCGACGAACCCGTGGTCACGAGAGGCGATGCCGGCGGATGGTCCGGTCCTTGCGGGCTTGAAACGCCGTCGGGCCCCTCGCCTGCGCCGCAACCGGTATTGTACTGTCTGCGCCTTCGCGTGCGGCAGCCTCGCGCGTTGCGCTGCGCCGAAGGGTTGCGGAGCGCTCATCGGTGTCGTGCGCTGCCATGCCGCCCATGATCGGGAACATCGCCGACGGGGGCCATCGGCGAACGCACCGCGCGCCTGTAGGATGGCTCCCGCGGCGGCGTCGGACATGCCCTACAGAGCCGGCCCGGCATTGCGGGTACGCTTCGGGTAGCGGGGAGGCACCAAGGCAATGAATCAAGCGCGCTTCGGGCTGGTCGGATTTGTCGTGCTGGCGCTCGCGGCACTGCTCAACTTCGCCGCGCTGTACGCCACCGAGAGCAGCTTTCGCGAGCTGCGGGACACCGGCGCGTGGGTCCGCCAAACGGTCGTCGCCCGCGGCCTGATCGAGCACCTGTACCGCCTGGTGGTCGACGCCGAGACGGGGCAGCGCGGCTATCTGCTGGCGCAGGACGACAGCTTTCTCGAGCCCTACCGCGCGGCGCGGGACCAGATCCACGGCACGCTGAAGAAGCTGCGCGACCTGATCGCCGAGGATCCCGTGCAGGCAGCCCGGATCGATTCGACGTCACGGCTGCTCGACCAGCGCCTCGCGCAGCTGCAGGAATCCCTCGACCTGCAGCGTACGCAGGGCGACGACGCGCTGCGCGCGTTCCTGCTCGCGCACGAGGGCCAGAAGACGATGCAATCTCTCCGGAGCCAGCTCGACGACCTGGCCGCCAAGCAGCAGCTCGACAACGACCACCGCTACGAAGTGCTGGCCCGTCTGCGGGAACGCATACGTCGCCTGATCTTCGTCGAGGTCGGCCTCAACCTGCTCCTGGTCGTCGCCGGCGCCATCTTCCTGGCGCACGACGCCCGGCGCCGCCGGCGCGAGATCACGATGGTCAGCGAGAGCAACGCGCGGCTCACGCAGGCGGTGCAGCAGCGCACCGCCGACCTCACGCAGCTGTCGCACTACCTGCAGCGCGTGCAGGAGGACGAAAAGGCCAAGATCGCGCGCGAGATCCACGACGACCTGGGCGGAACGCTGGCCGCCGCGAAGATCGACCTGCAGCTTCTCTCGGACCGGCTGCCGGGCGACGACCCGCACCAGACGCGGATTGCGCGCATCATGGCCGCGATCGACGACGCGGTCCAGGTCAAGCGCCGCATCATCGAGGACCTGCGCCCGACGATCCTCGACAACCTCGGCATCGGGCCGGCGCTGCGCTGGCAATGCGCCGAGTTCGCCAACCGTCATGGCCGGAACTGCCGGGCCGAGCTGGAGGACGAGGACCTGCGCCTGTCCCCCGAGTACAGCATCATGTTCTTCCGCGTCGTCCAGGAGGCGCTCACCAACGTCGGCAAGCACGCGGATGCGAAGACCGTCACCGTCTCGTTGCGCGCGGACGCCGGGCGCTGGGTCCTGCGCATCATGGATGACGGCGTCGGCTTCGACGCTGCCTCGCACCAGAACCCGCTGGCGCACGGGCTGCTGTCGATGCGCGAGCGGGTGCGCGCGCTGGGCGGACGCTTCGCCATCCAGAGCATCCGGGGTCGCGGCACCGTGATCGAGGTCGAGGTGCCGGTCGAGAATTCGGCGCCGATCACGAATTGAGCTGAATGACGTGCGCCGGGCTCACGCGAGAACCGCCCGTAGTCCAAACCCCTACGACCGTTTCAGTCGCCTCACCGGGCAGTCACGGCGTTCCCGCCGCAATAAGTATTCCGACGTGCCAGTTCAGAAGCCACCCCCCAGTACAACATCCACGCCAATCACCACGCGATGTTCGCAGGGGTGGCGCCGCAGCCGGCGTACCTGCCGGACCACCGCCCCTCCTCGCAGTGCGGGTGCCCCAACGGCGGGCGTCGAAATTCGCGGGCGGCGAGCTGACGCGAGAACCGCGCGTAGTCCAAATCCCTACGACCGTTTCAGTCGCCGCCGGGCAGTCACGGCCTCCGCGCCGCATTAGCATGCAGTCGTGTTTGCCATCGCCGGGTAACCCACCCCAAGGAGGCACGATGAACAGGCAGATTCGCTACATCATGCTCGCCGCCGCGGCGGCCGGGCTCGCAGCCATGAGCGCGGGCTGCAGTGACGGGAACGACACCGCATCGGTCGACCGGGCGGTCAACCGCGCCGCCGACAAGGTGGCCGCCGTGACGGAACGCGCCACCGAGAAAGCCGCCAGCGGCGATCGACGACGCCACGATCACCGCGAAGGTCAAGACGGCGATCGTCGCCGAACCGGAGATGAGCGCGCTGCAGATCGGAGTCGACACCAAGGATTCCGTGGTGACGCTCACCGGCGTCGTCGACGACCCGCGCGCCAAGTTGCGCGCGACCCAAATCGCCCGAAGCGTGGCCGGCGTGAAGGACGTGGTCGACAACCTCGACGTGAAGATGCCCGTGCGCGGCTAGCGTGTCCCCCCCATGTCCTGGCCCTGAGCGAGGTCAACCCGGGCGGCGTCTCCTACGCCCCGGCCATCCCCCGATCGGAGCGACGGCTCGCCGCGCGCCCGGCGGCTACAGCAGGTGGTCGATGGGCAGCAGTGACAACGACTCGATTCCGACGCGCTTGATCGCGTCGACCCCCGGCTCGGTGTCGAATTCCACCGTCTTGCCGTCCTCCGCGCTCACCCACCGGACGGCAGCGGCCTTGTCGCCGTCGGCGGGATCGAGGACGAGACGGTAGCTGTTCGCCGGCCGCGCGATCGCCTCGAAGCGTGCGGCGACCGCGCTTGCGAGCTCCGGGCTGTCGACGATGAGGCCGATCTCGGTGTTCAGGCGCAGCGAGCGCTGGTCGAAGTTCATCGACCCGAGGAACAGCCGCCGGCGATCGATGACGAAGACCTTCGCATGCAGCGCGAACTGGCCGGAAGCGCTGGGCTTGATCAGTCCGCCGCTCGCCTCCGGCTGCCCCGGCCACGGCCGCACTTCGTAGAGCTCGACGCCCAGCTCCAGCAGCGGGACGCGATGGCGGATGTATCCCGCATGCGCGATGGGCATGTCGGTCGACGCCAGCGAATTGGTGAGGATGCGCACGCGCACGTCTCTTTGCCGCAGGTGCCGGAGCAGTTCCATCTCGCTGTCCCCCGGCACGAGATACGGCGACACGATGATCAGCTCCTCGGTGGCCGTCGCCGCCGCCGCCGCAATCTTGCTCCACATCGGCGTGCCCGGTGCGTCGCCGGAATCGGCCTGCGCCTTGTCCGGCAGGTCGTAGGCGAACTGCGCCTTGGCCCATACCAGCGACCCCGTGCCGGACAGCATGCCGGCGAGAAGATCGCGCGAGGGCAGCGAGCGAACGTAGGCCGACTGCGCCATCTCTTGCGCGTGCGCAGCGAGCGCGGCGCGGCAGGTCTCGAGATCGGCCGCGGAGGGCTTGCCCAGCGGCAGCGTCTCGACCGGCACCGCCAGCCGGTCGTTCCAGTACAGGTCGAAGCTGCCGGACAACTGCCGCACCGTCGGCCCGGCCACGGCCAGGTCGATGTCGCCGAATGCGACGTCCTTGCCGGCCTGGAAGTACGCATCGCCGACGTTGCGGCCGCCGGTGATGGCGATCGCGTTGTCGGCGACGAAGAGCTTGTTGTGCATCCGGTAGTTGAGCCGGCCCGCCTCGAGCAGGTACTCGGCGCCGCGCAGGATCGCGAGCGGGCGCCGAGCGACGAACGGGTTGTAGATGCGGATGTGGATGTTCGGGTGCGCGGCGAGCGGGCGAATCATTGACTTGGCGTCGAAGGCCTCGGCGTCGTCGAGCAGCAGGCGCACGCGCACGCCACGATCCGCGGCCTGCAGCAGCGCCTGGAGCAGCAGCTGGCCGGTGTCGTCCTGCTGCAGCACGAAATACTGGACGTCGAGCGTGCGCTCGGCCGCGTCGGCGAGGCGCAGCCGCAGCGAAAAGCTGTCCCTGCCGTCGATGAGCAGGCGGAAGCCGGAGCGCCCGGGGTGCAGGCGGGCGCGGGCCGCCACACTGCGGCCAAGGCTGGTCGTGTCGGGCGACTCGAGCGCGCCGGACGCCGGTTTGGGCGCGTCGAGACCGGGGGGCAGCGTCGCGCAGCCGGCGGCAAGCGCCAGTGCCGCGGCACAGGCGACGAGGCGGCTCCTCCGGAGTGCCGCGTCCATCGCCGGGCAAGCCCGTCACTGGTCCATCAGCGACGCGACCGGCTTCAGCCGCTCGATCTCGCTGCACACGATCTTGACGCTGGCCATGATCGGGAACGCCAGCAGCAGGCCCCAGCCGCCCCAGATCATCCCCCAGAAAAGCAGCGCGACGAAGACGACGACGGCATTCATGTTCGCCGTACGGCCGAGCAGCGCGGTCTGCAGCCAGAGGCCGATGGCGAGGGCCGCCAGCAGCGGCACCGCCGCCGCGGCCAGCGCCATGCCGATGCTGCCGAACTGCAGGTACGCGGACAGCCCGGCCGCGGCAGTGACCGCCGCGGCGCCGAGATACGGGATGGTGTGCAGGACCGCCATCGCGAGGCCCCAGAACACCGGGTGGTGAATGTCGAGAAGGTAGAGGCCCATCCCGGTCAGGAAGCCGACCGCCAGGTTGATCGCGAGGACCAGCGCGAAGTAGCGCTGGCTCACCTCATGGATGTCGCGCAGGATCTGCAGTGTCTTCTTGCGCCTCGTCAGCGACGGCCCGGTCGCGGACACGAGCTTGCGCCGGAACAGGTCGCCGGCGGCGAGCAGAAAGAACGTGAGGAAGAGCACCGACACGAGCTGGCTGAGGAAGATCGTCATTCCGACCGTGCCCAACGCCAGGATGCTGTTTGCGTCCGTCGCCGGTGCGGGCGCGGGTGTTGGTGCGGCGGCCTCCGTGCCGCCGGCAGGCGCGCTCGCCGTGGCCGCGCCGGCGAGCTTTTGCAGTTCATCGGCCGTCTTGCGCACCTGTTTCAGCGGTCCGCGCGCGTCGCGCTCCCAGGATACGACCGCGTAACGGAGCTTCTGCACGGCGCGCGGCAACTCGTCGAGCACGTCGCTGGCCCCGCTGATCGCGCGCTCCACCCCGAAGCCAAGCGCGGCGATGACAAGCAGCATCGTCAGCGCGGCGCCGAGCGCGCGCGGGACGTTCCAACGCTCCAGCCGGCTCACCACCGGCGACAGCGCGTAGCTCGAGAACAGGCTGACGAGCAGCGGAATGAAGAACGCCGCACCCAGGTGCAGCGCGAACACCACGACCACCAGCGCCAGCGTGACCAGCGCGATGGTGCGCGCGTCGGGCGCAGATGCCGGCGGCCCGGTTTCCGCGGCGAGATCCGGGGGACCGGGATACAGAATCCGTGCGCTTCGGCGGTTCATCGTTTTTCGCTCCCTGCAGGCACGGCGTCGACACCGGAAGCCATGCGTCGGCCGCCGGATGCATTGCGCGTGAACGAGACATGGGCGACGCTCCGGCAGCCAGGCGGCTCGCGTGCCCTCGCTCGATCTGCCCCGGAATGCTGAATCAGTGCTTGTCCTTGCCGATCTGGTTGCCGATCACACCGCCGACGACGCCTCCGCCGACGGTGCCCAGCGCGCTGCCGCCGGTCAGCAGCGAACCGCTCGCCGCCCCGACGCCGGCACCGATGATTGTGTCCTTGTCCCGCGTCGACATCGTGCTGCATCCCGTCAGAGCCAATGTGAGGGCGAGCGCTGCGAGGATCGTTCGGGTGGTTTTCATGTCGAAACCTCCGTCTCCGTTGCCGTGCCGGCCGTCGCAATCGA
>CAVYID010000011.1:0-65088 GCA_963768535.1 uncultured beta proteobacterium | reverse complement strand
GTTCGGCCGCCGACAAGGTCCTCGGATATACAAGATCAGATAATTCCCCACTACCACTTTCCTCAGGCGTTGAATTGTCCGCTCCGGCCGTTGTTCCCTGTGGTAGTAGGGTTCCTTTTGGGTTCCTATGGTGGTTCCTGGTATGTCACCGGCGTCAGGGGGACCCTCGCACCGCTGTCCGGGGGTGGTGTCGTCAGGGTCAGGGGCCGGTGACAATTTGTCACCCCATCCAGCTGCAATCGATACCGGTTCGAGGAACAGGATCCGTCCTTGCGATAACGTTGTTCAGCGAGCAGCAGCCGACGTTCGATGAGCCTGCGCATGACCCGTCGGACAGTGCGTATGGAAACACAGCACTTGGTTGCCACCGTCGGTACGCTGGGCCAGCAAACGCCGAAATCATTGGCGGCATCGGCCAGCGCCATCAGGATCAGTTTCGGAGTGGGTGGAAGCTTTTGCCGCCAGGCCCAGTTCATGGCCGCGATACTCACTGCCGCGCCCGAACCTCCTGTTTGGTCGGGCGTCCGCGGCGGCGGGGTGGTGAATCGTGCGCTGCTGGTTCAGCCACTGTGACAGTGAACTGTTCCAGCCAGTCATGCACCGCCTGGCAAGGCCACAGGCGGTGACGGCAACCGGGTGGCTGGATGCGCGGCGGTAGTGGACTACCGTCGCAGAGCTTGTTGCGCAACCGGCCGAGCGAGATCCCCAGCAAGCCGGCGATCTCGCTATCAGTGTAGTAGTTTCCGTCTGTCGTTGGATGTTCTGTGCTCACGTGGTACCTCCTTTGAAGTGCCTGCATTGATGTTGGAGGTGTGATGAAACACGACTTCGCACAGTGGAGCCACGTTCAATCCATTCAAATGTTGTTGAGGTTTTTTGAGCTACCGGTCATAGATCCTATTCGTATTCTGGCCTTACTCAGGTAGTTCCGTGGTTGGCTAGTAAGTAACATCCCTAGAAAATGAGTAACACCACTGGGTGGGGCTTTCGCTAGTCCGGGTCAGCCAGCTCCGGACATTCCTCTAGCCAGCAAGCTACAACAGACCGGATGTTCAACGGTCGTCAGACACCGCCAAGTTTAATGTTCCGGAGAATGCTACAAACGTCATCGCAGAAAACAATCGCTAAACAGATGTCCGTAAAGAGTCATTTACGCACCCTTCCCTCTAATCGAACCTCGGTCTCATAAGAATAAAACTGAGAAACACGTAACTCATAATTTTCCAACACATCCTAGTCTCCCCTCAGCACCGCTGCATCTGGGCCAACTTCATGGGTACTGCCTGATGCGCGTCGAGGCCGACACGGGCCGCATGTTGCCAGCGGGCTGAAACGGGCCAGAGTCGGCAAAGTATTAGAGGACAACTACACAGTAAGAAGTGACGGCAATTCAGAATATGCGTATATTTTGTAAACCTCATGCGTTAGCCGCCTGCTCTTATGTCTTTATTTTACCGCCGCGCGACACAAAGAATGCTCGAAGAGTGTTCGTCTATTCTTACTGAACGGCAGCTTCAGGATTTTGTTGCGCGACTGAACAGAGAGAACGAGGGCTCGTTGCACGTCCAATGGGAGATCGCCCTGCTCTACGCCGTGAGCCGCGAGAACATAGCCGAATGTGAACCCGATCTCGGGAGACGTCCCGACATAAGATGGACCAGCAGGTGCAGTGGAAACAGCTTCATTGCGGACGTCCGGACTATTTCTGATGAGGGGCTTGAGAAGTCCAACCCCCGTTGGTTCTATCGAAACGAACTGGCAAAACAGGTAAAGAAGGAAGGATTCAGCGAGGGCCACTTCTCAGACCGGCCCGCCCACGAAATGATCGGACGACACGGTAATCAAAAGGTACGCCTAAAATACCCCCCCAAGAATGAATCCCACCGACTGTTCAACAAGGACTTCCATGAGTTCTTGGATTGGATCAAGAAAGACAACCCCGAACACGCCGAAAGACGACTAAAAGGTGCTGATTTCGATGTCACAATCTATTATCAAAAGAACGTCAACGCAATCCCAGCAGGCGGAGGAAATATTTCTTATACGGTTTACTACTCAGAGGAAAATAATCCGATTTTTAATGCGCTCAAGAGCAAGGCATTACAATTAAAGAACGCCAAATTCGAAGGCGTAAGAGGCATCATCCTTTCCGATGGGGGCTGCAATCAACTCACCAGCCAAATGCAAGACCCTGCAAACCGCACCTACAACGATCACCACGTAATACAAAATTTCCTGGGAAAGAACAGCTCTATATCCTTTGTGATGACGATCTTCGCACGGCGCGAGCACGGAGACATTTTCATACCTTTTTGCCCTTTAAAAATACACGGAAAAATATTTGTTAATCCGCAGGCGAAGCACCCAGTAACAGATGAAATCAAAAATGCCCTTGAACGTTCCCTCCAATATATTCCGCAACCGAAACTTGATGGCTGGAACGCAGCCAACCATTTGCGCAATGGATTGGATGGCCCCCAGAAAGGATGGTATGCAGGAGCGAAGATGGAAACGAACGCGCACGCAGGTAGTTACAAGATCAAGATATCATCAAGAGCGTTACTAGAACTACTCGCAGGTAGAATGTCGTTGCAGACCTTCATGAGAGAGCACAATATCAACTTTGGTCACGACAATTTTTATGACGCCATGCTGAGCGGCGGACATACTATTCAGAAATCATCTCTTGAACATTTGGAGGATCAGGACGACGATCTCATAGAATTTGTTTTTACACCCGATTTCTCCGCAAAAGCATTTGAAGTCCCTCAAAGCAAAACAGAGTAATCGCATACAATGCAAATTTTCCATCATGTGTAGTTGGGTTGCGAGGCAGGCTAAACGCCATCAGCAACGTACAGCATTTCATCAGAAGTTCATCGCGTCTAAGAAAAGAATGCCTCAGATCTCTTCTGGACATATGCTTCAAAATCTGGATGAGATGCAAACTCATTATACTCATCGCGGTCATTGAATCTCTGAATACACGCACTTGCAACCGAACTTGGAGAGTATTTAGGACTCCGCTTAGCTGTACTGTTCGCAAATGCGGCAACGCCGTTTACTGACTGTTTAAGTTTTACGGCTGCCAGGTCAGAGTCACAAATATCAGATAATATCTGGTTGAGAATGTCTCGCCACGATCTACCATCTGTAGTATCAATGGAAATTTCAGGAGGCAACACCCACCAATGTAACTTTACGCCTCCGTATTTTTCTTTGTTATGTTCGCTAGCATACGCGTATGATTTTGGATGAAACGGATGCCCCCAAGTTAACGAGGATGCAACCGTACCTTCAGATTTCCCAGAGTATTGAACAACCCCGCCCTTTTCAGCGGCGTAAATTACACCAGGCATCAAAAAACTTGCCATCCGGATAGCCGCTGCCAATCCAGAAACGCCGCATTCTTTCGCGACTGTCTTATGCGCTGCTGCCAAATCTTCCTCATCGTCTAGAAGCTTATCAAGCCATACATCGGGCATTAGCAGTTCGGCCGCAAAAGAGTTCGCCTCTTTTTCCATCTCCCAGTAGCTAGTTGATGAGCCCGTGTCCGGAAGATCCACATTATCTATGATGGAACCCAGATGCCATGGGATCAGAATGTGACCGAGCTCATGGGCTAGTGTAAAACGTTTCCTTGTTTCGGGGATGTCTGAATTGACAATCACCTGCGGGAACTTTCCAGGGATCTTAAGATTGAGACAAATTCCATCAACATTTGGCTCCGGTATCTTCGCAAAGACCAATTTCGCATAGTTCGCCACTAAGGCCTTGATGTCGACAGGTGGACTCAAAACCAATTTTTGTATCAGTCGACGTGCTAAAAGAACCTCAGGAGGATTCAAACTCAGTTACTCCTCTATTAGACCTTCATCCTTAAGCCAATTATATAGTCTGATCGCCGACTTCGGACTACCCGCACGCGCTGCTAATGGCAACTCTTCAATGGACTCAACAAGCTCAGAAACCTTTTGCTTGTTCCTGTGAGCTGTAATTATGTATGGGAGTACTGCTGAATCAGCGACCCAAAGCTTGTACTCAAGCTTGCTCATTCCTAAGTAGTCGCTCAGTGACGATTCAGTGTCCTCTTCATGCCAACGGTCGACGAAATCGTCGATCTCTTCCATCAATGCTTCCCCATTGATGCACATCGTGATGAAATTAGACATCGATCCTCCTTCCCTTCACAGGTTCTTTAATCATGTTTCCGTGAACGGCATCAACGACGCCTAAGTGGAGCCCGCGCTTGTTAAAAACCTCGATCTCCCCGTGAAAAGAATCCCACGTGTAAAGACGACTCCCGTCCGGCGATCGCCACCTTTTCTGCCCATTGAATGCCCCAAGCGATTCACAGGAATCGAGGAATGATGGACTTGGAACTGAAACTGCCATTCAATTCTCCATAATCCCGCTAATTAGCGTTGGAGAGCTCAAAAACGCCGTTACGATTGACGCATTTTGGCTCAAGAATAATTCCGATTACTCTGGAACCAAGGACTTGGGTTCCCGATAGGGTGATTAATGGCAGAAAACAAATTCCGCGACCATCGCCTGCCCTATATGCCCTGTTGCCGATCGAATAGAATACAGGCCATTTGCAAACCTAGCAAAACCGACAAAAGCATCCGAATATATGGCGATCTAGGCACCAGACCTGCGTGGACCTGATCACGCTGGTGGAATATCGCGCAGCTTTCTGCGACATGGATATTTCGTGGCAGAAACGGTGAGTCAACTTCAAATATCACCACCATGAATCACGCCCCAATTTTTCGCATACTGTGCGACTAACCCGGGTTCACCCTGACGCCCGATTTCTTGTCACACTTTTGTCACACCACGAACGAAATTCCGCGTGATCCGGCCATACCGGGCAACAGGCTATGTGATTCATATTTCTTGTGATATTCTGCAAGTCCCTGAAACAGAACGGGCCTGACAACAGATTCACACGGCAGGGGTCACTGGTTCAATCCCAGTATCGCCCACCATTTAAAACAATAAGTTACATTTAACACTTAATCCTGAAACACACTCATATTTGCCTTGGGGTGAAACATGGGGTGAAATTCATTGTGAATGTGAGTGCTTGATATGTGATGCACCCTCCCCCAGCCTCGCCAGCATGACGCCTCAAGGCAATAGGTTGGCGCATAGGGATTCACATGTTTGAAGTAGCTTTGATTAGAATTCTTCATATAACAATAAAAAGTCATAGCGGTGGCCTAGGCGTCACCGGGGGGCAGTCCCGAGCCTGGATGGGGGTGGTTACGGGGCTGCCTTCTCAGTAAGCACTCTCACTCGTTATTACGGTTCGCAGACAGTCCCGGCCAGCATAGACAAATTATTGACGACCCGGCCCCTATATTTAATACTAGGCAGGCTGTCCGATATATAACAAACATAGATTTCCAGGGCTGGGGGCTTCTACGATGCAAGATCCAATCTACCCGTTCATTTTCGGGGCACTCATACTGATCGCGGCCTTTGCTCCGATAGTGCTTGTCATTATTGATAAGGCTGGAATCTAACACCGGTACAATAACCCCGTCATATGAGCGGGGTTGTTGTGCTTCCCGAAAACTCATATCACACATATCATGCCGCCAACCGTTCGTAATGATGATGTAGACCACCAATCTCTGGAAATTGTACTACCTTTCCAAGGGATGGTGACTGCACCGATCGCGACTCAGGACTATCCATTTTCAGTTAAATGCGTCCGCCAGTGATGGTAATAGTTGAAATAGCTCGTCAGGATTCGTCTCAAATGACGATCGTTCAATACAACGACGTGATCCAGACATCTCGCCGGATGCTGCCAATGACGCGTTCCACAAAAGCATTCTGCCAAGGACTTCGCGGCGCTGAGAGCACCTCTTCGATACGCATGCTTTGGACACGTTTCTGGAATTGGCTCACATAGATAGCATCTCGGTCCCGCAGTAGATATTTCGGTGCCGTATCCCAGGGAATGCTTCAATGATCTGCTGACCGGTCCACTGGGCGGTCGGATGCTCTGTAACATTGAAGTGCACTACCCTGCGACGGTGATGTGCGAGGACCACCAAAACGAACAGCACCTTGTTTCTCACGGTTGGCACCACAAAGAAATCAATGGACACCAAGTCCCTGCATGATTGTTCAGAAAAGCAGCAATACGGTCGTCGGGCGGCAGGGACTCCACGTATTGCTCCGCCGCGCGCCGCACCGATCAGCCGCTCGCCGGAAGGGGTGAGGCTCGCGCCCCGTCCGCGCTCGAGCAGCACCAGCGGCGCGCCGAGCTTGTGCTGATAGTCGCGCAGCAGTCCCCATGCCGCGCGGTACGAGATTCCGCACGCCGCCACCGCCGCCACCAGCGACGCGGACGCGGCGATGGCCCGCAACAGCGGCATCAGGCGCGGGTCGAGCGCCTCGACGTCGTCGCCTTCCAGGTTCCAGACCAGCGCCGGGACGACTTTCATTATGCAAATTCAAGCATATTTTTGCCCGCTGAGGATTAGGCTATGATCGCACCGACATCTTTGGATCAGGCCGTGTATATGCACATCTATGCATATTATCGCACATAGGGTCCGGCGCCTCAAGCCGGGGACGAGCGCGTGAACAGCATTTCCGAAGCCGCCGCGCAGGCGCTCGGGCTGGTCGTCGCCGCCGACGCGAACCTCGTCGGCATCGTGCTGCTGAGCCTGCAGATCAGCCTGACGTCGGTCACCGCGGCCTGCATCCTCGGCCTGCCGCTCGGCGCCGCGATCGCGGTGAACGAGTTTCCCGGCAAGCGGCTCGCGGTCGTCGTCCTCAACGCGCTGATGGGGCTGCCGCCGGTCGTCGTCGGGCTGTTCGTCTATCTGATGCTTTCGCGCGCCGGCCCGCTCGGCGCGCTCGGGATCCTGTTCACGCCGACGGCGATGGTGATCGCGCAGACGATCCTGATCGCACCGCTGATGGCGGCGCTGTCGCGGCAGGTGGTGGCCGACGCCTGGCTCGAATACCGCGAGCAGCTGCGCTCGCTGGGCGAGACCCGGCTCGGCGCCGCCGCGACGCTGCTCTGGGACCTGCGCTTCACGCTGGTCACGCTGGTGATGGCGGGTTTCGGCCGCGCGGCATCCGAGGTCGGCGCCGTGATCATCGTCGGCGGCAACATCGACGGGGTGACGCGGGTCATGACCACGGCCATCGCGCTGGAGACCAGCAAGGGCGACCTGCCGCTGGCGCTCGGGCTGGGCTTCATCCTGCTCGCGATCGTCCTCGCCCTCAATGCCGGCGCCCACGTCGTCAGGGAGACGGCGCAGCGGCGGTACGGGTGAGCGCCGGGGTGGACATGCGCGCGCCGCTCTCGCTCCTGCCGCTGTGCCTCACCGACGTGACGTTCGCGGTGGGCTCGCGGCGCATCGTCGACGGCGTGTCGCTGCGGCCTCGACGCCGGGCCGCGCACCGTGATCCTCGGGCCCAACGGCGCGGGGAAGAGCGTGCTGCTGCGGCTGTGCCACGGGCTGCTCCGGCCGACCGGCGGGAGCATCGCCTGGAACGCGCCGGAGATTCCCGGCGGGCCGCGCCGGCAGGCGCTGGTGTTCCAGCGCCCGGTGCTGCTGCGCCGCTCGGCGCTGGGCAACGTCACCTACGCGCTGAAGCTGGCGGGGGTTCCCTCCGGCCAGCGCGAGGCGCGGGCGACGCGAGGCGCTGCGCAAGGTCGGGCTCGAGGCCTACGCCGGGCACTCGGCGCGCGTGCTCTCGGGCGGCGAGCAGCAGCGCCTCGCGCTGGCCCGGGTGTGGGCGCTGCGCCCGGAAGTGCTGTTCCTCGACGAGCCCACGGCGAGCCTCGACCCGGGCGCCACCCACGAGATCGAGCAGGTGATCGCCGCGCTGCACGCCGCGGGCACCAAGATCGTGCTGGTGACCCACAACCTGGGACAGGCGCATCGCCTCGGCGACGAAATCCTGTTCCTGCACCAGGGCCGGCTGGTGGAGCGCGCGCCGGCCGACCGTTTCCTCAAGCACCCGGCTTCGTCCGAAGCCGCGAAATTCCTCGAAGGAGAGCTGCCATGGTAATCGCCCGTCGCGCATTCGTCGCCCTGCTGGTCGCAACGTTCGCCTTCGCCGCGCAGGCGCAGGACAAGTTCATCACCGTCGCTTCGACGACGTCGACCGAGAATTCCGGGCTGTTCGGCTTCATCCTGCCCTTGTTCAAGCAGAAGACCGGCATCCAGGTCCGCGTCGTCGCGCTCGGCACCGGGCAGGCGCTCGACCTCGCGCGCCGCGGCGACGCCGACGTCGTCTTCGTGCATGCCAAGGCGGCCGAGGAGAAATTCCTCGCCGAGGGCCAGGGCGTCAAGCGCTACCCGGTGATGTACAACGACTTCGTGCTGATCGGGCCGAAGAGCGATCCGGCGAAGGTCGGCGGCGGCAAGGACATCCTCGCGGCGCTGCAGAAGATCCGGGCGGCGCAGGCGCCGTTCGTCTCCCGCGGCGACAGGAGCGGCACCAACATGGCCGAGCTCAAGCTGTGGAAGGCGGCGGGTGTGGAGATCGACAAGGCCAAGGGGCCGTGGTACCGCGACACGGGCCAGGGCATGGGGCCGGCGCTGAACACCGCGTCGTCGATGAACGCCTACATCCTCGCCGACCGCGCGACCTGGCTGGCGTTCAAGAACCGGGGGGAGCTCGCGGTCCTGGTCGAGGGCGACAAGCGCCTGTTCAACCAGTACGGCGTGATGCTGGTCAATCCGGCGAAGCACCCGGCGGTGAAGAAGGAACTCGGGCAGTCGTTCATCGACTGGCTGGTGTCGCCGGAGGGACAGAAGGTGATCGCCGACTACAAGATCGGCGGCGAGCAGCTCTTCTACCCCAACGCCGACCAGTCCGGGGCCTAGCCAGGCGTCGCGTCGCTCAGGCCGCGGGCGGCGCGGACCCCGTGCACTCGAACGCCAGGATCTCGGTGGGATTCATGTCGAAGGGGTGGCCGAAGCTGATGCGACCGCTGCCCCGCAGCAGGAGCTCCTCGCGGTGCAGGCGCAGCTCCGGCTCGCCGTCGAAGGTCACGTAGGTTCCGTTGGAGCTCTGGTCGATCAGCGCGAACTTGTCGCGGCGCCGCTCGATCCGGGCGTGAAGCCGCGACGCCCACTTGTCGGCGATCACCACGTCGTTCTGGGCGTCGCGCCCCAGCGTGATCGCCAGCGTCTCGCCGTTCAGCCGGATCGTCTGCTCGCCGTGCCGAAGATCGAGCTCGGCACCCTGCAGCGTCGGGCGCGAGACCAGCATCGTGAGGTCCGCCGCGTCGTTCCACACCAGCTCCATGATGCCGATGTCCTTCTCCTTGCCCTTCACCGTCATCACGTCCAGCTCGCGCAGGCGTCCGCGCAGATAGGGCGACATCTTCGCCGCCGTGGCCGCCGACGTGATGATCTGGCCGCTCTTCGCCTGTGCGACCATCCGGGCGGCGGTGTTGACCGAGTCGCCGAACACGTCGCCGTCGCGTTCGATGGCGTCGCCGAAATGGAATCCGATCCGGAAGGTGAGGCGCAGGTTCTCGGCGCGCGCGAGTTCGACCATCCGGCCCTGGATTTCGGCGGCGGCCGCGGCGGCCCCGTCGGCCGTCGGAAAGGCGAGCATGGCCTCGTCACCGATGGTCTTGACCAGCCGCCCGCCGTACCCGGTGGCAGTGTCGCGGGCGACGTCCAGGCAGCGGGTGACCAGCGCCAGCGCCCGCGCGTCGCCGAGCTGCTCGTACAGCCGCGTGCTGCCCGAGACATCGGCGAACATCACGGCAAGGGAGGGATCGGTGGGGGGCATTGCGTTTGGAAGGGCTCGAAACAGGGGGTCACTATAAATAGACGGCGCTCCGTTGTCACGGCGCCAGCCCGACCCCTGCGGAAAAATCTCTTCGCCGATTCTCGGGAAATGTGGAAGCGTTGCCGCAGTTTCCGATCATCGTCGAATCGTTCCCGACCAGACGCGCCCCCTACTCCTCGCAGGGCGGGTCGCGCAACAGCCTCAGTATATCCGTCAACCCGAAACCGCGGCTCTGCAGGAACCGCACCTGCCGCGCGCGCTCGCGATCGTCGGCCGGCGCCCGCCCGAACCGGCGGCGCCACAGCGCGACCAGCGTGGCGGAGTCGTCGGTGGCGGCAAGCGCTTCGGTCGCGGCCTCGCCGCCGACGCCCTTGGCCTTGAGCGTATGCGCGAGCGCGCGCCGGCTGTAGCCGCCGCGCTTCTGGCGCACCAGCGCGTGGGCGTAGCGCGCGTCGGAGAGGTAGCCCCGCGCCGCGAGGTCGTCGAGAACGGCGTCGACCTCGCCGGGCGCCGCGCCGGTGGCCAGCAGCCGCTCGCGCAGCTCGGCGCGCGGATACTCGCGCCGCGCGAGCAGGCCGATGGCGCGGGCGGCGAGCGGGCGCGGCGGCCGGGACTTGGCGGCGCCGGCCATGGCGTGCCGCGCCGCCGGCTACTCCTGCAGCAGCGGCTCGCCGCGCGCGCGCAGCGCGCCGGGGGACGGCACGCCCACCGCCGCGCGGATCCTGCCTTCGATCTCCGTCGCGGTGTCGGGGTGCTCGCGCAGGAACTCGCGGGCGTTGTCCTTGCCCTGCCCGATCTTCTCCCCGCCGTACGCATACCAGGCGCCGGACTTGTCGACGATGTCGTGCGCGACGCCGAGCTCGAGGATCTCGCCCTCGCGCGAGATGCCCTCGCCGTAGAGGATGTCGAACAGCGCCTCGCGGAACGGCGGCGCCACCTTGTTCTTGACGACCTTGACCCGCGTCTCGTTGCCGATGACCTCGTCGTTCTTCTTGATCGCGCCGATGCGGCGGATGTCCAGGCGCACCGACGCGTAGAACTTGAGCGCGTTGCCGCCGGTGGTGGTCTCCGGGTTGCCGAACATCACGCCGATCTTCATCCGGATCTGGTTGATGAAGATCACCAGCGTGTTGGCGCGCTTGATGTTGGCGGTGAGCTTGCGCAGCGCCTGGCTCATCAGGCGCGCCTGCAGGCCGGGGAGCTGGTCGCCCATCTCGCCCTCGATCTCGGCCTTGGGCACCAGTGCGGCCACCGAGTCGATGACGATGACGTCCACGCCGCCCGAGCGCACCAGCATGTCGGCGATCTCGAGGCCCTGCTCGCCGGTGTCCGGCTGCGAGATCAGCAGGTTGCCGACGTCCACGCCGAGCTTGCCGGCGTAGACCGGATCGAGCGCGTTCTCGGCGTCGATGTACGCGGCGGTGCCGCCGGCCTTCTGCACCTGGGCGACCACCTGCAGCGACAGCGTCGTCTTGCCCGACGACTCGGGGCCGTAGATCTCGACCACGCGCCCGCGGGGCAGACCGCCCACGCCGAGCGCGATGTCGAGGCCGAGCGAGCCGGTGGAGACCACCTGCAGGTCGTTCTGGATCTGCGACTCGCCCATTTTCATGATCGAGCCCTTGCCGAACTGCTTTTCGATCTGCTGCAGCGCCGCCGCGAGGGCCTTGCTCTTGTTGTCGTCCATCGTCGTTCCTGGAGAGAGGTTCATTTCCGGGTGCTTCGGGGCCCGGGACCGCGCCGCTGCGGCGGGGTCGGACCCGTCAATGGCGGCGATTATGGCATAGAACGATCGTTCGATGCCAGCCCTCCGTCGACCTAATCCAATCGATCGAGGAGTCCCTGCAACGCCGCCCGGACCGTTGCCGCGCGCACCGCCGCCCGGTCCCCGGGGAAATGCCGCGTCGCGGTGGCAATCGCCCGGCCCCGGCGCGCCCAGGCGAAGCAGACCGTTCCCACCGGCTTGGCCGGCGTCCCGCCGCCGGGGCCGGCGATGCCGGTGACGGCGACTGCGAGGTCGGCCGGGCTGTGCGCCAGCGCCCCGGCCGCCATTTCCGCGGCCACCGCCTCGCTCACTGCGCCGTGCGCGGCGAGCGTCTCGGCGCGCACCGCCAGCAGCGCGCGCTTGGCGTCGTCGGAGTAGGTGACGAAGCCGCGCTCGAACCAGCCGGAGCTGCCGGCGACGTCGGTGATCGCGCCGGCGACGAGGCCGCCGGTGCAGGATTCGGCGGTGGCCGCGCGCAGGCCGCGGCGCTGCAGCGCCCGGCCGAGCGCCGTGGCGAGGTCGAAGCTGTCGTCGCTCGTCACGCTGCGCCCCGGCGGCCGCGGCCGGCCGGGAATCCCCGTCGAAATCCATGCGAACGCATCTACGCGCCCCAGGTCCGCTGCCAGAGCGCCAGCACCAGCAGCGTGTAGCCGGCGGCGAGGATGTCGTCGGCCATGACGCCGAAGCCGTTCTTCAGCGCCGCGTCGAGCTGCCGGATCGGCGGCGGCTTGAGGATGTCGAACAGCCGGAACAGCAGGAACGCGAACGCGACGCGCACGTCGTCGCTGCCGACGAAGAACAGCACCAGCAGGAAGGCGACGACCTCGTCCCAGACGATGGCGCCGTGGTCGGGGACGCCGAGGTCGCGTCCGGTCACCGCCGCCGCCCAGACCCCGACGACGAACAGCGCGGCGATGGCGGCGAGGAAGCCCGCGTCGCCGGTCCAGGTCCACAGCGCCGCCGCGATCGGCAGCGCCACCAGCGTGCCGAAGGTCCCCGGCGCGATCGGCGCCAGCCCCGCGCCGAAGCCCAGCGCGATGAAGTGCGCCGGGTGCCGGACCAGAAAGCCCAGCGTCGGATGGCCGGTCACGGCGCGTCCGCGGCGAAGTGGTCGAACGCCCGAGGCGCCGCGATCGGATCGCCGCGCTCGTCGCGGACGACGAGGCCCCCGGCGGCGGTGATCGCGCCGATCCGCGTCAGCGGCAGCCCGGTCTCGGCCGCCAGCGCGGCGATCCGCTGCCGCCGCGGCGGGCGCGGCGGTGAAGCACAGCTCGTAGTCGTCGCCCCCGGCGAGCAGGCATTGCAGCGCGACGGCCCGGTCGGCGCCGTCGAGCGCGGCGCGCAAGCCACGGCGAGCGCGGCACCGCGGCGAGGTCGACCACGGCCCCGACCTGCGAGCGCTCGAGGATGTGGCCGAGGTCGCCGGTCAGGCCGTCGGAGACGTCGAGCATCGCGGTCGCCACGCCGCGCAGCCGCACGCCGAGCTCGAGCCGCGGCACCGGGCGATCGAGGCGCGCGCGGCAGGCGTCGCGCACGGCGGGATCGAGGACGATGCGCCCCGCCCCTTCCGCGACCGCCAGCGCGGCGTCGCCGAGCTGCCCCGAGACGTAGACGTCGTCGCCGGCCCGCGCGCCGGCGCGGGTGATCGCCTGCCCCGCCGGAACCTCGCCCAGGATCGTCACGCAGACGTTGCGCGGTCCGCGCGTCGTGTCGCCGCCGACGAGCTCGACGCCGTGCGCGTCGGCCAGCGCGGTGAAGCCGGCGGCGAACGCGGCGACCCATGGCGGATCGTCGTCGGGCAGCGCCAGCGCCAGCAGCGCCCACTTCGGGACGGCGCCCATCGCGGCGATGTCGGACAGGTTGACCGCGAGCGCCTTGTGGCCGACGGTCTCGGGATCGGCGTCGGCGAGGAAATGGCGGCCGCCGACCAGCATGTCCACCGCCGCCACCAGCTGCCTGCCCGCGGCGGGCGCCAGCAGCGCGGCGTCGTCCCCGACGCCGAGCACCACGGCGGGCGCGCGCGGCGGCCGGCTGAAGAACCGCGCGATGAGCTCGAACTCGTTCACGGCACGATCGTGATGCGGCACCCTGCCGGCGCGATCATCGGGCGAAACCGGCACGGCACGATCATCGCGCGGCACCGGACCGCTGCCGCCACGCGACGGCGCGCCCGCACCCGGTCACGCGGCATCGGCGGCGCTGCTCCCCCGCCCTGCGGCGGGCGCCGCGATCTCGGCGCCGCGCAGCTCCGCCGCGAGCTTGTCGAGCACGCCGTTGACGAACTTGTGCCCATCGGTGGCGCCGTAGGCCTTGGCCAGCTCGACCGCCTCGTTGATCACCACGCGGTACGGAATCTCGATGCGGTGCTCGAGCTCCCAGGCACCGATGACGAGAATCGCCCGCTCGATCGGCGACAGCTCGGCGGCGCGCCGGTCGAGATACGGCCCGCAGCGCGCGACCAGCTCGTCGAAGCCGGCTGCTCGCGCCGGTCCACAGCGCGTCGAAATACGGTTGGTCGGTCTTGGCGAAGCCGGCGGCGTCGGCGATCTGCGCGCGGATCGCCGTCGGCGGAATTGCCCGAGAGCTGGCGCTGGTACAGGCCCTGCAGCGCGAATTCGCGGGCCCGGCGCCGGGGTGTGGTCCGCGCCCCGCGAGCGGCCGTCATCGGCGGCGGGCCGCGGCGCGCACGCCGTCAGTCTTCATCGATCGCGTCCAGCAGGTTGGCGATTTCCAGCGCCGCCTGCGCGGCCTCGTAGCCCTTGGTCTCGGCCCGTTCCAGCGCCTGCCCGTCGGTGTCGGTGGTGAGGATGCCGTTGCCGATGGGGATGCCGAACTCGAGCTGCACCCCGGCGACGCCGGCCGCCGACTCGTTGGCGACGATCTCGAAATGGTAGGTCTCGCCGCGCACCACGGCGCCCAGCGCCACCAGCGCGTCGTAGTCGCCCGACTGCGCGAGTCGCTGCAGCGCGAGCGGACTCTCCAGCGCGCCGGGGACGCTGACGACCAGCACGTCGCCGTCGGCCACGCCTGCCTCCGCCAGCGCGCGCAGCGCACCCGCGAGCAGCAGGTCCCCGATCGCCGGGTTGAAGCGCGACAGGACGATGGCGACGGAGCGGCCGTCGCCGGACACGTTGGGGGCAAGACGCTTGACGGCCATGGCAGGAGTCGGGAGGGAGGGAGTCGAAATCCGGCGGCGCTCACGCGGCCCGATGCTGCGGCGGCTCGACGTAGCCGGTGACTTCGAGGTCGTAGCCGGTCATGCTCGGCATCTTCCGCGGCTTGGCCATCAGCCGCATCCTGCCGACGTTGAGGTCGCGGAGGATCTGCGCGCCGATGCCGTAGTTGCGCAGGTCCACCCGCGGCGACACCGGCGGCTGGTCGGCGATCGCGCGGGCGCGCAGGTCGTCGGCGCTCTCCGGGCGGTGCAGCAGCACCATCACGCCGCGGCCGGCCTCGGCGATCGCCGCGAGCGCGCCGGGTATCGTCCACGAGTGCGACAGGCTGCGGGTGTCGAGGAGGTCCATCACCGACAGCGGTTCGTGGACGCGCACCAGCGTCTCGGTGTCGGGGCTGATCGGGCCGCGCACCAGCACCAGGTGCGTGCCGTCGGAGACCTTGTCGCGGTAGACGATCAGCCGAAAGGCGCCGTGCGCCGTGCTCAGCGGGCGCTCGGCGATCCGCTCGACCAGCCGCTCGGTCCGGTTGCGGTAGTGGATGAGATCGGCGATGGCGCCGATCTTCAGGCCGTGCGCGCGCGCGAAGTCGATCAGGTCGGGCAGCCGCGCCATCTCGCCGTCGTCCTTCATGATCTCGCAGATGACGGCCGCCGGCGCGCAGCCGGCGAGCCGCGCGAGATCGCAGCCCGCCTCGGTGTGCCCGGCGCGGTTGAGCACGCCGCCCGGCTGCGCCATCACCGGGAAGACGTGCCCGGGCTGGACGATGTCGCCGGGATTGGCGTCGTAGGCGATCGCCGCCTGCACCGTGCGGGCGCGGTCGGCCGCCGAGATGCCGGTGGTGACGCCGGTCGCCGCCTCGATCGACAGCGTGAAATTCGTGCCGTGCGACGAGCGGTTGGCGGACACCATCAGCGGCAGGTGCAGCTGGCGGCAGCGCTCCTCGGTGAGCGTGAGGCAGATCAGCCCGCGGGCGTGTCGCGCCATGAAGTTGATCGCCTCGGGCGTGACGAATTCGGCCGCGAGCACGAGGTCGCCTTCGTTCTCGCGGTCCTCCTCGTCGACGAGGATGACCATCCGGCCGGCCTTGAGGTCGGCGATGATGTCGATGATGGGGCTGAGCGCCATGGCCGCGGTCGAGACGTCAATCTCTATTGTACCGGTGGCGCACGGCGCCGTCGTCGTCACCGCGGCAGCCGGGCGGCGGCGCAACGCCGGCTCGTCTTCGCTACGTTAATCCGCCATTGTACCGGTGCCGCGCGACGGCGGCGGCACCGGCACCGGCACCGGCTCGTGCTTCGCGCACGCGGCAAGGGCGGCTGCAAGCGCGGCGACCTCTGCGGCCCGCGCCCCCGCGATCATGCCGACGGACCCGCTGGCAAGCGGCAAGGGCCACCGCGAGCGCGGCGACCGCCACGGCACGCGCCACCGCGATCATGCGACGGACCCGTCAGCGCCGGAGGCGGGCCCGCCGAGCATCCCCTGCCACAGCGCGCGCAGCGCACCGTCAAGCTCCGCAGGATAGGTCCAGGCGAACACCGGCGAGGCGCCCGGTCCGCCCGTCCGCCCATCACGCCATGGGCGCCTTCGCCGCCGGCGTCGGCAGCCATCTGCCAGAGCCCGATGATCAGCGCGTAGCTGCGCCGCAGCAGCGTGACGCCGCCGCCCGGCGGCAGCGCGGGAAAGCTGCGTTCGATTCCCGCGCCGGCGCGCTCGAGGCGCCCGGCCATTCGCTGCTTGAACGCGAGCGCGGTCTCGCCCGGGATGCTGTGCGCCATCAGCCCGAAGCAGCGCGCCGCGAGCGGCAGGAACACCGGCGGCTCCACCAGGTGCCGGCGCGTGAGCTCGAGCATCGCGTCCACCGCAGCGGGGGACGGCCCGTCGAACAGCGCGATCACGTCGCGGAAGAAACCGTCGATGCGCCGTTCGTGGATCGCGAGCAGCAGTTCTTCCTTGCTCGGAAAATAGAGGTACACCGTGCCCTTGGCGAGCCCCGCTTCCTCCGCGACCTCGGCGACGCTGGCCACGCGATCGCGCGAGCGCTGCAGAAGCCGCTCAGCGGCGTCGAGAATGGCGTCGTGGCGCTCCTGCTTGTCTTCGGCCTGGATGGCGCGTTGGCGAATGACCATGGCTTCGGTTCCCGGTTGATGACCCAGAAATGACTGGAAGTCAGCTAATTGGGAGCCTAAATGACCGATGGTCAGTTGTCAACGATACCGAGAGTTCGCGTCGCGACGATGGGGGCCGGAGATTTCGACGCCCGTCACGCCAGCGCACGGCAACAACGTCGAAATCGACGTAGCCGGACCACCCCAACGGGCAATCCCAGGACCGAGGACCAGCTCGTCAGAAAAACGAACCGCCAGCCGGAGCCTCAAAAAAGCGCCAGCGTCCGCCGCGCAAGCTCGCTGTCCGGATCGGCGTAGTCGGCAACGACGCTGTAGTGATTGCGCGCCGGCACCACCAGCGGCGCCGTGTCGCCCGGCGGCCGGTTGGCCGGCCACGCGTCCCACAGGATCCGGCTCTGGCGGATGAACTCCGAGGTCTCGTCGGCGCCGACGGCGACGAGCAGCGGCGCCGTCGAGCGCGGCGCGAGGCGCACCGGCGACAATCGCGCCGCCTCGGCGGCGTCGAGCCGCAGGTCGGTGTTGTAAGAGAACAGCAGCATCGGCGCCAGGTCGTGCACGCCCGACAGCGACACGCCCGCCGCGAGCGGATCGCGCGTGACCCCAACCGCCGCCCAGTCGGTCGTCATCAACATCGCGGTCAGGTGCCCGCCGGCCGAATGTCCTCCGGCGACGATGCGTTCAATGCCGGCGCCGTGCGCGGCGCCTTCGCGGACGATCCACGAGATGGCCCTCCGGCACTGCTCGACGATGGTCGCGACGGACACCGCAGGGCAGAGATCGTAGTTGATCACCGCGGTGGCGATCCCACGGGCGACGAACGGCGCAGCGACGAACGAGAAGTCGCTCTTGTCGAGCGCGCGCCAGTAGCCGCCGTGGATGAAGACGAACGTCGCCTTCGCCGTTCCCGCCGGCACGAACAGATCGAGCGTCTCCTTCGGTCCGGGTCCGTAGCGCAGGTCGCAGCGCGGGCCCCACTGCGCGCGCGCCGCCGCCGACAGCTCGGCCCAGCGCGCGAACCAGCGCGGATGGTCGGGAACCGCCGCGCGGTTGTCGTACCCGCGCTCGACCTGCTCGCGCGTCAGCTCCATCAGGCGATCGCCGGCGCGATCGCGATCGACAGCGTGCCCAGCCGATCGATGCCGCCGTCGAGGCGATCGCCGGCCACGACCGCCCCCACGCCCGACGGGGTGCCGGTGTAGACGAGGTCGCCGGGCATGAGCTCGTAGAACTGCGACAGGAAGGCGCAGCGTGTGGGGAACGTCCCAGATCATGTCGGCAAGATCGCCCTGCTGGCGGCGCGCGCCGTTGACGTCGAGCCAGATCATGCCGCTCGAGGGATGGCCGACGGTGCCGACCGGGTGGATGACGCCGATCGGCGCGGCCGCGGCGAACGACTTGCCGATGTCCCACGGCCGCTTCTTCTCGCGCATGTCGTTCTGCAGGTCGCGGCGCGTCATGTCGAGCCCGACGGCATAGCCGAAGACGACGTCGAGCGCCTTTTCGGGCGCGAGCTTCGCGCCGCGGCCGCCGATGGCGACGACGAGCTCGATCTCGTGGTGGAGATTCTTCGTCGCCAGCGGATAGGCGACGGTGCCGGCGTCCGGCGGCACCACCGGCACCACCGCGTCGGCCGGCTTGGTGAAGAAGAACGGCGGCTCCTTGCTCGCGTCCCCGCCCATCTCCTTCGCGTGCTCGGCGTAGTTGCGGCCGACGCAGTAGACGTGGCGGACCGGGAAGACGGCATCGGTGCCTTCGACGGGCACGGCGGGAAGGTTCCAGGCGGGAAAGACGGTGGTCATGGCGGGCACCTGTGGAAAGTCGACAACGGATCCGCGGCGCCGCGACCGGCCGCCGCGGAGGAATCACTCGGCATCGGGCTGCCGGGACGGCGCCGCAGCGGCGAACGCGGGCAGCGCCAGGCAGGCGGCCTCGATGCGCAGCAGCGTGGGAAACGGCGAGAGGTCGAGGTCGACCCGGCGGGCGTTCGCCAGCTGCGGGACGAGGCAGACGTCGGCCAGCGTGGGCGCGTCGCCGTGGCAGCAGCGCCCGGTCGCGGGCTCGCGCGCGAGGCGCGCCTCCAGCGCCTGCAGGCCGACGGCGCACCAGTGCGCGTACCAGGCGTCGCGCGCGGCGTCGTCCGCGCCGAGCGTGCCGGCCAGGTACTTCAGCACGCGCAGGTTGTTGAGCGGGTGGATGTCGCAGGCGATCGCCAGCGCCAGGGCACGCACGCGCGCACGCTCCAGCGGCGCGGCCGGCAGCAGCGGCGGCGACGGATGCGTCTCCTCCAGCCACTCGATGATCGCCAGCGACTGCGTCAGCGCCGCGCCGTCGTCGGTGACCAGCAGCGGCACCAGCCCCTCGGGATTGAGATCGAGATAGCCGGCGTCGCGCTGCGCGCCGCGGCGCAGGTGGACGAACGCGCGCTCGGGCGCCACGCCCTTGAGGTTGAGCGCGATCCGGACGCGATACGCCGCCGACGAGCGGAAATAGTCGTAGAGCTTCATGGGGGACAGACCACGTTTTCCATCGAGCGTCCGGGGACCGTCCAACGTTTCATGCCGGAAAACGTGGTCTGTCCCCAGGACATCAGCTGAACGCCGCGATGCCGGTCTGCGCGCGGCCGAGGATCAGCGCGTGGATGTCGTGCGTGCCTTCGTAGGTGTTCACCGTCTCCAGGTTCAGCAGGTGGCGGATGACGTGGAACTCGTCGACGATGCCGTTGCCGCCGTGCATGTCGCGGGCCATGCGCGCGATCTCCAGTGCCTTGCCGCAGGAGTTGCGCTTCATGATCGACGTGATCTCCGGCGCCGCCTTGCCCTCGTCCTTGAGCCGCCCGAGGCGCAGGCAGCCCTGCAGCCCGAGCGCGATCTCGGTCTGCATGTCGGCGAGCTTCTTCTGGATCAGCTGGTTCGCCGCCAGCGGGCGGCCGAACTGCACGCGGTCGAGCGTGTACTGCCGGGCCGCGTGCCAGCATGCCTCGGCCGCGCCCAGCGCGCCCCAGGCGATGCCGTAGCGCGCCGCGTTGAGGCAGCCGAACGGGCCCTTCAGCCCCTGCACGTTCGGCAGCAGCTGCGCTTCGGGCACGAACGACGTCGTCCATGACGACCTCGCCGGTGACCGACGTGCGCAGGCTGAACTTGCCTTCGATCTTCGGCGCCGTCAGGCCCGGCATGCCCTTTTCGAGGATGAAGCCGCGGATCGCCCCGTCGTCGGTCTTGGCCCAGACCACGAACACGTCGGCGATCGGCGAGTTGGAGATCCACATCTTGCTGCCGGAGAGCTTGTAGCCGCCGGGCGCCGCCTTCGCGCGGGTGATCATGCTGCCGGGGTCCGAGCCGTGGTTGGGCTCGGTCAGGCCGAAGCAGCCGATCCATTCGCCGGTGGCGAGCTTCGGCAGGTATTTCTGCCGCTGCGCTTCCGAGCCGTAGTTGAGGATCGGGAACATCACCAGCGAGCTCTGCACGCTCATCATCGAGCGATAGCCCGAATCGACGCGCTCGATCTCGCGCGCGATCAGGCCGTAGCAGACGTAGTTCAGCCCGGCGCCGCCGTACTCGGGCCCCACGGTTGCGCCGAGCAGGCCGAGCGCGCCCATCTCGCGGAAGATGCCCGGGTCCGGCGTCTCGTGGCGAAAGGCCTCGGTCACGCGCGGCAACAGCTTTTCCTGCGCGTAGTCGTGTGCCGAATCGCGGACCATCCGCTCTTCCTCGGTGAGCTGCTCGTCGAGGAGCAGCGGGTCTTCCCAGACGAATTTCGGCTTGGTGCTGTGGCGGTGCTCGGGGGCATTCATGTTCTGGCTCCGGGTCGGGGCCTCCCTGCCCGCGGGCGGGAAGCGTCGATGCCAAGGTGGGGGTAAGAACCGGCGGATTGCAGATTATCGCGCGCCGCGGATGGCGACGCCAGCCGCCCGCTCGCCGGCGTCCCTCAACGCCGGGCTACGCATGCAACGCATGCAACGCCGGTGCGCGACCTCACGCCGGGACGGCGCCGGCGCGAAAGCGCTCGATGCGCCCGCGCAGGTCGTCGCCGATCGGCATCGGCTTCCCCGTCGCGAGATCGAGGTGCACGACGATCGTGCGCGCATCGAGCCGAGGCAGGCCGCCGCAGGTCACCGCGTAGTGCAGGTGCATGGAAGTGCTGCCGATCTCCGGCACCGACAGCGCGATCGCCAGCTCCTCGCCCATCCGCGACGGGCCGCGGAAGTCGGCTTCGAGGCGCACGATGGGAAACCCCTGCCGCATCGTGCCCAGCATGTGCGCGAACGGCCAGCCGAGCGCGTCGCGGAACCAGTCCTCCTCGGCCTCGTGGATGAGTTCGAAGTAGCGCGGATAGAAGATGATGCCTGCCGGATCGCAATGCGAAAAGCGGACGGTGCGGGTGGTGACGAAGGCGTTCATCGTGCGGTGTTCTCCCTTTCTGCTGGCGGCATCGTACCGCGATCGCCGCGCCGCGGTCCGCCGACCGGTCTAATTCCTCCAGCCGATTTTCAGGGTCCCCGGCGTTGCCTAGCATTGTCCACGACGGTCCGGCGATCCGGATGCGGGCCGCAACCACCGGAGGACGGTCGATGGCGCAAACCGACGGGCAACGACGACGCGAAGGCGCCGCCGCCCGACGCGACACCACGGCGCGTGTGCGCGCGCGTCGCGGCGCGGCCCGGGCCGGGGTCGCGGGTTCCGGTCCGGCCGCCGGCGGCTGGACGCTGGTCGAGCTGATGATCGCGCTGGCGCTGGGCAGCCTCCTCCTGGCGCTCGCCGTGCCCGGCTACGGCGACTGGATTGCCGCCCGCCAGCTCGCGAACCAGGCGGAGCGCCTCGCCGACAGCCTCACGCTGGCGCGCTCGGAGGCGATCAAGCGGGGTCTGCGCGTCAATCTGTGCCCCGCCCCCGACGCCGCGCACTGCGCCGCCGGCGCGAGCTGGGCCGCCGGCTGGCTGGTGTTCGTCGACGCCGACCGCGACGGGCGCAACGGCGACGACGAGCCGGTGCTGCGCGCGGAAGGCGCCGCACCCGGCGCCATCGACGTGCGCGCCAACCGCCCGCTGGCCGACTACGTCTCGTTCACCGGACTCGGCCACGCGCGCCGGCTCGCCGGCGGATTGCAGATGGGAACGTTCACGCTGTGCCGTCCGGGATCGACGGCGCGGAAAGTCGTGCTCGCGAACAGCGGGCGCGTACGCATGGAGACCACCGCCGATGCCTGCCCCCGTTGACTATTTCGCGTTCGAATGGCTGCGCCGCAGGGAGATGCCGGGGCCGGCTCCGCTCCGTCCGTCGCCCGCGGTGCCGCGCGGCTTCACGCTGATCGAACTGCTGGTCGTGCTCGCGATCACCGCGGTGCTCGCCGCCATCGCCATCCCGACCTACGCCGACCACCTGCGCCGCGGACGCATCACCGAAGCGCTGGCGCGGCTCGCCGATCAGCGCGTGCGCATGGAGCAGTTCTATCTCGACCATCGCCGTTACGACGACGGTGCCGGCGGCTGCGGCCACCCGACGCCGCCGGCCGGGGGCGCCGACGCGTTCGCGCTCGAATGCGCCGCCACCGCCGAGGGCTACGTCGCGCGCGCGGCCGGCCTCGAGGCCGCAGGCATGCGCGGATTCGTCTACACGATCGACGAAGCCGATGCGCGCCGGACGCCGGGCGTCCCCGACGGCTGGGTCGGCAGCGACCGCTGCTGGGTCCTGCGCCGCGACGGCAGCTGCGGCTGACGGCGATGGACCGCGCAACGCAGCGTGGCGCACTGCTGCTGGACGCGCTGGCGGCGATCGCGATCTTCTCGATCGGCGTGCTCGGCAACGTCGCGCTGCAGGCGCAGGCGCTGCGCCACGTCCACGCCGCGCAGTGCCGCAGCGAGGCCGTGGGGCTCGTGCACGCGCTCGTCGGCAGCATGTCGGCCGAAGACCCCGCGACGCTCGCCGGGCGCTACGACGCGCGGGCCGGCGGCGACGGGTACGCGGCGTTCTCCCGGCAGGTTCTCCGGCTCCCGGGCGCCGGCCGACCGGGCAACGCTCCGGAAGTGCGGGTCGAGCCCGGCCCCGCACCGGCGAGCCGGAAAGTGAGCATCGCCGTGCGCTGGCAACTGCCCGGCGAGCCGGCGGCCCACCGCTACGGCGCGGTCGCGGTGTTCGGCGCCGACTGACGATGCACGCCGAGCCACCGACGATGCGCGCGACGCCGATCCGCCGGGCGCCGCGAGGCGCCGGCCTGGTCGAGGTGCTCGTCGGCACGCTCATCGGGCTGGTCGTCACCGTCGTCATGCTCGACGTCCTCGCGGGAGCCGAGGGCGTCAAGCGCAGCGCCGCCGGGCTCGCCGCCGCGCAGGAGACCGGCGCACTCGCCGCGTTCACGCTGGGTGTGGAAATCGCGAACGCCGGCAGCGGCCTTGCGGCCGCCGCGCGCGAGCTCGCGACCTGTCCCGATACCGGCGCCATCGCCACGACGCTGCGCCCGATTCCGGTGCTGATCACCGCGGGGAGCACGCCCGATGCACCGGACGCGATCGTCGTGAACTACGCCGCCGCGGCCGCGCTCGCGGGGCCCATGCCGCTCGCCGGCGCGGCGCCCACCGGGTCCGACTATCGCGTGCGCGCCCCCACCGGGTTCGCCGCGGGCGACGCACTGGTGACGATCGGCCCGGGCGGGCGTTGCGCGGCGTCGACCGCCGTCGCGGTGTCGGCACCGGACGGCGACGGAGTCGTCGCGATTGCCGCGGCGAATCGCGACGCCGAATTTCCCGCGGCGTCGGTGCTGCTCGACCTGGGGCCGCAGGGCCGCAGGCAGCGCACGCGCTACGACGTCGCGAACGGCACCCTTCGCAGCCTCGATCTCACGACCCCGGGCGCGACGCCCAACCCGCTGGCATCCGACGTCGTGAACCTGAAGCTGCAATACGGCGTCGACACCGACGGTGACGGCTTCCTCGACCGCTGGGTGTCCGCCGCCGCCGCGCCCTGGGACCCGGCGAGCGTGCTGGCGGCATCGGCCGCGACGCTGGCGCGGATCAAGGCCGTGCGGCTGGGCCTCGTCGTGCGCAGCCCGGCATTCGAGCGCGACGTGCGCGCGCCGTACGACTGGGCGCTGTTCGACTGCGCCGGCGCCGATGCGGCGGCGTGCCCGGGACGCCTTGCCGGGACGCTGCCGCCCCACTGGCGCTACCGGACGTACGAAACCGTGATTCCGCTGCGCAACGCCCTCTGGAACGCGCGGCCGTGACGCAGGCCCTGCTCCGGCGGAAAGCGTGGCGCGCCGGCGCGCCGGCGGCGCCGGCACCGGGCGTCGCGCTGATCCTGGCGCTGATCGTGCTGGCGCTGATGAGCCTGTCCGCCGCCGCGCTGATGCGCGCCGTCGACACCACCACCGCGGTCGGCGGAAACCTCGGTTTCCGCGCCGCGTCGATTCCGGCCGCGGATGCCGCCATCGCGGCGGCCGCTGCGGCGCTCTCCGATGCCGACGCGATCGGCGACCGCGAGCGCGACCTGCCGGCGCAGGGGTACTACGCGTCGCGGCAACCCGGCGAAGATGCGCGCGGGGTGCCGTGGCTGCTCCAGCTCCCCGGCCGCTACCCGGCCGAGGCGCCCGTGCTCGACGCTGGCGAAGGCAATGCCGCGCGCTACGTCATCGAGCGCGTCTGCGTCGCGACGGGTCCCGCAAGCTCGGCGAATTGTGCGCTGGCAGACCCGCTCGCCGCCGTCGGCAGCAACGAGCCGGCATCCGACGCGGACCCGGCAGGGATCGGGCCGGTATCGGCACCGCCGCCGGTGCCGCTGTTCCGGATCACGGTCGGCGTCGACGGGCCGCAGCACACGCTCTCGCTGGTGCAGGCGATCGTGCGCGGCTCGGTGCCGCCGCGCCGCCTGTCGTGGCGCATCCTCGCCGAGTAGCCCGGGTTGCGTCGCTACCCCATCACCGGCATGTGGAACCCCGGCGCCACGCTGCCGTCGTCGGGCCAGCGCGTGGTGATCGCCTTGCCGCGGGTGTAGAAGCGCACGCCGTCCATGCCGTGGACGTGGAGGTCGCCGAACAGCGAGTTCTTCCAGCCCCCGAACGAGTGGAACGCCATCGGCACCGGGATCGGCACGTTGATGCCGATCATCCCGACCTCGACGTCCTCCTGGAATCGGTGCGCGGCGTGACCCGAGCGCGTGAACAGCGCCACGCCGTTGGCATAGGGGTTGGCGTTGATCAGCTCGATCGCGGCGGCGAGTGAATCGGAACGGACGATGACCAGCACCGGGCCGAAGATCTCGTCGCGGTAGATCGCCATTTCCGGCGTCACGCGATCGAACAGCGTCGGGCCGACGAAGAATCCGTGCTCGCCGCCGGGGACGCGCGGCTTGCGGCCGTCGACGACCAGCGTCGCACCCTCGGCCACGCCGCGGTCGATGTAGCCCATGATCCGGTCGCGCGCGGCGCCGGTGATGACCGGGCCCATCTCGGCGCCGGGCTGCGTGCCGGCATCGACCTTCACCCGCTGCGCCCGCGCGGCGAGCCGCTCGCAGATCGCGTCGCCGGCGTCGCCGACGGCGACGACGACCGACACCGCCATGCAGCGCTCGCCGGCGGAGCCGTACGCGGCGCCGATCAGTGCCTCGGCGGCGAAATCGAGGTCGGCGTCGGGCATCACCACCGCGTGGTTCTTCGCCCCGCCCAGCGCCTGCACCCGCTTGCCGTGGTGCGCACCGGTCTCGTAGATGTACTTCGCGATCGGCGTCGAGCCGACGAACGACACCGCCCTGATCCCGGGATGCGCGAGGATCGCGTCGACCGCCTCCTTGTCGCCGTGGACGACGTTGAAGACGCCGGCGGGCAGCCCCGCCTCCGCCAGCAGCTCCGCCATCCGCAGCGCCAGCGTCGGGTCGCGCTCCGACGGCTTCAGCACGAACGTGTTGCCGCAGGCGAGCGCGACCGGGTACATCCACATCGGCACCATCGCCGGGAAATTGAACGGCGTGATGCCCGCGCAGACGCCCACGGGCTGCCGCAGCGAAAAGCCGTCGACGTCGGTGCCGACGTTCTCGCTGAATTCGCCCTTGAGCAGGTGCGGGATCCCGGTGGCGAACTCGACCACCTCGATGCCGCGCGTGACCTCGCCCTCGGCGTCGGCGAGCGTCTTGCCGTGCTCCTGCGTGATGATCGCCGCGAGGTCCTTCTTCTGCGCTTCCATCAGCTCGCGGAAGCGCATCAGGATCCGCGCCCGGCGCAGCGACGGCGCGGCGCGCCACGCCGGCAGCGCCGCGACGGCCGAGCGCACCGCGGCGTCGACGTCGGCGGCGTTGCCGAGCGGCACGTGGCGGATCACTTCGCCGGTTGCCGGATTGGTGACCTCGCCATAGCGCGTGGTCGCGGCGGCCACGGCCTTGCCGCCGATCCACAGGGGGAGCCGCTCGAGTGTCGTCAGGTCCATGCTGTCCTCCTTGGCGGCGCTGACACCGCGCCATGACTCCGATTATAGGGCGATCGCCCCCGGGCGCCGGCGCGCGTGGTGCCGCGCGCGTGGTAATCTGGTCCGACGCTTCGCTCGGTTCCCCTGGCCGCTTCCATGCAACTTGCCGCCCGCCTGCTCGAGGGGTCTCCGCTCCGGCACGCCGCGTTCCGGATGTTCTACGTCGGCTCGGTGGGCGTCGCGCTCGGGTACACGATGCAGGCGACGGTCGCCGCCTGGCTGATGGCGACGCTCACGCCGTCGGCGCTGATGGTCGCGCTGGTGCAGACCGCGAGCACGCTGCCGACGCTGCTGTTCGGGCTCGCCGCCGGCGCGCTGGCCGACATCGTCGACCGGCGCCGGGTGATCCTCGTCACGCAGATCCTCATGCTCACCGCCGGCGCGCTGGTCGGCGTCGTCACCCTGGCCGGGCTGATCGGCCCGGTGTCGCTGCTGCTGCTCACGTTCGTGATCGGCGCCGGCTTCACTTTCTACATGCCCGCGCAGCAGGCGAGCGTCAACGATCTGGTGGCCCGCACGGAGATGTCGAGCGCCGTGGCGCTCAATGCCGTCGCCTTCAACGTCGCCCGCGCCATCGGGCCTGCGCTCGCCGGCGCGATCGCCGCGTGGATCGGGACCGGCAGCGCGCTGCTGGGCAGCGCGCTGTTCTTCATCGTGATGATCGTGGCGGTGCGGCAGTGGCGCGGCCCGGCGCGGGTGATTCCCGGCGTTCCCGAGACGCTCGTCTCCGGCATGCTGAGCGGGCTGCGCTACACGCGGCATTCGGCGCCGCTGCGCGCGCTCATCTTCCGCAGCATCGCGTTCAGCATCTGCGCCAGCGCGTTCTGGGCGCTGCTGCCGGTGATCGCGCGCGACCAGCTGGGCCTCGGCGCCGGCGGCTTCGGCCTGTTGTCGGCCGCCTTCGGGGTCGGTGCGGTCGTCGGCGCGCTGTCGATCCCGGGGCAGTTGAAGCGCAGCTCGCTCAATCGCGTCGTCACGACCGGCACCGTGCTGTCGGTGGTCGCCATGCTGCTGGTGGCGGTGACCGGCATCACGGTCCTCGCGCTGGTCGGCGCGTTCTGCGCCGGTGCGGCGTGGGTCACCGTGCTGGCGAGCCTGTCGGCGGGAACGCAGAGTGCGGCGCCGGGGTGGGTCCGCGCACGGGCGCTGGCCATGAGCCTCGTCGGCGTGCAGGCTAGCCTGGCCACGGGAAGCGTGATCTGGGGCCTGCTCGCGACGCTGTTCGGCACCCAGGTCGCGATGGCGGCGGCGGCCGGCACCATGGCCGCGCTGCTCGCGCTCTCCCGCGGGGTGCGCGTCAGGCTGGGGGAGGAAGCGGACGTGACGCCGGGCATGCAGGCGCCGGAGTTGACGATCGCCGCAGAGCCACGACCCGACGACGGTCCGGTGCTGATCCAGCTCGAGTACCGGATCGCCCCCGAGCACCGAAGCACGTTCCTCCGGCGCATCCGGGCGCTGGAACCGATTCGCCGGCGCAACGGCGCGTCGAGCTGGCGGGTTTTCCGCGACCTCGCCGAGGACGGCCGCTTTGTCGAGCGGTTCATCATCGAGTCGTGGGCCGAGTACGTCCGCCTGCGCACCCGCATGACGGTCACCGACCGGACGATAGAGAGCCGGGTCACCGCGCTGCAGCGCGCCGACGTCCCGATCCGGGTCTCGCGCCTGCTCGGCGTCAGCGAGGACGAAGAGGTGGTCCCGGCCACCGCCGCAATGAAGATCTGAGCGCGGTGCGGGCGCGCGGCACAGTAGCCCACGGCGGCGCCGGGGCCGCGGCGCCGGGGCCCCGCCGCGGCGGGAAGTTGCGCATAATTCCGGGTGCACGGGCGCCGCCCGGCGCCTTTCCTGCCTGGAGTCCCGATGTCCCGTACCGTCGCGCGCCTTGCCCTCGCCGCCATGCTCCTCGCCGCCGGCGCCGCCGCCGGACAGGCGCCGGAGCGGATCGTCTTCGCCACCGACTGGCTCGCGCAGGCCGAGCACGGCGGCTTCTACCAGGCGCTCGCCGAAGGCACCTACGCGAAGTACGGGCTCGACGTGACGCTGCGGCAGGGCGGGCCGCAGGTCAACGGCCTGCAGCTGCTCGCCGCCGGCAAGCTCGACGTGGTGATGGGCGACGCGCTGCAGGTCGCCTCGGCGATCGAGCAGCAGGTTCCGGTGACGGCGATCGCGGCGACGTTCCAGAAGAACCCGACGGCGATCATCGCCCACCCCGGCGTGGCCGCGCTCGCCGACCTCAAGGGCAGGCCCATCGCCATCGGGGCGGCCAGCAACACCACGTTCTGGCCGTGGCTGAAGGAGCGCTACGGCTTCACCGACGCGCAGAAGCGGCCGTACGGCTTTTCGGTGCAGCCGTTCCTCGCCGACCCGGCGCTGTCGCAGCAGGGGTTCGCGACCTCGGAGCCGTTCTCGATCGAGAAGGGCGGCGTGAAGCCGGTCGTGTTCCTGCTCGCCGACCTCGGCTACCCGCCGTATTCGGAGACCCTGATCGTGACCCGCGCCACGCTGGGCGCGCGCGCCGACGCGCTGAAGCGCTTCGTGCGCGCCTCCGCGGAGGGCTGGAAGAGCTACCTCGCCAACCCGGCACCGGGCAACGCGCTGATCAAGCGCGACAATCCGCAGATGAGCGACGAACTGCTGGCGTACAGCCACCGCAAGATCAGGGAATACGCGCTGGTCAGCGGCGGCGACGCCGCCACCCGGGGCCTGCTGGCGATGACCGACGCCCGATGGGCGCAGACCTTCGATTTCCTGCGCACGGCGGGTCTCGCCAAACCGGGCGTCGACTACCGGCAGGCGTACACGCTGGCGATCGTCGGCGACGTGAAGGTCCTGCCCTGACCGCGCTCGGCACCGCCGCCGCGGCGCCGCCGGTGATTGCGCTCGGCGGCGTCGCGAAGACCTACCGCACCGGCACGCGCGCGCTCGCCCCGGTCGATCTGGCGGTGGGCCGCGGCGAGTTCCTGACGCTGCTGGGGCCGTCGGGCTGCGGCAAGACGACGCTGCTCAACCTGATGGCGGGGCTGATCGCGCCCGACGCCGGCGCGCTGTCGTGGTGGGGCGGCGGCTTCGACGCCACCGGCGGACCCGGCCGGCGGCTGGCGATGGTGTTCCAGGCGCCCACGCTGATGCCCTGGGCGCGCATCGGGACCAACGTGCGGCTGCCGCTCGACCTCGCCCGCGTGCCGCGCGCCGACGCCGAGCGCGAGGTCGCCGCGGCGCTGGCGCTGGTCGGCCTGGCGGATTTCGCCCGCCACTTTCCGCGCGAGCTCTCCGGCGGCATGCAGATGCGGGCGTCGATCGCGCGCGCGCTGGTCACCGCCCCCGACCTGCTGCTGATGGACGAGCCGTTCGGGGCGCTGGACGAGTTCACGCGGCAGCGCCTCGACGGCGAGTTGCTGGCGCTGTGGGCCGCGCGCGCTCTGAGCGTCGTCTTCGTCACCCACAGCATCGTCGAGGCGGTGTTCCTGTCCACGCGGGTCGCGGTGATGGCGGCGCGCCCGGGACGGGTGCTGGCCGACGTCGCCATCGACGCGCCGCACCCGCGCGACGATGCGTTCCGGCTGTCCCCCGCCTTCGCCGCGCACTGCCGCAGGCTTTCCGGGCTGGTCGCGGGCGCCGCGGCGCAGGCGGCGTGAGCGCACCGCGGATCGCCGCGACGGCGGCGCGATGAGCGACGCCCCGGCCGCGCCGTCGCGCCTGCTGCGCATCGCGGCGCCCACCCTGGTCGCGCTCGCCGCGCTCGGGCTCTGGCAGGCGCTGGTCGTCGCCTGGGACGTTCCCGCCTACCTCGTGCCCTCGCCGCTCACGGTGGCGCGCACGCTCGTCGCCGACCGCGTGCTGCTGCTCGACTCGCTGGCGGTGACGCTCTCCATCGCGCTCATCGCGCTGGCGATCGCGATCGTGGCCGGGACGCTGATCGCGCTGCTGTTCGTGCAGAGCCGGTGGATCGAGATGAGCCTGTTCCCCTACGCGGTGCTGCTGCAGGTGACGCCGATCGTCGCCATCGCGCCGCTCATCATCATCTGGGTCGACGACACGCGGACCGCGCTGGTGCTGTGCGCGGTCGTGGTGGCGATCTTCCCGATCATCTCCAACACCACGCTGGGCCTGCGCAGCGTCGACCCGGGCCTGCTCGACCTGTTCCGGACCTGCCGTGCGGGCCGTCTCGACATCCTGCTGCGGCTGCGCATTCCCGGCGCGCTGCCGTACTTCTTCGGCGGCCTGCGCATCGCCAGCGGCCTGGCGCTGATCGGGGCGGTGGTCGCCGAATTCGTCGCCGGCACCGGCGGCCAGGGCGCCGGGCTCGCCTACCAGATCCTGCTCGCGGGCATCCAGCTCAACATCCCGCGCCTGTTCGCGGCGCTGGTGCTGATCACGCTGGCCGGCGTCGTCCTCTTCGCGGCAACCGTGTGGCTGTCGCGGCTGGCACTCGGGCGCTGGCACGAAAGCGAGCTCGAGCCCGGCGATTGAGGCGGCAGCCGGCCGTTGTGGGCGCACAGCGCCCGCCGGCACCTCCGGCGCCGCCATGGAGCGCCTCGTATTTCTTCTTTTATAACAATCGCTTGCACCATCATCGCCCAACCTGATCCCCTGGATCGGAAAGTACTATTTGACCCCCTGTGCTGGCGGCCCTATCTTCTGTTTGTGCACTGCACCATAAATCGGTTCGCGGTGCCAGAACTGCCCAACGGCAACAGGAGTCAGCAATGGAAACGAACAACACCCCTCGCGGCAACATCGGCACCCTGTCCGGCACCGGTGCAACCGCAGGTGCAGCCACCCCGGTGGTCGAGCGCGCGTCGCCGCCCCCGCCCGCCGCCGTCCACGCCATCGCCCTCAGTGGCCTGTGGTCCCTGGTGGGCTTCGTCGGCGCGAGCGTGCTGGCGGGCGGACTGCAATACCTGATCAGCGGCGAGGTGCGCGTGTCGACCGCGCTGGCGCTTGCCTTCGGCGGCGGCGTGGTCGCGATTCTGGGTTGGCGCGGCGCGTGGAACGCGCTGCAGGCCTACGACCGCGTGACGGCCGCGGGCGCCAAGCCGCTGCCGCGGACCGCCAGCCGCCGCTACGCGCGGGACCCGGTGCGCGCGCAGATCGCTCGCACGGTGCCGCCCGCCGCTTTCGCGGCGCGTTAGGCGCGCGGCCCACGGGCGGCGCCCGCGGCGCCGCCCTGACTGCCCCTCGCCGGCAGCGGCCTCGAGCACGGCCAGCGCCGTCAGGTTGACGAGCCGGCGCACGGTGGCCGAAGGCGTGGCGATCAGCACCGCCTTGCAGGCGCCGAGAAGGATCGGGCCGATGGTGATCCCGTCGCCCCCGGTGACCTTGAGCAGGTTGAAGGCGATGTTGGCGGCGTCGAGATTCGGCATGATCAGCAGGTTCGCCTCGCCCTTCAGCGTCGAATCGGGATGCACGCGCGAGCGGATCGGCTCCGAGAGCGCGGCGTCGCCGTGCATCTCGCCGTCGATCTCGAGCCCGGGGTCCTGCGCCAGCACCAGCCTCAGCACCTCGCGCATCTTGCGCGCCGAGTCCGAGTCGTCGCTGCCGAAATTGGAGTGCGACAGCAGCGCCACCTTGGGCACCAGCCCGAAGCGGCGCACCGCGTCGGCGGCGAGCCGCGTGATCGCGGCAAGCTCCTCGGCCGACGGATCGCGGTTGACGTAGGTGTCGCCGACGAACAGCGTGCGGTTGGGCAGCAGCAGCGCGTTGAGCGTGGCGAACACCGGTGCGTCGTGGCAGCGGCCGATGACGTCGGCGACGTGGCGCAGGTGCGCCTGGTACTTGCCGACGGTGCCGCAGACCAGTGCGTCGCACTCGCCCATGCGCAGCAGCAGCGTGCCGATCAGCGACGGCTTGCGCAGCACCGCCTCCTTCGCGTCCTCGGGCGAGATGCCGTGGCGGCCCATGAGTTGGTAGTAGAGCTGCCAGCAGGCCCTGTAGCGCGGGTCGTCGTTGATGTTGACGAGCTCGAAGTCCTTGCCGGCGGCAAGGCGCAGCCCGAAGCGCTCGATCCGCGTGGCGATCACCTCGGGCCGCCCGATCAGCATCGGCCGGGCGAGGCCCTCGTCGACGATGACCTGCACCGCCCGCAGCACCCGCTCCTCCTCGCCTTCGGCGTAGAGGACGCGCCGGGGCGCGCTCTTGGCGCCGGCGAAGACCGGCTTCATCATCAGGCTCGAGTGATAGATGAATTGCGACAGCCGCTCGCGATAGGCGTCGAAGTCCTCGATCGGCCGCGTCGCCACACCGCTGTCCATCGCCGCCCGCGCCACCGCCGGCGGCACCGTCGACATCAGGCGCGGGTCGAACGGCTTGGGGATCAGGTACTCGGGGCCGAACGTCAGCGCCTCGCCGCCGTAGGCCTGCGCGACGATGTCCGACTGCTCGGCGTGGGCGAGGTCGGCGATCGCGCGCATGCACGCGAGCTTCATTTCCTCGGTGATCGCCGTCGCGCCGACGTCCAGCGCGCCGCGGAAGATGAACGGAAAGCACAGGACGTTGTTGACCTGGTTCGGGTAGTCGGACCGGCCGGTGGCGATGATCGCGTCGGGGCGCACCGCCTTGGCGAGCTCGGGCAGGATCTCGGGCACGGGGTTCGCCAGCGCCAGGATCAGCGGCGCCTGCGCCATCGTCTTGACCATGTCCTGCTTGAGCGCCCCGGCCCCGACAGGCCGAGGAAGATGTCGGCGCCGACGATGGCGTCGGCGAGCTTGCGCGCCTTGGTGTCGCGGGCGTAGCGGGCCTTGTTCTCCTCCATCGGCGACTCGCGGCCCTTGTAGATCACGCCCTTGCTGTCGCAGACCATGACGTTCTCGGGCTTCAGCCCCACGCCGACCAGCAGGTCGAGGCAGGCGATCGCCGCGGCGCCCGCGCCCGAGCACACCAGCTTGACGTCGGCGATCTCCTTGCCGACGACCTTGAGCCCGTTGAGCATGACCGCGCCGGCCACGATCGCGGTGCCGTGCTGGTCGTCGTGGAACACCGGGATCTTCATCCGCTCGCGCAGCTTGCGCTCGATGTAGAAGCAGTCCGGCGCCTTGATGTCCTCGAGGTTGATGCCGCCGAACGTGGGCTCGAGCCGCGCGATGGTCTTGACCAGCTCCTCGGGGTCGGTCTCGGCGAGCTCGATGTCGAAGACGTCGATGCCGGCGAACTTCTTGAACAGGCAGGCCTTGCCCTCCATCACCGGCTTGCCGGCGAGCGGCCCGATGTTGCCGAGGCCCAGCACCGCGGTGCCGTTGGTGACGACGGCGACCAGGTTGGAGCGCGACGTGAGCGTCTGCGCCTCGCGCGGGTCGGCGGCGATGGCGTCGCAGGCCGCGGCGACCCCCGGCGAATACGCCAGCGACAGGTCGTGCTGGTTGATCAGCGCCTTGGTCGGCGCGATCGAGATCTTGCCCGGCCGCGGCAGGCGGTGGTATTCCAGCGCGGCAATGCGCAGCTGCTCGTCCATTTCAGTCCTCCGGCTCAGATGATCGTTGTGTCCGGCGCGGCGTGCGGCGCCGCGTCCACCGTTCGATTTTACGCTTCGCTCTGCGCGCGGTCCGGCGGCGGACCGGGCACCGCGCGTGCCGGCCGCACGGAATCGAGGTTCACGCGAGGGTGATCGTCCGCCCGGTGGCGGAGGACTCGCGCACCGCGTCGAGCACCTCCTGGCAGCGCAGCCCGTCGGTGAAATTCGGCGCCGGCGAGACGCCGCGCTCGACGCCGGCGTTGAATTCGCGGACCAGCAGCCGGAACGGCGCCAGCCGGTGATCCCTCGCGTCGGCGAACGGCCGGTACTGCGCCGGCATCGGCAGCGGCGCCAGCGCCGCGCCGTCGCGGCTGGCGACGACCACGCCGTCCTCGGTCGGGTTGGGCCCGGCCTGGTCGACGAGCAGCGTCCCGCCGTTGCCCATCACCGCGATCCGCCCGCCGCGCGCCGGGGCGAACGCGAACGACGACACCATCGTCGCCATCCCGCCGTTCTTGAACGTGAGCGTGAACGCGAAGCTGTCGTCGGCGTCGCCCTGCACGATGCGCCCCGTCGCGGGATCGCGCAGGTCCGGGCGCAGCGCGTCGACGCGCCCGCTGACGGTGGCCACGTCGCCGAACCAGTGCCGCAGCGCGTCGATGTAGTGCGATCCCAGCGCCCCCAGGATCCCGCCGCCGGCGGCGGTGGTGGCGAGCCAGGTGAAGGGGCGCGGCTCGCGCGCGGCGTAGCGGTCGAGGAAGAGCTCGACCGTGCACAGCTCGAACTTCCCGATGTGGCCCTCGCCCAGCAGCTGCTTGACGTGGGCGCGCTGCGGCGCGTAACGGAACTCGTGCGCGACCATCGCCGTGCGCCCGCTGGCCGCGGCCGCGGCCTCCATCCGCGCCGCCTGCGCGCGGTCGAGCGCGAACGGCTTCTCGCACAGCACGTGCTTGCCCGCCTCGAGCGCGGCGATGGCGAGGTCGTGATGCGCCACCGGCGGCGTCACGATCGACACCGCGTCGAGGTCGTCGCGGCGGATCAGCTCCATCGCGTCGGTGTGCACGTCGGGGATGCCCGCGGCGGCGGCCGCCTCCTTCGCCTTGTCCGCGTGGCGGCTGCAGATGGCGGCGACGTCCCAGCCCTCCGACCGGAAGCCGGGCGCGTGCACGGTGGCGCCGAAACCGATGCCGATGATGCCGATCCTGCGTTGCTTTGCTGCCATGACTTTCTCCTTGGGTGAGCGACTGTTGGTCGGGATCTTGTACCGCTACGGTGAATGCCCGCGCGCCGCACGCCGAAGCCCGGCGCGCGGCGCGACGGGCGGGATCAATGCAGTCCGAAAGCCTGCGCCAGCAGCTCGTACGAGCGCAGCCGCGGTGCCGGGTCGAAGGTCCAGGTGACCACGACCAGCTCGTCGAGATCGAGCCGCGCCGCCAGCTCGGTGAGGCGCGCGGCGACCTGCTCGCCGGTGCCGACCAGCGCCCGGCGGCGGAGCTTGTCGATCGTGGCGAGCTCGGCCTCGGTGTACGGATGCGCGGCAGCGGCCTCGGGCGAGACGAGCGGCCGGCGCAGGCCCTGTTCGAAGCCGATGCGCCAGTGCTCGCGCGTGGCCAGCAGGCGCCGGGCCTCGGCTTCGGTGTCGGCGGCCAGCGCCCACACGCAGATCGTCGCCTGCGGCGCGCGGATGGCGCGCGCTCGGGCGGTAGCCGCCGCGGTAAAGCCGGAGCGCCTCCTCCACGCCGCGGCCTTCGCTGAAGAAGTACGCGAACGCGTACGGCAGCCCGAAGTGCGCCGCCAGCCGCGCGCCGTAGTCCGAGCTGCCCAGGATCCACAGCTCCGGCGAAGTCGCGCCCTGCGGGTGGGCCTTGATCGCGCGGAACGGATGGTCGGCCATCAGCGGCTGGCCGCAAACCCATGCCTGCAGGTCGACGACCTGCTGCGGGAACTCGTCGGCGGCGTTGCTGTACGGATTGAGCGCCATTGCGGTCAGCCGGTCGGAGCCCGGCGCGCGCCCCACGCCCAGGTCGATGCGCCCCGGCGCGATCGCCTCCAGCACCCGGAACTGCTCGGCGACCTTCAGCGCCGAGTAGTGCGGCAGCATCACGCCGGCGCTGCCGACCCGGATGCGCGGTGTCGTCGCCGCGATCGCCGCCATCAGCACCTCGGGCGCGGTGCCGACGATGCTGTCGCTGTTGTGGTGCTCCGAGACCCAGTAGCGGTGGTAGCCGAGCCTGTCGCAGTGGCGGGCCAGCGCGAGCGTCTCCTGGATCGCGGCGGCCTGCTCGCGGCCCTGCGCGGCGGTGGATTGGTCGAGCACCGACAGCTTCACGATTTGCGTCCTGTTCGATGGCGCGCGCGGGACTGCGCGGCGGGGAGCGGCCGTTCCCGGTCCTGCGCTCGCTTCAACGGCGCATGCGCGCCGGCGCGCGCTTGACCCAGATCATGGCCGCAATCGCGCGTCGGCCGCAAGCTTTGCCGCATGATCGAGACCGAAGCGCCCCGGCCCGTCGTGCCGCCGCCGACGCGCCGCGCCCACGACCGCGCGCGCTATCCGCGCCTCGCGCGCGAGCTCGCCACGCTGCGCGCCATGGCCGGCATCTACTGCCGCGACCGCCATCGCGGCCGCGGTGCCCGACGAGGCGAGCTGTGCGCCGATTGCAGGACACTGATGGATTATGCGACACGGCGCCTCGACCGCTGCGTGTTCGGCGACGACAAGCCGACCTGCGCCAACTGCCAGGTGCACTGCTACGCCGCGGCCATGCGCGAGGAGGTTCGCGTCATGATGCGCTACGCCGGGCCGCGGATGATGTGGCGGCATCCGTGGCTCGCGATCGCCCACCTCGTCGACGGGCGCCGGAAAGCCCCGGCGCTGCCCCGCAAGTCCGCTGCCCCGTAGCCCTCACCGCTCGCCGCGCGCGCGCATCCGCCGGTATTCCACGAGCAGGAACTCCTCGTCGGTCGGGGCGAGATCGAAGCGCCGGCAGGCCTCCTCGATCAGCTGCGGGGACCGCTCGGGATGCTCGGCCAGCCAGGCGATCGCCCGGCGCAGCGCATCATGCGCCGGCACGATTCCCATGCTCAGCCGCGCGCTCGCCCGCGGCCGCCACGCGCGAGCGCGACCAGGCACAGCAGCTCGAACAGGCACTGCGCGCCGATCTGCGCGGTGTTGGTCGTCGCGTCGTACTGCGGCGCGATCTCCACCACGTCGCCGCCGACCACGTCGAGCCCGGCCAGTCCGCGCAGGATGGCGAGCACCTCGCGCGGCGTGAGGCCGCCGACCTCGGGCGTGCCGGTGCCCGGCGCGAACCCGGGGTCCACGGCGTCGACGTCGAAGCTCACGTACACGGGGCCGTCCCCGACCACCGCGCGCGCCCGGGCCACGACGGCGGGGACGCCCATCGCCGTCACGTCCTCCGCGTGCAGCACGGTCATTCCGCTGTCGTAGGAGAATTCCCACAGGTACTCGGCGCCGCCGCGGATGCCGATCTGGATCGAGCGCTCGGGGTCGAGCACGCCGGCGAGCACCGCCTGCCGGAACGGCCCGCCGTGATGGAACTTGGCGCCTTCGTACTCGCCCGAGGTGTCGCAGTGGGCATCGATGTGCACCATGCCGACGGGCCGGTCGCGTCCGACCGCCTTCAGGATCGAATACGTGATCGAGTGGTCGCCCCCCACCGCCAGCGGAATCACGCCCGCCGCGCAGACCTGCGTGAAGAACGCCTCGATGTCGGCGTGGCATTGCTCGAGGCTGAACCGGCTGCCCAGCGGCACGTCGCCGACGTCGGCCACGTCGAGGTGCAGGCCCGGCGCGACGCGCAGCGCGTGCTCGTAGGGGCCGATGCGCTCGACGGCGCGCACCGCCCGCGGGCCGAGCCGCGCCCCCGCGCGGTTGGTCACGCCGAGGTCCATCGGCACGCCGACGAGCGCGACGTCGAGCCCGGCGCCGCCCGGCTGCGCCAGTGCATCGGGCCGGAACGGCGCACCCAGCAGCGTCGCCGGGTCGGCGAACGGCAGCTTGCGCCGTCCGGGGCCGGTGAACACCCGCGCCCCTACCGCCGCGAACTCGGGATCGAAAATGTCGCCGCCCTGGGCGCCGGAGTATTTCCGGCGCAGCGCCTCGAGTTTCTTGCGGTCCAAAGTCTCCGTCCGGATCGGCGTGAGGGCGCGGTCGCGCCCAACGAGGCAGTGTAAGCCACGGCGGCCGGGTTGGGCGTCCGGCGGGCCGTCGCCGCCGCGTGCGTGGCCACCGGGCCGGGGTGCGGCATAATGCTCGCTTGACCGGGACACCCGCATCGCCGGCAAGAGCGCCGGACCCCGCAGATTCCCACGGCACACCCCAGGAAGGAGGAACCATGAAGCATCCGCTCGCATCGATCCTGAAGCTCGGCCTCGCCTCGGCCGCGCTGGCGCTCGCGTCCGGCGCAACGGCCGCCGAATTCACGATGCGCCTCAGCCACCAGTTCCCGCCGGCGCACCACTCGGCGAAGAACTACGAGCAGTTCGCCGCCGACGTGAAGGCGGCGACCAACGGCAAGGTCGAGGTGCAGATCTTCGGCTCGGCGCAGCTGTTCAAGCCGAACCAGAACCACGCGGCGGTGGCCAGCGGCAAGGTCGAGTCCGCGGCGATCGTGGCGTTCACGCTCGGCGGCACGATCCCGGATCTCAACGTCACGCTGATCCCGTACTTCGCCACCGGCCTCGACAAGATGAAGAAGTGGCCGGGCTCGGAGGTCGCGAAACTGCTCGACGAGAAGCTGCTGGCCAAGGGCCTGAAGAACATCGCCTGGGTCGTCGACGCCAGCGACGGCATCTTCACCTCGGCCAAGGCGCCGCTGGTGAAGCCCGAGGATTTCAAGGGCATCAAGATCCGCGGCCTGACCAAGCTGTTCGACGCCGGCCTGGTCGCGATGGGCGCCTCGCCGTCGGCGATGCCCGGCTCCGAGGTCTACCAGGCGCTGCAGACCGGCGTCATCGACGCCGGCTTCACCGGCGTGGCCGCCGCCTACGAACGCAAGTACTACGAGGTGCAGAAGTTCGGCGTCGCGTCGAACATCATCCTCGCGCACGACATCCTGGTGGTGAACCCCGAGTGGTGGTCGAAGCTGCCGGCCGACGTGCAGAAGGCGATCGAGGGTGCCGCCCACAAGGCCGAGCTGCGCTCGATCCCGGCCAGCGCCGACATCCCGGCCGAGGACGTCAAGAACCTGCGCGACAAGGGCATGGACGTCACCGTGCTCACACCGGCGCAGGAGAAGGTCATGGCCGACGCCATGCAGCCCGCGGTGCTGAAGGCATTCCTCGAAACCAGCCCCGACGCGGCGAAGGTGATCGAGCTCGTCAAGAAGCTCTGACCCCGTGACGCGGGAGCGCGCCGCCCGGGAGCCGCGGGCGCTGCGCTGGCTCGGGCGCGCGGTCGCGCTGCTGACCGGCGGCGCGATCGCGCTGTCGGCGGCGGGACTGCTGGTCTCGATGACGCTGATCGGCTGGTCGATCGTGATGCGCTACGTGTTCAACCGCGCGCCGGTCTGGGTCGACGACGCCGTCGGCTTCCTCCTCGTGGCGATCGTCATGCTCGCCGCCGCGCAGGTGCTGCGCCGCGGCGAGCACATCGGCGTGGACCTGTTCACCGAGCGGCTGCCGCCGCGCGCGGCGCGCTGGGCGCAGGCCTGGGCGGCCTTCGCGGCGCTGGTCGTGGCGGTGATCCTGGTGCACAACGGCTGGGAGACGGCGATGCAGTCGCGCCAGTTCGGCATCGTCACCGAAGGCCGGATCGAATGGCCGGTCTGGTGGCTGATGATGCTGCTGCCGGCCGGCGGGCTGCTGATGGGTCTGGTGGCGGTGGAATCGCTGTGGCGGCTCGCGCTGGGCCTGCCGCCGCCGGCCGCCCGCCGCCCGCGCGGGGAGCCCGATTGACGGTCGCGCTGATCCTCGTCGGCCTCATCCTGCTGCTGTTCACCGGCCTGCCGATCTACGCCGGCCTGTCGCTGTTCGGCGGCGCGCTGCTGCTCGGCCAGGGCGGCCTGGGATCGGTCACCGAGGTCATCTTCGGCGAGCTCAACCGCTACCTGCTGGTCGCGATCCCGCTGTTCGCGTTCATGGCGCACGTGATGATCCGCGGGCGCATCGTCGACGACCTGTACGACACGGCGTACACGCTCACCCGCCACCTGCCGGGCGGGCTGGGCATCGCCACCATCGCCGCGTGCACGATCTTCGCGGCGATCTCGGGCTCGAGCGTCGCCACCGCGCTGACCATCGGCGCGGTCGCGATCCCGCAGATGATCCGCTTCGGCTACCCGCCGCGGATCGCCTACGGGCTGGTCGCCGCGGGCGGCACGCTGGGCATCCTGATCCCGCCGTCGGGGCCGATGGTGCTCTACGGCGTGACCACCGACACGTCGATCGGCGGCCTGTTCATGGCCGGCGTCGTGCCGGGGCTGATGCTGGCGGCGATCTTCGTCGGCTGGGCGATGCTGTCGGTCGCGCTCGCCCACCGGCACATCGAGCGCGAGCCGCGCGCGTCGCTGCGCGAGGCGCTCACGGCGCTGCGCAAGGCGCTGTGGGCGATCTCGCTGCCGGTGTTCGTGCTCGGCGGCATGTACGCCGGCGTGTTCACCGCGACCGAGGCTGCCGCCGCGGGCGCGCTGCTGGCGCTGTTCGTCGCCGGCGTGGTCTACCGCAACCTCAGCCTGCGCAGCATCTGGGAAGCGGCGATCGAGGCGAGCCGCACCTCGGCGCTGCTGTTCATGATCCTCGCCGGCGCCGCGGTGCTCGGCCACGTGCTGACCAAGATGCGCATTCCGCAGGAAGTCGTCGCGATCGTCGTCGGCGCCGACATCGGGGTCACCGGCTTCCTGATCGCGATGATGGCGCTGATCTTCGTGCTCGGCATGTTCCTCGAGACGATCTCGATCATCCTGATCACCACGCCGGTGATCCTGCCGGTGCTGCACCAGCTCGCGATCAACCCGATCTGGTACGGCATCCTGCTGACGATCAACCTCGAGCTCGCGCTGATCACGCCGCCCGTGGGGATGAACCTGTTCACGATCAAGGCGATCACCCGCGCGCCGATGCGCGAGATCATGAGCGGCGCGGTGCCGTACGTGCTGCTGATGATCCTGGCGATGGCGCTGGTGATGGTCTGGCCGCAGATCGCGCTGTGGCTGCCCGGGACCATGATCGACCGGCGGTGAACGCGACGCCGGCGGCGCTCGCGGCGCGCGACGGGGGTCGCGACCCCTGCCGGACGCGGCCGCCGAAACGGGGAATTTGGTCAAGTGGTTGGACCACTTGACCGGTTGCAGAGGCGTGGCGTAAAGTGGCTTTGATAAGCGAAAAACAGCGCGGGCGCCGCGCATCGGGGTCGCTGGCCCCGACGCTGCGCGACGCGCGCGGCCCCGTCGCGGAGGACGCCTTCGTTGCCCCACCCCCGGTCGAGTCGACATGGCTCCATCCCCCGGTCGCCGCGCGGCCTGCGGGGCGGCGCATGCGCACCGGGAGCCACCCGACGCACCAACAGCCGCCGGGCCCCGGCGCGCGGGAACGCCATGCGCCTCCCGCACCAGAGCCCGGCACCATGTGCAGCACCCGCAATCGTCACCGAGGAGGTATCAAGCAATGCTGACATCCCTGCGTAGATTCGCCATCGTGGCCGGCGCCGCCGCCTGCGTCGCGCTTCCGGGCGCCGCGCTGGCGGCCGAGTCGATGGTTCTCAAGGCCGCCGACGTGCATCCCGAGGGCTACCCCAACGTCGTCGCCATGGAGCACCTCGGCCAGAAGCTCGAGAAGGCCACCAACGGCCGGCTCAAGCTGCAGATGTACCCGAACATGGTCCTCGGCGGCGAGAAGGAGATGATCGAGCAGGCGCAGGTCGGCGCGATCCAGATCGTCCGCATCTCGCTGGGGCCGCTCGGGCTCGGTCGTCCCCGAGGTCAACGTCTTCAACATGCCGTTCGTGTTCCGCGACGAAGCGCACATGCGCAAGGTCATCGACGGCCCGATCGGCGACATGATCCTGAAGAAGATCACCGACAGCAACGTCAAGCTGGTGGCGCTGGGCTGGATGGACGGCGGCACGCGCAACCTCTACACCAAGAAGCCGATCCACAACATGGAAGACCTCAAGGGCGTCAAGATGCGGATGATGGGCAACCCGCTGTTCGTCGACACCATGAACGCGATGGGCGGCAACGGCATCTCGATGGGGATGAACGAGCTCTACAGCGCGCTGCAGACGGGGGTGGTCGACGGCGCCGAGAACAACCCGCCGACGTACTTCACGCAGAACCACTACCAGGTCGCCAAGTTCTACAATCTCACCGGCCACCTGATCATTCCCGAGATCTTCGTGTTCTCGAAGGTGTCGTGGGACAAGCTGTCGAAGGACGACCAGGCGCTGATCCGGAAGCTGTCCAAGGAAGCCTCGCTGGAGCAGCGCAAGCTGTGGGACGAAGCGCGTGGCCGACAACGTCGCCAAGCTCAAGGCCGCCGGGGTCGAATTCGTGGTGGTCGACAAGAAGATCTTCTACGACGCCACCGCGCCGGTGCGCGCCAAGTACGGCGCGCAGTACACCGACCTGATCAAGCAGATCGAAGCGGTCAAGTAGTACCGTTCGCCATCGGGCCGCCCCCGGGGCCCCGCGCTGGGCCCCCGGGGGCCTTCGAGACCGGGGAAAGGGGTTCCCATGAAGGAAACCGTCTCGCGCGGGCTGGACCTGCTTTACCTGGCGTGCATCTGGATCGCCGGCTTGTCGATGTTCGTCATGACGCTGGTCATTCCCTGGGGCGTGTATGCCCGCTACGTCATGGGCCAGGGCTCGCAGTGGCCGGAGCCCCTGGCCGACACTTGCTGATGATCGTGTTCACCTTCGCCGGCGGCGCCGCCGCCTACCGGGCAGGCGCGCACATCGCGGTCACCATGCTCACCGATCGAGCCGGCCCGAAGCTCGGCCCGGTCCTGGCGTGGATGGCGGACCTGCTGATGGCGGCGATCTGCCTGTTCGTCATCGTCTCGGGCCTGCAGCTCTGCAGCGTGACCTGGAACCAGACCGTGCCGGAGTTCCCGTGGCTTCGGTCGGCCTGACGTACCTCGCCGCTGCCCGTCGGCAGCATTCTCACGCTGCTCTTCGTCGTCGAGCGGATGGTCCTCGGACCGCAGAAGCACCGCCCGATCGTCGCCTTCGGCGAGGCGTCGGCAGAACCTCTCCCGCTGCAGGACACCTCGTAAGGACGCCCATGGACGCGCTGGTTCTCCTCGGCTCGCTGCTGCTGCTGCTCGCGATCGGCACCCCCGTCGCCTACGCGCTGGGGCTCGCCGCGCTCGTCGGCGCGATGTGGATCGACCTTCCGCTCGACGGCGGTGATGATCCAGATCGCCAACGGCGTCTACAAGTTCTCGCTGCTGGCGATCCCGTTCTTCGTGCTGGCCGGCGCCATCATGGCCGAGGGCGGGATGGCGCGGCGGCTGGTGGCGTTCGCCGGCGTGCTCGTCGGCTTCATCCGCGGCGGCCTGTCGCTGGTCAACGTGCTGGCGTCGACGTTCTTCGGCGCGATCTCCGGCTCGTCGGTCGCCGACACCGCATCGATCGGCAGCGTGCTGATCCCCGAGATGGAGAAGAAGGGCTACCCGCGCGAATTCGCGACCGCGGTCACGGTCTCGGGCTCGGTGCAGGCGATCCTGATCCCGCCCAGCCACAACGCCGTGATCTACTCGCTGGCGGCAGGCGGCACGGTCTCGATCGCCTCGCTGTTCCTCGCCGGCGTGCTGCCCGGCCTGCTGCTCGGCTTCACGCTGATGTCGCTGTGCCTGGTGATCGCGCGCAAGCGCGACTTCCCCAAGGGCGAGCGCATCCCGCTGCAGGACGGCGCTGCGGCTATCGGTCGAGGCCCTGTGGGGTCTCCTGACCATCGTCATCATCATCGGCGGCATCCTTTCGGGCGTGTTCACCGCCACCGAGTCGGCGTCGATCGCCTGCGTCTACGCGTTCCTCGTGACGATGCTCGTCTACCGCGACTACAAGTGGAGCGACCTGCCCAAGCTCGTCCACCGCACGGTCAAGACCGTCTCGATCGTCATGATCCTGATCGGCTTCGCGTCGGCGTTCGGCTACATCATGGCGCTGATGCAGCTGCCGGCGAAGCTGACCGCGTTCCTGCTGACGATCTCGGAGAACAAGATCGCCATCCTGCTGATGATCAACGTGATGCTGCTGGCGCTGGGCACGCTGATGGACATGGCGCCGCTGATCCTGATCTGCACGCCGATCCTGCTGCCGGTCGTGACCCGGTTCGGCGTCGACCCGGTGCATTTCGGCATGATCATGATGATCAACCTCGGCATGGGGCTGATCACGCCGCCGGTCGGGTCGGTGCTGTTCGTCGGCAGCGCCGTGGCGAAGATATCGATCGAGCGCGTGTCGAAGGCGCTGCTGCCGTTCTACGTGGCGCTGCTCGACCGTCCTGCTGATCGTCACCTATGTGCCGGCCGTGTCGCTGTGGCTGCCGCACGCTGGTGATGGACTGACGGCCGCCGCGCCGGTCGGACGACGACGCCCCGGCGCGCCCTGCGCGTGCCGGAATCCGCGGTCCCGGGACGCGGTCAGGCGCAGGCGAGCCCGCCGCGGCCCCTGCGCATCTGCCTGCGCAGCAGCCAGACGACGATCGACAGGTTGACGAGGTTCCACAGCGTGCCGTTGAGGAACGCCGCCTTGTACGACCCGGTCAGGTCGAACACCGCGCCGGACATCCAGCCGCCCAGCGCCATGCCGAACAGCGTGGCCATCAGCACCGAGCCCACACGCGCGCCGGCCTGCGTCGGCGGAAAGTTTTCGCGCACGATCATCGCGTAGGACGGCACGATGCCGCCCTGGGGGCGTAGAGCGCCATGACCAGCGTGCCCAGCACGACCGGAACGACGATCCCGAAGCGGTCGGACAGGCGGCCCATCAGCACGCCGCCGACGCCGAAGCCGAGCATCGTCAGCGTGTACGGCAGCGACGCGTCGCCGCGGGCGACGCCGAACTCCGCCTGCACCGCCGGCAGCGCGACGACCACCGACCACATCCCCACGCCCCCGAGCGTGGACAGCAGCAGCGCGGTGCACAGGCGCACCCACGCATGCGCGGACTCGGCGCCGCCGCGCAGGCGCGCCGTGTCCGCCGCGCCGGGTGGCGCCGGCGCCATCCGCCCGCCGGTCACAGGATCTGCGACAGGAACGCCCGGGTTCGCTCGTGCCTGGGATTGGCGAAGAACTCGGCCGGCGGACCCTCCTCGACGATCACGCCGCCGTCGGTGAAGTACATGTGATCGGCGACCTCGCGCGCGAAGCCCATCTCGTGCGTGACCAGGATGCAGGTCAGCCCCTCGTCGGCGAGCTCGCGGATCGTCACCAGCACCTCCTTGACGGTCTCCGGGTCGAGCGCCGCGGTCACCTCGTCGAACAGGATGATCTCGGGGCGCATCGCCAGCGCCCGCGCGATCGCGACGCGCTGCTGCTGGCCGCCGGAGAGCTCGCCCGGGTAGCTCGCCGCCTTGTCGGCGAGCCGCACCTTGGCGAGCAGCGCGACGGCGCGGGCCTCGACCTCCTTCGGGTCCTCCTTGAGCACGTGCACCGGCGCCATCATGATGTTGGCGAGCGCGGTCTTGTGCGGGTAGAGGTTGTACTGCTGGAACACGATCGAGACTTCCTTGCGCAGCGCGATGATGTCGCGGTCGCTGCGTGAGCTTCTCGACCTCGAAGCTCGCGACCCGGATCGAGCCGCTGTCGATCGGGATGAGGCCGTTGATGCAGCGCAGGACCGTCGACTTGCCCGAGCCGGACGGCCCGATGATGCACACCACGTCGCCCTTCGGCACGTCGAACGACACTCCCTTCAGCACCTCGACGGCGCCGAACGACTTGTGGATGTCCCTGACGCTGACTATCGGCTGCTCGGGCATGGGCGGCCCCTCCGGAGGAATGCCATCGCTTCAGATGTTGACCGCATACCGTCGCTCCAGGTAGACGGTCCAGCGCGCGATCGGGTAGCAGTAGGCGAAGAACCACACCAGGATGTAGAGGTAGAACGGCATCAGCAGCTCGGGCCGGTTCTCCGACGCGAGCACGTCGCCGGCGAGCGTCATCACTTCCGACACCCCGACCACCGACACCAGCACGGTGCCCACGGTGAGGATCGAGTACAGGTTCATCCACGGCGGCAGCATCCGCTTGACGCACTGCGGCAGGACGATCATCCACAGCGTCTGGCGGCGGGTGAACGCGAACGACGCGGCCGACTCCCACTGCCCGGTCGGGATCGACTGCACCGCGCCGCGGACGATCTCCGACATGTTGGCCATCACCGGCAGCGACAGGCCGAAGGTCGCCTTGACCCAGTCGGGCAGCGGCACCGTCACGCCGAACACCGTCACCTTGAACGGCAGCAGGAACATGCAGTAGAACAGCAGCACCAGCCACGGCGCGTTGCGGAAGAAGTGGGTGACGAACCGCGCCGGCCTGCGCACCGGGGCGACGAGCGAGACCTGCGCCAGCCCGAGGAAGACCCCGACCAGCGTGCCGCCCGCCATCGCCAGCGCGCTGATCGCGATGTTGAACGCGAAGCCCTTGCCCAGCAGCGGCGTCCATTTCCAGAGCGTCGCGAAGATCGAAGGCTCCCCGGCCGGCGCCTGCGCCTGCGCCCAGCCCGCGGCCAGCAGCAGCGCGAGCAGCAGGAAGGCGCCGTGCCGCGCCTCGAGCAGCAGCAGCGGGTTGCCGAGACGGCGCTCGCGCTCGGCGCGCCGCGCGAGCCGCGCGGCCGGCGGCAGCAGCACCGGCAGGTCGGTGCCGCCGGGCAGCGGGCGCAGGAACCCGGCCGGTCGCACCCGCCGCGCCTGCGGCTGCGCGCGATCGGCGCTCATCCGCCGTACCCCGGCACGTGCATCGCCCGCTCCCAGCGGTGCATCGCGTAGACGAACAAGCCGACCAGCCCGACGTAGCAGATCAGCAGCACGTTCATCATCTCCGGGACGTTGACCGAGTCCGACCAGATCTGCGCCGACACGTACAGCATCTCGGGCACGGCGATGGCGAACGAGATGCTGGTCGTCTTGACCAGGTTGACGAGGTTGTTGTTGAGCGCGGGCAGGCACACGCGGAACGCCAGCGGCAGCACGACGTGCCGGTAGGCCTGCAGCCGCGAGAAGCCGAACGACTCGGCCGCCTCGACGGTCGCCTTGGGCACCGACTCGATCCCGGAGCGGAAGATCTCGACGTTGAACGCCCCGGCGTACATCGACAGGCCCAGGATCGCCCAGGTCACGTTCGACACCATCGGCGCGCCGGCCGAGGTCCTGAGGTACGCGCCGACGCCGAAGTAGAAGAAGTAGAGCTGGACCAGCGGCGGCGTGTTGCGGAAGAACTGGATGTACCAGTACACGACGTGGCGGGTCAGCCGCAGCCGCGAGCCCTGCAGCCACGCGCCGGCGATGCCGATTGCCACCGAGAGCACGATGCAGCTCGCGGCGAGCTGCACGGTCGTGAAGAAGCCGCCGATGAAGCGCCGGCGGTCGAACGCGTCGTAGAAGATGGTGAGGTTGACGCCGGTCGTGTCGTACAACCAGCGGAACCATTCGAAGAACGCGTCCACGCGCCGCCGTGCCTCCGGTCGGGTGCGCCGCGTCGCCGATCGGCGAGGCAGCGCACCGGATGCGGGGCGGAGCCGGTCCGCCCTTGCTGCAGCTCAGCCTCGCGGGGCGCCGGGCCCCGCGGGCGCGGTCACTTCCTGTACTTCTCGTGCATCCGGACCGCGAAGGCCGTGTTGCCCATCCCGTACTTCTTCTCGAGCGCCACGATGCGGCCGGTCCTGTGCCAGTCGACGATCATCTCGGACATGAACTTGTAGAACGACTCCTCGCCGAGCTTGACCGCGATGCCCCACGGGTCCTCGAGGATCGACTTCAGCGGCATCTCGTAGTCCTTCCACTCGGGCTCGAGCAGCGTGGCGAGGATCAGCGTGTCGTCGTAGGCGAAGGCGATGCAGTTGTTGCTCCTCAGCGCGGTGAACGCCTCGGCCGTGCCCTTGAACGCGACGTCCTCGATGCCGTAGTCCTGCTGCAGCTGCTTGTTGTACCACGCGCCCTGGATCACGCAGACCTTCTTGCCCTTGAGGTCGGTCCACTCCTTGAGCCCGGCCGATTTGGGCGCGATGACGTCCACGGCGGACGCGTAGTAGTTCGGCTGGACGATGTAGACGACCTTGCGGCGCTCCGGCTTGTCGTTCATCGTCGCGATCATCAGGTCGATCTTGCCCTGGTCGAGAAACTGCATCCGGTTCGACGACACCACCGGCACCAGCTCCAGCTTCACGCCGAGCTTGGTCGCGACGTCCTGCGCGAGATCGGGCTCGATGCCGATGATCTTGCCGCTGGGGTCGCGGAAACCGTACGGCTTGTAGTCGGCCTTGACGCCGACGATCAGCGTGCCGCGCTTCTTGATCGTGTCGAGGGCGTTCTGGGCGAGCGCCGACAGCGGCACCAGCGCCGTCGCCATGGCAGCGGCGAAGGCCGCGAGCATGCGTAGCTTGGTCATGTCACCTCCCTGGAGAAAGTCGTTCCGGCGGCGATTGTACTATGCCGCGCCGCGCCAAGATCGCTCTGCCGTCGCATCGAGCCCCGGTCGTAGCCCGGCGTGAGCGCAGCGAAACCCGGTGGGCCGTCGGTGAAGAACGCTGCGCGCTTCGCCCGGCACCACCCGGGTTTCGCTTCGCTCAACCCGGCCTACGTCGCGCCGCCGCGCAGGAAATCGAAGTCGCAGCCCTCGTCGGCCTGCAGCACGTGCGCGGCGTACAGCCGCGCGTAGCCGCGCGCGGGCGCCGCCGCCGGCGGCGCGTGCGCTGCGCGCCGGCGCGCGAGTTCGGCGTCGTCGACCAGCAGGTCGAGGCGCCGCGCTGGCGACGGACAGCCGGATGCGGTCGCCGCTTTCGACCAGCGCCAGCGGCCCGCCCAGCGCCGCCTCGGGCGTCACGTGCAGCACCACGGTGCCGAACGCGGTGCCGCTCATCCGCGCGTCGGAGATGCGGATCATGTCCTTGACCCCGGCGCGCGCGAGCTTGCCCGGGTATCGGCAGGTACCCCGCCTCGGGCATGCCGGTGCCGCTCACCGGGCCCGCGTTCTTCAGCACCAGCACGTCGTCGGGGGTCACGTCGAGGTCGTCGCGGTCGATGCGCGCGGCGAGGTCGGCCAGCGACGAGAAGACGACCGCACGCCCCTCCTTCTCGAACAGCCGCGCGTCGGCCGCCGAGCGCTTGAGGATGGCGCCGCGCGGGGCCAGCGAGCCGAACAGCGCGACCAGCCCGCCGACCGGCTCGACCGGATCGGACGCGGCCCGGATCACCGCGCGGTCGACCCACGATCCCTGCTCCGCGGCGATGCGCTCGCCCAGCGTCTCGCCGGTCACGGTCAGGCAGTCGAGGTCGAGCAGCGGGGCGAGCTCGCGCAGCACCGCGGACATCCCGCCGGCGGCGAAGAAATCCTCCATGTAGTGCTGCTCCGGTGGGCTTGAGATCGACCAGCACCGGCGTCGAATCCGACAGCGCGTTGAGCCTCGACAGCGCGACGGGAAGGCCGGCACGCCCGGCGATCGCGGTCAGGTGGATGATCGCGTTGGTCGAGCCGCCGATGGCGAGCAGCACGCGCAGCGCGTTCTCCACCGCCGCCGCGGTGAGGATCTCGCGCGGCGCGATCGGCCGCGCGATCAGCCGCACCGCCGCCGCGCCGGTCGCCTCGGCCGCGCGCAGCCGGTCGGCGTGCACCGCGGGAATCGCCGCGGTGCCCGGCAGCGCCATGCCCAGCGCCTCGGTGAGGCAGGCCATCGTGCTCGCGGTGCCCATCACGGCGCAGGTGCCGGCGGTCGTCGCGAGGTTGCTCTCGATCTCCCCGATCCCTGCCTCGCTCACGTTCCCGGCGCGGTACTGCGCCCAGAAGCGGCGGCAGTCGGTGCAGGCGCCGAGGCGCTCGCCGCGGTGGCGGCTGGTCATCATCGGCCCGCCGACGAGCTGGATCGCCGGCTTGTTCGCCGACGCCGCGCCCATCAGCTGCGCCGGCACCGTCTTGTCGCAGCCGCCCATCAGCACCACGGCGTCCATCGGCTGCGCGCGGATCATCTCCTCGACGTCCATCGCCATCAGGTTGCGGAACATGAGGCTGGTCGGGTTGAGGAAGACCTCGCCCAGCGAGATCGTCGGGAAGTCGAGCGGCAGGGCGCCCGCCGCGAGCACGCCGCGCTTGACCGCGTCGAGCAGCTCCGGGAAGTGGCGGTGGCAGTTGTTGAATCCGCCGCCGGGGTAGGCGATGCCGACGATCGGGCGCGCGAGCATCGCCGCCGAGAACCCCATCGACTTCGCGAACGAGCGCCGCAGGTAGAGCGAGAAGCCCGCGTCGCCGTAGTTGGTGAGGCCGGTGGCGAGGCCCTGTCGCTTCGGGTCGGTGCTCATGGCGCTCCTGGAACGATGGAGGGTACGGTGCCGGCGCCTGCCCCGCCGGTCACGACGTCGGGCCGTCGCTGCCGATCGGCCAGCGGCGGACCAGCGCGGTCTCGATGCCGAACAGGTCGAGCGCGCGACCGACGGTCTGGTCGACGAGGTCGTCGATGGTCTGCGGCCGGCCGTAGAACGCCGGCACCGGCGGCATCACGATCGCGCCGATCTCGGTCACCTGCGTCATGCTGCGCAGGTGGCCGAGGTGCAGCGGCGTCTCGCGCACCAGCAGCACGAGGCGCCGCCGCTCCTTGAGCACCACGTCGGCGGCGCGCGTGAGCAGGTTCGACGTGACGCCGGTCGCGATCTCCGACAGGCTGCGGATCGAGCACGGCGCGACCACCATGCCGACGGTGGCGAACGACCCGCTCGAGATCGACGCGGCGAGGTTGTCGACGCGGTGGACGACGTCGGCCAGCGCGGACACGTCCGCGGGCTTGAGCGGCAGCTCGTGGCCGAGCGCCAGCTGCGCCGAGCGTGTCATCACCAGGTGCGTCTCGATGCCCGCCGCGCGCAGCGCCTCGAGCATGCGCACGCCGTACACGATGCCGGAAGCACCGCTGATGCCCACAATGATCCGTCTGCTGGTCGTCATCGCCTGCATTCTCCCGTCGCGCCACAGGGGGATGGTACCCGCGCGGCGCGCGGCCGGAGGTCCGCGGCCGGCGTCGCGCACCGATCCCGGCTATGTTACAGAGTCCGGTATGATCGTTCCCGCCGCGCCCGCCCGCGCGGCGCGCGGCACCGGTCTCCGGCGCCGTCGTGACTGCGCCGGTCGTTCCGGCCGCCAACCCTTCCCCGCGACCCTCGGATGCTGAGCTATCGCCACGGTTTTCATGCCGGCAACCACGCCGACGTGCTCAAGCACGTCGTGCTGGTGCAGTTGCTGAAGCACCTGACGCGCAAGGACAAGCCGCTGTGGGTGATCGACACCCACGCGGGGGCCGGCTCGTATTCGCTGGAGGCGGGCTACGCCGCGCGCAATGCCGAATTCGCCACCGGCATCGGGCGCCTGTGGGCGCGCCGCGACCTGCCGGCCCCCGTGCGCGAGTACGTCGGGCAGGTGCGTGCGGCCAACCCCGACGGCGTGCTGCGCCACTACCCGGGATCGCCGCAGATCGCGCGGCAGATGCTGCGCGCGCAGGACCGGCTGCGCTGCTTCGAACTGCATCCGACCGACGGCAAGGCGCTGCTGGAGCACTTCAGCGGGGCCGGGCGCCAGGTCGCCGTCGTCGCCGGCGACGGCCTGGCCGGATTGAAGTCCCTGTTGCCGCCGCCGTCGCGGCGCGGGCTGGTGCTGATCGATCCGTCCTACGAGCTCAAGGAGCACTACCGCGGCGTGCGCAGCGCGCTGCGCGACGCGCTGCAGCGCTTCGCCACCGGGACCTACGCCGTGTGGTACCCGCTGCTGCAGCGGCGCGAAGCCGAGCTGCTGCCGCAGGAACTGCAGCGCCTCGCGCCGGGAGACTGGCTGCGCGTATCGCTGACGATCGCCGCCCCGTCCGCCGCGGGCTTCGGCATGCACGGCAGCGGCGTGTTCGTGTTCAACCCGCCGTGGAACCTGGAAGCGCCGCTGCGCGCGGCGATGCCCGCGCTGGTGGCGGCGCTCGGCACGGACGACGCGGCGGCGTTCGACCTGCAGTTCCGGCAGACCTGACTCGGGCAGGCGCTCGCGCGCCGGTCGCAGGCGGATTAACATTCGCTCATTTGCCCGGACACCAGGACCGCCGCCCGATGCACCCCACGACGCCGGCACCCATGCCCACCCCGACGACTCCCCCGCCCGTGCGCGATCTCGACGACCTGCGCGAGCGCCTGCGCGCGTTCGCCGCGGCGCGCGACTGGGAGCAGTTCCACTCGCCCAAGAACCTCGCGATGGCGCTGGTCGCCGAAGCCGCCGAGCTGGTCGAGCACTTCCAGTGGCTCACCGAGGCGCAAAGCGCGTCGCTGCCGCCGGAGAAGCGGGGCGCGGTCGCCGAGGAACTCGCCGACGTGCTGCTCTATCTGGTGCGCATCGCGGACCGGCTCGACGTCGACCTCCTGGCGGCGGCCGCTGCGAAGATGGCCCGCAACGAGATCCGGTATCCGGCGTGCCGCGTCAAGGGCAGCGCCCGGAAGTACACCGAGTACTGATCGCCACCCGGCCCCGCCTCGCCCGACCATGCCCCGAACCGCGCCGCCCGCGACGTGCACGGCCTGTGGCACCGCGCTGCCTGCAGGCGCCAAGTTCTGCCCCGAATGCGGGCATCCGGCCGCTGCCGGCGCGCGCGACAGCGGCCGGGACGTCGCCGAGCGGATCCTCACCGCCACCTCCGGGCTGGAGGGCGAGCGCAAGCTGGTCACCATGCTGTTCGCCGATCTCAAGGGCTCGACCGAGCTGATCGCCGACCGTGACCCGGAGGAGGCGCGCCGCCTGCTCGACCCGGTGCTCGAGCACATGTGCGAGGCGGTCGAGAAGTACGGCGGCACGGTCAGCCAGGTCATGGGCGACGGGATCATGGCGTTGTTCGGCGCCCCGGTGTCGTGGGAGGACCATGCGGTGCGGGCCTGCCACGCCGCGCTCAGCATGCAGGACCTGGCCCGCCACTACAGCGACGACATGCAGCGCACGCTCGGCGTGCCGATCCAGATCCGCGTCGGGCTGCATTCCGGCGAGGTCGTGGTCAGCGTCAGCGGGCACGGGCTGCACATGAGCTACACCGCCACCGGGCAGGCGGTGCACCTCGCCGCGCGGATGGAGCAGATGGCGCGGCCGGGAACCGTGCTCGCCACCCTCGACACGGTGCGCCTCGCCGAGGGCAGCGTCGAGGCGCGCCCGATCGGCGCGCTCCGCGCCAAGGGCTTCGAGCGGCCGGTCGACGCCGCCGAGATCCGGCGCATGGCGTCCAGCGGATCGCGCTTCGATCGTGCGCCGACGCGCGCGCTCACGCCGTTCACCGGCCGCAGTGGCGAGCAGGAGCAGCTGCTCGGTCTGTTCAGCGACGTCATCGCCGACCGGAAAGGCCGGATCGCCGTCGTCGTCGGCGAGCCCGGCATCGGCAAGTCGCGGCTGGTGCACGAGTTCCTGCGCGCCGTCGCCCGCCGCAACGTCCTCGCCCTCGACGGCGGGGGCGCCCCCTACGGCAGCGGCGCCGGGTACCGGCCGGGCGTGCACATCCTGCGCCAGTATTTCGGCGTCGGCGCCGACGACGACGTGAAGACCGTGCAGGAACGGGTCGCCGGGCGGGTCGTCGCGCTCGACGGCGATGCCAACACCGCGGGCGTGCCGATCCTCGCGCTGCTGCGGGCGCTGCCCGCACACCACCGGTTCTTCGCGTTGCCGGTCGCCGAGCGCCGGCAGCAGGTGTTCGGCGCGCTGACCTGGCTTGCCCGCCGGATGACCGCGGACGGGCCGCTGGTGCTGGCCTACGAAGACCTGCAATGGGTGACCTCGGATACGCGCGACTTTCTCGACGCCTTCGCGCACGACCTGCCGCCGTCGACGCTGGTGGTGCTGACCTATCGTTCCGACTACGACGCCGGCTGGCTCGCCGATTGCGAGCGGCTGGAGCTCGCGCTCGACGGCCTGGCGCCCGCCGCCACCCGGCGGATGATCGCCGACCTGCTCGGCGACGACGAGTCGCTGGCCGCGCTGAAGGACGAGCTGCCGCGCCGCAGCGGCGGCAACCCGCTGTTCATCGAGGAATACGTCCGCGGCATGGTCGACGCCGGGGAGCTCACGGGACGCCCGGGGCAGTATCGACTCGGGGCGATCCCCCGCAGCGAGGTCATACCGCCCACGGTGCGGGGGGTGCTGGCGGCGCGCATCGACCGCCTCACGCGCGCCGACAAGCGCGTGCTGCAGACGCTCGCCGCCATCGGCGAGGTCGCGAGCGTGAGCCTGCTGGAGCGCATCGGCGATCTGCCGGCCGAAGAGCTTCGCCGGTCGCTGCGCCGCCTCGAGGTGGCGGGCCTGCTGGTCGAGCGCGGCGACGCCGGCGGGCTCGCCTACGAGTTCAAGCATTCGCTGACGCAGGCGGTCGCCTACGACACGCTGCTGCAGCAGCGCCGGCAGCGGCTGCACCGCACGATCCTGGCCGCGCTCGGCGACGGCGACGAGGTCGAGGTGCTGGCGCGCCACGCGGTGCTGGGCGAGGTGTGGGACCAGGCGCTGGAGCACCTGCGCGCCGCCGGTCGCCAGGCCGCCGCCCAGTTCGCGAGCGTCGAGGCCATCGCCAGCTTCGAGCGCGCGCTGGAGGTGATCGACCGGCTGCCGCCGACCCGGCAGCTCCGGGAACAGGCCTTCGACCTGCATTGCGACCTGCGCAATGCGCTCGTCCCCCTCGGCCGGCACCAGCGGCTGCTGGAGGTGCTGGAAGCGGCGCAGCGGCTGGCCGAGGCGCTCGGCGACGAGCGGCGCCAGGCGCAGGTGCTCTCCTTCCTCAGCAACTACCACGGCAACGTCGGCGACTCGGATCTGGCGCTGCAGACCGGCGAGCGCGCACTGGTGCTGGGCGAGCGCGCGGGGGCGACCGACCTGCTGGTCTCCGGCAACATGAGCGTCGGCGAGATCTACCGGACGCTGGGCAACTATCCGCGGGCGCGCGAATTCCTGCGCCGCGCGATCGCGCTGATCGGGCCCGGGGACGAAGCCGACGCTTTCGGGCAGGTCGGACTGCCGGCGGTGCGCGCGCGCAGCCATCTGGCGTGGACGCTCTCCGAGCTGGGCGAGTTCGAGCGGGCGCACGCGCTGGCGGCCGAGGGGATGCGGCTGGCCGACGCCGCGCAGCACGCGTACAGCGTCTGCCACGCCTGCCTGGGGCTCGGCGGCACGCGCGTGCGCATGGGCGATTTCGAGGCGGCGATCACCGTCCTCGCGCGCGGCTTTGCCGTCAGCGAGCAGGTGCCGCTGCTGCGGCCGCCGATCGCCGCCGATCTCGGCGTCGCGCTGGCGCGCTGCGGGCGCGTCGACGAGGGCCGGGCGCACGCCGACGCCGCGGTCGAGGGCGCGACGCGGATGGGCCGGATGAGCCGCCTGGCACTGCTGCTCGTCAAGTGCGGCCGGATCCACCTGCTCGCCGGCGACGCCGCCGCCGCGATGCGCCTGGCCACGACGGCGCTGAAGCTGGCCACCGAGCAGAAGGAGCGCGGCAACGAGGTCTACGCGCGCCACCTGCTGGGCTGAGCTCCACGCGGCGGCGGAGCCGGCGGCGGCGCGCCGCTACTTCCAGGATGCGCTGGCGCTCGCCGACGAGCTCGGCATGCGGCCGCTCGCCGCACACTGCCACGCCGGTCTCGCGCGCCTGCACGCGCGGGCGGGCGAACCGGAACAGGCCGCGGCCGAGCGGGCAGCCGCGGCGGCGATGTACCGCGCGATGGCGATGCGCTTCTGGGAGGCGAGGCTCGAGCGCGACGCCGCGGCGGAATCGCCGGCGCCTCCGTCCGTCATTCGGTCATGATGGTGCGCGACTGCTCGCGCAGGAACTGCGTCAGGTAGTGCGGTCCCAGGCCGCCCTTCCCCGACGCGCCCGAGCCCTTCCACCCGCAGAAGCTCTGGATGCCGGGCCAGGCGCCGGTGGTCGCGCCGCTGGCGCGGTTGGCGTAGAGCACGCCCGCCTCCGCGCGGTCGAGAAAGAGGTCGAGCTCCTCCGCGTCCCACGCGTAGATTCCCGCGGTGAGCCCGTAGTCGACCGCGTTGCCCTCGCGCAGCGCGGCGGCGAGATCGTCGAAGCGGTGCACGACCAGCAGCGGCACGAACAGCTCCTCCCGGCTGAGGCGGTGATCGGGCGCGAGGTCGCCGACGATGGTCGGCGCGACATAGGCGCCGCGGTCGTGGATGCCGCCGGCGAGCGCGCTCCCCGCCGCAAACGACGGTGCCGCCGGCGGCGCGCGCCTCGGCCACCGCGTCCGCGAACCGCTGCCCCGCCCGCGCGTCGATGACGGGACCGGTGAAGATGCCGGCCCGGCGCGGGTCGCCGACCGCGAGCGCGCGGCTGCGGGCGGCGATGCGATCGAGCAGCACGTCGTGCACGGCGGCATGCACGAACAGCCGCGACAGCGCCGAGCACTTCTGGCCGGAGAGCCCGAACGCCGAGCGCGTGACCCCCTCGGCGGCGACGTCGAGATCGGCCGTGGCCGTGACGTAGGCCGGGTTCTTGCCGCCCATCTCGACGATCACCGGTCGGTGCCAGCGCCCGCTCGCGCAGTGGCGCAGGATCTCCATGCCGGTGCGATGCGAGCCGGTGAACACGAATCCGGCCACGCCCGGGTGCTGCAGCAGCGCCCGGCCGGTGTCGGCGCCGCCGCAGACGAGGTTGACGACACCGGCGGGAACGCCGCCCGCCTCGCAGGCCTCGACCAGCAGGCGGGCGGTGAGCCCCATGCCGGCGCTGGGCTTGAGCACCGCCGTGTTGCCGGTGAGGATCGCGCCGGTCAGCATGCCGACCGACAGCGCGATCGGGTAGTTGAACGGCGCGATGACGCCGAACACGCCGTAGGGCCGCAGCCGGTCGGAGGTCTCCTCCTGCGGAAATGCGCGCTGCAGCGGGCGGGCCTGCCAGCCGCCGTGGGTCTCGGCCTCGGCGGCGTAGTAGCGGACCATGTCGATCGCCTCTTCGGCCTCGCCGAGGGCCTCCATCCGCGACTTGCCGACCTCGAGCAGCGCGGCAATGGCGAGGTCCCACTTGCGCCGCTCCAGCTCGTCCGCCACCGCGCGCAGGACGGCGACGCGCGCGCCGGCACTCTCTGCCGACCACGCCGGGAACGCCGCCGCCGCCGCGGCCACCGCGGCGTCCACGGCGGCGCCGTCGGCCCCGACCAGCGTGCCCAGGGCCAGATCGGCGTCGATCGGGCTGGCCACCGCGTAGGTCTCGCCGCGCGTGTCGTCGCGCCCGCCGATGCGGTTCGGCCGCAGGTGCCCGAGCTGCGTGCGCTCGAACTCGCCGATGCGCCGGTCGAGCTCGGCGTGCACGCCGGAGAAGTCGGCGCGGATGTTGGAATAGGTGACGCGCGGGAGCGCTTGCTGGCGGTTCATCGGTTCTCCTGTCGGCGGGGCTGCCGTCGCCCGTGCGGCCGCTACCCGTCGGCGTAGCCCGTCTCGCGCAGGAACGCGGCGCGCTCCTGCGTGCCGAGGTTGTCGGCAACCATCCGCACGAATGCGGCGCGGCTCGCCGTCTGCTGCGCGGCCTTCCGGGTGACGATGCGCGCGATCGGCCCCAGGTACACCGCCAGCCGCGCGGTGACCTGATCCACGTACGCGGCATCGAGCGGCACGCCCGGCGCCGATCCGTCGCCGGTGCCGCCGCCGGTGCCGCCGCCGGTGCCGCCGCGCTTCCGGCCGGCCACGCTCCCCGCGGCGCGACCGGCCGCCGACCGGCCCGCCTGTGCGCCGCTGCGCACGCCCGACGCCCCCGACCGCAACCCGCTGCCGGTCCGCCCGAACGCATCGACGAACCGGCGGCGCGTATCGGGGTCGTCGATGTTCTCCGACAGCAGCGCGCACAGCTCGCCGCGATCCTGTGTCCGCGCGGCCGCCCTGCGCACCAGCACCCTGGCCATCGGCCCGAGGTATTGCGCCAGCTCGTGCTCGGCGGTGGCGAGCGTGGCGTCATCCCACGCGGACACCGGCTTCTGCAGCAGCAAGCGTGCCGATGGCGACCGTCTCCTCCCCGCCGTCGACGGCCACACCCAGCTGCGCAACCTCGCGCAGCGCATCGTGGAACGCACGCGCGCTCGGGAAACGGTCCTCGGGGCGCTTCGCCAGCGCGGTGGCGACCAGCCGGTCCACCGCCGGCGGCAGCGCGAGCCCGGACAGCGTCGACGGCGGCACGGGTTCCTCGTGACAGATCTTGTACGCGATCGCCTGCACCGTGCCGGTGAACGGCCGCCGGCCGGTCAGCAGCTCGTAGAGCACCACGCCGGCGCTGAACACGTCCGAGCGCGCGTCGGCCACCTCGCCCATGCACTGTTCCGGCGACATGTACGACGGCGTGCCGATCACCATGCCGGCCGTCGTCAGGTTGGACATGTCGATGTGCGCGACGCCGAAGTCGGCGACCTTGAGCGCTCCGGCGTCGGACACGATCAGGTTCGACGGCTTGATGTCGCGGTGGACCACGCCGCAGCGGTGCGCGAACTCGAGGGCGTCGAGGAGCTGCGACATCAGCGCGACGAGCTGGGTGAAGTCGAAGTTCGCCCGCCGGTCCAGATACTCGCGCAGGCCGGTGCCCTCGACGTATTCCATCGCGATGTACGCGACCGCGTTGTCCTCGCCGTAGTCGTAGATGCCGACGATGTTGGCGTGCGTGAGCCGCCCGGCCGCCCGCGCCTCGTTCTTGAAGCGCGCCATGAACTGCTCGAGCAGGTCCGCGTCGAGGCTGTCCTTGCGGATCGTCTTGATCGCCACCGGGCGCTCGATCTGCGGATCGAACGCCTTGTAGACGATCCCCATCGCGCCCTTGCCGAGGACGCCCCGGATCTCGTACTTGCCGAGGCGGGTGAGATCGGGCGTCACCGGCGCAGCCCTGCGCTCACCGACATGGCGCGCCTGCGCCTCATTGCTCGAGCATCTTGATCGCCTGCACCAGGCTCGCCTTCATCCGGCCCATCGCCCCGGTCAGCGTCCCGATCTCGTCCCGGCTCGTCGACTTGAACTCTCCGGCGTCGAGGTTGCCGAGGCTCACCTCGTCGGCGATGGCCGCGAGCCGAGTCACGCGCCGGATCACCATCGTGTAGAGCATCACGTTGAGCAGGATGAAGATCGCCAGGAACACGACGGCCAGCGAGCTCATGAACGCGGTGAAGGTCCTGGTCGCGCGGGCGATCGGCACCGCCATCGGCACCGAGACGATCTGCGCGCCGATCACCTCGTCCATCTTCCAGCCGAAGCCGTTGGCGTTGCCGTAGAGCTCGACCATCGTCTTCGGCGCCGCGTCGACGGTGCTGTGGCAGTCGAGGCACGCCGGGCTCTTGATCTGGATCGGCTTGGCGAGATACAGCGAGGGGCCCGTCGGCGTGTCGCGCTCGCCGACCATCTCGGACACGGTCGCCTTCTGCCGGAAGCTGTTGACGACGTCGGTCTCCCAGTCGGTGGCGCGGTCGCGCGGATTCGACGGATTGAGCGTCGCCTCCTTGTAAGCGTAGTTGGGGTGCTCCTTGCGCAGCTCGTTGAACTGCTCGGTCGCCGCGTACGCCGGCACCGACTGCGGCAGGAACGTGTGCTCGAGCTGCTTCGCGAGCAGCGGCTTGACCTGCGTCGTCGTGTAGTTGCGCGACGCCAGCGCCGACTCCATCATCAGCCGCGCGTTCTGCAGCACCTCCTCGCGCGCGTTCGCCTGCAGCGCGCTCCACGACACGTAGCCGGCGACGACGAAGCCGAGCACGAAGATGCCCAGGAGCACGAGGTTGAACTTCCATATGAGTTTCATGCGGACTCCTTGAGAGCATTCGGGTGCAGCGCGCGCGCCGGCGCGCGCCGCCGCGACGTCACTTCGCCGCGGCCGTGCAGTCGCCGACGCGCTTGCCCGAGAATTTCTGCGTCATGTCCATCGGTTGTCCATTGGCCGTGCCGCTCATCCGCATCCGGCCCTCGTAGCTGTTGGTGCCGAAGGTCATCTCGCCGGCGATGGTCATCGCGTCCTTCCCTTCGCAGACTATCGTGTACGAGAGCCTGTTGCCGGAGCGCTTCCGGTCCCGCATGCGGCAGTTCTTCTCCGAGGGAACGTAATCCTCGTCCTTGGCGTTCCTGGCGGTGCAGTTGCGCGTGACTACCGGCGGAAGCACCATCGGCATCCCGGGTATCTCCGTCTTGATCGTCACCTCCCACAGATCGTCCCTGCCCTGCGCCACGGCGGCGGCAGGCAGACCGAGCCCGGCGACGAGCAGAATGGCGATCGCGGTCGCGGCGACCCGCCCGGTGGTCCGTTGCCGCCGATTACGGCCAGATTCGAAGCAAGTGTGCATGGCATTCTCCCGGCGAAGCGGCTGGCGAAGCGGCCAGCTCGGCGTTGGCGCGATCCGCACCACCGTGCGCGCCGCGGTCGGCACGCCGCCCCGATGATAGCGCCTGTCGCCGCTCGAGTGCGCGCGCAGCCGCGCGATCCGGCGGGGCGATGCCAGGAAGGCGCGGCGGCAGCCCGCGACCGTATAGGTCATTATCGGGTGCGCGATGTCCGTGACGGTGATCTTCTCGTGCGGCTTGCACGCTATGGCCATCTTGACGCACGCGATGGCGTACTCCCTCTGTCCCGGCGTCTCGGGGTCCCCGAAGAAGATCATGATGGCGTCGCCGATGTACTTGTCGATGGTTCCGCCGTGGTCGAGCGCGATCTTCGACATTTCATTCAGATCAGAAGTGTCCGGTCAAAATCCTTGAAGACTCAATTGCTTGGAGATTTCGGGGGGTGGCGAGATCTCGGCCTCACTGGCAAGGGCTTGTTCCAAAGGCATTTTCTGGCTCTGTTGAATTTCAAGTGGGTTGCCGGGCATGAGGGTTGACCACGCGGAAGTCGAGCTTGCCGGCGATCAGGAAGATGACCGTCCGGATGGTGGACATCCGGGTGAAGCCTCGGGCGCGGCGCTTGGCGGCCTGGAACAAGCCATTGAGCGCTTCCAGGAAACCATTGGTCTGCCGGGTCTGCGCCCAGGCCACGATGCCTTCCAGATGGTTACGCACCATCGCGGCGACCTCCTTCATCGGCTCGACCTTGGAGCGCATCACGCAGGTACACCAGTGCTGAAGCATGGCGCGCACGACGTTGATCTGCTTGCGCTCGAGGATCTCGCGCAGCTGTTCCTTGTAGCTCCAGGCCCGAGCAGTGCGCACCGTGGTCATCTTGGCGATCAAGGCGTCCAGATCGGCGGCGGCCTCCGGCGACAGTCGCGAGCGATCCTTGAGCAGCGACCAGCGCATGCCTTTGAGGGAGCGGTCGGTGCGCTGCTCGATGCGACGCATCTTGTCCACGGCGGTGCTGGCATGCCAGACGACGTGGAACTTGTCGAAGGTGATGCGGGCATTGGGAAACTGCTCGGTGCAGCCCTTGATGAATGCTGGCGACATGTCGATGCTCACCGAGCTGACTTGCTCCGGTGCACAGCCGTGGTCCCGAGCTCCTCGGCCAGCGTCTCGACGGTCTCCGCGCTGCGACCCTCGGCGACGCCAGCACCCGGCGCGCGACGGCGTCGGCAGCCAAGGTGATGTAGTCATGGCCCCGTGCGCGCGAGGTCTCGTCGATGGCGAGCTCGTGAACGGCGGAGAAGTCGGCCTGCGCCAGCGCCAGTTCGACATAGCGCTCGCAGAGCGCGGCCACCCGGTGGCGGCTCTCGCCGACCAGCCGCGCCGCCGCCGCAAAGGCATCTGCTGGCACAGCATCAGCACCAGCGCCTCGAACAGCAGAGTGAACCCCGAGAGCTTGCCCGCCCACGGCGGCTCGACCTGGCGCACCGCGCCGTCGGGCAGCCGCACCCGCGGCACGCGCACCTCCAGGAAGCACTCGTGCTGGAAGAAATTCAGATGCCGGTAGCGCTTGGCCACCGTGTCGTGCACCGGGTGCTCGCCGTCACCGCCCGGCACGGCAAAACGACTGCCCGGCGCGAAGTCCACGCGGATCGTCAGCGTGTCGCGCCGGCGCATCGAAATCCGTCCCAGCTACATACCACGGGGCACTGATCCCCAGCGCTGTCTCAAACAGCTTGTCAGTCATCGCTAACCAATCCACAGAGTTACGACCAAGGCCCTGAGTTTACCCACTCAGATTTCAACAGAGGCCATTTTCTCGAACAATGTCACGTTCAAAATCTGCAGAATTGTGTAGAGGCTCGCTTGAGGTGCAACTCCTTCTTGACGATCGCCACCAGCACGTAGACCGAGATCGCGATCCAGATCTGCGTCTTGACCGCGTTGTCGCTGGTGCCGTAGAACGCCTTGATGCGCAGGTGCTGTTTGATCCACTTGAAGAACAGCTCGACCTGCCAGCGGCTGCTTGTAGAGCACGGCGATGGTCTGCGGCCGGCAGCGTCGAAGTTGTTGGTCAGGAAGACCAGCTCTTGCCGGTTCGTCGGCATCCAGGAAGCGAATGCGGCGCAGCCGATCGGGGTATTCCTTGCGCCGGCGTAGCGCCGTCGAGCGCGATCGTCTGGTCGCAGATGCACGCCGGTCTGCTTGTCGACCGGATGCGAAGTAGAGCCGGCGGAAGTCGAGAGTTCGTCTTGGCGCGCGTCACGAAGAACGCGCGCGCCTGGTGCAGCCGCCACAGCCGCTCGAAGTCGACGTAGGCGCGGTCCATGATGTAGAACGCGCCGGCTTCGGACATCAGCCAGTCCAGCGACGTTGACATCGTGCAGCTTGCCGTCGGTGATGTGGATGAAGATCGGGATGTTGCCGCGCAGGTCGAGCAGCGTGTGCATCTTGACGGCGCGCCTTGGTCGCGCGAAACGAGGCCCACGGGAAACAGCGCCAGGCACAGATCGATCGTCGTGGAATCCAGCGCGTAGACCGTGTCTGTCCAGTTCGACCGCCAGGCTCTCGTCGGCATACAGCCGCCGCGCGCGGCGATCAACACCTGCGCCAACTCGGCCCAGATGCGCCATCGCGCGCCTCGTTGGCGTCGGCCAGCGTGTTGCGCGCGACCGCCCGCGCAAGCCCATGTGGTAGAGCTTGCCCGCTCGCGCGCAGACAGGCTTCGATGTCGCGCAGGCTCTCGCGGCAGGTCAACTGCGCGAACGCCAGGACACGGAACTGCTCCGCGCAATTGAGGGTGCGCACCCGGCGATCGCCACCGTAGCGGGCCACGATCCGTCGGAAGCTGGTCCACGGCACGAAGTCCATGATCTGGGCGAACAACGTCTTGCCGACGTACATGGCGGTCCCCGGGCAGGCGATACCCGGGAGCATCGCCAATACGGGCGATCGCGTTCAAGTCGGCACCAAGCAAAATCGCTGCTAAGCCGCTGTCGTGCAAGACGTTTTCCTCAAGATTTGGCACATTAACCGGACACTACTGCATTCAGATACTTGTTCAGCGCGCTGGTCAGAACCTCCGATTCGACGCGGTCGGTCAGCTCCGTGAAACCCTGGATGCCGGAAAGGAACACCGTGAGCTTCTTGCGATGGGATTCGATCTTGACGTCCCGCCTGCCGTCGAAGAAGTTCGTATAGACCTGCCGGGAGAGGTATTTGGCGAGCTTGTTCGAAAGCGCCGGCAGTTGCTCGCTATTGGACCGCACCGCCTCGTTGAGCTGCGCCAGCGACCTCGCCCGCTCCGCCAGCTTCTGCTTCTGGCTCCTGCGCTTGAGCTCGCGCCGCTCGCGCTCGCTGATGTTGCGAACGATGCCGCTGAAATACCGTTCTTCGCCGACGAGCCACGTCGACAGCGACAGCTCGATCGGGATCAGATGGCCGTCCTTGAGGACCGCCGACAACTCGACGGTCTTGCCGATGACGTGGTGCCCCCGCCGCCGGACTTACTTTCCGCACATCGCGGCGCGCATTTGTCCGAATTTCCCGGCGGCTTGGGGTTCAGTCCTGGCTGTTCTGCTTGGCGTCGATGAGGCGCTCGGTTTCCACCTCCCAGTCGCGCAGTAGCTTTCGCACCAGCCGATAGTTGCTGATAGCACGGCGCAGCACGCTGGCGTGCTCTGCCGACACCTGCCGGTGCACGAGCCTTCCGGCGTGCATGTGTCCCCACTCGAAGTATGGTCCGTGGCGTGCTGCCGGATCCTGCGCGCAGGCGCAGTTGGGCCGCCCGCACATCTTGGTGCGCTCGAGCAGCGTACCGGAGCACAGGTAATCGATGCGCGCCAGGGCTTCCCGGATGCGGGCGATGCGCCCTCGGGCTTGCTTGGCGATGGTCTCGGGTCGACGGGCGGGCATGGGCGGGCTCTTGACAACCGTGCAATTGTCGTTAATAGTAACGACAACGTGAACGGTCCGCAAGCCCCTCTTGCACAAGGCGCCCGCTTCAATCTGGACAGCGAGCGGCTGGGCCGCTGCCCCTGATGTATGCTTCCTCGGGCGCATGGGCCTGGAGGTGTTGCTCGACAAATAATTTCCACCACCGATCGGCGCAACGCGGTATCGCACGCCCAGGCCTTGGGCGTGCTGTTGCGCTCGCTCATCGTGGAGCGGGAACCGGTCTACCGCCAGCAGGAGACGGTCTGCGGCTTTGCTCCCGGACTGTTCGGGGTCAGCGCGCAGGCGATGCAGCGGCTAGGCGACGACCGCATCGGCTATATTGTCCTTTATCCTGCGGAGTATGACAGTCAAAACAAGCTGCTGCCGTTATCATATATTCTCCTCTCTTTACCGGATCACTGTTGTCAGGCAAAAAGATCATGAGTCCCCTGAACCGGCATTAAGTGCACGATGATATTCAGCGGAAAATTAAAAGTAGAAACCGGCTGCTCTTCAGGCTCCGGTTTAAGCGTTCTGATATATGCGATTACGGAATAAATATCTTCCTTCGATAATTTGCCGAATTGCATATACGGCATGATCGGGAATAGCGGCCGGCCGTTTTTACTTACCCCTGCAGTAATGGCCCTGAATATTTCCGCGTCACTCCAGTTACCAAGGTGTTCAGGTGTGATATTCGGCGATACAAGATCCCCCGGGAAATTTATATCGGCTCCCCAATGCTCCCCTCCTTCCCCCCGGGTTTCGGGAATGACCGGACCGGCAAACCGGGTCCAGTCGCGACGTGTATGACAACCCAAACATCCCATCACATTATTCGCCAGGTAATCACCACGCGCTATTCTTTCAGGAGTGGATTCAACCTTAATTTCTTCTACCGGAATATTCGGCAATGCCACAATAACATATGTGACGAACAATACGCAACGGTACCAGT